>CAVQZM010000017.1:0-15394 GCA_963718475.1 uncultured Actinomycetes bacterium | reverse complement strand
CGGCACGGGCGGTGCGGGATCGCCGAAGATGCGCACCTCCGACCCGTCGTCCGGCCGGCTGAACTGCTGCCACGGCCGGTCGCCGTCGCACCCCCGGAGGGATGCGTGGCCGTCTTCGTGGGATGCGTCCAGCCGGTAGCGGCGGCCCGGGGCGACGAGCAGCCGCGCGGTAATGCGGCGGACTGGCCGGCGTCGGGCCGTTTGGCGGGTCGCTGGCGCTACCCCGCGATGCGGGCCGCACCCGGCGGCCGGGCGGCCAGCCGGGCACCACCACGCTCTCAGGCCCGTCTTCCGTGACGCCGACGAGGCGGGCTGACAGGCTCAGCCGGGTCCAGTCGGCGCGGTAGAGCAGGCCAACCAGTTCTGGCTCTCCCGGCATCCCCAGCCCTTCTGCCCGCCCGCAGCGCCGCGGTGCCATGATCATCCACGATGGCAGGCATTGTGCGCAATCATCATGCGGCGCATACGCGCGGCTAACATCTCGGTCATAGACCAGCTTGATGATGTCCGGGTGACGGGCAGGTACGCGGACTGGTGCGGGCATGTGATCGTGTGCGGCCTGCACAGCGTCGGCCTGCGTATTGTCGAGCAGCTGAACCTGTCCGGCGTCCCGGCGGTGGTCGTCGACGACGACCCGGACGCGCGGCTGGTCCGGCAGCTCACCGAGTGGGGTGTCCCGCATGTCGCGGGCAGTCCCCGGGCCGCCGCGACGCTGACCGAGGCCGGGCTGCCCGGTGCGGCCGCGCTCATCTGCGTCCTCGAGGACGATCTGCACACGCTGGAGACGGTCCTGCTGACCCGTGAGCTGCGCACCGATGTGCGGGTGGTCGTGCAGCTGGCCAACCCGGCCGTGGGCCGGGCCCTGGCCCAGATCGAGGTCTCGGTGCTGGACGTGGCCGGATTGTCCGCCCCGGCCATCGCGGAAGCCTGCCTCCAGTCGGGCACGCAGGAGGTCTTGCTCGACGGGGAGCGGTTCCTCGCCGCCGGGACGACGGCGCCGCGGACGGCCAGCCTGCGGGACCTGTACGGGGCGCTGGCCCCGGTGGCGGTCCGGCCCGCAAAAGGGGGCGACGTGGTCGTCTGCCCCGGCCGCGACCACACGGTGGCGCAGGGAGACCGGGTGACGCTGTTCGCGACGCCGGAGGAGCTGCATGCGGAAGGGATCAGCCCGCAGATCCGCTATCCGGCCCACGCCCGGCCGCACAGCCCCACGAAGCGCATCCACTTCCTGGCCATGTCGCTGCTGCGGGCGGCGGCCGACCGGCGGATGGCGTCGGCCCTGGCCGCCCTGCTGCTCGTCTTCGTCGCGTCGACGGTCGTCCTGCACTTCGCCTATCAGGTGCCCGGCGCGGGACCGCTCTCTTTGCTGGGCGCCGCCTACTTCACCGTCGAGACCGTGACCACGGTCGGCTACGGCGACTACTCCTTCCGGGGCCAGCCGTCGTGGCTCGAGGCCGGGGCCATCTGCCTGATGCTGCTCGGCGCCTTGTTCGTGGCCATCTTCTTCGCCATGATCACCAACATGATCGTCAGCCGGCGCATTGAGGAGTCGCTCGGCCGGCAGCGGATCACCGGGCTGAGCGGGCACGTGCTCGTCATCGGCCTCGGGACCGTCGGCGCGCGGGTCGTCCAGCAACTGGTGAACGCCGGGCGGGACGTCGTGGCGGTGGACCAGGACGAGGGCAACCGCCGGCTCGGGCAGATCCGTGCCCTCGGCGTGCCAGTCATCATCGCGGACGCGACGCTGCCGCAGACCCTCGAAGCGGCCAGCCTGTCGAACGCCGCCGCCGTCGCGGTGCTGACCAGCGACGACCTGGTCAATCTGGAGACGGGCCTGGCCATTCGCGATCAGCTCGGCGACCGGTGGGACAGCACGCCGGTCGTGCTCCGCATGTTCGACTCACCCTTCGCGCGTTCCGTTCGGCGAAATTTTGGCTTCTCTTCGGTCCGGTCCACCGCCGCGCTGGCGGCGCCGTGGTTCGTCGGCGCGGCGCTTGGCCTGGACGTGCTCAGCACCTTCTACGCCGGCGACGAGCCGCTGCTCGTGGCGCGGCTGACCGTGACGGCCGACGGGGGCCTGAACGGGCTGGCCATGGCCGACCTCTCGGCCCGGACCCGGGTGCTGGCCATCCGGCGGGCCGCCGACGAGCAGCTGCTCGAGCACCCGCCCCGGCGCGGCACTCAGTTCCGCTCCGGCGACCAGGCCTATCTCATCGGCCCCTACGAAGAGCTCCTGGCGGTCCTGCGCCAGGACCGGCCGGCGCCGCACGACGTGGCTCCGCCCGGCGGCAGGCGTTAGGCGGCGGCCTCCTCGGCCGCGTCCGGCACGGTCGCCACGGCCCGGTAGCCGAAGCACGAACGGCCGGCCGTTTCCTCCCGGTTTCCGCCCACGCCCCTGCGCCGGGCTGGTCGATGGGGCGTAGCGGGCATAGTGTCACGGCATGAGCGAGAGGCTGCCGCTGTTCCCTCTCGGCACCGTGCTTTTCCCCGGCATGCTGCTGCCGCTGCACATCTTCGAGGAGCGGTACCGCACTCTCATCCGCGATCTGCTGGCGGGACCGGAGCCGAGGCGGTTCGGGGTCATCGCCATCAAGAAGGGCCGCGAGACGGGGGTGGACGGCGTCTCCGCCCTGTACGAGGTGGGCTGCACCGCGACGCTGCGCGAGGCCCACGAGCATGACGACGGGCGGTTCGACATCGTGACCGCCGGCACCCAGCGGTTCCGGCTGACGGGCCTGGATGATTCCTTGCCCTACCTGCAGGGCGACGTGGAACTGATGGACGAGGAGACCGGGGACGAGGCGGCCACCGGGCTGGCCGTGCGGGCCGCGCAGGACGCGTTCCGCACCTACGTCAGCGCGCTCGGCGACCGCGGCCTGGCCCAGCTCCGAGTTCCGCAGGTGCCGGATGAGCCGGGCCTGCTGTCCTACCTGATCGCCGCGTCCATGATCATCGATCTGCCGGACCGGCAGGGCCTGCTCGCCGAGCCGGACGCGCTAAGCCGGCTGACCGCCGAGCGGGCGCTGCTGTCCCGGGAGACCACGATGATGCGCACCCTGACCGCCCGCCCGGCCCCCGACCTCCGCTACGCCCCCTACAACCCGAACTAGTGCTTTTCTTGATCGTGTGGACTTTGCCGCCATATACGACGGTTTCTTCACATGATCATGAGCCATCGGGCCCGCCACGCCTTCGTTCGGGCAAATAAAGGGGCTTAGCCGGAGGTGACTCGCAGGGACAGGGGGAGGTCGCGGGAGGAGCGGCCGAGCTGGATGGTGAAGTCGCCGGGGGGCCAGATCCAGCCGGCGGACTCCTCGTCGTAGCGGGCGAAGGCCCGCGCCGGGATGCGCAGCCGGACTTCGGCCGCCTCGCCGGGGGCGGCGGCGGCCGAGCCGAACGCGGCGAGCGTGCGCACCGGGCGGCGGTCGTCCCCGGGCGGGGGGGCCAGGTAGGCCTGGACGACCTCGCGGCCCGGCCTCGGCCCGGTGTTGCGGATCGTGACGGCCAGGTCGAGGTCGTCGCCCCCGCGGACGCGGACGGGCCCGTCGCCGCCCTGCGGCGCGCGCAGGGACTCCAGGGCCCAGGTCGTGTAGCCCAGACCGTGGCCGAACGGGAACCGCGGCTGCGTTCCGGCCCGGTCGAAGCCCCGGTAGCCGATGAGCAGGCCCTCGTCGTAGCCGAGCCGGCCGTCCTCGGGGACCGCGTGCAGCACCGGGCAGTCAGCTTCGGCGGCCGGCATCGTGACCGGCAGGCGGCCGCCCGGCTCCGTCCGGCCGAACAGCACATCGGCCAGTGCCTCGCCCATGGCCTGGCCGGGCAGCCAGGCGTAGCCGACCGCGGCCACGTCGTCCGCCCACGGCATGAGCACCGGCATGCCGGCGTTCACCACGACGATCGTCCGGTCGTTGACGGCCGCGACGCGGCGGACCAGTTCGTCCTGCCGCCCGGTTAGGGCCAGACCGGGGCGGTCGAAGCCCTCGCTCTCCGCGGCCGGCCCGGATCCGACGACGACGATCGCCACGCCGGCATCGTGGGCCGCCCGCACGGCGTCGTCGAGCATGGCGTCCTCGTCGGGGGCCGGGACGGCGCCCAGCCGGATCGACACCGGCCCCTGGGCCCAGTTCTCCGGCAGCAGGGCGACCTCTATCTCGGCCTGCTGGCCGGCGCGCAGCGGCACCGTGGCCCGGATCTCGCCCGGCCGGACCATCGCCTCCACCGGGTCGGCCGGCACCGGCGTGGCGCCCTCGGCGGCGACGGCGCCGTCGACGGTCAGCGTGAGCTGCCCGACGCCGCCCGCGCCGAACAGGTGCGGGCCGGCGGAGGTGGCCCGGAACCGGGCCCGGAGCACGATCCGGCCGCTGCCGCCCCAGCCGACGCCTTCCGGGAGGTCGTCCCACCAGGTGAACATGGTGGCGGTGCGGTGTTCGGCGCCGAGGAGGCCGCCGTCGGCGCCGCGGAACTCCAGCCGGGTACCCGGCTCGCCGGTGACCGGGTCGGTCAGCGAGGACGGCGGCGGCTGCGGGACGGCCTCCCAGGTGACGCAGCCCGGCTCGACCGCGACGTCCGCCCGGCCGTCCAGCGCGGCGCGCAGCGCCTCGGCCGGGGTGGACACGCTGACCTGGTTGACGGCGGCGCTGCCGCCTCCCTGGGTGACCGGGTAGACGGCGTTCGGGCCGATGAGGGCCAGGCGGCTGAGGGCGCCGGGGTCGAGCGGAAGCGCCGCCCTGGGGTTGGTGAGCAGCGTGAACGATGCCGCAGCGGCCCGCCGCAGCAGCGCTGGGTCGGCCAGGCGACCGGCGGCGTGGGCGTCCGGCCCGTCCGGCCGGGGCGCAGCGGACCCGGGGGGCCCGCCATGCCCGTCCGGCTGGGGGGCGGAGGTCCCGCGGGTCGCGTCCTGGCCGTCCGGCGGCCAGGAGGGGAAGGCGCCGACGCGGCGGGCCAGGCGCAGCACCCGCAGCACCTTGTCGTCGATGGCATCTTCGGTGATGCGGCCGGAACGGACCGCTGCCGCGAGCTGTTCGCCCCATGGCCCGTCCGGGCCGGGCATGGCCAGGTCCAGCCCGGCCGAGGCCGTCTCTTCGGTGCTGCGGGCGGCGTGCCAGTCGGACAGGGCGACGCCGGCGAAGCCCCACTCGTCCTTGAGGATCTCCCGCAGCAGCCGGGCGTTTTCCGTCATCGTGGCCCCGTTGACGGCGTTGTAGCCGGCCATGACCAGGGACGCGCCGGCCTCCCGGACACAGGCCTCGAACGGGACGAGGTAAAGCTCGCGCAGCACGTGTTCGGCGACGCGCACGTCGTAGGTCCAGCGCTGGGTCTCGGATTCGTTGCAGGCGAAGTGCTTGACCGCGCACGCCACGCCGGACCGCTGCACGCCGCGCACGTAGGCGGCGGCGATCCGCGCGGTGAGCACGGGATCTTCGGAGAAGCACTCGAAGCCGCGGCCACCGAGCGGCGTTCGCATCAGATGGATGGTCGGGGCCAGCAGGACGTCGATGCCCTTGGCCCGGGCTTCGGCGCCGAGGGCGGCGGCGACCTCGCCGGCCAGGTCAGGGTCCCAGGTCGCGCCGAGCGCGGACGGGCAGGGCAGGCTGGACGAGGGGGCGCGCTCGTCCATCGCGATGCCGCGTACTCCGGCCGGGCCGTCGGAAAACGCCATCGGGCGCAGGCCCAGCGCGGCGTCGCCCGCGGTGCGCCAGTTGTCCGCACCGGTCAGGAGGCGGACCTTGTCGTCAAGGGAGAGCGAGGCGAGCAGGCCGCGTTCGGCCGCTTCGCCGGCGGGCTCGCTTGGCTCGGTGTATTCGGTGGGCCCGGCCGAGGCGGGGCGGGCGGGGCGTGCCGTCATCGTGGGCCTCGCTCATGCCGGGCCAGGCGGGCGGGTTCCGCGGGGTGGCGCGGAACCCGCCCGCCGGGGCGGATTTCCATCTACGGGTTATCCGGTCCTAGGCGCTCGCGTCAGGACACCGGCTTGAGGTGCATCAGGATGTAAGGCAGCTCCGGGTCGTCCGGGGCCGGATCCATATACGGGTTGGACTGGGTCGGCCAGCCGGTAATCCGGGCCGTGCTGTACTCGTTCCAGTCGGCCCCGTACACCAGCGGAATCGCCGGCATCTGCGTCGACTCGATCGTCTCCAGCGAGTGGATGGCCTGCGTCTGGGTGCTCGCGGCGTTGCTGTTCTCGTACTGGGTGAACGCCGCCTGCGCCTGGGGGTTGCTGTACCGGCCGTAGTTGGACGCCGCGCTCTTGCCGACCGGGGCCGACAGCGTCGAGTCCATCCAGTACTGGTACTGGCCGAACGGGTACGGGTCGGACGCTCCGCCGACGCCGCCGCCCCAGTGGACGACGGTCTGGAAGTTGCCGTCCTGGGTGTCGGTGAACCAGGCGGGCGCGGCCACGCCGTTCACGGTCGCGTTGATGCCGACCGCCTTGAGCTGGCTCGACAAGAGCTGGGCGTCAGCGAAGTAGTCGGTGAACGCGGTCGGGTCCTCGATCGAGAAGGAGATCTCCTGGCCGTTCTTGGCCCAGATGCCCTTCGAGTCCTTCTTGTAGCCGTCGCCGGACAGGATCGAGGAGACCTTGGCCGCGTCGGCGCTGGACGAGATGTCGTTCGCCAGCGACGGCAGCAGGTACTGTTGCTGGGCCGGCAGGATGAGCCCGCTCGAGGAGGTCGCGGGCGCCTCGTAGCCGTACTCGCCCTTCGTGCTGAGCTCCTGGCGGTTGATCCCGGCGCTAATCGCCTGGCGGACCTTCGGGTCGGCCAGCGGGCCGCCTTTGCTCTGGTTCACCCAGAGCGTGACGGTGTTGCCGCCGGGGAACCAGTAGTGGTTGGTGGACGGGGCCTTGCTCACGTAGAGCTGCTGGAGGCTCGGGATCTCGTTGCCGGCCCAGTCGAGCTGGTTCGCCGCCAGTGCCGTCGTCGCGGCCGTGTTACCCGAGTAGTAGGGGATCTGGACCTGCGAGATCGGCGGCGTGCCGCCCCAGTAGTGCGGGTTGGCGCTGAACGTGACGAGCTGGGACGTGAACGACTTGAACACGTACGGCCCGGTGCCGACGGGCGTCGCCACCGTCGCGGTCGCGGGAGCGCTGATCGACTGCCAGACGTGCTTCGGCACGATGAACGTGTTGCCGGCGATCGAGAACAGGTTGGCGTATTGCGCGGTCTTGAAGTTGAGCACCGCCGTCGAGCTGTCCGGCGTCGTGATGCTCGTGATCGCCGGAACGCCGCTGTAGTTGGCGGCCGCATTGCTGTTGATGGTGTTGTAGGTGAACGCGACGTCCGCGCTGGTGAACGGCTGGCCGTCGCTCCACTTGACCCCCGAGCGCAGGGTGACGGTCAGCGTCTTGCCGCCGTTGGACCAGGCGTAGGTCTTGGCCAGCCAGGGGTGGATCACGCCGGGCTGCAGCGCGTTGAACTCGAACAGCGGCTCGTAGACCAGGCTCCGCATGTTCATCTCGGTGGCCAGGGAGTTCACGTCGAACGGGTTGAAGTTCTGGGTAAAGGTGACGCCGGTGGTCGCCTCTTCGGTGAGAGTGACCGACTTGGGGGTGGTGGAGGAACTCTTGGCGCCGCCGCTTGAGCATGCCGCGATCCCCAGGCCGAGGATCATCGCGGCGGCGACGCCCTTTATACATCTGTGACTCATTGTCTAAACTCCATGGTGCCCGGCCGGTTCTTCACCGGCCAGCGTTGTCGACCGTGTCGGGGTCTTCGCCAGTAGTGCGGGTGCGGGCCGGCCGGGCGCATGGCCGGTCCGAGAGGCTCCGCCGTGGGGCGGCAGCCGTATGTGTTATGCGGTTGTCCGGCTCATCAGGTCATCAGGCCTCCTCGGGTCGCGGTTCAGGCTGGGTTGGCTGGCGGTGTGTTGGCTGGCGCTGGGCGGGGCTCAGATCGCTGACATGCAGCCAGCACGCGGCGGCGTGACCGGGGGAGACCTCCACGCTGGGCGGGCGCTGCTCGGTGCAGACCGCCATCGCGTGGGGGCAGCGCGGGTGGAACCGGCACCCGGACGGCGGCGCCACCAGGCTCGGCGGTGCGCCGTGGCCGGCCAGCGACGGCGGCTCGGCGCGGGCCGGATCGGGCGCCGCCGACAGCAGGAGCTGCGTGTAGGGATGCGCCGGCGCATCGGTGAGCTCGGCGCTCGGGGCCGACTCGATCAGCTCGCCCGCGTACATGACGACGATCGTGTCCGCGAGATAGCGGGCCGAGGCGATGTCGTGGGTCACGTACAGGATGGCCAGCTGGGAAGTGTCCCGCAGGTCAGCCAGCAGGTTGAGCACGCCGAGCCGGATCGACACGTCGAGCATGGACACCGGCTCGTCGGCCAGCAGGACATCGGGCTGGACCGCGAGCGCACGGGCGATCGCGACCCGCTGGCGCTGGCCACCGGACAGCTCGTGCGGGTACTTGTCGATGAACTGGGCGGGCGGGTCGAGCGCCACCCGGCGCAGCAGGCCTTCGTTTGCGCCGTCGAGATCGCCATCGGCCATCCGGTGGATCTTCAGCGGGCGGCTCAGGTGGTACCGGACGGAGTGCACCGGATTGAGCGAGGCGAACGGGTCCTGGAGCACGAGCTGGACCCGGGCCGCGTACTCCTGGCGGTGCCGCTGGCTGAGCGGCACCGGGTCGCCGTCGAGCAGCAGCTGGCCCGAGGTCGGGGTGATGATGCGAGCCAGCATCCGGGCCAGGGTCGACTTGCCGGAGCCGCTCTCACCGACGACCGCCGTGACCGAGGACCGGGCCAGCCGGATCGAGACGTCCTCCACCGCGTGGACCGTGCCGCGGCTGCGCAGCCCGCGGCGCACGTGGAACAGCTTGGTCAGGTTCCGGGCCTCCAGGACCGGCGTGGCCGTGCCAGCGGAGGCCGGATCGGTCATGGTGTCGGTCACGATGTCCCTCCGTCGTCGGCCGTGGCGGTGCGGGCCGCGGCCGGGTCGGCCGGTGCGGCGGCTGGGCTGGCTGGTCCGGCGGCTGGGCTGGCTGGGGCCGGATCGGGCCGGATCAGTTCCGCGGGGATCGGGACGGGGGCCGCCTGGTCGTGCAGCCAGCACGCCACCTCGCGACGGCCGGTGCCGCCCGGCCGAGTGGGCGGGGCCGGCGTGAGCGGGGCCGGCGTGAGCGGGGACGGTGTGAGCGGGGCCAGCAGCGGCACCTCGGCGGAACACCGGTCCATCGCGTGCGGGCAGCGCGGGTGGAACGCGCATCCGGACGGCACGGCGCGCAGGTCAGGAGGTGACCCGGGGATGCCGGTCATCCTGGCCCGCTCGCCGTGCATCGGCGGGAACGAGTTCAGCAGCCCGTAGGTGTACGGGTGACGCGGGGCGCGGAACAGCGACACGGCCGGAGCCCGCTCCACCAAGCGCCCGGCGTACATCACCGCGATCTCGTCGGCCAGCTCGATCAGCAGGGACAGGTCATGGGTGATGAACAACGCGGCGAAACCGAGCTGGTCGCGCAGCCTGATCAGTTCCTCGAGGATCTCCCGCTGCGTCACCACGTCGAGCGCGGTGGTCGGCTCGTCCATGATCACGATCTGCGGCTCGAGGGCCAGGGCCATCGCGATCATGGCGCGCTGCCGCATCCCGCCGGACAGCTCGTGCGGGTAGCTCCCGAGCCGGTCACCGGTGATGCCCACCATCTCCAGCAGTTCCACCGCGCGCTCGCCCCGGCCGGCCCGGCTAAGCTCCGGCCGGTGCGCCCGGAGGACGTCGTCGATCTGGCGGCCGATGCTGATGACCGGGTTCAGCGCGTTCAGCGCGCTCTGCATGACCACGGCGATCTCCGACCAGCGGACGCGGCGCAGGGCGCGCTCGCCCAGATCGAGCAGGTCGGTGGTGTCGGCCGCGCCGTCCGCCGCGGCGCCCGCCCGCGCCCGCGCCGCTGGGGCGGGAGTGGAACAGGACCTGGCCGCCGGTGATGAGGCCCGGCTCACGCAGCAGCCGGGTCGCCGCGTAGGCCAGCGTCGACTTGCCGCTGCCGCTCTCGCCCGCCAGGCCGAGGACCTGGCCGCGGCGGAGCACGAGGTCGGCGTCCACGACGGCGTGCACGGCGCTGTCGCCCGCGCCGTAGTCGACGCACAGGCCGCGGATCTCCAGGACCGGATCACCGGGAAGGGCGGGGCGGACGGCCTGGCCGTTTCCGGACGAGGCGGGGGTCCTGACGTCGCTCGCGCTCACCGGCTCTCCTTCGGGGCGGCGGTCGCCGCGAAGCGCACGACCGGGGTCAGCCCGAGCTTCGGGCGAGCCGGGATGCCCGCCTTGCGCATGCCACGCCGTGACAGGCCGGCGGCCCGCAGCCGCGGGTTGATGAACTCGTCCATGCCGAAGTTGAGCAGGGCCAGGCCGGTCCCGACCAAGGCAATGCACAGGCCGGGCGGGACGAACCACCACCACGCGCCGGTCAGCGGCGCGTTGCTCGACTGGGCCCAGTAGAGCATCGTGCCCCAGTTCCACACCGTGGTGCTGGTGACGCCGAGGTAGGCCAGCGCGACGTAGGTGCCGATCGCGTAGAGCATCGTGAACAGGAACGAGGACGCGACGATGGCGAGCAAGTTCGGCAGGACCTCGAAGAACATGATGCGCACCCGGCTCTCGCCGACGATCCGGGCGGCCTCGACGAAGTCCCGTCTCTTGACCGACAGCGTCTGCGCGCGGAGCACCCGGGCCCCCCACGCCCAGCCGGTCAGGCTGATGATGATCCCGATGAGCAGCGAGTTCGAGCGTCCGGTCGGGGGCAGGTAGCTGTCGATGACGATCAGCAGCGGCAGGCCGGGGATGGCCAGGAACACGTTGGCGGCCAGCGACAGCCCCTCGTCGGTTCCGCCGCCGAAGTATCCCGCGGTGATGCCGACCACCACCGACAGCATGGTGGCGACGAGGCCGGCGATGAAGCCGACGACCATGGTGGCCCGCGCCCCGTTGAGGAGCTGGGAGAAGATGTCGGCCCCGAGGTTGCTGGTGCCCAGCCAGTGCGCGGCCGAGGGATGCAGGTTCGGCGCGAAGCGTTGTAGCTCGGCGAATATGGCGCCACCCACGGCCCGATGAGCGTCAGCAGCGCGAACACCGCGATGATGACCAGGCCCGCGATGGCCTTCGGCGACCGGGGCAGCCGCACGGCCCGGACCTTGCCCCGGACCTTGACCGGGGCCGGGAGCTGGCCGGCCGGGAGCTGGCCCGCGGCCAGGGGGGTCAGGTCGTCGGCGTTGACGGACATGAGTCTCTAGGCCTCCTGGCGGACGCGCGGGTCGAGGAACACGTAGACGAAGTCGGCCAGCAGGTTGGCGGCCAGGACGGTCAGCGTGATGACGAGGAAGATGCCCTGGAGCAGCGGGTAATCCTGGTTGAGGACCGCCTGGAGCAGCAGGTTGCCGACGCCCGGGTAGTTGAAGACCAGCTCCACGAGCAGGGCGCCGGAGACCACCAGGCCGATCGCCAGGGAGAAGTTCGCGATGCTGGGCAGGATCGCGTTGCGGGCGGCGTAGGTGACGACCTTCCGGGTCGGCAGGCCCTTGGCCCGTGCGACGAGGACGAAGTCCTCGTCCATCGTCGTGACCATCATGTTCCGCATGCCCAGCATCCAGCCGGCTATCGAGCTGAGCACGATCGTGATGCCCGGAAGCTCGGCGTAGCGCAGCACACTGGCGATGAACGGCCCGTTGAAGCCGGGGGTCAGCCCGCGCTCGTAGTTCCCGAGCACCGGGAACCAGTGCAGGTCGCTGCCGAACACCAGCAGCAGCACGGTGCCGAGGAAGAAGTACGGGACGGCCTGGAAGAAGGTGGACACCGGCAGCGTCGAGTCGAGCCACGAGCCGCGCCGCCACCCCAGGCCGATGCCAGCCAGGGTGCCGAGCGCGAAGCTGACCACCGTGGCCGCGCCGAGCAGCCCCACCGTCCACGGCAGCGTTTCGCCGAGCACCGTGCTGACCGGCGCGGACAGCGTGATCGACTGGCCGAGGTTGCCGTGGAAGAGCTGGCTCCAGTAGCTCGTGTACTGCGACCACAGGCTCTGGTGCAGGCCGAGGCCGAACTGGAGCTGGATGGCCTGCTGCATCGCCGGGGTGACCCGCCCCTGGAGCTTCCCGACCATCGTCTGGACCGGGTTGCCCGGCATCAGCCGCGGCAGGAGGAAGTTCGCCGTGATGGCCACCCACGCGGTGAGGACGTAGACGGCGATCTTGCGGAGGAGCGGTTGCATGCCTACCGGCCCTCCCCGCCGCATCCGCAGCTCTGGCGGCGGACCAGCATGGTGGGCAGCACGATGTCACGATCGGCTGGGGTTTCGCGATTGATCATGGAATAGAGCACCTCGAAGGCTGTCGCGCCCAGTTCCCTGATGCGCTGGCGGGCCGTGGTGAGCTGGGGGTGCAGGTGCCGGGCCACCGGGATGTCGTCGAACCCGGTGACGGCCACGTCGCCGGGCACGCTGACGCCGTGCTGGCCGAGCGCGTACAGCACGCCGAGGGCGGTCTGGTCGTTCGCGCAGACGATCGCGCGCGGCAGCCGGGTGCCGCCGGCCAGCAGGTTGTTGATCACCCGGGCCCCGCCGCCGGCGGTGTAGTTGCCCTGCCATTGCGGTCCCAGCACCAGTTCCGCTCCGGCGCTCGCGACCTCGGCGGCCAGCGTGTCGGAGCGGGCGATGCTGTCCGGGCTGTCCACGTGGCCGCCGATGTAGCCGACCGTGCGGTAGCCGTGGTGGTGCAGCAGGTGCCGGGCCAGGTCCCGCATGCCGGCCGGGTTGTCGCTGCGCACGTTGGCACTCAGCGGCGTGGCGATGCCGGCCAGGGTGACGACCGGGACCTGGCGGGCCAGCCACTCGATCTGGTCCGGATCCAGCACCCGGTCGTGCAGGATGATGCCGTCGCTCTTGCGGGCCAGCGCGAGCGTCCGGCTGCCCGGGTCATGCTCGTCGAGGGTGACCGACCTGACCAGGATGTCGAAACCGCGGCGCTGCGCCGCTTCCGCGATGCCCCGGTTGATCATGTCGGGGAACTGGAGGCTGTCGTCCTCGTCGGCGAACACGTCCTCCGGCGTCCGGGATGCCCACGGCTGGCGGACGATGACCCCGGCGACCTCCTTGAGCCGCGCGCTCAGCGCCCGGGCCGCACCATCCGGGATAAAGCCCAGCTCAGCGACGGCTTGCAGGACTCGGTCCTTGGTCTCGGGGCGCGGATTGCGCCGGCCGTTCAGCACCCGGGAGACCGAGGCGATGGAGACGCCCGCGGCCCGGGCCACGTCATAGATGGTGGGCGGCGCGCTGACCGCGAGAAGGCCGGACGGCGGGGTGGCGGCGGGATCGTCCGGGTTCGCGGTTGGCCCCGCGTTCACCGTCGATTCCGTGTCCACTGCCGGCTCCTTCCGGTACCGCAGGCCGGGCGTCCATGCCCGGCCCACTCGGGCGGTAAGCGCTTACCGGCCCGCCTGAAGGCTACGACGGGCCCCCCGTACATCTCAAGGCCCAGCGTCCTTACCGTTACGGGAAAGTGACATGGCGTATGTCCTGTTCGGCCCCGGCCTTCCCCGGTGCCGCGCGAAGGCCGGCGACAGGCCGGGGGCGGGTCCCGGATCGGCTGCCCACCTGGGGTTGAAGGGCGAGCTGGCCAGGGGTTTCGGCCCGTGACGACGGCCTGGGCCGGACGCCCTGACCAGGGCGCGAACCAGGGCCAATGGGGGCGTATCGACCAGCGCGGCCCGGGCGGCCGACACATGCACGAAACATGAAACAGCCCCTGGCCTGATGCGTTACCGGCCACGTAACAAACGGGAAATGAGCCCGAAACCCGCTTATGGGAAACATGAAGGCGTTCCGTGAAAGACACCGGAGCGGCCGGGGTGGGTCCGTATAGGCCCTGGGGGGAGACCCCTGGACACCCGAATGGCCCTTCCAAGGTAGCCCCCCTGGAGGCGCGAGAGCAGTGGATCCTTACGCGAGTTGGCTGAATGCCGGTGACAACTCCTGGCAGATGACAGCCGCCACGCTCGTCGGTTTGATGAGCATTCCCGCCCTGGCCGTCCTGTACGGCGGCCTTGTGCAGCGCAAGTGGGCCATGAACACCGTATTGATGGTGTTCAGCACGTTCTGCCTGGTCCTCATCACCTGGGTCCTGTGGGCCTTCAAGATGGGATTCGGCAATCCCTGGATCCATACGTTCGTGGGGGTACCAGGCACAGTTCTCGGCCATAACGCGCTACAGGGGCAAGCCAATATCCCGCTGCTCAATGGCCTGATGCCCAAGTTCAGGTTCCCTCAGGCCTCGCTGGTCTACTTCCAGTTCGTGTTCGCCGCGATTACGCCGATCCTGTTTATCGGCAGCGTGATCGGCCGGATCAGCTTCAAGGTCTGGCTGGTCTTCGTGCCGCTGTGGATCACCTTCGCGTACGCGGTCAACGCGTTCCTGCTGTGGGGCGGCGGCTACTGGGCCGGCAAGGGCGCGCTCGACTTCAGTGGTGGTTACGTCATCCACCTGGCCGCGGGCACGTCGGGATTCGTCGCGGCCGCCGTGATCGGGCCGCGCCTCAAGCGTGACCGCGAGCGCGCGGTGCCGAACAACCTGCTCTTCGTCGCGGTCGGCGCCGGAATCCTGTGGCTCGGCTGGAACGGCTTCAACGGTGGTGACCCGTACTTCGCCAGCGCCGACGCGGCAGCCGCGGTGGTGAACACCAACGTGGCCACGGCCGTCGCCATGATGACCTGGATCATCATGGACATGCTGTGGAGCCGGGAGAAGAAGCCCACCTTCCTCGGCGGCCTCAACGGCATGATCTGCGGGCTGGTCGGCATCACGCCCGCCGCCGGTTTTGTCAACGGCCTGGGCGCGATCGTCATCGGCCTGGTGTGCTCGGCGATCGTCTGGGTGGCATGGACCTACCTGCCGCGGTACGTGTGGCCGTTCAACAAGGTCGATGATGCGCTCGGCGTGGTCTACACGCACGGCATCGCCGGTCTCTTCGGCGGCCTGCTCGTCGGCCTGCTGGCCGACCCGAACATGATTGAGTACATCGGGCTCGGCAAGACCGCTTCGATCAGCGGCGCGGGCATGTTCTACGGGCACCCGAAGCAGCTGGCCATCCAGGCCGGGGCCGCCCTGACCATCATCGTCTGGGACGCCATCGTCACGTTCATCATCCTCCGGGTGCTCGGGCTGTTCATGAAGCTGCGGATACCCGACGCCGACCTGGAGATCGGCGACGTGGCGGTGCACGGCGAGGAGGCCTACCCGTCCGAGGACCTGGTCAGCGTCTCATCGAGCATGGCATCGGAGGTCTCCCCGAGCGCGCCGGACGGGAAGGAACCGGAGAAGGCCGCGCAGGTCCGGACCGACGACAGCTGAGAACGGGAGCGTTCCAGCTGGCTGATATCCGGCTCTAGGCAAGCGTCCGCCCCCGGCACCCACCGCGGTGCCG
>CAVQZM010000016.1:0-10560 GCA_963718475.1 uncultured Actinomycetes bacterium | reverse complement strand
GGCGAAATCCAAGGCCAGGGTGCTTTTGCCGACGGCCGGCCGGGCCGCGATGACGACCATCTGGCCGGGGTGCAGGCCGTTGGTCAGGGAGTCCAGGTCGGCGAAGCCGGTCGGCACGCCGGTCATCGCCCCGCCGCGGCTGCCGATCGCCTCGATCTCGTCCAGCGCGCCGGGCATGATGTCGGCCAGGGAGTGGTAGTCCTCGGACGCCCGCTGGTCGGTGATCGAGTACACCTCGGCCTGGGCCCGGTCCACCAGGTCGTCGGCGTCCGCGTCGCCCGCGTAGCCGAACTGGACGATCCGGGTCCCGGCCTCGACCAGGCGCCGCAGGATGGCGCGCTCCCTGACGATCCGGGCGTAGTACCCGGCGTTCGCGGCCGTCGGAACGGACGCGATGAGAGTGTGCAGGTAGGGCGCGCCGCCGACCCGGCCGATCTCGCCCCGCCGGGTGAGCTCGTTGGCCACCGTGATCGCGTCCGCGGGCTCGCCGCGGCCGTACAGATCCAGGATGGTCTCGTGAATGACCTGATGGGCCGGCCGGTAGTGGTCGTGCGGCCGGATCACCTCGATCACATCGGAGATCGCGTCCTTGGAGAGCAGCATCCCGCCGAGTACGCATTGTTCCGCGGCGACGTCGTGCGGTGGTGTCCGCTCGAATTCGTCACCACGGGGAGCGATCTCGGCCACGCTCACCAGGCAGCACCTTCCCCCAGAAGCCGGACGCCGCGCGGGTCCGCGCGAGACGCTGATCAAGACCGTTCTAGCCGACGGCTACGACAGTTTGTCGGTACGGCTCGCCGGACGCCAACCCATCGTGTGCACATGCCTGTGGATAGCTTGTGAAGACACGCCGCCGGCTCTGTGCACAGCCTGGGGACAGCCCTGTGAGAAGGGGCCATCTTGGCTCCGGCACACCGCCGCTACCTGCGACAACACCATCCACGCCCTGTGCGGAAGAAAAAGATTTGCTCCCGGCGTGAATCCACAGCCAGCCGAGAGTTATCCACAGCCAGATGGGCAGCGCGGCGGCTACGGGCAGCAAGTTCCCGAACCCCGCCAGGACTGTCAGCAGGCCAGGCTAGGATTCGCTGGTGTGTTCGATCGAGGACGTCGCTATCGCCGAGGTCATCAGCGCCATCGACCAGCTCGCCGCTGATTCCCGGGCGGGACTGGCGTCCTCGGACATGCGTACGCGCGTCGCGGGGCTCTGGGCGATGCTGGCCGCCCTCGACCCCGAGCTGGCCCGCCTCAGCGCGGCCTACGAGCGCACAGACGGCCACCCGTAAGCGCCCGCGCCCCGTGGCCCCCCGGACACGCCACCGCCCGGACACGCACGGAAACCCCCGGACACGCGACCGCCCCCGGCCGCAGTGGCCGGGGGCGGTGCTGCGTCGCGTGACGCTCAGGCCGGGACGACCTCGATGTTGATCGTCGCGGTGACTTCCGGGTGGAGCCGGACCCGGACCTGGTGGCTGCCGGCCGTCTTGATCGGGTCGGGGACCTCGATCCGCCGCCGGTCGAGCTCCGGGCCACCGGCCGCGCGGACGGCCTCGGCAATGTCGGCCGGTCCGACCGAACCGAACAGCCGGCCACTGCTCCCGGTCCGCCGGGGCAGCCGCACGGTCAGGCGCTCCAGCTCGGCGGCGGCCGCCTTGGCGTCGTCGAGGCTGCGGATCTCCCGGGCCGACCGGGCGCGCCGGATCAGGTCGACCTGCTTCTCGGCGCCGCGGGTCCACCGCATGGCGAAGCCGCGCGGGATGAGGTAGTTGCGGCCGTAACCGCCGGCGACGTCCACGACGTCGCCGGGGGCTCCGAGGCCGCTGACCTCCTGGGTGAGGATGAGCTTCATCGGTGTGCGAGCCATGTCGATGCCTCCCCGCGGGCTCAGCGAGCCGTGCTCGTGTAGGGCAGCAGCGCCATCTCGCGGGCGTTCTTGATCGCCGTGGCGACGTCCCGCTGGTGCTGCGTGCAGTTACCCGTGACCCGCCGAGCGCGGATCTTGCCGCGGTCGGAGATGAACTTACGGAGAAGGCCGGTGTCCTTGTAGTCCACGTAGGAGATCTTCTCCTGGCAGAAGACGCAGACCTTCTTCTTGGGCTTGCGAATTGGTGGCTTGGCCATCGTGGTGCTCCTTTGCAGAGCCCCGCCTGCGACGGGGATGGTCGGTTACTGATGTCGTGGCCGGTGCGCCGGAGGCGCCCCGGTTAGAACGGCGGTTCGTCGGAGAACCCGCCGGGATCCGCGGTCGCCCACGGGTCGGCCTCGGCCCGGCCGCCGCCGGATCCGCTACCACCGGATCCGCCGCCGTAACCCTGGCCGCCGCCCTGGCTTCCGCCCTGGCTTCCGCCGCCCTGGCCCCCGCCGAACCCGCCGCTGGACCGCTGGGCCTTGGTGACCTTCGCCGAGGCGTTGCGGAGCGACGGGCCCACGTCATCGACTTCGATTTCGTAGACGGTGCGCTTCTCGCCTTCCTTGGTCTCGTACGAGCGCTGCCGCAGCCGCCCCTGCACGATGACCCGCATGCCGCGCTGGAGGCTTTCGGCCACGTTCTCGGCCGCCTGCCGCCACACGTTGCAGGTCAGGAAGAGGCTGTCGCCGTCCTTCCATTCGCCGGAGGCGTTGTCGCGGAAGCGCGGCGTCGAGGCCACGCGGAAGCGCGCGACCGGTTGCCCGGCCGGCGTGAAACGTAGTTCCGGATCGTCAACGAGGTTGCCCGCGATCGTGATCTGGGTGTCACCTGCTGCCATCGGACTGCTCCCGGTCGCTTACTTGGGATGAGTGGTGGCGCGCTGCCGGTCAGTGGGCCTGAGGCCGCACGACCTTGGTCCGCAGCACGGCTTCGTTGAGGTTGAGCTGGCGGTCCAGCTCCCGGACCGTGTCGGGCTCGGCGGTCAGGTCGACGACCGCGTAGATGCCCTCGGGCTTCTTGTCGATGTCGTAGGCGAGGCGGCGCCTCCCCCAGATGTCCACCTTCTCGATCTTTCCGCCGCCGGTCGGGACGACCTGCAGGAACTGGTCGAGTGACGGCTGGACGGTGCGCTCCTCGAGGGTGGGGTCGAGGATGATCATCATCTCGTAGCTGCGCATGCCCGAATCGTGCCTCCTCTGGACTGGCGCGGTCACGGTCTCTCCGTGACAGGAGGGGCTGGAACTGCGGCGGCACCGGACTTGCCCCGGGCCTGCCGACTCTCACAGCCCCGTCAGCATACCGTGAGCCACCGACAGCCTGGACCGTGATTCCTCAGGGCCAACACGGGGAACAAGTGACATCAGCGGGTGTGCCGATGCAATTGCGGGTTTCCCCGACGGAGGTGGCAGACGTGCCAGGCACAGCGCGGCAGGCGCAGCACTTCACGCTCAACCCGGACGGCGAGCGGCACCTCGTCTCGAACGCCCTCGCCCTGGTAACGCTCGTCCTCGGTCTCGTCTCCTTCGCACTGGGCATGATCGTGCGGAACGCGCCGACCGCCTCGGCCGCGCTGCACGTGACCGCCACGATCACCGGAGGCATCTCCGTCGTGGTCGGGCTCTACGTGCAGATGATCTCCTCCACCCGGCCCGAACGGATCGTGATCATGACGGGCATCATCGCCGGATTCGTCGGCGCCTGCCTCGGCCTGGCCCACGGCGGCTTCTGACAGCTGAGCGGATAGGCGCACCATGCCCGGCGCTAGGCTCGGGGCATGGTGCGCATCGGTGTCCATATTGACGGCGGGGACACGCTGGCCGAGGCGATCGCCCGCGGGGCGGACGCGGTTCAGACCTTCCTCGGTGACCCCCAGGGCTGGAAGGCGCCGGTTCTGCCCGGTGATCCCGCGGAGGTCCGCGGAGGCCTTCAGCGCGGCCGGGGTTGACCTCTATATACACGCGCCGTACGTGGTCAACGTGGCGACGACCAACAACCGGATCCGGATCCCGAGCCGGAAGATCCTGAGCCAGCAGCTCGAAGCGGCCGCGTCGATCGGCGCCAAGGCGCTGATCGTCCACGGCGGCCACGTCACGAACGGGGTGGATCCCGCGGAGGGGTTCGCGAACTGGCGCAAGGTCGTGGAACGGGTCGAGCGCCCGATCCCGCTGCTGATCGAGAACACGGCGGGTGGCGCCAACGCGATGGCGCGGACGCTGGACGCGATCGGGCGGCTCTGGGATGCGGTCACGGCCGGGGCCGGCGGCGGAGGCGGCGAGGTGGGCTTCTGCCTCGACACCTGCCACGCCTACTCGGCCGGGCTGGACCTGGCCGACGTGGTGGACAAGGTCAAGGCGATCACCGGCCGGATCGACCTGGTGCACTGCAACAACTCACGCGACGAGTTCGCCTCGAGCCGGGACCGGCACGCCAACCTGACCACCGGGACGATCGACCCCGAGCTGATCCTCGGGGTGCTGCGGGCCGCCGGGGCGCCGGCGATGTGCGAGACCCCGGACGACGACGGCAGCCTCGCCGCCGATGTCCGGTGGCTAAGGGAGCATCTGGCCGGGGAATGACCCCGCCGGACCCGCCCGCCGCCGGCCGCAGGCCGCCCGCGCGCCCCAGCCGCAGCACGAACCGGTCAGCCGCGCCGTCCAGCACGCCGCCCGCCGGGTCGTCGTCGCCCTCGGCCCGGACGACATCCCGGCTCGGGACGCAGGATGTCGCGCACCACGTAGCCGCACAGCAGCGCCACGGTCACGAACCGGGCCAGCAGGGCCGCGAAGTACCAGCCCGAGCTGATGCCGTTGTAGCCGGGGACCGGTGCGCCAGCGCGGTAGATGAAGACGAGATAGCCCCAGATGGCGAGGAAGTACCAGATCTCGGCCAGCTGCCAGAGCACATACGGCCACCACCGGGGCCGGGCCAGCACCGCGAGCGGCACCAGCCAGATCACGTACTGCGGGGACCAGACCTTGTTCGTCATCAGGAACGCCGCGAGCACCAGGAAACAGAGCTGCGGCAGCCGGGGCCGGCGCGGCCGCGGCGAGGGCCAGGACCGTGATGGCGACGCACGCGATGGCGAACACCGCCGCCGACATCAGGTTCAGGGTGCCCAGGCCGCTCGCCCCGAGCAGCGGAACGCCGAGGTGCTCGAAGAAGTACCAGATCGAGCCCCAGTCGGCCGCGCGTGTCCGGCTGAACTGGTAAAACGTCGCCCAGCCCGACGGGGCGATGATCATGACCGGCAGGTTCACGGCCAGCCAGGCCAGGGCGGCCGAGCCAGTCGTCACCCAGAAGTCCCGCATCCGGCCCGCGCGCAGGCACAGCAGCAACAGCGGGCCGAAGAACAGCAGCGGGTAGAACTTGGCCGCCACGGCCAGGCCGAGAAGAACACCGGCCAGGACGCCCCGGCGCGCCGCCCACGCCGCGAGGCCGAGCGCCGCGAGCGCCATCGCGAGCAGGTCCCAGTTCACGAACGCGGACAGCACGAACGCCGGCGCGAGCGCGACCATCAGCGCCGACCAGCGCCGCCGGGGCCCGGCCGCGTACGCGGTCGCGAGCACTCCGGCGACCGCGCACACGGCCAGCATGACCACGGTGACGTCGTAGAACTCACGTCCGCGTGTGTACGGATCGCTGATGTTGCGGACCAGCCACGCGGCGGTCTGCATCATGCCGCCGGTCAGGACGGGGTATTCGACGTGGTGGCCGGTATAGGGCACCTTGCCCGAGACGAGGCCCTCGCTGTAGTAGAGCGGGTAGATGTCGGTGTAACAGGCGTCCTGGAACTGGCCGAAAGAGGTGTTCCAGGCACCGGAGCGGCACGGCACCTTCTCCAGGAACGCGAGCAGCACGCCGAGCAGCGACGCCGAGACGAGCATGCTGGTCGTGCCCGCGAGGAGCGCCACCGTCTTGCGTGAGGAGGGGGCGGCGACAGCGCCGCCGGCCCCCTCCCCCGGATGCGGCATCCTCAGCTGCGCTTCCGTTTCCGCTTGGCCAGAAGCCACCTCACCGGGACGAGCACGACGAACCCGGCCGCGCCACCTCCGGGCGGGCCGTTCCCGCCTCCGTTGCCGCCCCCGCCTCCGTTACCGCCCCCGCCGCCGTTGCCGCCGCAGGGAGTGCCGGTCAGCGGGCCACAGGTCGGCTGGGCCGGAACCGACGGTGTCGGGTTGGTGGTGGCCGGCGTCGTCGGGCTGATCGGCGTCGTCGGCTGCGTCGTCGGCTTGGTGTGCTGAGGCGGGGTGGTTGGCGTAGTCACCGGCATCATGCCCGAACTGAGCATGTTCCATGCCTGGCCGGAGAACTGCGGCGACGGGAACTGCTGGACCGGCAGCTGGGCGAACGCCGACTCGGCGAACGTCTTCCAGATCCGGGCGGGCCAGTAACCACCGAAACCACCGCCGGCGGTCCCGCCGAGGCCGTTCAGTGTCTCGGTGGTCTTGCCCTGCTTGTCGGTGAAGATGCCGACCGTCAGGGCGTACTGCGGGATGGCGCCGATGAAGAAGGCCGACTGGGCGTCGTTGGTCGTACCCGTCTTGGCGATGATCGGCCGGCCGTCGTTCATGGCTGCCGCGGTGCCGGTGCCCTGGCCCGTGGTGTCGAACGACATCGCGTACTGAACCTGGGAATCCTGGGCCGCCGTGAGCACCTGCCACGACGGCACCTTGGCCGGGTAGACGGCGGTGCCCTGGGTGATCTGCTGGATGAGATGCGCCTGGTGGTACATGCCGCCGTTGTCCAGGGTCGCGAGCATGGTGTCCTGCTCGTTCACCGAGAGCGAGTCCTGGCCCAGCGCCATACCAACCTGGCCGACGTCTCTCTGCAGCCCGGACGCCTGGGTGTCCACGCCGAACTGCTTCGCGAGGTTGACCACGTCCTGCGTCCCCACCCGGTGGATCAGGTCGGTGTAGGCGGTGTTGAGCGACATCGCCGTGGCCTTGGCCACGGTGACCGGGCCCTGGCTGCCATCACTCGTGTCGTTGTGCACCTGGTAATACGGGAGATGGCATCGGCGTGAGGCTGGCGTACCCGGTCTGGTAGCTCCCTGAGTCCGGCGGGATCCACAGGGGCGAGAATCCGTCCAGGGTGCTCGACTGGACGTTCATCCCCTTCTGGACCGCGGTGGCCAGCACGTAAGGCTTGAACGAGGAGCCGACCTGCTCCCTGGTGTAGACGGCCGCGTTCTCGTCGCAGTGGAGCTTGCTGCATTCCGCCTGCGAGAAATTCTGGCCCGGCCCCGGGTACATGGCCATGATCGCGCCGGTCTGCGGATTCTGCAGCTCGGCCCCCACCAGGGCGTACGACGGAAGAGCCCCGCCGTCCTGCTTCATCAGCTGCTTGTTCTGGTTGACCGCGCTGTACAGCTTGTCCATCATCGGCTTGCTGATCGTGGTGACGACGCGCAGCCCCTCGTTGTCGATCTGGGTCGGCGTGTAGTGATACACGCCCTCGAGTTCGTTCTTCACGACTTCGAGGACGTAGGGGTCGTAAACTTCCGCGCCGGCCTGCTGCTGTTCCGCGGAGTTCACCCGGGGGAACTTCTCCGCCGCCGCCTGCTGCGGGCTCAGGTCACCCATCTTGACCAGGCCGTTAAGGACGTAGTGCCAGCGGGTGACCAGGGCCTGATGGCCGGCCGCGGTGGGATAGTAGCTCGGGCTCTGGATCACGGCAGCGATCATGGCCGCCTGGGCCACGGTGAGCTGACTGGCCGGCTCGCCGAAGTACGTCTGCGCGGCGGCGCCGATCCCGTACGCGCCCTGGCCGAGGTAGATCGTGTTCAGGTACTGGGTCAGGATCCAGTCTTTGGACTTCACCTTGGCCACCTTCACCGCTACGAAGATCTCCTTGATCTTGCGGGTGAGGGTCTGCTGGGTCCCGATGTTGGAGTAGTAGCCCCGGACGAATTCCTGGGTGATGGTCGAGCCGCCGGCCAGCGAGCCGCCGCTGCCGCCGCCATGGAACACGTCCTCGTAGGCGGCGCGCATCATGCCCGTGGGCGATACGCCGCCCTCGGTATAGAAGCCGCGGTCCTCGGCCGCCAGGGTGGCGTCCCGCATGACCGCCGGGATCTGGTTGTACGTCAGCAACTGCCGGTTGGTGGTCCCGAACGTGCCGATGACGGTCTTGCCGTCGCTGAAGTAGACGGTGGACTGCTGCTGCATCGCCGCCTGCGCCGCGCCGGTCGGGACGGAGGTCGACGCATAGGCGTAACTGATCCCCCCCACGCCGAGCAGCACCAGCCCGCCGAAGCTGGCGGCGGTCAGGCCGAGTACCTTTCGCCAGCTCCAGTGGCGCCACCAGCTGCCCTTGACCTTGCCCCGCCCGGCGCCGTTACCCCGGCCGGGACCGCGTCCCCGGCCACCGCCTGGCCCGCCTGGCCCGCCCGGCCCGCCTGCGCCGCCCCGGCCACCGCTTCCCCGGCCGCCCCGGCCACCGCCGTAGCCGGGCTCACCGGGTCCGTATCCGTCGCTGTAACGCTCGGCCCGCCGGCCGGTTCCGTACTGGTCCGCCGGCCGGCCCGCGCCGCGCCGGCCGGGCCCGTTCCCCTGACGCCCGTAGCGGTCGGGGTTGTACCGGTCCGGCACGCTCCGGGGCGCCCGCGCCGGGTCGTAACCGCCGCGGCCCCCGGCGGCGCGCGGGTCGTACCCGTCGCCCGGCCCGTAGCCGTCGCCACGCCGGCGGGGCCCGCCGCCGGGGTAACCGCCCGGAGCGGCCTCATAGCTGTCGCGCCGCTGCGGACGGCCTTCCCCACTGGCCCGGTGGCGTTCCCGGCTGTCCCAATTGGGCTGACCGCCACGGCTCCGGCCGTACCCGTCGCCGGAACCAGTAGCCGGGCGAGCCGGCCATGAGCGGCCGCCGTCATCACCGGCCTGCCGCCGCCCTGACCCGTATGGGCCGCTGACGTCTCTGCTACTCACGCATCCTCGCTGGTTGGCTGAGCGGATGGCGGCTAGGCGGCGCCGCCGAAGCTACACGGTACCCAGGGCCGTCAGCCTCCGCTGGCACGTCAGCTCGATCGCACCGTCGCGATGGAACGTGCCTTCCGGTTCACGCTTTACTGACTGGACCGGGCGCGCCGAGTGCGTGGTGCGCGCGGTTCGCCCGTGCCGAGAACGTAAGACGATGCCAGGTGGTTCCAGCCACAACTTTGGCAGACTTCGACCACATAGACCCGGAATTCCCCGTATTCAGCTGCCATTTCGTCCAGTTCGGGCCCGCGCTTCACGCGTCCCTCGTACTGTCCTAGCTCGTCACCGTAGACGTAGGTGACGTGGGTGAGCTTGGCTTTCCGGCAGATGGGGCAACGGGCCTCGGTCGGCTCGCCATGGAACTTGGCCGCCCGCAACAGGTACGGATGCGCGTCGCATACGTCGGCCACCGTGGTCTGCCCGGCGTACACAGACGCGAGCGTTGCCCGGCGGGCAAGCCCGTAATCGACGACGGAACGCCTCGTCCCCATGACCGACAGGGTACGTCGGAACTGGCACGAGGCCGAGCCCAGATCAGAGGCAGATATCCCCTAACGAGCAGTTTGTCCCCCTTTGGCGGCATGATAACGGTGCCGTCGGCCGCGCCCCTTGCCTAACCACCCAGCGGTCTATATCCTCCAGATGTATCGAGTCGATACATCCAGCCGAGACATCGGCCAGATACATCGAGAAAATCAGATACATCAGCAAAAAGGTCAAACGGCCAGCCCGGCCGACGGCGGGTGGGGGAAACGTGACGAGCAAGCGGTCCGGCGTACTAGAACTCGCCGTGCTCGGGCTGCTGCATGGTTCGCCCATGCACGGCTACGAACTGCGGAAGCGGCTCAACTCGGTCCTCGGCGCATTTCACGCCTTCTCCTACGGGTCGCTGTACCCGTGCCTGAAGGAGCTGCTCAGCCGGGGACTGATCGCGGAGGAGGCCGAGGATCCCTCGGCCCGGCCGCGGGCGGGACGACGATCGCGAATCGTCTACCGGCTGACGGCGGAGGGCAAAGAGCGGCTGCAGGCGCTGCTCGGCGAGGCCGGACCGACGTCGTGGGACGACGACGGTTTCGGCGTCCACTTCGCCTTCTTCGGGCAGACCCGGGCGGACATCCGCCTGAGAATTCTCGAGGGCCGCCGAAGCCGTCTGGAGGAGCGGATGGAGGGGGTGCGCGCGGCCTTCGCCCGCACCCGGGAACGGGTCGACAGTTACACGCTCGAGCTGCAGAAGCACGGCCTCGAGTCGGTGGAGCGGGAAGTCCGCTGGCTGAACGAGCTGATCGCCTCCGAACGGCAAGCGGACGCGAGTACCCCCGCCGGAACGCACGAGCAAGGAACGCACGAGCAAGGACAGGCATGAGCAAGGACAAGAAGGAGTCATCCTGATGGGTTCGGTACGTGTGGCCATCGTGGGCGTGGGGAACTGTGCGAGTTCCTTCGTCCAGGGCCTGGAGTACTACAAGGACGCCGACGACAGCAGCCGGGTGCCTGGGCTCATGCACGTCAGGTTCGGCCCGTATCACATCAGCGACCTCGAAGTGGTCGCCGCATTCGACGTGGACGCCAAGAAGGTCGGCTGCGACGTGGCCGACGCGATCAGCGCGAGCGAGAACAACACGATCAAGATCGCGGACGTGGCCCCGACCGGGGTGATCGTCCAGCGCGGCCCGACCT
>CAVQZM010000015.1:0-11326 GCA_963718475.1 uncultured Actinomycetes bacterium | reverse complement strand
AGTTCAGGTTGGTCGACTGCGTGTCGAGCGCGTCCGTGCCCGCGCGGGCGCCCTGCACCCACACCCCGGCCGCGTGACTGTTCCGCAGCGGAGTGGCCAGGCCCACGGTGCCGCCGCTGATGCTGGTGATCGTGTCGGTCTCCGGATGGCCCGCGCCGTACCCGTCGGCCGGGGCGTCGATCGTGACCGGATCCCCGACCGCGAAGCCGGTGCTGGCCCCGGTCTTGGAGCTGTGCTGGCCCGGGGGGACGACCCCCCGGATCCCCCCGAAATCCGGGTAGCTGCTGGTGTCGTCCACCGTGATGCTGGTCGCCCCGGCCGGCGCGGCGGCCGTCGTGACCGTCCCGGCCGCCCGGTAGCTGGTCGTCATCGTGACCTGCTGGCCGGCCTGCGCGCTGCCGGACCCGGGGAACCTGACCACCGGCACGCCGACGAATGCGTACCCGAAGTCGGCCTCGACCGTGCCATCGGGCAGCGTACGGACCGAGGCCGGGTGAACGATCTTGTAGGTCACCGGGGCCTGCAGCGGGACCAGGTGGGTGAAGCCGCACGGGCTGGACAGCACCGGGTTCGCCGTCGCGGTGGCCGGCGGATTGGGCGCCGAGTTGGTGCCGCTCGGCGCGGAGTAGTTGCCGCAGTCCGGGGGGTTCGGCAGGGGAGCGGTGCCCATGACGACCGCGGGCTGCCACGCGCCGGCGGCCCCGGTGGCGGTGTGAGCCGGCCTGGTCCCAGCCGCCCAGGGAGTGCGCGCCCGCGCTGCTCTGGTACTCGACGTAGTCGCCGGCGCCCTGCGTGCTGCGGACCGTGGCGGTGGTGTTCAGCTCGCCGGTGTCCCTGGTCACCATCCAGCTGCCGTCGGAGACGAACGTGTCGGAGTGCCCGTCGGCATAGTCGACGACGACCTTGGCCAGCAGCCCGGATGGCCCGTTCTCCGAGGTCGCCGTCGTGCCGCTGGGCTGGGCCGTGGCCAGCGGGCGGGCCAGCGTCACCGTGTCGCCGTGGATGGCGCTGATCGTGTCGGTGGTGAAGCCGGCCGTGCCCGGGGTGCCGAAGCCGAGCGTCTCCCCGGCGTACCAGTCATAGTTCGCGCCGCAGAACTCGGCTGACCGCGTCGGAGCGGACTGGCAGGTGCTCGCGGTGGACGCGGTGACGTCGATCGAGGTCGCACCCGCGCCGGTGCCGGTGGCCAGCGTCGTCGCGTACGGCTGCGGTCCCTCGGGATGGGCCTCGCCCACGGCCCAGTGGGCGTAAAGCACGCCGACCGCGAGCTGGCCCGCGGCTTGGCCGTGGGCATCCTGCGCCGCCGACGCCTCGGCGGTGATGTCCTCGGCGCCGTAGTAGTTCTCCCCGGCGGTCTGGTAGTCGTCCTGGGTGTCCACGACCGTGCCGTTGACGTGCAGTTGCCACCGCATGGGCGCGGCGACGTAGGCGATGGCCCGGGTGACCCGGCTGGAGCTGTCGCTGAGCCGGTACTGCCGGCGGGCGAGCGTGTAGTCGATCGCCGAGTCGTTGCCCGTGGCCGGGCGGCGGATCCACTGGGCCCCGGACCACTGGCTGTCCGCCAGGCCCATGTCGAAGACGGACCGGGCCGCCGGGCTCCGGTCGCCCTGGCGGTTCCAGGTGACCACTGACCAGCTGTATTCGGCGCCACCGGTGAGCTGCGGGCCCGGGTCGGGCACGTAGCTCGACTGCGACGACGCGACCTTGCCGCTGTCCCATACTTGCGCGCCGGTGAGCGCGTTACGGACGACGATCTCGTACGCGGTCTGGACCTCGTTCCCGGCCCGGTCCCGGGGAATCCAGCCGAACTGCGGCGCCCCGGTGACATCGAGCGGGCCGGCTTGGTCGTCGACGGTCAGCTGGGCGGGCGCCCGGGCGGTCCCGGTCCCGGCGGCCTGCGCGGCCTTGGTCCCGGCGGCCTGCGCGGTCCCGGGGGTACCGGCGGCTGCGGCTTGGTCCGCGCCGGCAGCGACGCCGCTGAGGCCACTCGCCACGATGAACGTAGCCACGCACAACGACACGGCCCGGCGACCTGCCCGCACGCGATCCGCCATCCCCGACCACCCTCCTCAAGCCCGCCTGCCCGTCACGGGCCGCGCACAGCATGTCGCGCGCGGTCCAAAAGCCAAGCTAGGTAGGGAAAGGCCGGCGGCCAGGGATCTGCTCAGAATTGGCCGGACCTGGCCAAGGTCAAACAACCGGAAAATTCGGCCAAAGAGATCTTTCCAAAGCTTCCTTTCCAAAGGTATCTTTTCATACATGGCAGCCGATAACCCCGGGACCGATCCCGGCGCACGGACGGTGACGCGGCTCAGCGATCCGCGGGCGCTGCGGGCCCTGGCCCACCCGATGAGGATTTCGCTGGTCGGGCTGCTCCGCCGGGAGGGCCCGCTGACCGCCACGCAGGCCGCGGAGATGCTCGGCGAGAGCTCGGCGAGCTGCTCCTTCCATCTGCGGCAGCTGGCCAAGTACGGCCTGGTCGAAGAGGCGGGCGGGGGCCGGGGCCGGGAGCGGCCGTGGCGGGCCACGGCGATGTTCACCCGCTGGCCCGACGTCGCCGACGGACCCGAACTGCAGGCGGCCGCCGGGCTGCTCAGCTCCGTGATCGCCGAACGCTACTTCGAGCACCTCATGCGCTGGCTGGAGGCCAAGCCGGGCGAGCCGCCGGAGTGGCAGGAGGCCGCGCACTTCGGGGACACGATGATCTATGCCACCGCGGAGGAGCTCACCGAGCTTGCCCGGCAGGAGACCGCGCTGCTCGAGCCGTTCCTCGAGCGCCTGGTCCGGCCCGAGCGCCGCCCGCCCGGCGCTCGGCGTGTCACCTACCTGCACCTGGCATTCCCCGGGGACCTGTCCGGAGCGCGGGAGGCCGGGGAACCTGACCGTTGACTGCACCGGCGCTGCTGAGGGACCGGTCGTTCCGCCGGTACTGGAGCGGCCAGACGGTCTCGATGTTCGGTGATCAGGTTTCGGCCCTCGCGCTGCCGCTGGTCGCGAGCCTCACCCTGCATGCCAGCGCGGCGGAGATGGGATATCTCACCGCCGCCGTCTGGGCGCCCAGCCTGCTGTTCTCAGCCCAGGCCGGCGCCTGGGCCGACCGGCGCGGTCACCGGCGCGCGATGATGATCGCCGCCGACCTCGGGCGGGCGGCGCTGCTGGCGACCATCCCGGTCGGCGCCGCGCTGCACCTGCTCACCCTGGGCCAGCTCTACGCGGTCGCGTTCGGCGCCGGGACGCTGAGCGCGGTGTTCACCGTGTGCGATCCGGCCCTGTTCGTCGCGCTGACGCCGAGCGACCGCTACGTGGAAGGCCAGACGCTCGTCTACGGCAGCCGGGCGTTTTCCTTCGTCGGCGGCCCGAGCCTGGGCGGCCTGCTCGTCCAGGTGCTCACCGCGCCGCTCGCGATCGCGGCCGACGCGCTCTCCTTTCTCGGCTCGGCGTTCTTCCTGTCCCGGATCCGGCCCGCGGAGCCGCCGGGGGAGCCCCGGGCCGGAGGGGCGCTCGGCGCCGGGGCGCTCGGCGCGGGGGCGCGGTTCATCGCCGGATCGCCGGTCGTGCGGGCCGCGCTGACCGCCGTGGCGGTCATCAACTTCTTCGACTTCGTGTTCATGGCGCTGTTCGTCCTGTACGTGACCCGGTCGCTGCACGTGCGCCCCGGCCCGCTCGGCCTGGTCCTCGGGGCCGGGGCGGTGGGCGGCGTGATCGGCTCGGTCCTCACCCGCCGGATAGCAGCGCGGATCGGGATCGGCTGGACCTACGTGGCCGGGTGTCTCCTGTTCCCCGCGCCGCTGGTTCTCGTCCCGGCGGCGGGCGGCCCGGCGGTGCTCGCGTTCTTGTTCGCGGCCGAGTTCCTGTCCGGGTTCGGGGTCATGATCCTGGACATCAGCATCGGCTCCATCTTCGCCGCGGTCATACCGGACCGGCTCAGATCCCGGGTCAACGGCGCGTTCCAGGCCGTGAACTACGGCACGCGGCCCATCGGCGCGCTGGCCGGCGGCGCGCTCGGCACGCTGATCGGCCTGCGGCCCGCGCTGTGGATCGCGGCCATCGGCGGCCTCACCGGGTTCCTCTGGCTGCTGCCCTCACCGGTGCCGGGGTTCCGGATGTCGTCCGGGCCCGGGACCTGACCGGGAAGGCGTCAGTCCTTGCGGCCGACGCCACCGAAGGCGCCGAAACGCTCGGGGTGCTCGCCGACGTCGGCCGGAGAGTCCGGGCGCCACAGCGGAAGGTGGACCAGGCCCGGCTCGATCAGGGTGAACCCGCGGAACTGGTCCAGCAGCTGCGCCCGGGAACGGAGGACGATCTCGGTCGCCGTCCGGCCGGACAGCTTCTGCGCCTCCAGGACCTCCGGCGGCTGGTCTTCATAGGTCGCGTTGGACAGCACCACGTAGCTGCCGGGCGGTACGGCTTCCGCGAGCAGGCCGACGATGGCCGGCGGGTCGTCGGAGTCCGGGACGAAGTGCAGGATCCCGGCCAGCAGGACCGCGACCGGCTGGGTCAGGTCGAGCAGGTCCTTCAGGCGCGGCTCGGCCAGGATCCCGGCCACGTGCCGCACGTCGCCCTCGAGCGCCGCCGCGCGGTCGTTTCCGGCCAGGATGGCCTGGCTGTGCGCGACGGCGACGGGATCGATGTCGACGTAGACGATCCGCGCGTCCGGGGCGATGCCCTGGGCTATCTCATGGACGTTGCCGACCGTCGGGATGCCCGAGCCGATGTCGAGGAACTGCCGGATCCCCGCATCGGTGAGGTAGCGCACGGCGCGCCGCAGGAACTCGCGGTTGGCCCGCATGGTGTCGCCCACCTCCGGCGTCATCCGCGCGATCTCGTCGGCGAGCGCCCGGTCGACCGCGAAGTTGTGCGCGCCGCCGAGGAAGTAGTCATAGACCCGGGCCGCGCTCGGCACGTCGGTATTGACGTCCTGAGGCGCCCAATCGGGTCGCTGTCCGGTCATCCGCGTCCCCCTGGATATCGAGCGCTTAACCGGTCAGAAGTGTGGTTTCTGGGCGCTTTCGCGCCATTCCGGCTAAGTTGGCGGCTTGGTGCCAGTTGCGGCGGACTTAGCGTAACGAGACGGCCTCATCCGGCGGCGTTCCGCTGAATAACAATTCACCTATTCTGGCCCAACACCAGAAGTATTATTACGATTGCAATTAGTCACAACCCCTAAGACGGGCTGTGCCGGGCCGCTCTGAGGCAACCGCGGCGGGGCCCGGCCAGCAGTGGGAGCGGGACATGAGCGAGCGGAGCCGAGCGCAGCACGTGCGGCACCGGGCCGGCGCGGCAGCGCTGCGTGACCGGTGCGGCGTGTTCACCGACGAGTGGGCCGCCGCGCTCGCAGGCACCAGCCACGTCCCCATGAGCTCGGCCGAAGTCACCGAACTGCTGGGCGCGCTGGCCAGCGACTTGATCGCGATGGCCGGCGCCACGCCGTTCCTGCCGCAGCGCGCCGCGGAGATCGGCGCCGCGCTGGTCAGCGCCCACTTCGTCGGGGCCGACGCGCTCGGCCGCAGCCTTACCGTCATCGGGCGCAACCTGGCCCGCGGCGCCGGTCCCGTGGTGAACGGTGACGGCCAGGCTGAACTGGCCGTCCGGGTCAGCTCGATCCAGGAACAGGTGACCGCCGGCTACGTGCGCGCCTTGCGGGACCGGACGCTCGCCGAGCAGGAATCGATCCGGCGGGCCGAGATCGAGGCGCGCCGGATCGCCGAGGACGCGCTGCGGACCAGCGAGCAGCGGTTCCGTGCCGTATTCACCGATGCGGCCATCGGCATCGGGCTGGCCGACATCGACGGCCGGATCGTCGAGAGCAACCCGGCGTTCGCCCGGATGCTCGGCTACAGCATGGAGGAGTTCGTCCAGCTCAACGTGGGCGATTTCGTGCTGGCCGAGGACGCGCCCGGCATGTGGGAGAGCTATGCCGCCGTGCTCCGCGGTGAACTGGACTGCGTCCGGACCAAGAAGCGTTACCGCCGCAAGGACGGCGGCCTGGTCTGGACGAACCTGACCGCGTCGCTGATCCGCGATTCCCGCGGCCGGCCGCAGTACACGCTGGCCCTGGTGGAGGACGTCTCCGAACGGCACGGGCTGGAGGAGAAACTGCGCCACCAGGCGCTTCATGACCCGCTGACCGGCGTGGCCAACCGCACGCTGTTCCTGGACCGGCTCGCCGCGGCGGTCGCCGAACCCGGGGGACGGATCGGCATCTGCTACCTCGACCTCGACGGCTTCAAGTCGGTCAACGACACCCTGGGCCACGACGTCGGCGATGAGCTGCTCATCGCCGCCGCGCGGCGCCTGGAGCGCCGGGCCGCGGAATCGAAAGGCCTGGTGGCCAGGATCGGCGGGGACGAGTTCGTCCTGCTGGTCGAGCATTCCGGGGGCATCGACGCCATAGTGGCCCTGGCCGGGGACGTGCTGGCCCGGATTGAGCAGCCGTTCCGGATCGGCAGGCACCGCATCTGCATCACGACCAGCATCGGGATCGTCGAGCGGCCCGTGGACGGCACCCACGCGTCCGACGTGGTGAAAGACGCCGACAGCGCGCTGTACTGGGCCAAGGACGAGGGGCCCGGCCGGTTCGCCATCTATGACCCGGCCCGCCAGGCCGATGACCACGCCCGGATGACGCTCACCGCCTCGCTGCGTTCCGCCCTGGAGGGCAACGAGTTCACCCTGGCCTACCAGCCCATCGTCGACCTGCCGAGCGGAACGCTGCGCGGCGTCGAGGCCCTGCTCCGCTGGAATCACCCCACCCTGGGCGTGCTCTCGCCCGAGGCGTTCATCGCGCTGGCCGAATCGAGCGGGGTGATCACCCCGCTCGGCCGGTGGGTGATGGAGACCGCGTGCCGGCAGGCCTCCGAATGGCAGCGGATGCGGCCCGGCTCCGCGCCCTACATCAGCGTCAACGTCTCGGCCCAGCAGGCCGCGGACGCGGGCCTGGTGACCGACGTGGCGCGGATCATCGCCGACACCGAGCTCGCGCCCGAACTGCTTCAGCTGGAGCTCACCGAGAGCGTCCTGGTCGAGGCGGACAGCCGCCCGCTCGAGACCCTGCAGAAGCTGTCGGCCATGGGCGTGCGGATCGCGGCCGACGACTTCGGCTCCGGGTACTCCAACCTCGCCTACCTGCGCCGGCTGCCGGTCGACGCGCTGAAGCTGTCGGCCTCGTTCATCCGGGAACTGTGGCCGGACGGGCCCGCCGACGAGCCGGTGATTTCGGCGCTGGCCGGGCTCGCGCACAAGCTCGGGCTGAGCGTGACGGTGGAGGGCGTGGAGACCAGCGAGCAGGCCGACCGCCTCGCGGCGCTCGGCTGCGACACCGCCCAGGGCTGGTACTTCGCCTCGGCGGTCCCGGGCGATCGCATCAGTGAGCTGCTGCGCGATGCGGCAGTTCCCCGCTTTCCCCTGAGTCCGCCGGGCTGATCAAACCCACACCTTCGCGCATATTTCTCACAGTCGTCATCTGCCTGGTGCCCGTGCGTTGGCGGTGCCTCCGAAGCTCATCATTCATGCGACGTATCCCCGGGTCAGGCTGGTGCTGGAAACGTGCGAGGCGGGCGCTGGGCGGCGCGCTGCTCGCGGCGGTGCTGGGCATTGCGCCCGCGACCGCGGCATCGGCGGCATCGGCGGCATCGGCGGCATCGGCGGCCACACCCGATCCCACCCAGGGGACGTTGAACGCGTCCGCCGCATCCGTCACCAACGGCGCCAGCGTCACGTTCAGCTATTCGACGCCGTCGGCCGCGGTGAGCCCGACCAACTGGATCGGCATCTACCAGGCCTGGCCGAGACTCCGGGCCAGGTGGGTTCCACGACCTGGCAATACGCGCCCGGGGCCAGCGGCACACTGACGTTCTCGACCTCCAGCCTGTCCGGCGTCGGCCGCTGGACGGCCTGGTATCTCTACAGCAACGCTTACCAGCCGCTGGCCACGTCGGTCAGCTTCACGGTCGTCCCGTCGCAGCCTGCGCCCGCACCCGTCTTCCAGCGAGCCATCCACGGGACCGGCCGGGGCGCCCTGTCCGGCCCGTCCGGGGTGGCGGCCGCACCGGACGGCGACATCTGGGTGGCTGACGCCGGCCACGACCGCGTTTCCGAGTTCGCGCGGTCCGGCGAGCTGGTGACCACGTTCCGCGAAACCGGGGCGGCCGCCCTCTCCCGGCCCGCCGGCGTTGCGGTCGACGCAGGCCACCACGTCTGGGTGGCCGATACGGGTCACGACCGGGTGGTCGAGTTCTCGTCCTCCGGCGCGGAGATGGCTTCGTTCGGCCGCGCCGGATCCGGCCCCGGCCAGCTGGACAAGCCGGCTGGCCTCGCCGTCGCGTCGTCTGGTCACGTATACGTGGCCGACCAGGGCAACAGCCGGGTCGAGGAGTTCTCCGCCGCCGGTGCCTACCTGGCCTCGCTGTCCGTCGCCACCCCGGGCGGCGTGGCCCTCGACGCCTCGGGCAATGTCTGGGTATCGAGCCCGAGCTACGCGGACGGCAACGCGATCTACGAGTTCTCCCCGTCCGGCGCGAAGCTGCGGCAGTTCGGCTCCACTCAGGCGGGTTACGGTGCCCTGTCCAACCCCGAGGGCATCGCGGTCGGCCCGTCCGGCCGGATCTATGTCGCCCAGCCCGACTACGGCTGGGTGACCGTGTACAACCCGGACGGATCCTTCTACACCGAGTTCGGCCTGCAGCCGGGCACCTCGAAGACAGCGGAGAATCTGGCCTTCCCGCAGGGCGTCGCCGCCGGTTCCGGCGACCATGTGTGGGTCGCGGACACCGGCCACAACCGGATCGCCGAGTTCGCCGCGGCGGGTGGCCCATCCGGGGCGGCCGCGGTGGTGCCGCCGGCCGCCGGGCCCTTCACGCCCTGGTGGGCGGTGGCGCTGCTGGCCGCTGCGGTTATCGGCCTGGGAACCGTCGCCCTGGTGGCCCTGCGGCGCCGGCGCCGGGGCCTCTCCGGTCCCGGCCAGTCCCCGCTGCCCCGGGTCCCGGCGCTGCCGGCGCTGCCCGGCATCAGTGCCCGGGGCAAGCGGCCCGAGCCGGAGCCCGCCCCGGTGGGTCCCGCCCTGACCCGGCGCGGATTGCTCAGCGGCGCCACCCTGCTAACCGGTGCCGGGCTCGGTGCCGCCATGCTGCCGCCCAACCTGCGCAAGGCGCTCGCCTCAGCCCCCGACGGGCCACCGCGGGGCAAGCTGGGCGACATCCAGAACATCGTCATCCTGATGCAGGAGAACCGGAGCTTCGACCACTACTTCGGCACCATGCCCGGTGTCCGGGGCTTCTCCGATCCGAGGGCGATCAAGCTTCCCAACGGCAAGCCGGTCTTCTACCAGCCCGACCCGGCTCACACCGACGGCTACCTGCTGCCGTTCCACTACGACACCCGGACCACCAGCGCCCAGGCCACGCCGGGGACCGACCACAGCTGGCCGACGCAGCACCAAGCGTGGAACGGCGGCAAGTTGGACAGCTGGGTGCCGGCCAAGGGCGAGTTCACGATGGGGTACTTCGACCGGGACGACATCCCGTTCCACTGGGCCCTGGCCGAGGCCTTCACCATCTGCGACAGCTACCACTGCTCGGTGCTCGGCCCGACCAACCCGAACCGGCTGCACATGTTCACCGGGATGCTCGACCCGAACGGCACCGGCGGCGGCCCCATCATCGACAACTCGCCCGCGTTCAACAACGCCTTCCTGTCCTGGACCACCTACCCGGAGCGGCTCCAGCGGGCCGGGATCAGCTGGCAGGTGTACCAGGAAGAAGACAACTACGACGACAACTCGCTGGCCTGGTTCAAGCAGTACGCCAACGCGCCCACCTCCTCGCCGCTCTACCAGCGGGGCATGCTGGAGAAGCCGGCCGGCTGGTTCGAGGACGACGCCCGCAATGACCGGCTGCCCCAGGTGTCCTGGCTGGTCGCGCCGAGCGCCCAGACCGAGCACCCGGACTACTTCCCGGCGGCCGGGGCCGAGTACATCGCGCAGAAACTGGATGCGATCGCGGCCAACCCGGACGTGTGGGCCAAGACGGCGTTCATCCTCTGCTACGACGAGAACGACGGCATGTTCGACCATGTGCCGCCGCCCACCGCGCCAGCCGGGACGGCCGGCGAGATCGTGCAGGGCGAGCCGATCGGGCTCGGATTCCGGGTCCCCGCCATCGTCGTATCACCCTGGACCGCGGGCGGATATGTCTGCTCCGACGTGCTCGACCACACCTCGCTGATCAGGTTCGTGGAGGCCCGCTTCGGGGTCCGCGAGCCGAACATCAGCGCCTGGCGCCGCCAGACCTGCGGCGACTTCACGTCGGCGTTCCGCTTCGCGTCGCGGCCGGCGGCGTACCCGCGGGCGAATCTCAGGCTCCGGCTGGCCGCCGCCGAGGCGGAACTGCTCACCGCGCAGCAGGAGGTCAACGACAACCCCGCGCCCACGGTCCCCGCGGTCAACCAGCCGCTACCCGGACAGTAGCCGCGGCCAGTCGGCCACCCTGACCCGCACGGCGGCCGACACCGGTCCGACCGACATCGTGCTCGACTACGGCAAGGACGTCGGGGGACTGCCGGAATTCACGGTCACCGCGGCGACCGGCTCGCCGACCCTGCAGGCCGGCTACAGCGAAGCGCTTCAGTTCCTCACCCCGACCGGGGACGGCGGGACCCCGTGGGGCAGCGGTGACCCGAGCCGCAGCGATAGCTATACGGTGGGCGGCCCCGGCCGCATCGTCAGCCGGTTCATCCAGGGTGGCCAGCGCTACCAGGAGATCAGCCTCACCTCCCCGGCAGCGCAGCCGTCAGTGTGGACCGCTGGCGGCCGCGGTCAGGTGGTGCGCTTGGGTGAAGCTATACCAGTTGCCGGAATCATCCCGCAGGACGGCTTCGATCCCGTACGGCCGCTCGGCCGGTGGCTGGGGGAACTCGACGCCCCGTGCGACGAGTGCCTCGTAGTCGCCCCGGCAGTCAGATGTGGCCAAGACACCCGGGCTGAACGCTCCCTTCGCGACGAGCGCCCGGACCTGCTCGGCGGTCGCCGCGTCGAGCATCGAGTGGGCCGGGTCCATCAGCAGGAGTTCCTGGCCCTTGCTGCCTTCTGGCCGCACGGTCAGCCAGCGCATCCCGTTGTCCAGCTGAATGTCGGCCGTGAGCTGGCAGCCGAGCTTGGTGGTGTAGAAGTCCTTGGCCGAATCCTGGTCGAGCACCCAGACCGACACGAAAGACACGCCTGTGATCATGGTGACCTCCTCCGTTGCAGCGCGTACAAGGCACCAGCGTAGGGAGACCGCCCCGGCCAGCGCTTCTCCGAGAATGCGGAGTCGTCCGGGGAAGAGGCGTGCTG
>CAVQZM010000014.1:0-48855 GCA_963718475.1 uncultured Actinomycetes bacterium | reverse complement strand
TTCCTGCGGAGCGCGGGGCTGGCCGGCGCGGGCGCGGCGGCGCTCGGTTCGGCCGGCGTGGCCGCGGCGGGCACCGCATCGGCCGCGGTCTCCTCGCCGGCCGCCGGTCCCGGACGGTGGAATCCGGACCCTGAGAGCCTCCAGTTCACCCTGGCCGTGATGCCCGACACGCAGTTCCTGTACTGGGGCGGGCAGGGCAGCATCAGCCCGGACCCGCAGGTGGCGTCGTTCCGCTACATCATCGACAACGGGAACGCCGCCGGGGACAACATCGTGTTCATGGCCCATCTCGGTGACCTGACCGAGGACGGCCAGGCGTCCTCGTTCCAGCACGTGGGCCCGGTGTTCGACATCCTCGACGAGCACGGCGTGGCCTACAGCGTGCTGGCCGGGAACCACGACGTGAGCGGGGATGACCAGCGCGGCTCTACGCCGTACCTGCAGACCATGGGGCCGCAGCGGCGGTTCCGGCATTCCCCGACGTTCGCCGGGGCTACCCCGGACGGGTACAACACGGCCCACATCTTCCGGGCCGCCGGGCGGGAATGGCTGGTGCTGGCCATGGACTGGCGGACCTCCGCGGGCGGCTTCGCCTGGGCCAACCAGGTCATCAAGGACCACCCGGCGCTGCCGGTCATCCTGACCACGCACGAGATCGCGGGGTCGTTCTACGACGACAACGTGTACCCCTACCAGGCCGGCGACCCGAACAACGACGCGGGCCTGTCCAGCTACGGCCAGCAGGTGTGGGACACGCTGGTCAAGGACAACGACCAGATCTTCCTGACCCTCAACGGGCACTACTGGCCGCCGGGGCGGGTCACGATGCAGAACTCCGCCGGCCACGACGTCCAGGTTCACATCACGAACTACCAGAACCGCTACTACGGCGGTGCCGCCATGCTCCGCCTGTACCACTTCGACCTGGCCCGCAACACGATCGACGTCGAGACGGTTTCCCCGTGGATCCTGGCCCAGGCGCCGGAAGAGCGGAACGTGCTGGCCGCCCAGGAGGCCCGGCTCACCACGCCGGTCGACTACTTCTCGGTGCCGATCGACTTCGACCAGCGGTTCGCCGGGTTCGCCCCCGTCCCGGTCCGGCCGGGCCGCCGGCCAAGCAGATGCTGGTGCCGGGCACGCTGGCCTACTGGCGCTTCGACGCGGGCGGCTCCGACGGCAGCGCGGTCAGCTCGTCGCAGACGATCACCGATCAGTCCGGGCACGGCAACGACCTGACCACCCTGGTCACCGCGCCGGGCAGCGCGGCCAACGCCCTGACCTGGTCCAGTGAGTACCACCCCGACCAGCCCGGGCACGGCAGCCTGTACTTCAACGGCGGCCAGAATCCGCTGCACGGCGCCTACCTGACCACGGCGTCCGGCGCCCCGCTGAACAAGGAGACGTTCTCCTCCGGGTACACGGTCGAGACGTTCGTGAAGATCCCCCTGGACTGGAACGGTTCGGACAACTCGTGGATGGCCTGGATCAGCCGCGGCGGCTCGGCCGGCCAGGCGGGCAAGAACGGCCCGGGCAGCACCGCTCAGGAGCCGATCGCCACGTTCAGCCTGTCGGGTGACCGCGAACCTCAGTGGAACGTCTACCCGCTGAACCTGAACGCCCCGGCGACCAACTGGGGGCACGGCCTGCCCGAGGACCAGTGGTGGCACCTGGCCGTGGTCAACGACGGCCGCCACACCGTGATGTACGTAGAAGGCTCGCCGACCGTCGACAACCCGACCCTGATCAAGGCGACCGGGATCACGCAGCTCGGGCTGCCGTGGCTGCTCGGGGGGTACGAGTGGGCCGGGCGCGCCAACCAGGTCTTCCACGGGTTCATCGGTGACGTGCGCATCGTCAACCGGCCGCTCCGGGCCGGCGAGTTCATGCTCGCCCGGTAGTCCCGGCTGGTGCCCCTGCGAGGCGCCCAATCGGGCGGCATTCATCGGACCTTTCGTGGCTGCGGGCCCGGGGGGACCGTTGACAGCGCGCGTGAAATCGCTTTAGCGTTTCTCATCAATCGGATGTTTTCTGCGACACCGAACATCGATGCCGAGGGGGAGCGTGACGGCGACGAACTCGACCCGCGGGATCCGGCTGCAGCCGGCCGACAACGTGGCGATCACGACGGACGAGACCGCGGCCGGGCAGGCGCTCGACGTCGGCGGTGAGCTCATCGCGGTCCGCGAGGACATCCCGCGCGGGCACAAGGTGGCCCTGGCCGGCATCGCGGCGGGCCACCCGATCCGCCGGTACGGGCAGATCATCGGTTTCGCCGGGGCGGACATCGCGGCCGGCGAGCACGTGCACGTCCACAACGTGGAGTACCGGGAGTTCGAGCGGGCGTACGACTTCCCGGCCGAGGCCCCGGCGGAAGAGATCCTCGCCGAGGCCGAGCAGGCCACCTTCGAGGGGTACCTGCGCTCGGACGGCACGGTCGGCACCCGCAACTACCTGGGCATACTCACCAGCGTCAACTGCTCGGCGACCGCGGCCAAGCAGATCGCCAATCGCATGCGCTACTCCGGGATCCTGGACGGCTACGACCATGTCGACGGGGTCGTCGCGCTCACGCACGGCCTGGGCTGCGGGATGGCGCCCAGCGGGGAAGGCATGGACGTGCTGCGCCGGGTCATGCGCGGCTACCTCACCCACCCGAACTTCGCCGGGTTCCTCATCCTCGGCCTGGGCTGCGAGGACAACCAGATCAAGGCGCTCACCGCCGACCTGGACCTGCGGCCCGGCCTGCCCGTCGTCACCAGCACGATCCAGGAGCTCGGCGGCACGAAGAAGACCGTCGAAACCGGCATCGGGCGGCTCAGCGAGATGCTGACCGACGCCGACCGCGCCCGCCGCACCACGCTGCCGGTCAGCCGGCTGGTGCTGGGGACCAACTGCGGCGGTTCGGACGCCTACTCCGGGCTGACCGCGAACCCGGCCCTGGGCAACGCCGTCGACCGCCTGGTCCGCCACGGCGGGACCGGCATCCTCGGTGAGACGCCGGAGATCTACGGCGCCGAGCATCTGCTGGTCGGCCGGGCCGCCACCGAAGCGGTGGGGCGCAAGCTGCTGGCCCGGATCGAGTGGTGGCGCCAGTACACCGAGAAGAACGGCGGGTCGATGGACAACAACCCGTCTCCCGGCAACAAGGCGGGCGGGCTGACCACCATCCTGGAGAAGTCGCTCGGCGCCGTGGCCAAGGGCGGCACCGGCACGCTGACCGACGTGGTCGACTACGCCGCCCCGGTGACGACCAAGGGTTTCGTGTTCATGGACACCCCCGGCTACGACCCGGTCTCGGTCACCGGGATCGTCGCCGGGGGCGCGAACATCGTCTGCTTCACCACTGGCCGCGGCTCGGCCTTCGGGTGCGCGCCGGTCCCGAGCATCAAGATCGCCAGCAACACCCCGCTGTACGAGCACATGTCCGACGACATGGACATCAACGCGGGCGGCATCGTCGACGGGACCACCACCGTCGAGGACCTCGGCGCGGTCATCTTCGACACGATCCGCGCCGTGGCCTCGGGCACCGAGACCAGGAGCGAGGCCCTGGGGTACGGCGAAGAGGAATTCACCCCCTGGCATATCGGCACCGTTATGTGACGTGGGGCCGCCTGGACGAACGGGGCGGCTGATGCCTGGGGCGCCGGTCAGGTGGGCGTGATGACGACCTTGAGCGCCGAGTTGGCCGCCGCGTTCTTGAACACGTCGTACGCCTCGTCCATCTGGCCGAACGTGAACGTGTGCGTGCCCATCTTCTCGGCCGGGATCCGTCCGCTGGCCACCATCTTCAGCAGGGTGGGGATGGACACCGTGTCGACCAGCCCCATCGTCAGCGTGACGTTCTGGATCCACATCTCGTGCATCGGAATCTCCACGGGCACGCCGTGGACCCCGATGTTGGCGATGGTGCCGCCCGGCCGGACCAGCGACGCCGTGGTCAGCAGGGTCTCCGGGAAGCCGACCGCCTCGATCGCGACGTCGACCCCGAGGCCGTCGTCGGTCATGGCCTTGACCTCGGAGACGAGGCCGGGGCCGGCTTCCAGGGCGTCGGTCGCCCCGAACTCCAGCGCTGTCTCCAGCCGGAACTTGTTGGTGTCGATCGCGATGACCCTCGAGGCGCCCCACAGCCCGGTGGTGAGGACGGCGGACAGGCCAACCGCCCCGGCCCCCACCACGGCCACGGTGTCGCCGGGCCGCACCCCGCCGGCCAGGACGCCGACCTCGTACCCGGTCGGCAGCGAGTCGGCCAGGAAGATGGCCTGCTCGTTCGTGACGCTGTCCGGCACCGCGTACAGCGACGTGTCGGCGTAGGGGACCCGGACGGATTCGGCCTGCGTCCCGTCGATGAGATGGCCGAAGATCCATCCGATCCCGCCGACGGTCTGGCAGTGCGACGGCATGCCCCGCTGGCAGTACGCGCACCGGCCGCACTTGGTGATGGCCGGGACCAGGACGCGGTCGCCGGCGCTGAAGCCCCGGACCGCCTCGCCGACCTCGGTGACCGTGCCGACCGCCTCGTGCCCCAGGATGCGCCCGTCGGTCACCGCGGGCACGTCGCCGTGAAGGATGTGCAGGTCGGTGCCGCAGATCGTGGTCGTGTCGACCCTGACCACCACGTCGGTCGGCTCCTGGATGGCGGCGTCGGGGACGTCCTCCCACTGCTTCTGCCCGGGTCCGTGATAAACGAGCGCCTTCATTTGCGACCTCCGCTGGCTGCACGTCCTGCAGATTGCCCTTGAAGCAACCGGCTCGACGGGGACGACGCTAACCACGGACGGCAATTCCGGCTGTCCCAGAATGGAACGGCATCTACCGCCAGCGAGCAGTACCACGGATCCCGGTACGAGGGATCGGTGCGGAGAACGCTGTAGGTGATCCCGTCCCGCCAGGCGCCATCCCGCCACCCGGTGGCACGCTGGACCCCCTCCCGGGTGAACCCGGCCTTCTCCAGGGCCTTTTGCTCGGCGATGTTGTCCACCTCGGTGGCGGCCTCGATCCGGTGAGCGGTCGTGTGCGCGAACAGGTAGCGCGCCAGGAGCCGTTGCGCGGCCGTGCCGTACCCGCGTCCGCGCGCTCCGGGCAGCAGCGCGATGCCGATCTCCCAGTAGTAAGCGGCCACCGTGGCCTGGTGCCGGCGCCAGTTGACGAAACCCAGGGTCTCCTGGCCGCGGACGACCATCAGCGTTCCGCCCTCATCGGAGAGCAGCTTGTTGTCGTCCCACCTCTTCTGGAGCTGAGTGCCGGACCATCCGAACCACGCGAACTCGCCGGCCGTCTCCGGGTCCTGCGTCAGGCTCTCCACCGTGGTCAGGTCACCGTGCTCGATGGGCCGCAATTCCACCTGTTCCGCCACGTCCTCCAGCATGCCCCAGGAAGCTCGCCGCGGCCCGCCACATAAGTCACTCTGGCACCAGGCTGGGCCCACTCGGCCATGACCATGTGATGAAAACGTGTTATTCAGCGGAAAAGCACACATGATCAAGGACGGACCGGGGCTGCGGAGCGGAAAACTTCACATGATCATGGCCGGTGCGGGCTGGTGCGGGCTGGTGCGGGCTGGTGCGGGCTGGTGCGGGCCGGTGCGGGCCGGCGCAGCGGGACCGCGGCGTCTGTGTCGACGCCGCGGTCACCGTTGCTTGCCGCGGTTACCAGCCGACCGCGACCACCATGTACTGGGGGTTGGTCACGGAGATGTCGGAGGACTGGCCGGCGTCGTCGTCGTAGGGGAAGCCGTACTGCACGCCGTTGATGGCGCTGGCGTGCCAGAACTGCGCGTAGTAGTTGGCCGGGGCGGCCTGGTAGAAGTTGGCCGGGTTCGACTGCTGCGCGGTGGGCAACTGCGCGACGTGCCGGTTCAGGCCGGCGCACAGCGGCGGATTGGCGGACAGGGTCCCGCCGCAGCCGAAGATCTGCGCGGTGGAGTCGCTGGTGTCACCGACCGAGGCCGCGTAGCTGGTGAAGTAGTTCGCGTAGGCGCCGCCGGTCTGGAACGCCGGATCGTTGCCCGGTGACGGGATGCCGTACGGGGCCTGGTCGGTGGCCAGCTCCTTGAACTCGGTCGGCACCGAGTTCTGGAACCGGGTGAAGGTCGCGGAGCGGCTCTCTTGGAAGGTGGCGTAGTTCTCGCCGACCTCCTGGTTGGAGCCGTCGTGGCCGTGCAGGAGCAGGGCCAGCTTCAGGCCGAACCGGTCGACCCGGGTGGTGTCCACGTTGATCGACGAGGGGCCGACCGTGAACTCGATGAAGTCGTAGTACTGGCTGTTCGGGGAGCCGAGGTAGAAGTACATCCGGCCCGCTGAGTTGGCCGGCATGTCGATGTAGGGCTGCTGCGCGATGGATTGTTCCTGCCCGTTGAAGCTCCAGTAGACCTGGCTGTCCGGGTACTGCCCGTTCGTCTGGTTAATGATCTTGAATTCCAGGACGTGGGTGGCCGCCGGAATGGTGCTCGTATCGCCCCAGAACGAGGCGGGCGGGGCGCCCGAGCCGGTACCGCCGCCGCCCCCGCCGCCGCTTCCGCCGCTCGTGGTGTAGACGCCGAACTCCCACAGGCTGTAGCCGTACGGGGTGGCGCGGGCGGTGCCGTACATCCGGACGTAGCGGCCGGTCCCGGTGATGTTCAGCGTCTGCGTGCCGCCGGTGCCGGTCGTGGTCGAGTAGATCGTCGTCCAGGCCGTCCCGTTGGCCGACGTCTGGATCTGGAACGCGGTCGCGTACGCCGCCTCCCACTGCAGGACGACCTGGCTGATCGAGGCGGTCCCGCCCAGGTCCACCTCCAGCCACTGCGGGTCGCTGAAGGCGCTGGACCACCGGGTGCCGGTGTTGCCGTCGACCGCGGCGGACGCCGGGAACGACGCGTTCTCGAGCGACGAAGCCGTCGCGGTCTTGCCCTGCGACAGCAGGGTGGCGGCCTGGGCGCCGTGGGCCGTGGTCCCCAGGAACGCGGCCACCAGGGCGAGCGCCGCGATGACGGTGCTCAGGACGCGGTAGCGGGAGCGCCGCGGCGCATGCGAAAAGAGCCTCATGGCTGTCCTTGGGGGCGGGAGGAAACCTTGTTTTAAGGCTTATTTTTAAGCGGAACTTAACCCCACAGAAACGGCCCGTCAAGGATTCACCGAATCATTTTCGATCAGTAGCGGCCAGAATTCATCGGGTCGCGGAGAGCACGCAGGGTCGCTTCGAAGTACTGCAGACGGCTCCGCACAACCTCGGGATCCATATCGCTGGAGGCCGTGAGGCGCCCGGCTTCCAGCGCGGAGCGAACGGCCTGCAAGGCAGCGAGCACATCGGCGACGTGGGCGCGTTCTTCGTCACCGGGGGCGGCCTCGCGCAACTGGTAGAGCACCTGGGTCAGGTCGTCGGCGCGGCGCTGAATGTCGGCCCAGCGGGCTCCAGCGGCCTCGCCGGCCTGCAGCAACGGCAGTCCGGCGACGTTGATCGCGTCATGCAGGGCGGCTCCCTTCGCGTACGCGTCGACCACGTTCGACCGCCATTGCCTGGCCCGCGCCGAGCGGCGGCGGGCCGCGCGGGCGATCAAGGCAATCAGGGCCACGGCGGCCAGCACGGCGATGGCCACCCACAGCCACAGCAGGGACGCGGCCGAACTGCTTACCGGAGCCGGGGAACCGCTGCCCGGCCGAGCGGTCGGCGCCGGGCTTCCGGGCTGGGCGGTCGCCGATGACGGAGGCTGAGAAGAGGCAGGCGCGGAAGTGGTCGACGCTGGGACGGACGGAGCGGTCGTCGCGGTGGCCGGTGAGGCCGGGCTGCTGGCGGTGATGCTGATGCTCTTGGCCGGAGACAAGCCGGCTTTGAAGCTGCTGGTCTGCGCGCACCCGGCCGCGCCGCATGTCACGGTCAGGCAGGCAGCGGCCAGCATCGATGCCCGCCACAGTCGCCACGGCCTCATGGCTGATCCCTACCGTCGTGTTGTCCGCCATAGCGGTGGGCGGCTCGGCGGCCTGCGGCTGCCTTGAGCCAGCTAAGCCCCGGCACGCCGGGGCCGTCACCACCCGGCGCAGGTGATCTGCCGCCCGGGCGGCCTGCCGGTCAGGCGATGAGGACCGCGGCGGGCCCGTCGCCCTGGTCGGCGCAATGGCGGGCGATCTCCTCCAGGGACAGTCCCAGGGCGGTGGCCAGGGCGGCGACGGTGAAGAACGCGGGCGTGGCGATCCGGCCGGTCTCGATCTTGCGCAGCGTTTCGGCGGGGACCCCGGATACGGCAGCGACCTCAGCCATGCTGCGCAGGCCGCGCGCCTCGCGCAGCAGCATGCCGAGCCTCGCCCCGCGGGCGTGCTCTTCCGAGCTCAATGGTGGCCGGACCATACCGTGATAGTAATACCGGTATAGTTATACCGCCACATGCCGTGAAGGACAGCGCCGGAGGGGGACAGCATCGTGGTCGAATTCAAGACGCCCGGAGAGATAGAGGCGATCCGTGCTGCCGGGCAGATCGTGGCGGACGTTCTGGCGACCGTGCGCGCCGAGGCGGCCGCGGGGACCCGGCTGGCCGACCTGGACGAGGTGGCCCGCAGCGTGCTGAAGCAGGCCGGCGCCACCTCGCCGTTCCTGGGATACCAGCCCTCGTTCGCCTCGGTCCCGTTCCCGGCCGTCATCTGCGCCTCCGTCAACGACGCTGCCCTGCACGGCATCCCGGGCCGCTACCGGCTGGCCGACGGTGACCTGCTCAGCGTCGACTGCGGGGCCGTGCTGGACGGGTGGACCGGCGACGCCGCGACCTCGTTCACGATCGGCCCGGCGCCGGCCCGCCGACACCCGCCTGATCGCCACCACGGACGCCGCGCTGCAGGCCGGCATCGCCGCCGCGGTTCCCGGCGCGCGGATCGGTGACATCTCGGCCGCCATCGGCGCGGTCGGGCGCGCCGGCGGCTACGGGATCTGCACCGACTACGGCGGCCACGGCGTCGGCCGGGCCATGCACGAAGATCCCCATATCCCGAACGAAGGCCAGGCGGGGCGTGGCCTCCGGCTCGCGCCCGGGCTGGTGATCGCGATCGAGCCGTGGTTCCTGGGCGGCGGCCGCGACAATTACCGGATCGACGGCGACGGGTGGACCATCCGCAGCGCCGACGGCAGCCGCGCCGCCCACATCGAGCACACCATCGCCGTCACCGACGACGGCCCGGTCATCCTGACTGCTCCGTAAACCGCCCGTTCGGCAGCTAGCGCTTTTCCGTAGCCAGCGGAGCTCGGCCCTCCTGCCGCGGCGGCGGTTAGGATCGCGGCGTGATCACCGGCATGGATCGGAGCGGGCGATGACGGGTGAGCAGGCGGTCCGGGTGGAGCGGTCGGGACCGGTCACCACCGTTGTCCTGCACCGCCCGGCCCGGCGTAACGCGGTCGACGGCGCGACCGCCGCGGAGCTGGCCGACGCGTTCCGTGCCTTCGACGCCGATCCCGCGGCCGCGGTGGCCGTGCTCTACGGCGAGGGCGGAGTCTTCTGCGCCGGCGCCGACCTCACCGCGATCGGCACCGATCGCGGCAACCGGGTGGCTCCCGACGGCGACGGGCCGATGGGAGTCAGCCGGCTCCGCCTGTCCAAACCGGTCATCGCCGCCGTCTCCGGGTACGCGGTCGCCGGTGGCCTGGAACTGGCCCTGTGGTGCGATCTGCGGGTCGCGGACGACACCGCCGTGTTCGGCGTTTTCTGCCGGCGGTGGGGCGTCCCGCTGATCGACGGCGGCACGGTGCGCCTGCCCCGGCTGATCGGAACCAGCCGGGCGATGGACATGATCCTGACCGGACGTCCGGTCGGCTCCCAGGAGGCGGGGGCCATGGGGCTGGCCAACCGCGTCGTTCCGGCCGGCCAGGCCCTCGCCGCCGCGCAGGAACTGGCCGCTCAGCTCGCGTCGCTCCCGCAGACCTGCCTGCGCAGCGACCGTGCCTCCGTGCTCGACCAGGAAGGGCTCGACGAAAGCGCCGCCCTGGCCTCGGAGTTCGCGCACGGGCAGGAAGCCCTCGCGGACGAGGCGGCCATTCGCGGGGCCGCCCGGTTCGCCGCCGGCGCTGGCCGTCATGGGTCCGCCTCCTGAGCTCGGGCGGGCGTATCAGCCTTCTGCGAGAGGAAGCCGGATATGCAGCGTCGTGCCCTGTCCGGCCGGGCTGGTGACGTCGATCGTCCCCCCGAGCGCCTCGACGCGGTCGGTGAGGCCGATCAGCCCGGAACCGCGTGAGGGATCGGCGCCGCCGCAGCCATCGTCCTGGATCGAGAGCGTGAGGACTCCGTCGCGCGCTTCGGCGGTGACGTGCACCGCGGAGGCGTTCGCGTGTTTCGCGCTATTGGTGAGCGCTTCCGACACGACGTAATAGGCGGCCACTTTCACCGGCTCAGGCAGCTGCGGGCCGGCGTCGCACCTCGAGCACGACGGGGACGGCGGACCGCCGGGCCAGCGTCCTCAGCGCGGGCGCGAGGCCGCCCTGCGTGAGGATCGCCGGGTGAATGCCGCGCGAGATCTCCTGCAGTTCCTCCAGCGCGCCCGCCAGTCCGTCCACCACTCCCGACAATTGCGCCCGCAGTTCGTGCAGCTCGGGCGGGACAATCGCCTCCGCGTTCCGCTGGGCGAGCGCGAGCGAGACGAGCCGCTGCTGCACTCCGTCGTGCAGATCCCGCTCGATCTGGCGCCGCGTCTCGTCTGCGGCCGCGACGATCCGCGCCCGCGAGGCCGCGAGCTCGGCCCGGCTCCGCTCGAGCTTGCGCTCGCTCTCGCGCACGTTACGAAACATCAGCAGCGTGTCCAGCGCGTCGGCCAGCCGCCGTCCGATCTCATGGAACAGCCGCTCCTCCCGCGGCGTCCAGACCCGGGGGTGCGAGCACTGGTGCAGCCCGAACATGTAGGGCTTGTCGATCTTGGGGCAAACAGCCATGGCGATCATGGACTTGATGCTGAACCGCTTCGCCAGCTGGGACGGAAGAGCAGATTCTGATTCGGGATCGAATCGCACCGGACTGCTCGAGCCCAGCACGATCTGGGAAACTCTGGCCACCTCCCGCTCATCCGGGATGCCTGCGCCGGTGCCAGCGGCGCCGACGTATTCCGGCCGCGTGCGCTCGATGCGCACCCCATGGGAGCCAATTTCCGGATCATAGGGATAAACCAGCCACGCTCGGTCGGATCCGAAGGTCACCAGCACGACATCGAGAACGTCGCCCATCATCTGCTCGAGGTCGCTGGTCCCTTGGATGGCGCGGTCGATCGCGTCCAGGCTTTCGAGGAACCACAGCTGCGCCTGGTGTTCTTCCTCCGCATGCCTGCGCTCGGTGACGTCCACGACGGTTCCCACGAATTCCTCGACCTCGCCGGACGCGGTGAAGACGGGATGCACGATCGCGCGGAGGTGTTTCAGCGGGCCGTCGGGAGGAACGACCCGGAACTCCCCTTCGACACTTACCGCTTCGCGCATTCCTCTCTTGAGCCCCTCGGCCCAGCCGGTCCGGTCGTCCCGATGAACGCGCTGGCGAAAATCTTCGAAAGAGGGGACTCCCTGGGCCGGATCGAAGCCGTACAAGCGGGAGTGCTCGTCGGAGGAGTGGGTGACGGTCAGCTCTCCGGTGGCGCCGTTCAGAGCGGCAGTGCCGGTATGCGTCAGCCTCTGGGCCTCGGACAAGTAGGCCTCGCTGGTCCGCAACTCGGCTGTCCGCTCGGCTACCTTCAGCTCCAGTTCGTCCCGGGCCTTGCGAAGCTCCCCTTCGGCCCGCGTGCGCTCGTGGATGAGGCATGCGCTCTGAAATGCCGTCGCAGCGTGATTGGCCGCCAGGCGCAGCAGAAGCTGGTCAATCTCGGTGGGGAAGTCGGTGCGGCAACTGGCCGCGGCAACCACGCCGCCCTCGGCATTGACACCGATGGGGATGACGACACCGCGACATGACTCGCCGCCGCTGCCGACGTCAGGAATGATCTGCGTACCTGACAGGCCGCCGCTCACGGCGAGATGGCTTTCCAGCCATTCCGGGAACGTCCTCCATGCAGTTCCCCTGCGTCACGTCTACTTCGCCAGCGACACTGGGAACGCACAAGCGAACGAAAACAAAATCGAGCTGCAGCAAGTCGGTCAGCGCGTCGGCGAGGCCGGCCGCCACGGCCGCCGGTTCCTTGCCCGCCCACGCCGCCGGCATAGCGGAAAGCGCGACGAGATCCCGGAGAACGGTTCGCAGCGGGAGGATCTCCGCATCGGTGTCGCTGGTCATTTAGGGCGCCGGGTCCGGCCCTCTTACGGACCGCCCGCCGCTCCCGGATCTCGGCCAGCAACTGGTCAGGAGGAACGAAGAACGGGTTCTCCTGAAGCAGGCCGCCGATAATCACGAGTGGATGCGTCCGCAAGGCGTCCATCACCACGCTCGCGCTAAATTTCGTCAGATCGTACGCGCAGATCACTGGACTCGCGTACTTGGGAATCACGATAGTTGACCCGCGTCTCGAACTCGATCAGATCGCCGACGCCGGGCAAGTCGACCAGCGCCCATTCCATCTGACCCATGATCCTGGTCTGCGCGTACCCGGCGGCCGGCCCGGACTGGATCACTTGCTCGAATGACGTCAGCCAGGTCTCCAGGTCGAAGCGGCCTCCGCGGAGCGGGCCGTCTTCCCACGGCCGTACCTCCAGCTGGCCGGCGCCCATCGCCTCCGGCACGTTGATGCCTAGCGTCGGCGAGCCACCCGAGATATTCTTCCCGTCGCTCGGGGTCAACGTAGTGGTAAGCCTTGTCGCCCCTGTCGAAGCCATCCTGTGATGAACGGGCGGAGCACGCGATGCTGCTCTTCGACGCTGTTGAAGAACGCGCAAATGTGACGATACTGCCCGAAAGCGCTCGGAGCTGAACTGCAGGGACTGCGTGGTGGTCGCCATAGTTTTCACCTTCACGCAGGGACAGCCGCGATCCAGCCCGGCGGGCCGGTTTTGCGCCCCACGATTCGATCCTGTACCCAGCGAGGGCACAACCGGGCGCATTGACGAACGCGAACCAGCCTACGTCTTCGCTGTCCGGCTGTCGAAGGGGCGGTGCTCTCGGCCTCCCGCGGCCAGGACCTCGCTAGCTGTCTGAGGCGGCGATGCCGACGACGCGGGCGACGGCCTGCACCACCACGCGCCGGCGTTCGTGGCGGCTGACGTTCTCGGCCATGGTGGCGAACTCCGGGTTCATGGTCGCCCAGGACGTCGACAGCGACTGGATGAGGGCCAGCAGCTGCACGGGCGTGAAGTCGGCCGGAATGACCCCGGCGTCCTGGGCCGCGGCGATCGCCTTGACCCGTACGTCGTTGGCGTCGATCACCGACTGCAGGCCGATGCCTTCGGGCCGTTCGAGGCGATACCAGGTCGACAGCCGCAGTCGTTCGGGGGCGTCGGCGAAGTGGTCGAACAGGCGGCCGGCGTAGCCCGGCAAGTCGCTGGCGTCGAAGTCGACCTCGTCGAAGTAAGCCTTCACCGAGTTGCTGAAGACGGCGTCGAAGAGCTGCTCCTTGTTGCCGAAGTAGGCGTAGATGCGCTCTTTGCTGCTGGCGGCCTGTTCGGCGACGCGGTCCATGCGGGCACCGGCGATCCCGTAGGCCGCGAACTCCGCGGTCGCCGCCTGCATGATGCGGGCCCGCGTCTTGTCGGCGTTGCGTGTTATACGCGGCGTGGGTGCCGTGCGCGGGGTGGATGCCGTGCGCGGGGTAGATGCCGTGCGCGGGGTAGGTGCCCTGCGCGGCGGAGCGCGGGGTAGGTTCCGTGCCCGGCGTGCCCGGCGTGCCCGGCGTGCCCGGCGTGCGTGGCGTTTGTGCCATGCGTCGCATCCTACCAACCAACTAGTAGGTTGCTAAGCGGTGTCGGCCCGTGGCATGCTGGATGAGCCAACCAACTAGTAGGTAGGTAAGAGGGAATCATGGCTGACCACAACTGGCTCATCACTGGAAGCTCCCGCGGCCTCGGAGAGGCTCTCACCCGCGCCGTGCTCGACCGCGGCGACCGGGTGGTGGCCACGGCCCGCCAGCCGAAGGACCTCGACGACCTCGTCCGGGCCTACCCGGACCGGGCGCGCGCGGTCGCGCTCGACGTCACCGATCCGGCCGCCGCCCGCGCCGCGGTCCAGACCGCGGTCGACGAGTTCGGGCGGCTCGACGTCGTGGTCAACAACGCCGGTTACGCCGACTCGATCCCCATCGAGGAGATGTCCGAGGAGGATTTCCGGGCGCAGATCGAGACCAATTTCTTCGGCGTCGTCCACGTCACCCGGGCCGCCCTGCCCTTCTTGCGCCAGCAGCGTTCCGGGCATTTCATCCAGATCTCGTCGGTCGGCGGACGGGTCGGCGGGTCGCCGGGCATGGGCGCCTACCAGAGCGCCAAATTCGCGGTCGAGGGCTTCTCCGAGGTGCTCAACGCCGAGGTCAAGCCCCTGGGTATCAAGGTCACCATCGTCGAGCCCGGAGCGTTCCGCACCGACTGGTCCGGTTCGTCCATGCGCCGCCCGCCCGTGGGCGCCGACTACGCGCCGACCGTCGGCGAGATGAACCGCATGCGGGAGGCCACCGCCGCGACCTGGCCGGGCGACCCGGCCCGGGCGGCCAAGGTCATCACCGACATCGCCGACCTGGACGATCCGCCGCTCCGCCTGCTGCTCGGCGCGGACGCCCTGGCCGCCGCCGAGCGGTCGTCGGCCGCCCGGGCCGCCGAGGCCCAGGCCTGGGCCGAGGTCACCCGGTCTACCGACTTCGCGCCGGCCGTGACCTGACCCGGCCGACGCCGGCCTGGCCCTGCGGCAAACTCCGTTGACGCCGCTGAGTTCGGTTGGTTACGGTCACGTCTTGTCATCATCCAGAGGACCTGAGGGACCTGGCCCGGCGACGGTCCGGCAACCTGCGCTCGCCGCAAGGTGCCAATGCCAGGATCGATGAGGAAGACGTATGAACTTTCTGCCTGGCGTTCCGGTGCTTAGCGGCTCCCTGGTCCGGCTCGAACCGCTGTCGATGAGTCATGCCGAAGATCTGGCCGTATCAGCAGAAGAAGACCGCAGCGCTTACGGCATGACCCACGTCCCGCGAGCGTGGGAGGTCGAGGAGTACCTGGCCGCCCATTTCGAGCGGGCCAAGGACGGCCGGCTGGTGCCGTTCGCCCAGATACGCCAGCGCGACGGCCGGGCCGTCGGGTGCACCGCGTACTGGGATCCGCGCTTCTGGCCCGGCCGCTCTGAGCTGTGTGCCATTGAAATCGGCTGGACGTGGCTGGCCGCTTCGGCCCAGCGGACGGGCATCAATGCCGAGGCCAAGCTCCTGCTCTTTCAGCATGCCTTCGAGACCCTGGGTGTGGTCAGGGTCGACCTCAAGACCGACGCCCGCAACGAGCGGTCCCGCCGGGCCATCGAGGGCCTGGGCGCGCAGTTCGAGGGCGTCCTGCGTCAGTGGTCGCCATCGCACGCTCCCGGTGAGCAGGGCCTGCTCCGCGACTCCGCAATGTTCTCGGTCATCGCCTGCGACTGGGCGGCCGTCAAGGCCGCCCTGCGCCGCCGCCTCGTGCTCATTTGGTCCCTATAGCGGATAGGCGTAGCGTCCGGACACGGGCATTTCTCTGGCCAAGGAGGCCTCATGCGAGCCGGATCCGAGCACGACAGCGACCGTGGCCGTCGTTAGCAGCCGCGCAGAAGCGGAACTGATCGTCGGCATGTTGCGCAATAACGACGTGAGAGCAGCCGTGTCAGCCGACGACGCCGGAGGACAGGAACCAGTCGCTGCAGACCCAGGGCGTTCGCGTGCTCGTTGCCCGCTCCGATGAGAGCCTGGCTCGTCGCCTCCTAGCCGCCACCGACGAATAAAGGCCGGTCCCGTGGATCGGGACCGGCTCGGGGTCAGGCGTCGGCTGGCTCGACAGTGACGTCGGCCCGGTCGGCGTAGAAGGCGACGTGGTCGGCTATCTCGGCGACCGCGGGGTGAGGCTTTTCGTAGGTCCAGATGACGTCGTTGACGGTCTGGCCATCCGGGGTCTCAACGCTGTAGTAGCTCGCGTCACCCTTGAACGGGCAGTACGTGGACGTCTCGGTCCGCCGCAGCACGCCCTGGTCGACGTCGGTCATCGGGATGTACTGCACGGCGGGATACGTGGACTCTTGCAACGTCAGAGCGCTCCGGGAATCGGCGACGACCTTATCGCCGACCCGGACCACGACCCGGCTTCCGGTCGGCTCGATGGTGATCGGATGCTTAGCGCTGGGCAGCAGGACTGGCCGGGACATCGCAGTCTCCCTCGATTGCCATATGTGAATGACCTTCGTGAGTTGATGAACCACGGCAAAGCCGCGCATGTTCCGACCGGCGCGTTACAGTGTCCGTCATTCGCATTTGCGCTGGGTAACCGGGATGGACCGTTGAGATGGCCAGATACGTCGCCTTGCTGCGTGGAATCAACGTCGGCGGCCGGAACAAGGTTGCGATGGCCGACCTCCGCCACGTCGCGGAGTCACTCGGGCACACCGAGATCGTGACCTACATCCAGAGCGGCAACATGGTCTTCACCAGCCCCGACACCAGCGCGGGCGGTCTGGCCGACGCCCTGGAGCAGGCGATCGCCGACCGTCTCGGCGTCCAGCCCACCGTCGTCGTGCTCTCCCGCGCCGAACTCGCCCAGGTGATCGCGGGCAATCCCTTCCCGGACGTGACCACCCCGAAATGTCTCCATGCGGTGTTCCGGCGCGATGATCTGGGCCCCGAAGGAATCACGGCCGTCGCCGCGGCCCAGCAGCGAGCCCAGGCCAAAGGCAGCCAGGACGAGGCCGTTGTCGTCGGGCGGACCCTCTTCATGCATACACCGGACGGGATGGGCCGCAGCGAACTGGCCGCCCAGCTGGCCCGCTCCAGCGCCCAGGCGGCCGGCACCGCCCGCAACTGGGCGACCGTCACGAAGCTGATGACCATGCTGGAGTCGGCCGACGGGGAGGAGAAGGAATAGCGGTTCCGGGCCAGCCGCTTCCGGGCCGCTCGTTCCAGTACGCGGCAAACTGGGACGCCAGCCCGCTGAGGTACGAGCGCTACCGCACTCTTGCCACGCATGAGACCAGCGATCCCGGCACGATCGTTGTCGAGCAGAAAGTCCTGGGGACTAGTTCAGCAACTGCCTCGTTCGTGCTCCCAAACATCGTTGTTCTCACCACTCGCAACGGTCAGATCACTCACCTGGGCGATTACGTCAATGTCCTTGCCGCCGCCGAGGCGGCTGGACGCGGTTGACGCGCTTAAGTGGCAGCCGTCAGGCCCCTCGGCTGCCACACGGAAGGCGCTCAAGAGGCTGGGCAAGTGGCTGGACTCGCGAACGCCGTTGCTGCCGTTTGCTGCTGCCACAAGATCAAAAAAGCCGGTCCCGTGGATCGGAACCGGCCTGTGCCTGGTGGAGCTGAGGGGATTTGAACCCCTGACCCCCTCGATGCGAACGAGGTGCGCTACCGGACTGCGCTACAGCCCCAAGAACGGAGTCAGCCTAGCAAAAGACCGAGGCTGCTCGCGCGCGAGCCGTGATCGGCGCGGCCCGGGCGCCTCCGGGTGGCGGCCGGAACGACCGCGATCGAGGGATCGGGTTGTGTTTTCCGCAGCGGGTGCGGAAAACACAACCCGATCATGGGCGGGCGTGGAAGTGGCGGTTCCGGTGTGATCTACGTGGCTTGTGAGGCGCTGGGCCGGTCGGCGTGGAGTCAGGTTCTGGCCCGGTGGGCCATGTGGCGGGAGCGCAGCCTGGCCGGCGCCGTGGGCGCCGGCGTCAGGCGCTGGCCCCGCCGGCGAGTGCGAGGAGGGGAGCCTCCCTGTGGTCGCAGGCCTAGTGGGCGATGGGCATGGCTCCGGGGTCCGCTTTGCCGGGAGGGGCCGCGAAAGCGGCCAGGGCGGCGGCGGCCAGGGCGGCGATCGCGCTGGCGGTGAACGCGCGGGTGAAGCCAGCCAGGCTGGGAACGCCTGCGCTTCCAGCCACGGCGGTCATGCTGGTGGCGGCCAGACTGGACAGGACGGCCACCCCCAGGGCGCTGCCGAACTCGTGGAAGGTGCTGATCAGGCCGGATCTGAGGCCCGCCTCTGCGGGGTCGACGTCGGCCAGGGCGGTGGTCGTGGCCGCCACCAAGGTGGCGCCAATTCCTAGAGCGGCTACGGTCATGCCGGTGATCAGCACAACCGGGCCGTGCCAGCGGGCGGCCAACGTCGCGCCGGCGGCCGCGACGGTCAGCGCCGAGGCGGCTAGCGCGCGCCGGTCGACGAGCCCGATTAGGCGGCTTGCGGTGTGGGCGCCGGCGATGGCGGCCACGGCGACGGGCAGGAACGCGAGGCCCGTGCTGAAGGCGCTGAACCCCCGGACCCGTTGGAGGTAGAAGGAGCCGAGGAAGAAGGCCCCGACGAGCAGGCCGGTCGCGATCAGCGTCAGGATGGCGCCGGTGGCGAGCGCGCGCTGCCTGAGGGACCGCACGTCCATCAGCGGAATGATCACTCTCCGCTCGAGCACGCCGAACACGGCATACAGGACGGCGGCCGCGCCGAGGGGCGCCCACGTGGATGCGGCGGCCCAGCCATTGCTCCCGGCGCTGATGAGGCCGTAAATGGCTGCGCCGGTCGCGGCGGTGACGATCAGGGCGCCGGGCACGTCAATCCGCAGGCCGCCTTGCCGCGCCGGGGCCGGGGTCGCCGGGATGATGGCCGGCACGGCCAACAGCACGGCCACGCCGAGCGGCACGTTGATGAAGAACACCCAGGCCCAGCCGGCGGTGGAGGTCAGGACGCCGCCGAGGATTACCCCGATGGCCGCGCCAGAGCCACCGACCGCGGCCCAGGCCCCGAGCGCCTTGTTGCATTCGGCTCCGCTGAACATGGTGGTGACCAGCGCCAGCGCGGATGGAGACAGCAGGGCCGCGCCGGCTCCCTGGGCCGCCCGGCCGGCGATGAGCATCCCGCCGTTCACGGCCAGGCCGCTCACCATGGACGCGGCGACGAAGACGGCCAGGCCGGTGAGGAGAACCCGGCGGGCACCGAAATGGTCAGCCAGGCGGCCGCCGAGCAGCATCAGGCCGCCGAACACCATCGTGTACGTGGTCAGCACCAAGGTCAGCGTGGTTCGGTCCAGGCCCAGACCGGACCCGATGTTGGGCAGAGCCACGTTAACCACGGTGACATCCAGAATGAGCATCAGCTGGGCCAGGCAGAGCAGGCCGAGGGCCAGCCAGCGGCGGGAGCCAGGTGCCTGCCTGACGGCGTGCTGCCCCCGCATGGCCGTCGGTCCGCGATCCGTCATAACGCTCTCCGATCTCTTCGGCCGAGCTGGATACAGCCCGCTCCGCCCTTAACTTGAACACTTGTGTACGAGTTATGGGGCCAGCCTAACCCGAACACTTCTGTATGAGATAGGGCGGTCAGCAAGTTTTCTCATACACTGGTGTCTTAGATGCGAGCTAAGGAGCTCCAGCCATGCAGGCCGACCGGGAGAGCACCAGGGCGCGGCGGGCTGACGCGCGGCGCAACGTGTCCGCGATCCTGGATGCCACACTGGACTGCCTGGCCCGGGACCCGCAGGCCAGCATCACGGACATCGCCAAGGCGGCCGGGGTCGGGCGGGTCACCCTGTACGGGCACTTCGCGTCGCGCGCCGAGGTGATCGACGCGGCGTTCGCTCACGGGCTGAGCCAGGCGCACGAAACCCTCGATGCCGTCGACCTGGGGGGTGACGCGCGCGACGCGCTGGTCGGCCTGGTCACCTCGTCCTGGCCGATCATCGAGCGTTTTCAGTCCGCGCTCGTGGCGGCCGAGGCGGAACTTCCGCCCGAGCGGATCCGCGCCCACCACGACGAGCCGATGCGACGGGTCCGGGCACTGATCGAACGCGGGCGGCAGGACGGCGTCTTCCGGGGTGACCTGCCCGTGGACTGGCTCGTGGCCGTGTTCTACGCCACCATGCACGGCGCCGCGGGGGAGATCCGCGCTGGACGGCTCGATTCCGCGGACGCGGTCCGCGTCATCACCGCCACCTTGCTCGCCGCCTACGCCGCGCCCGGAAGATAACGCTGACTGGGACGGCGACTCCGCGGTCACGTCGCCGATTGATGAGTTCAGGTCGATTTTTCCGCAGCATGTGCGGATAAATCGACCAGATCATGGACGGGCGGGGGAGTCGCGAGGCCTCTGTGACTTCAGTGGCCTAGGTGGCGTTAGGGCTGGTCAGCCGGGCTGGACGTGGGCGTCCGGGGCATCTCCCAGGGGGGCTGGGGGAGGGCGTGGCCGGTTTCGAGCATGGACTTGAGGTTGGAGAGCACAGCGGGCCAGCCTCTTTCCGCGGCCTCCCGTTCGGCCTCATCGACGAAGTTGTCGTGGGTGACGGTCAGGCGGACGATGCCGCCGTGCGGCTCGATGTCGAAGGTCACCTGGGACGGGCCGTTGGGACGGTCCTGGCCCGGGAGCGCCCACGTGATGACCAGGCGGGTGGGCGGCGAGCTTTCGACCACCGTCCCTGCGACGTCGGCGATGCCGGACCCGTGTTCCCAGGCGAGCCGGCCTGCCAGTCGGAGGCGTTGCTGTGGCCCCAGTACTCGGCGGCCAGGTCCGCGTCGGTGAGCGCCTGCCAGACCCGTTCGGGCGTGCTCTCGATGTAGACCACGTATACAAATTCGGGCTTGTCCGTCATGGCTTCCTCCGCTCCCCGCTTCACTGCGCGCAAAGTCCGCAATCGCGGGCGCTCGAACTTGTCGATCCAGCGCTCCTCGATCTCCTGCAGGGGCACCGGGTTCAGGTAGTGCAGCTTCTCCCGGCCGCGCCGGACGGTGGCGACCAGGTTGGCGGCCTCCAGGATCTCGAGGTGCTGCGTGGCGGACTGGCGTGTCATCTCCAGGTGCCCGCATAGCTCGCCGAGCGTCTGCCCGTTGCGTTCGTGAAGACGGTCCAGCAGCAGCCGTCGGCTCGGGTCGGCCAGCGCCTTGAACACCAGGTCCATCTCTTGGGCCACGACGGCCCGCGCAGCTACGGCTGCGCGGGCCGTTCGCGTGTGTGCGTCCGGCCACCGAATCCCCCCGTCACCCGGATCCTCTCGCCACAGGGTTGACCGGTTCTCTGGTCGAGCGGTACATTACTTGAGTAATGAACCTATGAAGTGAGGGCGGAGACGATGCCGGAGATGGCTGGTCTGGACGAGGGAACCCCGCTGTTCGTCCAGGTTGCCGACAGACTCGCGGGGCAGATCGCGGATGGCGGCCTGGCCGAGGGCGAGCGGGTGCCGTCCACCAACGAGCTGGCCGCGTTCTACCGGATCAACCCGGCGACCGCGGCCAAGGGGATCAACGTGCTGGCCGATGACGGGCTGCTGGAGAAGCGGCGGGGCATCGGGATGTTCGTCGCGACCGGGGCGCGGCAGCGGCTGCTGGCCCGGCGCCGGGCGGAATTCACGCAGCGGTACGTCGAGCCGCTGCTCGCCGAGGCGGCCCGCCTCGGGATCGACACCGGTGAGCTGTTCGCCCTGATCAAGGAAGCCGGCAACGAGCGGGAAGGCGTCTCGCTATGACACCGGCGATCTCGGTCACCGGCCTGACGCGGAGATACCGCGATCACACAGCTCTCGACGACATCAACATCGCGATCAGCGGCGGGACCATCACCGGCCTGCTCGGCCGCAACGGCGCCGGCAAGACCACACTGCTGCGGATCCTGGCCGGCCAGGAGTTCCCGTCATCCGGATCGGTGCGGGTCCTCGGCGCGCCGCCGGCCGAGAACGAGGACGTGCTGCGCCGCCTGGTGTTCGTCCGCGAGGACCAGGCCTACCCGGACATCAAGGTCGGTCAGGCGCTGCGCGCCGCGTCCTGGTTCTGCCCGAACTGGGACTCCGGGCTGGCGTCCTCGCTGCTGGACGACTTCGGGGTGCGGGCGAACAAGGCGGTCAAGCAGCTGTCGCGCGGGCAGCGTTCGGCGCTCGGGATCACGATCGGGCTGGCCGCCCGCGCCGAGGTGACGCTGTTCGACGAGCCCTACGCGGGCCTGGACGCGGTGGCGCGGCAGGTGTTCTACGACCGGCTGCTCGCGGACTTCGCCGAGTTCCCCCGCACGGTGCTGCTGTCCACGCATCTCATCGACGAGGCCGCCGCGCTGTTCGAGGGCGTCATCGTCATTGACCGGGGCCGGGTCGTCCTGGACGCGGCGGCCGACGTCCTGCGCGGCGTCGCCACCCGGGTGAGCGGTCCCTGCCTCGCCGTGGACGCGCTCGCCGAGGGCCGGCCGGTGTGGGAGCGGCGGCGGCTCGGCTCCCAGGCGTCCGTCGTCATGGTCGGGCCGCTGTCTCCGGACGACCGTGAGCAGGCCCGGTCATCCGGACTGGACCTGACCCCGCTGTCCCTGCAGCAGATCGTGGTGCAGGCCGCCGCCGGCATTCTCGCCCCCGCCCCCGAGAGCCGGCTTCGCGACCGAAAGGACCAGCGCATGAATACCTGGGTCAAGGTGGCCCGCTTCAACCTGGTGCGGCCGGCCATCTATCTCTTGCTGCCGTGGATCCTCCCGTTCTCCTTCGCCGTAGGCGCCGTTACCGCCGGCCGCGGACCCGGCCATAACGCAGCCGGATACCTGGTCAGCTTCTTCATCTACTTCGCCGTGCAGGGTATGCAGCCCATCGGCCGGTCGCTGCCGTTCGGCCTCGCGCTCGGCGTCAGCCGCCGGTCTTTCTACTCCGGCACGGCGCTGCTCGGGATGGCGCTGGCCCTGGTGTCCGGCCTGGTGCTGACCGCGCTGCAGGCGATCGAGCGGGCCACCGGCGGCTGGGGGCTGTCCATGCACTTCTTCCGGGTGCCGTACCTGCTGAACGGCCCGTGGTACGCCACCTGGCTGACCTCGGCCGTAGGCCTGTTCGCGCTGTTCGTATACGGGATGTGGTATGGAATCGTGTACCTCCGGTGGGGCCCGCTCGGCACGCTGGCGTTCATCGCGGTGCAGGCGCTCGTGGTGGTCGCCGGGGGCGTCGTCGTCACCTTCGAGCACTGGCACGTCTGGTCCGCTGCCGGCGGGTCCTTCGCCGGCCTGACCGCCTTGGGCCTGACCGGCGTCATCGCCGCGCTGGCGGTCCTGCTGCTGGCCGGCGGCCACGCCACCATCCGCCGCGCCACGGTCTGATGCTGGCCTTTCTCCACCAGGGTCTCTGCCCGGGCCCGTTGTTCCGTCCGCCGGAGCAGCGGGCCTCGGACGCCGACCGGGACACCGCCGTGGAAATCCTGTGCGCGGCCGCCGCCGACGGCCGTCTCACCATGACGGAACTGGACGAGCGAGTGGGGTCCGCGCTGACCGCCCGGACCCTCACGCAACTGGCGCGCCTGATCGCGGACCTGATCGGCCCGCGTGCCGCCGCCGCGTCACCCGGACCGCCTCCCGCGCCCGCCGCCCCCGGCGACCGGTGGGCGGTCCTCCGCTCCCTGCTGGAATCCGCCTGACGCCTGACGGCTCAGGCCGCCGGGTACCGCGGACTATCCCGGCCTGGGCGATGACGGGCTCGAAAGCCACGTCGATGAAGCCCGCGTCCCGCAGCGCGTCCTGCCAGAACTCTGGCGAAGCCGGATGCTCGTCCCGGCCCCGAGACCGTAACGCGTCAGGTTCCGGGTGATCCGCCACCAGCCGCCCGGTCCCTTGGCCGCCAGGGCGGCGACCTTCTCCCGGAGGATCCGCATGTCCCGCGCGCTGGCTCCCCGGCCGGACATCATGCCGGCAAAGACGAGCCTGCCGCCCGGCCGCAGCCACCGCGCGGCGCTGGTCGCGGGAGGGGGGCCGTGCTGGTTGGGGCCGTGCCGACTGGGCCGTGCCGACTGGGAGGGGCCGTGCTGGCTGGGGCCGTGCTGGCTGGGGCCGTGCTGGCTGGGGCAGTGCGGCTGGAGGGGCCGTCCAGGCTGGGGCGTGAAGGCTGGGGCCCGCCCGGCATTCCCCTTTGTGCGGCGGAAGCGTTTAGTCGCCGACGGCGCGGAGCTTGGCGTCGGCGTACTGGTCGTAGAGCTGGTCGCCGACCCGGGCCGAGATGTCGATGACCTCGGCGTGGGGGAGGGGCTCGTGCGCGGGCCACACCGGAGCGAAACCGTCGCCGGCCGGCGCAGCCCCGGCCCCGGCCCCGGTGTCCGGCGTGGCCTCGGTGGCATGTTCACGGGCGCGGCGGGCCATGGCGGCGGCCCGTTCGGCGGCGCGGCGTTCACGCAGCTCGGCGTCGGCGCGGGCGGCCTCGCGGAGCAGCAGTATGTAGCCGAGCAGCATCACCATCGGCGGGATGATCACCCACGACGCCGCGAGGTGGAGGTAGGCCAGCCCCACGGCGGCCACGCTGAGGACGACGAGCATCATCAGCATCCGGCGGCGGGCCATCATCATGCGGGCCTGGTGCTGGCCGTACAGCGGTGCGGGACGCTCACCCGTACGAGGTGCGCCATCCTCACTGGAACGATGTGCGGACGGCTCGCCGTGCCGCGGGCCGCGCGGGCGCGAGCCGTCGGCTCCGGGTCGCGGCTCGCCCGGGGGCGCTGGCTCCCCGCCGCGCGCCGGGTTGCTCCCGTCGGCGTGCCGCTGAGTGTGGCCGGCCTGGGCGTCGTGCCGCTGGCCGTCGCCGCGCTGGGCGTCGTGCCGCTGGGCGTCGCCGCCCTGGCTGGCGCGTTCCCGGCGCAGGTACTCCTCGGCCGACCATCCGTACGACGGCACCGGCGGGACTTCGGTCGCCGGCTCGTAGGAGGTCGCCGGGCCGTAGGACGGGGCGACGTCCGCTTCGGCCACGGGGGCGCCAAGGTACGCGCCGAAGCTCTCGCCCGGGCCCCCAGGCCCTCCGCCCGGACCCCCGGGCCCGGCCGCGTCATGCATATGGCCGGGCGTGCCCGGACCGGGGACGGCGCCCGGCTCCGCGTCACTGTCCCAATCCGCGGTATCCCGGGTGTCCTTGTGGCGGGAGAACCGGCGCAGCCCGGTGTGGCCATCTCGTGTGTTATCGTGCCGAAGCCACCGGGGGACGAGCACGCCAATCCAGATCGCCACGATGGCGACATACAGGATCGCGCTGCTCAAAGGTCCTCCCCTCGGCGACAGTCGTTAGTCCGGGCGCCCGCGATCCGCCCGGACGGCCGGATCGCTATGTCACCCGGGCAGCCGGGCAGAACACCCCCGGACAGGCGCAATGAATCCCGCCGGGAGCTAGTCCTGTGACGCAGCGTAAAGGCTGTGATGGACGGTGACGAGGATTCGGCCCGGTGTGTCGTGAGATCGGTGGACGGGGCAGCGGAATTCGGAAAAGGTCCCGGGCGGGCCCGCCCGGAGCGATACGGGGGTTTCCCCCAGTGCGCGTACCACGGGCATGCGATAGATCTGAACCGTGGTTACCTCATCGCTGTCTTCTGACGAGATCCGCGCCGCCGCGGAGACGCATCGCGAGCTTCCGCCCGAATATCAGACCGCGGTCATCGAGTCGTTCCTGGACAAGGTCGGCAAGGAGATCGACGCGCGCGTCGACGCGCGGGTGGCCGCTTATTACACCCAGGGACCGCCGCCGAAGCCCCGGCGGCAGCCGCGGGGGTCCTCGTCGGCGTTTCTCGCGGTCGCGTCGATGGTGCTCGGCATCCCGCTCACCGCCATCATGGCCGCCGCGGGCCCCAATCCGGTGGGGCTATCGGGCGTGCTGGTCGTCTGGGCCGCGATCGTCGTGATCAACGTCGTCTACTACTCCAGCCGGTTCCGGCTGCCGCCCGGCCCCCACTGAGCTCGCGGCGGCCGCGCGCACGGACGCTCAGCGCGCGGGCTCAGCCCGCCGTTTGGGACTTGGACGCCAGCACGACGCTGCGCCAGCGGGTCATGAGCCGGTCCGGCACTTCCTCCGCGGTGAGCGCGTAGCACAGGTGGTCGCGCCACGCCCCGTCGATGTGCAGCTGGCGCCGCCGCAGGCCCTCGTCGCGGAAGCCGAGCTTCTCGACCACCCGGCGGCTGGCGTGGTTCTCGGGCCGGATGCTCGCCTCCAGCCGGTGCAGCCCGACCACGCGGAAACTGTGATCGACCGCCATGGCCAGCGCGGTCGGGATGATGCCGTGCCCGGCGAACCTCTCGTCGATCCAGTAACCGACCTGACCGGAGCGGGCCGACCCCCACACGATGCTCCCGACCGTCAGCTGCCCGGCGAACTCGTCACCGAACGTAACCACCCACGGCAGAGCCTGACCGAGCCGGGCCTCGTGGCGCATGGCCCGGACCATCGATACGTAGGGGCTGAGACTGGACCGGTACAACGGGGTCTCCGGGTTGGTCGGCTCCCACGGGCGCAGCCACGGGGCGTTGCGCACCCGGATCTCCCGCCAGGTGCGCGCGTCCCTGACCCGGACCGGGCGCAGGCCGACCGGTCTTTCGAGCAGCCTCGGCTCGCGCAAGGTGGCGGGCCAGCCGCGCATTCGTGCCACGGGTCAATCATTCCCTGGTAAGAGGCTGGACGCTATCTGAACGGGCCCAGTTAGAGAATCACCCTAATCGGCCGTCCGGGCCGCCGGCACTGGCGGACTCCCCGGCGCCGTTCGGCTTCGGGTGGTCCCCGCCGTGGACCTGGTCGACGGCGTGCTGCAGCACGCGGCTCAGGACGGCCATCCCGTCCTTCACCCCGCCGGTCGAGCCGGGCAGGTTGACGATGAGTGTCCGCCCGGCCAGCCCGGCCAGCCCCCGGGACAAGATCGCCGTCGGAACGCCGGCGGCGGCCCCGGTCGTCCGGATGGCCTCGGCGATGCCCGGTATCTCACGGTCGATCACCCGCCGCGTCATCTCCGGCGTGAGGTCGGCCGGGGTGAGGCCGGTCCCGCCGGTGGTCACCACGACGTCGTAGCCGGCCGCGACCGAATCGCGCAGCGCCTCCTCGACCGGCTCGCCGTCCGGGATGACCAGCGGGCCGTCCACCACGTCACACCCGGCCCGGCGCAGCAGGTCGACCAGCACGGGCCCGGACCGGTCCGGGTAGATCCCGGCGGCGGCCCGGTTGGACACGGTGACCGCGAGCGCCTTCATCGCCCCTCGCTAACTGCCATGGAGCACGTAAGTGTCACCACGTCCTCGTTCGGCATAATGATCTGGCCCGGCGGGCGGTCAGGGTCGCTGCCATGTCCCGGTCTTCCCCCCGGCTTTGGAGTCCACGCGCACGTCGGTGATGACCGCGGCCGGATCGATGGCCTTCACCATGTCGATGAGAGCCAGCGCGGCGACGCTGACCGAGGTCAGGGCCTCCATCTCGACGCCCGTGCGGTCGGCCGTCCGGGTGGTCGCCGTGATGTCCACGCCGTCGTCGCGGACGGTCAGGTCGACCGTAACCCCGTGCAGCCCGATCGGGTGGCACAGCGGGATCAGGTCCGGGGTCTTCTTCGCGCCCTGGATGCCCGCGATCCGCGCGACGGCCAGGGCGTCGCCCTTCGGCACCTGGCCCGAGCGCAGCGCCGCGATGGCCTCCGCCGACAGCAGCACCCGCCCGGACGCCCGGGCCGTACGCGCGGTCACGTCCTTCGCCGAGACGTCGACCATTCGGGCCTGCCCGGCCTCGTCGAGGTGGGTCAGGTTGCGGGCGGAGACTTCGCTCATGTCCGTAGGTTATGGGGCGGCCGATTCGGGCTGAGCCCCGGATATGCCCGAACGAGGCGGTGGTGGCAGCCGGCTCATGGCAGGAGGAGGACTTCGGCTTCGTCGCCCTCGTGCATCTGGACGACCCACTCGGGGACGACGATCAGGGCGTTGGCCCGGCCCAGGGTGGCCACCTGGTGGGAGCCCTGCCCGGACAGCGGCGTCACCGTGCCCGCCGCATGGTCCAGGACGCCGCGCAGGAACGACCGCTTGTTAGGCGAGGACCGCAGCGGCCCGGTCACGGTCGCCCGGACGGAGGGGAGCCGGCGCGCCTGGTCGCCCTGCAGCGCGCCGAGCGCGGCCAGGACGAACAGCTGGAACGACACGTAGGCGCTGACCGGGTTGCCGGGCAGGGTGAAGATCGGCGTCTGATCCTCGCCGATGGTCCCGAAGCCCTGCGGCATGCCGGGCTGCATAGCGACCTTGCCGAACTGGATCGTGCCGAGCCGGCTCAGCGTCGCCTTGACCACGTCGTGCTCGCCGCCCATGCTGACGCCGCCGCTGGTCACGATGAGGTCGGCCCGCAGCAACTGGTCCTCGATCGCGGGCAGCATCTCCCGTGGGTCGTCGGGGACGGGACCGTGGCGGAAGGCGATGCAGCCGGCCTCGCGGGCCGCCGCGGCGAGCATGAAGCTGTTGGAGTCCCAGATCTTGCCGGGCGCGAGCCCGGAGCCGGGCTCGGTCAGCTCGTTGCCGGTCGAGATCACCACCACCCGCGGGCGCGGGTAGACCTCGGCCCGGGCCCGGCCCGAGGCGGCCAGCACGGCGATCTGCATGGTGCCGAGCCGGGTGCCCGCGGGGAGCAGCACCTCGCCCTCGCGGGCGTCGCCGCCACGGAACCGGACCGCGCTGCCCGGTTCGGCCGCCGCCCGGATGGCGACCCGGGCCACGCCACCGTCGGTTTGCTCGACCGGCACGACCGCGTCGGCCCCGCCCGGCAGCTTCGCGCCGGTGGTGATCCGCATGCAGGTACCCGGCGCGACCGCGTAGGCGCCGGTGTCCCCGGCCGCGACCTCGCCGGTGACCGGCAGGATGACCGGGGTGTCGGCGGACGCCTTCGCGACGTCCTCGGCCAGCACCGCGTACCCGTCCATGGCCGAGTTGTCGAACGGCGGGAGCGCGCTGCCCGCCGTGATGTCCTCGGCCAGCACGCAGCCTTCGGCCTCGGTGATGGCGAGCGACGTCGGCGGGAGCGGCCGGATCGCGGCCCGGATGTCGGCGAGATGCGCCTCGACGCTGGTCATGGCGTCGGCGTCGCGGCCGGCGTCGTGGGTCACGGCAGCGAAGCCAGGTGCTTACGTAGCCAGGGGACGAACTCCTGCGCCAGGTCGGGGCGCTCGGCAGGCGAACTGCACCACGGTGCGCAGGTACTCGAGCTTGTTGCCGGTGTCGTAGCGCCGGCCGCGGAACAGCACGCCGTAGACGCCACCGCTGTCCGGCTGCTTGGCCAGCGTCTTCAGGGCGTCGGTGAGCTGGATCTCGCCGCCCCGGCCGGGCGGCGTATGGCGGAGCACCTCGAATACGGCCGGGTCGCACACGTAGCGCCCGATGATGATCCACCGGCTCGGCGCCTCGCCGGGAACGGGTTTTTCCACCAGGTCGGTGACGGTCACCACGTCGTCCTCGTCGGTGGGGCTGATCGCGGCCGCGCCGTACTGCGAGACCTGCTCCGGCTCGACCTCCATCAGCGCGACGACGCTGCCGCCGAACTTCTGGCGCACCTCGATCATCCGCGTCAGCAGCGGGTCCCGGGCGTCGATCAGGTCATCGCCGAGGAGCACGGCGAACGGCTCGTTCCCGACGTGCCGGGCCGCACAGAGCACGGCGTGGCCCAGGCCCATCGGGTCGCCCTGGCGGACGTAATGGACGGTCGCCAGCTCAGCGGACTCGCGCACCTGCGCCAGCCCGTCCATATCGTCCTTGGCGGCCAGCGCCTCTTCCAGTTCGTAGGCGCGGTCGAAGTGGTCTTCGATGGAGCGCTTGCTGCGCCCGGTGATGAGAAGCACGTCATCCAGGCCTGCGGAAACCGCCTCTTCCACGACGTACTGGATCGCCGGCTTGTCCACGACGGGCAGCATTTCCTTGGGCGTCGCCTTCGTGGCGGGCAGAAACCGGGTCCCCAGCCCTGCGGCGGGAACGACGGCCTTCGTGACGGCAGCAGAATCGGCCATGCTGGAAACCCTAACGACTTTGCGGAGGTGCAGGTGCACCAGGCTGGATCTGACGCCGGGCGCGCCGGCCTGCGGGCCGAGAAAGCGGCCCTGCGGGCGAGGCTGCTCAAGGCCCGCGCGGAGCGGACAGAAGAGGACCGCGCCGCGGTGGGACGGCTGATCCGCGACCACGTGCTGTCGCTGCCGGAAGCAGAGATGGCCGGCACGGTCGCCGCTTATTTTTCGGTCGGCGCCGAGCCGGACACGCGCGGCCTGATCTACGCGCTGTGGAAGCGCGGGACCTATGTCATCCTGCCGCTGCTGCGCCCGGACGGGGACCTGGACTGGGCCTCGTATGAGGGGCCGGACTCGCTGAGACCGGGGCCGCGCGGCCTGCTCGAGCCGGCCGAGGCGGCCCGTGGCGTGGACGCCATCGCGCGGGCCTGCCTGGTCCTGGCCCCCGCGCTGGCCGTCGACGCCCACGGCAACCGGCTGGGCCGGGGCGGCGGGAGCTTCGACCGGGCCCTGGCCCGGGTCGGCCCCCAGGTTCCGGTGATCGCGCTGCTGCACGACGGGGAGCTGCTGGAGCGCGTCCCGGCCGAGCAGCACGACCGCCCGGTAGGCCTGGCTGTCCCTGCCGTCCCGGGGAATCGTGACCGTTCAAACACCGTTACTGAGGTGCAGCTATCATTAGCACTCGGATTGCGCGAGTGCTAGCATCTCGGCACGCCGGCCCGGCCCGCTCCCGGGCGGCGTCGGCCTAGCGTGGAGGGAGAGCCAGTGCCCACGTATCAGTACGCATGCACGGAATGCGGCGAGCGGCTCGAAATGGTGCAGAAGTTCAGCGACGACCCGCTGACCATATGCCCGGCCTGCAGTGGCCGGCTGCGGAAGGTCTTCTCGCCCGTCGGCATCGTGTTCAAGGGCTCGGGCTTCTACCGCACGGACAGCCGCTCCGGTAACGGGGTGGTCGCGGGCGCGAAAGAGAAGAGCAGCGAGTCCAACGGATCGGGCTCCGGCTCCAGTTCGGACGGCTCGGGTTCCGGTTCGGGCTTCCGGCTCGGCCGACAAGAAGGGCGCCTCGTCGTCTCCGTCCGGCTCTGGTTCGTCCTCTTCGGGTTCCTCGTCTTCCGGCGCCTCGTCCTCGGGGTCGTCGTCTTCCGGTTCCTCAGGCTCGGGCGAGAAAGTCGCCTGAGGCGCATGCCTGCCGTCGCCGGGATCGGGGTCATCGGGGGCTCCGGCTTCTACGAGTTCCTCGACTCCGCCGAAGAGGTCAAGGTCGAGACCCCGTACGGGGCGCCGAGTGACCCGATCACCGTGGGCGAGGTGGCCGGACGGCGGGTGGCCTTCCTGCCGCGCCACGGCCGGGACCACCGCTACCCGCCGCACCGCATCCCCTACCGGGCCAACCTGTGGGCGCTGCGCTCGCTCGGCGTGCGGCAGATCGTCGCCCCGAGCGCGGTCGGCTCGCTGACCCCCGACTACGGCCCGGGGACCCTGGTGATCCCCGACCAGATGGTGGACCGCACCCGGAACCGCACCCAGACGTTCTACGACGAAGGCGCGGTGCACACCACGTTCGCCGACCCGTACTGCCCGGTCGGCCGCGAGCGCGCCGCCGCGGTGGCCACGGAGTCGGGCTGGGTGCCCGTGCCGTCCGGAACGCTCGTCGTCATCGAGGGCCCCCGGTTCTCCACTCGCGCGGAGTCGCAGTGGTTCGCCGCGCAGGGCTGGACGCTGGTCGGCATGACCGGCCACCCCGAGGCGGTGCTCGCCCGCGAACTGGCGCTCTGCTACACCCCGCTGGCCCTGGTCACCGATCTCGACGCCGGGATCGAGGCCGGGGAGGGCGTGACCCAGGCGGAAGTGTTCGAGGTGTTCGCGGCCAATGTTTCGCGGCTGCGCGAGCTCGTCGCGGTCATCATCGCCGCCCTGCCCGGCGAACGTACCTGCCCGTGCCCGCACGCACTGGACGGGATGCGCCCTGCCCTTCGATCTGCCCTGAGGCGCCGCTGCCACTATGCTCCCCCGGGAGTCAGCCACAGCCGCAGGAAGGAAGGGCCCGCCATGCAGCCAGCGTCACCTCTCGGCCGGACCGGGATGCAACTGACCCGGATCGGGCTCGGCACCTGGGCCCAGGGTGGCGGCGGATTGGCGTACAGCTGGGGCACGCAGGACGACCGCCAGTCCGAAGCGGCCATCCGCCGCGCAGTGGAGACCGGGATCAACTGGATCGACACCGCCCCCGCCTACGGGCGCGGCCACGCGGAGGAGATCGTCGGCCGGGTCGTCGCGTCGATGCGGGAGAACGACCGTCCCTACGTGTTCACCAAGGCCGGCCGCCTCTGGGATCCGGCCGACCCGATGGCGCCCCTCCGGACCGACGTGTCCGCCGTCTCGGTCCGGAAAGAGGTCGAGGATTCCCTGCGGCGGCTGCAGACCGAGCGGATCGACCTGCTGCAGATCCACTGGCCGCCGACCGACGGCACCCCGGTCGAGGAGTACTGGGGCGCTGTCCTCCGCCTCCGTGACGAGGGCAAGATCCAGGCGGCTGGCCTGTCCAACCACAGTGCCGAGGCGCTGGAGGAGGCCGAGAAGACCGGCCACGTGGACAGCCTGCAGCCGCCGTTCTCGCTGATCCGCCGGGAAGCAGCAGCCGCGGAGATCCCCTGGTGCGCCGGCCACGGCACCGGAGTGATCGTCTACAGCCCGCTGCAGGCCGGCCTGCTGTCGGGGGCCATGACCGCCGAGCGGGTCGCGGCGATGCCGGACGACGACTGGCGCCGCCGCAACCCCGAGTTCACCGGCGCGCAGTTCCTTAAGAACCTCAGCCTGACCGAGGGCCTGCGCCCCGTCGCTGAACGCCACGGTGTCAGCTTGGCCGCGGTGGCCGTGGCCTGGGTGCTGGCCTGGCCCGGCGTGACCGGAGCCATCGTGGGCGCCCGTCGGCCGGAGCAGGTGGACGACTGGGAAGCGGCGGCCGGCCTGCGGCTCACCGGCACCGACCTGGACGAGATCGCCGGCGCGGTGCGGGAAACCGGGGCCGGGGCCGGCCCGGTGCGGCCTGCTAAGTGAGGCGCCGGCGCGGCCACTGAGCTGCGGCGCAGCGGCCGCGGCGGCGGCCACTGCGGCGCGGGAGTGGCCAGTGCGCGCGGGAGTGGCCAGGGTGACGCGGGGGTGGCCGCGGCGGCCCCGGGGTCAATCCAGGTCGCCGTGCTCGATGCGGGCCAGCCGGCGCTGGCGCACCAGGTGATCGAATTCGTGCTCGATGTCGACCCCGGCATCGCCGGCGCCGAGCGCCCCGAAGACCCCGGTGACGTCCCGCATGCTGACCACGCCGAGCAGTCGCCCGTCCTCGACCACCGGCAGGTGCCGGATCCAGCGCGCGGCCATCTCCCGCGCCGCCACGTGCAGCGGCATGTCCGGCGGCACCGTGTACACGCTGGTGGTCATGGCCTCGTCCACCGTGCTCCGGTCCGGATCCGCGCCCAGAGCGACGGCGCGCAGCACGTCCCGTTCGGTGATGATGCCGGTCAGCTGCCCGTTGTCCATGATCAGCAGCGAGCCGGTCTGCTGCCGCCACATACGCTCGGCCGCCGCACGGAGGTTGTCGGCCGGCGTCTCGGTCACCGTCGCCTCAGTCATCACGTCACTGACCCGCACCGTGCCACTCTCCTTCTGCTGTGCCAATGAGTCCCAAGCTTATGACGGCGGGCCGCGGGCCCGGCGGGCTGCCAGCGGGTCGGCGGCGGCCGGCGTGGCCCGGCGAGAGCGGCTAAGCTTGGCACGGCACTGTGCCGTGGAGCCGTGCCGGACACGGCCACTGGCCCCGATAGCTCAGGGGATAGAGCGACCGCCTCCTAAGCGGTAGGCCGAAGGTTCGAATCCTTCTCGGGGCGCTGGGTTTTAGCAGATTGACGGTGGGTCCGTGCCATTCACGTGCCAGATCGATTCGTCTTGTTGCGGCGCTCGGGCCTGGAGGGTTGAGCGCGTGCAGTGTTGCCAAGGGCATCGGCCAGAGCGCGTTGCCGGTCGGCTCCTTGATCGTCTTCATCGGGGACCGCCTCCGTGGTACGTGCGGGAGGCAGGGACCGGCCGCGTCAGACGGCCGATAGCGATAGGTATTCACCACTGCGCCGACGTCGGACCTTTGCAGCGCATGGGGTGCCAGGCCTGGTTGTTCTGGTGCGCTCTTCGCGCAGATGCCGCGGGGGCAGGATCCGGTACGGGAGTCGCTGGATGACTTCCAGCTTCTGCCGATCGGGGAGCGCTGATTATGTCGGCTGCCGGGTTGACTGTCCGACTTCGATTAGGTGACCGTCGGGGTCGCGCAGGTAGCAGCGGATTTCCGGCCCGCGGTCGATCGGCGGGGTCAGGAACTCCCCGCCCCGGGCCGACCACTGCTGGTAGACCGCGGCAATGTCGGCCACGCGGATGTTCAGGAAGCTGCTGGTCCGGCTGGGATCTGGCGGGGTCTGGAGGGTGACGCCTGGCTTGTCGTCGGTGGGACCGCCGCCCGTGTTGATGATGATCCAGCTGTTGGCGAGCGCGACGACCGACGGCTCGCCCTCCATCACCGCCTCTCCACCGAGGACGTCGGTGTAGAAGCGCCGGGATCGGGCTACGTCGCCGGAGACGACGAAGTGGGTGAGCACAATGCCTTCAGACGGTGCCGGGAACTTGGCCATGGGCTGTCTCCTTCTCAGGTCTGCTGGTCCGGGATCGGGTCGCTTACATCCCAGATCTTGCCGGATTGGGGGCCGCTGAGGCGAGCGAGCAGGCTCTCGGCGGACGTCTGTGCGGTGATCAGCATGCCCGAGCTGAGCATGCCGGTGAACTGGTCGTGGAGCGGGGCGCCGATCTGCTCGCGTGGTTGGGCGCGGATATAGGCCTGCATCGAGGTGTCGACCGCGCCCGGGCGGTATACGTTGACGGTGACGCCGGTGCCGTCCAGTTCGGCGGCCAGGTTGAGTGTGTGGGCTTCGAGGCCGCCTTTCGATGCCGCGTAGGTGTTGATGCCGGCCAGCATCCCCGGGTGCTGGGCGATCGCAGCGGACACGTTGACGATCCGGCCCCAGCCGGCGGCGAGCATTCCTGGCAGCACGCGCCGGGTGAGGGCCATCGGAGCGACCAGGTTGATCGTCATCGCGGCCGCCACCGCGTCCGGATCGACATCCTGCGTCGGCCCGAGCGGCCACACCACCGCCGCGTTGTTGACCAGCACCTCGACCGGGCCAAGTTCGCCGGCCAGCCGCTTGAGAGCGCTGCGCGCCTGGCCGGCGTCGCCGAGGTCGGCGGTAAGCGGCACCGCGGTGCCGCCGTCGTGAGGGATCTGTGCGGCGACCTCATCGAGGTCACGCTGAGTGCGGGCGAGCAATCCCACCGGCGCGCCCCGGTGGGCAAGGCTGATCGCGATCGCGCGGCCGAGACCGCGGCCGGCTCCGTGACCAGAGCCGTCCGCCCGCCGAGCGTGGTGGTCATATGTGCCTCCTGGGGAGATATGGGCATCGTCGATCATTGGTGTCAAGCCGTCAGCGGAGGCTTCCTGGCGCAGAGACAAGCCCGTCGGCCGGCATTGGTGGGGTTGGCCGGAGGGCGGGTGTCGGCCCGCGGTTTGCCGTCACGGAGCGACATCGACGGCGTCAGAGGTGGCAGATAGCGTGGTCGTGCTGTTGGCGGCGGCCCGGGCTCGGATAGCGCGCCGGGACGGGAGCAGGACGAAGGCGAGCACCAGGCCGGCGGCGAAGATCACCCCTCCGGCGGTGAAGCCGACCGCGTACCCGTGCACTGCTGCGTTCCTGAGCAGGCTGGGCGTGCGCGCATGGCTGGCCAGGTAACCGGACACGGCGCCGGCGAAGATCGTGCTGAGCAGGGCGGTGCCGATCGATCCGCCGATCTGCTGGGCGGTGTTGACTGTTGCCGAGGCGACGCCGGCGTCGTTGCGATCGACGCCGAGGGTCGCGGTGGCGAACGAAGCGGAGAACACGCAGGCCGCTCCGGCCCCGGCGGGGATGAGCCCCGGCAGCACCTGGCTGGCGTAGCTCCCGCCGGGAGTCAGCCGGGCGAAGATGATCATGGCGATGGTGCCCAGGATCATGCCGGTCACGATGACAGCCCGCGGACCGAGACGGGGCAGGATCTTGGTCTGGACCAGCGGCGCGGTGATGACGATGGCGCCGGTCAGCGGCAGGAATCCCAGCCCGGTTTTCAGGGGTGAGAAGCCCAGGATCTGCTGCATGTAGAACGTCATGAACAGGAACACCGAGAACAGTGCGGCACCGACAATAGCCATTGACGCGTAGGCGCCACCGCGGGAGCGATCAGCAATGATCCGCAGCGGCAGCAGCGGATGCCTGATGCGGTGCTCCACGGCCACAAACAAGGTCAGGAGCACGGCGCTCGCGGTCAGGGCGGCGATGGTTATTCCGGCCGACCAGGCATGGTTCTCGGCGTTGGCGAAACCGTAGACCAGGAAGAAGAACCCGGCCGAGGCCAGGCCGACCCCGGCGACGTCGATGCGCGGGCGCGGGCGCTGGGCACCAGCTCCGTTCAGCAGGCGCAGCGCCGCGATGGCCGCGGGGATGGCGAACAGCAGGTTGACGTACAGGCACCACCGCCACGAGAGGCTTTCGGTCAGCAGCCCGCCGAGCAGCAGCCCCACCGAGGTTCCGCTGGCGGCGATCGCGCTGAAGATGCCGAAGGCCTTCGGCCGGTCCGGTGAATTGTGAAAGGTGAGGGTCAGCAGCGACAGCGCCGACGGGGCCAGCAGCGCCCCGAACGATCCCTGCAAGGCCCGGGCGGCCACCAGCACACCGAAAGACGGCGCCACGCCGCCGAGAGCCGACGCCCCGGCGAACCCCAGGAGCCCGGCGACGAACGTCCATTTCCGGCCGAACAGGTCGCCGAGCTTGCCGCCGAGCAGCAGCAAGCTCCCAAAGGTCAGCGCGTAGGCCGTGATGATCCATTGCCGGTCGCTGGTCGAGAACTGCAGAGCCTTCTGCGCCGACGGCAGCGCGATGTTCACAATCGTCACGTCAAGTACGACCATCAGCTGCGCCACACCCACGAGGACCAGGACCGCCCACCGGTTGGCAGGAACGTGGCTGCTGGGCGCCGCACGGGTGGCTGGCTGGGCACCGGGACCGTTCATTTCGTCACAGTCATAGGGTCACCGCGAATCTGTCGTTCCGGTTCGGTGTGGATTTCACTCACTCCATGAGCGTCCGCGTCCGCGGCGCTCTTACCTCCGCCGTGCCGCCAGCCTCAGGACCGGTGGCCTGATCACCTGGCCTGGCCGATCAGCTCGCTGCGCTGGCCCGCCGGTCGCGTCGCCGCACCGGAAGAGATCGCCACGGCGATCACCTACCTCGCCAATGATCCGCAGGTTCTTCTATCCACTGGCGGTGGGCGGCTGGCCGGGAGGTAAGAGCGCCGCCGCCGGTGACGCTCACCCTGTACGAGGTAGAGCCCGCTGATCCGCGACGCACTGGAAGGGACTGGTCGTGATGCTGCTTTTTGACGGCGAGCTGCTCTGGTGACCGGGGCTGGGCGGGGCATCGGGCGGGCCATCGCTCTCGAACTGGCGTCCGCTGGCGCCCGCGTGGCTTTGCTGGCCCGATCGGCTGACGAGCTGGATGAGGTCGCCGAGACGGTGCGGCAGCGAGACGGCATGGCCGGGGTGTTCCCGGCCGATGTGGCCGACCCCGCCCAGGTGACCGAGGCCATGACCCGGATCACTGCTGAGCTGGGCCGGGTCGGCATCCTGATTAGCAACGCGGCCGTGGTCTGGCCGCTGGGCCCGACAGTGACCACGACACTGGCCGAGTGGTCGGCGGCGTTCGCCGTCAACGTGGGTGCGGTGTTCCAGCTCAGCACGGCTGTTCTGCCGTCGATGCTCGAGCAGGGCTGGGGCCGGATCGTGAACGTCTCCAGCGGCGTCGCGGCGAACCCGGCCGGGATGATCGGCGGCAACGCCTACGCCACCACCAAGGCGGCTCTCGAAGCGCACACGATCAACCTGGCCGCCGAGCTGGCGGGCAGTGGGGTGACGGCCAACGTCTACCGTCCTGGATCGGTGGACACCGCCATGCAAGCATGGATCCGCGGCCAATCACCGGAAAAGATCGGCGCGGCGCTACACGATCGGTTCGCCAGGAACTACGAAGAAGGCTCGCTGATCACACCTGAGCAATCCGCCCGTTCGCTCATGGACCACCTGGCCAGCGACGCCACCGGCGAGATCTGGAACGTGAACAGCAACCAACTCAGGGAGTGAGGCACGATGGCCGTACCGCCGGTCGCCACCGATCGCGACTACCCGCAGGCGATCACCGAGACCAACCACGTCGAACCCGCGCCGCGCCGGGTGCGGGCCACGCTGGGCGGGGAGCAGATCTTCGACACCACCCGGGCCCGGTACGTGTGGGAGTGGCCGTACTACCCGCAGTACTACATCCCGGCCGAGGACATCGACCAGCGCTTCCTGGTGGACGAGGACCACGAGCAGCGCCTGGGCCAGGGCACGGCCCGCCGCCACGGCCTGCGGGCGGGCGGCGCCGAACGCCCGGCCACGGTCCGGGTCTTCGGCGATGACGCGATCGACGGGGTGGCCGGCACGGCCCGCTTCGACTGGAACGCGCTGGATGCCTGGTACGAGGAGGACGAGCAGGTGTTCGTCCACCCCCGCAACCCGTACGTCCGGGTCGACGCCCTGCGGTCGCACCGGCACGTCCGGGCCTCCCTGGACGGGATCACCCTGGCCGAGACGGCCACGCCGGTGCTGGTGTTCGAGACCGGCCTGCCGACCGCTACTACTTCGATCGCACCGATGTCGACTTCGCCCGTCTCGTGCCCGCCGGCACCCAGACGGCCTGCCCGTACAAGGGCGTGACCAGCGGCTACTGGTCGGTCCGCACCGGCGACGTCGTGCGGGACGGCGACCAGGATCTCGCGTGGGCGTACGACTTCCCGACCCGCCAGCTGCTGCCCATCGCCTGCCTGGTCGCCTTCTACAACGAGAAGATCGACCTGGACGTCGACGGCGAGCGGCTGCCGCGGGCCCGCACCCATTTCTCCCGGTGAGGGCGAGAATCGGGCCTGACCAGCTTCCCCGGCTTCGCGGAGCTTAAGCCCAGCCTGCGCATGTGGCTTATTTCGCGGCGAGGATGTCGGTCGTCTGGATGTCCGGGTCCTTGGCCAGCAGGTCGGGGGCGGCCTGGCCGAGGGCGGCGGCGATCGGGCCGTTCAGGTGGGCCTGCCCTCCTTCCTCGCCGGCGAACGTGTCGAAACTGCCGTAGGAGGTGTCGCCGAGTTTGAAGGCGTACCAGGTGACTGTGCCGGGTTCGGCGACGGCCAGCGGCTGGGCCTGGGCCAGGAAGGCGCCGAGTTCGTCGGCCTTGCCCGGCTTGGCTTCCAGGATGACGAGTAGTCCTCGGTCGACGCTCATGAAATATCTTCTCGTTCGGTTCACAGCCAACGCTAGGCGCGGCCCGGCGTCCACGACAGTGGCGGATCCGCCGCGAATGATACCGTTCCCGACATGCGCATCAGCGTGCTCGCCGTGCCGGACCTGTTTGATTCCGGGCTGAGTGCCGTGCTGGACGTGCTGGCCACCGCGAACGCCCTCCGCGAGGAGGTGGCCGCCTCGGTGCTCCCGTTCGAGGTCACCGTGGCCGGCACCGAAGCCTCGGTCCGGACCGCGCATGGGCTGCGCCTGGCCACTACGCCGCTGGCGGAGCTGGACACCGTCCCGGACTGCTGGTCACCCCGGCGGTCGCCTGCAGTTTCTCCGCGCCGCAGCAGGTGGTGGACATCGTCCGGGACCATCCCGCGCTGGCTTACGTGGCGGCGGTGCACACGGCCTGCAGTGCCCTGGCGGCGGCGTGCACCGGGACGTTCTTCCTGGCCGAGGCCGGAGTGCTCGATGGCCTGCTGGCCACCACCAGCTGGTGGCGGCCGGCGTTCCGCCGTCGCGACGCGGCCGTGCGGCTCGATGAGAGCCGGACGCTGGCCCGCGACGGGCGGGTCACCACCGCGGGCGCCGCGTTCGCGCATATCGACCTGGCGCTATCGATCGTGGCCCACGAGAGCCCCGCGCTGGCCGAGATGGTCGCCCGTTACCTGGTGATCGGCGACCGCCCGTCCCAGGCCATCTTCGCTGTCCCGTTCCACCTGGCCGGCACCGACCCGACGGTGGCCGCCTTCGAACGGTGGGTCCGCGGCCACGTCGCCGAACCCTTGCAGATCAGCCGCGTGGCGGCCGCGATCGGCGTCAGTGAACGCACCCTGCAGCGCACCACCGCGGCCGTGCTGGGGATGTCGCCGATCGACTTCCTTCACGAGATCCGGCTCGATGAGGACCTTCTCTCCACCACAGGAGTGACGCCGTCGCCGCGGCGGTCGGGTACCAGAACACCAGCACGCTGCGCGCCCTGGTCCGGCGGCGGCGCGGAACCACCATCAGCGCGCTGCGCCAGCGCACCGGCCCCTGACCGGGCTAGCGGCCGGAGTCGGGCCAAGCTGGCAATCGCCCGCTGACCCGGCCGGCGCTGGGCACTGAGCTGTTTGTGGCTTCACCATGGGTGCACGCACAGCGGCTCTCCTGCGTTATCCGCCTCCCAGCGGTACCCGACGCCCCAGACGGTCTGGAGCTGCGACGGGGACGTCGGGTCGTCCTCGACCTTCTCGCGGAGCCGGCGTACGCACACGGTGATGGTCGACAGGTCGCCGACGACCAGCCCGACACCTGTCCTAGCAGTTCGGGCCCGGGTGACGCCCGCCCCGGATGCAGGATGAAGAAGGCCAGCAGGTCGAACTCGCGCACGGTGAGGGCCAGTTCCCGGCCGTCCCGGCGGACCCGCCGGGCCGCCACGTCCACCTCGAAACGCCCGGCACGGACCGGCGGCGGCGGTGCGGCCGCCCCGGCTTCGGCCGTGCCGCGCGACGCAGCACGGCCTGCACGCGCAGGGCGAGTTCCCGCGCGCTGAACGGCTTGGTCACGTAGTCGTCGGCGCCGGTCTCCAGGCCCAGGACCCGGTCGCTTTCCTCGCCCAGCGCGGTCAGCATGATCACCGGCAGCGGATGCCCGTCGCGTCCCTGGCGCAGCCGCCGGCACACTTCCAGGCCGTCGATGCCGGGGAGCATCAGGTCCAGGACGACCAGGTCGGGCGCCCACTCTTCGGCCAGCGACAGGGCCGACAGCCTGTCCGCCGCGTGCCGGGCCTCCAGGCCTGCGGCGCGCAGGTAGTCGGCCACGACCTCCCACACGGCCGGATCATCATCGACCACCAGAACCCGTCCGTTCATGAGCCTGCCAGGATAGGCCGCAGACGGCATTCACTTCCCGCGTTGTGCATTGTGGTGTGCTCAAGGTGCTCCTCCCGCATCAAATATTCCGGACGTGGAGGCGATCGCGGACCCGTCTCCAGCTACCGGGTCGAGCCTGGCGGCACGGTGGCCGCCACCTAGGCGCCGGGGCCGGATTCCCATAGCGCGGCGTGCTGGATCAACCAGATCGCCTCGTTCCGTACCCGGGGCCGGCACCCAGCCCAAGCCGACTGGTCTCCCCAGCCGGTGCCCGCGGCGCCGGCATTGCTGCCAGCTGAGGAACATCCCGGCACTCGCCGGAGCACAGCCGGAAGCGCGGGCCGCAGTGCGAGAGCACCTCGTATCGCGCGGCCGCGCTTCCCGGTCCTCCGGCTGCCCGGGCGGCATCGTTGCGCCGTGGCCCGCTCGCGGGCCGTGGCTATGCGGCGCTGTGCTCGCGCAGGTAGCTCACCAGGCCGATCACGTCGTCGGGTACGAACCGGCCGATCGCGCCGCTGGAGTAAACGCTGACGATCACCCGGCCTGCTGGGTCCAGTACGAACCCGGTCGACTGCAGGTACAGCGGGTCCTCGTTGACGAACGCGCCGGTCAGGCCGGCGATTGCCCACGCGGTCGGCGCTGTGCCCGACGGGGAAGCCAAGCTTGTGCTTGTCGACCAGCGCCTGTGTGGTGGCCTCGTCATCGACCGACAGGGCGGCCACACGGATGCCGGCGTCGCGGAGGCTGTCTTCGGCGCGCTGGAAAGCGCCCAGCTGGGCATTGCAGTACGGGCACCACGATCCCCGGTAGATGGGGGTGCCATAGTCACCGCCGAACGCGGTGGGCAGGTCGAGGCGGCCACCGCCTGGAAGCGGGACGGTCAGGGCCGGGAACGGGTCGCCTGGACTCAGCAGGGGCATGAGGATCTCCTGTTCGCGCGGGGTGTTTCGAGCCCGCAGGCCCGGTGGGAGATAACAGTGGACGTCCCGGTGGCGGGCGTCCCTATCTCGTTGGCGGCCGGGTGGCGACAGTTCTTACCCGCTGCCGGTGAAAGATGGTGCTGGGGTGCCGTGCCGTGGCGGTCAGGGCTCATCCCTGGTGACGGCGGCGAGCAGGCCGGCGAAGTCTTCGCCGCACGGGCCGCAGGCACGCAGGTGCGCGGCGATGCCGGGGTAGCGGCTGTTCGGCGGCGTCGGCGCCTTCGGCGTTGACCGCGTCGACGTAGATGTCCAGCAGTTCCATCGCCTGCTCGCATCCCACGTCCTGCGCATCAGTCCGCAGGAACTGATCGAGGCCGCCATCCGCTCATGACTTCCTGGCTCATCGTCATCCAGATATCCGTTAGCGACCAGATGGGCGCGGATCTTTCGCCGGGCATCGAACATCGTCTTGTAGAGCGCGTTACGCGTCGAGCCCAGCTCGACGGCCAGCGCGTCCAGGGGTATCCCGTCGACGATGATCGCGACGAACACGCGGCGCTGCCGCTCGGTCAACGCCTCACCGACCGCCCGGCGGAGCGCCGCGGCCAGTTCGCGGGACTCGGCGTGCTGTGCCGGATCGGCGCCGAACCGGTCAGGTATGTGTTCCCAGGCATCCTCGTCGGCCTGGGCCGGGGCATGGCGCCAGCAGTGGCGGGCGAGCTTGGCGGAGACCTCCAGGATGACGAACTTATACGCCCACGTCGTGAACCGGCTTTCCCCGCGGAACCGGTCCAGTTTGCTGATGATCGCCACCAGTGCGTCGTCGGCGGCCTGATGGGCTAGGTCGTCCCGCTCGCGGCCCTCGATACGGACGGGATGGTTGCGCCGTCGCAGTTCGGCGCGGGCCGCTCGCAGCAGCAATTCATGCAGCCGAACGAGCGCTTGTTCCCGCCGGGCGGTGCTGCGGGTGTCGCGGGCCGTAACCGTCAGGCACCTCAGCCACTCCCGCGAATCCTCATCAAGAGAGCCACGACTGCTGAGGCTCGACTTTCCGGCGGCCGTGCTGTCAGCCGGCGACATGCCCGGAGTCTAGGAGGTTCACGGCCGTGCGATAGCGGTAAGACGGACGCCCGTTCCCGAAGCCAAATCGGTGACCGGTCCGGCGAGCGCCGGACAGCGAGCCTTTAGGAAAGGGCCTGGACCAGATGAAACTTCGACTTCCCCGATTGACCAGGAAACGGGCACCGATCCTGCTGGGCGCGGCGCTGGGGCCGCGATCGGCGTGGCCGTGCCGGCCTGGATTCTCCGGCAGGAAGGGCCGACGTCGGCCGCGGTGCGAGCCAGGCGGCATCCGGTGCCGCCCAGGGGCTCGGCCAGCAGAGCGGCCTGCTGCCCTCGAGCAAACTGACCCTGGAGAGCGCGATCCAGGTCAATCTGAGCAACGAGACGGTCCGGCTGCCGCTGTATCCGGGTGAGGCGGGCGGCAAGCGGGTCTGGTACGTCCTGCTCGACTCCTCCGACGCTGGCGCGGCGCACGACTTGGGCGTGAACTACGCACCGAAGCTGGCCAACGTCGCGATCAGCGACCCGGCCGCGGTCCAGACCGTGACCCTCGGCTCACCGACCCCCACCCAGAACCCGTTCGGCCCGGCGGTGGTGAACTTCGCCGGCGCCCCGGACTTCAGCCCCACCCGCATCGCGACACCCGGGCCTGCCGCTCTCCCGCTGGCCAAGTTCGCCCCCGGGAGCGGTAGCCGGATCCGGCTACAGCCCGTTCATCCGCATCGTCGGATCGGCCACCGTCTACAACGCCCCGATCGTCGCGACCGGGAACAGCCCGTTCGACGTGACCCACCACACCAACACCGCCGACCGGGTGCTCGGCGTCCACATCGCCTGCCTGTCCAAGCCGGGCCAGTTCGCCGAATCCTGGGCCGACCTGCTGTTCGTCAAGGGCTTCGACGCCCGCCAGCCCATCGTCTACCTATCCACCGACGCCGGGCAGCCGCTGACCGCGGTCCTGGAACGGTCGACGTACGTGCCCGCGCTGAACAACGCCTCGTTCAACGGCGGCGACGATTTCCTCGGCTCGGCCCGGGAACGGCTGTTCGGCTTCATCAACGGGCAGACCGGCGGGGACCAACCCGCAGGCGCAAGGCTTCCAGCACCTCGTCCTGGACGGGCACGCCAGCCAGGACGCCTCGGCCGGCAACACCGCGCAGATCAACGCGCTGCGCAACGGCGGTGACCTGCTCAACGTGTTCGGGGATTTCCCGACGCTGAAAGACCCCCGGCACGCCGACGCCTACAGCCCGCTGTGGGACGCTCAGCTTGGCCTGTGGACCCCCAAGGCGGTCAAGGCCGGACTCAACACCCGCCAGATCGACGAGGTCCAGGTGTTCAACCTGGCCGCCACCCGGCCGGACCTGCTGACCGGCGTCGACCCGGCCACCGGCCAGCCCGCCCCGTACGGCTCGGTCGGCGTCGACATCAACTGCGCCGTCATCGGCTACACCAACCAGGCCCCGACGGCCAACCTCGCTAACCCCGTCCCCAACTCCCAGTTCCCACCGCGATAACGGCATCGCCTATTACCCAGGGACCCGCGGATCGTGCCCAGCGCAGCGATCCGCGGGTCCCGTCCCAGCCGGGCGGGCTCTGCCGAGAGAAGGAGCGCACCATGACCAGCCCCGCCCCTCGTTACGACGATCTGCGCGCACTGTTCTTCAACTGCACGCTGAAACGGTCGCCGGAGCGCAGCAATACGCAAGGGCTCATCGATGTCGGCGCCGGGATCATGCAGAAGCAGGGCGTCAATACCGAAACGATCCGGGCCGTCGATGACGACATCGCGACCGGTGTCTGGCCGGACATGACCGAACACGGCCGCCGCGTCGGACGCCTGGCCGCCCACCTGTAGGAGAAGGTGCGTGGCCGCCGACATCCTCGTGGCGGCGGGCCCGATCTGGCTGGGCCACAACAGTTCGGTCACCAAGCGGGTGATCGAACGGCTGTATGGCTGCTCGCATCTGCTTAACAACGCCGGCCAGTACGCGTATTACGGCCGGGTCGCCGGCTGCCTGATCACCGGGAACGAGGACGGCATCAAGCACTGCGCGATGAATGTCCTGTACCAGCCTGCAGCACCTGGGGTACACCATCCCCCCGCAGGCCGACGCGGGCTGGATCGGCGAGGCCTGGGCCGGGCCCGTCCTACCTGGACCCCGGCTCGGGCGGCCCGGAGAACGACTTCACCAACCGCAACACGACGTTCATGACCTGGAACCTGCTGCACGCGGGCCGGATGCTGAAGGATGCCGGCGGCATCCCCGCCCACGGCAACCAGCGCTCGGAGTGGGACGCCGGATGCCGCGTCGACTTCGACAACCCCGAATTCCGCTAGCCAGGCGCACGCTGCCGTAAAAGCGGCCAGGCCCGATAATGAGTCCAAGCGGCGCCTAGACGGGCCCCCGGGCGAGGAGGTTGACCCGGTCCCCCGCGCCCAGCACGGTCTTCGGGTCGGGCTGGCGGAGGCTGCGGTTGCGGAGCAGGGAGACGGGCACCCAGCCGGGGGGCCACACAATGTCGCCGAGCTTGGTCCCGGCGGCGGGTGAGCCGTCCGCGATGGTGATTTCAATGACCCGGTACCCGGGGAGTGGGTTGGGCGGTGCTTCGGCGGTCGATGCGGCGGTGTCGTGGTCCCAGTCGGCGGTGGCCTGCGCCTCGGCAGTTTCTTCCTGCGAGCTGCTGATTTCCCGGGCGACGGCGCGGAGCACGCTGGTGTTGGTGACCCACCCCGCGACCTGCTGCCCGTCGGCGGACAGCACGGGCAGCCCGTCCCGGCCGTAGACCTCGAGCTGGCGCAGCGCCTGGGCCAGGGACTCGGTGGCGAAGACGGCCTGCGGGTCGCGCTCGAAGGTGATCGGCCCAGGCAGTGACGCCACGTCCAGGTCGGCCGCCGGACGATGGCCGTTGGCGCCGTTAGTTCCGCTGATGGTCAGCTGAAGGGGCTGCATGGCGTCGGCGACCTTTAGATCCTGCAGAGCGCGCCAGGGGGTGGCGCGGTCGATGTCGGTGCCGCGGCGCAGCAGCTTGGTGGTGTAGATCGTGCCGTAGCTGAGCGCGCGGGAGACGGTGGAGGCGATGGCCACGGCGAGCATCACCGGCAGGGTGAGGGAAAAGTCGCCGGTCATCTCCACGACGCTGGCCAGGGAGGTCAGCGGCGCGCGGGCCGCGGAGGTGAACACCGCGCCCATCGCCACCACCGCGTACAGGGCGGCTGCCCGGCGCTGGCACCGAACAGGTGATGGGCGATGTCGCCGAAGGCCATACCGGAGGTGACGCCGATGAACAGCGACGGCGCGAATACCCCGCCCGAGCCGCCGATGCCGATCGACAGGCTGGTCGCGGCGATCTTCGCGAACGCCAGCAGGATCAGGAACCACAGCACGTAACCGCCGGCCGTGGCCTTGTACATCACCGGGTAGCCGACGCCGTACATCTGCGGGCTCGCGAGCAGCAGCACACCAAGAGCGATCCCGCCGACGGCGGGCCGGGCCCATTCCGGGCGGCCCTTCCACAGGCGGTCACACAGGTCCTCGGTTTTGTACAGGACGGCCTTGAACGCCAGGCCGAACAGGGCCGCGACCACGGCCAGGACCGCCACGAGCAGATAGTTCCGCGCGTGATGCAGGGAGATGCCGGACGGGAACCCGGACAGGAACGGGTCGCTGCCCAAGAACGGCTCGGCGGTGACGTCGGCGACCATCGCCGAGAGCATCACCGTGAACAGCGCGTCGATGGCGAATTCGCGCAGGATGATCTCGACGCCGAAGAACACGCCGGTGATCGGCGCGTTGAAGGTAGCCGAGATCCCCCCGGCGGCGCCGCAGGCGACCAGGATCCGCAGCCGGTTCTCCGGCATCCGGACCCACTGGCCAGGCTGGAGGCCATCGCCGAGCCGATCTGCACGATCGGCCCCTCCCGGCCCACCGAGCCGCCGACCCCGATGCAATCGCCGAGGCGAGCGCCTTGACCACGCTGACCTGCGGGCGGATCCGGCCGCCGTTCTCGGCCACCGCGATCATCACCTCGGGCACCCCGTGCCCGCGCGCCTCGCGGGCGAACCGGTAGATCAGTGGCCCGTAGATCAGCCCGCCGAGCACCGGGATCACCACGAAGAACCCGAGCCCGAGCCACGGCAGGTGGGCGCTCCCCGTACCCGGCCTGGCCGAACTGGTCATGCCCGGTGGCCAGCCAGGTGAAGAAGTAGATCAGGTAACGGAACGCGACCGCCCCGAGCCCGGCCCCGACGCCCACCAGCAGCGCCAGGGCGAACATCCCGCTCCGGCCGCCGCGCAGCCAGCCGCCGGCCCTCGCCATCCAGGACGCCGCCGCCGATCCGGCTCCCGCCACCGTCGTATCCGTCATTACCATCCTTCCGTGATACGGGCGCTGCTGGCCCGATGGCGCCCGGATCCCGTCCCGCTGGGCGGACGCGGTGCTTCATCGGCTGGAACAGGTGGCCAGAGGCTGTCGGGGATCTCGCCGGCCGCCTCGGCGAACACCCGGAATGCCGCCGCGATCGCCCGCTGGTCCCCCGCCGGGATCTTCGCGAGATCTCGGCGACGATCACCCGCCTGCGGGCGGTCGCCTGATCCACGACCTGCCGCCCGGCCGGTGTGAGGGAAACGAGAACCGAGCGACGATCCGCACGGGCCCGGTGCCGCCGGGCCAGCCGCTTACGCACCAGCCGGTCGCTCATCCGCCCCGCCGTCGACGGCGTGACATCCAGCGCCTCGGCCAGGTCAATCAGCCGCTGCGGGCCACGTGACGCCAGCACCACCAGCGCCCGGTACTGCGCGATCGTGGTGTGCTCGGCCGCAGCACCCAGCGAGCGGGTCGCCACGCCGACCAGCGTCCGGCTCGCGGTCAGCACCGCGTCGACGACGGCTCCGTCGGCCGCCTGGTTCCCCATTCCCGCACCATCCAATATTTGGCTACTGCAATAGTTTGAAGGTACGTCTAGCGCACGGTGCACGCAAGTCCCGCACAGCGGTCAGCCTGCCCGGGCCGGGCATGAGCGCGTCCGGACCGGGTAGCCCCGACCAAATATCGCAAGGCGATAAGAGCAGCCGGGAAACCAGCCACAGGCTGCCCGGGGAGGGCAGAGTGCAGGTAGCGAGCAGACCGCCGTCTGGCTCCGGATCCGCCGGGCCGCAGCGAGCCGGGCCGGCGAACGGGACCGCGCGCAAGCGGCCGCCCGGGTGGTGCTACGGCCGATCGCCAGCCCGATCACCCTCGTGTTCCTGGCCCTGGCCATCGGCACGTTCATCCTGGCCGGACTGCAGCTGTCCTGGATCCCCGTGGACCAGTCAGCCGATATCGGCCTCGCGCTCATCGTTTTCGTGTTCCCGCTCCAGGCCGTCAGCAGCGTCTTCCGGCTTTCTGGCGCGGGAGTCCATCGCCGGGACCGGCACCGGCCTGCTCAGCGCAACCTGACTCGCCATCGGCGTCGTGACCTTCACCAGCCGGCCGGGCCAGACTAGCGGGCGCACTCGGCCTGCTGCTTATTGGCGCGGCCGCCGCGGAGGCCTGCTGCTGGCGCTGATCGCCCTCTACGCGACTGGCGTTCGAGCTGGAAGACAACCGGCGCCGCCCGATCCTGCCGACGCTGCGGCGCGGACCCGGCTGTGAGGCGATCGCCGGGACGCTGGCCGACGAGCTCGACGGGCTGCACAAGGAGGCGGGGGTGCGCAAGCAGCTCTGAGCCAGCTAGCGGCACCGGAGCCTGACGGCTCGGCTGGACAACCGCCGCGCTCCCCGCCGGGACCGCTGACGGCTCCGCTCGGCCTGTCGAGGCAGATCGTGCGTCACCCGGCGCAGTTCGCCGTAAGTCGGCCGGTCGGT
>CAVQZM010000013.1:0-13444 GCA_963718475.1 uncultured Actinomycetes bacterium | reverse complement strand
GCGCTTGAATGAGCTGCTTCGGCCCGCCCAGGTCCGGCCGCCCCAGGTGGCCGACCTGGCCAACCGGCCAGGCCCGCCCGACCTTCCCGGCGTGCTCAACCTCCCCGGCGTGCTCAACCTCCCCGCCGGCCGAAGCCTTCCCGTCCCGCCGCTGCCGATGGCCGGAGGCGGCATCGACATCCTGATCAACAACGCAGGCGTCGGCTGGGCGGGTCCCCTCACCGACATGAGCGCCGCGACCGTCGCCCAGCTCGTGGCCGTAAACCTGACCGCGCCGATCGAGCTGACCAGGCTGCTTACTCCACGCTCGCGGCCGGCGGGCCGGGGCCGGGTGGTCTTCGTCTCCTCGATCGCGGGCCAAACCGGCGCACCGCAGGAGGCCGTCTACGCGGCGACCAAGGCGGGGCTCGACTATTTCGCGGAGAGCCTGCGGTATGAGCTGGCCGGACCGGGGTCGGGGTGTCGGTCGTGGTGCCGGGCGTGATCGACACGCCGTTCTTCGCCCGGCGGCAGGCCCTACAGCCGCAGAAGGCCGGTCCCCATCTCCGCCCAGCGGGTCGGCCGGGCCGTGCTCATGGCGTCGAGCGGAGCAGCCGGTGGCGTTCTGCCCCGCTGGCTGCGTTTCCCGGCGTGGCTGCACGGCGCCGCCCCCGGGACATTCCGCGCGCTGGCGGCCCGTTTCGGCTGACTGCCGAACGAGACCTTCGTTAACCGCCACGCGCCCTTCATGGTGCCGGGGCTCGTCACCAGAATTCGTTCGGTATCTGTAATCGTGAACTCTTAGGTCGGGCGTCACTTTGCGGCGACATCGCCGGTACTCTCAGCTACCTCGACGCGCCGACTAAGGAGATCTCGTTGACCTTCCCGAGAAAAGCGAGACCGCGCCGGACCACGGCCGCGCTCGTTATCGCCGCGGTGGCCCCCGCCGCGGCGTTCCTCGCGTCGAGCACCGCAAGCTCGGCGTCGACGCCCGGGGCCAACCCGAGGTGGCCGTCCCGCAGGGCACGGGGCCGGCCGCGCTTCGCCATGCGGGCGTATTCGGCACGACCCCGGCCAGCACGCCCGAGACCGTCTCGTTCATCCTGAAGGCCCGTAACCTCCGCCGGCTGGAGACGAGCGTCGAGTCGGCGCCGGCCAGCCACCTGTCGGTGGCGCAGTTCGCCGCGGCTACGGCCAGCCGGGCCGCGTCATCACCGCACTGGAGGCTACCTGAGGCAGTTCGGCATCTCCCCCACCGCCTACGCCGACGGACTCGACGTCACCGCGAGCGGCACGGCCGGGCAGTTCGACAGCGCGCTGTCGGTGCAGCAGAAGGAGTATTCGGTGCCCGCGGTCCAGGGCCGCGACAACCGGCCCGGCATCCCGGCCCAGCGGGTCCACGGCACTACGCAGTCGCCGATGCTGCCGTACCGGATCGCGCAGAACGTCCTGTCCATCCTGGGCCTGACCAACTACCACTCGTTCGTCAGCAACGCCGCCCACACGCAGGCCAACGTCTCCCGCGCTCCGGGCACGATCTCCCCCACCCAGGCGAACACGACCTATACCGGGAACCTGACGCCGCAGGACTTCGCCAAGAACTACGGCGTGGACCGGCTTTACGGCCAGGGTGCCACCGGCAAGGGAACGGCCGTCGGCATCGTCACGCTGGCCGGCCTGGACCCGGCGACGCCTTATTACTTCTGGCAGCACGTCCTGGGCCTCAACGTGCAGGCCAACCGGATCACGGTGAACAACGTGGACGGCGGCCCGGGCGCGCCGAGCGATGCGGCCGGCTCCGGCGAGACCGACCTCGACGTGGAGCAGGCCGGAGCCATCGCACCCGGCGCGAACATGGTCGTCTATCAGGCCCCGAACACCGACACCGGCTTCGCGGACGCATTCTTCTCCGCCGCCAGCCAGAATGTGGCCGACACCGTCTCGGCGAGCTGGGGTGAGTCCGAGACCTACATCGCCGCCGGCGTGGCCGCTGGCACCGAGACGTCGACCTACGCGCAGGCCTTTGACGAGGCGTTCCTGGAACTCGCCGCCCAGGGCCAGACCACGTTCGTGGCCGCGGGTGACGCCGGCGCGTACGACGCCTCGCGGGACCTAGGGACCACCGACCTGTCGGTCGACAATCCCGGGGGGAGCCCCTTCGTCACCTCCGCCGGCGGCACCACGCTGGGCGGCACGATCAGCGCCAAGCTGACCAGCGGCTCCACGGTCACCGCGAAGATCCCCGCCCAGCGGACCTGGGGCTGGGACTGGATGTGGCCGCTGTGGAAGCAGATGGGCGGCACCTCGGAAAGCTCGTTCGCGGAAAATAACGTGGTCGGCGGCGGAGGCGGCTTCAGCGCGACCCAGCCGGCGCCGCTCTACGCGCGAGGCGTCAGCGGGACCGGCTCGTTCAGCGCCGTGCCATACCTGACCCCGGCCGGCTACCAGAACGTGAACGGCCTGACCCGGCCAAGCACGTGGACCTTCACCCCCGCGCCGCCGGTGACCAGCGGCCAGGGCAGCGGGCGGGCCACCCCCGACATCTCCGCCGACGCCGACCCGTTCACCGGCTACCTCCTGTACGACCCGCTGTCCTCCCCCGCGCTCCAGGGCGGCTGGGGCGGCACCAGCTTCGTGGCCCCGCAACTGGCGGGGTCGGCGGCCGTGATCGACCAGTACGCGGGCGGCCGCACCGGGTTCTGGAACCCGCCGGTGTACGCGCTGGCAGGGCTCACCCTCCTCGCCGTTCACGCCGCTGGGCACGACCGGCACGACCAACGACAACATCTACTACACCGGGACGCCCGGGCAGACCTTCAACGTCGGCTCCGGCCTGGGCATCCCCGACCTGTCGAAGCTCGCGGCGGACTTGGCCACCATCGGGGAATCCGGACGACAGTAGTACCGGGCAATGATGGGTGAAGGCAGGGGCTCACCGCGAGGAGGCCGCTGCCTTCGCCTCCGGTCGGGCACAATCTGTAGCGGCGAAGTTAGCCGATCGCGACAGGCGCGGACGAGGGGGACCCCGTGAAGACTTCCCGGATGGCCGGCTGTTAGCGATGCCGAGATGAGCTCGCTACTGGAAGCGTTGCCGCCGGGCCATCCCTCGTCCCCGTGGAACGAGGACGGCAGCCGCAAGCCGCCGCCCCGGCACCTGCGGGACATCGAACTCCCCCTGCCAGGCGCCTGGCGGACTACCCGGAAGACGGCCCGCTCCCCGGCTGAGGGCTGGTCCCCGGCTGAGGGCTGGTCACCGGGCGGCCCGGAAGTATTCCGGATTGATTCCCAGCGAGCGGGAACCAGCCAGGCCAGCCGTGCTCATAAGTAGTGCCGGTGGCAAGAGGGCCGGGCCAGGCGAACCCATCCTCGCCGGCCCCCGCATTTCCATGATCATGTGTAGTTTGCCGCCAAATACGACGTTTTCACCACATGATCATGAACGGTCGGCCCGGGACGTGGTGCGCGTGTGGCGTTAGGGGCTGACGGGGCGCAGTGGACGGGCTCGCCGCTCCCCAGGCGCTTGTCCCGGACGTCCCCCGGCCCCGCGCATGCTTGTGGTCAGAGTGGCTGGCGGGGTCCCTGTGCCGGGCTCCCCCGAGCCCGCGCGCCGCGCGAATGTCCACGATGGCGCCTGTGTACCCCCTATCCACCACGATGGCGCCTACGTGTACATCGTTACGGCTACGGGTGTTGACACGCGGGCAACAGCGGCACAAGATCGGTCAACAACGGGCACAAGTTAGGCAACGGCCCCACACGCCCACGCCGCCCCAGCCAAGCCCGCACGCTCCCCGCCCTCACACGCGCGCCCGGTAACCCGAGAGGCACCGCACATGCTGCCGACGCAGCGCCGTCAGGCGATACTCGCGGAGCTCCGCAGCAAGTCCGCGGTTTCGGCCGAAGCCCTGGCGCGCGAGTTCGGCGTATCCGTGGAGACCGTCCGCCGGGACCTCCGGAAGCTAAACGACCGCGGCCTGCTCGAACGGGTCTACGGCGGCGCCACACAGCCGAACCAGCCGAAGGCCGCTCGAGCGAAGGCAGCTTCGCGGCGCGCAGCGTCCGCCACATCGACCAGAAGCGGGCGATCGCCCGGCTGGCCGCCTCGCTGGCCGGGCCGGAGGACACGATCGTCATCGACATCGGCACCACCGCCCTCGAGGTGGCCCGGGCCCTGCCGGCGAACTTCAACGGCCGCGTGCTGACCAACTCGGTCCCGGTCGCGATGGAACTGTCCGCCCGCGACGGCGTCGAACTCCTCCTCTGCGGCGGACAGATAAGGCCCGGCGACGGCGCCTGCTCCGGGGCCCACGCCGAAGCCTTCTTCGGCGAGTTCTACGCCGACAAGGCGTTCCTCGGCTCGGGCGGCGTGCACCCCGACGCGGGCCTGACCGACTACTACCCGGCCGAGGTCGTGGTCCGCCGCACGATCATCGAGCATTCCGCGTCCTCCTACGTCCTGGCCGACTCGGCCAAGCTCGGCGCGATCGCCGTGCACCGGGTCTGCCCGCTTGACCGCATCGCCGCGGTCATCACCGACGGCGACGGCCAATCGGGCGCCGCCGACGCGCTGGCTTCGGCCGGCGTCACCCTGCTCCGCGCCGAGCCAACCCACCAAGGCCGGGCCCAGCTCACCCCCGTGGTGAACCGCTAAGGAAGTGATGACCCGTGACGACCGACACCCGCCACGACGACGCTGAACTGGACCGGTACGGGTACCGGCAGCAGTTCGTCCGTTCCCTGCGCCACTTCGAGTCCTTCGCCGTGGCCTTCTCGTTCATCTCGATCACCACCGGGATCTTCACGACCTACGGCTTCGCGCTGGCCGCCGGCGGCCCGCGCAGCATCTGGACGTGGGTGATCGTCGTGGCCGGGCAGTCGCTCGTGGCGCTGGTCTACGGGGCCCTGGCCACCCGGGTGCCGCTGTCCGGCTACTCCTACCAGTGGGCGTCGCGGCTGGCCAACGCGGGCGTCGGCTGGTGGCTGGGCTGGATGTCGTTCGCCTTCCTGTCCATCGTCACCGTCTCCGTGGACTACGGGCTGGTCGAGGTGGCGTTCCAGCCGCTCATCGGTGAGGCGTTCACCCCGACCAGCGCGGCGCTGGAGACGCTCGTGGTGCTGGCCCTCCAGGCCGCACTCATCATCGTCTCGACCAGGCTCACCACCCGGGTGAACAACACGGCCGTCGCCACCGAAGTCATCGGGATCGTCGGCCTCACCGTGCTCCTGATCATCGTGGCCGCGGTCCGCGGCCTGGGCCACTGGTCCAACCTGACGTCGACCGGGGTGGTGCCGCACGCCGGCTACTACAACTGGCTCGGGCCGTTCATGCTGGCCACCCTGCTCGGCGCGTACACGATCGTCGGGTTCGAGTCGGCCAGCAACCTGGCCGAGGAGACGTTCGAGCCGCACAAGACGATCCCGAAGGCGATGATCCGGGCCGTGCTGGTCTCCGGCGTGGTCGGCTTCGCGTTCCTCATCGCCCTGACCTACGCCACCAGCTCGGTCAAGGCCGCGTCGGCCAGCTCGGCCCCGGTCGCGTTCATCGTCCAGGACGTGCTCGGCGGCGTGGTGCAGAAGATCTTCCTCATCTTCGTCTGCGTCTCGATCTTCGCCTGCGGCATGGTGATCATGGTGACCAACGGCAGGCTGATCTTCGCCATGGCCCGGGACAAGCGGCTGCCGGGCCACCAGTTGCTCGGCCGGGTGCCGAACGCGACCGGCGGCCCGTCGTGGGCGACGATCCTCGCGGCCGTCATCGGCGCGATCATCACCCTGGTGCTTCGGACCCACACGGCCGCCCTGGCCACCCTGTTCACGGCGTCGACCATCATGCCGGCCCTGCTGTACGCGGCGACCGTCGTCCTGTACGTGCTGGCCGGCCGGCGGCGGAACGAGCGGGGCGAGCGCTTCTCGCTCGGCCGCTGGGAGATCCCGGTCGTCGCGGGCGCACTGATCTGGCTGGTGTACGAGCTGATCATCCTGATCGCCCCGAGCGCGTTCCGGGACGCCCAGTACTACGTGCTCGGCTCGCTCGGCCTGGGCCTCATCGTCTACGCGGTGCAGTGGATCCTCGAGCCGCGGGCGATGCGCACCGAGCCCGGCGCCCACGGCGCGGACGCGCTGATGGCGGAGCCCGATTGAACGTCCTCGCGATCGACCAGGGGACCTCGGCGACCAAGGCGCTGCTGGTCGGGCCGGGCGACGAGGTCCTCGGCGCGGCCGAAGTACCGGTCCGCACCCACAGCGCCGGCCCGGGCGGGGTCGAGACCGATCCGGAGGAACTGTACGCCTCGGTGCTGGCCGCGGGGGCGAAAGCGCTCGCCGCGGCCGGCGCCCCGGCGCACGCCGTCGCGCTGGCCAACCAGGGCGAGACCGTCCTGGCCTGGGACCCGGCGACGCGGCGCCCGCTGACCCCCGCGATCGTCTGGCAGGACCGCCGCTCGGCCGGGATCTGCGCGCGCCTGGCCGGGCTCGGCCGACCGGCTGGCCGAGATCACCGGCCTGCGCCTGGACCCCTACTTCGCCGCGCCCAAGCTCATGTGGCTCCGCGAGAACCTCACCGCCGAGGGCGTGGTCACCACCACCGACACCTGGCTGCTGGCCCGGCTCGGCGCGGGATACGTGACGGACGCGGCCACCGCGTCGCGGACGCTGCTGCTCGACCTGGACCAGACCACGTGGTCGGCCGAGGCGTGCGCGCAGTTCGGCGTGGACCCGGCGGACCTGCCCGAAGTGGTGGACTGCGCCGGGATCACCGGCGAGACCACCGCGTTTGGCGGGCGTGCCCTACCGGTGGCCGGACTGGCCGTGGACCAGCAGGCCGCGCTGCTGGCCGAGCACTGCGTGGGTGCCGGGCAGGCGAAATGCACCTACGGCACCGGCGCGTTCCTGCTCGCCGCCACCGGCGACCGGGCGGTGCGGTCCGGTGGCGGGCTGGCCGCCTCCGTCGCGTGGCGGCTGGCGGGACAGGCCGCCTACTGCCTGGACGGCCAGGTCTATGCGGCCGGGGCGGCCGTCCGCTGGCTCGGCGAGCTCGGCCTGATCGGCGGCCCGGAAGACCTGGACCGGCTCGCCGGGGACGGCGCGGGCGGCGTGACGTTCGTCCCGTCGCTGGCCGGCCTGGGCGCGCCGCACTGGCGCCCGGACGCGCGCGGGGCGTTCACCGGCCTGAGCCTCGGCACGACGCGCGAGCACCTGGTCCGGGCGGTGATCGAGGGGATCGCCGCGTCGGTCGCGCTGCTGAGCCACTGCGTGGCGGCCGATCTCGGCGCGCCGCTGACCACGCTGCGGGCCGACGGCGGCCTGACCCGCTCCCGGCGCCTGATGCAGGCCCAGGCCGACCTGCTCCAGGTGCCGGTCGAGATCTGCCGCATCCCGAACGCCACCGCGCTCGGCGTCGCGGCCCTGGCCCGGCTGGGCACGGGCGAGGCGGCGAGCCTCGGCGACGCTCTCGGGCCGGCTGAGGTGGAAGCGATCATCGAACCGTCGATCACCCCCGATCAAGCCGCCGAACGAACACTGGCATTCCGTTCCGCGCTGCAGGCGACGCTGGCCGTGGGATGACGTCAGAACAGGGGGCTTGGCCGGCCGGGGACACCGATGTCGCTGACGTCGCCATCGTCGGCGCCGGCGTGGTCGGGACCGCGATCGCCCGCACGCTGGCCCAGTACGACGTGAGCTGCGTGCTGATCGACGCGGCGGGCGACGTCGGGACGGGCACGACCAAGGCCAACACCGCGATCCTGCACACCGGCTTCGACGCGCCGCCCGGCAGCCTCGAAGCCCGGCTGCTCCGGCGGGGCCGGGCCCTGCTGCACGACTACGCCGGCCGCGCCGGGATACCGCTGGAGCGGACCGGGGCGCTGCTCATCGCCTGGAATGCCGCCGAGCAGGCCGAACTGCCTGGTATCGAGGACAAGGCGCGGCGTAACGGCTATCCGGCCATCCGCCCGGTGAGCGCGGAAGAGCTGTACCGGCGGGAGCCGCACCTCGGGCCGGGCGCGGTCGCGGCGCTGGAGATCCCCGACGAGAGCATCATCTGCCCGTGGACGACGCCGCTCGCCTACGCCACCGAAGCGGTGCGCGCCGGGGTCCGGCTGCTCCTGGGCCACCGCGTCACCGGGGTGAGCACGGTGGACGGCGAGCACCGGCTGTCGGTGTCCGGCTCGGTCGGCTCGGGCGGCCGAGGCGGCCCGGGCGGCTCGCCGGCCCCCCCGCCCGTTCGGTGCCGCTGGGTGGTGAACGCGGCCGGGCTGCACAGCGACACGATTGACGCGATGTTCGGCGGCGGCGGGTTCAGCATCCGGCCCCGGCGCGGCGAGCTGATCGTCCTGGACAAGCTGGCCCGGCCGCTGCTGAGCTCGATCCTGCTGCCGGTGCCCACGGCCCGGACGAAGGGCGTGCTCGTCGCGCCGACCGTGTACGGGAACGTGCTGATCGGGCCGACCGCCGACGACGTCGAGGACCGGTCCGACGTCGCCACGACGGCGGCCGGCCTGTCGGCGGTCCTGGCCGCGGGCACGCGGATCCTCCCGGCGCTGGCCGCCGAGGAGGTGACCGCGACCTACGCGGGCCTGCGCGCGGCCACGGAGCACCGCGACTACCAGATCGAGGTCGACGCCGCGCGCCGCTACGCGCGGGTGGCCGGCATCCGCTCGACGGGCCTGTCCGCGTCGCTCGGCATCGCCGAGTACGTGGTCGGCGAGCTGGGCCAGGCCGGGCCTGGCGCTGAAGGAACGGGACGCGGCCGGTCCGCCGGCCATGCCGTACATCGGGGAGGCGGGCCTGCGTCCCTATCAGGATGCGGCCCGGATCGCGGCCGATCCCGACTACGGCCGGATCGTCTGCCACTGCGAGCGGGTCACCCGCGGCGAGATCCGGGACGCGCTGGCCAGCCCGGTTCCGCCCGCGGACCTGTCCGGCCTGGCCCGCCGGACCCGGGCCATGAACGGCCGCTGCCAGGGCTTCTACTGCGGCGCGACGGTGTCCCGCCTGTTGCCGCCCACACCGGGAGGGACGCACATGAACGTCGACGTCCTGATCGTCGGGGCCGGGCCGGCCTGGCCGCGGCGGTGGAGCTGCGCCGCCTCGGGATCGGCCGGGTCCTGGTCGCCGACCGGGAGGAGACGCCGGGCGGCGTGCCGCGGCACTGCGCGCACACCGGTTTCGGCCTGCGCGACCTGCGCCGGGTCATGACCGGCCCCGGCTACGCCCGCCATTACGCCGAGGCGGCGGCCGACGCGGGCGCCGACATCCGGACCGGAACCACGGTCACCGGGTGGGCCGCCGCGCACGGTCACGATGACCAGCGCCCGCGGGGTCGAGACGGTCAGCGCGGCGGCGGTGCTGCTGGCCACCGGCTGCCGGGAACGGCCCCGCGCGGCCCGGCTGGTGCCCGGCGACCGCCCGCACGGCGTGATGACCACCGGTGAACTGCAGCAGCGCGTCTACCTGGGCGGCGAACGGTTCCCCGGCCGGGCTCTGGTCGTCGGTGCGGAGCACGTCAGTTTCTCCGCGATGGTCACGCTGGCGCACGCCGGCGCGCGGGTCGTGGCGCTGGTCACCGATCAGCCGGCCAGCCAGAGTTACGCCGCCTTTTCCCTGGCCGCGTCCCTGCGCTGGCACGCCCCGGTGTGGACGTCGACCGCCGTGCGCCGCGTCGTCGGCCGCGAGCGGCTGGCCGGCGTGGAACTGGCCAACGTGCAAAAGGCCGGCCCGGCACTGGACCGCATGGCGACGGACGGCGCGGGACCATCCGACATCGGGGCGGACGACGCGGGACCGGCCGACATCGGGGCGGACGGCGCGGGACCGGCCGACATGGGACCGGACGGCGTCGGGGCGGGAGCGGGACGGTTCGTGCCGTGCGACACGCTCGTCTTCACCGGGGACTGGATTCCCGATCACGAGCTGGCCCGGCACGCGGGCGCCGACCTTGGCCTCGACCCCGGCACCCGGGGGCCCGCGGTGGACACGGCGCTGGAGACGTCGGTGCCGCTGGTCTTCGCGGCCGGCAATCTGGTGCACGCCGCCGAGACCGCCGACGTGGCGGCGCTCGGGGGCCGGCACGCGGCCCGCCACATCGCCGCGGCCCTCCGGGCCGCGGCCGGGGCGGCTGGGTCAACGTCCCCAGCCGCCCCGGCCGCCCGGATCCCCCTGCTGGCCGAGGCCCCGCTCACCTGGATCTCCCCCAACGCGATCCGGGTCCCGCCCACGCCCCCGCCGCGTGGCCATTTCCTGCTCCGCACGGCCGAGTTCCGGCCGCCCGGCCGGTTCGAGGTCCGCCAGGACGGCCGCCTGCTGGCCAGCGCCCGCCACGGCCGCCTCGTCCCCGGCCGCGCGATCCACCTGGCCGCCGCCTGGACCGCCCGCGCCGACCCGGCCGCCGGCCCGGTACACGTCGCCCTGGCCTAACCGGCCCGCCGGTGCCCGGTGGCGGTCCTGAGGGGAGTCTGTCCGCCCCGGCGATATCTGTTCGCGGCACCGCGACGTTGGTGAGACCGTAGACGCGTGGACGGCGAGCGCGCTGAACGCCACCTCCGGCTGGTCGCCGAGGCGGAGCTTCGCCGCGTCCGCGCCCAGCCGCCGCAGGACGCCGCCGGCGGCAGCATGGTCCCGCTGACGGTGCAGGCCATCGGCAGGCTGAGCCGCATATCAGGCACACTGATCGCGGTGGGTGCCATCGACGGGGAACGCGTCGAGGCGCTGGCCCACGAGTTCAGGACCGCCCTCGGCGTGCGCGGGCTGGATCCGCCCGGTCTCGGCCTTCATATCGGCCGGGCCCGGTTGCTCCGCCTCCGGGGGCTCACCCACCGGTCGGCCTTCTTGGCCAGGGGGACGTCGGCTACCGCGGTGACGGCCACGACCGCCGCGGCCACGGCCGTGATCCGCCCGGCCGCCACGAGCCGCCGGCCACGGCCGGGGCGCCGGCGATGCGCGTGATACCGGTCGAGCGGATGCTGCCGTTCCGGGAGGAGGAGGCCCACGGCGAGGTGTACCTGCTCTCGCTGGTCATCACGGCGGACTCCGCGACGCTGCCGGCCGTCGTGCACATCCGCAAGTCGCCCTCCGGCCCGGTCGGTGGCGGCCGCCCGGGCCTCCGGCCTGCCGTTTCAGGGCATGACGGCGGCCGACGACACGGGGCGGCCCTATCACCTGGTCTTTAGCGGACGCGGTCACGCTGACGTCTGGGAGGGGCACTTCAACGTCCATCCGGTCCCGCCGCCGGGGGCCAGCTGGCTGCAGGTGATCTCGGGTTCCGGAGAACCCGACGTCCGGATCGACCTGACGGCGCGACCTGGGCCGGCCGATGTCATGGTCGAGGAAGCGCCGTCCACGGCCGGTGAGCGCCTGCTCGATGCCGTCGCGGTCGGCATGATGGTCGGCGCCGCGCATAAGCACGACCCGGTGGCCCAGCAGGCCCACCTGCTGGGCGATATGGTCGCGGCCCTGGAAGTGGCGGGCGCCCTGTCCGCCCTCAGCCCCGCGCCGGCCCGGCTGGCCGCGCTGTGTCAGCGGCTCGGCTTCGATACGCACGGCATCCCGGTGCCGCCGGCGGCTGATCTGCCCGCCCCATGGCTCGACGTGATCGCCCACTACGGGCGCAGGCACCAGCCGGCGGCCCGGGACGGAATCGCCGCGCTGCCCGTCCTGCTGCCCGAACTGGACGGGATCCGCTTCGCGCTGGCGGGCCTGCATTCGCACGACGACCAGACCACGTTGTACGTGGTGGCGCGCGGCCTGCCAACGCCCGACCAGCTCCCGGCGGGCCCGGCGATGTATTTCGGCTCCACCTGGTGGATGAGGGACAACGCCGGGCACTGGCACGTGGCCGCCACGGACGAATGGAGCGACGACGGGAGCGGGGAGAACAGCTTCGGGCTGCGCCTCTACCCGCCTCTGGGCCGGGCCGTCACCTCGGTTGAGCTGGTCGTCACCGGCTTGTCGGCACAGATCCGTGCCGTCCTGCCGGTTTCCTGGTGGGCAGCGGCGTGAGCGGGGCACCGGGATGGTGGAATGCCCGGCCCGCCGTGGAGAGCTGGGTGCCGTGCGGTTCCGGGATGCACCCGGTGCGCTGGGAGGACGGCGTCTTGTCCCTGCCGGCGCATCCGGATGCCGAAGGGGAACTGGTGCTGGCCGCCCTGGGCGGAGAGAAGGCCGGCTGCGTGGAACTGGCCGAGGCGTGGGGCCGGCACGCCGACGACCTCGAGGTTCTCGGGATCGGCCCGCGCAGCGCCACCGACGCGGTCACGGTCACCTGGGAGGACGTCGAAGCGTTCCGGACCGGCCAGCATGGCGGCCCGCACCGGGTCCAGCGCTTCCCGCGCCGCCCGGGGCCTATTGCGCAGCCGGCTGGGATCACCCGCGCCTCCGGCGGTAACTCCCCCGGCTGGGCACCGCCGTCCGCGCTCCCACGTCATCCCATGCAGGACGAGATCGAGCGCCTGCGAGCCCGGCACCTCGACTTGCTGTCGCTGCTCGCGCTCGGGCCCGCCTTCCAGATGTGCCTGTCCGGGGTGGTCGCGGCCGCCTGGTCCGACGGCGGCCGCCGCGCGAACGAGCGGTCCGCGCGGCGCCCCGCCCTGGAAGCCGCGCTGACCGGCCGGCTGGCTCCCGCAGCGGCGGACTGGCTGGGGATCGATCCGGACCGGGTGGACGTCAGCCTGCACGACGGACCCGGCTGGGGCAGCCTCGAGGTGACCGGAAGCGGAACGCGGCGTGAGCTCCGCGCCCGCCTGCCTGCGGCTGGCTGGCCGCGGTCTGGGCGTGCGGCCTGGTAGTCGCCGGCGGCCACCTGGTCGTCGCGGTGCAGGAGGCGGCGTGGCCGGACGCGACCGTCCTCGCCGTACCGGAGCCCGGCCGCGCCCCGGTGCTCCTCAGCGTCCGGGCCAGTGACGCCGACCCCGCACACTGGGAGGTGTCAGGGGCCGGGCCCGTACCGGCCGACGTCACCGGGGGGCGAGGAGGCGCACGACACGTGAGCGTGGACGAAGATGCCGCCGCGCGAAAGAACCCGGTCCGGGCGGGCACCGACCAGGACCCGACGGTAGCGGCGCTCACCGTGGCGGTCGCGGCGCGGGTTCCGGTCCTGCTGTGGGGCGCGCCGGGCACCGGCAAGACGTCCGTGATCCGCGCGATGGCGCAGGCGATGGGCCTGCCGTGCGAGACCGTGATCGCCTCGATCCGTGAGCCGTCCGACTTCGCCGGGCTGCCGGTGGTCGTCGGGCAGGGAGTCAGGTTCGCTCCCCCGGCGTGGGCGCAGCGGCTGGCCGCCGCCGGCCACGGCCTGCTGTTCCTCGACGAGCTTTCCACCGCGCCGCCCGCCGTGCAGGCGGCCCTGCTCCGCGTGGTGCTCGAACGCGTCGTCGGCGACCTCGAACTGCCCGCGGAGGTCGCCGTCGTGGCCGCGGCCAACCCGCCGGAGCAGGCCGCCGACGGATGGGATCTGTCCGCGCCCCTCGCCAAC
>CAVQZM010000012.1:0-134032 GCA_963718475.1 uncultured Actinomycetes bacterium | reverse complement strand
GGCGCGCCCGGCCGTAGCTCCATCAGGCCTTCGGCCGATGCCGGGTCGGGTAGTTCCCGTTCGATCTCGCCGATGACATCCCGGAGCCTGCCTGCCACTCCGGGGGCCGTCGAGTCAGAATTCCCCTGCTCGATGCCGCCGGGAGCGGCGCGAGGGCCGGGGCCCGGCTCCGTGCCGGGAGCGGCTCCGGCGCCGGGACCGTGGTCTGCGCCCGAGGCGGCGAGGGCCTGCTCGACTACCTGCTCGGCGCGCGCCGCCGCGTGGGTCGCCTTGAGGACTTCTTTTCTCGTCCTGAACGCATCGATTCGCGTCTGGTGCTGCCAGCTGGTCTGAAGCAGCTGCTCCTCGGACTTGATCACGTCCGGAAGCAGCCGCCGCAGCTGGGCCGCCAGGTCAGCTGCCGCGGCGGACTCGCCCGCCGCCTCCGTTGCCTCCTCAGTCCGGCCCGCGGCAAGCGCCTGCTGACGCTGATCGGCCAGCTGTTCCTGCAGCGACTCCAGCTCGGCGATCTGACGCTCGATGTCTTTTCGTAGCACCGCCGCGTCAGCCACGCGGCGGCGCACGATCTGCATCGATTGCAGCCTGTCCTGATAGGCGCGGTCGAGAGCCTCGGGCAGTTCCTCCGGCCGCGGCCGATCCTTCAGCGGGATTACCAGCGGCGGCCCGAGAGCGGCCCCCTCATCGAGCAGCGCGGTCAGGGCCTGTCCCACGAGCATGGCTGACGATGGATCGCTGCCGGCCAGGTCAGTCAGCCAGTCGTGGATCTCGCCGGACATCCGCAGCCGATAGCCCATGACCAGCCCTCCTCAAGGAGCTCAGTACACATGGGTACTATCGCAGCCACCTGGCTGGCCGGCAAAGCGGGCAGGCTGGAAGCCGGTCTCCCGGCCGCGTGCGCCTGGGCAATGGTCTGCCGGTCGCCCGCGATGACCTGATCGGCCGTTGCGCCGGTGCTCAAGTCGTTGATGCCCTCGAGCAGGATCACGTTCTTGATACACCGGAAGTTAAAATGCCGTCGGCGGGCTGCCAACCATTGGCGACGATGCGTGCGACGAATGGTTCTTCCGGTGCGCTAAGCGGTAGGTCTGGTCCTGCCGTTGCATAAATGCCGCGAGCCCCCGGCACTGCCGGGGGCTCACGGCTGCCTTCTCAGCGAGCGGTCAGGACTGGACGGTGACTTGGACAGGCGAGGAGGTTACCGGGCTGGAGGTGAGATCGGCCGCGGTGGCGGTCAGGGTGTGCGGGCCGCCGGCGAGCCCGGCCGACGGGGTGCAGGACCACGCACCGCTGTCGGACGCGGTCGCGGTGCACACCCCGGTACCGTCGGCTTTGACGGTCACGGTCGCGTCGGGCTCACTCGTCCCCGATACGGTCGGTGTCGCTGTCACAGTCGCCCCGGCCGCGGGCGCGCTGATCGCCGCCGGCGGCGGGAAATCCGTGACGTTGGCCACGCCGTCGCCGCTGAGCGTCACCACCACGCTGTGCACGGTCACCTGCCCGCTGCCATTGCGCAGCCGAAAGTCGGCGCTGGAGTGCTGCTGACCGCCGAAGTACGCATCGGTCGCGGTGACCGTGGCGGTCTTCCAGGTGCCGGTGTTGGTCAGCGGTATGTTCGGGGTCGCCGCCTTGTACGGGTTACTCGTGCCGTCGTCGTACTGCACCTGGAACGACCCTGTTCCCTGGTCGTAGTACGACACCTTGAACGTCGCCGAGTAGTCCCCGGCGAAGGCGATGGAGTTGTTGATGTTGAAGTAGATGTTGCTATCGGTGCTGGTCCGGGCGGACAGGCCGCCGACGTCCGAGGCGGTCGTCGGGCCGTCAAATCCGCCCGAGGGCGTCTCGTCCTCGCTCATGCCGTAGCTGTAGTTCGTCGGCCCGACGATGGAGCCCACCACGGCGGTGCCAGGCGGCAGGTCTGAGGCGTCGAAGCTGACGGCTGACGACGCGCCGCTGGCGAGGCCGGTGGGATCGGTGGCCGTCGCGGTGATCGTCTGCCTGCCCGCCTTGAGCCCGCCGGCCGGGGCGCAGCTCCAGGTGCCGCTATCGGTGGCGGTCGCGGTGCATAGCGTGGACGAGCCCTCGTTCACGGTGACGAGACCATCCGGCTCGGCCGTGCCCGAGATGGACGACTCGAGTTTGGCCGTCGAGCCGTTCTTCGGCGTGGTGATCACCGGGGCGGGCGGGAACTGCGTCCCCGCGGGCACCGCCGGGCCCGTGACGGACACGGCCACGCTGTGCACGGTGATCGGGGAGCCGGAGTCCAGCCGGAAGTCGGCGCCCGCGTTCTCCAGGCTGCCGAAGTAGGCTCCGCTGGCGGAGAAGGTCGCCGTCTTCCAGGTGTCGCTTCCGGTCAGCTGGATGGTGCCGGCCGTGTGGTACCGGTCGGCGGCGCCGTTGTCGTACTGCAGCGCGATCGGGCCGGTGCCCCTGTCGTAGTACGACACGGTGAAGGCCACTTTGTAGCTGCTGGTGGCGGCGACGGAGTCGGCGATGCCGAAATACATGTCATTTTCCGTGCCTGTGCTGGTAGCGCCGGCCGCGGTGACCGTGGTGCGGGAGGTCAGCCCGCCCACGTCCGACGGGGACGTCTGCGCCGCGCCCGAGCCCGCGTAGTCAGCCTGCGTGACGCCGTAGCCGGTGTTGGTGGCGCCCAGGACGGTGCCTACCACAGCGGTGGCCAGCGGGCTGGCCGGGTCGAGGCCGATCTGGACCCCGCCGAGGTGCCGGTCGGTCGTCGGGGCGCTGCCCGTCACTGGCGCGAACGGCAGGCTGGTGGTCGGCGCCGAGACCTGCTCGGCGAGGTAGGAGCGGCCCGCGCTGACCGGCACCGTGAGAATCGCGTCGGTGGTGGGCTGCACGACCACCTGGTTTGCCCCGGTGCCGCTGACGACCTCGGCCTGCTGCCCAGGCCACGGGTTCTTCACCCGCAGCGTGCCGCTGCTGCCGGCCTGGATCGCCGCGGTGACCAGCTGGCCGTTCTCGACCTGCACGTCGACCTTGTCATTGTGCTGGACATACACGGTGCCGCTGCCGTCCCAGTTGGCGGGCCAGGCTGGCGCGAACCGGATGATGCCGTCGTAGTCCTGGGCCAGCGCCTCGTCCACCGCGGTCGCGACTCCGGCCGACTGCTCCATGTAGGGCTGGTAGCCGACGCTGCTGCCGAGGTCGGCGAAGCCGTTCGGGTAGACCTGGTGCGACTCGGTGAGCGAGATCAGGTTGCTCTCGACCTGGCTCGGCAGCTCAAGCCGGGCCGCATCGACCGCGTCGAAGGACCAGTCGTTGCCGCCCTTGTTCGGCCGGTTCGCGTAGCTGCGCTGCTCCAGGGCGAACAGGCTGGCGTTCTGGTCGCTCACCTGGTCCCACGGCCACATCGGTTCGAGTTCGATGTTCTCGCCGTTCTGACGGGACGCCGCGGGCTGATAGGAGATGGCGATCATGTCGGTGCCGGTGGCGTCCGCCGCCTGCGTCTGGGCCTGGGAGTAGTCCGGGTTGAGCAGCTGCGTCCTGGTCGCGTCGTCGGTGCGCGGGTACGGCGGGATCTCGGTCTCCGCCTTGGTGAACTGGGCGAGCAGCGGGTCCGTGCCCGGCCCGTCACCGACCAGTTTCGCGGCCTCGCCGATGACCGGGAACAGCGCCTGATCGGCGGCGATGTCGGTCGTCGGGTCCTGCACCGCCCACTGGGTCTCGTGCGCGTTCGCGACGGCGTGCAGCAGGCCGTCCGGGCCGACATGCTGGTAGGCCAGCAGGAACTGGGCGGTGGCTTCCATGAACGGGAAGGCCTTCTTCAGGAAGAAGCGGTCGCCCGTGGCCTGGTACTGCTCCCACATGTACACCGACAGCTCAGGCCCGCTGGTGATGTCCAGCGCGTTCCAGCTCGGCGAGGCGGCCTCGGTGCAGCTGCCCGACCCCGGATCGCCGCCGTTGCCATTGAAACGCATGGTCTCCGGCACGCAGGCGCCGGGCCGGCCGCCCATGGTCGCCTTGGTCCACGCCTCGATGCTCGGCAGGTCGTTGATGTACATGTCGAAGATCGGCACGTTGAGCTGGTAGTTGCCCAAGCTCATGTTGGCCGAGATCTCGGCCCGCATATTCCACAGCCAGTACGACGACGGCGTCCAGGTCTGCCTGTCCTGACTCCAGTCGAACATGTCGGCGTCGCCCGCCTGGTTGCCCGGGTAAATGCCCTTCTTCTCCGAGGCGGCTTCCTCGTACAGATACAGGGTGCGCAGGTTCTCCATGTAGGCCGCGCTGCCGTCGGAGGAGTTCATCTCGATCAGGCCGGAGTGCGTCCAGAAGCTGTTCCACCATCTGTCCTGGCTGGCCAGCAGCGACTGCTCGGCGATCCGCGCGTCATTGCCGAGCAGCTTGCTGGCGGTGGCGGAGGCATCTCCGCCCGTCCAGCCCGGCGCGCCGACCACCACCCGGAACGAGCCGTTGGCGTCCGGCTTGAAGCTGACCTGCACCTTGGTAGGGCTGGCGACAGAGGCGCTCACGCCCCGCCCGCCCGCGGTAATCGCGGCCAGCGATCCGAAGGTCTGGCCGCTGGCTCCCGCCTCGGAATTGTCCACCCAGGTCTCGGCCAGCGTGCCAGCATGGCCCGAGACGGCGGCGGTGGGGTTGCGGCCGGACCACAGGTTGATCGACGCGGTCTGGGTGATGCCCGGATTTGCGCCGGTCACGTCGATGATCAGCTCGTCTTTGGCGGCCGGCACCCACGCTTTCACCGACATGCCGCCGCCGGACTCTTCGAGCACGCCGTCGGTCAGGTCCAGCCTGCCGCTGAAGTTGGCCGCGTGCGAGATCACCGAGAGTCCCGGAATGTTGACCTGACCCGGCGACTTGCGGTCGGGCATGGTGTCGGACCTGTTGAGCTGCGCGGTGAACCCATTCGCCGCCCAGGCAGCGACGCCGAGCGCCCCGTTGCCCAGCGGTATGGATGCGGTCGGATTAGTGTTGGGCTGACCCAGCACGATGTCCGAGCGGCTGACAACGCCATCTGGGCTGAGGCCGAAGCCGCCGTTACGCCAAGCGGTGGTCGCGGTGGTCGCGGCGGCCGCGCTTGAATGCCCGGTGTTCACCATGACGACGCCGAGGGCGGCCAGCAGGGCAGCGAGGGACGCGGAGAGAAGCCGCCGCGGTCGGGCGAGAAGATGCCGGGGTTCCCGGAAAGCGGGTGGCGAGTTCAGTGGCACGGGGGCCTCCACAGCGCGTGCGGTGTCCACAGCCTTGGGGCTGCACGGGCAGAGCCAGCCTTGATCCGGCGAATCAGGGCGGACAGTGGTCCGATGAATCAGTGAATCGACTTCCGGCCGGGCGGCTGAGCTTCTCCGCCTGTAGCCAGCTCGTCACACGTCATCTCCGCCGTAACATCGGATGACTGGTTTATACCGGCACTCCCCGAGTGCTGTAAAGACCCGATCTTTCCGGTCGTGTGCTTCGGTCGTGGCGTGGCCGCGGCCGTTGAAACATCGTGCGCAAGCCTGCAGCTCGGGGTGTAAACATCCGATCAATAGATCCGATGTTTTCTGCTGCGGCCGCCCCGGCTGGATTTCCGGCCGCCGGTTAGGCGTAACACGAGAGGGGCTGGCCGTTGTTGTACGCCACCATGTCCCCGAGGGCGGCGATCAGGTCGACGTCGCTGGCGGCGCCGAGGTCGGCGTACGCGCGATGCAGGTTCCCGACGATCCGTTCGCTGTCCAGCCAGCCGGCGTACTCGCCCAGGTCGGTGTGGCGGGCCAGTTCGAGCGGCGACAGCCCCGCGCCGATGCCCTTCTCCGCGGTGGCGAGGACGAATTCCAGGTAACCGACCACCGTGCCGATCAGCTGGTGGTCGCAGGGCGCGCCGTGGCCCGGCACGATCGTCCGGGCCGGGATCGGCGCGACCACGTTGGTCAGCACGTCGATCGCCCCGCGCACCGAACCCATCAGCAGGAACGGCGTCCCCCCGTTGAACAGCAAGTCGCCGCAGAACAGCACCTCCTGCTCCGGCAGCCACACCAGGCTGTCGCCCGTGGTGTGCGCGGCCTGCCCGACATAGCTCACCTCAAGCGGCTGGTCATCGGACCACAGCCGCACCCGGTCGGCGAACGTCAGCGTGGGCGGCGCCAGCGTGACATCGCCCCAGTCCACCGGCTCCCAGATGCCGGTATTGCCGGGCATCCCGGTCGCGATCAGCGCGGCGCGGCAGTTCTCGTGGCCGACGATCGTGGCCCCGCCGAACAGCGAGTTGCCGTAGGTGTGGTCGCCGTGGTGGTGGGTGTTGACCAGCATGGTGACCGGAGCCGGGGTGACCGAACCGATCCGGTCGAGGTAGGCGCGGGTGCGCCGTTCGGTCGAGCAGGCGTCGACGCTGATGACCGACGAGCGGCCGACGACGAAACCGGTGTTGTTGATGTACCAGGATCCGTCGGGCTGGATGTAAGCGAACACCCCGTCGCCCACCTCGATCAGCTCCGGCGGGCCCAGTTCGGGATGGTCGTGACGGCTCGAACTCATACGAGAAGCCTGGCATGCTCAGCAACGACCACGGGGGCGGAGCGCCGGTCAGCCGAGGCGGACCAGGCCGTTGATGACCAGATAGGCGCCGAGGAGCAGGGCGATGGTGGCCATGAGCTGGCGGGCGTGGGTCAGCAGCCAGTCCTGTGTCTTCTTGAGCCGCACCTTGGTCGCCTCGGGCCTCAGCTCCAGGAATGCGAACGGAATGATGATCAGCAGGAACTCGATGAGGACGAAGAGCACGACCGCGATGACCGCGATCGCGGTTGAGGACTTGCTGCTGATGAGGTGGTGCAGCCCGGTGAGGTAGCTGGCTCCCGGGATGCCGATCAGGGCGCCGACCAGCATGGCCAGGCCCAGCCTGGGCTCAGCCAGCGCCCGCTGCGCCCAGCCGGCCTTCTTCCGTGGCTGTCCGTTTGCCGCCGGGTCGGGGGAGGGCCGTTGGCTGCGTGGCCGCCAGCCGCTGGCCAGCAGCCCGGCGCCCGCGAGCAGGAACAGGCCGATGCCCAGGTCGGCGCCCGCGCCCACCTTGACCTGGGACTTGACGGCGTCGGCGTGGATGGCGAGCACGTCCAGCAGGCCGACCGTCAAAGCCACGGTCAATCCGCCGAGCAGGAGGCAGAGGAACATGGCGCGCGGCCGCCGGTTCTCGATCAGCAGGAGGTCGAGGGCCAGCAGCTTCGGGTTCAGCGCCGCGAGGAAGGCCAGCGCGAAGAATGAGGCGGTCATGCCGGCCACCCCCCTCGTTGGCCTGGCCCGACTTTCGAAGCTGCGCCAAAGGACTCACCGCCGGTAGGCGCCTTCGTCCCGGGGGGGGTGCCGCGCCGGTCTCGGCCTGCCGGGTGGCCGCCCGGGCATTGATCTGCGCATCCCGCCGCGTGAACCCGCGCGTGACCGATTCCTTCTCGCCGTGCCCCGAGTCTGCCCCGGTAGACGTCCATGAACGACACGAAGACCCTCAGCACCGGCGTCGTTATCATGAGCTACCAGCCGATCGCTGACCGCGCGGACGATCGAGGAGCACGGTTTGCCGCAGACGCAAGACACCGCTCCACCGGGTGGCGATTTCGCCAGCCGCGCGGAGCCGTTCCGGCGCGAGCTGCTCGCACACTGCTACCGCATGCTCGGCTCGGTCGACGACGCCGAGGACCTGGTGCAGGAGACCTTCCTGCGGGCGTGGCGTTCCTACGACGCGTTCGAGGGCCGCTCCTCGCTGCGCACCTGGCTCTACCGGATCGCGACCAACGCCTGCCTGACCGCCCTGCAGCAGCGCGGCCGCCGGGTGCTGCCCTCCGGTCTCGGCGCGCCCGGCGGCGATCCGGGCCGCCGCCAACCGACAGGGACCGCGTGCCCTGGCTCCAGCCGATCCCGGACGGCTGCTGGCCGGGGATCAGCCGATCCCGGCCGACTCGTTGCCGCGCGCGATGGACTGCGGCTCGCGCTCGTGGCCGCCTGCAGTATCTGCCCGCGCGGCAGCGGGCGGTGCTGATCCTGCGCGACGTGCTGGCGTTCACCGCCGCCGAGGTCGCCGAGCTGCTCGACACCACCACGGCCGCGGTCAAGAGGCCCTGCAGCGCGCCCGCGCCACCCTGGAGAGGCGGCGCCGGCCGACGACCAGGTCGCCGAGCCCACCGACCGGAACTGCGGGCGCTGCTGGACCAGTACATCGCGGCGTTCGAGAACGCCGACGCGGCCGGCCTGGAACGGCTGCTGCGCGAGGACGTCACGCTGGAGGTGCCGCCGCTGCGGAACTGGTTCTCCGGCCTCGAGGCCGTTCATGGCCACCCATGTCCTCGGCTCGCCAGGCCACTGGCGCATGCTGCCCACCAGCGCCAACGGGCAGCCTGCGGTCGCGGCGTACACCCGCGACGGCCGCGTCTACCGGGCATACGGAATCGTCGTGCTCACCGCAGACTACCAGAGGCATCGCGCGGATCATCGTGTTCGGCGACCCCAGCCTGCTCGGCCGGTTCGGCCTCCCCGGCACTCGACCTCACGGGCGAGGCGTGACGAGATCACGCGAACGAGGCGCCTTGAGGGGGGCCGGTCAGCGTGGGCGGCTGACGTGCCGGCCGTCGAGCCAGATCGTCCAGGGCCGGATCGCGCCGATCCGGAGGATCCCGGTGGAGACCACGGGTCCTGGCCCATGCGCGTCCCGATCTCGCGCTCGACGCCGGCCTCCACGACGAGCATGACCTCCTCGCCGTCGCCGATAGGGCCCGCCGAGGATGACGACCCCGTCGTCGACCAGGCCGTCCATGAACGAGGCGTGCTCGTCCCAGCCGCGTTGCTCCCGGCGCGGGCGGGAGAAAGCGTAGTAGCCGGGTCCGTTGACCATCGTCAGTGCGAAGAACGCCATGACGCGAACCGATCGCTCACCCCCGACAGCGAGCCGCGTCATTGGCCAGGATCCGGCGCGGAGATGGGCTCAAGAAACTCCAGCCGGTTCCCGTTCGGGTCCTGGCTGTAGAAGCGGCGCATGCCGGGGAACTCGTCATCGAAGACCACCGGGTACCCGGCATCCCACCACCGGCCTGCCCCAGGCGTCGAGCCCGGCCACTAGCAGTCCGGATGTGCCTTGCGCGGGCCGGAAGTCCTCCTCCACGCCGAGGTGGAGTTCTATGCCGTGGCCGCTGAACCAGCACCCGCCCCGCGCCGCCAGGCCGGGTGGTTTCTGGAGCTCGTCCAGCCCGAGCACGCCGCCGTAGAACTCGCGGAGCGCGGGTTGGCTGCCCGGCGGGCAGGCCAGCTGCACGTGGTGGATCACGGTGCCGCTCCCTTCGCGGCCTGGTCCTCCAGCAGGAAGACCTGCTCGGCGGCGGCCCAGTGCTGGCCGGGGGGCGCCTCGGGCAGCGGTTCCTGCATCGCGTCGGTGATCAGCCACCACTGCTGGGTCGCCTCGTCGGCCGCCATCGCGGCCATGTCGGCCTCGTAGTCAACGCCGTGGTACTCGAAGTAGGCGATGAGCCGGTCGCCGAGCAGGTGGATCGAATAATTGGCGATGTTCGACCAGGCGGATGCGGTCCAGCACGCCCGCGGGCACGTTCTCGTGGATCCGGCGGTACTCGGCGATGCACTCCGGGCGGACCCGGATTTCCTGAACGATGCGCTGCATGGCCGCCTCCGCTCCCTGCGCCGTCGACTTCCCCGGAGGTGAACCCTATAGGAACCGCGCCGTCGCCGCGGGAGCCGAAGTGGAGGTCTATTCAAACTGACCATCGCCAGCCGCTGGCCACTCGCCGCCGACCCGTGCCTACGATGGTCCTAACGGGACCTCCCCGAGCTCCTATCGAGATTGGGACATGGGACTTCGTTTCCCTGAGCCCGTATGTCGTACATGCTGTTACGACTGACGCCGGGGAGGTCCCTCTTACCTGGCCATGGCGCGCTGTTCCCCGCTTCGCGCTTCAGGTCGTCTCGGTGAGCACCTTGTCCAGTACCCGGCCGAACTGCTCCGGCTGGGCCGCGAAACCGCCGTGGTCACCGGGGAACTCGGCCACGGGCGTACCGAGCTGGCAGGCGCCGGCGAGCGCGTTCGCGGGGCCGGTAAAACCGGTGCTGTCCATCGGGGAGCCGATCAGCACCAGCAGCGGGCCGCTACCGCGCCGCTCGTAGTACAGCCGTGCGCCAGGCACGTTCAGGGTATGAGTCACCGGGTCTGGAGTCAGGGCATCAGGACGTTCCCTCCGCTGAGTCTCTGCTACAGGCGCAACCGGTGAGACTGGCGCGGGCTGGAAGACTCATCGGCGGCCGGAGCCAGGCGTCCGGGCTAGCGGGGTTCCGAGGATGGCGGCTCGCCGGGGGCCTATGCGGGTGCTGACCGTGACGACACCACGGGTCACCCCCGCGCGACCCTGGACAGTAAGCATCAACACCACCGGAACACAGGAGGGCGCGGGATGACACAGCTACGGATCACCAGGCCGCACCGTACGGCCAGCGCGCCGGCGCGGTCAGGCGGAGCCGCTACTCCCACTGGACCCTCGCGACGGGATTGTCCGGGCCAAGCAACTGCAGCGTCAATCGCGGCAGCCGGATCCAGCGCCGGCCGATCGCCCGTAGTGGCAGCACCGGCCGCCAGGTGCCAGTCGGCGGCGTCTAACGGCGCTGGCGCTGGCCCGCGACGTTGGCTGGCTGAACCGGCGGCCCCAGTCGTGGACCCGGTCGAGGAGCTCAGGCGGGGAAACCACCTGGAAATCCGCGCCTACCGCACCGAGCGCCATGGTGGGCCAGTCCAGTGAGTCGGCGGTCATGCGGACCCGGGAGCGGGTGCCGTCCACGTCCTCGACGGTCGACCACCGGCCGATACGCTGGCGCACGGTCGCGGCCGGGGCGTGGACCAGCACCTCGACCTCGTAGCTAGCGGTCACGGTGCCGATGCCGGCCCGGACGAACGCGGCGGCGTCGGCCGCGGGCAGCTCGCGGGGCCGGAACCGGGCCCCGGTGCCGGCCGGCCCGGCCAGGCGGTCCAGGCGGAAGCTGCGCCAGTCCTGGCGGCCCAGATCGTAGCCGACCAGGTACCAGCGGCGGCCGAGCAGGGCCAGGCGGTGCGGCTCGACGTGCCGGCCGGTCTGCTGGCCGTCGGCGGCGGTGTAGGCGAAGCGGATCCGTTCGCTGTTCCGGCAGGCCAGGGCGACGGCGGTGAGGACGCCCGGGTCCACATTCGGCTGGGGTGCGCTGCCCCAGGTGGCGCGCTCGGTCATCGCCCCCAGCGCCTCGACCCGGCGCCGGAGCCGGGACGGCATGATCTGGACCACCTTGGCCAGCGCCCGCACCGAGGCCTCGGCGATGCCCTCGACCGCGCCGTGGGCGGCGGCCTGCAGGCCAACGGCCAGGGCGACCGCTTCGTCGTCGTCGACCACCAGCGGTGGCAGCGCCGTGCCCGCGGCCAGCTGGTACCCGCCCTCGACGCCCCGCTGAGCCTGGATCGGGTACCCCAGCTCACGCAGCCGGTCGACGTCCCGGCGCAGCGTGCGGGGCGACACGTCCAGCCGTCCGGCCAGTTCGGCGCCGGGCCAGTACCGGCGGGCCTGCAGCAGGGATAGCAGTCGCAGGGTGCGCATGCTGGTGTTGGCCATAAATCTATTTTCGCCGAAATTTAGGTCAGGAAGTGGCCGCTATGGTCCATAGCGTGGCGGTAGAGCGGGAACGGAAATCCCGGTTCGCACCCACGAAAGGCCGAGACCATGACGACGAGCACCCCGATCCCGGGCGACCTGGCTGCTGGCGACCTGGCTGGCGGCGGGCAGGCTGACGCGCCGGCCCCGAGCGGCGAGCGAGCCGACCTGCTCGCGCTGCTGGCCGCGGGCCGGCACTTCCTGCGCTTCACCACCCGTGATCTCACCGACGAGCAGGCCGGGCAGCGGACCACCGCCAGTGAGCTGTGCCTCGGCGGCCTGATAAAGCACGTCACGTCGGTTGAGCAGGGCTGGGCGAACTTCATCGTGCACGGCACCTCGGCGATGCCGGACTTCTCGGCCATGACCGAGCAGGACTTCGCCCGCCGGGCCGACGAGTTCCGCCTGCTGCCCGGCCAGACGCTGGAGGGCGTGCTGGCCGACTACGAGCAGGTCGCCCGGCGGACCGATGAGGTGGTGGCCAGCCTGCCCGACCTGGACGCCTCGCACCCGCTGCCGAAGGCGCCCTGGTTCCCGCCCGGCGCGCGGTGGTCGGCCCGCCACGTGATCCTGCACATCATCTCCGAGACCAGGCAGCACGCCGGCCACGCCGACATCATCCGGGAATCCCTCGACGGGGCCAAGTCCATGGGCTGACTCAGCTCGTGTCCGGGCGGAACACCAGGACCAGCACCCGGACGGCCAGGATCGCCGCGACCACGAGCAGGCAATAGCCGAAGAACGCGTACAGCGTCACGGTCCGGGTGATGGCCGGCCCGCCGTGCAGGCCGATCAGCATCACGGCCATGATGCCGGACGCGGCGGCCAGGAACGTGAGCAGCACCTGGTGCAGGAGGCTCGTCACGTGCCGGCGGTCCGCGGCGTCGGCCAGCAGGCGGACGTTGACGCTGAGCCGCCCGGCTTCCAGTGCCCCGCTGATGCGGTCGATGCGCCGGGGCAGGCGGCGCAGCATGGGCAGCAGCGCGATCAGCTCGTCGGTCACCGTCTTGCGCAGCATCTCCGGGCTGAACTGCTCGGCGAGCTGCCCGGCGGCGAACCGGCGCGCCTCGGCCACGATGTCGAAACCGGGAGCGAGCTGCGTCAGGGCCCCCTCCATGGTGGCCAGCGCCCGGAACACGGCCGCGATCTCCGGCGGCACAGCCAGCCCGTAGTCGGCGACGATGCGGAAAAGATCGGTGAACATCCGGACGTCGGGCGTGATCCCGGCCGCGACGTGACGCGCAACGAACCGGCCCAGCGCCCGCTCCAGGCGCGGCTCGTCGAGATCTTCCGGCCGTTCCACGACGTCCAGCAGCGCGTCGGTCAGCCCGGCGGGATCGCCCCGGTCCAGGGCCAGCAGCAGCCGCTGCAGCGCGGACCGCAGCCCGGCGTCGATGCGGCCCACCGACCCGAAGTCGAGCAGGCCGAGCCGCCCGTCGGTCAGCAGCAGGATGTTGCCGGGGTGCGGGTCGGCGTGGAACGTCCCATCCAGCATGACCTGGCACAGCAGGCTGTCGAGCAGGGAGCGGGCCAGCGTGGCCCGCAGCCCGGCCGGCATCCCGGCCTCGGCGGCGGCCAGCGGCCGGCCGTCGAGATGCTCCATGACCAGGACCGTCTCCCCGCACAGCGGCTCGTGCGGAACCGGGACGCGGACACTGTCGCCGTCCCGCCCGGCTGACGCGGTGGCGACCGAGGTCATGTTGCGCGCTTCGATGCGCAGGTCGAGCTCTTCGCGCAGCGCGCCGGCGAACCCGTGGGACAGCTCGACGGCACCGACGGCCCGGCCCCAGTTCGTGCTGCGCTGCAGCCGGGCCGCCAGCCGGATGACGATGTCGAGATCCCGCTCGACGATCGCGTTGACGTCCGGCCGGCGCACCTTGACCACGACCCGGTCCCCGGAGGTGAGCGTCGCGGCGTGGACCTGGGCGACGGACGCCGCGGCGATGGGATCGCGGTCAAAGGTGCCGAACACTTCGTCCACGCCGGCGCCCAGCTCGGACCGGAGCACCTCCTCGATCTGGGGCCACGGAACCTGGGGCACGTCGTCCTGCAGGCGGCTCAGTTCGGTGATGAATTCGGCGGGGAGCAGGTCCCGGCGGGTGGACAGGATCTGCCCGAGCTTGACGAAGGTGACCCCGCCGTCCTCCAGCGCCCCGCGCAGCGAGCGGGCCAACCGGGTGCGGCCCTCCGCGGTGGCCAGTTCGGACCGGCGGCCGCCGCGCAGGTAGGGGAGCAGGCCGCGCCGGACCAGGATCCGGCTGATCTGCGAGTAGCGCCGGCCCCGGCCCAGCTGCCGCCGCGCGCCTCGGATGACATAGATCGGCCCGGGCATCGACCCGCTCGGGACCAGCGCCTCGGCGATGACCAGGAAGATCATTCCGACCAGCAGGGCGATGACCACGCCCAGAATCACGAACCACAGGCCCGGCAGGACGCTGCTGCCCCGCCCGGTCACGGTCGGGCCGCCGATGGCCGTGATGATCGGCGACGAGGCGAAGAAGGCGATGAGCCCGGCGATGAGAGTTCGCAGCGGCGACAGGGGCAGTCCCATCAGCCGTCGCACGCCGAACGCGAACACGAGCACCGTCAAGGCGGTCCCGAACGCGATCACGGGGATGTTCAGGGCGCTCATGGGAGACGAATCTAGTGGTCATGCGGGCCATTCGCCGGGGACCAGCCGGCGAGCCGGAGTGGCAGGGCTGTGAATAATGAACCACTGGCGCCGCTAGCCGGTAACGGAGTAACATCATGGCCTGTGACAGGTGGTGCACATGGCAGGGAATGACGGGGAGGATGCCGTGGTGGTGCAGCCGGATCGCGACCCTGGCCTGGCCGACGGCCCATGGCCACCGGAGGTGCCTGCCGCCCCGACTGAGCAGCGTAACCCTCGCACGCTCGACATCGACCAGCGGTCCACGCTGGAGATGCTCCAGCTGCTCAATGCCGAGGACGCCACCGTGGCCAAGGCGGTGAGCCGCGCGCTGCCGGAACTGGCCCAGGCGGTCGACTGGGTGGTCGAGGCCATCCGCGGCGGCGGCCGGGTCCACTACTTCGGGGCCGGCACGTCGGGCCGGATCGCCGTCCTGGACGCCGCCGAGGTCGCGCCCACGTTCGGCCTGCCGGACGGGGTGTTCGTCGCCCATCAGGCCGGCGGGGAACGGGCGCTGCGCAACTCGATGGAGGACGTGGAGGATGACGTCGCGCTCGGCGAGCACGACGCCGGCCAGGTCAGCGCGGCCGACGTCGCCATCGGGATCACCGCCAGCGGCCGGACGCCGTACGTGGCCGGCGCGCTGCGGGCCGCGCGGGCGGCCGGGGCCTGGACGGTCCTGTTCAGCAGCAACCCGGCCACTCCGCTGGCGGGCCTGGCCGATTGCCACGTGCTGACCGACACCGGGCCCGAGGCGATCGCCGGATCGACCCGGCTGAAGGCCGGCACCGCGCACAAGATGGCGCTGAACGACATGTCCACGGCGGCGATGGTCCATCTGGGCCGCACCTACTCCAACCTGATGGTCTCGGTGGACGGGCTGAACAACAAGCTCCGGGTCCGGCAGCTGTCGATCTTGCAGGAGGCCTCCGGCGCCCCGGCCGAACGCTGCCGCACCGAGCTCAGCCGCTGCGAGGGCAACCTCCGCCTGGCCCTGCTCTGCCTGCTGTCCGGCGAGGAACCCGGCGTCGCCGCCGAGGCGCTGCTGGCCGCCGCCGGCAGCGTCCGTCACGCCCTGGCCGGCCTGGCCGCGGAAGCCGCGCGCTGACCGGCAGGCCAGCCCGACATGGTGGATGCGGCCGCTGGGCTGCTCGGCGAAGAACACCAGGTCGCCTGCGGTGAGAGCGTCGAGCCTGACCGGCTGGCCGGCGCGTCGGGGGAGGACCAGACGGTGGCGACGCCGACCGCGGCCTGCCTCACGCCGGCACCGGCCTTACTGTCACGATGCTTACTCGCTCAGGGCCGCCCACGCGGGCGACAGCCGGAGCGATCTGGGCGGCGTGGCGGCCGGCCCGGGCAAGATGAGGGGTCCGCCGCCCGGCGTGATCGAGCCCAGAATCGCGGGGTGCCGCGCGCCGGTGGCCGAGGGAACCGATCCCGGTAGCCCGTTCCAGCTGAGATATCCGAGAACCGCGAAGGCCAGCGCCTCTTTGGCCTGGGCCGGGATGCCCAGCTCGTCGGTCGTCCCGACGGTGACCCCCGGCAGGGCGGCGCGCAGCCAGCGCACCGTCGTCTCATTGCGGCTGCCGCCGCCGGACAGGCCGAGCTCGCCGAGCCGGTGCGTCCGCGCGGCGTCGGCGAGCAGGTCGACCAGCAGCCTGGTCACCGTGGCGGCCACGTCGCGCGGAGCCGGCGCGGGGTCCGCGGCCGCCACCTTCGCGCGCAGGTAGGCCGCGTTGAAGTATTCGCGGCCGGTGCTGCGTGGCCACGGCAGCCGGTAGTACGGGTCAGCCTTGAGCCCGGCCAGCAGCGGCTCGCTGACGCGGCCGCTCGCGGCGATCGCGCCATCCGGGTCGAAGGACTCCGCCCCGTCGCTCGCCCACGACGCGGCCGGGTCCATCAGCGCGCCGGCCGGGCCGATGTCATAGGCGGCCAGCCCGCCGCCGGACGCCACGGTGATGTTCGCGATGCCGCCGAGGTTGACCAGGCCGCTGGCGGCCGGCCTGCCTGCCAGGACTAGCGCGTCGAACATCGATACGAGCGGGGCGCCCTGGCCGCCGGCGGCCACGTCACGGCTGCGCAGGTCGGACACGACCGGCAGGCCGAGCCGCTCCGCCACCCGGCTGGCGTCCCCGAGCTGCAGGGTCCCGAGCGCGCGCCCCGACTCGTCCACCCAGTGGTAGAACGTCTGGCCGTGCAGCACGGCCAGATCCGCCGCGCCGTCCGCGAGCTCGTCGCGGGCCCGGCCGAACACCGAGGCGTACGCGTCACCGAGCTCGGCGTGCAAGCGGCACAGCTCGGCGGCGCCCGGCGTGCCCGGCGGCAGCGCGCCGACGATCCGGGCCCGCAGCCCGTCGTCGAACGGCTCGCTCACGCAGCCCCGGAAGTCGCAGGCCAGCTCGTCCCCGTCCAGCTCGAGATCGGCACACGCCACGTCGATCCCGTCGACCGAGGTGCCAGACATGCAGCCCAGCACCCGCAGCCGACGCCGTGAATCTGCAACGATCTTGGCCGTCATGAAGCAAAATAGTAACATGTCCGCATCGCCCAGAGCCGGAAGGAGGGCGCGTGCCCGCAGAGCCGCAGCCGGGGGAGCCTGCACTGCTGACGCTGTCGCCAGCAGTATCTCGCACCGAGCAACGCAACCCGCGGACCATTGACATCGACCGGGTTCCGACCGAGGAGGTGCTGCGACTGCTCAATACCGAGGATGCCACCGTGGCCGGAGCCGTCGCGGCCGCCCTGCCGGTGCTCGCGATAGTGGTCGACCGCGTGGTCGACCGCCTGCGCGGCGGCGGCCGCGTGCACTATTTCGGCGCGGGCACGTCGGGGCGGATGGCGGTGCTCGACGCCGCCGAGGTGGTGCCCACCTTCGGCCTCGAGCGCGGGGTGTTCGTCGCCCACCACGCCGGCGGCGACCGGGCCCTGGGTGCGGCCGTCGAGGACGCGGAGGACGACGAGGCGCTGGGCGCGGCGGAGGCGAGCGGGGTGGCGGCGGCCGATGCCGCCGTCGGGATCACCGCCAGCGGCCGGACCCCTTACGTGGCCGGGGCGCTGCGTGCGGCCCGTTCGGCTGGCGCGCTTACCGTCCTGATCAGCAGCAACCCCGCGGCACCGCTCGCGCCTCTTGCGGAGTATCGCCTGCTAGTGGACACCGGGCCGGAGGCCATCGCGGGCTCCACCCGGCTCAAGGCGGCCACCGCGCAGAAGATGCTGCTCAACGCGCTGTCCACCGCCGCCATGGTCCGGCTGGGGCGGACCTACTCCAACCTGATGGTGGCCCTGTCCGGAACCAACTCCAAGCTGCGCCACCGGCAGCTGGCGATCCTGCGTGAAGCGACCGGCGCCTCCGACGAGGCCTGCCGCGCCGAGCTGGCCCGGTGTGCCGGTGATCTCCGGTTGGCCCTGCTCTGCCTGCTGGCGGGGCTGGAACCGGAGGCCGCGGCCGTCACGCTGGCCGGCGCCGGGGGCAGCGTGCGCGCTGCGCTCTCCGCGCCCGGGCCCGGGGATCGCGATGAACGGTAATCAGCCGCGGCCCGGCGCCCAGCAGGAGCCGGCCCAGGGCGCCGACGTCCTGGTCGCCATTCGCTCGCTGCTGCCGAACCTGGCGCCGGTGGAGCAGCGGGTCGCGCGGGCGGTGCTCGACGACCCGTTCGGCACGGCCATGCAGCCGATCTCGGAACTGGCCCGCGCCTGCGGCACCTCCGCCACCACCGTGGTGCGCTTCTGCCGGGCGATCGGGCTGCGCGGCTACCCGGACCTGCGGATCGCGCTCGCCGCCGCGGCGGCCCACGACGGGGCGAGCGCCGTCGCCGAGCCGTCGCACGACATCATGCCCGGTGATGATCCGGCCGCGATCGCCACAAAGATCGCGCATGCCGACGCGAAGGCGGTCAGCGAGACCGCCGAGCACCTCGACATCGGGGCGCTGGTGCGGGTCGTCGAGCTGCTCCACGGCGCCCGCCGGATCGACCTCTACGGCGTCGGCGCCAGCGGCTACGTAGCGCTGGACCTGCAGCAGAAGCTGCAGCGGATCGGCAAGCCGGCCTTCGCCTGGCCCGACCCGCATATGGCGATCACCTCGGCCGCGCTGCTCGGGCCCGGCGACGTCGCCATCGCACTGTCGCATACCGGCACCACCGTCGACACGACCGACGCGCTGCGGGAGGCGCGCAGCCATGGCGCCGCCACGGTCGCAGTCACCAACTTCCCCCGCTCGCCCATCTGCGCCACGGCCGACTTCGTGCTGCTGACGGCCGCACGGGAGACCGCGTTCAGGTCCGGCGCCATGACCAGCCGGATCGCGCAGCTCACGGTCGTTGACTGCCTGTTCGTGGTGCTGGCCCAGCATGACCTGCCGGCCACCCGGTCAGCGCTCGAGCGCACCTTCTCGGCCGCCCAGGCGAAACGGACCCGGCGCGGCCGCTGGCGGTCGGCGCCATGATGTTGCTTCTTGACTAAAGATCACAGTAACTCGTAACATCCTTACATTCATTGCCGGGCGGGCCGGCAGGCCGCTCACCTGGCCATCTAAAGGCCGGCCGACCCCGCACCGGCGCCAGCAGGCACCACCGCTTTCCGGGAGGCACAGTTGATGCCCATCGCTTGGCTGATGCGGCGGGGTGCCCTCGCCGTGCTCGCCGCGGCTGCGCTCGGCGTGGCCGCGTGCAGTTCCAGCACGTCGTCCGGGTCGGGGGGAGGCCAGGCGGCCAGCAACAGCCTCGTGGTGGCCAGCACCTCCAGCGTGCAGAAGCTCGACCCGCAGATCGCCACGAACTTCGTCGACTTCCAGGCTCTCGGGCTGGTCTACCAGCCGCTGATCACGCTGAACTCCCAGTTCCAGATCACGCCCGACCTGGCCACGAGCTGGTCGTTCAGCAACGGCGACAAGGTGCTGACCTTCCACCTGCGCCAGGGAGTCACCTTCGACGACGGGAGCAAGCTCTCCTCAGCCGACGTCAAGGCATCGCTGGAACGGGTGCTCAACCCGAAAACCGGGGCGGTGGCGGCGTCCAACATCTCCACGGTGACAGCGGTCTCCGACCCGGCACCGGACACCGTCGTCCTGACCTTGTCGCACCCTGATTTCTCCATCCTCTACGGGCTGACCACGATCAACGTCGCCATCCTGCCCCAGAAGGCGATCAGCGCCGGCACGGTCGCCAGTCAGCCCGACGGAACCGGCCCGTTCAAGTTCGTCAGCTGGGCCCCGGGCAACTCGCTGACCCTCGCGAAGAACCCCCACTACTGGGGCGGCGCGCCGTCGATCGGCCAGGTTGTGTTCCGCGCCATCGCCGACGAGCAGTCCATCGCCTCGGCACTGCAGGCGGGCACGGTACAGGTGGGCCTGCTCAACCAGCCGCAGGTGGTCAAGACGCTGACGGGCACCGGCCTCACCGTGGACCAGGAACTCGGCCTCTCCTACCGCGCCCTGATGCTCCAGGACCGGAATGGCCCGCTGGCCAACGTGAATGCCCGGCTCGCGGTCGCGTGCGCGCTGAACCGCGCCAATATCCTCAGCAACGCCGTGCTCGGCGACGGCAAGGTCATTGGCCCGGTCCCGCTCGGCCCCTACGCCGGCAACACGACCGCGCAGACCTGCGGCACCCAGAACGTCGCCCAGGCCAAGCAGTACCTGGCCAGGGCAGGCATGCCGGGCGGATTCAGCTTCACGGCGATGATCTCCAACGAGCTGGATGCTACGAGCCAGGCCCAGGCGGTGACCGCGCAGAGTGACCTGGCCAAGGTGGGCATCCACATGTCGATCCAGAACGTGGCGCAGAACGATTACATCCAGCGCTGGCTGAAGGGCAACTTCCAGGCCGCCTTCGCCGAGAACGGCGCCAACCCCGACCCGTACACGATGTACGGCCGGTACTTCGGCACCGGCGCGAACCTCGGCGTCCCGGCCGGCTACTCCTCACCCGCGCTGGCCCGCATGCTGACCCAGGCCGATGAGGCCGCGTCGGCGGCCACCCGGGCTCAGCTGGACCAGCAGATCATCAGTTACCTGCAGGACAACGCGGTATGGGTCTGGCTCTTCGACAGTTACAACTACACGGTGCTCGGAAGCAACGTGCACGGATTCACTCCGCTGCCCGACGGGCAGCTCACCGCCCTGGCCCACACGACGCTCCCTTAGTATCCGGAGCTTGATGGCCACGATGCCCTGGAGAGCCGATGACCGCCGCGAGCCTTGACGTCAGCCCACCGGCCGGGGACCCACCCTCCGGCCGGCCCGGGCGCGCCGTGGCGCAGCGCCCGCCCGCCCTGCGGCGGGCGGCGCTGCGGGTGGCGGCGCGCCTCGGAAAGGCCGTGCTCACCCTGGCCGGGGTGGCGGTCGTGGTCTTCATCGTGCTGCGGCTGCTGCCGGGCAACCAGATCACCGCGAGCCTTGGGGTGAACGCCGGGCTGCTCAGCAAGTCGCAGTACGCCGACCTGTCCCGGCTCTATGGCATAGGCAAACCGGTGCCCGAACAATTCACCCAGTGGGTCTCGTCCCTGGCTCGCGGTGACTTCGGCGTTTCCGTACAGAGCGGGCGCAGCGTCACCTCGCTCATCGGGAGCGCCCTCCCGGTCACCCTGGAGCTCGCGATCGGGGCGATGATCATCGGCCTGGTCCTCGGCGTCGGCGCGGGGGCGCTCGCCGCCGCCGCCCCGGGTAAGGCGGCCGACCGCGGCTCCCGGGTGCTCGCGCTGGCCGGGCTCGGGGTGCCGAGCTTCGTCATCGGCGCCGGCCTGACCGCCACACTGGCCCACGTCTTCCATTACTTCCCGTCCTCGGAAGGATTTGCCAGCATCGCCTCGAACCCCGGGCTGAACATCCAGCAGATCTTCTGGCCCGCCCTCACCCTCGGCCTCGGAATCGGGGCCGCGATCCTGCGGACCACCCGAGGGGCGATGCTCGACGTGGCCCGGCAGGGGTACGTGCGGGCCGCCCGCGGCCGAGGGCTGGCGAACCGGGCGGTCATGGTGCGGCACGTGCTGCGCAATGCGCTCATCCCGATCCTCACCATGTCGGGCATCCAGTTCGGCTACCTGCTCGGCGGGACGGTCATCGTGGAGCAGATCTTCGTGCTGCCCGGCCTGGGCCGGCTGCTGCTCACGTCGGTCAACGAACGCGACTACGCGGTGGCGCAGGCCGCCACGCTGGTCTTCGCCGCCGGGTTCGTGCTCGTCAACCTCATCACCGACCTGCTCTACGCCGTGGCCGACCCGAGGGTGCGGCCATGACCCAGGAGCTGACCGCCGTTGCGCCGCCCGACGTCGTGCCGGCCAGCCGGCCCGGCGTGCTCCGCCGCCTCTGGAGCCAGGGCGGCAGCCGGACCGGGCTGATCGTCCTCGCCGTCATGATCGTGGGCGGGCTGGTCTCGCTGGCCGGCCTGACCCCGGCGCCCAGCGCGCAGAATCCGCTGGCGACGCTCAAGGGCCCGGCGCTCTCGCACCTGTTCGGCACCGATCAGTTCGGCCGCGACGTCTTCGGCCGGGTGCTCTCGGGCACCCTGCTGTCGCTGCAGACGGCGGTCGTCGCCGTCCTCATCTGCGCCGTGATCGGCACGCTGGCCGGGGTCGCCGCCGGCTTCCTGGGCGGATGGGTGTCCTGGACCGTGACCAGCGGCGCCGACCTGATCTTCGCGGTGCCGTCGATCCTGCTCGCGCTCGCGATCGTCAGCGCCCTGGGCCCGGGCTGGCAGAACACCGCGATCGCGGTCGGGGTCAGCTACACGCCGATCTTCATCAGGGTGGTCCGCGGGCCGGTGCTCGCCGTGCGGCAGGCCGACTACGTCAAGGCCGGGCAGGTGCTCGGCTTCTCCCGGACACGGCTGCTCTTCCGCCACATCCTGCCGTCCGTCAGCGGCGTCCTCGCGGTGCAGGTAACGCTCGCGCTCGGGTGGGCGGTGCTGACCGAGGCCAGCCTGGACTTCCTCGGCCTCGGGCCGCCGCCGCCCGCCGCGACGCTGGGGCAGATGGTGAGCGACGGCACCGGGCTCGCGGGCATCGCCTGGTGGAACCTCGCGTTCCCGGCGCTCGCCGTCGCCGCGCTGGTCATGGCGTTCAACCTGGTGGGCGATGGGCTGCGGGACGCACTGGACCCGACGGGCTGACGAAGAGATGGGACATATGACAGCCGAGCCTGTTACTGCCGAGCCGCTGCTGAGCGTGCGCGGCTTGTCGGTCGGCCTGCGTAACCGGGGCGCCGTCACGCCGCTGGTGCGCGACGTGGACCTGGACATCTACCCCGGCGAGCGGGTCGGCATCGTCGGCGAGAGCGGGTCAGGAAAATCGCTGACGCTGCTCGCCATCATGGGCCTGCTGGCCAGCCCGCCGCTTGAGCTGCTCGGCGGGTCGGTCCGGTTCGGCGGCACCGAGCTGGCCGGCGCGCCGGACCGGGCCCTGCGCGCGCTGCGCGGCAAGGACATCGCCATGGTCTACCAGGACCCGATGACCTCCCTCGACCCGGTGCAGCGCGTCGGTGCCCAGGTGGCCGAGGGATTGCGCGCGCACGGCACCGGCCGCCGGGAAGCCGAACAGCGCGTGCTCGGCGCCCTGGCCGAGGTGAGGCTGCCGGCGCCGGAGCGGGTCGCCCGCGCCTACCCGCATGAGCTGTCCGGCGGCATGCGGCAGCGAGTGATGATCGCGGCCGCCCTGGCCGGCGGGCCCCGGCTCCTGCTCGCGGACGAGCCGACGACCGCGCTCGATGTCACCATCCAGCGGGAGATCCTGCGGCTGGTCACCCGGCTGCAGCGGGCCCGCAACCTCGCGGTGCTGTGGGTGACGCATGACCTGGGGGTCGCGGCCCAGTTCGCGCAGCGGCTGGCCGTCATGTACGCGGGCCGGGTGGTCGAGACCGGCGCCACCCGCGCCGTCTTCGCTGCTCCGCAGCACCCGTACACGGCCGCCCTGCTCTCCGCCGTGCCGTCGGCGTCAGCGACGCGCACGGAACTCGGGCAGATACCCGGCAGCCCGCCGGATCCGGCCCGGCGGCCACCGGGCTGCTCGTTCGCCCCGCGCTGCCGGCAGGCGATCGAGCGCTGCCACGCCGAGGAACCGGCGCTCCGGGAGCGCCCCAACGGCTCGCTGGCCGCCTGCCTGGTCCCGCCGGGTGAGTGGTCATGACCGCGGTGCTGCAGGCCACCGACCTGGTCCGGATATATCCGGCGGGCCGGTCCGGAGGCGAGGCGAAGACGGCCCTGGACGGCGTGTCCCTCGAGCTCGGGGAAGGGACCTGCCTCGGCATCGTCGGCGAGAGCGGGTGCGGGAAGTCCACCCTCGCCCGGCTGCTCATCGGCCTGGAGCCGCCCACGTCGGGGAGCGTCGAGCTTTACGGCCAGCCGCTCGGCGCGCGGGCGCGCCAGGAACGGGCCCGGCTCATTCAGCTCGTGTCGCAGGATCCGTACTCCTCGCTCAACCCGCGGCTGAGCGCGGGCAGCGCCATCAGCGAGGTGCTGCGGGTCCACCGCCGGGTAGCCGGCCGGCCCGCGGCGGCCGACCGGGTGGCCGAGCTGCTCGCCATGGTGTCGCTCGAGCCGCGGTTCGCCAGCAGGCTGCCGCATGAGCTGTCCGGCGGGCAGGCCCAGCGGGTGGCGATCGCCCGTGCCCTCGCCGCCGACCCGAAGATCCTCATCCTGGACGAGCCGACGTCCGCGCTGGACGTTTCGGTGCGCGCCGGGGTGATCAACCTCCTCGCCCGGCTGCGGTCCGAGCTCGGGCTCTCCTACGTGTTCATCAGCCACGACATGGCAATGATCCGCCAGCTCAGCGACTCGGTCGGGGTGATGTACCAGGGCCGGTTCGTCGAGACCGGGCCGTGGCGGGACGTCCTGTCCGCGCCGCGGCACCCGTACACGCGGGCGCTGATCGACGCGGTACCCGAGCCGGATCCGGACGGGACACTGCTTTCCGGTGACACGGGGCTTTCCGGTGACACGGGCGACGCGGGTGCGGCCGGGGACGCCGGTGCGGATACCGGGCCGAGCCCGGCCGGGGCGGCCTGCGCCTACTATCCGCGCTGCCCGATCCGCGTCGCCCGCTGCGTGACCGAGGATCCGGCCCTGCGCGAGATCATGCCGGGCCAGCGGGCCGCCTGCCACCTGGCCAGTCCCGCCCGGCCGGCTGACCGGGCCATCGCGGAGAGCGCCGATGGCGCCCGCTGAACCAGGGGGACCCGCCATCCGCCCGGCTGCGGCCGCGGACGCGGACGCACTGGCCACCGTGTTCGTCGACGCGTGGCGGCAGGCGTACACCGGCGTGGTGTCCCCCGAAGTGCTCGCCGGACTCGACCATGGGCAGGTGACCGGGTGGCTGGCGGGGATGATCGCCAACCACGCCGAGGGGCCGACCGAGGTGGCGGTCAGCGGAACAGATGTCGCGGGGTTCGTGCGGTACGGAGCGGACCCCGCGCAGCCTGGCCGCGGCCACGTGTTCGGGCTGTACGTCCACCCGGCCCGGGCCGGCCAGGGCATCGGGACCACGCTGCTGCGGCACGCTGAGGGCCGGCTGGCCGAGCGGGGCTGCGCCGAGGTCTCGCTGTACGTCTTCGAAGCCAACCAGCGGGCCCGCCGGCTGTACTCGGCCGCCGGCTACCGGCCCGACGGTGAGCGCCGGGTCGAAGCTGAGTACGGCGCACCCGAGATCCGCCTGGTCAAGGTGCTCGGCGGATGACCCTTCCGCCCCCCTCCGGCACCCCGGCCCCGGCCCCGGCTCCGGCCGCGGGAAGCGCGGGCCCGGGGATCCCCCCGCCGCGCTTGTCGGCCTGCTATCAGGCTCGGCCGGGACGGCCCGCCGATGCCTTCGCGGGAGTGTCGCGGCTGCTGATGGGCCACCTGTCCGCGGGGACGCCGCCCGCTGTGGCCATGGCGGTGTGTTCCCCGGCGGGCCCGAGCTACCAGGCCGCCGGAGGCTGGGCCAACCTGGGCTACGGGACCGCTGAGCCGGTGCCCGCCACCGACCAGACCCTGTTTGACCTGGCCTCCCTGACGAAGGTGGTAGCCACCGTGCCCCTCGTCATGCTGCTGCACCAGCGCGGGGCCTGGGACATCGACGATCCCGTGGCCCGCTGGCTGCCCGGCGCGCCACAGCTCACCGGTCACCCTGCGCGACTGCCTGTCGCACACGTCCGGGCTGGTGGCCCACCGGCCGTTCTACGCCGAATGCGAGGACGCCGCCGCGATCCGCCGGGCCGTGCTCGCCGAACTGGCCACCGCGCACGGCGGTCCGGTGGTCTACAGCGACCTCAACTTCATGCTGCTCGGCTGGGCGGTGGAAGAGTGCGCGGGCGAGCCGCTGCCCTCGCTGCTGCACCGGGAGATCCTCCTCCCGCTCGGGATGTCCGCGACCACGTACCGGCCGCAGGCCCGCCGGACGTCGATCGCCGCCACCGAGGTCGACGGCGATCAGCGGCTCACTCCCGGGACGGTCTGGGGCGAGGTCCACGACGGGAACGCCTTCGCCCTGGGCGGGGTCAGCGGCCACGCCGGCCTGTTCTCCACCGTCTCGGACCTGGCCGCCTTCGCCGCCGCCCTGCTCCGCCCCGACCGCCATCCGGTGCTGAGCGAAGCCACCATCGGCCTCATGACCACGCGGCAGGCGGCAGACGGCGACGATGTCCGGGCCCTCGGCTGGCGGCTGAAACCATCCAGCTACGGTGCGTGGCCGGCCTGCACGATCTGGCATACCGGGTTCACCGGCACCTCACTGCTCATCTCACCTCCGCTCGACACCGCGGTGGTGCTGCTCAGCAACGCGGTTCACCCCGCCCGTCACCTGGCCGAGGCGACGCAGATGCGGACAAGTGTGCACCGGGCCGTGCGCCGGGCCGTCGTGAGGCGGCCGCGCGATGGCTCTTGACGGCTTCGCCCGGGCGGCCGACACTACTTGCGGGTAATGACTACCGGCGAGTAGCAGCTTGCGGCTCGCGGTGGGTGGGGCTTAGCAGCGCTGCTGGGCGAGACGGCCGGGCGGCGCCGGAACCGGGAGATCGCGGGCTCGGGAGATGGGCCTGCTATGGCGATAACCCTGCGTGCGATCAGGAAATCCGGCGGACGGCTGCTGCTGGCGGCCGGGGTGGCGCTCACCCTGGCTATCCCCGGCGCGGGCAGTGCGCTGGCGGTGACCCAGGGACCCGCTGCCGACGGGTCCGGCGCTGGCCTGGCCGCAGCGCACACGGCCGCGGCGCCGCCCGCCGCGCGGCCGCTGCCCCTCGTGGTCGGCACGGACAAGGGCGTGGTGCGCGGGACGTTTGCCGGCGATGCCCGCGAGTTCCTGGGCATCCCGTACGCGGCGCCGCCGGTCGGCGCGCTGCGGTGGCGGGCGCCTCAGCCGGCGTCCCCGTGGGCCGGCGTCCGGAACGCCACCACGCCCGGCCCCAACTGCGCCCAGACCGGCAGCCTGGCCAGTGGCGTCATCACCACCAGCACCGCCGAGGACTGCCTCTACCTGAACGTCTATACGCCCAAGACGGCGCGGCACCGTCCGCTCCCGGTCATGGTCTGGATCCACGGCGGCGCGTTCACCGGCGGGGCCGGCAGCATCTACGACGGTGCCGTGATCGCCGCCCAGGGCAACGTCATCGTCGTGACCATCAACTACCGGCTCAGCGCGTTCGGCTTCCTCGACCTGCCCTCGCTGGGGGCGGGAAACGGCGATTACGGGCTGCTGGACCAGCAGGCCGCGCTGCGCTGGGTGCAGCGCAACGCCTGGGCCTTCGGCGGGAATCCCCGCGCGGTGACCGAATTCGGCGAGTCGGCCTGCGCGGCCAGCGTCTGCGACAACATGGCCTCGCCCAGCGCGGCGGGCCTGTTCGTCCGGGCCATCGCCGAGAGCGGCTGCCTGCTCCCCGCGCCCAGCGTCCAGTCGGCCCAGCAGGAAGGGGCCACGCTCGCCGCCAAGCTCGGCTGCCCGGACGCGGCCACCGCCGCCGCGTGCCTGCGGGCCAAGCCCGTCAGTGACATCCTCCAGGCCGAAACCGGCATGGGGTGGGCTCCCGTGGCCGGCATCCCCGCCCTGCCGCTCCAGCCCGCCACGGCCTTCGCGGACGGCCGGTACACGCATGTGCCGCTGCTCCAGGGCACCAACCACGACGAGGGCCGGTTCTTCGTCGCGCTGCTGTTCGACGGGTTCGGCCACCCGCTCACCGCGGCCCAGTACACGGCGACCATCCAGGCGTCGTACGGGACGAACGCGCCCGCCGTCCTGGCCCACTACCCGCTGTCGGCGTACGCCTCGCCCGACCTGGCCTACGCCCAGGTGTTCACCGATTCGGCGTTCAGTTGCCCGGCGCTGCAGGCCGACAACCTGACCGCGGGCAGTGGCGTGTACGCCTACGAATTCAGCGACCCCGATCCACCGAACGATTTCGGCCTCACGTTCACCTTCCCGCTGGGCGCCGCGCACAGCACCGAGCTGCAGTACGTCTTCCAGCGGATTCCCTACCTGGACACCGTTCCGCCGTTCACCCCAGCGCAACTGGCCCTGTCGGACCAGATGATCGCGTACTGGACGCGGTTCGCCGCCACCGGCAACCCGAACGCCGGCCCAGACTGGGCGGCCCGGGGCCGCACGCCGTACTGGCCGCGGTTCACCGCGTCACGGCCCGACATCCAGGAATTGATACCGAACGGAACCGCCCCGGAGCCCGCCGCCCAGTTCTCCGCCACCCACCAGTGCGCGTTCTGGACCGGCCTCACCGGCAGTTCGCAGTCGCAGAGTGTGAGGTTCTAGTAACCTGCTGTCCTCGGCCGGGCCGCCGGCCAACGGGAATCGGCCAGCCGGGGCCGCTGGCGATGGGCGCGGGTCAGCCGGGGCGCTGGCGATGAGCGGGGGGAATGTGGTGTCTGCAGGGCGGGGCAGGCGAGGCGGGCGGCGCGCGCGGGCTGAGCGGGCCCCTCGGCGTTGGTCAGCCGTACGCGGGTCGCTCCTGCGGCGCGGGTCGGTCCTGCGGCGCGGGTCGGTCCTGCGGCGCGGGTCGGTCCTGCGGCGCGGGTCGGCCGTGCACCGCGGGCCGGGCGTGTGCTGCGGGTCGCCCCTATGGCGCGGGCCCGCCGCGCTTGGCGCCCTGCTGACCGCGGGGATGCTCGCGGCCTCCGTCTCCCCGGCCCGGGCGGACACGGAGCCGAGGTCACTGGATCTCGCCGCCGTCGCCCGGCCGGCGGCGGACCTGTACCCGGGCGGACCAGGGGCGGCGCAATTCACCGTGAGCAACCCGAACCCGTTCCCGGTGCGCCTGCTCTCCTTGTCGTTCGGGCCGGTGCGTTCCTCGGCCCCGGCAGCGTGCCCGCCCGGCGCGCTCCGCGCGCATCGGGTGCGGCTGAGAGCCGTCGTCCCGGCCGGCGCGACCGCAGTGACCGAAAGGGCGCCGCGGGCGTTCCGGCTGTCCCGGTCGGCGCCGAACGGCTGCCAGGGTGTCACGTTCACCGCGTCCGCCACGGTGGTGGCAGAGATCCTGGACAACGACAGTAACGGCGGCGGTGCGGGCGCGACGGCCGGCGGCGGTGCGGGCGCGACGGCGGCGGCGCGGGCACTACGGCCGGCAGGACGAACGGCAGCGCCGGTCAGGGAGCCAGTTGGGCTGCCGCGAGCCTGCCAGGAGTTCTCGCGCAGACCGGCGCGCCGCTGCTCGCCCTGACCAGCGGCGGCATCACGCTCGCCCTGGCCGGAGGCGCGGCCCTGCGCCTCGCGGCCCGACGGCGGAAACTCCGCCAGGTCATCTAAGCCCAGCCGGGTATGCCGACCGAGGTGCAGGCCCGGGAGTAGGCGCCGGGCCGACGCCCACCAGCGATGTCCACGTCGGCGCCATCGTGGTGGCTAGGGCAGCTACAGAGGTGCCTTTCTGGACATCCGCTCTGCGGGCGGGCGCGCTCAGGCCGGGGCACCTATGTATGCGTTGGCGCCATTTGCGGCTGCTTGGGCCGCGGCAAAGGCGCCATTGCGGTGGGCGCGGGCGAAGTGCGGGCGGGCGTCGGCGGGGAGCAGTGCGTCAGGAGGACGGGAAGACTGGGGTGCCGGTGACGGCGGTGTGCATCGTGAAGGCGGCGCCCTGGCACGCGTCCGGCGCGTCCGGGCTCATCTTCAGGGCCGGCACCGTGAACGTCTGCGTCTGGCCGGCGCCCACCGTGACCGGGGCCTTCAGGGGCACCGGCGTGGCGACCGGCTGCACGTCCGATCCGGGGCAGCCCGCCTTGTCGCTGGTGACGGTCCCGATGGTCACCGAGGTCAGCTGGACCCCGTAGGTGTTCGGGTTGGTGACCGTGAACTGGGCGTTACCGACATGCCCGGGTACAGGTCGGCGGCCGGGGCGCTCTGCGCCGCGACGGTGAGCTGTTTGAGCGTGATCGCCTTCCCCGACGCCTGCCCGGACCCGGTGACGGTCCACGCCGCGGACGCGACCGATGACGCCGCGGTCGCCCCGACGGCCAGGCCCACGGCGACGACCGCCGTCTTCCACCGGCTGCCCAGCCAGGATCCGACGCCCCGATTTCGTGACACGCTGCCCCCGTACGGTGAGATGCTGCCCGGCGCGGCCATCCCGTATTGGCCGCGGGAGTGATGCTAGACCCACTGTAATTGTTGAGCAACACAGAGTGACTGTCACTCTCCGGGGAGCGGAACCTCGGGCGGGAGGAGGCCATCGTGACCGAATTCAGGCACCTCGGCGAGTACAGCGACTGGGCCGTCAGCCGCCTCGCTGCCCTGGCGGCCCAGGAGGACCGGGCCGGCCAGGTTAGCCCGGTCAGTATTCGCAACCGGGTGAAGGCCCTGCTTCAGGTGCCGGACGTGCCCGAGCAGCCGCACGAGGTCCGGACGGGAAGGCGTTGGGAACGCGACGGGATCGGCGGTGAGGAGCTCTCGTGGTCAGTCGGTTACGGGCCCCGGACCGAGGCGTGGCTGCTGCGGCCGGCCAACGTGACAGCACGACTCCCGGGTGTTCTCGCGCTCCACGGCCACGACGGCTTCAAGTTTTACGGCAAGGAAAAGATCGCCGACGGGCCCCAGCCGCCACCTCCGGCCGTCCGCGGACTGCGGGCCGGGCTGTACGACGGCCGGGCCTACGCCACCGAACTGGCCCGCGAAGGCTTCGCCGTCCTCGTCCATGACGCCTTCGGCTGGGGCAGCCGCCGCTTCCCGCAGGCGGAGATGCCCGCCCTGCTGCGGCGCCTGACCGAGGCGACCCGCGACATCGTCCCGCCCGACCCGCTGTCGCACACCGCCGGGGAGGAGATCGCCGCCTACAACACCGCCGCCTGGCATCACGAGCATCTGATCGCCAAGTACTGCACCCTGCTGGGCACCAGCCTGGCCGCGGTGGTCAGCGCGGAAGACCGGGCCGCCGTCGGCTACCTCCGGTCGCGGCCCGACGTCGCCGGGCCGATTGGCTGCGTGGGCCTGTCCGGGGGAGGTTGCCGCGCCGCGCTGCTCACCGCGACGTGCGACGACATCGCGGCCGCGGTGGTCGCCGGGATGATGAGCACCTACCGGGGGCTGGTCGACCACAACGTGGTCGACCACACCTGGATGTTCTTCCCGCCGGGGCTAAGCGTCTTCGCGGACTGGCCGGACCTCGCCGCCTGTCACGCACCCGCACCGCTGCTGGTGCAGTACAACCGCGACGACGAGTTGCTGCCGCTGCCCGGAGCACAGCGGGCGCACGAGCGCATCGCCCGGCACTACGCGGCGATCGGAGGCTACGAGGGAGTCTTCTACGACGGCGGTCACAAGTTCGACCTCGCCATGCAGCGCGAGGCGTTCGCCTGGCTGCGCCAGCAGCTGACCAGCGGGGCGGGTGAAGGGACCCCGGCGCAAATGTCTCGGTAACAGCCGTGGCGGCACGTGGTCAGGGAGTCGAGTCGAGCCATTCGGCGAATGTGGGGTCGGCGAGGATGGCGCCGGGTCCAGGCAGAAGGGCACCGTTTTCGTTGAGGACGTAAGAGATCCCGCTGGCCAGGGCGCGGTCGACGGTCTCGGCTGCGCCGGAGTCGGCATCGGGACCGTGCCGGTCGCCGAGCGCGGCGGTGCCGAGGCCCAGCGGTGAGAGAACGAGCCCGGACTGGGGCAGCGGGCAGGCGGCGATCAACGTCCGGCCTGCGGAGCAGCCGGGGGAGCCTGCTCGGAGGCATCCTGGGAAGCGGCGGGCCCGGGTGAGCGTCGCGAGATCCACGAACCCAGGATGTGCTCGGACATCGCTTCGGCTGCCCCGTCTGGATCGCGGTCGGCGATCCGTTCGTAGATGGCAATGTGGCCGGCGTTGGACGCCTCGCAGTCGCTGCGCCGCGGCTGCCCGTTGTACCTCGTGCTCGCACGGGCCTCGGCGTGAATGGTCCGGACGACCGCCCGGGCCAGCCGGTTGCCCGACGCCCGCATCACCGCGTCGTGGTAGTCGACGTCGGTCTGGATGTAGATGTCCGGCGTAGTGACCTCGCCGGCCAGCTGGCCGAGCAGCCGCTTCAGCTCGGCCAGGTCCTGGCCGCTCGCATGGACGGCCGCCTGCCGCGCCATCTGGGCTTCCAGGACCCGCCGCACGTCGACCAGGTCGTCGAGCATCCGCAGCTGGTGATCGTGGCGTACAGAGGCCTCGAGCACCATGGGGTCGAGCAGGTTCCAGTCGTCATCCGGCGCGACGGTCGTGCCCTGGCCCTGCTTGACGTGGACGAGGCCCTTCTCCTCCAGTAGCTTGACCGCCTCGCGGATCACGGTCCGGCTGACACCGAACGCCTCGCACAGGGCGGGCTCGTTGGGCAGCGTCGAGAGCTGGGGCAGCTCACCGGACACGATCCGGTCCAGGAGTTCGCTCACGACGACGGCCCCGAGCCGGGCCGGCCGCTTGGGCCACGTGCCCAACAGCGGCGGTGCCTTGCCCGGCCTACTTACTGGCTCAGTCACGAACGGTCTCCGTGTCCTCGGCTGCGGCTTGCGTCACCGGACGCCGACCTGGCCTGCATCATCCCAATCCCGCCGGGCCATTGACAACTTTCATCATACGAATAATGTACTCATCATACGAATGACGTATGTCGAACGAGGCGTAGGTCAGGCAGCCGATCGAAGTCAGGCGGGAGAGCGTGCGCATCACCCATGTGGAGAGTTACCGCGTCCGGCAGCCGGCGGCGGACCCGCCGTTCGCGTGGCGGCACGGCCTGCGCGGCGGGCCACCCGCGGGGGAAGGCGGTGTGCTCCGCATCGGCACCGACGAAGGCGTGGAGGGCGTCGCGTTCGCCCCGCGGCGCGGCAGCGGGGCACTGCTCGACGACCTGGTGGACCGGTTTCTCCGGGAGGAGCTGACCGGCCAGGACCCCCTGCAGCGCGAGTGGCTCTGGCACCGCATCTGGGAGGTCGACCGAACCGAGGAACTTCCGCTCCCCATGCTCGGGCTGGTCGACGTGGCCCTGTGGGATCTGGCCGGCCGCGCGGCCGGCATGCCGGTCTGGCAGATGCTCGGTGGCTTCCGCACCGCGATCCCCGCGTACGCCTCCACCGTGACGTTCGGCTCGGTCGAGGAGTACCTGGATGTCGCCGACCAGTGCCTCGCCCTCGGCTACCCGGCCATCAAGCTGCACGCCTGGGGGGATGTCCGCCGCGACGCCGCCCTGTGCACCGCGCTGCGGGAGCACGTCGGGGACGCCGTCCCGCTGATGTACGACGGGTCGGCCGGGTTCGACCTGCCCGACGCGACCTACCTCGGCCGCGTGCTGGCCGAGGCCGGCTACCTCTGGTACGAGGAGCCGATGCGCGAGTTCAGCGTGACGGCCTACAAGTGGCTGGCCCGCTCGGCCGGGGTGCCGCTGCTCGTCGCCGAGACGTCCGACGGCGCCCACATGAACAGCGCCGACTTCATCGCCGCGGGCGCCGTGACGTTCGGCGTCCGGGCCAGCACCCAGCTGCGGGGGGGATTCACCGGCGCGATGCGGACCGCGCATCTGGCCGACGCGTACCACCTGAGAGCCGAGGTGCACGGCTCGGAGATCCCGAACCGCCACCTGTGCATGGCGATCCCGAATACCACCTACTACGAATCGCTCGTGACGTCGAACCCGGTCCGCCGGGAGAGCGGCATCGACGCCAGCGGGCTGGTGCCCGCACCGAACGGTCCCGGCGTGGCCCTTCCGGCCGGGCTCGACTATCCCGAGCCGCTGCGCCCGTACGTCGACGCGACCACTTCGGTTCCCGCAGCGTAGCGACACATCTCGACGAGGAGAAGTCCCACGATGACAGAATCACACCCGCCCTCGGCGGCGCCCGCCCGCAGGAAGCGGCGTCTCGTGGCGGCGGCGGCCGCTGCCGGCGCGCTGGCCCTGGTCCTGGCCGCCTGCGGCAAGGCCGATTCGACCACGGCGTCCTCGCCGGCCTCTTCCTCGCCCGGCTTCAGCCCGGTCACGCAGAGCGCCTCGGCGCCGGTCACGGTGTGGGTCGACTCCACCCGGCTGCCGGGCGTGCAGGCCTACCAGAAGGCCCACCCGGGCGTGAAGCTCAACATCGTCACCTACAACGGCGACGCCAACGGGTCGAACTACCTGCAGACCAAGATCGAGCTGTACAACCGGGCCGGCAGCGGATGGCCCGACGTGGTCTTCTCCGAGAACGACAACGACCTCGCCTGGGCGACCGAGCCGGGCATCAACTTCGCCGCCCCGCTGAACAAGGGCTACGTGCCGCAGTCCAGCCTGGACGGGTTCGCCACCAACGCGCTCGCCCCGTGCACGTTCGGCGGGAACGTGTACTGCCTGCGCAACGACCTGGCCCAGAACGTGCTCTGGTACAACAAGACGCTCCTGGACCGCTTCGGCTACCAGGTGCCCGCAACCTGGCAGCAGTACCAGGCGCTCGGGGAGAAGGTGGCCCGCCAGCACCCCGGCTACATCATCGGGACCGCGGGCGACGCGTGGGCGCCGGAAGTCTACTTCTGGGCCAGCCAGTGCCCGGCCAACCAGGTGACACCGCCCAGCACGCTGACCGCCGACACCAGCGGCCCGAACTGCACGAGGATGGCTTCGCTGCTCGACACCCTGATCAAGGACAAGTCGGTCTCGACCGACACCGTGTTCAGCGCCGGCTTCGCCAAGAACACCGCGAGCAAGACGCTGATGCTGGTCGGGCCGTCCTGGTTCGGGCAGACCCTGTTCGACGCGGTGTTCAAGACCCCCGCCGGGCAGATCGCGGCCGCCCCGCCGCTGACCTGGGCCGGTGATACGAGCAACTACACCGGCGACGTGGGCGGAGGTGCCTGGATCGTCTCCGGGCACAGCAAGAACCTGAAAGCGGCGTCCGCGCTGGTCACCTGGATGGCGACCTCCAACGCCTACCAGGCCACCGCGGGGACTTTCCCGGCGTACAAGGCCGCCGCGACGGCCTGGCTGGCCAACCAGAACCGGACCGGGTACTTCGCCGACGACGTCGCGCCGGCGTTCACGAAGGCGGCCGGGATGGTGTGGCCGGGCTGGTCGGCCACGAAGTTCAGCCAGGAGGCGGTGTGGGCCGCCACGGTCGTCCCCGGCCTGACGGCCGGCAAGACCGTCACGTCCATGCTGGGCACCTGGCAGACCGCGATCAGGAACCAGGCCCAGGCCCTGGGCTACACGGTGAAGTGATGGCGGCGGAGACATCCGCGGCGCGCGGCCGGCTGGCCCGGCGCAGGGGGATGGGCCAGCGGGACGACCGGGCCCGGCGCACGCTCCGGGCCCGGCACGGATACGCCTTCGTGGCCGCCTACCTCGTCCTCCTGCTCGCCTTCGGCGTCCTGCCCACCGGCTACGCGCTGTACCTTTCCGTCACCAACTCCGCGGGCCAGCTCGTCGGCCTGGGAAACTTCCTCGCGGTCGGGCACGACTTCCGCTTCGTGCCGGCATTCGAGCACGTGGCCGTGTACCTGGCCATCTGGCTCGTCGTCCTGGTCGTGCTGGTCGTCGGCCTGGCGGTGCTGCTGCATGGCCGGATGCGGCGGGCGAGCGCCGCGCTCCGGTTCCTGTACTACCTGCCCGGTGCGCTGGCCGGCGTGGCCAGCGTGCTGGTCTGGCTGTTCATGATGGATCCCACGGTCAGCCCGATCGGCTGGCTGCTGAACTGGCTGGGATACACGTCCTTCGCCCAGGTCATCGAGCCGAGCCACCTGCCGGTCGTGCTGGCCGTCATCGCGTTCTGGACCGGCGCCGGCGGCTGGATCGTCATCATGTACGGGGCGCTGAACAACATCTCCGGCGACCTGATCGAGGCGGCCCGCATCGACGGGGCCGGACCGGTGCAGATCGCCCGGCGCATCCAGATCCCGATGCTGCGCAAATGGATCGCCTACATGGTGATCCTCGCCTTCGCGACCGGCTCGCAGCTGTTCGTCGAGCCCCAACTGGTCGGCGAGGCCAGCCTGGGCGCGGTGAGCAACAGCTGGTCGCCGAATCAGCTCGGCTACCTGTTCGCGTTCCAGGCGAACAACTTCCACAGCGCGGCGGCATTGTCCGTCGACCTGCTCGTCCTCGGCCTGATCTGCGCGGCGATCGTCGTCACCCGATCAGGCCTGTTCGACGTGGAGTAACCATGCGCGCAGTATCGGACATCCAGCCCGCCGGAGCCGGCGCGGTCCTCGGCCGCGCCCCGCCGGGGTACGGTGCATCGAAACACGGCCCGCCGGGGGAACCCCGGCCGCCGTCCCCGGGGCACGGTCGGGCGCCTGCTGTGGCTGCTCCCGTTGCTGGCGTTCGCGGCCTTCTTCCTCCTCCCGGTGGCGTGGCTGCTCCTGGCCCCGTCTAAGACCGACAACGGGCTGGTGCACGGCAACCCGCTCGCGTTCGGCTCGCTGCACAACATCGGCGCCACCTGGCACAATCTGGTCACCTTCGAGAACGGCGCGCTGCTGACCTGGATGCAGAACTCGGCCATCTATGCGTTTGGCGCCCTCGTGATCACGATCGTGACCAGCATCCCGGCCGGCTACGGCCTGGCGCTGACCGAGTTCCGCGGCCGAAAGCTGCTGCTCGCCGTGACCCTGGTCGTGATGATCATGCCGGCGTCCGCGCTGGTCCTGCCGCTCTTCCTGGAGGTGAACGCAGCCCACCTGGTCGGCAGCGTGTGGTCGGTCATCCTGCCCATGTCGTTCTTCCCGTTCGGCGTTTACCTGGCCTACATCTACTTCTCCTCCCACATCCCGCGGGACCTGCTGGCGGCGGCGCGGCTCGACGGGTGCAGCGAGTGGGGTGTCTTCCGGCGGATCGCCGTGCCGCTGGCCAAGCCGGTGGTGGCGCTCGTGGCGTTCTTCAGCTTCGTCGCGAACTGGAACAACTTCTTCCTGCCGTTCGTGATGCTTCCGAGCAGCAGCAAGTACCCGGTCCAGGTCGGCCTGGAGAACCTGCTGTCCTCGACCCCGTCGTTCAACCCGGCGGCCGGGGCGGGCCTGCAGATCACCCGCCCGGAGCTGGCCCTGGCCATGCTGGTCGCCGTCGCGCCGGTGCTGATCGTGTTCCTGTTCTCCCAGCGGGCCCTGGTCTCCGGGATGCTGGCCGGCGCGACCAAGGAGTGACCGGCACCGGCCGGGGACACCGTGCGCCGCGCTGAAAAGCCGGAGAGCCTGCGCTCGATGGCTACCCGGTAGTCCTGGAGGGAGCGCTGGACATGCCCGGCGGCGCGGCCGGCGGCCAGCGCCTCGTCCCCGTCGGTTACGGCATGGAGGATCAGCTCGTGATCCTTGACCGCCCGGCCCAGATTGTCCACGGTGGGGCCGAGCTTGAGGGCGCTCACCTGCTCCTGAAGCGCGCGCACGTGCGCGACGGCGTCGATGAGGAAGATGTTGTGGGAAGCGGCGGCCAGATGGGCATGGAACTCCTCGTCGGTGCGGCGGAAAGCCGGGAGGTCGTCCTCGGCGACGGCCTGAGCCCCCGCGTCCACCGCCCGGGCGAGAGCGCGGACCTCCTGGGGGGTCGCCCGCTGGGACGCCAGGCGGGCGGCCTCCGACTCCTGCACGGCCCGGAAATCGAAGAGCATGACAATGTGGCCGATGTCAGTGGGCCGGAAGGACGTGGGCCGCAGGCCCATCAGCAGGCTCCGGTCGTCACTGACGAAAATCCCCCGGCCGCGCTCGGCCCGCACACGGCCGACCGCAGACAGCATCTTGATCGCCTCGCGCACGGCGCGCTGGCTGATGCGCAGTTCCTGCGCGAGCTCAAGCTCGGTCGGCAGGCGGTCGCCCGGGCGCAGCCCCCGGTCCGCGATCAGCCCGATCAGCTGCTCGACGGCCAGTTCGTACGCCGGGCGGTAGCGGGCCTTGTCCACGGGCCACCTCCTTCCGGCGTCAAGCATCGGCCCGGCAGCGCCATCCGCGCAACTGAAACGGCCAAATGAGTGACATTCATTAATCCGAAGTCGCGGACTATACCGGACAGTAAGCCGCTCGGGTGGGTGGTGACTTCCGCCGACGCAGCGCTGGGTGCTGCGAGTCGGAACTGAGTGGGAAACGGACGGAAATAGCCTGTTCCTCAGCTTGCTAGACCGTCCTGGATCGCTGCCCGCGCGCCACTGGGTGAAATCGGCCCGAGCGCCACGGAAGGCAAAAAAACAGAAAATCGACCATCTACCGACCTTGACGCACCCCAAATCACATGAATGAATGACATTTATTATCCGTGATCTGGTGCCGACGGAGACGGTCGGCGCGCCGGGAGGTACACCTGCATGAGAGAACCCCACAGCGGCCTGCCGCGTGCAGCGGCTGTCATCGCCAGCGCCATCGCTGGGGTGCTCGCCGTCGGCGGCGTGGCCGGTGCCACTGCGAGCCGGCCTTCGGCTCAGCCACGGACGGCCGTGATCATGGTCGCGCCGTCCGGCTCCGGGCGTCACGCCGGCGGCCCCCGGCTGACCCTGGCGGCAGCGCAGGCGGCGGCGCGCGCGGACGCCGCACGCGGCGAGGCCGTCACGGTGGAACTGGCCAACGGAACCTACGTCCTGAAAAAGCCTCTGGTGTTCACGGCCCGGGACTCTGGCCAGCCCGGCCTGCCGATCCGCTGGGAGGCCGCGCCCGGAGCCCATCCGGTGATTTCCGGTGGTCACCTGGTCACGGGCTGGAAGATGTACGACGCCTCGGCGGATGTCTTCGTGGCGTCCGTGCCGAAGGGCGCCGAGAGCCGTGACCTGTACGTCAACGGAGCGTTGGCCCCGCGGGCGTCGATCGCGATCCCGCGGAGCGATGTGACGTTCACCCCGACGGGGATGACGATCGACAATCCGGATCTGGACTACCTGGCCAGCGTGCCGCAGCAGAATCAGATCGAGGTCGAGGCGCAGGGGTCGTTCACTGACCGCTACTCACCGGTGCAGGCCATCAGCGGCCACACGATTACCATGCAGGAACCCGCCTGGCGGAACAACAACTGGGGATACGACACGCTGGCGTCGCCGTTCTACGCCGGGCAGCTTCTCCTGCAGAACTCATATTCCTTCCTGCAGCCGGGGCAGTGGTACCTCAACCCGGCCCAGGGCAAGCTGTACTACCGCGCGGCGGCCGGGGAGAATCCCAGCGCCGACTCCATCGTCCTGCCCGCGCTCCAGTCGCTGGTCCAGATCGCCGGCAGCTACACCAATCCCGTCCACGACCTGTCCTTCAGCGGAATCCAGTTCTCCTACACGACTTGGCTGAGCCCGGGCACGCCGGCCGGCGACGCGGACCAGCAGAACGGGGCGCACATCGCCGCCGCGTATCCGATGGCCGCTGACTTTCTGACGAGCTGCCAGGTCGGCTGCCCGCAGTTCGAGGCGACCCGGAACGGCTGGGCTCAGGTCCCCGCCGCGGTACAGGTCGCCGCGGCCGCGCGCGTCGACTTCTATGGCGACGTCTTCGCTCACCTCGGCCAGGTTGGCCTCGGCCTCGGCCAGGATGCCGACGCCAACTTCTCCGGTATCGGCCTGGGCGTCTCCGACAGCGCCGTGTACCGCAGCACCTTCACCGACCTCGGAGGCGGCGGCATCGACGTCGGCGGCATCCTGCCCAGCGCGCACCACCCGTCCGTCCCGACGATGACCAACCGGAACATCACCATCGAGGACAACCTGGTCGACGGGGCCGCCCTCGACTACAAAGACATGTCGGGCATCCTGTCCACCTATGTGACACACGCCGTCATCGAGCACAACGAGGTAGAGAACCTGCCCTACGACGGCATCGACATTGGCTGGGGGTGGGGAAGCAACGACCCCGGCGGAAGCCAGGACTATGTCAACCGCGGTCTCTACAACTATCAGCCGATTTACACCACCCCGACGACGTTCAAGGACAATGTTGTCGCCTACAACCGGGTCCACGCCACCAAGAAGGTCTTCCACGACGGCGGGAGTATCTACAACCTCTCCGCCAGTCCCGGTACCGTCATCGATAACAACTACATCTACGACAACAATCAGACCATTGGCCTATATCTCGACGAGGGATCCCGGTACATCACGGCCTCCCGGAACGTCGTCCAGGACAGCGGGGTATGGGCGTTTACGAACGCCAACTCCGTCAACAACACGGACGACAACGCCTTTTCCGGTAATTGGTACAACGCCGGCTCGACGGAAATCGCCACCGGGCCCCCGCACGACAACGTCAGCGTCGCTAACGTTCAGGTGCAGGGCGACAATTGGCCTCCCGCCGCACAGCAGGTCATCGCCGAAGCCGGGATCCAGCCCCCTCGGTAAGCCCTCGCAGGCAACCGCCGTGGTGGCGGTGCCGGCCCGTCCGGCATCGCCACCACGCCGCTGAGCTGCAGAGCCCGGCGTCTGTCCCGTAGTCGGCGGGATGCTGGGCGGCGCGACCAGGCAGTGATCTAGCTGGCGAAGACCTGGAGCTCGGACAGCTGCCCGGCTGGCCAGCCGGTGTTCGCGGTGAACGTCAGCCGCAGGTATCGGGCCGAGGTGGCGCTGAACGTCGCGGTGGCCGTGTTGCCGGTGGCCGGATCGAAGCCGTATCCCCGCGACCCGGCGATCGTGGTGAACGCCGACCCGTCGGTGCTGCCCTGGATCGCCACCGTCTGGGTTCGCGCTCCCCAGGCCGAGGACGGCGGCAGGTTCATGACGATCCGGCTGATGCTGGCCGCGGCGCCCAGGTCGACCTGGAACCACTGCGGGAAGGCGTTGTCGGTGCTTTCCCAGTAGGTGCTGGTGTTCCCGTCCACGGCGTTGGACGGCTGGTAGGCCTGGGTGTATCCGCTGGCCGAGGCGGCCCGGCCCAGGGCCAGGTTGGGGTTGGCCGAGCTGATCACCGGGGGAGTGGGCCGGGTGGCGGTCAGCGGGATCTGGCCCTTGAGCATCTTGCCGCCGTCGGCGGTCAGCCGCAGGTAGTAGTCCGACGAGCAGGCCGTGCCGTCCTCGTTCAGCGCGAGCAGGCCCGAGTTGGCCGGCACCATCGAGGGGTCCGGGGCGGTCTCGGCGATCTGGTTCCCCTCGCCGTACTCGTCGAACATGGAGATGTAGATGCCCTGGGCGCCGACCCGGACCATGTTGTAGAACTGCCGCCACATGAAGTCGCCGTGGGCCCGCTGCCGCGCGGACAGGTCGCCGGGGAGCACGCAGGGCTGGTAGTCGATGCCGTTGGCGTTGCAGTCGGCCTGGTCCCCGACGTTGACGTTGGCGTAGAAGCTGTCGGAGTCGGCCGCGGTGCCGATCCGCCCCACCATCCACGGCGACAGCATGTTAAAGGCGTGATAGACGCCCAGGTAGCCGGACCGGGAGTCGTTGACCCCGGTGCGCCAGTAGGTCGGCACCCCGCCCATCACGTAGCAGCCCTGGCTCTTGAACCAGTTCACCACGTCGAGGCATACGGACGCGCTCCACGGGTGGTTGGCATCGTTGAAGCCGAATCCCCAGATGCCGACGACCGGCTTGCCGTTCTGCTTCGCGTACGCGGCCGAGGCGGTCAGCGCGGACATCGTGCTGGTCCAGTCGGTCTTGATCTCGGACTGCATGTTCGTCCAGCCGCTGACGTCGTACATGATGTAGAACTTCCGGCCGTATGCCTCGGCCCCCGACCGGACCTTCGTCGCCATCGCGTTCCGGGTGGGGCCCTCCGAGCTGTTCGGGTTGAACCGCTGCAGGGCCGCCGTGTCGCAGCCGTTCTGCTGCATCCACTGGAAGTGCGTGTTGACCGTCTGCTGGTCGTAAGAGGAGAACAGCGTGGCCGGCTGGCCGTTGCCGAGGTTCGCGTAGGCGGTCTGGTAGCCGGTGCTGTACGGCCTCATGTCCGGCCACGCCTTGATGGCGTTGTTGGACGGCGAGGGAGGCTGGGACCAGTTCTGGCTCCAGTGCCACCAGCCGTTGATCGGGGCGCCGTCGCCGATGCAGGCGAACCAGCCCTGATAGCCCACGGTGATCTTCCCGACCACGTCCCCGGGCGCGCTGGCGGCGCGCGCCGCGTTGCTGGGATCGAGAGGAGTTCGGTCGCCGACGCCGCGGCGAGAACGGAGCCCGGCACGACGGTGGTCAGGAACCTCCGGCGGGATACGGCCATGTTCGGCTTCCTTCCTTATCCGGCGTGCTGCGCTGTGCTGGCCTGAGAACCGTGCTGGGCGCCGCGTGGAAGAAGACACCGCCCGTCCCGGAGCGGTAGCCCGACGTTACATGTTTCCGACATTTGTCCGCAAGAGGTCGATCAGATTACGAAATTTTCCGATGGTAGAGCCCCATCTCCGCCGGACAATGATCGAATTTTCAGCAAGCAGTTCGGAAATTTTGCTTAGAAGTAAATTTCTTGCTGGCGGTGGGCCGAATCCGTTACCGTCACGGTGTCGCCGGATCGGGGCGGCGTGTCCGTGGGCGGAGGATGGATGACGGTCGGGCTGGGCACCGTGGACCGTACCGGCCGGGAGGCCACGCCGATGGTCGAGGCGCGCGGCCTGGTCAAGCGGTACCGCACCGGATCCGGCGGCGAATTCTCCGCGGTCGCCGGCATCGACTTCGTCCTGCACCGTGGCGAGTGCTTCGGGCTGCTCGGCCCGAACGGCGCGGGCAAGTCGTCCACCATGCGGATGATCAGTTGCGTCTCGCGGGTGACCGACGGGACCCTGCGCGTCCTCGGCATGGACCCGCGGCGGGACAGCGCCCGGATCCGGTCGCGGATCGGCGTCGTGCCGCAGGACGACGCGCTGGACCGGGAACTGACCGTGACCGAGAACTTCACCATCTACGGGCGGTACTTCGGCCTGCCCCGGCCGGTGATCCGGGAGCGGACCACGGCCCTGCTGGAGTTCGCGCAGCTCCAGGAGAAGGCGGGTGAGCGCGTGCAGGCCCTGTCCGGTGGCATGCGCCGCCGGCTGACCATCGCCCGGGCGCTGATCAACGACCCGGAGCTCATGCTGCTGGACGAGCCCACCACCGGCCTGGACCCGCAGGCCCGGCACGCTCTGTGGGAGCGCCTGTTCCGGCTCAAGCAGCAGGGCGTGACCCTCATCCTGACCACGCACTACATGGATGAGGCCGAACAGCTGTGCGACCGGCTGGTCGTCATGGACCGCGGGCGGATCGTGGCCGAGGGCACGCCGCGGGCGCTGATCGAGCGGTACTGCCCGCGCGAGGTGGTGGAGCTGCGCTTCGGCCCCGACGAACTGGCCGGCGCCGCGCGCGAGCTCGGCGCCCGCAACCACGCGCCGGACGGGGCACCGGCCGCCGAGACCGGCAGCGCCGAGCGGGCCGAGATGCTCCCCGACCGGGTGCTGGTCTACACCGACGACGGCGACGCCGCGCTGGCCAAGGTGCGCCAGCGGGGGCTGGTCCCGGTCACCGCGCTGGTCCGCCGGAGCACGCTGGAAGACGTCTTCCTGGTCCTGACCGGCCGGACGCTGGTGGACTGATCGTGACCGCGTTCACCACGGCGGCGGCCGATCCCGGCGTGCGCCCGCGGGCCATCTCGCCGGCGCTCAGCGAGTTCACCTACTGGATGACCTACTACCGCCGGACCTGGCGGGGAACGGTCGTGCTCAGCGTCCTGAACCCGCTGCTGTTCTTCGTCGGCATCGGCGTCGGCCTGGGCCGGCTGATCGACCACAACCCGGCGGCGCCGCTGCACCACGTCTCCTACCTCGCGTTCCTGGCGCCCGGGCTGCTCGCGGCGATGGCCATGCAGACCGGCACGATCGAGTCGGTCATGTCCGTGTACCAGTCGCTGCGGACGCGCGGCAACTACCGGGTCGCGGCGCTCACCACGCTGTCCCCGACCGACATCCTGAACGGGCACCTGCTGTTCGTGCTGTTCCGGATCGCGAGCAGCTCGGCGGCGTTCCTGGTCGTCCTGCTGTGCGCCCAGCTGGCCGCGTCCCCGCTGGTGGTGCTCGCGCTGCCGGCCGCGGTGCTCACCGGGCTGGCCTTCGCGATCCCGTTCATGGCCCTCGGGGTCAGCGTGACCAGCGAGGAGACCGTCCGGGGCGTCTACCGCTTCCTGATCATGCCGCTGTACCTGTTCTCCGGCACCTACGTCGCGGTCAATCAGCTTCCGGCGGTGATCCGACCCGTCGCCTACGCGCTGCCTCTCTGGCACGGCGTCCAGCTCTGCCGGGGCCTCACGCTCGGCACGCTGAGCCCCGGCGGGGCGCTGCTGCACACCGGCTACCTGTGCGCCGTCTGCGCACTCGGCCTGGTCACCGCCCGCGCGATGTACCGGCGGCACCTCCATGATTGACGCCGCGCCCGCACCGGCGGCCCCGCCCGCCCCGCCGGGCGGGAGGCCGCCCTCCCGGTTCGGCCGCGCCCATCTGGTCATGGTCCGGGACGTCATGGTCCACCGGCACCAGTGGACGATCCTGGCCTTCGGCATCCTCGAGCCCGTGCTCTACCTGCTGTCGATCGGGGTCGGGGTGGGCCGGCTGGTCGGTCACCTGAACGGCCTCGGCGGCCCGGCCGTCACCTATCCGGAGTACGTGGCGCCGGCCCTGCTGGCCATGGCGGCCATGAACGGCGCCTCCGGCTCGACCACGCAGCAGGTGTTCGCCCGGCTCCGGTTCGACACCACCTACCAGATCATGCTCACCACGCCGGTCAGCCCGCGTGACATCGCCGTGGGCGAGGTGGGCTGGGCCATGCTGCGCGGCGGCATCGAGGCGACCGGGTTCCTGGCCGTGATGGCCGCGATGAACCTGGTCCACTCCCCGTGGGCGCTGCTGGCCATCCCCGGCGCGCTGCTGATCGGTTTCGCGTTCGCGAGCGTCGGCCTGTTCGTCGCGACCTTCCTGCGGGGCTGGCAGGACTTCCAGCTCATCCAGCTGGTCATGCTGCCGATGTTCCTGTTCGCGACGACCTTCTACCCGCTGCGGGTCTACCCGGGGCCGATCCGGGTCCTGGTCTCCTGCCTGCCGCTGTACCACAGCATCAACCTGGTCCGGGAGCCGATCCTGGGCTCGGTGGGGACCCAGTTGCTGGTCCCGGCCGCGTACCTGACCGCGATGGGCCTGCTCGGTCTGTGGCTCGCGGTCCGGCGGCTGGAGCGCATTCTCATCGACTGAGGCGCGCGGCGGCTCCTGGCTCGCGCGACGTGGGCTGCGCGGCTGGCCGCGGGGGGAACCACGGCCTCGTTCGGAGGCTGAGAACTAAGCCCTGGTGAAGCGGAACACCGTCTCGTAGCGGCGCTCGTCACCGTGGCCGAGCCAGATCATCGAGCCGTCGGCGCGGGCCGCGGCGTCGCCGGTCACGTGGTGCGTAGACGGCTCGAGGCCCACCGCGTAGGCGCCCTCGCGCAGGTTGAGCCACTCGAAGAACGCCGGGAAGGCCGCCGGGTCGTAGTCCAGCTCGAAGCCGCGGCCCAGCCGGTCGTTGACCAGGCGGGCCCGGGCCCGGCCGTCGGCGTCCGGGGTGATCACGTGCTCGTAGACCTGCTCGACGAAACCGGGCTGCGGGCCGGGCAGGATGACGTGCGAGACGCCTTGGGCGGCCACGCTGTCGCTGCGCCAGGTCGTCTCGGCGATCGCCGCGTCGAAGCGGGCGCCCGGCTCCAGCAGCGGCCAGCCCACGTTGACGTGGTAGAGGAACATGTGGGGCGTCCGGTCGAAGCCGGCGTTGGTCACCGTGTCGGTCAGGCGGATCTCGGTGCCGCCCAGGTCGGCCTCGATCCGGCGGTGCAGCACCAGGTGCTCGGCGAAGATCGCCGCCTGCCGGACCTCGCCTTCGGCCCACAGCACGCAGCGCTCGCCGTCCCAGCGCTCGCCGTACCCGGTCAGCCGGGCCGGGATGTTCGCGATCCGGCCGTGCAGCCCGTGCCGGACCGCCTGCCGGGGCGGGTAGTGGTAGTGCTCCGCGCCGACCTCGCCGCCGAACAGCGTGTGGTCCAGGCCCGCGCTGACCAGCAGCCCGGACATGCTGCGCAGCCACGACAGGCCGTCCTCGTCGTTGACCTCGTGCAGCCCCGGGTGGCGGAATCCGGTCGCCGACCGCCAGCCGACGCTGATGTCGTCGAACTCGGCCAGGCCGATGTCCATCGCGCGGTCGACGAGGACGTCGAAGCGGAGGCCGCCGCCGGTGCGGAACTCCAGCACCCGGATGCCCCGCTCCACCCCGTCGTCCAGCACGACGGCCCGGACCCCGCCGGCGGCGGCGAGGTCCCCGGCCTGCCGGGCGATCACGTCCCGGCGGAGGTCCCGGCCGGCGTCGGCTGGGTCCGCGCTCACGCCATCACCCAGCCGCCGTTGACCTCGATCGTCTGGCCGGTGACGAACGAGGAGTCCGGCCCGGCCAGGAAGGACACGACGGCCGCCAGTTCCTCCGGGGTTCCGCGCCGCTTGAGTGCCTGCTGATCCAGAACGAGGCGGTTATAGGCGGCCGCATCCTCGTGGATCTCTTCGGCGGCGGTGGGGAACGCGCCGGGGGAGATGGCGTTGACCCGGATCCCGTACGGGCCCAGCTCGCGGGCGAGCGCGCGGGTCAGCGCCACCGCCGCGCCCTTGGTCGCCGCGTAGGACGTCAGGCCGGCCCAGCCGCCGTGCGTGACGATCGAGCCGATGTTGATGATCGAGCCGCCGCCGGCCCGGGTCATCTGCCGGGCGGCGGCCTGCGCGCAGAGCCAGTAGCCGCGCTGGTTGACCGCGTGGACGTCGTCGTATTCGGCCAGGGGGACCTCGAGGAACGGCCTCATCGGGTAGATCGCGGCGTTGTTCACGAGGATTCCGGCGCCGCCGGACTCGGACGCCACCGCGTCGAAGAGTTCGGTCACCGCGCCCGGGTCGCGCAGGTCGAGGGTCCAGCCGCGGACGGCGCCGCCGCGGGTCGCAACGTCCTTGCGGGTGGCCTCCACCGCGTCGGAGTCGATGTCGGCCACCGCGACCGCATGGCCGTCGGCCGCCAGCCGCCGGGCGATCGCCCGGCCGAGGGCGCCCCCGGCGCCGGTCACCACCGCAGTACTCACCCTGACCTCCTCGTCATGGCTGTGTCGTGGTTCTTCACCGCTGCTGCCTCGCCGGCCCGGGCGAACAGGTCGTTGACGCGGCTCAGCAGCTGGGCGGGGCGCTCGCCGTGGAGCAGCCCGTCGCGCAGCACGGCGGACGCTGCGGCCTGGAAGGCGACGTAGCCGGCGAAACGCGGCCGGACCCAGGCCGCCTCGACGGTGCGGCGGGTCGCCGAGTAGAACCCGCCGCTGCGGCGGTCGGCCTCCGGATCCAGCCAGGCGCGCCGGTCCGCGCTCTGCCCGCCGAGCTCGCGGTACAGGCCGATCTGGACCTCCTCGGACATCAGCCGGAGGATGTGGTCGCGGGCCGCTTCCAGCTGTGTACAGGAACGAGTCACGGCGATCCCGGTGCCACCCAGAACGCTGCCGGTGGCGTTTCCGCCCCGCCCGGCCGGGCGCGTCGAACGCCGCGAGCGCGTGCTTCCCGGGACGCGGCCGCTGGTAGGAGACGTAGCCGTAGACCAGCGGGCAGTAGACGGGCCCGCCGCCCGGTCGCCGGCCGCCATCGCGTCCAGGACCGCGATCGGGTTCCGGCCGGCCAGCCGCGGGTCGGCCTGCGCGACCAGATCGGCCATGAGCTGCAGCGCTTCGGCCCCGGTGGTCGGGTCCGCGAAGGCCGGTTCGTCGGGGGAGGTGGCCGGGGGAGCGCCCAGGCTGACGCAGATCGCGGCGAACATGAGCAGCGCGTGCGGGCCGCCCAGGCACACGGCCGTGTGGTACCGGCGGGCGGCGCGCCGCGCGTCCTCCCAGGTTGGCGGGCGTTCGGCCATCAGGTCCGGGCGGCAGACCGACACCTGGGCCGCGGCGTCGAGGGGCAGCGCCCACTGCTGCCCGGCCAGCTGGTAGCTCGCGTACGAGCGCCCGGCCGAGACCGTCTCGCACGCGTTTAGCTCCGCTTCGGACAGCAGCGTGCCGAGCGGGCGCAGGGCCTGGTCGCGGACCGCCTCGCCGAGGCCCGGGTGGTCGATGACCAGCAGGTCGTAGTCGTCGGCCAGGGTCCGCAGCGGCCGGGACTCGAATCCCTCGAGCGGCTGGCGGTCCCAGTGGATGGGTGTGCTGGATGGCGGCGGCCCGGCGGCCGGGCAGCCGGCGGCGGGTGAGTTCGATGGCGGCGGCCCCCCTCCAGCCGCCGCCATCGCGTCCAGTACCACGTAGCCGCGCGGGTGATCCCAGGTCAGGCCGCGCAGGCCAGCGGTCACGCCTCCCGCTCCCGCGTCGCGATGACGCCGCGCTTCCGCAGGTCATCGACGGTGGCGCCGTCTACGCCCAGGCCGGCGAGGATCTCGCGGGTCTGCTCACCGGTCAGCGGCGCGCCGCGGCGTACCTCCGGGTCCGTCCGGCTGAACCGGTAGGGGAAGCCGGGCGTGCGCACCCGGCCCTCGGTCGGATGGTCGTAGCTGACGAACGAGCCGTTGTGCTCGACCTGAGGGTCGTCGACCAGGTCGGCGTAGGAGTAGACCGGGCCGGCCAGATCCCGTTCTCGGCCAGCCGGGCCAGCCACTCATCGGTGCGGCGTTCCGGCAGCCGGGCCCGGACCAGGGCGGTGATCTCGTCCCGGCGGGTGTGGCCGTCCACGTGATCGTCCATGGTCGTCAGCTCGGGGATGCCGAGCACCTCGCCCAGCGCGCGCAGGCCGGGCATGGCCAGCGCGAGGTAGCCGTCTTTCGTCGCGAACACGCCGTACGGCGCGCGTATATAGGTGTGCCCGTGCGGTTCCGCGCCGCGGTGCTGGGGGACCCCGCCGACCGTGAAGACCGACAGCTCCTGCATCTGCACCGCCACCGCGGCGTCCAGCATGTTGACCGTCACGAGCTGTCCCTCGCCGGTGCGCTCGCGGTGCAGCAACGCGGCCAGCGCGCCCTCGAACGCGCTGTAGGCGGTGATCGCGTCGACCGCGTAGGTCCCGGCCGGCGCGGGCGGGTCGCCGGCGCGGCCGGTGCTGAACATCGCGCCGCTCATCGCCTGGAGCAGCAGGTCCTGCCCGGGCCGGGCGGCGTAGGGCCCGGTCTCGCCGTAGCCGGATATCGACACGTAGACAATGTCCGGCTTGACGGCCCGGATCGCCTCGTAGTCGACCCCGAGGCGCTCGGCGACCCCGCCCCGGTAGTTCTGCAGGAAGACGTCGCTGCTGCGGGCCAGCTCCAGCACGATCTCGCGGCCTTCGGCCGACTTGAGGTCGACGGCCAGGCTCCGCTTGTTCCGGTTCAGGGCCAGGAACGAGGCGTTCACCTCGTGGCCGGTCGCGCCGCCCGCCGGGGCGTGCCGCTGCCATTCGCCGGTGACCGGCTCGACCTTGATGACGTCGGCCCCGAGGTCGCCGAGCCGCATCGCGGCCAGCGGGCCGGCCATGGCGATCGACAAGTCGACAACCCGGTATCCGTCGAGAATCCCCATGCGCGCCGCCCCCTATATCCCGCGGAACGCCGGATCGCGGCGCTCGGCGAAGGCGGCTCGTCCCTCGGCCGCGTCCGCGGTGGCGAAACAGATGGTCTGGAGGTGCCGCTCGTAGTCGATGGCCCGGGTCAGCGGCATTTCGTAGGCGGCGCGCAGGTTCAGCTTCGCGGTTTCCGCCGCGACCGGTGCGCGGCTCGCGATCACCGAGGCCAGCTGCCGGGCGCGGGCGTTCAGCTGGTCCGGGGCGACGACCTCGCTGACCAGGCCCCATCGCAGCGCGGTCGCGGCGTCGACCGGGTCGCCGGTGAGCAGCATCAGGGCCGCGTTGGACGGGCCGACGCTGTGAGCCAGCAGCGCCGACTGCCCGCTGCCGCCGATCCAGCCGAGCTTGATCTCCGGTGCGGCGAAGCTGGCCGTCTCGGCCGCGAGGCGGATGTCGCAGGCGAGCGCGAGTTCGAGGCCGCCGCCGAGCGCGTGACCGTTGACCGCCGCGATGACGGGCTTGCGCAGCGACCGGAGGATGTCCCCGTAATCCTGGCGGGCGCCGAACTGCCACGGAGTCGCGTAGCCGTCCAGTTCGGCGATGTCGCTGCCCGCGCAGAACGCGCGGCCGGTGCCCGTGAGGACGACGGCCCGGATGTCGGCGTCGTTGTTGATGGCGGCCACGTGCGCGGCGAGTGATCCGGTCATCTGCGCGGTCAAGGCGTTGAGCTTGGCCGGACGGTCCAGGGTCAGAACGGCGACGTGCTGGTCGATGTCCAGGTGGACCTGGCCGGTGGGCGGGGGTGCGGCCTGGGGCACGGGCGGTGCGTGGGTGCGGGCGCGGGCGCGGCGACGGTGCGGGCTCGGCCGGGGGGTCAGCGGGGGCCGGTGTCATGGGATCTCCTGTAGCGCGTCGGCCCGGGCCACCTCGACGATCTCGCGCATCGCCGCCTCGGCCTTGAGGTGGTGACCGCGCCGGATGGCCAGGCGCGACCCGCTCGTGATTGGGCAGCGTCTCCCGGTTGTGGCCGACGGAGTGGGTGTGCAGGGGCCGGATCGCGCTGAGCGCGACGCTGATGACGTCGTGGATGTAGAGCAGCAGGTCGTTGTTCGCGGCGCTGAACACCGCGCGGTGGAAGTCGAGATCCGCCTCGATGAACGCCTCCGGGTCGTCGACGGTCGCCCAGAGCTTGGCCATCGCCACCGACACCGTGCTGCGCTGCTCCGCCGTGGCCGACTCCGCGGCCAGCCGGGCCGCGCCCGGCTCCAGCGCCACCCGCAGGCCGGCCAGCGACTGGATGTCGTCCGCGCTGGGACTGGGGGCGAAACGCCAGGTCAGCACGTCCGGGTCCAGCAGGTTCCACGACTCCCGCGGCCGGACGCGGGTCCCGGCGCTGGTCCGGCTCTCCAGCAGGCCCTTCCCGGCCAGGACCTTGACGCCCTCGCGCAGGGCGGACCGCCCGACGTGGAACTGGCTGACCAGTTCCTCTTCGGTGGGCACAGCGTCGCCGGGGGCGAGGGAACCGCGGACAATCTGCGCGCCCAGCTCGTGGACGACCTGGGCGTGCCGGGCGCGAGCCGGGTACGCGGCGGTCAACGGTGCCCCGAAGTCTGTGGCAAGGAGGCCCTCCTACGTTCCTGAGGTGCCACGACGCTACGGCAGGATGCCGTCCCGGTCAACACTTCATCTGATGAACCCACGTCTTCATGTGATGAAGCCTTGACGTGATCCGGCGCATCGCCTTACGCTCGCCGAGGCGTAGCTGGGGCTTGTTTACTTCTGCCGGAGGGATGCGGTGCGGCTCATCAGGTTCCGGGTTGACGACGGCCAGCCGCTGGCGGGGGTGCTGGACGACGCGGCCACCGTGATCACGCCGCTGGCCGGAGCCCCGGCCCTGGCCGACCTGCTCGCCCTGCCGCTGAGCCGGATCCGCGAGCTGTGCGACAACCCCGGCGGCGAGGCGGTGCCCCGCGACCGTGCCGAACTGCTCGCGCCGGTGGACGGGCACACGGACGTCTGGGCCGCCGGCGTCACCTATGAGCGGTCCCGGGCCGCGAGGATGGTGGAGAGCGAGAACTCCGCCGACGTCTACGACCTCGTATACGCCGCGGACCGGCCGGAGCTGTTCTTCAAGTCGATGGCGTGGCGGGTGTCCGGCTCCGGTGACGCGGTGTCGGTCCGCTCCGACTCCACCATCGACGTGCCCGAACCCGAACTGGCCGCCGTGCTGAACTTCGCCGGCGAGGTGGTCGGCTACACCGTCTGCAACGACATGAGCTCACGGTCGATCGAGGGTCAGAATCCGCTGTACCTGCCGCAGGCCAAGATCTACCTCGGCGGCTGCGCGCTCGGCCCGTGGATCCGGCCCGCGTGGGAGGTCCCCGACCCGTACGCGCTCACGATCGACATGACGATCCGCCGCGCCGGGGCCGTGGCCTGGGAGGGCCAGTCGAGTACCTCCGGCCTGCGGCGGCGGGTCGACGAGCTGGCTGAGTTCCTGTTCCGCGAGGACGAATTCCCCGCCGGGGCGGTGCTGTCCACCGGGACGAGCCTGGTGCCCGACCTTCCGTTCACCCTGGAGGCGGGTGACGAGATCAGCATCCGGATCTCGGAGATCGGCGAGCTGGTCAACCCGGTGGTGCGCGGCAAGGCCGCCCTCGCGGCCGCGCCGGGCGCGGCGAGAACTGCCGCACCGAGTTTGTAAGGCGCTGAGCACCGGCCGACCTGCTGGCTTACCAGTTCGCTTACTGGCCCGCGCCGTAGGGCCCGAGTGCCGTCTCCGGGCCGAGGGCCGGATTTGTCTATGCCTCGTAGCGGGCCGGGGGCCGCGGAGTACCAGCAGCAGGCGGGCGTGGTCCAGGTCAGGATGCCCGGGCTCGACTGCTCGAGTGTCCACCTTCGGCGGGCAGGCCAGTCGAGGTGCTGTCGGTGAACCTCGGTGTGCCTGCTTCCTGCGGCGTCCGTGAGGACAATAATTGAGTCATGGAGACTCGCGAACTGCCGTCGCGCTGGAGCGACTACGCGCGTCGCCTGTGAGTCAAGTTCTCCGCGGCGCCGAACGAAGAAATAGTTAGCATGGCGCAACGAATATCGCGCGGCTCCCCCTCTAGGTAGTCATGGTAGGCCTTCCGCTGCGTGATACGTTTCCCGCTTCTACTCTCCTACGGAGGGTCGCCTAGTGCGCGCCACCTCAGCTGGTCGAGGACGACCCCGGTTGTCACCGGAGGCTCTTCAAAGACGGATCGACCTTCCGGATCTTCCAGCATAATTGCAAGCCCATGTCCCACTCTGTTCCGGGCGAGTGCCAGGCCATAAATCACGCGACCGTTCCTGTCGCTGTCACGGAATTGTTCATAGCCCGTATTTTTCATGCTGCGGAAATAGTCATCGAGAGCGAAGATCCACCACAGGGTCTCACCCAACGACGCGTACCAGTCTTCAATATTCCACCGGGAATGGTCCGCCTGGAACCGGCCGTGAGCGGCGACGAAAGCTGGCCGGGCTAAGTCAAGCTCGGTACTCGCAGGCTGCATACCGCAATGATCTCTGATAGCGAGCCGGACGCCCAGCGCTGCGGCGATGCGCCCCGAAGGCGCGCTCTTCTGCCGCAAGCCGCGGTGTTCCTGGGCGTACACGATTCGTGCGCAAGGCCGTCCAGCCACGGAGGGCAATCGGCCTGAGAACTGGCGCACCCAACCCGTAAGCGAGGGGAGCAGCAGACCGGGATCAGTGCTCGTGTTCGTACTTGAACGAGAGCTGAAGCTTGGTGCGGTAGGTGATCGCGCCGTCCTCGTCCAGGTGAATGTCCTGCTTGACGACCTCGGCCACCCGAAGATCGCGGATTGTCCCGGCGGCCGTCCTGATCGCCTCCGCTGCGGCGTCTTCCCATGACGTGCCGCTTGTCCCGATGATCTCGGTCACCCTATACACGCTCATGACGCTCTCCTTTGATGACTGGCGGCCCAGCGCCGCGACGCACAGCCCACTTCTGGCCCACCATCCGGCCTGTGGCTGACCCGGATCGGCAAGTGCGAAGTCCGCCGCCAGACCTGAGCCTGGCACCTCGGCACGGACGGCGTCCGGACCGTTGTCCTGCAGATCCGCGGCCCCGCCGTACAGCCATCACCCCCGGGGGGTGAAGCAACATATGCGCGCTTCGGCCGCTGCGGGCGCGGCTCGGGAGGCTCCGCTCGGCACGCCAGGGCTCGACTCAGCTCGCCCGCCGGACGGCGGCTCCGGCCCGGATAGCACGTGGAATCTCGGCGACCTCGTCAACGGCCTCAAGCAGGTGAGCAAGCTCGTCGGCAGCGGCATCGGAACTGACGTCGACCGAATAACTGATCCCGGTGGACGTCCAGGTGCCGGTATCGAACCCGCCTGCCCGGACACACGGACTCCTTTCAGCTCGATGCCGAGCGCAGCGGCCTCCCGGTAAACATCATTGAGCACGCAGCCAGCAGCGGCCAGGTGGAGAAGATGACCGCCGGTGAAATCGGCTTCAACCGTGACGCCTTCCGGGGTCCACCGGTGCGGGAAGCGGACGGCAGGGCTCGAGACCGACCTCATCGTCCCAGCGCCTACGGCGACCTCGAAGCGATTATCCATCAGCCGCTCCTTTCCCACCCGGGAGCCTCCGGATCGGCCTGGCCGCCCACCCCGACATCCTCCCATGCCGCGGACAGCGTGGCGGTGCAGGTTATGACGATTGGCGCGCACTAGCGGGTGAAATCCGCGTTGGTTCCCATCCATGCGGCGGGGCCCGTGATGGCCTGCCTGCCGACGCCTAACGCGTGCCCATCACGTCCTGCATCTGCGCAGTGTCCACGTATTGCTGGAAGCTCGTGATTTTGCCGTCGCGTATCTTCCACAGGTGGCAGACCTGCGCGTCGAATTTCCTGCCCGTCTGCTTGTAGGTACCCATGTAGCGGCCCTGAACTATGACGGCCGAGCCCGCGTCATAGAACTCCCCGGGTGGGCGGCGAAGCCATCCCATTCCGTGGCCAGCCGCACGAATAGGTTCTGCATCACAGCGTCGGGCCCTCGCCACGCCTTGTTATCGCTGGGCTCGTAGGGATTCCCCTCGGCCTCGCGCCACTCAATGCCGGGGTCCATCGCGGCCAGCACGGTTGGTATGTCTCCTCGGCCGAACGCGTCGTACAAATCGCGCATCATCTGCACATTGCTCATCGCCCGCTCCTTCAGCCCTCGTTCGGACCATACGCCGGTTCTGCGGTCCCAGCACCTCCAGGACCAAGAGCGGCAAATGACGCGGGGACCCAAGTGCGCGACGTGAGCGCATCCGGGCAGGCGCATCATCCTCTGGTGGTGACCACAGCTATCCGGCCCACCAGGCGCCCGACATGGGCATTGCGGCGCACGCGGCCCGCGGACGTCCTCATCTGCCGTCGGCCGGGCGGGTCGAACGGCCCTCGTCATCTTCGGCTGCGCCGGCAGCGTCAGACGCAGCCCCGGCGTTTCCGCGGAAACGTCGCACGCAATTGCGTAGAGCGTTTCCGCGGAAACCGTCCTGTCATGGCTCCCCTCTGTGTCAAGAGGGTGGTTGTTCCCGCCTGGCCATTGTGGGCCGGTCCTCGCCGTCGTCAAGCAGAGGTCGCTTGACGACGGCTGCGGTCCGGCCTGATCCGGAGGCGGCGGGAGCAGCCGGGAGAACGGGGCGGGCTGCGGGCGTAGGGTCGTGGGTGGCGGGTCCGGGAAGTGACTTCTCCGAGCGTCGGCGATGGGGTCCGAGCTGGCCGCGCTGGAGCCAGTAGCCGCCCCCACGTGTCCTCCCGGGCCCGTTTCTGCGGTACGCGCGTCGGTCATCATCTGGCGGTATACGGCGTCGGAGAGCCGCCGTTTGAGGGCCCGCATGGCTTCCATCGGGGTTTTCCCGGCGGCGACTTTGCGGTCGTAGTAGGCGCGGCCCTTGGTGGGGTGGCGGAGCTGGACGACGGCCATGATGTGCAGGACACGGTTGATCTGGCGGTTGCCGGCCGGGACAGGCGGTGCCGGACATGGTCCCCGGAGGAGGCGTCGATCGGCGCGGTGCCGTTCCAGGAGGCGAAGTGTGCCCTGGTGGGGAACCGGGTGATGTCGCCGGCTCCACCAGCAGCCGGGCGGCCCGGACGGGCCGATCCCGTCCAGGCTGCTCAGCGTGGTCGCGGTGGCCTTGAGTGCTGCGTTCAGTTCCTTATCGGCGGCTTTTTTTCGCTGGTGGATCCGTTCCAGGTCGCTGATCAGCTCGGCGGCGACCCGCCGCCGGGCCTGGCGGCTGGATCCCGGGGGTGGACCCGGTCAAGCAGCACCTTGGCCTGGGCGGCGGACAGGGCCTTCTTCGCGCCGCCGGGGATGAGCTCGAGCAGCAGCTGGTGCAGCTGGCAGATCATCCGGGTGTGGTCCTCGCCCAGGGCCCGGCGCCGGTCCGCCAGCACCCGCAAGACCGCAAGCTGGGCGTCGTCGGTGACCCGTTGCAGCCCGGTCATCCGGGTGGCGGCCAGCGCCACCGAGTGCGCGTCCGTCGCATCGGTCTTGCGGCCCTGCCCGGCGGCGAAGACCCGCGTCCGGGCGGACAGCTTGGGCGGCACGTCGACGACGTGCTGGCCATCGGCGAGGAGCCGGCCCGCGATGTGCTTGCCGATGCCCCGGCAGCCCTCGACCGCCCAGATCCGCTCCGGCCACTGCCGCACGTCCGCGAGCATCGCCGCATACCCGGCCGCGCCGGTGGCATACCGGCCGCCGCCAAGAACAGTCTCATCCCCGGCCATGACCTCGATCGTGGCCGAGCGCTTGTGCGGGTCCATCCCGATAATCACGGTGCTCATCGCTCCTCCTGCCCCTTTGCTGGCTGTGATGGACGGGGCGAGGAGGGCACCGCTACTTGGAGCAGAGCAAACCCCTCTTGAGCCTCTCCTTGCCCACAGCGCCCGTCCGCGCAGGCCAAATGGGAGCCACACGACCAAGCGTGGGCAGCCGCGATGAGAGCGACGAACCGGGCGCCTAGACCGAGCCTCGCCAGGCACCGGTCCTGCGGCAAGTCAACAAGTAGCCGCGATGAGGACGCTCAGCCTGATCGAGACCCGATCCCGCGTCGCTCCCGCATCCAGACCTCGGACGCTAGGGTCGTGGCCCGTGGGCAGGATCGCGATCGTCTGCGGCCGGGCGGAAGCGGGAAATCTCACCTGGCCCGCCAACTCGGCGCCCTACTCGCAATCACTCCGGTGCACTTGGACGGGCTGTACTACGACCGAGACTGGAAGCCGCAAGACAAGGAGCAGTTCGCGGCTCTGCAACGCGACCTGGTGACCGCACCACGGTGGATCATCGACGGTAACTACGCCTCCACCCTGCCCCTCCGCCTGCTATCGCCGACACTGTCGTGTTCCTTGATCTCCCAGCCGGTGCGTGCCTATGGCGCATCGTTCAGCGGCGGCTACGGCACGGCGGCGAGCAGCACGACACGGTCGGCGTCTACGACCGGATCACCTGGAACTTCATCCGCTACATTGCCGGGCTACCGTCGTCGCCACCGCGGCTCGGCGCTGGCACTCTGGCGGCCAATAGCGCGAAGCGGTCACCGGCGCGGTGACGCTTACCGCCGTCGACGCACTCAGGGTGACGAGGAAGGGGGAGCTGTGGTGGCTGGCAGCAGGCCGGCCGCACGGCACTGCGGCCGCGCGCGTTGCGCGACCTGATCCTGGCCTTTGACCACCGCCTGGCAGAACGCGCGCGCCGGGGAGCCGCAGTAATGCAGGACGTCCCCGCCCATGGAGCCCGGGAGCGTGACGTTGACGCAGCCGTTGGCGGACGTGCCGTAGGAATCGTGTATGAACGCGCCCCAGATCCCGAGGCCAAGGAAGACGAGGAGGACCAGCCCGGTGATACTCGCCATGAGGCGCTTCTGGCGGCGAGTGAGCCGGTGGCTGAGCCGGTTGGTTCGGCCATACATGATCGACACAGTGTCGAGGCGGGCCGAGCTTCCGCTCCCCGTGCGAACAGGCCGAGTAGCCGGTGTCCCGTTGTGGCGTCGCCTGGCGGGCCCCGGCAGGCCTACTGTTCCTGGTCGGTGGGGCGGACGAGGATCTCGTTGATCGCGACATGACGAGGCCGGGTGACGATGAAGGCGATCGTCTCAGAGATGTCACTGGCGGCCATGCGCCGCTGGCTGGCGAACCGCTGTTGGAGCCTGTCCAGGATCTCCGGCCGGTTGTGGCTGGCCAGCTCGGTCTCGACCGCGCCCGGCTCGACGATCGACACCCGCACGTGCCGCCGGGTGACTTCCTGGCGCAGCGACTCGCTGAATGCGCCCACGGCGTGCTTGGTCGCGCTGTACACGGAATTTCCGGCCCGTGCGACGCGCCCGGCCACCGAACTGACGTTGACCAAGTCCGCCACGTGGCGCGGGTCATTTCGCGCCGCGCTCAGCAGCAGCGGGAGCGCGACATGCGTGCAGTACAGCGTGCCGAGGAGGTTGATCTGCACCATCTGCTGCCACTCAGCCAGCGGCACGTCCTCGGCCGGCCCGAGCAGCATGACGGCGGTTCGGGCAGTCGTTACGCAGGGCGCGGGTACGGGCTCCGGCGCCCACCGGACGAGCCGCGCGAAGTGCGCGTTCGGCGCCGTGCGACGATACATGGTCATGACCGTCCTGCCGCTGACACCAGACGACCTGCTCACCACCACGCGCTCCGTCCGCAAGCGCCTCGATCTCACCCGCCCGGTGCCGATGGAACTCATCACGGATAGCCTGCGGATCGCCCTCCAGGCGCCGTCCGGCAGCAACCGGCAGGGCTGGCACTGGCTGGTGATCACCAACCCGGAAACCAAGGCTGGAATCGGGGAGCTGTACCACCGCGCCACCGAGAGGTACCTGGCCGCCGCGCAGAAGGCCGCGGAAGCTGAGGCCGCGGTGGGCAATTCCGACTCCGGCGACGCGGAAGTGATGCGGCGGATCAGGTCGAGCACCGTCTACCTGGCCGAGCACATGGGCGAGGTCCCGGTTCAGGTGATCGGCTGCATCGAGGTGGACCGGCCATGGCGGGAGGGCGAGAACCAGGCCGGATTGTGGGGATCGCTGCTGCCCGCGGCGTGGAGTTACATGCTGGCGTGCCGTGCGCGCCACCTGGGCACGGCCTGGACGACGCTGCACCTGATGTACGAGAAGGAAGCCGCCGAAATCCTCGGCCTGCCCGACAACGTGCGGCAAGGCGTGCTCATCCCGACCGCCTACTACACGGGCGAGACCTTCCGGCCGGCGCCCCGCCGCCCGCTGGAGGAGGTCATGCACCTGAACCACTGGTAACGCCCGCCCCGCCGGCCCGGCCCGGCCCCGCTTCCCCGACCTCGCCACCGGCCTCAACGAGGCAGCCGCGCCTCAATCGCAGTGATAGCCGCCGCGTTACCCGTGAACAGAACCGCCTGAATCCCCAGGTCCCCGGGCCGCGGCGACGTGCTCCCGCGTGTCGTCCACGAAGACGAGCTCGCCCGGCTCGACCCCGAGCGCCTCGCAGGCCACACGGAAGATCAGCGGGTCGGGCTTGGCCACGCCGGTCTCGTGTGAGTACACGATCACGTCGGCCAGGTTCTCGAAGTGATAGCGCTCGCGCTCTCTCCCGCGCGCCCCGACGAAGCTGTTGCTGATGATGCCGGTCCGGCACCGGGCCCGCAGCCCGCGCGCGTACCCGGCCAGCTCGGTGTTGAGTGCGCCCAGGTATTCGGTCCACATGTCGGCCATCAGGGCGGCCGCCTGTTCCTCGCCGAGGCCGAGGACTTGCCGGGTGCTCTGCGTGACGTGCCGCTCCGAGATCGTCCCGATGGCACCGGCCCGCCAGACGCTGCCGAGGCGCCGTCCCCAGCTCGCCCGGGTCCAGGCCGAGCCGTTCCTCCCAGCGGGCCGCCCAGCCGGTCGCGGGCGTGATCTCCAGGACCCCGCCGACGTCGAAGGCGACCGCCCGCGCCGCCATCGCCGCTCTCCTCCCGCTTACCGGCAAGGTCACGGCCGGGCCCCTAGGACGTGGCCCGGTCCCGGAGGCGCATCACGCGCAGCACCATCTCCATGGCGAACCGGGCGTCGGGGTTGCCGAACTGGTCGCCCAGGGTCCGCTCGACCTGCCGTATCCGGTAGCGGACCGTCTGCGGGTGAACCTGCAGCCGGTCGGCGATCTCCGCCGCCGTGCCCCGCGTCTCCAGCCACGCGCCGAACGTCTCGGTCAGCCGTTCCTGCTGCCGCGGGGTCAGTCCCTCCAGCGCGCCCAGCTGCCGCCGGCATACCTGGTCGGCGAGCGCGCTGTCGGACAGCAGCCACAGGGTGACCAGGTTGTCCTCGCACCGCGTCACCGGTCCGCAGTCGATGATTCCGGCGGTGGCCAGCGCCAGGGCCTGCCGGGCCCAGCGCAGGGAGTCAGCCGCGTCCGCGAGCGGGACCGTGAGGCCCACGGCGGTGCGGCAGGTCCCGAGCGCCGCGAACAGCGTGTCGCCGGGGGCGCCGGGGACGAGCAGGGCCGGTTGCGGGCCGTCCAGGTCGGCGAGGACGTCGGTGCCGGTCAGCATCGCGCGGCACAGCACGCCCGGCTCGACGGCGACCGGCGTGATCTCTTCCGGCAGCGTCCACCCGGCCTGTTCCGCGAGGTCGGAAATGGCGCGCAGGGGGACCGCGGGACGCTCGACGATGAGCTGGAGCAGCCGCTGGCGCGCTTGCTGCCGCGCCTCCGCGGACCGTGCCTTCGCGTCCTGATACCCGCTGACCGACAGCGCGGCGAGCTCGTTCATGTAGCCGAACACGGCGTCCGCGAGCAGCGACATGATCGAGGACGACAGGTTGCAGGCCTGGCCGAGGACCATGACCCGGTGCCAGGCCACGTGACCGCCGATCCGGTAGGCGGCCTGGAGGCTGTCGAGGCTCCGTCCTTCCTCGGCTTCGTACCGGCCGAGCTTCCGGCACAGGTCGTCGCGGTGCCCGCGGGATATCGCCGGCTCGGCGACGATGTCGACGAACGAGGTGAGGGCCTGCTCGACGGCCTGCCGCAGGACCTTGCCGTAGGGGCCGTCCATGGAGCGCGCGTACTCCGGGATCTCGTCGCGGATCCGGGTGACGATCTCATCGGCGAGGCTGGGCAGCTCGGGCCGCATGATCGCGGCCAGCTGCGGCGGCAACTTCGGCAGCCGCTCCTCCAGGCAGACCGGCCGTATCGGCTCCGTCATGGCCCGTAGCTCCCTCCCCGCCGCGATGCCGCCGGCCCGCTGACCTGGCGCATGTCTGACGTTAGACCGTGGAGAGGGTCCGCCGCAGCCCTGACTGTGCACTTGGCGGTGATCAGAGGGTCAGCAGGTGCCAGGGAGCCGCGACGGCCAGGTGGGCGAGTCGGCCGTCTGCCGGATCACTCACTCGTTGATAAAATGCAATCCCAGCATGCTGCATGTGTGCTAAGGAAACTGGCCAATCCGGAGCCTATCTGGGGATTCTCCGGGATAGGGTTGCGGCACCAGTTACGCGGGAGTAGCGTACCGTCCAGTACATATGAACAAATCGTTTAAAGTTAGCCCGATGCAGCATCGCGAGGCCACGAGCGGGGCTCCATGCGTTATGGTTTCGCCTAGCCAGATGCTGGCAAGAGCGGTAGCAACATTAAGTGGGCGCGAGCGCGGCTTTCGGTGTCCAGGGCAGCATGTGGGGCAGCCGGGGGCTAAGCGTCTGAGCAACGAGCGGCAGGGTCACGCCCGGCTGCGGATCGTCTGGCTTCCCCCCCAGCCGGACGGTCCGCAGCCAGTCGTGGCACCCGCTCACCGGGCTTATTGGCCGGTACGGCACCATGCCGAGGCCATGTGCTCGCGCTCTGCGGCACCGAAGTGGATGCCCGCCGCGATTCGCGGCGGGCATCACTTTTACGGCGGCTCATCTCAGCAATTGGGTCGCCACCGGCGAGCGGCCACAGCCCATGCCCCGTCGGCTCTGTTGACTGCTGTCAGCTTCGGTTCCGCTCCCCGTCGGCCCGCGTCCGCCCATGGCCGCCCAGCGGGGCCCCTGCCCACGGCCCCAGGCGGCCAGGCCGCCGTCCGGGCGCCCTCGCGGCGGATGCCACCTCGGGAACGGCTCGCCGACCTGATCGCTAGCGCACCTGTTGATAAAAAATTCTCGCGCTTTACTGTTATCCGCTAAAGCGAACGGGCCAATCTGAAACGCCCTGACGATCCCTTCTCGGCCTCTTGCGATCTGCCGTTACGCGCCAGTAACGTACGCACTGGCAGGAATTCCTCACACGGAACTGCCAGTCATTATTTCGCTGGGGAGCGGGACCCCTTCGAACGGAAGTGATGACATTGAAGAAACGGCTGGCCAGCATGGTCTTCCTGGCCGGGGCGGCGGCCACGTCGGCCGGACTGACCGCAGGGCCGCCAACGCCGGCACGACGATTACCGCCAACTACCCGGTGAACGGCAGCACCTTCATCCACTCGCTCAACTCATCGATCGCGCTGGGGCCCGGGACGCTGACCGCGACCGTGGACCTTTCGACCGGTGCGGTGACCGGCAGCGTCAACCTGCCCGCGGCGACCGGTTCCTTCAAGGAGTTCGGGTTCATCCCGGTCAACGCCACGACCGAGTTCATCCCGAACGGGCCGACGACCGGGAACACCACGAGCACCGGCGGGATCCAGGCGACGTCGCAGATCACCCTGAAGCTGACCGATCTGAAGGTCGCTGGCCTGGACATCCCGGTCGGGCGCTCATGCGAGACCTCCGCCCCCGCGACGATCGCGCTGGCGTCGGCGCCCGGGTTCAACGCGCTGAAGGGCGGCGTGGTCAACGGAACCTACACCATTCCGCGATTCACGCATTGCCTGCTGGCGACACCGCTGATCAACCTCTCGATTCCCGGCGCGGGCAACACGATCACGCTCACGCTCGGAACCCCGACATTCGGCTGAGCATCGCCCTGGACATGCATCGCCCTGGGCCGCCACGCGGATAACCGCAGCCCTGGAGTCATATTTCACGTTCTATTGCCACCGAACGGACCGGGGGCGCGCCTTTGCCTAAGCCGTGCGCGTCCCCGTCTGGTGGCACTGCCTACGCGCGGCCGATTGTCAGTGCCGGACGGCATAGTGGCGGCCATGACGTCCTGGAGGCACTATGGGGTCTGTGACTCTTGCCGAGGCCTGGCCGCGACACGGCGAGCCGTTTACCGTCGACGACCTGGACCGGATGCCCGACGATGGGCACCGTTACGAGCTGCTCGACGGGACACTGATCGTGAGCCCCGCTCCCGGGCTGCCGCACCACCGGGTCGTGGCCGTGCTTATGGCGCTGCTCGAACCAGCCTGTCCCGAGGAACTTGTCGTCTTTCCGAACGTCAGTGTGCGGATCGCGGCCAACAGCGCCCTGGAGCCCGACGCGGTCGTGGCCCGCCCGGCCGACGTCAGCGGAGCCCGGCTGGTCCGGCCGCCCCTGCTGGTGGTCGAGATCTTGTCGCCCGACTCGGCGCTGCGGGACCTGAACCTGAAGAAAGCCGCCTGCGAGCGGTTCGGCGTGCCGTCCTGCTGGGTCATAGATCCGGACCTGAACCAGCCCAGCCTGCGGGCCTTTGAACTTGCCGACGGCACCTACACGGAGGTCGCGCAGGTGACCGGCGACGAGGCATTCCGGACGCAAAGGCCGTTCGCGGTTGAGGTCGTGCCCAGCCGCCTGATCGCCAAGCTCCGGGCCAGCTAGCCGAATACCGGGAACTCGCCGGCCAGGAGCCGAGGCGGACGGAGGACTTCGTGGCGCGGGATGCGATGACAGGGGCGGACGCCGGGCCGGTGCGGGCCGCCGCGGCGGCGGATGACGCGTTCGGTGCCGACCTGTACCGGGTGCTGGGCACAGCCGCGGACAACACCGTGTTCTCGCCGGTCAGCATCGCGGCCGCGCTGCGCCTGGCGCTGATCGGCGCCCGGGGCGAGACGGCGGCGCAGATCGCGGCGGCGCTGCATCTCACCGGGCCGGAGGCGGCGGGGGAGGGATTGCGGCTGCTGTCTGCTGCCGTCGCGGAGGCCGGTTCCGCGGCCGGAGGCGGAGACGGTGCCGCGGTGACGTTCCGCGCGCCGAACACGATGTGGGTCCAGGCCGGGCTGCCGTTGGAGCCCAGCTTCACCAGCCAGTTGCGGGACGTCGCGGCGGTGGCCGTGCGGCAGGCCGACTTCCGTGGCGCGTCCGAGGCGGCGCGTACGGAGATCAACCGGCTGATCGCCGAGCAGACCGCGAACAAGATCACCGGCCTGCTGGGCCCGGGCTCGGTCGGCCCGCTGACCCGCCTCGTGCTGGCCAACGCCGTCTACCTCAAGGCGGCCTGGGCCTCCCCGTTTCCCGAGTCGGCCACCGGTGACGCGCCGTTCTACCCGGGCGGCGACGGCGGCGGCCCGGCGCTGACCGTGCCGACGATGCGGCTCACCGCCGCCTTGCCCTACGTGCGCGGACCGGGCTACCAGGCCGTACTTCTGCCGTACCAGGGGGGCCGCCTGGCCATGGCCGTGGTCTTGCCCGACGGCCCGCTACCGGCACTGACGCCGCGGCTGGCCGGCCGGGGCGTGGGTGGCCTGCTGCAGGAGGCGGCGCGGCAGCGGGTGAGGCTGGCGCTCCCGAAGTTCCGCCAGCGGGCGGCCTTCGGGCTCATCCCGGCCCTCCGCGAGCTCGGCATCGACGCCGCCTTCACCGACCAGGCGGACTTCGGCGGCATCACCTCGGCGGAGCGGCTGTTCATCAGCGCGGTCGTGCACCAGGCCTACATCGACGTCGACGAGCAGGGCACCGAGGCGGCCGCCGCGACCGCGATCGCGATGCGCCCCATGGCGGCCATCCGCGAGCCCGAGCCGATCATGATGACCGTGGACCGGCCGTTCCTGTTCGCGATCATCGACACGGCCAGCGGGCTCCCGCTGTTCCTCGGCCAGGTCGTACGGCCCGCGGCCGACTGACCGCACCTTCCCGGCCCCGGCCGGGCGGCCCCGGCCGGGCGCCTCCGACCGGGCCGCCTCCGGCCGGGAGAAATTGGGATGCGCCCCGGACGAGGCTCCGTACACCATGGGCTGATGGGCTGGGTGATCACCGAAGACGTCGGCACCTTCCTCACCGGGGCGGGCGGCTTCCTGCGCGCGCGGGCGGCCGAGAACACCGTCCTGCTGAGTGTGACCGAGAACGTGCGGGCCGGTGCGGCGACGGCAGCGGCCGGCCCGGCGTTTCCCGCCCGGGTGACGGCATCGGCCAGGTCGCTAGCCCCGGGACCGCGCGCGCCAGCGGGACCGCGCGCGCCAGCGGCGGCGGCGAGTCGGCTCGGCATTCTCTTCGGCTGGTGGCGGGCGGATGACACCGGGACACTCCCGGCCCCGGCCGGAACCCGGGTCACCGGGGCGTTCGTCGACAATCCTCCGTACCCGCTGGTGCTCAGCTCGATGCCGCCCGAGGCGGCCTGGGCGCTGGCCGCGGACCTGGCCGGCATCGGGCGCGCCGTCGCCGGGGTCAACGCCGACCCGCGCGACGCCGCGACGTTCGCGGCCGGGTGGCGGCAGGCCACCGGCTGCGGGAGCCGCCTCTACCGGCAGATGCGCCTGCACCGGCTGGCCGGGCTCATCCCGGCCGCCCCGCCGCCGGGCCGTCCCAGAACGGCGGGCGCGGCCGACCGCGGCCTGCTGCTGGAGTGGCAGATAGCGTTCCAGCGGGAGGTCCACGAACCGCCCGCTCCCCGCCCGCACGAGGTCGATGACCGGCTGGGCTACGGCGGCTTCACGCTGTGGGAGGTCGACGGGGGCGTCGTGTCCATGGCCGGGGTGTCGCGGGCCGTCGCGGGCATGGTGCGCGTCGGTCCCGTCTACACGCCGCCCGAGCACCGGGGCCTCGGCTACGCCGGCGCGGTGACCGCCGCCGTCAGCCGGGCCGCGCTGGACGCGGGCGCCCACGAGGTCGTGCTCTTCACCGACCTGGACAATCCGACCAGCAACGCGCTCTACCGGAGGATCGGCTACCAGCCGGTGTCCGACCGCTCGGTGCTGTCGTTCACGCCCCCGGGCCCGGAGCCCCTCTGACGTCCGCGTCGGGCGAGTCCGCTGGGCGGCTTCCGCCGAATACGCGCCCAAGGACCGGCGCGGTTCGCTGAGCATGCTCCAGCAGTGGATGATCACCGTCGGGATCCTGGTCGCCTACATCATCGCGCTGATCATCTTCGCCGCCTTCCCGGCCAGCGCGGCAACGGTTGGATGGCGGCTGGTGCTGGGCCTGGGCACGGTGCCCGCCGTGATCGGGCTGGCGCTGCGGACCCAGACATCGCGTTCGTGTACTGGTTCCTGCCCGAGACCAAGGGCCTCCCGGTCGAGGAGATCATCCGGGTCTTCGAGCGGCAGCAGAAGCACCCGCTGGCCCCCGCCTCCACCATCCAGGAGGGATCCTGACTCAGGAGGCTGATATAAATCGTGACCATGCCCGTCGAGGAACCCGTCCACGTGTCGGTCGATCACCGGATCGCGGAAGAACTCGGTGTCCGCCAGCGGCAGGTAACGGCGGCGATCGAGCTGCTCGACGGCGGGGCCACCGTGCCGTTCATCGCCCGGTACCGCAAGGAGGTGACCGGCTCGCTCGACGACGCGCAGCTCCGCACGCTGGAGGAGCGGCTGCGTTACCTGCGGGAGCTGGACGAACGGCGCGCCGCGATCATCGAGTCGATCCGGGCCCAGGGCAAGCTCGACGATGCGCTGGAACAGCGGATCATGGCCGCCGACTCCAAGGCACGCCTGGAGGACATCTACCTGCCGTACAAGCCGAAGCGGCGGACCAAGGCGCAGATCGCCCGGGAGGCCGGGCTGGAGCCGCTGGCCGACCTGCTGTTCGGCGCGCCGGACACCGATCCGCAGCAGGCCGCCGCGGGCTACGTCGACCCGGCCGCGGGCGTGGCCGACGCGGCGGCCGCGCTCGACGGGGCCCGGGCCATCCTGGTCGAGCGCTTCGCCGAGGACGCCGACCTCATCGGCGAGCTGCGGGAACGCATGTGGTCGGCGGGACGGCTCGTCTCCCGCGTCCGTGAGGGCCGGGAGGAAGCCGGGGCCAAGTTCTCCGACTACTTCGACTTCGCCGAGCCGTTCACCAAGCTGCCGTCGCACCGGATCCTGGCCGCGTTCCGCGGCGAGAAGGAAGAATTCCTCGACCTGACCATGGACCCGGGCGAGGAGTCAGCCGATGGCGTGCCCTCCGGGCGTTCCGGATACGAGGCGCGAATCGCCCACCAGTTCGGCCTGGCCGGCCAGGGCCGGGCGGCCGACCGGTGGCTCGCGGAGACCGTCCGGTGGGCGTGGCGGACGCGCATCCTGGTCCACCTGGGCGTCGACCTGCGGATGCGGCTGTGGCAGCGGGCCGAGGACGAAGCGGTGCGGGTGTTCGCGGCCAACCTCCGCGACCTGCTCCTCGCCGCGCCCGCAGGCGCGCGGACCACCATGGGGCTGGATCCGGGTTTCCGCACCGGCGTGAAGGTCGCAGTGGTGGACGCCACCGGCAAGACGGTCGCGACCGACACGATCTACCCGCACGAGCCGAGGCGGCGCTGGGACGAGTCCATCGCCACCCTGGCCCGCCTGGCCGCGGCCCATGGTGTCGACCTGATTTCGATCGGCAACGGCACCGCCTCCCGCGAGACGGACCGGCTCGCCGCGGACCTGATCCGGGCCCACCCGGAGCTGAAGCTGACCAAGGCCGTGGTCTCCGAGGCCGGGGCGTCGGTCTACTCGGCATCGGCCTACGCCTCCCGCGAGCTGCCCGGCATGGACGTGTCGCTGCGCGGCGCGGTGTCGATCGCGCGCCGCCTCCAGGACCCGCTGGCCGAGCTGGTCAAGATCGATCCGAAGTCCATCGGCGTCGGCCAGTACCAGCACGACGTCGCCGAAACCAAGCTGTCCCGCTCGCTGGACGCGGTGGTCGAGGACTGCGTCAACGGCGTCGGGGTCGACGTGAACACGGCGTCGCCGCCGCTGCTGGCCCGGGTGTCCGGGGTCAGCGCCGGCCTGGCCGACGGCATCGTCGCCCACCGGGACGCCGCCGGGCCGTTCCGGACCCGCCAGGCCCTGATCGAGGTGCCGCGGCTCGGCCCGAAGGCATTCGAGCAGTGCGCCGGCTTCCTGCGCATCTCCGGCGGGGACGACCCGCTCGACGCCTCCAGCGTGCACCCCGAGGCCTACCCGGTGGTGCGCCGCATCCAGGCCGCCGCGGGCACCACGACACCAGAACTCATCGGCAACACGGCCGTCCTGCGCGCGCTGGCGCCGGAACGGTTCGCCGACGACCGGTTCGGCGTGCCCACGGTCTCGGACATCCTCCGGGAACTGGAGAAGCCGGGACGCGATCCCCGGCCCGCGTTCCGGACCGCGGCGTTCGCCGACGGTGTGGAGACGATGGAGGACCTGGCCGCCGGAATGCTGCTGGAAGGCGTGGTCACCAACGTGGCGGCGTTCGGCGCGTTCGTCGACATCGGCGTCCACCAGGACGGCCTCGTCCACGTGTCGGCCATGTCGAAGAACTTCGTCGCCGACCCGCGCGAGGTGGCCAAGCCGGGCGACGTGGTCCGGGTCAAGGTGCTCGGCGTCGACATACCGCGCAAGCGGATCTCGCTCACCCTCCGCCTGGACGACGAGCCAGACGGCGGGCGCGGCGGACCAGAAACCGGCTCAGAGGGCCGCGAGGGGCCCGCGCCCGCCGCGCCCGGCCGGCGACCGCGCGGCCGCCGTCGGCCGCTCGGGCCACAGCCAGAAAGACCAGAAAGACCGCAGTGACCGAACGAAAAGTGGTGTCACCTGGCCGGTCCGGTGACTCGCCCACCGGGGCGATGGCCGACGCGCTGCGCCGGGCGGGACTCGCCGGCGGCGAGAGCGCTGACCGGGACAAGCGCCGCCGGGGCCGCTAGCCGTCCGGAACGGCGAGGGGAAGGGGCCCCGGCGACGCCAGGCTCAGTAGGAGAACTGCTGGATCTGGGTTCCGTCGGAGGAGTAGATCCAGCCGGTCCGGGTGGCCGGGTCGAGCTGGATGCTGCGTTCGATCGCGGGGTCGAGGTCGCCGCCGAAGTAGCCGCTCCATCCCCGGTCGCCGGCGGCCCAGATTGCCCAGCACTGCGGCGTGTCCGCTTCGCAGGCCGGCCGGGCTGCGCCGGCTGGCATCGGGCGGCCTCGTGAACCGGCTGCCGCCGGCAGCCGCGTTATGTGGCGGCCGCGCCTGACGTCGTACTGGGCGCGATGATTAACCGCCGGGAGAGCGAACTCGGCGCGGCCCGCGCCATCGTGCACGACCTGATGGAGCTGCACCGGGAGACATCCCGCTTCGCGCACCCGGCTGCCTCGGTAGAAGTGGTGATCGGCACCGAGAACATCAGCCGGCAGGTGGACCATATGCACGCCAGTGTGCAGCGCGAGATGCGCGGATTCGACCGTCCGCCGTACGTGGACGCACCGGGGCGCAGCGGTGCCGTCGAGCACCGCCGGCTGCGCGACGGCATCAAGTACCGGGTCATCTACGACCAGCAAGCCCTCGCCTGGCCCGGCCGGATGGAACAGGACATCCTGCCGTCGGCGGCCCAGGGTGAGCAGGCCCGGGTGCGCCCCGAGCTACCGACGAAGCTGCTCATGGCCGACGACCGGATCGCCATCATCCCCATCAGCTCGTCCGAGCACGTCGTGGAACGCGCGGTGCCGCTGCCGGCTGCCGCAGCAGGCCGGCGGCCACCACGGCCGGACCGTCGCAGGACGAGACCGCGCTGCTGTCGCTGCTGGCCGCCGGGCAGACCGATGCCCGCATCGCGCGCTCGCTCGGCTGGAGCCTCCGCACCACTCAGCGGCGCGTCCACCAGCTCATGGCCGCCCTGAACGCGACGACCAGGTTCCAGGCTGGCATCGCCGCCCGTGATCGCGGCTGGATTTAGGCAACCGGGCCCGGGTCTACTGGCGCGCGCCACTGGGGACGATGACGATGGGGCAGGCGGCATGGTGACTGACCTCGGTGCTGACCGATCCCAGCAGCAGCCGGGCGAAGCCTCCCGCCCCCCGCGAGCCGACGACCAGCAGGTCGGCGCCGCGCGAGGCTTCGATAAGCGCCTCGGCGGGGGTACCGGAGACGGCGCGAACGGTTACCTCGGCCGGCCCCGCACCGCCCGCCTCCTGCACGGCCTGGTCGGCGGCTTCCTGGGCCGCCTTGCGGTTCTCTTCCCGGAGGGCATCGTCCTCCTGGTAGACCATCGTGCCGCCCCAGCCGCTGGCGGCGACCTCGTGAACCGTGAGAACGGTCAGCGGGGCGTGGTGGGCGCCGGCCTCACGGACCGCCCACTTGAGCGCCGCTTGTGAATGGCCGGAGCCGTCTATCCCGACGATAATCCCGGACATGTCTTCTCCCAGGTCGAGCCGCTAGTTTTCACGTGTGACGGTCAGAGCCCGCCATTGGCTGCGGTCAGGTGTGAGCGTAAAGTCGCCATGACGATCATTCTGCGTACCGGCCCTTACCGCAAGGGGCCGTCGGCCTGGAAAGGAAGCTAGGTTCGGCGTATGAGCGACAGCGGGTCCGGGGACCAGACGATCGGGGTCTTTCTGCTCGATGATCACGAGATCGTCCGGCTGGGAGTCCGTGAGCTGCTGGAGGGCCAGCCGGACATCGAGGTGGTGGGGGAGGCCGGCACGGCCGCGTCGGCGCTGGCCCGGATCCCGGCGCTGCGCCCGGACGTGGCCGTGCTGGACGTGCGGCTGCCCGACGGGGACGGGGTCAGCGTCTGCCGGGAGATCCGGTCGAAGATGCCGGAGGTCGCGTGCCTGATGCTGACCTCGTTCGGGGATGACGAGGCGCTGTTCGACGCGGTGATGGCCGGGGCCGCCGGGTATGTGCTGAAGCAGATCCGGGGCACCGACCTGGTCGGGGCGGTGCGGACCGTCGCGTCCGGCCAGTCGATGCTCGACCCGGGGGCGGCCAGCCAGCTGATGGCCCGGCTGCGGGATTCCTCGGCCAAGCGGGATCCGCTGGCCGGCCTGACCGGGCAGGAGCGCCGCATCCTGGAGCTGATCGGGGAGGGGCTGACCAACCGCCAGATCGGCGAGCGGATGTTCCTGGCCGAGAAGACGGTCAAGAACTACGTGTCGGCGCTGTTCGCGAAGCTCGGGATGGAGCGGCGGACCCAGGCCGCCGCGTACGCGGCCCGGGTATTCGGCCAGGGGCATGACGGAGCGGACGACGAGGAGGGCCCGGCCCGCTGAGCCAGGGAGGACCTTGGACCCTGGCGCCCAATTTGGGGCTTCGGGATGCTCCACCCCATGAACGCAAACGGCTCCGCGCTCGAGCGGCTGTCCGACGGTGAATGCCTGCGGCTGATCGCGTCGGTGCCGGTCGGCCGGATCGTTTACACGCTGCGGGCGCTGCCCGCCGTCGAGCCGGTCAACTTCGCCGTCCACGGCGGCGACATCGTCTTCCGGACCGAGCCCGGCGGCAAGGTCGCCGCCGCCGTCCGCCAGGCCGTCGTGGCGTTCGAGGTCGACGAACTGGACTTTGCCAGCCGCAACGGGTGGAGCGTCACCATCGTGGGGACCGCGCGGGAGGTGACGGATCCCGCGGACGTGGCCCGGCTGCGGCTGATCGGCCTCGCCCCGTGGACGCCGGGCGAGCAGGAGTACTTCGTCCGCATCACGCCCGGGATCATCACGGGGCGGTGGCTGCGCCACGCCGGCCATATCGGCGATCAGGCGGTCGGCGATCAGGCTGTGTAAGCGGTCAGCCGTCTAGGTGGTCAGCGGGCACCGCGGCCGGGCGTGGTCTGACGTCCGGGCCCGCTGAGGCCGCGGCCGTCAGCGTCCCTCGCGCGGCACGCGCCAGGTGAGTTCGGTGCCGGTACCGGCCGGACCGGCCGGGCCCAGCCGCAGTTCGCCGCCGAGCTTGTCGGCGCGCTGGGCCAGGTTCCGCAGCCCGCTGCGCCGCGCATCAGGCGGGATGCCGATCCCGTTGTCGGCGACCCGCAGGGTGAGGTCCCCGCCGGGATCCACCTCCACGCTCACGTCCACGTGGCTGGCCCGCGCGTGCCGCGCGGTGTTGGACATAGCCTCGCGCAGCGCGGTGAGCAGATACTCGGCCGGCTCCGCCGCGATCCGCCCGTCGAGTCCCTGGCCGAGCCGCAGCGACGGAGTGAAGCCCAGCATGGGTGCCATCTCGTCGACGATGCCGACGACCTCGTTCCGCAGGTTGGACGGCTGCCTTTCGGCGCGCGACTGCAGCGCGAAGATGGTGGCCCGGATGTCCTTGATCGTTTCGTCCATCGCATCGACCGCATTGCGGACCCGGGCCGCCACCTCGGGCTTGTCGATCATCGGGACCGTGCCCTCCAGCGACATGCCAGTCGCATATAGCCGCTGGATCACCAGGTCATGCAGATCCCGGGCGATCCGGTCCCGGTCCTCGAACAGGGACAGGCGCTCCGCGTCGCGGCGGCGGGCGGCCAGTTCGAGCGCGACGCCGGCCTGGGCGGCGAAGGAGGCGATGACGTCGGCGGTGGCCTGCGGGAACGGCAGGCCGCCCCGGCACCGGCCGACGGTCAGGACCCCGCGGACGTCGCCCGGCACGCCGAGCGGGAAGATCGCGGCCGGCCCGATGTGCCCCATCGGGCGGCGCAAGACCTCGGCGATGCGCGTGTCGCCGGCGAAGTCGTCGACCGTCAGGGACTGTCCGCTGCTCAGCACTTGCCCGGACAACGACTGGCCGACGGCCAGCATCAGGCCCCGGGTGTCGGCGGCGCCGTCGCCGTCGGCGTAGGTGATCGACAGCCGGCGGCCGTCATCCTCCGGCAGCGCGAGCACGACCAGGTCGGCGCCGGACAGGTCGCGTATCTGCGTGGTCACCGCGGCCAGCACCGCGTCCGGTTCAGCGCCGGACAGCAGGCTGATCGTGACCTCGGCGCTGGCCCGCAGCCACCGCTGCTGCCGCCGGGCCTCGTCATACAGGCGGGCATTCTCGACGGCCACGCCGGCCGCGGCGCCGAGCGCGGTGAGCACGGCCTCGTCATCCTCGGTGAATTCCCCGCCGTCGCGCTTCTCGGTCAGGTACAAGTTGCCGAACACCTGGTCGCGGACCCGGACCGGGACCCCGAGGAAGCTGCCCATCGGTGGGTGTCCCTCGGGGAAACCGGAGGACTCCACATGCTGGGAGATGTCGGCCAGCCGCAGCGGCCGCGGGTCACGGATCAGCAGGCCGAGCAGGCCACGGCCTTGCGGCCAGTGATCGATCTTCCTGATCTCGGCTTCCTCCAGGCCGACCGGCACGAATTCCAGCAGCCGCTGGCCTTCCCCGATGACGCCCAGCGCGCCGTACTTCGCGTCCACGAGGCCGACGGCCGCCTCGACGATGCGCGCGAGCGTGGTCTCCAGGTCGAGGCCGGAGCCGACGGTGACGACCGCCTCCAGCAGGCCGTGCATCCGGTCCCGGGTGTCGAGCACCGCTTGCAGCCGGGACTGCAGCTCGGCGAGGAGGTCGTCGAGCCGGAGATGTGGCAGTACTCCGGGAGTACCAGATGCAGTCTCCACTGGCTGTCCTCAGCTCATGACCAGGGAACGGCGTTCCGGGCTAGAACACCGTAACTCTTTGCATACGACCCGGGCCAGTCACGGGCCCACGCGGCCGGCCCGGCCCGGGCCGCGCGGCGTGAGCGAAGTCACCCTACGGCCGGCGCCGACGGGGGCTCTGACGGACTTAACGGGGTAGCGGTGGTGCTGTACTGGAAATGCCAGCCACCGGGTGCACCAAGCCCCGGCGATTGGGAGGTGGCCAGGGTGAGAAAGCGCGCGGCTCCGCGCGCATCGCGCATAACGGGGGTACGGCGAGCACTACGGGCCCGCCTCCCCGATCGTAATCCGCTCCGGCGTCGCGCCGACCGGCTGGAGTTCGCCGCCCTGACCGCGCTGCTCGTGGTCTTCCTGGTCGGGGCGCCGCTGATCGCTCTCGCGGTGGGCCGCTGGGCCTATGCGGGGGCTGACCGCGCGGCACGCTCGGAGAACGCATCCTGGCATCCGGTCACGGCCGTAGTCAAGCAGGGTGTGCCCAAGACGGCCTTCAGCCCGTACGGAGCGGCCACCTTCGCTCAGGTGCCGGCCGTCTGGACCGCGCCGGACGGGGCCACGCGGACCGGGAAGATCACGGCCGCCGCCGGGACCGCCCCGGGCAGCACGATCACCGTCTGGACGGACCGCTCGGGGACGCTGACCGGTCCTCCGCTCCAGCATCCGCAGGTCGCCGACCAGGCCGCCCTGGCCGGCACCATGGCCGTGGTCGGCTTCGCCGGCGGCCTGATCGTGGCCGGGGTGCTGGTCCGCCGGGTGCTGGACCGCCGCCGGCTGGCGGCGTGGGACTCGGCGTGGGACGCGACCGGGCCGCTCTGGAGCAACTACCGCTGACCGGGGCGTAGCGGTCCAACGGGGCGGCCGCATGGCCGGCGCTACGCTGCAACGATGACCGATCTCACGGACTTCTCCCGGCTGGTGCCGCGTGACCACGGGCTGTGCGTGGTGTCCACGCTGCGGCCGGACGGCACCATCCAGGCCTCGGTGGTCAACGCGGGAGTGCTCAATCACCCGGTCAGCGGGCAGCCGGTGGTCGGCTTCGTCGCCCGCGGCGGGACCCGCAAACTCGACAACCTCCGGGCCGGCCGGCCGGCGACCGTGGTGATCCGGGCCGGCTGGGAATGGGCGGCGGCCGATGGCCCGGCGGAACTGGCCGGCCCCGACGACCCGATGCCCGGAGTCGACGCGGAACGGCTGCGCCTCCTGCTCCGGGAGATCTTCACCGCCGCGGGCGGCACCCACGACGACTGGGACACCTACGACCGGGTCATGGCCGGCGAGCGCCGCGCCGCGGTCCTGATCAGCCCGCGGCGCGTCTACTCCAACCCGCCCCGGTAACGCCGCGGGATGACCTGCGGCCGGCCGGATACGCCGGTCCCGGCACCGCATCCCTGGCCGCATCATTAGGCTCGCTGCGTGGACATCGAGAGCGAGCGCCGCACGATCGGGCTGGAGGATGGCCGCCGGGTCGAGATCCTGGCCGCCGGGCCGCCGGAGGGGCTGCCTCTCGTGCTGCACAACGGCACGCCCAGCGGGCTGGTTCTCTACCCGCCGATGATCGAGGCGGCCAGCGTCCGCGGACTGCGCACCGTCCTGCCCGCGCGGCCGGGATACGGCGGCTCCACGCCGCAGCCGGGCCGCCGCGTCGCGGACGTGGCCGGCGATGTGGCCGCGATCCTCGACGCTCTCGGGGCCGACACGTTCCTCACGGCCGGCTGGTCGGGCGGCGGGCCGCACGCCCTCGCCTGCGCCGCGCTGCTGCCCGGCCGCTGCCTGGCGGCGGCCACGCTGGCCGGCGTGGCGCCGCGGGACGCCGCCGGCCTGGACTGGCTGGCCGGGATGGGCCCGGAGAACATCGAGGAGTTCGCCGTGGCCGAACGCGGCAGCGAGGCCCTGACCGAGTTCCTGGCCAAGGCCGCGCATGAACTGGCCGAGGTCACCGGGGCCGAGGTCGCCGCCGGCCTCGGCGGCCTGATCGCGGCCGCCGACCAGGCCGTGCTCACCGGCGACTTCGCCGACTATCTCGCCGCCGCCTTCCGGGCCGCGGTGAGCAGCGGCACCGCCGGATGGCGCGACGACGACCTGGCGTTCGCCAGCGACTGGGGGTTCTCCTTCCGCGCGGACGCGCCGCTGTCGGCCGGCACCCTGGTCGGCGCGGGCGAGCGCCGGGTACCCGTCGCGATCTGGCAGGGCGACCAGGACCGCATGGTGCCGTTCGCGCACGGCCAGTGGCTCGCCGGGCACGTCCCCGGCGCGCGGGCTCATCTGGTGCGGGGCGAGGGTCACCTCAGTCTCGTTCGGCATCTGTATGGGGACATTCTCGACGACCTGCTGCACCGGGCGGGGATCGCGGCCTGAGGCGGGGCACCGCCGGCCCGGCTCGGCACGTCCGGCGCGACGTCATGGCCGCGCGATACCCGCGCGCGTGAGGTGGCGCTCCCCGATAGCATCGGTCAAAGGGCAGTTGCCCATCTCGTCGTTTCCTCATGACAGGGAGTTCACCGTGTCGACCCAGCAGCTTCGCATCACTCTCGCCGGACGCGAGCATGTGGTCGAGGCTGGCACGACGGCCGGCCAGGCGCTGCCGGCCGCGGACGGCGACCGGAAGGTGATCGCCGCCCGGGTCAACGGGGAACTGCGCGACCTCGCCTGCCAGGTCGCCGACGGGGACGTGATCGAGCCGGTCGCGGCCGACGAGCCCGAGGGGCGGGCCATCGTGCGGCATTCGACCGCGCACGTCATGGCCCAGGCCGTCCAGGACCTCTTCCCGGACGCCCGGCTGGGGATCGGGCCGCCGGTCGAGAACGGGTTCTACTACGACTTCGACGTGGCCAACCCGTTCGGCCCCGAGGACATGAAGGCGATCGAGCAGCGCATGCGCCAGATCGTCAAGCAGGGCCAGCGTTTCTCGCGCCGGGTGGTCAGCGACGACGAGGCCCGCGCCGAGCTGGCCGCCGAGCCGTACAAGCTGGAGCTGATCGGGCTCAAGGGCGGCGGCCAGGACGCCGAGGAATCGGTCGAGGTGGGCGGGTCCGAGCTGACCATCTACGACAACCTCAACCCGGGCACCGGCGAGGTGATCTGGCGGGACCTGTGCCGCGGCCCGCACGTGCCCACCACCCGGGACATCCCGGCGTTCAAGCTGCTGCGCAGCGGCGGCGCGTACTGGCGGGGCAGCGAGAAGAACGCTCAGCTCCAGCGGATCTACGGCACCGCCTGGGAGTCGCGGGACAAGCAGGACGAGTACCTGACCATGCTGGCCGAGGCGGAGCGGCGCGACCACCGGCGGCTCGGCGCGGAGCTGGACCTGTTCTCGTTCCCGACCGAGATCGGCAGCGGCCTGCCGGTCTTCCACCCCAAGGGCGGGATCATCCGCCGGGTGATGGAGGACTACTCGCGCCGCCGGCACGAGGAGGCGGGCTACCAGTTCGTCAACACCCCGCACCTGACCAAGGGCGAGCTGTTCGAGACCTCCGGTCACCTGGGCTGGTACCGGGACGGGATGTTCCCGACCTCACCCCCACCACTCTCTTAAGACTGGCCGCGGCCCGCACCTCCGACCACCAGGACATTCCCGCTCAAGCTGCTTCCGGCGGCGCGTACTGGCGCGGCAGCGAGAAGAACCCGCAGCTGCAGCGCATCTACGGCACCGCCTGGCGTCCCGCGAAGCCCAGGACGAGTACCTGACCCTGCTGGCCGAGGCGGAGCGCGCGACCACCGGCGGCTCGGCGCCGAGCTCGACCTGTTCTCGCTTCCCGACCGAGATCGGCAGCGGGCTGCCGGTGTTCCACCCCAAGGGCGGCATCATCCGCCAGGCGCTGGAGGACTACTCCCGCAAGCGGCACGAGCAGGCGGGCTACGAGTTCGTCTACACCCCGCACATCACCAAGTCGAACCTGTTCGAGACCTCCGGCCACCTGCACTGGTACGCGGACGGGATGTTCCCGCCCATGGAGGTCGACGGCGTCGACTACTACGCCAAGCCGATGAACTGCCCGATGCACGTCCTGATCTACGCGTCGCGCGGGCGGTCCTACCGGGAGCTGCCGCTGCGGCTGTTCGAGTTCGGCACGGTGTACCGGTACGAGAAGTCCGGCGTGGTGCACGGCCTGACCCGGGCCCGCGGCTTCACCCAGGACGACGCGCACATCTTCTGCGCCCCCGATCAGCTGGCCGGCGAGCTGGCCTCGCTGCTGGAGTTCGTGGTCGGCCTGCTGCGTGACTTCGGGCTGACCGAGTTCGAGGCCGAGCTGTCCACCCGGCCGGAGAAGTACATCGGCGAGCCGGAGGAGTGGGAGCAGGCCGAGGCCGCGCTCCGGCACGCACTGGACGCCTCCGGGCTGCCGTACGTGGTGGCCGAGGGGGAGGGCGCCTTCTACGCGCCCAAGATCGACGTGCACGTCAAGGACGCGATCGGCCGCCGCTGGCAGCTGTCCACCCTGCAGGTCGACTTCCAGGAGCCGGGCCGGTTCGGCATCGAGTACCAGGCCCCGGACGGATCGCGGGATCGCCCGTACATGATCCACCGGGCCCTGTTCGGGTCGATCGAGCGGTTCTTCGGGATCCTCGTCGAGCACTACGCGGGGGCCTTCCCGCCCTGGCTCGCCCCGGTCCAGGCCGTGGGCATCCCCATCGCCGACGCTCACGTGCCCTACCTGGAGAAGGTCGCCGCGCGGCTCCGGGAGCAGGGGATCCGGGTCGAGGTGGACGCGAGCGACGACCGGATGCAGAAGAAGATCAGGACCGCTCAGCGGCAGAAGGTGCCGTTCATGCTCATCGCCGGGGACGATGACGTGGCCAAGGGCGCGGTGTCGTTCCGCTACCGGGACGGGTCGCAGAAGAACGGCGTCCCGGTCGAGGAGGCCGTGGCGGAGATCGTCACCGCGGTCCGCGACCGCGTCCAGGTGTGATGCCGGTGGGCAGCGATTCCGGCGAGGTGACGTGGCCCCAGCAGGGGGCCGGGATTCCCGGACGCGTTCGAGCGGCTGTGGATGCCGCACCGGATGGCCTACATCAAGGGCGAAGGCAAGCCGGCCGGGCCGGGTGACGAAGGCTGCCCGTTCTGCCGCATCCCCACGCTCAGCGACGAGGAAGGCCTGATCGTCGCGCGGGGCGAACTGGTGTACACGGTGCTGAACCTTTACCCGTACAACGGCGGCCACATGCTGGTCGTCCCGTACCGGCACGTGGCCGACTACACCGAGCTGGACGCGGGGGAGACGGCCGAGCTGGCCGACCACACCAAGCGCTCGATCCGGGCCCTGCGGACCGCGTCCAACGCGCAGGGCTTCAACGTCGGGATGAACCTCGGCGGCGTGGCCGGGGCCGGCATCGCCGCGCACCTGCACCAGCACGTCGTCCCCCGCTGGGGCGGCGACACGAACTTCATGCCGGTCGTCGGCCAGACCAGGGTGCTCCCGCAGTTGCTCCGCGACACCCGCAAGCTCCTGGCCGAGGCCTGGCCGACGGACTGACTGGCCGTAGGCGCGTTGGCCGGCGGCAGCCGGCCGGCGCTGCCCCGGCGAGATTTACGTACGCGTATCGGTGAAAGTACCGTTGCCAGTCGGGGGCGTCGTCACCGACGTGACGGAGGAGCCACCGTCCGGTGGGATGGCCGCCGCGAGACATCGCGCTCGACGATCTGCGCTGGCACTGGGGGAGCGCCTACGACATCACCTTCGACGGGAAGTCCTGGACGGCGAAGCGTTACGGAACCGGGCGCATGCTCGCGAACGACACCCCGTACGGGCTCAGGGACATGATCGTCACCGACTACTCGGCCCACCCGCGGGAGGCGGGCGGCCCGGAAGCCGGGGACCCCCGTGCCACCGGGACCGCCCCTGAGGCGCTCCCCCGGCTAGTCGGGGCGGGACTGCTCGGCGATCTTCGTGGCCAGGTGGGTGGGCAGCGGCTCGTGGCGCAGGTAGGAGCGGGTGAACGAACCGGTCCCGTGTGACACCGAACGCAGGTCGATCGTGTACCGGCAGATCTCCAGTTCGGGGATCTCGGCCCGGATCAGCGTCCGGCCGACCGGCACCGGCTCGGTGCCGAGGACCCGGCCCCGGCGCGAGGACAGGTCGGACATGACCGCCCCGACGTAGTCGTCGGGGACGAGCACCGACACCTCGTCGACCGGCTCCAGCAGCACGGACTGCGCCTTGTCGACCGCGTCCTTGAGGGCCGCCCGGCCCGCCTTCTGGAACGCCATGTCGGAGGAGTCCACCGAGTGGGCCTTGCCGTCGTACAGCGTGACCCGCAGCCCGACCATGGGTAGCCGGCCACCACGCCCTGCTCCATCTGGGCCCGGACACCCTTCTCGACCGACGGGATGAACTGGCGCGGCACCACGCCGCCGACCACCTTGTCGACGAACTCGAAGCCCGTCGTTGTCGGGCAGCGGCTCGACCCTGATCTTGCAGATGGCGTACTCGCCGTGGCCGCCGGTCTGCTTCACGTTCCGGCCCAGGCCTTCGGCTTTGCCCGCCGACGGTCTCCCGCAGCGGCACACGCGGCGCGGTCGGTCTCCACCGCCACGCCGTACCGGCCGGACAGCCGGTCCAGCAGCACGTCGGCGTGGGCCTCGCCCATGCACCACAGCACGAGCTGGTGGGTCTCCGGGTTGTTCTCCAGGCGCAGCGTCGGATCCTCGGCGACCAGCCGGGCCAGGGCCTGCGACATCTTGTCCTCGTCGGCCTTGGACTTGGCCCCGACGGCGACCGGCAGCAGCGGCTCGGGCATCACCCACGGCTCCATCAGCAGCGGCTGGTCCTTGGAGGACAGCGTGTCACCGGTCTCGGCGGTGGCCAGCTTGGCGACGGCGCAGATATCCCCGGCCACCGCCTCGGTGACGGCCCGCTGCTGCTTGCCGAGCGGGCAGGTCAGCGCGCCGATGCGCTCGTCGGTGTCGTGGTCGGCGTGGCCCTGCTCGACGCGGCCGTGGCCGGACACGTGCACGCCCGCGTCGGGCCGCAGCGTCCCGGAGAACACGCGCACCAGGCTGACCCGGCCGACGTACGGGTCGGAGGTGGTCTTGACCACCTCGGCCAGCAGCGGGCCCGCCGGGTCGCAGGACAGATCGGTGACCGGGGCTCCGTCGAGCGTGGTGACCGTGGGCAGCGGGTGCTCCTCGGGCGACGGGAACGCCTGGGTCATCACCTCCGAGCAGCTCCAGCATGCCGATGCCGCGCGGGGAGGAGACGGCCAGCACCGGGTAGAAGCTGCCCCGGGCCACGGCCTTCTCCAGGTCCTCGATGAGGACCTTCGGATCGATCTCCTCGCCGGACAGGTACCGGTCCATGAGGGTCTCGTCTTCGCTCTCCTGGATGATCCCCTCGATCAGGTCGCCGCGCAGGACTCTCCATCCGCTCGGCGTCGGCCGGGTCGGGCGCGCGCTCGGTGCGGCCGTCGCCGGAGTAGTCGTACAGCTTCTGGGACAGCAGGCCGATCAGGCCGCGGACGGCCGTGCCCTCGCCGTCGTTCACCGGCAGGTACAGGGGGGCCACCGCTTCGCCGAACGCCTCGCGGCAGGCCGCCAGGGCCGCGTCGAAGTCGGCCCGCTGGTGGTCGATCTTGGTGATGACGACCGCGCGCGGCATGCCGACCAGGGCGCACTCCTCCCACAGCATCCGGGTCAGGCCGTCGACGCCCTCGGTCGCGGGCACGGCGAACAGGGCCGAGTCGGCCGCCCGCAGGCCGGCCCGAGGTCACCGGTGAAGTCGGCGTAGCCCGGCGTGTCGAGCAGGTTGACCTTGATGCCGGCGTGGGTGATGGGGGAGAGGCTGAGGTTGACCGACCGCTGCTGGCGGACCTCGATGTCGTCGAAGTCGCTGACCGTGGTCCCTTCCTCGACCCGGCCGGGGCGCTGGATGGTGTCGGTGGAGGCCAGGAGTGCCTCCACGAGAGTTGTCTTGCCCGCTCCGGAGTGGCCGATCAGCGCGACATTGCGAATCCTGCCCGGCTGGCCGGCCAGTGGTACCGCGCCCGCGGCTCCCGATGTGCCCGTTGTATCCGCCACTCCCATCGCCTCCTGTGCGTAGGTGCTGCGCTGCTACCCGCACAACCAGCCTTAACCTGTCGGTGGCGTTACCACAAGACCCCCGGACAGAATCACGCGGGTTACGGGAAGGCGGCGGGCCGTGAACAAATTCGGGCCCCGCGGCCCGCCGGCCAGGGGTGAATCGTGAATTTCTGAATAACCCGCCCCAGCCGCCCACGCCGCGTCGCGCGCCGCCGTCGCGGGCGACAGTAGGATCTAACGGCCATGCTGAACGAGCTGCGACCCTTCTTCACCCGCCTGCTGACCCCGGTGGGTGAGGCGCTGGCCCGTACCCCGGTCACGCCGAACGCTGTGACCGTCACGGGCACGATCGGCTGTCGCGGCCTCGACGCTGGCCCTGTACCCGACCGGGCACCTGTTCATCGGCACGATCGTGGCCACGGTCTTCGTCCTGCTGGACATGCTGGACGGCGTCCTGGCCCGGCTCAAGGGCACGACCGGGAAGTGGGGCGCCTTCCTGGACTCCACGATGGACCGGGTGGCGGACGCGGCGGTGTTCTCCGGGCTCGCCGCCTGGTTCGTCCTCGGCGGCCATTCCCGGCTGCTGGCCGCGGTGTCGATCTTCTGCCTGGTGTCCGGCGCGCTGGTGTCCTACGTCAAGGCGCGGGCCGAGGGTCTCGGGGTCCGGGCCGACGTCGGGATCGTCGAGCGCCCCGAGCGGATGCTGATCACGTTCGTGGCGGTCGGCCTGTCCGGCCTCGGCGTGCCCTACATCCTCCCGCCGGGCTGTGGGTCGTGGCGGCGGCAGCGTCATCACGTTCGGCCAGCGGATGCTGGCCGTCCGCCGGGGCATGGCCGGCCGCGGCGGGCGCTCGGCCGGACGGGACGCCAGGACCCCGGGCGATGCCGGGAGCGCCAGGGCAACGCAAACTATTAAGTAAGGCAAAGACGCACCGCTGAACGAGGCAGCGAGAGAGGCACCGCGTTGTCCGGAGTCAAGGACTGGCTCGCCAAGACCGGTTACCGGCTGGGCTGGAAGGTGATCTGCCGGGTACCCGAATCGTGGGCCCGGTTTGCGTTCTCTGCCGTCACCGAGATCGCCTGGCGGCGTCAGGGCCATGGCGTCCAGGTGCTCGAGGGCAACCTGCTGCGGGTGCTCGGGCCGGGCACGTCGGGCAAGGAACTGCGGGCCGCGTCACGCGCGGCGATGCAGTCCTACGGGCGGTACTGGATGGAAGTGTTCCGGCTGCCGACCTTCAGCCAGGAACGCATCCTCCAGATGGAGGTCAACCCGGAGGCCAACCGCGCCCTGGACATGGTGAAGGGCGGCCGGGGCGTCATCTTCGCGCTGCCGCACATGGGCAACTGGGAGCTCGCCGGCGCCTGGGTCGTCGCGAGCGGGGTCAAGTTCACCACCGTCGCGGAGCGGCTCAAGCCCGAGGCCGTGTTCGAGATGTTCGTCGCGTTCCGCGAGGGCCTGGGCATGGAGGTGCTGCCGCTGACCGGCGGCGCCGAACAGCTTCGGCGTGCTCGCGCAGCGGCTGCGCGCCGGGCACCAGATGGTGTGCCTGCTGTGCGACCGCGACCTCACCGAGAGCGGGGTCGAGGTGGACTTCTTCGGGGAGAAGGCCCGGATGGCCGCCGGGCCCGCGGCGCTGGCCGTGCAGACCGGCGCCTCACTGCGGGCGGTGTCGCTGTGGTTCACCGAGGACGGCTGGGGCGCCGACGTCAGCGCGGAGATTCCGGTGCCGCCCGAGGGTGACCGGCCGGGCCAAGACGGCCGCGATGACCCAGGAGCTGGCCCGGGCGTTCGAGAAGGGCATCACCGAGCACCCGGACGACTGGCACATGCTGCAACGGGTCTTCACCGCCGACCTGGACCCGGCCCGCCTGGCCGCGCAGGCCACGGCCGGCGGCGAGCCGGAGATCAGCGCCCCGGAGAACGGCCCCGGGAACGGCACGGGGGCCGGGTTATGAAGATCGGGATCGTCTGCCCCTACACCTGGGCCGTGCCGGGCGGCGTGCAGCAGCACATCAGGGACCTGGCCGAGGCGCTGATCGAGCTCGGGCACTCGGTCTCGGTCATCTCGCCCGCCGACGACGACACCCCCCTGCCCGATTACGTCGTGTCCGCCGGGCGGGCCGTCCCGGTGCCGTACAACGGCTCGGTCGCCCGGCTCGCGTTCGGGCCCCGGGCCGCGAACCGCGTCCGCCGCTGGCTCAAGGAGGGCAACTTCGACGTGCTGCACGTGCACGAGCCCGCCGCGCCGAGCCTGTCGCTGCTGGCCTGCTGGGTCGCCTCCGGGCCGATCGTCGCCACCATGCACACGGCCAACCCCCGCTCGCGGTTCATGCACGCCGCCTACCCGGCGCTGCAGTCGGCGCTGGAGAAGATCAACGGCCGGATCGCGGTGTCCGAGGCGGCCCGGACCACCCTGGTCGAGCACCTGGGCGGGGACGCGGTGCTCATCCCGAACGGGGTGGCCACGCGCCGGTACCGCACGGCCGAGCCGCTGCCCGGGTGGCCCGGCACCGGCGGGGCGATCGGCTTCCTCGGCCGGATGGACGAGTCACGCAAGGGCCTGGCCGTGCTGCTGCGGGCGTTCGAGGTCCTCGGCGCCGAGCGGGACGGCCTGCGCCTGCTCATCGCGGGCCCCGGCGACGCCGACGACGTGCTGGAGCGGGTGCCCGCGCCGCTGCGCGACCGCGTCGTCCTGCTCGGCCAGGTCAGCGAGCAGGACAAGGTGCGGATGCTGCACTCGGTCGACGTGTTCTGCGCGCCGAACACGGGCGGCGAGAGCTTCGGCATCGTCCTGGCCGAGGCGATGGCGGCCGGGGCCCCGATCGTGGCCAGCGACCTGGACGCCTTCCGCCGCGTGCTCCAGGGCGGCCGGGCCGGGGAGCTGTTCGCCACCGGCGACCCGGCCGACCTGGCCCGGGCCGCGCGGCTGCTGCTCGACGACCCGGAGCGGCGGGCCAAGCTGTCCGCCGCCGCGACCAGCGCCGTCAGCGCGTACGACTGGTCGATGGTGGCGCGGGACGTGGTCAGCGTGTACGAAACCGTAGTGCTCGGGACCGCGAGCGTAGCCGTGGCACGCTAGAGGGCCAGCGGCCCCAACAGGCAGGACGAATTCACGTGGTCACCAACATCGTCATCATCGTCGCGGCCATCATCCTCCTCGGCGTCTACGTGTCGTGGCGGGCCGGCCGCCTCGACCGGCTGCACACCCGGCTGGAGGCCGCGAGCGCCGCGCTCGACGCCACGCTGGTCCGGCGGAGCTCGGTCGCGCTGGAACTCGCCTCCTCGGGCTTCCTCGACCCGGCGACCAGCCTGCTGCTGGCCGACGCGGCGCACGTCGCCCGGGGTGACGGGCATTCCGGCGATGCCGGGCGCTCCCGTGAGCTCGCGGAGAGCGACCTGTCCCGCGCGCTGCGCGCGGCGTTCGCGCAGCCGGATTTCCGGGCCTCCGCTGATCGGGCAGGACGGCGCGGACGAGCTGCTGGCCGAGCTCGAGTCCGCCGCGCACCAGGTCTTCCTGGCCCGCAAGTTCTACAACGACGCGGTGGCCAACACCCGCGCCGCCCGGGCCAAGCCGCTGGCCCGGGTGCTCCGCCTGGCCGGCGGGGCCGAGCTGCCCGAGTTCTTCGAGATAGACGACTCGCTGGTCGCCGAGGGCAGCGGGGGCGCCGACATGCAGCGTCTGGCCGGATGAGCCCTAACATGTGAGGTAAGTCAACAGCAGCGATCAAGTGAGGTTCCGAGTGTCCACCGTCAACTCCGCAGGCAGCCAGGATCGCGACACCGGCTTTCGTTCGGTATCCGGTCAGGCCCCGGGCGGCCCGGCCGCCGAGAGCGGGACCGGCACCGGCACCGCGCGCGTCAAGCGGGGAATGGCCGAGATGCTCAAGGGCGGCGTCATCATGGACGTCGTCACGCCCGACCAGGCCAAGATCGCCGAGGACGCCGGCGCGGTCGCGGTGATGGCCCTGGAGCGGGTCCCGGCCGACATCCGGGCCCAGGGCGGCGTCGCGCGGATGAGCGACCCGGACATGATCGACGGGATCATCGAGGCAGTCTCGATTCCGGTCATGGCCAAGTGCCGGATCGGCCACTTCGCCGAGGCCCAGGTGCTGCAGGCGATCGGCGTCGACTACATCGACGAGTCCGAGGTCCTGACCCCGGCCGACGAGGCCCACCACGTCGACAAGTGGAAGTTCACCGTCCCGTTCGTCTGCGGCGCGACCAACCTCGGCGAGGCCCTGCGCCGGCTCTCCGAGGGGGCGGCGATGATCCGGTCCAAGGGCGAAGCCGGCACCGGCAACGTCGTCGAGGCGACCCGGCACATGCGGCAGATCCGGGCCGAGATGGCCCGCCTCGCCTCGCTGTCCGAGGACGAGCTGTACACGGCGGCCAAGGAACTGCGCGCGCCCTACGACCTGGTGGCCGAGGTTGCCTCGGCCGGGCGGCTCCCGGTCGTGCTGTTCACCGCGGGCGGCCTGGCCACCCCGGCCGACGCCGCGATGATGATGCAGCTGGGCGCGGACGGCGTGTTCGTCGGCTCCGGGATCTTCAAGTCCGGCGACCCGGCCAAGCGCGCCGCGGCCATCGTCAAGGCCACCACGTTCCACGACGACCCCGACGTGATCGCGAAGGTGTCCCGCGGGCTGGGCGAGCCCATGGTCGGCATCAACCTGGACACGCTGCCCCCCGAGCAGCACTACGCCAGCCGCGGCTGGTAGCGGGGCCGCGTCCCCGGGCGCCGGCGCGCCATCCGGCCGCGCCGCCCACCGGGAAGAACGCCCGTCCGGCCGGTGTTTTCCCAGGGAAACCATCTGCCGGCTTGTTCAGCCATGCCCGAAGGAACCTCCTGTGCCTGACCGCCATGCCACGCCCCTCATCGGCGTCCTCGCCCTCCAGGGCGACGTCGCCGAGCACGCGCGCGCGCTCGAGCGGTCCGGGGCGCGGGCCGTCGCCGTGCGCCTGGCCGAGGAGCTCGAGACCGTGGACGGCCTGGTGATCCCGGGCGGGGAGTCCACCACACTGTGGCGTCTCGCCGCATCCTTCGAGATGCTGGACCCGATGCGTAAGATTCTGTCCGCCGGATTGCCGGCGTTCGGCTCCTGCGCGGGAATGATCATGCTGGCGGACCGTCTCGTGGACGGTGTCGCCGGCCAGCAGACGTTCGGCGGGATCGACATGACCGTGCGGCGCAACGCGTTCGGCCGCCAGGTGGACTCCTTCGAGTCCGACATCCGGCTGACCGGGCTGACCGGGCGCAGCCGATGCGGGCGGTGTTCATCCGCGCGCCGTGGGTCGAGCAGGCCGGCGCCGGCGTCGAGATCCTCGGCACCGACGACCACGCCGGTAGGATCGTCGCGGTCCGGCAGGGATCACTCCTGGCCACGTCGTTCCACCCGGAGCTGACGCCCGACACGCGGATCCACGAGCTTTTCATTGACATCGTGAAGGGAAAGAAATGAGCGGCCACTCCAAGTGGGCCACCACTAAGCACAAGAAGGCGGTGGTCGACGCCAAGCGAGGCAAGCTCTTCGCCAAGCTGATCAAGAACGTCGAGGTGGCGGCGCGGACCGGCGGCGGGGACCCAGCCGGGAACCCGACGCTTTACGACGCCATCCAGAAGGCCAAGAAGAGCTCCGTGCCGAACGACAACATCGACCGGGCCATGCGCCGCGGCGCGGGCCTCGAAGCTGGCGGCGCGACCTACGAGAACATCACCTACGAGGGCTATGCGCCGGGCGGCGTCGCGGTGCTGGTCGAGTGCCTGACCGACAACCGGAACCGGGCCGCCTCCGACGTGCGCACCGCGCTGTCGCGAAACGGCGGGTCCATGGCCGACCCCGGTTCGGTGTCCTACCTGTTCAACCGGAAGGGCGTCGTCATCGTCAACAAGACGGACGGCGTCACCGAGGACGACATCCTCAACGCCGTGCTCGAGGCGGGGGCGGAGGAGGTCAACGACCTCGGCGACTCGTTCGAGGTGACCTCCGAGGCGGGTGACGTGATCGCGGTGCGCAGCGCGCTGCAGGACGCCGGCATCGACTACGAGTCGGCCGACATCGCATTCGTCCCGACCATGGAGGTGCCGATCGACGAGGACCACGCCCGGCGCGTGTTCCGGGTCATCGACGCGCTCGAGGACTCCGACGACGTCCAGGACGTCTACGCCAACTATTCGGTCTCGGATGAGATCATGGAGAAGCTGAGCTGACGCAGGCCGAGATTCGCGAGTTTGGCCCCGGGGATGACCTCGAGGCCCTGTCTGACCTGTCCGCGCGCGCGTTCGGCCCCGGGCCGGCCGAGGGCGAGACCGCGGCGCGGCGGGCCGAGCACGAGGCCCAGCTCAAAACGCTGATCCGCGAGCACCGGGTCTTCGGGGCGTTCGACGGGGACCGGGTCGTCGCGTCGGCCCGGTACTACGACATGCGGCAGTGGTGGCACGGGCGATCCGCGCCGATGGCCGGGGTGGCGGCGGTCATGGTCGCCCCCGAACACCGCGGCCAAGGCGTCGGCCGGGCGCTGATGACCACGGTGCTGGACGCGATGGCGGACCGCGGGTACCCGCTGTCCGTTCTGTATCCGGCGACCACGCCGCTCTACCGGTCACTCGGCTGGGAACTCGCGGGCGGCATGCACCAGGCGATCATCCCGGCCCGCTCACTGCGCACGTTCGCGCCGACAGACGTCCCCGGCGAATTGCCGGTCATCTCGGTGGACCCGGCGGCGGTGCGGCGGGCGGCTCCCGGCGACGCCGAGCAGGTCCTGTCGGTCGTCGCCCGGGCCCACGAACTGGCCCGTGACTGCGGGCCCAACACGCGGGACGCCGCGACCGTGGCCCGCTGGCTGGCCCGCCCCGACCTGTACGCCTACCTCGCGGACGACGGCTTCCTGGCCTACCGGTGGCACGGTGGGAACGGCGGGATCCTTGTCGAACGGGCCATCGCGGCGTCGGCGCAGACAGCCCGGGCCCTGTGGTCGGTCGTCGCCTCGCATTCCTCGATTGCCGAGACGGTGCGGGCCCGGGTCGGGCCGGCCGACCCGTTCTGGTGGCTGACCCGGGAACGCGACGCGGACCTCGCCTACCGCGACATGTGGATGCTGCGGGTGGTGGACGCGCCCGCGGCCATCGCGGCCCGGGGCTTCCCGGTCTCGGCCGAGCTGCGCACCGCGCTCTGGATCGATGACCAGGCGCGGGAGGGCAACTCCGGGTTGTGGGAGCTGTCCGTAGCGGGCGGCAAGGGCACCATGGTGGCCTGCCACGATGCGGACGCGCCGCTCGTGCTGGGCGCCCGCGGGCTGGCCGCGCTGTACGCGGGGGCGCCGGTCGCGTCGCTGCGCCTGGCCGGCCTGGCGGCGGGGGGAACCCCGGAGGCGGACGACGCGCTGGACGGGGCGTTCGCCGGCTCGCGCGTTCATGCTCGACACGTTCTGACCGACACGCCGCCGGCGGAGCGGGGACTTTTCCCCGCCGGACGGTAAGTTCGTGGCCGAACAGATGTTCGGCGGGAGACCGCACGGTGGCCGTGACGATCGGTTGGTGACTCTTGACCAAGGCGCTGTTGACCGGGGCACCGCGGTGGCGCTGACGTTCGCGCAGCGCCCCATCCGGGTGCTCGGCGTCGACCCGGGCCTGACCCGGTGCGGCCTGGGCATCGTCGACGGGGCCCCGGGCCGGGCGCTCACGCTGGTCGAGGTCGGGGTGGCCCGCACGCCGTCGGATGACGACGTGGGCGCGAGGCTGCTGGCCCTGGAAGAGCACATCGAGAGCTGGCTGACCGCGCACCGGCCGGACGCGGTGGCCGTCGAGCGGGTGTTCAGCCAGCGCAACGTCCGGACGGTGATGGGGACCGCGCAGGCGGGAGCGGTAGCCATCGTGTGCGCCGCGCGCCGGGGCCTGCCGGTGGCCCTGCACACGCCCAGCGAGGTCAAGGCGGCGGTGACCGGCAACGGGCGGGCGGACAAGGACCAGGTCACGGCGATGGTGATGCGGCTGCTGCGGCTCACCGCCCCGCCGCGTCCGGCCGACGCCGCCGATGCGCTGGCGCTGGCCATCTGCCATCTGTGGCGCGGCGGAACCCAGTCCCGCCTGGCGGCGGCCGCGGCCGGCTCGCCGGCCCGCGAGCCCCGCGAGCCCCGGCGAGCCCCAGGAGCCCGAGGAGGCAGAACGTGATCTCTCACCTGCGCGGGATCGTCAGCGGCGTGGCCCCGGACGGCGCCGTCATCGAGGTCGGCGGGGTCGGGCTCGGCGTCCAGTGCACCCCGGGAACGCTGGCCACGCTGCGGCCCGGTGAGCCGGCCCGGGTGGCGACCTGCCTGGTCGTGCGGGAGGACTCCCTCACCCTGTACGGCTTCGGCACCGACGACGAGCGCAACGTCTTCGAGCTGGTCCAGACGGCCAGCGGGGTGGGACCGAGGCTGGCGCTCGCGATGCTGGCCGTGCACAGCCCCGACGCGCTGCGGCGCGCCGTCGCGACCGAGGACCTGACCGCGCTGACCATGGTCCCGGGGATCGGCAAGAAGGGCGCCCAGCGGATCGTCCTGGAGCTGAAGGACCGGCTCGGGACGCCGGGCGACGCCGTGGCCGACGGGGCGGCGGCGCTGCCCGGCGCCGCGCCCTCGTGGCGCGACCAGGTCCAGTCCGGGCTGGTCAACCTGGGCTGGGCGCCCCGTGACGCCGAGCAGGCGGTGGCGGCGGTGGCCTCCGACATGGCCGCCGACGGCACGCAGACCGAAGACGTCGCCACCGTGCTGCGCGCAGCGATGAAGAAGCTGAGCCGCCAGTGACCCGGCGAGCCGACCAGGACGACCTGGAGGCCCGGGAGGCCGAAGCGCTGGACCGCGCGCGTTCCGCTCCCGAAGCGGGTGACGCCGACCGGATGGTGTCGCCGCTGGCCGACGCCGACGACCGCGTGATCGAGACCGCGCTGCGGCCCAAGCGGCTGGCGGACTTCGTCGGCCAGCAGCGGGTGCGCGACCAGCTCTCGCTGGTGCTGGAGAGCGCGGTGCGGCAGCGGCCGCCACCGGACCACGTGCTGCTGTCCGGGCCGCCCGGGCTGGGCAAGACGACCATCGCCATGATCATCGCCGCGGAGCTCGGCATGCCGCTCCGGCTGACGAGCGGGCCGGCGATCGAGCGCTCCGGTGACCTCGCCGCCGTGCTGTCCACGCTCAGCGAGGGCGAGGTCGTCTTCATCGACGAGATCCACCGGCTGGCCCGGCCCGCCGAAGAGATGCTCTACCTGGCCATGGAGGACTTCCGGGTCGACGTGATCGTCGGGAAGGGGCCGGGCGCGACCGCCATCCCGCTCGAGATTGCGCCGTTCACCCTGGTCGGCGCGACCACCCGGTCTGGGCTGCTGCCCGCCCCGCTGCGGGACCGGTTCGGCTTCACCGCGCACCTGGACTTCTACGCGCCCGATGAGCTGGAGATCATCATCCGCCGGTCGGCCGGCCTGCTCGGCGTGACCCTCCGCGACGACGGCGCGGCCGAGCTGGCCTCGCGGTCACGGGGCACCCCGCGGATCGCCAACCGGCTGCTCCGCCGGGTCCGTGACTACGCGGAGGTCCGGGTCGACGGGGTGGTGAACCGGGCCGTGGCCCGGGCCGCGCTCGAGCTGTACGAGGTGGACGAGGAAGGCCTCGACCGGCTGGACCGCGCCGTGCTCGACGCGCTGGTCCGCCGGTTCGGCGGCGGGCCGGTCGGGCTGTCCACGCTGGCCGTCGTGGTGGGGGAGGAGGCCGAGACCGTCGAGGTCGTCGCCGAGCCGTTCCTCGTCCGCCAGGGCCTACTGGCGCGCACCCCGCGCGGCCGGGTGGCCACCCCAGCGGCCTGGCAGCACCTCGGCCTCACCCCGCCGCCGTCGGTCGCGGGCCCGGGCGGCGCGACGCTGTTCGACTGACAGTGCGGGGGAGTGTCAGAGGCGGCTGTTAGCGTCAGATCTATGTTCGATACAAAGCCATTAATTTCCGAACGAGACCCAGCTGCCGTCCGGAGCCCCCAGGCCCCCGGCGGGGAGGATGCACCGGAGCCACTGGACCGGCTGGGCGAGCAGATCTGCGAGCTGGCCGGGCATCTGGCCGCGGCCACGTGCCGGTTCCTGGTCCTGCTGGGCGACTTCGACGCCCGGGAGGGCTGGGCGGCGTGCGACATGCCGAGCTGCGCCGCGTGGCTGTCGTGGAAGTGCCAGCTGTCGTCGGGGACGGCACGGGAGCATGTGCGGGTCGCCCGGGCGCTGCGGGTGCTTCCGGTGATCCGGGCCGAGTTCGCCGCGGGCCGGTTGTCCTTTGCCAAGGTGCGGGCGCTGACCCGGATCGCCACTCCGGTCACGGAGGCGGATCTGGCTGAGCTGGCCGGGCCGATGACCGCCAATCAGCTGGAGCGGTTTGCCCGCGCGCATCGCAAGGTCAGCGCGGCCGATGACGCGGCGGCGCTTGCGCGCCTGCGGCTGGCCTGGCGGTGGGAGGAGGACGGGTCGCTGGCCGTCACGTTGCACCTGCCGCCGCTGGACGGCGCCACCGTGCTGCAGGCGCTGCGGGCGGCCGCCGGGGACCTGGAGCACCCGCACGACAGGCCCGCCGCCGGGGCGGGCGTTTCCTCGGAAACGTCTGCCGTCGGGTCGGCGGAGGCGCCGCCAGGCGCGCCGGCGGAATCCTCCCATGGCCTGGCCCCGACCTCCTCCAGCCTGGCCGACGCGCTGGTGGCGGTGGCGGAGGCGTTCCTGGCCGGCAAGGTGGCCACCGCGGCCAACCCCGATATCTACCAGGTCATCGTGCACGTCGGCACGGATGTCCTGGCCGGCGGAACGGCCAGGACGGCTGGCGACCCGCCGCCGGCCGGAGCCGGAGCCGGGTGCGAGGCCAGAGACGGGACCGGGAGGACGTGCGGCGTTTCCGCGGAAACGCGGGCCATAGCCGCCACGGCCGCGGCCCGGACGGGAGCAGGGCCGGCCGGTGCAGGCCGGTGTCATGTCGAGGACGGCCCGGCGATCAGCATCACCACGGCGGAGATGATCGGGTGTGAGTCCACGCTGAGCTGGATGCTGCACGACCGGGACGGGACGCTGCTGGACATCGGGCGGCGGCGGCGCCGGCCGGCCGCCGCGCTGCGCCGTGCCGTCCGCGACCGGGACGGCGGCCGGTGCCGGTTCCCGGGCTGCGAGTCACGCCGGGTCGACCTGCACCACATCCAGTTCTGGCGCAACGGCGGGAAAACCAGCTACACCAACCTCATCAGCTTGTGCAAGCACCACCACCGGCTGGTCCACGACCGGGGCTACTTCATTACCGCCACCCTCGGCGGAAGTTTCACCTTCAGCGGCCCGGACGGGCGGAGCATCCCGGCCCGCCCGGCCCCGCCCGGCCCCACCGGCGGCAACAGCATCGCGGACTGCCACGACGCCGCCATTACCCCGGACACGATCGTCCCGGCCTGGTACGGCGAACGCCTCAACCTCGACTACGCCATCGCCACCTGCTTCGCCAACGCCGCCAACCGCCAAAAAGCCGCCGCCACCGCGGGCGCAGCCACGGCGGCAACGGCAGCGGCTGCCTGACCACCGCCCATTTCGATTGAGCCGCCCGCGGGCCCGCGCAGCATGTGAGTTGGCCGACCGTCTAGCCGTGGGGATAGCTGATGCCCGACGATCTTGCCGGAAGGCGAACCGGCGAGCGGATCCAGATCCTGCGCGAGCGCCGCGCTCGCGGCCAGGACAGCGGACGCGTGGCTGCTCTGGCACACCTCGTCGCGGGCGACACGGACGGCGCTCTTACGCTGGCCCGGGACGCGGCGGCCCTGGTCGAGCCCCGCCTGGAGGACGGCGGCGACGAACTTCGGGCCCTGACCGGCGGGTACCACCATCCGTGGACGATGTTCGGCGCCTCCAACGTGAAGCTGCACGCGGTCTCCATCTCCGCCGACCTGTCCCGGTCAGCCGAGGCACATTGTCACGCCGAGCAGATCGACCCGGAGGAGATCCCCAGCCGGGAACGCCGTGGCCGTCTCGCCGCCGAAATCGCCCGTGCCTACCACCAGCAGCGGGACTACCTAGCGACGCTGCACTGGCTGGAGCAGGCCGGCCAGACGGCCATCGACTCGGTGCGCTACTCGCCGTCCGCATCGGTTTGCCCACACGAATTGCCCGGGACTTCCCGGACTGGCTGGTCCTATAGGGCGTCTGCACCCGCCAGTTCGTCGCCTTCCCCCTGTTTGACGCCGAGCCTGGCACGATCATCACGGCCTACTATCCCGACGCATTAACGACACGGATGAGCCGCGTCCAGCCGCAGCGCGGGCGGAGCTAACCAATCTGGAAGGTCGCGGCGCGGTCACGATCACGGCCCGGACGCCGTAGCCTGTTGGTGCATGGCCAATGCGTCGCTACACTTCGGCAGTTGGCCACTGGCCGCCGCCCGGCGAGGGACCGGTTCCACCGGGCCCGAGCGGGGCCTGGCCCGGCCAGCCCGCAGAACCCAATCGGAAAGGTGCCCCGCTGATGGGGATTATCGCTACAGCCGCCCCAGCGGCGAGTTCGTCTGGCGGCTCGTCCACATTCCTGATCCTGATCGTAGTGGTCTTCATTGGCTTCTACTTCCTGCTGATCAGGCCGCAGCGGAATCGCCAGCGGAAGGTCATGGAGCAGCAGAACACCGTGACGCCCGGCGCGCGCGTGCGCACCACGGCCGGCATGTACGCCACCGTGGTCGCCGTGGACGGCGATGACGTCGTGCTCGAGATCGCTCCCGGGGTCGAGGCCCGCTACCTGAAGCGGTCGATCATGGAGGTGCTCGGCGAGGGCCTCGGTGCGCCCGCCGAGGACGTCGTGGACGAGGACGAGGACGAGGAGCCCGGCGACGTCGAGGCGGAGCCCGAGGACGACGTGGCGGAGCCGGCCGCGGACGAGGCCACGCCTGGCCCGGCCGGGGGCGCTTCCCGCAACGGCACGGCCGGTACCACGGACGAGACCGAGACGGCCAGGTCCGGAGAGCACGGCGCCTGAGGACGGACGGCCGGCGGGACGGCGCCGGACACATCGACATAGGGACGAAGGACATTGGCTCCGCCAAGCAAGACCGGCTCGAAGCCGGGGCGCGCGCTCGCGACGCTCGCTGTGCTGATCATCGTCATGCTGATCGGGATCATCGGCAAGGACCTGGGCAACCCCTCGGCGTGGCACAAGGACTTCAAGGTCGGTCTCGGCCTTGACCTGTCCAGCGGCACCCAGGTGACGCTCAAGGCGGTGACCGTCAACGGCAAGTCGCCCTCGAAAAGCGACATGCAGCAGGCCGTCACGATCATCACCAACCGGGTCAACGGGTCCGGCAGCACGGGTGCCCAGGTGCAGCAGGTCGGCAACGACATCATCAACGTGAGCGTCCCGGGCAAGGGATCCCAGCAGGTCATCAACGAGGTGAGCACCACCGCGCAGCTCAGGTTCCGCCAGGTGCTGCTGCTCGGATCGTCGGCCGCGGCCCCGTCCGCCTCGGCCACGCCGACGCCCAGTCCCAGTTCGAGCGCTGGCGCCCACGCGAGCCCGAGCGCATCGCCGAGCGCGAGCACCAAGGCGTACGTCAGCGGGACGGGCCGGTCCGCGGCCGGCCAGACGCTGACCCAGAGCGCGCGGACGGCCGCCTCGCCGAGCGCCAGCGCGTCACCGTCGGCTAAGGCATCCGCGACGCCCAGCCCGAGCGCGACCTCCTCGTCGGCGGCCAGCCAGAGCGTCGGCAACCCGTCGGCCGTCACCCCGAGCGTGATGCACGCTGTTCAACAAGCTCAACTGCACCAACCCGAACTGGAAGACCGCGATCGGCTACACCGAGGCGACCTGGGACAACCCGAACACGCAGATCGTCTCCTGCGGCACCGGCGGCCTCAAGTACGTCCTGGGCAAGGCGGTGGTGCTCGGCACCGATGTGACCTCCGCCTCCTCCGGGATCGACACGACCACCAACGGGTGGGTCGTCAACCTGACCCTGAACGGGAAGGCCACCTCGGCGTTCGGTGCCCTCACGTCCACCCAGGCCAGCAAGTACTTCCCGACCGCCAGCACCAACCCGAACAACCAGGCGCTGGACGAGACGGCCATCGTCCTGGACGGCACGGTCATCTCGGCGCCGGAGACCCAGCAGGCCATTCCGGGCGGCCAGGTTCAGATCAGCAACATCGGTAACCAGACGCAGGCCACCCAGCTCGCCAACGAGCTGAACTACGGTGCCCTGCCGCTCACGTTCCACCCGACGCAGGCCCTCACGGTCACCGCGCAGCTCGGCAAGAACCAGCTCAACGCCGGCCTCATCGCTGGCCTGATCGGCCTGGCCCTGGTGGTCATCTACTCGTTCCTCTACTACCGGGGCCTCGGGATCGTGTCGGTCTCCAGCCTGATGATCGCGGCGCTGCTCGGCTACCTGTCGGTGGTGCTGCTCAGCCGGTACCAGGGCTTCACCCTGTCGCTGGCCGGCATCGCAGGCCTGATCGTGGCGATCGGCATCACCGCCGACTCGTTCATCGTCTTCTTCGAGCGCCTCCGCGACGAGGTGCGCGAGGGCCGGTCCCTGCGCGGTGCGGTCGAGAGCGGCTGGAAACGCGCCCGGCGCACGATCCTCGTCTCCGACACGGTGTCGTTCCTCGCGGCGCTGCTGCTGTACATCATCGCCGTCGGGGACGTGAAGGGCTTCGCGTACACGCTCGGCCTGACCACTCTGATCGACGTCGTCGTGGTGTTCCTGTTCACCAAGCCGATGGTGACCCTGCTGGCCCGCACCCGGTTCTTCGGCCAGGGTCATAAATGGTCCGGCCTGGATCCGGCGCGGCTCGGGGCGCGGGCGCCATGGCGCTCCTCCGTGCCCCGCCGCAGCGCGCGGCCCGCCCCATCCGGTGCCGCGCGGACGGCCCGGCCGTCCCGGACGACCTCAAGGGAGTCATGATGTCGCGGCTCGGCAACATCGGCGGCAGGCTGTACCGGGGCGAGGTCTCGGTCAACTTCGTCGGCCGGCAGCGGCTCTGGTACACGATCTCCGGCTTCATCCTGGTGGTCGCCATCCTCGCGCTGGCCATCCGCGGGCTGAACTTCAGCGTCGACTTCAAGGGCGGGTCGATCTTCCAGGTCAAGGCGCCGAACGCGACGATCAGCCAGGTGGAAAAGGCGGTCGCCGACGGCGGCGGCGGGACCGCCACCGTCCAGAACGTCGGCGTCGGAAGCAGCAGCCAGTGGGAGGCGAAGACCGCGGCGCTGAGCATCACGCAGACGCAGAACGTCGAGAACAAGCTGGCCAGCGAGCTCGGTGTGAACGCCAACCGGGACATCAGCATCCAGTTCGTCGGTCCGACCTGGGGCAGCCAGATCTCGACCAAGGCGATTCAGGCGCTGATCGCGTTCCTGATCGTGATCGTGCTGTACCTGTCGATCGCGTTCGAGTGGAAGATGGCGTCCGCCGCGTTCGTCGCCCTGCTGCACGACATCGTGATCACGATCGGCGTCTACGCGCTGGCCGGATTCGAGGTCAGCCCGGCCACCGTGATCGGCCTGCTCACCATCCTCGGTTATTCGCTCTACGACACCGTGGTGGTGTTCGACAAGGTCCGCGAGAATACGGCCGGCCTGCTGACCGGCGCCCGCAGTACCTACAGCCAGGCCGCCAACCTGGCCCTCAACCAGACCCTGGTCCGGTCGATCAACACGTCCCTCACCGCGTTGCTTCCGGTGGCGGCGATCCTCATCGCCGGTACCGTCCTGCTCGGCACGGGCGAGCTGTCCGACCTGGCCCTGGTGCTGTTCATCGGCATGCTGTCCGGCACGTACTCCTCGCTCTTCATCGCCACCCCGGTTCTGGCCGACCTGAAGGAACGGGAGCCGCAGTACCAGACGCTGGCCAAGCGCATCGCGGCCAAGGCGGCCAGCCCGCGCGCGGCGAAGCGGGCGGCCCGGACCGAGGCCACGGTGACGGCCGGCGGCGGCGCGGCGGTCGCTCGCGGCAATGAGGGATCCAGCAGCCAGGTGGCCGATGCCGAGGAGGCGGACCTCTATGATGACGCAGCCGCCGACGAGGTGGGCGCCGACGAGGCGGTCGCCGACGCGGGCCCAGGCGGTGCGGCCGGCACCGGCCGGCCGTCCGCCACGGCGGGCCGGGCCGCGACCGGAAACCCGCGGCCCGGCGGCCCCGCCGGGCGGCAGCAGCCACGCCGCACGAGCGCGGCCCAGCGGCGTCCCTCCGGCGCCAAGAAGAAGAGGCGGTAACGGGTGTCTCCAGACCGGCCCTCTGAGCCCACCGAGACCTCTGGGCCCGCGGGCACGTCCGGGGACACCGATCGTGAGGCTCTCGCGGAGCTGATCAGGAAGCGGATTCGGGACGTGCCCGACTACCCGCAGCCGGGCATCGCCTTCAAGGACATCACGCCCCTGCTCGGCGACGGCGCCGCGTTCAGCGCGGTGGTCAAGGAACTCGCTTCCGGCCACGGGCCGGTCGACAAGGTGGCCGGGATCGAGGCGCGCGGGTTCATCCTCGCCGCCCCGGTCGCGATGTGCCTGCAGTCCGGGTTCGTGCCGGTCCGCAAGGCCGGGAAGCTGCCTGCGCAGACCTACACGCAGGACTATGAGCTGGAGTACGGCACGGCGACGATCGAGGTGCACACGGACGCCTTCGATCCGGGTGACCGGGTGCTCATCATCGACGACGTGCTGGCCACCGGCGGGACCGCACGGGCGACCGCCGAGCTCGTGCGGCGGGCGGGCGGCGAGGTCGTCGGGGTGGCGGTCCTCCTGGAGCTCGCGTTCCTCGGCGGCCGGTCCAAGCTGGGCGACATGGAGTTCCGCGCCCTGGTCACCGTCTGACATCGTCTGACGCAGGCTCGCAACCTTTGTAAACGTCCGCCGGTAGACTGGAATCTCGGCAGACGGACAGGAGCGCGAGTGGCCGGTGAGGTGATAGCAGCCAGCACGACCGGAACCGATGCCGCCCCCGACAGCACCCAGGACCAGACGGGTCCTGGGACAGAGGAAGAGCTGATCCAGGCGGCAGCGGCAGGGACCGTGCCCGGCAGTCCTATGCCCAACGGGGCCGCACCCACCGAAAACGCGCCCACCGAAAACGCGCCCGCCGAGGCCGTACCCAACGGGGCTGTATCCAACGGCGCCGCGCCGGACGGCGCAGTGCCCAACGGGGCCGCGCCGGCCGAGACCGGGTCGCCCGAGGCAGCGCCAGCCGACAATGCACCCCCGGCCGACAATGCATCCCCTCAAGGAAATGCCTCCACTGCGCAAGTACCCGCCCCCGATCGTGGGCCACGCCCGCCGCGCCCGGCCACCGGGCGCGGTCGCGCGCCCGGCGCCAGCACGGCAGGCAGCGCAGTCTCGGCCGGTCACCGGCGCGCCGCCCGGCGTGGGCGTGCGCCGGCGGCTGGCCAGGCTCGGGGCGCAGCGGGGAGCCGGAATGAACCCGGTACTCGAACCGCTCATCAGGACCGTCCGGGCCACGCACCCGAAGGCCGACGTCCGGCTCATCGAGCGCTCGTACGAGGTCGCCGCGTACTGGCACCGCAACCAGAAGCGCAAGAGCGGCGACCCCTACATCACGCACCCGCTGGCCGTCGCGACCATCCTGGCCGAGCTCGGCATGAACACCGAGACGATCAGCGCCGCGCTGCTGCACGACACCGTCGAGGACACCCCGTACTCCCTGGCCGAGCTGCGCGGCGAATTCGGTGAGGACATCGCCGCGCTGGTCGACGGGGTGACCAAGCTCGACAAGGTCAAGTACGGCGAGTCCGCCGAGGCCGAGACCGTCCGCAAGATGGTCGTCGCGATGTCGCGCGACATCCGCGTCCTGGTCATCAAGCTGGCCGACCGGCTGCACAACATGCGCACCCTCCGTTACCTGGCCCGGGAGAAGCAGGAGCGGAAGTCCCGCGAGGTGCTGGAGATCTTCGCCCCGCTGGCCCACCGGCTGGGGATGAACACGATCAAGTGGGAGCTGGAAGACCTCGCCTTCGCGACGTTGTACCCCAAGCGCTACGACGAGATCGCCCGGCTGGTGTCCGAGCGGTCACCGCGCCGCGACGTGTTCCTCCAGGAGGTCATCGAGGACGTCTCCGGTGACCTGCGCGAGGCCAAGATCAGGTCGACCGTCACCGGCCGGCCGAAGCACTACTACTCCGTCTACCAGAAGATGATCGCCCGCAACGTCGGGTTCGACGACATCTACGACCTGGTGGGCATCCGGGTCCTGGTTGAATCGGTCCGCGACTGCTACGCGGCGCTCGGCACCATCCACGCGCGGTGGAACCCGGTGCCCGGCCGGTTCAAGGACTACATCGCGATGCCGAAGTTCAACATGTACCAGTCGCTGCACACGACGGTCATCGGCCCCGGCGGCAAGCCCGTCGAGCTGCAGATCCGGACGTGGGGGATGCACCGGCGGTCGGAGTACGGCGTCGCGGCGCACTGGAAGTACAAGGAAGAGTCGGTCTTCGGCAACCGGGTCAAGGACGGCAACGGCGCGGACATGGCCTGGCTGCGCCAGCTGGTCGACTGGCAGCGCGAGGCCTCGGACCCGGCCGAGTTCCTGGAGTCCCTCCGGTTCGACCTGGCCGGCGCCGAGGTGTACGTGTTCACCCCGCGCGGTGAGGTCATCGCGCTGCCGCAGGGGTCAACCCCGGTGGACTTCGCCTACGCCATCCACACCGAGGTCGGGCACCGGACGATCGGCGCGCGGGTCAACGGCCGGCTCGTGGCCCTGGAGAGCACGCTCGACAACGGCGACACGGTCGAGGTCTTCACCTCCAAGGCGCAGGAGGCCGGGCCGAGCCGGGACTGGCTCCAGTTCGTCAAGAGCCCCCGGGCCCGCAATAAGATCCGGCAGTGGTTCTCCAAGGAACGCCGCGAGGCGGCCGTCGAGACCGGCAAGGACTCGATCGCCCGCGCGATGCGCAAGCAGGGCCTGCCGGTGCAGCGGCTCGCCACTGCCGACGCGCTCCTGTCGGTCGCCCATGACCTGCGCTACCCCGACCTGACCGCGCTGTACGCGGCCGTCGGTGAGGGACGGGTCAGCGCCCAGTCGGTCGTGACCAAGCTGGTCAGGTCGGTCGGCGGCCTGGCCGGGGCCCAGGAGGACCTGGCCGAGCTGGCCCTGCCCACGACCGAGGCGGCGCGGCCGCACGTCACCGGCGACTCGGGCGTCGTGGTGGAGGGCGCCGCGGACGTGTGGGCCCGGCTGTCCAAGTGCTGCACACCGGTTCCCGGCGACGAGATCCGCGGCTTCGTCACCCACGGCCACGGCGTCTCCGTGCACCGCGGCGACTGCATCAACCTCATCCACCTGGTCGAGACCCAGCCCGAGCGGCTGGTCGACGTGCACTGGTCCCCGACGGACGAGTCGGTCTTCCTCGTCGCCATCCAGGTGGAGGCGCTCGACCGCACCCGGCTGCTGTCCGACGTCACCCGGGTGCTCTCCGACCAGCACGTGAACATCCTGTCCGCGTCGGTGACGACCACCCGGGACCGGGTCGCGGTCAGCCGGTTCACCTTCGAGATGGGCGCGCCCAAGCACCTCGGCCACGTCCTCAAGGCCGTACGCGCCATAGACGGCGTCTACGACGTGTACCGGGTGACCAACTAACCGCTGAATTCGGCCAGGGTGCGTTCGGCTTCTTCTAGCCAGGAGCGGCGGGCGTCCAGGGCTTCTTCCGCGTTGCTGGCCGCCTTGTCGTCACCGCGCTCCTGGGCCCTGGCGAGCTGGTCTTCTAGCTGGGCGATGGCCGTGCGGAGCTGGGTGACGGTGCCTTCGGCGCGGGCGATCGCCTCGGGATTGGAGCGGCGCCACTGGTTGTCCTCGGCCTTGCGGACGGCCTCCTCGACCTTGCGCAGGCCGCCTTCGAGCTGGTCGCGGGAGTCGCGCGGCACACCGCCGGCCTGCTCCCAGCGCTCCTGGATGCCGCGCAGCGCGGTGCGGGCGGAACGCACGTCGGTCACCGGCAGCAGCGCCTGGGCCTCGGCGAGCAGCTCCTGCTTGACGGTGGCGTGCTCGCGCAGCTCCGCGTCCTTCTCCGACAGGGCCTCGGCGCGGGCGGCGAAGAACGTGTCCTGGGCCCCCTTGAACCGGGCCCACAGCTCTTCCTCGGCGTCCCGGCCGGCCCGCCCGGCCGCCTTCCACGCGCGCATGAGATCGCGGAACGTGCTCGCCGTCGGCCCCCAGGCCGTCGAGGTGGCCAGCGACTCGGCGTCGGCCACCAGCTTCTCCTTCTGGGCCCGGATGCCTTCCCGCTGCTCCTCCAGCCCCGCGAAATAGGCCTTCCGCCGCTTGGTGAACGCGTTGCGCGCGGCGGACAGCCGTTTCCACAAGGCCGCTTCGGTCGTCCGCTCGGCGTGCGGGGCCGCCTTCCACTCCTCCAGCAGCTCGCGCATCCGCTCGCCGCTGCTCTTCCAGTGCGTGGCCTCCACGGCGATCTGCTCGGCCTCGGTGACGATCCGCTCCTTGACGTCCCGGGCGCTCTGCCGGGCGTGCTCGCGGGCCGCCTTCACTTCCTCGCGCTTCTGCCCGACCACGCCGATCAGCTTGTCGAGCCGCTGGCACAGCCCGTCAAGGTCGCCGAGCGCGTGCGCGTCCACCACCGTCTGCCGCAGCCGATCCACCGACGCCTGGGCGTGGGCCGGGGACAGGTCGGTCGCCGCGAGCCGCTGCTCCAGCAGCGCGACCTCGGTCTCCAGGGACTCGTATTTGCGCCGGAAGAAGGCGAGCGCCTCTTCCGGGCTCCCCGCCTGCCACGAGCCGATCACCCGCTCGCCCTCGGCGGTGCGCACGTAGACCGTCCCGTCGGGATCAACCCGGCCCCACGGATGGTTGGCGGTGGTCACGGCGAACCTCCTGCTTGTACTGGCCCGGGCATTACCTGCCCGGGCCGGGCCCGAGAGCCCGAGCCCTCGATCTCAGGTCTTCTCGGTTGTCACGTCGTCTGCTCGCTAGTCTGCATCACGTCTGCTTAATAGACACGCTCTCGATGACGACCTTTTCCTTCGGGTGGCCGTCACCGGAGCCATTGGCATTGTCACTTCCCGCCTTGGCGATGTCGCTGACGACCGCCAGGCCCTGAGTGATTCGGCCGAACGGGGTATAGCTGGCCGGCAGCGGCGAGTTCTTGTAAACGAGGAAGAACTGGCTGCCATTGCTGTTCGCCTGGCCCGTGTTGGCCATCGCCACGGTTCCCGCCGTGTACGTGGCCCCGGTCAGGTTCTCATTGGCGAACCCATATCCAGGCGTGCCAGATCCGGTTCCGGTCGGGTCGCCGCACTGAAGTACGTAGATGCCGCTCGTGGTCAGCCGGTGGCAATTCGTGTTATTGAAGTATTTCTGCCCGGCCAGGTGGACAAAGGAGTTCACCGTGCAGGTCGCCTTGCTATTCAGCAGGTCGATGACGATCGTGCCGCGGTTGGTGGCGATCGTAGCCTGGTAACTCGCCTTGTAGTCCGGACTGGATGGCGGCAGGCTCACCTTCCGGGCGGCGGTCCCGGCCGGGGTGTAGGTGCAGTGCTGGGCGGGCTCGGCGACGGCCGCCGGCGACGACGTGGCTGAGGCCGATGCGGACGCGGATGGGGATGCCGCGGCTGATTTACCTCCGCCCCCTCCGAACAGGAAATACCCGCCGACGCCGATAGCCGCCAGCACGCACACGGCACCCGTCGCCATCGCGCGGGTGCGCGTCTTGTGCATGCGCTGCATGCGGCGCTCCTGCTGGCGCTGGTAGCGCGCCCGGGCGAGCTGGCGCTGCCGCTCCTTCTTACCCGCCACCGGTCTGGTCCCCTTTCGCCATCGTGCCGGCGGTCCCGCTATCAGCGAAACTTCGCGAATCGTACCTGGATAGGAGCGACTGCGGTACCCGCTGTTATCGGTTCGCGGCCGTGCTGCCGGGCTCGGTAGCCTGTACGTGTCACCAGCGCTTTGTCAGGAAGGACGACTGTGCTTGTCACCGGGTTCCCCGCAGGAGCGTTCGCGGCGAACTGTTACGTGATCGCGCCCGCTCCGGGTGAGGAGTGCGTGATCGTCGATCCGGGACAGGACGCCGTCGAGGGCATCGAGGAGATCCTGGCCGCGCACCGGCTGAAGCCCGTCGCCGTGCTGGCCACGCACGGGCACATCGACCACGTGTGGTCGGTCGCGCCGGTCTGCGGCGCGAAGGACATCCCGGCCTACATTCACCCCGCCGACCGCGCCCTCCTGTCCGACCCGGCCCGCGGGCTGCCGCTGGGCGCGGGCCAGCAGCTATTCGGTGGCCTGACCTTCACCGAGCCCGACGACGTGCGGGAACTGGCCGACGGGATGACGCTGACGCTGGCCGGGGTGGAACTCGTGGTGGACTACGCGCCGGGCCACACGCCGGGCTCGGTGACCTTCCGCCTGCCATCGGGCCCGGAACGCGGTCCGGAACCTGGGCCGGAGGCTGCGGCCGGCACGCTGATGTCCGGTGACCTGCTGTTCGCCGGGTCCATCGGCCGGACCGACCTGCCCGGCGGGGACTACGACACCATCCTGGACAGCCTGGCCCGCGTCTGCCTGACGCTGCCCGATGAGACGATCGTCCTGTCCGGGCACGGCCCGCAGACCACGATAGGCGCCGAGCGCCGAAATAATCCGTTCCTGGCCGGGCTGGCGCCGGCGCGCGGCCCGGCCCGGGGCCTGTGACACCCTGACGGCGCACGGGTAGCAGGCTGTCACCACCGATTCGTTCGGAATAAAAGATTCTCAATATCGAGCAGATGCCGGAAAGGCTAGGGGCTTAATGATCCGCACCCACGGGGCGGGGACGCTTCGCGCGTCGAACGCTGGTGAACAGGTAGTACTGGCCGGCTGGGTGGCGCGGCGGCGTGACCATGGAGGCGTCGTCTTCATCGACCTGCGGGACGCGACCGGCTTCGTCCAGGTGGTCTGGCGGGGCGAGGGCGAGCTGGCCGAGGGCGAGGACGCCGGGCACGGGCTCCGGGCCGAGTTCTGCATCCGGGTGACGGGCGAGGTCCAGACCCGGCCCGCGGGGAACGAGAACCCCGACCTGCCCACCGGCGAGATCGAAGTGATCGTCGACGCGCTGGAGGTGCTCAGCGAGGCCGAAGCCGCTGCCGTTCCCGATCGAGGGCCACGCCGAGCTGAGCGAAGAGGTGCGGCTGAAGTACCGCTACCTGGACATCCGGCGCGAGCCGATGGCCCGGACGCTGCGCGTGCGCTCCCGCGCGGCCTACCTGCTCAACGACGTGATGCGGGACCACGAGTTCGTGAACGTGGAGACGCCGGACCTGACCCGGTCCACCCCGGAAGGCGCCCGTGACTTCCTGGTGCCGGTCCGGCTGCGCCCGGGCCACTGGTACGCCCTGCCCCAGTCCCCGCAGCTGTTCAAGCAGCTCCTGATGGTCGGCGGCCTGGAACGGTACTACCAGCTGGCCCGGTGCTTCCGCGACGAGGACTTCCGCGCCGACCGGCAACCGGAGTTCACCCAGATCGACCTGGAGATGTCGTTCGTCACCCGGGAAGACGTCATCGCCGTCGCCGAAGAGCTCACCCGCCGGCTGTGGAGCGAGATCGCCGGCTACGAGCTGCCGCTGCCGCTGCCCCGGATAACCTACGCCGACGCCATGGCCCGCTACGGCTCGGACAAGCCGGACCTGAGGTTCGGCTGCGAGCTGGTCGATATGACCGCCTATTTCGGGGACACCCAGTTCCGCGTGTTCCAGGCGCCCTACGTCGGCGCGGTGGTCATGCCGGGCGGGGCGTCCCAGACCCGGCGCGAGCTGGACGCCTGGCAGGACTGGGCCCGGGCCCGCGGGGCCCGGGGCCTGGCCTACGTCCTGGTCGAGCCGGACGGGTCGCTGTCGGCGTCGGCCCGGTGGTCAAGAACCTCTCCGAGAAGGAGCGCGCCGGGCTGGCCGCGGCGGCCGGCGCCGGGCCGGGCGACGTCATCTTCTTCGCCGCCGGCCTGCCCACCGCCGCGCGCGAGCTGCTCGGGGCGGCCCGGCTGGAGATCGGCCGGCGCTGCAACCTCATCGACCCGACGGCGTGGGCGTTCACCTGGGTCGTCGACGCGCCGATGTTCGAGGAGGACGGCCAGGGCGGCTGGACGTCGGTGCACCACCCGTTCACCGCGCCCCTGCCCGCCTGGACCGACAAGTTCGCCGACGACCCCGGCCGGGCGCTCGCCGACGCCTACGACATCGTGTGCAACGGCTACGAGATCGGCGGCGGGTCGATCCGTATCCACCGCTCGGACATGCAGCAGCAGGTCTTCGACGTGATCGGGCTGTCGCGGGAGGAGGCCCAGTCGCAGTTCGGCTTCCTGCTCGAGGCGTTCAAGTACGGGCCGCCGCCGCACGGCGGGATCGCGTTCGGCTGGGACCGGCTCGTCATGCTGCTGGCCGGCCAGCCCACGATCAGGGAGGTCATCGCGTTCCCCAAGGCGGCCTCCGGCCTCGACCCGCTGACCGGCGCGCCCACCCCCATCACCGCCGGAGCAGCGCAAGGAGGCCGGCATCGACGTCGTCGTCCCGGTGAACACGGCCCAGACCGGCGGCATGCCCGCCAGCCCGCCCAGCCTCCTGACCCACAGCCCGGGGTTCGGCCGGCCTGCCCCGGCGCTGCGGGCGCCCTGACCCTGGGTCCCGCGGCCTGCCCGCGGTCCGCGCGCCCTCCGACCCGGTGCGGGCCGCGCGGCCCCTGGACCGCTCCCCTTTGGCCCCACCAGCCCCATCAGTCACAGCGGCACCGCGCCAGCGCGCTGTTTCATGATCGTGGGGAAAAACCGTCGTATTTGGCGGAAAACGCCCCACGATCATGGAAGTCGGGGGGCGGGGGAGCGGAAAACAACCCGGAGCGATCATGCCGAACGAGGCCGTGGTCCCCGTCCGGACAACCGCCGGGCCTGCCCGGGAGCGGAAGCGCCGCGGCTACGGGCGGTTTGGTCGTGACGGCGGGATATCGTCGATGGCATGGCCAGAGCATCAGTAGGCCAGGCGGGCCAGTCCGGCAGCCTGTTCGACGAGGCCGAGGAGCAGGCGGCGGCGGGCGCCGCGCCGCTCGCGGTCCGGATGCGGCCGCGCACGCTCGATGAGGTCGTCGGCCAGCAGCACCTGACCGGCGAGGGCACGCCGTTCCGCAAGCTGACCGACAACGACGCGCCCATGTCGCTGCTGCTGTGGGGGCCGCCGGGAACCGGCAAGACCACGCTCGCCTACGTCGTCTCCCAGGCGACCCGCAAGCGTTTCGTCGAACTGTCGGCGGTGACCGCCGGGGTCAAGGATGTCCGCGCCGCGGTGGACGCCGCCCGGCGGGAACTCGGCATGACCGGGACCCAGACCGTCCTGTTCGTCGACGAGGTGCACCGGTTCAGCAAGACCCAGCAGGACGCGCTGCTGCCGGCGGTGGAGAACCGGTGGGTGTCCTTCATCGGCGCGACGACCGAGAACCCGTTCTTCTCCGTGGTCAGCCCGCTGCTGTCCCGCTCGCTGCTGCTGACGCTCACCCCGCTCAGCGACGACGACGTGCGGAACGTCATCCGGCGGGCCCTCGACCGACGAGCGGGGCCTGGCCGGGTCGGTCACCCTGGAGGACGCGGCCCTGGAGCACCTGGTCCGGCTGGCCGGCGGTGACGCCCGGCGGGCGCTCACCTACCTGGAGGCGCCGCGCTGGGCGTGCCCGAGGGCGGCCTCATCGACACCGCCGCGCTCGAGCGGGCCGTGAACCGGGCGGCGGTCCGCTACGACCGGGGCGGCGACCAGCACTACGACGTCATCAGCGCGTTCATCAAGAGCATCCGGGGCAGCGACGCCGACGCCGCGCTGCACTACCTGGCCCGGATGATCGAGGCCGGTGAGGATCCCCGGTTCATCGCCCGCCGGATCATCGTCCACGCCAGTGAGGACGTCGGGATGGCCGACCCGACCGCCTTGCCGGTGGCGATCGCCGCGGCGCAGGCCGTCGAGATGGTCGGGCTCCCGGAGGCGCGGATCAACCTGGCTCAGGCCGTCATCCACCTGGCGCTCGCGCCCAAGTCGAACTCGGTGATCAAGGCGATCAGCGCGGCCTCGGCCGACGTCCGGGCGGGCCTGGCCGGCTCGGTGCCGTCGCACCTGCGGGACGCGCACTACGCCGGGGCGAACAAGCTCGGCCACGGCGACGGTTACCTGTATCCGCACGATTTCGACGAGGGAATCGTGACACAGCGTTATGCTCCTGATTCGGTGGCCGACCGCGTCTACTACGAGCCTTCCGGCCACGGCATGGAGGCTCGCTTCGGCGAACGGGCCGCGCGCATCCGGGCCATCCTGCGGAAGGTGCGCGGACCCGCCGAGCGGTAAGGTCTGTCGGACCAAACACTGGGTAAGGATGCGCGCATGGTGAATGCAGGGGATCTTGCCGCGCTCGTCGCCGTCTTCTTCTGGGCGGTGCTCGTGTGCGCCGTCGTCTACGTCCTCATCCGGCTGGCCCGGCTGCTGTCCGAGGCGTCCCGGACGATGGCCGAGATGCGCTCGCGCAGCGACCTCGCCTTCGGGCGGGTCCAGGCGGCCGTCGACCGGGCCAACCAGCAACTGGAGGCGACCAGCTCGGTGACCGCCAGCCTGGACGAGCTGAACACCGGTATGTCGGAGCTGGCCGAGCAGGTGTCCACGCTGGCGGGCCTGGGGCGGGCGATCGCCGCCGGCAGGCCGGCCGGGCCGCCGCCCTCGTCTACGGCGTCCGCCGGGCGGTCGCGATCCGCCGTCACCTGCCCGTCGCCGACCCGGGCATCCCGTCGCCGGCCCGGGCGGCAGGCCATCGGCGCCGGCCAGCCGGGACGCACCGGGGCGCACCGGTGATCCGGCGGGCCTTCTGGGTGTCGGTCGGCGCGGCGGCCGGCATCACCGGCTACCGCCGCGCCACGGCCATGGGCCGCGCCATATCCGTCCGCCTGACCGGCGAGCGCATCGACGCAGGCACCACAGCGGGCTACGGACCGGCGGACCGGAGGTCCGGCCGGGCGCGACCCCGGGCCCTGCGCCCGGGTGAGCGCCGGTGTCACGGCGAGCGCCGCAGCGGGGCGTCGCGGGGGGTTCCGGGGGGTGGCCCCCCCGGGCCAGCACAGTGTGGCGCGCGCAGCGGGCCGCCCTGGCCCGGATCCGGGCGGCCGGGCTGTTTGCCCACGACGTCCGCGAGGGCATGGACATGTATCTGAATCGGCATGAGGGGCAGCCAGGCCCTACGCTTGCGGATACAACACGTAACCAGAGGCCGCCAGCGCGGCGGCAATGAGCATATGAAGGATGGCCGCTGATGGAGTCGGCAGAGATCGCGCGCCGCTTCCTGCGATATTTCGAAGAGCACGGGCACCAGATCGTCCCCTCGGCCAGCCTGGTGGCCGACGACCCGACGGTGCTGTTCGTCATCGCCGGGATGCAGCCGTTCAAGCCGTACCTGCTCGGCCAGCAGACCCCGCCGTGGAAGCGGGCGGCGGACGTGCAGAAGTGCATGCGGACCCTCGACATCGAGGAGGTCGGCCGGACCAGCCGGCATGCCACGTTCTTCCAGATGCTGGGCAACTGGTCGTTCGGCGACTACTTCAAGGACATGGCGATCCCGTACGCCTGGGAGCTGCTGACCCGGCCGGAGCGTGACGGCGGGTTCGGCTTCCCGGAGGACCGGCTCTGGGCGACCGTCCTGCACGACGACGACGAGGCCTACGCGATCTGGCGGGACGTGATCAAGCTCCCGGAGAGCCGGATCCAGCGCCGTGGCCTGGCCGACAACTACTGGCACATGGGCGTGCCCGGCCCGGGCGGCCCGTGCTCGGAGATCTACTACGACCGCGGGCCCGAATACGGGCGTGACGGCGGCCCGGAAGCGGACGAGGACCGTTACCTCGAGGTCTGGAACCTCGTCTTCATGCAGGACCAGCTCAGCGCGGTCCGCAGCAAGGTGGACTTCGACATCCAGGGGCCCCTCCCGTTCCGGAACGTCGACACCGGGATGGGCCTGGAGCGGATGGCGGCCATCCTGCAGGGCGTCGACAACATCTACGAGATCGACACCACCTACAAGATCCTCGACCGGGCGGCCGAGCTCACCGACCAGCGGTACGGCCGGGATCAGCGGGCCGACGTCGCGCTGAAGGTGATCGCCGACCACGTGCGCGCGTCGGTGATGCTGGTCGAGGACGGCGTGCTGCCGTCCAACGAGGGACGCGGGTACGTGCTGCGCCGGATCCTGCGCCGCAGCATCCGCAACCTGCGCCTGCTGGCCGGCGGCCAGCGCGGCGGCGCGGGCGGCGCGGCCAGCAGCGGGCGCCACTCCGGCGGCGACGAGCGGTACATGCACGAGCTGTCGTCGGTGGCGATCGACGCCATGGCGGCGCTCTACCCGGAACTGCGCCGCGACGCGGCCAACATCCAGACCGTGATCGAGGCGGAGGAGGCGGCGTTCCTCGGGACGCTCCGCACCGGTACCGCGATCTTCGATGCCGCGATGGAGGAGACCCGGCGCAAGCGCTCCTCGACGCTGTCCGGCGCCCAGGCGTTCCAGCTCCACGACACCTACGGGTTCCCGATCGAGCTCACCCTCGAGATGGCGGCCGAGCAGGGCCTGTCCGTGGACGAAGAGGGCTTCCGCCGGCTGATGGCCGAGCAGCGCGACCGCGCGAAGGCCGACGCCGCGCAGAAGAAGACCGGCAACGCCGACATCTCCGTGCTCGCCGAGCTGCGCGAGCGCGCGGGATCGGTCCAGTTCACCGGCTACGACCAGTTCGCCGGCGAGGCGACCATCGTCGGCCTGCTGGTGGACGACCTGCCGGTCGCGGCGGCCTCGGCGGGCCAGGCCGTCTCGGTCGTGCTCGACCGGACCCCGTTCTACGCCGAGGGCGGCGGGCAGCTTCCCGACTGGGGCGTGATCCGGGTCAGCGGCACCGGCGGCTCGCCCGACGCGGAAGTCGAGGTGTTCGACGTCCAGCAGCCGCTGCCCGGGCTGATCGTGCACCGGGGCAAGGTTCGCTCCGGCGAGGTCCGGGTGGGCGCGCCCGCGCTGGCCGAGATCGACATGGAACGGCGCCGGGCGATCTCACGGTCGCACACCGCGACCCATCTCGTGCACCGGGCGATCCGGGGCGCGCTCGGCGACGCGGCGGCGCAGGCCGCTCGGAGAACGCGCCCGGCCGCCTGCGGTTCGACTTCACCGCGCCGGGTGCCGTGCCGCGCTCCGTGCTCAACGACGCGGAGGACGAGGTCAACCAGGTCCTCATCAACGACCTCGACGTGCGGGCGTTCCACACCTCCATCGACGAGGCGCGGGCCCTGGGGGCGCTGGCGCTGTTCGGTGAGAAGTACGGCGACCAGGTCCGCGTGGTCGAGGTCGGTGACTACTCGCGCGAGTTGTGCGGCGGCACGCACGTGGCGCATTCGGGCCAGCTCGGCCTGGTCAAGGTGCTCAACGAATCCTCGATCGGGTCGGGCGTGCGCCGGGTCGAGGCGCTGGTCGGCATCGACGCGTTCCGCTACCTGGCCCGGGAGAACATCCTGGTCAGCCAGCTCAGCGAGCAGCTCAAGGCGCCCCGGGAGGAACTGCCCGAGCGAGTCTCCGGCATCGTCACCAGGCTCCGGGAGGCCGAACGCGAGCTCCAGCGGCTCCGGTCGGCCCAGCTGCTCGAAGCGGCCGGTGAGCTGGCCGCCCGCCCGGAGGACATCGGCGGGGCGGCGTTCGTCCCGCACCGGGTCCCCGACGGCACGGACGCCGACAGCATCCGCAAGCTGGCGCTCGACATCCGGGGCCGGATGCCCGCGCAGCGCCCGGCGGTGGTCATGGTCCTCGGGGTGCCGGCGGACCGCCCGGTGGTCGTCCTGGCCGTCAACGAGGCGGCCCGCGACCGTGGCCTGGCGGCCGGCCGGCTCGTCGGCGTCGCGGCGCGTGCGCTCGGCGGGGGCGGCGGCGGCAAACCCGATGTCGCGCAGGGCGGCGGCGCGCCGCTCGGCGACCGGGGCCCGGCCGTCATAACTGCGGCTTTTGATGCAGTACGGGCGGCTTTGAGGGACGGCGGCGAGACGGGCAGCGTAACGTGATGGCATGCTGTCCCGCGCCCCAGCTGTGGCCCGTGCTCGCGTTCAGTATCCCGGTACCGGCTCCGGAAGAGGTGCGACGTTCCCGCAGTGCCCGCCGCCGCGCTCCCGGCTGGGCCGGTCCGGGCTGGGCCGGTCCGGGCTCAGAGGGGGCGTCCCGGCGGTGAGGAGGGGCGTGCGGCTGGCCGTTGACGTGGGCTCGGTGCGCGTCGGCGTGGCCCGCAGCGATCCCAGCGGGATGCTGGCCAGCCCGCTCGAGGTGATCCCGCACGGCCGCGGAGACCTGGACCGGCTCGCTGAGCTCGTCGCCGGCCACGAAGCCCTGGAGGTCATCGTGGGGCTGCCCACGACGCTGGCCGGCCGGGAGGGCCCCGCCGCGGCCGCCGCGCGTGAGGTCGCCTCGGCGCTGGCCGCCCGGATCGCGCCTGTCCCGGTGCGGCTGGTCGACGAGCGTTTCACCACGACCACCGCGCATGCCGTGCTCCGTCAGGGCGGGAAGGATTCCCGGGCCCGCCGCCAGATCGTCGACCAGGCCGCGGCCGCCGTGCTCCTGCAGGCGGCGCTGGACGCCGAGCGGGCCACGGGCCGCCCGCCGGGGGAACCGGTTCCGGTCTCTGGTGGTGTCGCCGGATGACCGACGACGGGCGCACGTACCCGGATCGCGGCCTGCCCCGGCACGGTCGCGGTCAGCGTGAGGACGAACCGCAGTGGCCAGCCGATGAGTGGACGCCGGCTGAGCAGGAGTGGGCGCCCGCCTGACCAGCCGGTGACACCGTCGGCCCGCCACCGGCAGCCGGCCCCATATCCGGACGGCTACGCGGGCCGGCCGGATCCGCTGACGGATCCCGCGCCTGCCTACCCGCCCCGGGCGCGGCACGGCTACCCGGGCGAGGAGCGCTCCGCCTACGGCGACGGCCCGCAGCCTGGCTACCTGGACGAGCAGCCGCCGAGCTGGGGGCCCGGCCAGCCCGGCCCGCGCGGTGGTGGTGCTCGCCACGGAGGTGGCGGCGAGCCTAGCTTTACTCCGCGCGACCCGCGCGGACACGACGATCGCGGCTACTTCGCCGATGATCCCCGCTACGCCGGCGAAGGGGCCTATCCGGGGGAGGTGCCATATCCCGGCGGGGCCCAGGGCCCGGGCGCTGGACCCTACCCCGGCGGGACCGGGAACCGGCGCGCCCGCGGTGGCGCGCATGGCCGGCCGGACGGGGTTCCGCGGCGCGACGAGTCCCCGTACCCGGGTAGCGGCGCGTACCCGGGCTACCCCGGCGACGGCACTTATCAGCGCGGGGCTCGTACCCGGGCGAGGGCCAGTATCCCGGCGAGGCCAGTATCCGGACCGGGGCCGTTACCCGGAACCGGCTGCCTTCCATGAACAGGGTCCCGACCGTGACGGGAGCCCGCCTGACAGCCCTACCGCGACGGGGGTCCCGCCCGCGACGACGGCCCTTACCGCGGCCGCGGCCGGTACCAGGACGACGGGCCCGGTGCACCGGGCGAGAACTACGGCGGCGGCGCCGGTCCGGCCGACGGTCCCCCCTGGGAGGACGACGGCTACGACGACGACCGGTTCGTCCCGGGGATGTCCGGCCCGGGGGACGACCGGGGCGCAGGCCGGCGCGGACGGCGCGGCGGGTCTTCCGGCCGGGGGGCCAAGCGCGGCCGGTCCCGCGTGGCCGTGCTGATCGCGGTCCTCGTGATCCTCACGCCGATCGCGGTCGGTGCGTTCTTCGCGTTCCGGTTCGTCGAAGGCAAGTACTTCCCGCCCGACTACTCGACGGCCGGCACCGGCCAGGTGGTCGTGCAGGTGCAGTCGGGCCAGACCGCCACGTCGGTCGCACCGCGCATGGTCACCCTGGGCGTGGTCGCGAGTTCCCGCGCGTTCGTGCTGGCCGCCGAGCACAGCCCGAACCAGACCGGGCTGGAGCCGGGCTTCTACCGGCTGCGCAAGCACATGAAGGCGTCGCTGGCCTACGCGCTGATGCTCACCCCGTCCTCCCGCATCCAGAACCGGATGACGATCCCGGAAGGCTGGCGGATCTCCCAGATCCTGGCCGCGCTCGGCGCCCACTCCGGGATACCGGCGGCCGATTTCCAGAAGGCGCTCAGCGCGCCCGGATCGCTGGGGCTGCCCGCCTACGCGAACGGCAAGCCCGAGGGCTACCTGTTCCCGGCGACCTACGACATTCAGCCGAACATGACGGCCACGACCGTCCTGCAGGGCATGGTCCAGCAGTTCAACTCCTACGCCGCCAGCATCAACCTGACCAAGGCGGCGGCCTCGGCCAACCTGACGCCCAACCAGCTCGTCACGGTGGCGAGCCTGCTGCAGGCCGAGGGCGGGCGGCTGTCGGACTACCCGAAGATCGCCCGCGTGGTCTACAACCGGCTGGCGGCCGGCATGCCGCTGCAGTTCGACAGCACGGTCCTGTACGGGCTGGGCCAGTTCGGGACGGCGGCCACGAACGCCCAGCTCCAGAGCACGTCGCCGTACAACACCTACAGGCACAAGGGGCTGCCGCCCGGGCCGATCGACAGTCCGGGCAACGCCGCGTTCCAGGCCGCGCTGCACCCGGCCACCGGCAACTGGCTGTACTTCGTGTCCAACAAGAACGGCGTGACCAAGTTCTCCGACACCCTGTCCGGCCTGGGCGGCTAACCCGATGACTGCGGGGGGTTCCGGGGGGGCGTCCCCCCGGGTCAGCACCAAGGCCGCCGTGCTGGGGTCACCGGTCGCCCACTCGCTGTCCCCCGTGCTGCACCGCGCCGGGTACGCCGCCCTCGGCCTGGACGGGTGGGAGTATGCGGCGATCCAGTGTGACGAGGACGGGCTGCCCGGACTGATCGGCTCCCTGGGCGACGACTGGGCCGGCCTGTCGCTGACCATGCCGCTGAAGCGGGCGGTCCTGCCCCTGCTGGACCAGGTCGAGCCGCTCGCGGTCGAGACTGGCGGGGCGAACACGGTGGTGTTCTCGGGCGGCCTGCGGCACGGCTACAACACCGACGTGCCGGGGATGGTCGCCGCGCTCGCCGCGGCCGGCCAGGCGGCGCCGCGCTCGGCCACGATCCTCGGCGCGGGCGCCACGGCCTGCTCGGCGCTGGCCGCGCTCCAGCGGGCCGGCCTGGATGAGGTCACCGTGGCGGTCCGGGATGAGGCCCGGGCGGCCGGGCTGCTGGCCGTGGCCGGCCGCCTCGGCGTGCGGGTGCACCTGCGGCCGCTCGGGGATCAGGGGAGCCCAGGGCAGGCCGCGGTGGATCTGCTGGTCTCCACCGTGCCCGCCGGCGCCGCGGATTTTTATGCCGAACGGATTCGCCACGGAGCCGGAGCACCCGGCGCCGTTTTCGATGTGGTGTACCACCCCTGGCCCACCCCGCTCGCCGAGGCGGCCGGCGCGGCCGGCGCGGTCGTGATCAGCGGGTTCGAGCTTCTGCTGCACCAGGCCGCGGGCCAGTTCGAGCTGATGACCGGCCGGCGCCCGGCGCCCCTGCAGGCGATGCGGACGGCCTGGCCTGGCCGAACTGGATCGCCGCACCGCCGCCACCGCCGCGCGCTGAGGGTTGCGCAGGGCGCAGGCCGGGCGGGCCCGGGACGGCGGCCCGGCGCTGCCCCCTCGTAGGTCACCGGCGCCTCCGGGTGGCCGGCGGCCCGGCTGACCTGGTGGCGGCCGGATAGGTATTCCAGGTGGGCGGCGGTCTCGCCGATCGCGGCGCGGCGCATGAAGCCCTTGACCGCCTGCCAGCCCCGTGACCAGGACAGCCGCTCGGTCACCTGCCAGACGGTGGCCGGGCCCACGCTGGCCAGTACGTCGAGAATCTCCTGGCAGCGGCGGTCGTGGTGGGCCTGGAGGATGCGCACCCGGTCGGCCAGGCCGTGGAAGCGGTACTCGTGGGCGGGCAGCACCTCGGCGCTGTCCCGGGCGGCGATCTGGTGCAGCGAGGCGAGGTAAGCGGCCAGTGGCGGCTCGGCGGTATGCGGCTGGAGCCCGATGTTCGGGGTGATCCGCGGCAGCACGTGGTCGCCGGTCAGCAGCACATCCTCGGTTTCCTCGTGCAGGCACAGGTGCCCCGGGGTATGCCCGGGCGTCCATAGCGCGCGCAGCCGGCGGCCAGTGCCGGGCACCAGGTCGCCGTCCTCGAGCAGGACGTCCGGTTCGGGCATGGCCAGCACCAGGCCCATCCGGTCTTCGGTGACGGCGAGTTCGGCGGCCACGTCAGGAGGGACGCCGCACGAGCGCAGCCAGGCCCGGTCCTGGACGGGCACGTCCGTCTGGTTCCAGAGCCGGGCCGGCAGGGAATCCCGCTCCGCCGGGTGCATGGCGATCCACGCGCCGGAGGCGGCACGGAGCCGGGCCGACAGGCCGTGATGGTCGGGGTGGACGTGGGTGACGACGATCCCGGTGACGTCCGCCGGGGAAGCGCCTGCCGCGCTGAGGCCGCCGGCCAGCGCCTGCCAGCCGGGCTCGGTGTCCCAGCCCGGATCGACCACGATCAGGCCGGAGCCGGAGACGAGCATGTAGGACAGCGTGTAGCGCAGGGGATTGTGGGGGATCGGCACCGGCACCGACCACAGATCCGGCCGGACCTCTTCGGTCGGCGGCTGTTCCCGCGCCAGCCAGGCATCGCGCTGCGCTGTGCCGGTCACCCGCATTCGGTGCCCTTTCTTTGTGGTCCGGACGGCGGGGCGCAGGGCCTGCCCGCGTGCAACCGGCTCTACCTGGACGAAAGATATCAGAACGAGATTCTATGAGGCCGAGCCAAATTAGTTTGGGATCAAAATGTTTGACACCAAACTAGCTCTGCGCCATGCTGGTGCCCGTGATCGACGAGACAGGTCCTTCCCGGACCGAGCGGGCCGCCCGCACCGAGGACGTCGGCCCGTTCCCGGGGGCCGATGCGCCGGGTCTGGTCTCCGGGGATGACCTGCCCGGGGCGCCGGCCGACGCGTCCCTGTGGGAGCTGCTCCTGATCGCCAGCAAGACCATGGGGGTGTACTGGTGGCAAACCTCACAGGGCACCGGGGTCAGCCCGGCCGGCCTGGGCATCCTGCGCATGCTGGCCATGCGGGACGGCCTCAAGTCCAGCGAAGTGGCGGCGCGCGGGGTGTCGACGCCCGGGACGGTCACGTCGGTCGCCGACACCCTGGTCCGGGACGGCCTGGTGGAGCGGCGCCGCGACGAGGAAGATCGCCGGGTCGTCCGGCTGTACCTGACCGGTGACGGCCGGCGGAAGCTTGACGAGGCGGGGGCCATCCTCAGCCCGAAGTGGCGGAACGCCTTCGACTACGTGGCGCCCGCCGATGAGCCGGTGGTCCGCACGTTCCTCGCGGACACGATCGAGCGGTTCGGAATGCTGATACGGAAGGAGCGCGGCGCGTGACACAACCGGCCGCGCAGGCCGCGCAGGCCACGCGGCCAGCGGGGGAGCGGCCGCGATCGGGGGCGGCGATCCGCACCGAGGACCTGCGCAAGACGTACACGACGTCCCGGGGTGACGTGCCCGTCCTCGCCGTGCTGTACCTGCTGTTCAACGAGGGTTACAGCGCGACCGCCGGAACGGATCTGCTTCGCCCCGACCTGTGCGCGGAGGCCATTCGCCTGGCCCGTCTCCTGGCCGGGCTGATGCCCGGCGAACCGGAAGTGGCCGGTCTGCTCGCGCTGATGCTGCTGCACGACGCGCGCCGCCCGCCCGGCTGGACGAGGCCGGGGAACTGGTGACCCTGGAAGACCAGGACCGGTCCCGCTGGAAGGCCGGCCAGATCGACGAGGGCTGCGCCCTCCTGGAAACCGCCCTGAGCCGCGGGCGGCCGGGCGCCTACCAGGTTCAGGCGGCGATCGCCGCCTGCCACGCCACGGCCGCTGACCCGGCTGACACCGACTGGGCCGCGATCGCCCGGCTCTACGGTCAGCTGGCCCGGCTGGTGCCGTCGGCCGTGGTGGAACTCAACCGCGCGATAGCGGTCGGCATGGCCGAGGGGCCGGCCGCGGGCCTGGCGCTGGTGGACGCGCTAGCCGCGACCGGGCAGCTGGCCGGTTACCACCTGCTGCCCGCCACCCGCGCCGACCTGCTCCGCCGCCTGGGCCAGTTCCCCGAGGCGGCGGAGGCCTACCGGCGGGCCCTGGAGCTGGCCGCAACCGGCACCGAGCGCCGCTACCTGACCCGGCGCCTGACCGAGGTGACCGGCCCGGCCTGATGTCCGCGGGCCGCCGCCGGCCGGGCGGCGCTGAACTGACCGCTACGACCTGACGTCCGCATGTTCGGCCGGCGCGGCGCCGCTGATCGGTTACATTTGGTCAGAACGCTGGTCCGGAGCGTGCTGAACCCAGCGCGAGCCGGCCCGGGAATTCCTCTCCTGGGAAAAATGTTGTTAGTCTTAGTCGACGACTAGTCCGGTACCGCAAGGGCCGGACGTGTAAGCGGAGGACCACCTCCCACCGAGCTGGCCTCTGGCTGGCAGGTCAGGCCGGATGCGCCGGTCCCGGATCCCGTATCAATACGGGATCGGGATGGCGCGTATCTGGCGTTGGCGCGTTGCCGGTGTCACAGTAGTGAGACGGGGCAGTGCCGCCGACGTGGTTGCCCCGCGTGCACGGCGTGCGGGGCTTTTCTCGTGTCAGGCGGTTTCTCCGCCTACCGGGGCAGGCCGTCCACGCTGGTCACGGGCAGTCTGCCGCCGGAGATTCCGCGGCAGTGATGAGGCTCAAGGAGGTCACATCAGCGCCGAACCGCGTATTAACGAGCGCATCCGCGTTCCCGAAGTCAGGCTTGTCGGACCGAACGGCGAGCAGGTCGGGATCGTATCGATTGACGACGCGCTCCGGTTGGCTCAGGAAGCCGACCTTGACCTGGTAGAAGTTGCGCCCACCGCGCGACCGCCGGTCGCTAAGCTCATGGACTACGGCAAGTTCAAGTACGAGTCCGCGCTCAAGGCCAGGGAATCGCGCAAGAACCAGGCCCAGACCGTCATCAAGGAGATCAAGCTCCGGCCGAAGATCGACCCGCACGACTATGGCACCAAGAAGGGCCATGTCGAGCGGTTCCTCAAGGCGGGGGACAAGGTCAAGGTGACGATCATGTTCCGCGGGCGTGAGCAGTCCCGGCCCGAACTCGGGTTCCGGCTGCTGCAGCGCCTCGCCGGTGACGTCGAGGAGCTCGGCTTCGTCGAGACCTCGGCCAAGCAGGACGGCCGGAACATGACCATGGTCATCGGGCCGCACCGGAGGAAGAGCGACGCCAAGGCCGAGCGTGCCCCGCACGGCGACACCCGGCCTGAGCGTGCCCCGCAGGGCGACAGCCCGGCTGAGCCTGCGCCGCAGGCGGCCGAGCCTGCCCCGCGGGCCGCTGAGCCTGCCCCGCAGGCGGCTGAGCCTGCCCCGCAGGCGGCTGAGCCAGCGCCGCAGGCGGCTGAGCCAGCGCCGCAGGCGGCTGAGCCAGCGCCGCAGGCGGCTGAGCCTGCCCCGCAGGCGGCTGAGCCTGCCCCGCAGGCCGCGGCCAGCGCGCCTGCCCGGCCGGTTCCGGGCCCGCGGGCCGTGCACGCCGCCGCTTCACGCCGGACCTGACGCCGCCGGGTACGGTACAGCCGGCGGTCCGGTGAGCCTTCCGCGCGCCTGTCCTGGCTCTGGCGGGGACGGGCGCAGCCTCACTGGCGGCTGCCCGGAGAACGTACGAGGGTTTTGAGGAAGAACGCGCCTGTGGCGCGCAGATGAATGGAGACGACGGCGACCATGCCGAAAATGAAGCCGCACAGCGGTGCCGCGAAGCGTTTCAAGCTGACCGGTACCGGAAAGGTGATGCGCCGCCGCGCCAACCGTAATCACCTGTTCGAGCACAAGTCGTCACGCGTGACGCGACGGCTCGCCCGGGAAATGACGCTCGCGCCCAGCGACGTCAAGCACATCAAGAAGCTGCTGGGAAAGTAGCCCGGCCCGCGAGCTGAGGAGCTAAGCACATGGCACGCGTGAAACGGGCGGCCAACGCCCACAAGAAGCGCAAGACCGTCCTGGACCGGGCGAGTGGTTACCGCGGTCAGCGGTCGCGTATGTACCGCAAGGCCAAGGAGCAGATGCTCCACTCGATGACCTATGCGTACCGGGACCGCAAGGACCGCAAGGGCGCCTTCCGGCGGCTGTGGATCCAGCGCATCAACGCCGCGGCGCGCAGCAACGGCATCACCTACAACCGGTTCATCCAGGGCCTGAAGGCGGCGGGCGTGGACGTCGACCGCCGGATGCTGGCCGACCTGGCCGTGGCGGACGCCGCCGCATTCACCGCTCTGGTCGAGGTGGCGAAGAACTCGCTGCCCGACGCGACGGAAGAAGCCGCGGCCTGACGGCCGCGGCGTTCACGGCCAACGCGGAGACGCTGATTCATTGATGGCGGCCTCGTCCGGGCTGGAGTACACCAGCGTCCGGTCGCCGCGGCTGAAGGCGGCTCGCCGGCTGACCAAGCGGGCGTTCCGTGAGCGTGCGCGGGCCTTCCTGGTGGAAGGCCCGCAGGCCGTCTCGGAGGCGTTCGGCTGCGGCGCGCCGGTGACCGAACTGTTCGTCACCGCCGAGGCGCGGTCCCGGCACGAGGAGCTTGTCACCGCCATGGCGCGGGCCGGGATCCCGGTCCACGTCGTGAGCGGCGAGGTCATGAGCGACCTGGCGCAGACGGTCACCCCGCAGGGCCTGCTGGCCGTCTGCGGGTTCGTCGACGTGCCGCTGGAGCAGGCCGTCGCGGGCCTGGCCCCAGCCGCGGACGCGGACGGAGCCGGTGCCGCGGGCGGCCCGCCGCCGCTGGTCGCGGTCCTGGCCAACGTCCGCGACCCGGGTAACGCCGGCACCGTGCTGCGCACCGCCGACGCGGCCGGGGCCCAGGCCGTGATCTTTTCCGACGCGTCGGTGGACCTCTACAACGGCAAGTGCGTGCGGGCGTCAGCGGGAAGCGTGTTTCATCTGCCCGTGGTCGCGGGAGTCCCGCCTGCCCAGGCGATCCGCGCGCTGCGCGGCGCGGGCCTGCAGATCCTGGCCGCCGACGCTCGGGGCGGCCGGTCACTAGACGAACTCGGCCCCGGTGAGCTGGCCGCGCCCACGGCGTGGATCTTCGGTAACGAGGCCTGGGGCCTGCCCGACGAGGTGGTCGCCCTGGCCGACGAGAGCGTCGCGGTCCCCATCTACGGCCGGGCCGAGAGCCTCAACCTGGCCACCGCCGCCGCCGTCTGCCTGTACGCCTGCGCTCGCGCGCAGCGCCACCGGGTAGCGTAAGGCGGCAAAACGTAAATCAGCGACAGCGCCGCAGCTCCGGCATACCGCTTACCAAACGCTTACGTGATACGGCATTTTGCGCAAACAAGGCGCAGAATTTCAGTGATGCGGGGCTGTGGTCGCGACGATGGCGCGCTAAAGTCTGATCACAATCCGTAACTATATGGTGATCATGCTGCGCCATCAAGCCTAGCGGGGCGGACGTGCCGGATGGAGGCGTCGTTCGAAATGGAAGGATCATGACGAGCCGAGCACCTCAGGGCTGGCCTGGCCAGCCCACGGGCGCAGGCAGGCGGCCCGGGCCTGACGCGCTCGCCGGGGTGTGGGACGTGCCCGGCTGGCTCGTCATCGCCGATGACCTCCCCGACGGCCTCGTGGTGGCCGACGAGGCCGGGCGGATCGCCGTCTTCAACCGCGCCGCGACCCGCCTGACCGGCGTCGAGCCCGCCGACGCGCTCGGCAAGGATCTCTTCGACGTCCTCCCGCTCCGCGACGGCGACGGCCGCGACTGGTGGGCGTGCACCGACCCCTACCACGGCCTGCCCACCCGCACCCGGCACCCGGAGACCTCTCTATACCTGGCCGACGGGACCGAGGTGCTCGTCGCCGTCGGCTACGTGCGCGAGCGGCGCCGCCGCGGGCCACGGGACCCGGTGGCACCCGGTGCTTCTCCCGGCATCGGCGGTCCCGGCCTGCCCGCCCCGCGCGGCGCCGGCCCGGGGGAGGTCGTCCGCCTCGTCGTCTCTCTGCGTGACGCGGTGCGGCGCGCTCGCCTCGAGCGCAGCCGCGCCGACCTGGTCTCGACCGTCGCGCACGAATTGCGGTCCCCGCTCACCAGCGTGAAGGGGTTCACCGCCACGCTGCTGGCCAAGTGGCACCGGTTCACCGACGACCAGAAGCGGGTGATGCTGGAGACGGTCAACGCGGACGCCGACCGCGTCACCCGGCTCATCACCGAGCTGCTCGACGTGTCCCGGATCGAATCGGGGCGCCTGGAGGTTCACCGCCAGCTCGTGGACGTTCCCGAGCGCGCGAGGAAGATCATCGCCGGGCGGGTCGCGGCGGGCGACGCCGAGGACCGCTTCCGGCTCGAGGTGACGGACGGCCTCCCGGAGACGTGGCTCGACCCCGACAAGGTGGACCAGATCCTCAGCAACCTGGTCGAGAACGCGGTCCGGCACGGTGCTGGTACGGTGACAATCGTGGTAGAGGCAGCAGCCGGGCCAGGCGGTACGGACGCCGTGGCGGTTTCCGTACAGGACCAGGGCGAGGGAATCGCCCCGGACCTGGCGTCACGCGTGTTCCGGCAGTTCTGGCGGGGCAAGCGGCGCGGCGGCACCGGTCTGGGCCTCTACATCGTCAAGGGCCTGGTCGAGGCGCACAGCGGCACGATCAGCGTCGGCCGTGCGCCCGGCGGCGGAGCCGAGTTCCGATTTAGCATGCCCGCGGGCACTCCAGCCGGATAGGCGCACCGGGGATTCCGCGGGCACGTTACGCCGGGCGGTCCGGCCTGGCCCGTTCCGGCATGCGCTGCGGCGGGAACTCCCGCCACGCGGTGCGCCCGTAGTCACTCCCGTGACCACGGAGCGGCGTGCCGGAACGCCTGCCGCGTCCCGTTCGGCATGATAGAGCGCGGAAACCACCACCAGACCTGCACTATCCGCACGGCCCCGCCAGGGAAGGATCCGATGTCCGGACCCAATACGAACTATGACCCGGTCGAGGTGACGCCGCTGTCGCCCGCCGAGGTCACGCGCGTACGCGACGAGGCGCTGGCCGCCATCGCGGCTGCTCGGACGCTGGAGGAGCTGAAGGAGGCGCGCATCGCGCACTTCGGCGACCGCGCGCCGCTGACCCTGGCCAACGCGGAGATCGGCGCGCTGCCGCCCGAGGCCCGCGCCGAGGCCGGCAAGCGGGTGGGCGCGGCCCGCGCCGCACTGAAGCAGGCCCTCGCCGACCGGACGGCCGCCCTCGAAGCCGAACGGGACCGGCGGGTGCTTCTGGAAGAGGCCGTCGACGTCACGCTGCCGTGGGACCGGGTGCCCCCCGGGGCGCGCCACCCGGTGACGATGGCGGCGGACCGGCTCTCCGACGTGTTCGTGGCCATGGGCTACGAGGTCGCGGAGGGACCGGAGGCCGAGGCGGAGTGGTACAACTTCGACGCGCTGAACTTCCCGCCCGACCATCCGGCGCGTGAGGCCCAGGACACCCTGTTCGTGGCCGGCCGAAGGACGCGGCCGGCGGCGCGCCCGGGCCCGCTGTGTCCGGGCGCTCCGGCGTCATCTTGCGCACCCACACCTCGCCGGTGCAGATCCGGGCCATGCTGTCCCGGACGCTGCCGCTGTACGTGGTCAGCCCGGGCCGGACTTACCGCTCCGACGCCCTGGACGCCACGCACAGCCCGGTGTTCCACCAGATCGAGGGCCTGGCCGTCGACGAGGGCCTGACCATGGCCGACCTGCGCGGCGCGATTCAGTCGTTCGTGGACGCGATGTTCGGCGAGGGGCTGCGGACCCGGTTCCGGCCGGACTTCTTCCCGTTCACCGAGCCATCCGGCGACGTGTCGATGGAGTGCCACATCTGCCGGGGCGCCTCGGCCCGGCCCGGCGGCGAGCCGTGCCGCGTGTGCAAGTCCCAGGGCTGGATCGAGATCGCCGGCTGCGGCATGGTCAACCCGCGTGTGCTCGTGGCGTGCGGCATCGACCCCGACCGTTACAGCGGGTTCGCGTTCGGCCTCGGCATCGAGCGCACGCTGATGATCGGCCACGGGGTGACCGACATCCGCGACACGATCGAGGGCGACGTGCGGTTCAGCCGGGCATTCGGGATGGAGATCTGACCATGAAGGTTCCGCTTTCCTGGCTGCGGGAGTACGCGGCGGTCGACCCGGCCACCGACCCGGGCGAGGTGGCCCGGCGGCTGACCGCCGCCGGCCTGGAAGTCGAGTCCACCGAGCGGGTCGGCTACGACATCCGCGGCGTCGTCATCGCCGAGGTCCTCTCGATCGAGGAACTGCCCGGTTTCAAGAAGCCGATCCGGTACTGCCGCGTGGCAGTGGAGGAAGGCCACGAAGCGGGAGCCGAAGGGACGCACGGCGTCATCTGCGGCGCGACCAACTTCTCGGTCGGCGACCGGGTGCCGCTCGCGGTGCCCGGCGCCGTGCTGCCCGGCGGATTCGAGATCGGCGCGCGCAAGACCTACGGGCACGTCTCCGAGGGCATGATCTGCTCCGCGAAAGAACTGGGCCTCGGCGACGACCACTCCGGGATCCTGGTGCTGCCGCCGGACGCCCCGCTGGGCGCGGACTTCGTGGAGTATGCCGGGCTGCGCGACGACGTGCTCGACATCGCCGTGACCCCCGACCGCGGCGACTGCGTGTCGGTGCGCGGCGTGGCCCGGGAACTGGCCATCGCGTTCGGCACGTCCTACACCGACCCGGCCGACGCGGACCTGCCGGGGCCGGCCGAGCTCGGCGGCGACCTGGACTGGGCATCCGGGGAGGTCCGGCCGGCCAGCATCGAGGACCCCACGGCGTGCGACCAGTTCGTCCTCCGCGCGGTACGCGGCTTCCGCCCCGATGCGCCGACGCCGGTGCGGATGCGGGTCCGGCTGGCCCGGTCCGGGATCCGGTCCGTCTCGCTCGCCGTCGACGTGACCAACTACCTGATGATCGAGCTCGGCCAGCCGCTGCACGCGTTCGACGACACCAAGGTCCAGGGGGCGATCGTGGTCCGCCGCGCGCGGCCCGGCGAGCGGCTGGAGACCCTCGACCATGTGGTCCGCTCGCTGGATCCCGACGACATCCTGATCGCCGACGAGTCCGGGCCGATCTCGCTGGCCGGCACGATGGGCGGCCTGGCCACCGAGATCGACGAGAACTCCACCGACCTGCTCATCGAGGCGGCCCACTTCTCCCCGGCCGGCACGGCCCGGATGAGCCGCCGGCACCGGCTGCACAGCGAGGCGTCCTACCGCTTCGAGCGCGGCGTCGACCGCGAGCTTCCGCTGCGGGCCTCGGCCAAGGCCGTCGCGATGCTCGCCTCGCTCGGCGGCGCGACAATCGTGCCCGGCTGCACCCACGCGTCCGTGGACGTGCCGCCGGTCCAGATCTCGATGGCCGTCGACCACCCGGACCGCGTGGCCGGAGTGGTCTACGGCCTCAGCGTCGTGCAGCACCGGCTGCGCCAGGTCGGCTGCGAGGTGAGCCTGCCCCGGCTGGTGCCGGCCGCTGGGCCGGGCGGCCCGGGGGATCCGGGCGGTGCCGGTGGCCCGGGCGCTGACGCGGAGGCGGGCGCGCCCGAGCACCCAGATGGCGGCAAGCACGACCGGGCGCACCAGGTGCTGGTGGTCACCCCGCCGTCCTGGCGGTCCGACCTGACCGACCCGGCCGACCTGGCCGAAGAGGTCATCCGGCTGGAGGGCTACGAGAACATCCCGGTGCGCCGGCCGCGCGCCTACGCCGGGCACGGCCTCACCACCCGGCAGCGGCTGCGCCGCTCGGTGGGCCGGGGGCTCGGGGACGCGGGCTTCGTCGAGGTGCTCTCGATGCCGTTCGGCTCCGCGGCCGACGCCGACGCGCTCCAGCTGCCGCCGGAGGACATGAGGCGGCAGGCGCTGGCGCTGGTCAACCCGCTGAGCGACGACGAGCCGCTGCTGCGGACCACGCTGCTGCCGGGCCTGCTGCGCGTGCTCGGCCGCAACATCGGCCGCGGCTTCGCCGACGTGGCGCTGTTCGAGATGGGGGTGGTCTTCCTGCCCCGGCCGGGCAGCCGGGCGGTCGCGCCCATCCTGCCCGTCGACCGGGCCCCGACCGTCGAGGAGCTGGCCTCGCTGGACGCCGCGCTGCCCGACCAGCCGCTGCACGTGGCCGCGGTCCTGTCCGGAGACCGGGAACTGCCCGGCTGGTGGGGCCCGGGCCGCACCGAATGCTGGGCCGACGCCGTGGAGGCGGCGCGGGAGATCGGGCGGATCTGCCGGGTCACCCTCGACGTGCGCGCCGACCGGCAGGCGCCCTGGCACCCGGGCCGGTGCGCGGCCCTGTTCGTCCCGGCCCGCCCGGCCCGCCCGGCCGGCAGCGCTAATGGCGGCGCGGACGGCGGCGACGCGCCCAGGGAATGGCTGGCCGGCTACGCGGGCGAACTGCACCCGCGGGTGGTGCAGGCGTTCGGCCTGCCCCCGCGCACCTGCGCGGTCGAGCTGGACATGGCGGTGATCTTCCCGATGGCCGAGCGTTCCGGCCCGGTGCAGGCGCCGCGCCTCTCGCCCTACCCGCCCGCCACCCAGGACGTGGCCCTGATCGTCGACGCGTCGACGCCGGCCGAAGCCGTCCGCCAGGCGCTGCTGGCCGGCGCCGCGGCCGCGGGCGAGGGCGACGTGCTGGAGGAAGTCCGGCTGTTCGACGTCTACACCGGCGACCAGGTCGGCGAGGGCCGCAAGTCACTCGCGTACACGCTGCGGTTCCGTGCCCCCGACCGGACGCTGACCGCGGCCGAAGCCACGGCCCTGCGCGACGCGGCGGTGGCCGAGGCGGCGCGCCGCCTGGGCGCCGTCCTCCGCAGCGCCTGATCTTTTGCCAGCAGTCGGGTCGAGTTCCCGCAGACCCTGCGGAAAACTCGCCCCAACTTCGTTGTCAGGGCACCGATGAGTTGCGCGGCCGCGCGGCGTCTCAACCAGGGCATGGCCCGGTGCGTCGCAGGCGGCCGTTCGGGGGCGCGGCGGCCTGCGACGCCCATCAGGGCCGCCGCTCCCCGTTGCCAGAACCGCGAAGGTACCTTTGCCGTCGCCCTGGCCGCCGCGATGGCACCTGCACGTACATCGCGCCGGACGGCGCCCGGCCAGCTATGCGCCTGCGTGCCCCATGACTACGGAGGCACCTACGTGGTTGCCCTAACAACCACAGAGACGCCTCCGTGTACATAGCTCGGGGGGTTGGGGGCGCCCGGGGCGCACCGCGAGTCGGGACGCCGTGGGGAACCTCGCCCGCCATGCCGTGGGCACCGCGCGGGCGCCGCCAGCGCGGTCAGGCGGGCGGGGCGGAGGCGGTGGTTGTGGCGGGCGGGGGCAGGATCGCTAGGACCTCGGCGCTGTTGGTGCGGCAGGCCGAGGTCTGCCCGGTCTTGAGGACCTCGGGCGTCGGGAAGCCCTGGCAGGTCCAGCCGCTCACCTTGACCGGGGACCCGCCGCCGTTGCCGCGGATCTTGCCGCTGCGCACCAGCGCCGCGTAGGAGTTCTCCACCCGCATCGCGGTCCCGCACGAGACCGAACCCCGGCCGACCTTGATAATCACCGGAACGTTCGCCGCGGTCCGGGTCGTCCCGCAGGTCGCGCTGGCACTGGCCGACCCGGAACCCGGCCGATGCGCCGCACGCGGCGAGGACGCCGATCCCCAGGCCCAGGGTGGCGGCTCGTACTCCGGCCCGCCCGGCGCGGGTCAGGGGGTGCCCGGTCCGCTGGCGCGGATGACGGTCCCGGCGGCTCAGGCGGCGGCGACGCATCGGGGGCTCCTCTTCGTATGCCTGGGTCCGGCCGCACATCGGTGGCCGGCCGTGGATGACGTTTCTTGGACTCGGTCTGCGCGCCGCCAGGTTCCGGCCCGTGCCTTTGTCTGCCCAGTCCGCGTCCTCCAATCATGCCGCGCGCCGCCCGTGGCCCAAGCCGCCACCCCGCCTGCGCCGCCCGTACCCTCCGCCTGCGCCGCCCTCGGCCTGCGCATCCCCGGCCGCCCGCCTCCGTCCCCCTCAGACTGTTTGCATAAGTTCTCGATGTCCTGCATACTTTTTCAGGTACGTGAGCCGGTCCGGGCGTGACCCGGCCGCGCGAGGGCGGATCTGGAGGAGAGCGCAGGATGGGCGCACGGGTCGCGGTAGCAGGCGCCAGCGGCTACGCGGGGGGTGAGCTTCTCCGTCTTCTCACCGGCCATCCCGACCTGGAGATCGGGCCACTGGCCGCGGGGTCCAGCGCGGGCGCGCCGGTCACCTCCGTTCATCCGAACCTCGTCGGCCTGGCCGACCGCACGTTCGGCCCCACCGATCCGGCCGTACTCGGCGCGGCCGACCTGGTCTTCATGGCCCTCCCGCACGCGGAAGCCGCCGCGCTGGCCGCGGAACTGCCGGCCGAGGCCAAGGTGGTGGACCTGGGAGCCGGCTTCCGTCTCGCTGACCCGGCCGCCTGGGCGACCTACTACGGTGGCCCGCACCCGGGCCGCTGGACCTACGGCCTCCCGGAGCTGCCCGGCGCACGGGAGCGGATCCAGTCATCGGCGAAGGTCGCCGCCCCGGGCTGCTACGCGACCGCCTCGATCCTGGCCCTCGCGCCGCTGGTCGCCAGCGGGCTGGCCGAGCCGGACGACATCGTGGTCGTCGCCGCGTCCGGCACGTCGGGCGCAGGCCGCAGCGCCACGGCCGAACTGATGGGCAGCGAGGTCATGGGGTCCGTCTCCGCGTACAAGGCCGGCGGCGCGCACCGGCACACGCCCGAGATCGAGCAGGCGGTGTACGAGGCGTCCGTCGCGACGCGGGCGCCGGGAGCCGGCCTGCCGGGCGCGGTGACCATCTCGTTCACGCCGTCGCTGGCCCCGATGCCCCGGGGCATCCTCGCCACCTGCACGGCCCGCCTCGCGGGTCAGGCCGCCGGGCCGAACGGTTCCGCGGCCGAGGTCACCGCGTTGCTGCGCGCCGCGGTCGCGGACGCGTACGCCGGGGAGCCCTTCATCCACCTGCTGTCCGAGGGGCGGTGGCCCAGCACTGGGGCGACCGCCGGCTCGAACGCGGCCCACCTCCAGGTGGCGGCCGACACCCACGCCGGCCGGGCGGTCGCCATCACCGCGCTCGACAACCTGGGCAAGGGCGCGGCCGGCCAGGCCATCCAGATCGCCAACCTCATGCTCGGCCTGCCAGAGGCCGGCCTTACCGCACACGGAGTAGCGCCCTGATGTCCTCACCGACTCCCGCAACGGTCGTCTGCCCGGAGGTCATGGAATGAGCGTTACCGCACCGCTCGGATTCCGCGCGGCCGGCGTCACCGCCGGGCTCAAGGCGTCCGGTGACCGCGACGTCGCGGTCGTGATCAACGACGGCCCGTCCCGTGCCGCCGCCGCCACGTTCACCTCCAACCGGGTCAAGGCGGCCCCGGTGCTGTGGACCCAGCAGGTGGTGCACGGCGAGCGGGTCCGCGCCGTCGCGCTCAACTCGGGCGGCGCGAACGCGTGCACGGGCCCGGTCGGCTTCCAGGACGCCCACGCGATCGCCGAACGGCTGGGGGTGGCGCTTGGCGACTCCGCCGGGGAGATCGCCGTCTGCTCCACCGGCCTGATCGGTGAGCGGCTGCCCATGGACAAGCTGCTGCCCGGCGTGGACGTGTGCGTCGCCGAGGCCTCGCGCGGCGGCGGTCTCGCCGCGGCGGACGCCATCCGGACCACGGACAAGGTCGTGAAGATCTCGTTCCGGCGGGAGGGCACCGACGACGGGCACGGGGACGGTTATGCGATCGGCGGCATGGCCAAGGGGGCCGGAATGCTCGCGCCCGCCATGGCCACGATGCTGTGCGTGGTCACCACCGACGCCGAACTTCCCGCGTCCGACCTGGACGCCGCGCTGCGCTCCGCGGTCCGGGTCTCCTTCGACCGGCTCGACACCGACGGCTGCATGTCCACCAACGACACCGTCCTGCTGCTGGCCAGCGGCGCGTCCAGCACCCAGCCGGACGTCGCGGCGTTCACCAGCCTGCTCACCGAGGTCTGCACCGACCTCGCGCGCCAGCTCCAGCTGGACGCCGAGGGGGCGGGCAAGATGATCGCCGTCGAAGTGGTCGGCGCGGCCGGCGACGACGACGCCGTGGCGGTCGGCCGGGCTGTAGCCCGCAGCAACCTGCTGAAGTGCGCCATCGCGGGGGAGGACCCGAACTGGGGGAGGGTGGTCGCCGCGGTCGGGACCACCGCGGCCAAGTTCGAGCCCGACCGGCTGAACGTCGCGATCAACGGGATCTGGGTGTGCCGCAACGGCTGCGCGGGCGACGAGCGATCCAAGGTCGACATGTCCCACCGCGACGTGACGATCACCATCGACCTGTCGGCCGGCCCGCACACGGCGACGATTCTGACCACCGACCTGACCACCGAATACGTCCACGAGAACTCGGCCTACTCGACATGACGGCCGCCGGGGATCAGGTCGCCGCCGCCGTGGCGGGCAACGACGCGGCGGCGAAGGCGGCGACGCTCATCGAGGCGCTGCCGTGGCTGGTCAGGTTCCACGGTCAGACCGTGGTGATCAAGTACGGCGGCAACGCGATGACCGACGACGCGCTCCGCCTCGCCTTCGCCCAGGACCTCGTGTTCCTCCGCTACGCCGGGCTGCGCCCGGTGGTGGTGCACGGCGGGGGCCCGCAGATCACCGAGCACCTCGACCGGCTCGGCCTGGAGACCACGTTCACGGCCGGGCTGCGGGTCACCACCCCGGAGATGATGGACGTCGTCCGCATGGTGCTGACCGGCAAGGTGAACAAGGACATCGTCGGCCTGATCAACCGGAACGGCCCGCTCGCGGTCGGCCTGTCCGGTGAGGACGCGAACCTGTTCACGGCCAGCCGCAAGGAGGCCGTCGTCGACGGCGAGCCCGTCGACATCGGGCTGGTCGGCGAGATCGACGCCACCGATCCCGGGGCGATCCGCGCCCTGATCGAGGACCGTCGCATCCCGATCGTGTCCAGTGTCGCGCGCGGCCAGAACGGCGAGGTCTACAACGTCAACGCCGACACCGCCGCCGCCGCGCTCGCCGTCGCGCTGGGCGCGGTCAAGCTGATGATCCTCACCGACGTGCCCGGCCTCTACCAGACGTGGCCGCCGACCGGCGATGTCATCCGCCAGGTCACCGCGCTTGAGCTGGCGGCGATGCTGCCCGGCCTGAGCACCGGGATGATCCCCAAGATGGAGGCGTGCCTGGCCGCCGTGCGCGGCGGCGTCGCCGAGGCCCACGTCCTGGACGGCCGCCAGCATCACGCGGTCCTCCTGGAGATCTTCACCAACTCCGGAATCGGCACCATGGTCGTCCCCGACGGCCCCTCCACCAAGGACGGTGAGATGTGAGCGCGACGGAAGTGCTGCAGAAGCGGTATGAGGCGGCCCTCATGCCGAACTACGGGACCCCGGCCGTGGCCCTCGTCCGCGGCGAGGGGTGCCGGGTGTGGGACGCCGACGGGCGTGAGTACCTCGACCTGTTCGCCGGGATCGCGGTCAGCTCGCTCGGGCATGCGCATCCGGCGCTGACCGAGGCGGTCACCCGGCAGGTCAACGCGATCGCGCACACGTCCAACCTGTTCATGCACGAGCCCGAAATCATTTTGGCCGAACGATTGCTGGCCTTGCTCGGCACACATGGCGGGCCCGCCGAGGCGCGGGTGTTCTTCGCCAACTCCGGCACCGAGGCCAACGAGGCGGCGCTCAAGCTGGTCCGCCGGCGCCAGGGCCCGCAGCGCCCGGTAATCGTGGCCGCCGAGAACGGCTTCCACGGCCGCACGATGGGCGCGCTCTCCCTGACCGGCAAGGCGTCGATCCGCGAGCCGTTCGGGCCGTTCGGGGTGGATGTCCGGTTCGTGCCCTACGGCGACGCGGAGGCGCTGCGCACGGCGATCGGCCCCGGCTGCGCGGCCCTGTTCATCGAGCCGTGCCTGGGCGAGGGCGGTGTCGTCCCGCCGCCGGACGGCTACCTGCGCGCCGCCCGGGAGGCCTGCGACGAGGCCGGCGCGCTGCTGGTGGTCGACGAGATCCAGAGCGGCATCGGGCGCACCGGGCACTGGTTCGCCCATCAGGCCGACGGCGTGACCCCGGACGTTCTCACCCTCGCGAAGGGGCTCGGCGGCGGGCTGCCGATCGGGGCGTGCGTCGGGTTCGGCGAATGCGGCTCCGCGCTGGGCAAGGGCGATCACGGCTCGACGTTCGGCGGGAATCCGGTGGCCTGCGCGGCCGCGCTCGCCGTGCTGGCCACGATCGAGTCCGACGGGCTGCTCCAGTCCGCGCTCACCATCGGCGGCCAGCTGGCCGCCGGGATCGAGGCGGTCAGCCACCCGCTGCTCGGCGGGGTGCGCGGGCGGGGCCTGTGGCTGGCCGCGGTCCTGACCCAGCCGTCGGCGGCCGGCGTCGAGGCCGCGGCCCGGCGCGCGGGCTTCCTGGTCAACGCGGTGCAGCCGGACGCGGTCCGGCTCGCGCCACCGCTGATCATCGACCCGGCGCAGGCCGCGTCGTTCACCGCCGCGCTGCCGGGCATTCTGGACGACGCCGCGGGGGAGGCGTGATGGCGGGCAGCACCAGCCCGAACGGATCCGGCCCGCGGCATTTCCTCCGGGACGACGACCTGACCCCGGCCGAGCAGGCCGAGGTGCTCGACCTCGCCGACGCGCTGAAGGCGGACCGGTTCGCCCGCCTGCCGCTGGAGGGCCCCCGGTCGGTCGCGGTGCTGTTCGACAAGCCGTCGCTGCGGACCCGGGTCTCCTTCAACACCGGCATCGCCGAGCTGGGCGGCCAGCCGCTGATCATCGACACGAAGGACACCCACATCGGCCGCGGCGAGACGATCGAGGATGTCGCGCGGGTGCTCAGCAGGCAGGTCGCCGCGATCGTCTGGCGCACGTTCGGCCAGAACCGGGTGGCGGCGATGGCATCGGCCAGCGACGTGCCGGTGATCAACGCGCTCACCGACGCGTTCCACCCGTGCCAGATCCTCGCCGACCTCCAGACGATCCGGGCCGCCCGGGGCACCCTGGCCGGGCTCACGCTGGCGTTCCTCGGTGACGGGTCGAGCAACATGGCGCATTCCTACCTGCTGGGCGGGGCCACGGCCGGCCTGCACGTGCGGATCGCGTCCCCGGAGGAGTACCGGCCGGACCCCGCGGTCATGGCGTCGGCGGCCGAGATCGCCAGCCTCACCCGGGGCAGCGTCCGCTGGTACGCCGACCCCGCCGAGGCGTGCGCCGGCGCGGACGTGCTGGCCACCGACGTCTGGGCGTCCATGGGCCAGGAAGGCTGAACGAGACGAGCGGACCGCCATCCTGCGCCCGTTCGGGATCGATAAAAAGAAGCTGGACCTGGGCCGGGGTGACGGCCTGGTGCTGCACTGCCTGCCCGCCCACCGCGGTGAGGAAATCAGCGCGGAGGTCATCGACGGCCCGGCCAGCGTCGTCTGGGACCAGGCCGAAAACCGGCTCCACGCGCAGAAGGCGCTGCTCACGTGGCTGCTGGGGCAGGCATGATGACCGTGACCAGGCCGAGCACCAAGGCATCGCGGCAGGCGTGGGTGGCGGCCACGCTGGCCGGCCGCCAGGTCCGCTCGCAAGAGGAACTCGCCCGGCTGCTGAACGAGCGGGGCATGCCGGTCACCCAGGCGACGCTCTCGCGCGACCTGGAGGAACTCGGTGCCGTCCGGGTGCGGGCGGCCGACGGTTCGCTGGTGTACGCGCTGCCAGAGGAGCCGGGCGGGCCCGGATCAAGGCCGGGCATGTCCGGGGGCGCGGCGCCCGGGCCGGCCGCGGGCGGGTCCGGCGGACCGGGCGGCGCGGGCGGGCCGGGCGGGCCGCGCCTCGGGCGGGTGGCCTCGGAGCTGCTCATCTCGGCGGAGGCGAGCGCCAACATGGTGGTGCTCAGGACACCGGCCGGCGCGGCGCAGTTCCTCGCCTCGGTGATCGATCACGCGGCCTGGCCGTCCATCCTCGGCACCGTGGCCGGTGACGACACGGTGCTCGTGATCGCACGCGACCCGGCCTGCGGCGCCGACCTCGCGGCCGAGCTTCTCGCGCTCGCCGAGCGCCGACGATGACCGCCGCGGTCACCGCGGCGGGACTCACAACAAGCCATGACGTACGAACGCATCTAAAGGATGGGGAAATGAGCGCAGAGAAAGATCGTGTGGTCCTTGCGTATTCGGGGGGCCTGGACACCTCGGTGGCGATCGGCTGGATCGCCGAGCAGACCGGGGCGGACGTGGTCGCCGTCGCGATCGACGTTGGGCAGGGCGGCGAGGACCTCGACGACATCCGCAAACGCGCGATCGCCTGCGGGGCGGCCGACGCCGAGGTGGTGGACGCGCGGGCCGAATTCGCGGCCGGCTACTGCGTGCCGGCGCTGACCGCGAACGCCCTTTACATGGACCGTTACCCGCTGGTCTCGGCGCTGTCCCGGCCGCTGATCGTCGAGCACCTGGTCCGGGTGGCCCGTGAGCACGGGGCCCGGATGGTGTCGCACGGTTGCACCGGCAAGGGCAACGACCAGGTGCGCTTCGAGGCGGGGATCGCCGCCCTCGCACCGGACATCCAGGTCCTGGCCCCGGTCCGTGACTCGGGGATGACCCGGGACAAGGCCATCGCGTTCGCGGCCGACAAGGGCCTGCCGATCGACGTGACCGCGCGCTCGCCGTACTCGATCGACCAGAACCTCTGGGGCCGGGCCGTGGAGACCGGGCACCTGGAGGACATCTGGAACGCGCCGTGGGAGGACGTCTACACCTACACGTCCGACCCGACGCTGCCGCGTGAGCCCGACGACGTCGTGCTGAGCTTCACCAACGGCGTCCCGACGGCGATCGACGGCACGCCGCGGACCCCGCTGGAGATCATCACCGAGCTGAACGAGCGCGCGGGCACCCAGGGCGTCGGCCGGCTCGACATGGTCGAGGACCGGCTGGTCGGATCAAGAGCCGCGAGGTGTACGAGGCGCCGGGCGCGATCGCGCTGCTGACCGCGCACGCCGGATGCGCCGAGGCCATCGCGCTCGGGCCGATGCCGCCGGCCATGAGCACGCCACCGCCTGCTCGGCCAGCCCCCCGAGTAGCTGCCGGCGGGTGATATCTGCCGACGAGGTGGGTTCCCGTTCCTGATCGCGCAGGAATGGATCGTTGCTCATCAGATGATCTCCTGAATCCTTCCGGGCGGGCGTCGGGCTATGTCCATCCAGTGCTACCCAGGGCACGCCGCGGAAAGATGAACCAGGTGCGAACAGAGGTGGACATTGATCCCGAACCTGGGCATCCCGAACCCGCCAGGCGTTCATGATGCTCGGGGCGCTCGGCGATCTGTACCTGGATGATCGACTGGTGCGTAACACCCAGGCTTCGATCCTCAGCTACGGGGATCCACGCGAGGCCCATGGGAGTGGGCGGTCGAAGGGGAATTCCGGTC
>CAVQZM010000011.1:0-6432 GCA_963718475.1 uncultured Actinomycetes bacterium | reverse complement strand
CCATTGGTTTCCGGGCCGGGTGGTGGCTGGCCGGCCAGGAGGGCAAGGTAGACCTGCACGCGGAGCTGGTCCAGCGTGCCGGGGGCGCCAGAGGTTTTGAGCTGGCGGGCCAGTGCGGTGATCCGGTTCCAGGCGGCGACGGTGGCGGTAACCGGGAGGTTGCGGCCGGTCAGGGTGGCGGTGAGGCCGCCGGGTTCGGGGCCGCGTTCAATCCGGGCCCGCTGCTCCTCGTCCTCGCGGCGTTTTTCCGCGGCGTGGGGGTCGGCGGCGAGCAGGGCGCGGTGCAGCGCGGCGCGCAGCTGGCCGGTGGTCTGGGCCGGGGCACGGCCGATCACCTGGGCTTCGATCTGGCGGGCCAGGGCGGGGTCCTGCCCGGCCAGGCCGGTGATCAGGACGAGAGCCTTGGGCATGTCGATCCGGCCGTCGGCCAGCGCAGTGAAGGTGGCGGGCAGTTCCCGCAGCGCGGCGGCCCGGTCGATCAGGTCGCTGGCGGCCCGGGCGGTCAGGGTCAGCGCGGCGGCGATCTCATCATCAGCGGCATCGAGCGCAGTGCTGTCCCATTCCCCGGCCGTTTTGGCCTCCGCCTGGCGGCGGGCGGCCAGTTCGGCGGCTGCGGCGTGCTCGGCGGCGGCGGCCAGCGAGGCCTGTTTGCGCCAGCCGCGGATTAAATCCAATCAGCGTGCTGTCATCGCAGAGGGCCAGCCCGGCGAACGGTCGGACTGCAGACCCGGCGGCGGATGCCCTCGTGGGGCCGGCGCCGTCTCGGCGTCACCGTCGGAGGCCTCAGCCAGGAACGCGGCTAGCGCCGGGCCGGGCGGCAGCTGATCCAGCGGGCCGCCCTGACCGAAGCCGACCGCCATAGCCCCACCCTCACCGGGACCGCATGCCCCGCTCAGGGCAGCGAGCAGCTCAGTGGGCAACCATGCCGAAGCGGTCAGCCACATGCCCGGCGCGGGCTCTTCGTCCCACCCTGGGGAGGGAGGCGGGACGAAGTCACCGTCATCGCCAGATGGAACGTCGTCAAATGGACCGCTAACTGACACCGCACTCACCTCCCTGGCTGACCCCTATCTCATATAGAAAACACTATCGCATTGCACCGACAGTCGCAACGACATTCGAGCATATATGCGATAGAAGTCCGATCTGGGAGGTCACCGGCTAGCTCTCGGATGCCGGAATGTCAGACCCCGGTGAGACGATCCGGCCAGCGGTCAAGAACTGCCGAATTCGGAGGTGCTGAGATGGCAACGTGGGACGCTGGGCTGGCCGATGCCCAGCACGCACGGGAGAAGGCGTCCGCGCCGGAAAAACTGGGCCGGATGTTCATCGAGCGAGCCAACGCGGGTGATGTGGACGGTCTGGTGGCGCTGTACGAGCCCGGGGCCGTGCTGGCGGGCTCGCCGGGGAAGATTGCAACCGGGAGCCAGGCGATCCGGAAGGTTTACGAGGATCTGCTGGCCAAACGGCCAACGTTCGTCTCCGAGGGGCAGCAGCCGGCGCTGGTCAACGGCGACATCGCGCTGACCTCGACCCGCCTGCCCGGCGGCCAGGCGACGGCGGAGGTAGCGCGCAAGCAACCGGACGGCACATGGCTGTGGGCCATTGACCAGCCCCGCGTTATCGGATCCTGAACTGCGGATTCGTCTCGGCGCGGACCTGTGCGCCCCTATTTAGGCGCTTTTCCACGGATTGCCGGTGAGCCGCTCGTAAACGTCGGCGTAACGGGCCCGGGTCGCCTCGACAATGTCGTCGGGAACCGCGGGACCGGGCGGCGTGCGGTCCCACTCCAATGTGGCCGACCAGTCGCGGAGGAACTGCTTATCCAGCGAATGCTGCGGCTGCCCCGGCCGCCACTGCGACGCGGGCCAGAACCGCGAAGAGTCGGGGGTCAGCACCTCGTCCGCCAGGACGATGGACCCGTCCCCATCCCGGCCGAACTCGAGCTTCGTGTCGGCGATGATGACGCCGCGCTCGGCGGCCAGGCGGGCGCCGCGCCGGTAGACCTCGAGCGTGATCCGCCGCAGCTCGGCGGCCGTCTCCTCGCCCACCAGGCTGGCCGTCTCCGCGTAGGTCAGCGGCTCGTCGTGCCCGGCCGCCGCCTTCGTGGTGGGCGTGTACACCGGCTCGGGGAGCTTCGAGCCCTCGGTCAGTCCTTCCGGCAGCCGAACGCCCGAGATTGTCCCCGACTCACGGTAGGACGCGAGGCCCAGGCCGGAGAGGTAGCCCCGCGCGATGCATTCCACCGGGAGCATCTCCAGGCGCCGGGCCCTGATCGCGCGGCCGGCCCACTCGGGCGGCACGTCAAAGGCGGAGATGACATGGTTCGGCACCACGTCCGCCAGCTGGTCGAACCACCACAGGGACAGCTGGGTCAAGATCTTGCCCTTGTCCGGTATCGGGGTGGGCAGCACGACGTCGTAGACGCTTACCCGGTCCGAGGCGACCAGGATGATGTCGTCGCCGTCGGCGTAGAGGTCACGGACCTTTCCGGAATGGACGAGCTTCACGGGCGCTCCCCGGTGGCGGCGGAATGTCGGCGCAGGTCACGCCGCCCAGGAAGTTTAGCCACGCTCGGCGTAGCATCAGGTTCCATGGCGGCTGAGGGCGGCGCGATGACCAGCTCTAAAGCGGAATTCCTCCAGGTGCAGACCACGACCGATTCGCGGACGGAGGCAATGGAACTCGCCCGCGTCGCGGTCGAGTCGAGGCTGGCCGCCTGCGCGCAGGTGGCGGGCCCGATGACGTCCACCTACTGGTGGGACGACGGTGTCGAGCGGGCCGAAGAGTGGCTGATCATGCTGAAGCTGCCCGCCGACCGCTACGAAGAGCTCGCCGCCTTCCTCACCGAACGGCACAGCTACGACGAGCCTGAGATCGTCGCGACCCCGATCATCAAGGGTTCGGAGTCGTACTTCTCCTGGATCAGGGACGAGACCCGCCCGAGGTCGACGGAGGGCGCGGGCAGCTGACGCCGCCAGCGCAGTACGCCCCAGACCGTGACGTCGGCGATATTCCACCGCGCTGACCATCTCCGTTAGTGTGACCCCGTGGATCCCAGGAGGAGTCCGGTGGGCATTCGGAGCGTTCTCGTCCTCGCTGTCGCCGGGATCGTAGGGATCGTCCTCGCCGTCAACGGATGGTCGGCCCGGCATATCGGTCTGGCCGCGGCCACCGGCGGCCTGTCCGCGTCGTCAGCCCCGTCTTCGGCCGCATCGCCGGCGCCCTCCGCGGCCCCCGGCACGGCCAGCCCTTCGCCTGCCCCGTCGGCCACCGGCAGCCGCGGAGCCTCGCCGTCCGCCTCGGCGGGAGCGATGCTCAGCTCGGAACCGTACGCGTCCTACGCCTTCCTGGTCTGGCCCGGAACGCCCAGCGCGGCGGCCCAGCAGGCCGAGACCGGGCTGAAGATCTCGGTGAGCCGGCTGAAGGACGGCATCTCGGTCACGGCCGGGGCGAACGGCCAGCCGGCGCAGGCCGCGCACACCTACGTCAACGGCGCGAAGGTCTACGTCGTCGAGAGCAGCCTCGGCGACGACTCCGGCGACAGCGACTACAACCTGGGCGACGACGGCCTGGTCGTGACCAATGTGCAGGGAAGGATCATCCAGTGAGCCAGCGGAAGGGCCGGGTTCCGTCCGGGCCGTCCGGCCGGAACGCCGCCGCCCGCAACGCCGCCGCCCGCAACGCCGCCACCCGCAACGCCGCCACCCGGAACGCTGGCCAGAATGCCGCAGCCCGGAACGTCACTGCGACCGGGACGACGCCCGCTTCCCCGGTCCGCGACGCCGCCACCCGAGCCGGGGACCTCGCGGAGGAGTGGGCGCCCACCGTGGGGCGGGTGGCGCTCAGCTTGGTGCTGGCGTGGTTCGGCTACCACGAGCTGGTCCGGCCGGGGGAGTGGACCGGCTACGTGCCCGTCATCTCCCCCAGTTCGTCGCTGGCGATCGTCCTGGTCCTGGCGCACGGCTGGGTGCTGCTGGTCCTCGCGGTCGCGCTGGTCGCCGGCGTCGCGCCCCGCATCGCCGCGGCGGTCGCCGCCATCGCGATGCTGGAGATCGTCATCTCCCTGACGGTCAGCGGCGGACTTTCCGACCTGATCCTGCGTGACCTCGGCGTCTTCGGCCTGGCCGTATGCCTGACCGGCTGCCGCCGGCAGCGCCTCGTCCTCCGCGGCTGAAGCCCGGCCCGCCCGGCCCGCCAGCCCGCTAACTCACCGGCGGCACGTTCCAGGACGAGATGACCGGCTGATCGTGCTCGGTCCCGAGCGTGGAGATCGTGCCGGTGTCCAGGCGGAACAGCCGCCCCCCGGAGGGATCCAGCTGCAGCCAGCGGGCCGTGAGGACCCGCAGGATGTGCCCGTGAGCGACCAGCGCGACGTTCCCGTCCCGCAGCAGCGGGCGGACGCGCGCCAGCGCCCGGTCGGCGCGCCGGCCGACGGCCTCGATGGACTCGCCCGGGTGGTCCGCGTCTCCCGGGATCACCCCGTCGCGCCATAGGTACCAGCCGGGCCGTTCGGCCTGGATCTCCGGTGTGGTCCGGCCCTCGTAGCCGCCGTAATCCCACTCCCACAGGTCCGGGTCGGGCTTCGCGTCGGACAGCCCGGCGAGCTCCGCGGTGCGGATGGCCCGGGTGGCCGGGCTGGTGAACGCCGCGATGATGTTCAGGCGGGCCAGCGCCGGCGCCAGGGCCGCGGCGGAAGCTTCTCCATGCGGGGTGAGCGGGACGTCCGTGCGGCCGGTATGTCGGCCCGAACGGCTCCATTCCGTTTCCCCGTGCCGGAGCACGATCAGATCTCCCATAGCTCCCATCTTCGCGGCCCGGCCCAGCGGCACGTCGCCGGGGCCCACGGCTGCTCGCCGTCCGCCGAAACAGGCTCCTCGTCCGGACGTCCTCGCATCGCTACCGCCGCAGGCCTTGACCGAGACATCCCCAGCTGCTTATGTAAGGAAAGTTTCTTAATAATTACCACGAGGAGGTCCGGTGTTGTCCCGATCGCGCACCGCATGGATTTTCACGTCAGCCGCCCTCCTCGCCGTCACCGCGGCCGGAACCGCCCAGGCGATGGCGAAGATAGCCACCGGTGCGGCCCGGGCACACACCGGCAGCCAGGCCCGCACGTATGGCCGGTACCCAGCAAACCGTAAGTTCGGCATATACCGAACGAGGGCGTGGTGACACACCCTGGCCCAGGCAGGTCTATGCGCCCTACTACGAGACGTGGCTGACGGGCAGCCTGCCCGCGACGGCCGCACAGTCGGGCTCGCCCTACCTCACGCTGGCCTTCATCCCGGCGCCGAGCGCCGGCTCGTGCGGCCTGACCTGGAACGGGGACAGCACGCAGCCGATCCCGGGCCCGAGCTTCGCCACCCAGATCGCCGGCCTGCAGCGCATGGGCGGCGACGTCATCCCGTCGTTCGGCGGCTATAGCGCGGACGAAGGCGGGACCGAGATCGCCGATTCCTGCACCGATGTCAGCAAGATCGCCGCGGACTACGAGTCAGTGATCTCCACCTACCACGTGACCCGGCTCGACATGGACGTGGAAGCCAATTCCCTGAGCAACACGGCCGGGATCAGCCGCCGCAACCAGGCGGTCAAGATGACCGAAGCCTGGGCGGCGCGCCGGCATCTGCCGCTGCAGGTCCAGTACACGATTCCGGTGGAGCCGACCGGTCTGGAGGCCAACGCGCTCGCCGTGCTGCAGGATGCCGCGGCCACCGGGACCCGCATCGATGTCGTGAACATCATGACCTTCGACTACTACCTGGCCAGCGAGCCCGCCCCGCTCAACATGGCGGCCGAGGCGATCAGCGCGGCGCGGAACGTGCACGCCCAGCTGGCCGGCCTGTACTCCCGCGTCAGCCAGGCCCGGCTGTGGGCGATGGAGGGGATCACGCTCATGCCCGGCATCGACGACTACCCGGGGAAGACCGAGATCACCAGCCTCTCGGACACCGCTCAGGTCCTCGGCTTCGCCAAGCACCACGGCCTGGGCCTGATGTCGATCTGGGCCATTCAGCGCGACAACGGCGGCTGCCCCGGGACGATCGGCGCCGGCACGTGCTCCGGGGTCACGCAGAGCACGTGGGCGTTCAGCCACCTGCTGGAGCGGTTCACGAGCTGACCGGGCGGCCGGGGACGCGGCAGTTCGGCGTCCTCGGCCGGCCAGTCCAGCAGCTTGACCCGTCCCACGTTCTCCATATGACGGTGCATGGCCGCCGCGGCCGCGGCCGGATCCCCGGTCCGGATCGCCGCGGCGATGTCCTCGTGCTGGCGCAGCGACTGCGGTGGCCGGCCGGGCTGGCGGAGCGACTCGTTGCGGCTTTCCGCCACGGCGGCCCCGATACTGGCCATGAACTCCGCGAGCAGCGGGCTGCGCGCGGCCGCGGTGACGGCGTCGTGGAACTGCTGATTCTCGGCCGAACCGAGCTC
>CAVQZM010000010.1:0-53290 GCA_963718475.1 uncultured Actinomycetes bacterium | reverse complement strand
AGCGCCTGGGATTGTTGCGAGCCGCTTTGTCCTTGCTGTCCCTGTTGACCCTGCTGGCCTTGTTGGCCGGATGACTTTGGCTCTGCTGCCCCTGTTGACCTTGCGAGCCTTGCTGGGATTGGGAGCCTTGCTGCTGCAGCTGCTCCATCTGCTTCTTCAACTCTTCGGCTTCGCGGCGCAGCATTTCCTGCTGCCAGCGCTGCTCGAAAGTCTGCTGTTGTTCTTCTGCTGCTGCGCGAGCTCCTGCTGCCGCTGCGCCAGCTGTTTCAGCTTTTGCAGAGCCTCGTCGATCTCTTTTTGGCGCTGCTCCGAGAGAGGACTCGCTGCTGGCCGGTCTCGTACTGGTTCTTTTCGGTATCGAGTTCGAGGTCGAACAGGTTCGCCAGATCGCGGCCGGCGCTGCCGCCGCCCCCGCCGCCGCCGCCCTGCTTCCGAATGCGACCTGGATATCGCGGAACGTGGCTTCCGCGCGCAGCAGGTGCTGCAGCGCCTTCTGCTCCGGCTCGAGCGCGTCCTTCCAGTCTTGGCCTTGAGCTTGTCCGACGCAGGCGTCCATTGGCCGCGGCCGCTTCTTCCATGTCCTTCGGCGAAGGCTGAAATTCCTGATTGGCGCCCGCCAGCTCGCGGCTGCGGGCGCGTTGGGCGAGCGAGGTCGCCTGTTCCTTCAGCTTCGTCTGCACTTCGGCCAGGAAGCGGGCGTTCTCGGCCGAATTCACCTTGTCCTTGCCGCCGCCGCGGATTTCATTCCAGGTGGCCGCGATGATTTCCTTCTGCCGCTGCGAAATCTCGGTTCTCGTCCTGCTCGCCGCCGCCGCCCCCGCCGCCGCCCTTGCTGCGATTGCGTATAGTTGCGTTCAAACGGCTGCGCCTCGAATGAACATGATGTCGGTGCGTGAGTGGTGTTCTCGCGTCGCGCGCCGTGGCGTACACGGCTACGACATCGCCCGGCTCCAGTTTGTAATCTTCGAGGGCAATCAGTGGTCTTGCCGCTGGCGGTCTTCACGCCCTTTTGCGGCAGCAGCGAAACCATCTTTTCCGCGCCGCCGTTCACGGAATAATGCAGTTCCATGCCTTCGCAGCGCGAAATCGTCGTCGGCTGTCGACTCGACATTCACTTCCTCGATGGGGCTGACTTTCGCGTCGCGCGCCGGGACGCGTGATTTTCACGTTGGGGGCGTTGTCCTGCGCGGGCTTCGATGAAATAATCCTCGCTCAGGCGAACGCTTTGACCCTGCTCGTTAGCCGCAAAGTGATACATGCCGTCCTTCTCGATGGGCACTTTGCGGTCAGCAACGTGGCCGTGGACGTGGCTTCGAGTGTGATGTGCGAGCCGTCATCCATCTCGATGGTTCCGGACTTGAGCGGACGATCGGTCTCGATGTCAGTTCAGCGCAACCGTTCCGGCGACGGCGCGCAGATCTCCGCCGGGTCTTCCACGGTATCTTCAAGACCAGCCACGACGGGAAGTGATAGGTCGACGCGGACTTTCTTGATGCCGGGCAGGTCCACCACGTCCAGCTTGAAGGTTTTGGAGCGCACTCCGGCAGCTTCGACATAGTATTCGACCGGCTCGGCGAGTCCGGCAAACAGAAATTCGTAGGCGGATGCCGTTGGCGCGCGGCAGCATGGTCGCTTCTTCCCACTTGGAGGTGCTGTGGTACCTGCGCGATACAACCGCACTTGAGGAGCCTGAAATCCGCTCAGTCTGCGCCGTGACCATCTGGTCGGCTCTGCGGCGCACCAGCTTGTTGCCGGGCTCGATCCTGATGTCATAGAACTAGCGACGCCGGCCTTTGGGAATCCCGCCCAAAGCAGTGACGCGCCGTAGCCGAAATATCCGGGTCCCGCCAGAATCAGCCATAGCAGGACGGCGCTCGCGGCTCCGGCTGAGGTGGCGAAAGCGAAAATGACTTGGCGGCGCCACCCGTTCCGCTTGGGTTCTTTGCGCCACGCGGCGGTATCGGCGGCCAGCAGTTCCAGCATCGGATCGGGCTTATCGGGATTGTGCCGCTCCACGTAGGTCAGCAGGCGCTCGCTCAAATTCCGGGAAGTCGCTTCGGCCCGGCGCGCCGTACGGCGCCATTCAATCGCAGAAGCGGCAGCACCAGGCGTAATCCAAGAGAGATTGCCAGCGCGAGAAATAACACCACGCGTGCCACCGTCAAGCTGGTGGTTGAAAACGCCAGCGCATTCGTGACCAGCACCAGCGCCACCGTAGCGCCCAGCGCGACACCCGCGGCCACGGCAACTCCTTTGGACACAGCCATCCATCTCAGGCGTGTTTCAAGGCCACGCAGATACTGGTTCAATTGCTCGCGCGTGTTCATGCCGCTTCCCTCTTTGCCCCCTCCTGTTTTTCCACAGGAGGGCGGAGAGTACCGGTCCGCCACAATGGACTCGGTGATTGCCACTAACAACAATAATAACAATACAATCGGCCAGAGGCCCCAGGGCTGCTTCTGCTCCGGGTTCCCTGTGTTAGACGCGCCCGTCGCCGATGTGTCACTGGCTCCTGTAGCCTTCCAAAGATCCAGCATTTCGGGCGAAACCACCGCCAGGTCCGATTCGCGCCGGTCGGCGTGTGCTGCAATCAAGCTCTGCCGTCCTCCCGCGGTCTTCAATTCGAAGAATCCTTCGCGTGAAACCTGAAAATTCGTCGCGGATGTGGCTTCTTCGAGCGACAATAACCTCTTCCCGTCAGGATCGAGCACTTCAGCCGCCGCGCCTTTACTGTTGGCGGAGCGCAACTCGACGTAGGAATCCACCGGTAGATTCACTTCTTGCTCCGTGCCGCCGCCGCCCAGGTACTCCGCCGACTTGACCACGAACGGCACCCACGCGGCATGGATCGGCAAGTCGTTCATTTCCTTATCGAAGGTGGAAGCCAAGATCAACACTTTGCCTTCTCCGAGCGGCTGTTCGAGCACCAGTGGAGTCTGATCGTTCAATCGCGCCAGCACCACCGATTTCCCCGGCGTCACGCGGACCGCCTGGTAGAACTTCACGCCTCCGAACCGCTCGACACTCCGCAGGACCGGGTGCCCCGTGTCGATATCGGATACCGCAAAGAAGCGTTCCCCCTGGCGGTCGGCGTAGGTGGTCGCCTCAATGGCCTCACCCGTAATCGGGACCTTCGCCAACGCGACCGATGCGGGTCCAAGCGCCACCAGCGCCGATCCACCCGCTCTTACGTAACTTCGCAACGCGTCGTCGAAGCCTCCCGGCATGGATCCGACATTGTTCAGCACGACAAATGAGTAGTGGGAGAGTGATGTGCTCGCCGCTTGCTCGGCGTGCATGGTTTCGAGTGGAACGCGGAATCGCCCGTCGAATCGAGCGCCGCTTTGAAATACAAAACGGCGTTGGGATGCCGTCCATCGTCAATGAACAGGACCTTGCGAGGGTCGGTACGCTCCACCGCGAAGGGGAAACTGTCGTCGGCCGGCAACACATCCGCCGAATCGATGCGAACTTCTCCACGGCTGAATCCGTAAGGCGCGTCGAGCGCCAGAAACTCCGCTTGCGCTCGCCCGTTTTCGCCTACATCGACGGATTTGGTCTGCAAAACCTTGCCGTTCAGAACCAACGACACCGTGCGCTTGGCGGCAGGCGAGCCGAATCCCGCAACCGTCGCCGCAAGATGAACTTTCTTGGGATCGTAAATGCGGCGCGGCGCCACCACATTCTCTACGGTCCAGTTCGGTTCGGCCTTGCCACCTGGTGAACACCAGCGTGGTGTTCGGGATCGAGGCGAATCGTCCATGAACCCTGGCGGCATCGCCGACTTCTGCATATCGCTCGCCAGATGCACTTCGAGCGGCATATGCGTGGACTCGGAAAGCGTTCGCAAGTAGCGCGCGAGTTCCCCGAAGGATGCCGCGGCTGTCCGTCTGGTGAGATGGCATTGACGGCGGCCCGAAGTTGCGGAACATCGGAAATCAGCTGAGTGAGCGCCTGCACCTGGCCGCCGAGCGCGATCACTTGCGCCTGGTCGCCCGGCCTGAGATTCGAGAGTATGCGGTTCGCCTGATCCTTCGCCCGCGCCAGACGATCGCCGGCACGCATGCTGAAGGAATGGTCCACCGCGACGATGATCAGCCGCTTGTTGTTCGCAGGAGGATTCGATCGCCGGATGAATGGATTGGCGAACAGCAGCGCGAGCAGAACGAGCATCGCCACGCGCAACGCGAACAGCAGCAGATATTCCAGGCGGCGATGCTTCACCGAACTCTGCTCCCGCTGCTCGAACAGCATCAGCGAGCGGAACGGCGCGGGTCGGTCTTATGCCGCTTGCAGCAGGTGGATCCAGACCGGCAGCCCAACGGCGGCCACACCCGCGAGAAACCATGGCGCGAGAAATCCCATCTACATTCTCACCTGCTTGCGGACCGCCAGATATTCCCGCAGCGCTGCGTCCAGCGGACGGCTGGTGTCGATCAGAAAATAATCCATCCCCGCGCGCCTTGGCGCGGGTCTTTATTCTTCCGATGTGCGCGTCGATCTTGTGCTGTATTCGTGCGCCGCGTAATCCGGCGAACTTCCAGCGTGTCCGCGGTCTCCATATCCTCCAGCAATACCGGATCCCGCAGCTTCGGCCGAATCTCCTGCGGATCGAGCACGTGAAACAGCACCAGTTCGTTGCCGCGAAAACGCAGCGGCTCGATGGTCCGGATAATTTTTTCCGGCTGCTCCCAGAAATCCGAAATCGCCACCACCAGGCCGCGGCGAGCAGGAAAATCCTGCAAATGCAGGAAACGGCTTGCGCAAAATCCGTACGCGTGCCCAGCTTCGCTTCTCGATGCCGTGCAGCAGACGCGGCAATTGACCCTGGCGCGTGGAGGAGGCACATAATTCCGCACGTCGTCGTCGAACACGATCAGCCCGCCGCGTCGCGCTGGAGTTGCGCCAGATAAGCAAGGACGCCGCCAGAAACTGCGCATAGTCCAGCTTATTGATGCTTGCGAGCCGTAACTCATGGAGCGCTGGCATCCAGCAGCATCATTAACTGGCTATTGGTCTCGCCGCGATACCGCTTCAGGATACACCCTTTCGGTGCGCGCGAAACGTTCCAATCCACGTGCCGCAAATCGTCGCCCGGAGTGTAGGCGCGATATTCGGCAAACTCCTGGCTGAATCCGAAATCGGGCGAGCGGTGCAGCCCGGCGATAAAGCCGTCCACCACCGTCTTGGCCACCAGGTCGAGGCCCGAGATCCCGGCCAGACCGCGGGATCGAGAAATCGCTGCAGCATGAACGAGTCCTGCGGCTACTCCTTCGGCGCCGGCATTGCGCTCCGAGCAATCTTCTGCAGGATATCGTCCTGCGTCAACCGGTCCGATTCCGCCTGGAAATTCAGCAGCATGCGGTGCCGCAGGATCGGGCTGTATAGCGCGCTGACATCTTCGTAGGTCACGTGATACGGTCGCTGCATCAGCGCGCGCGCCTTTGCCGCCAGCACCAGGAACTGCGCCGCGCGCACGCTGGCGCCGAAGTTCACGTACTTCTTGACGAAATCCGGGAGCGCTCGCGTCGTCGCGCGCGTGGCCCGCACCAGGTCGACGGCGTAGCGCGCCACGGAATCGGCGATGGGCACCATGCGCACCAACTGCTGGAAGTCCAGAATCTCTTCGGCGGTGGTCACCGGTCTCGGCCTGCGCCACGTGCGTCGTCGTGGTCAGATCCAGCACCTTCATTTCCTGCTCGGCGCGACAGATAATCGAGCAGCGTATTGAAGATGAAGCGGTCGAGCTGCGCTTCGGGCAGCGGATAGGTGCCCTCGAGTTCGATCGGATTCTGCGTGGCCAGCACGAAGAACGGCGGCCAGATCTTGTAGTGATTGCCGCGCACCGTGCAGGACCGCTCCTGCATCGCTTCGAGCAGCGCCGATTGCGTCTTCGGCGGCGTACGGTTGATTTCGTCGGCCAGCAGCACGTTGGCGAAAATCGGGCCCGGCACGAACGTCCAGGTGCGGCGGCCGGTGGTGGGATCCTCTTCGATGATGTCGGTGCCGGTGATATCGGACGGCATCAGGTCGGGCGTGAACTGAATGCGCTTGAACTCCAGGCCCAGGGTCTGCGCCAGCGTGCGCACCAGCAGCGTCTTCGCCGTTCCGGGCAGACCGGTAATCAGGCAGTGGCCGCCGACGAACAGCGCGATCATCACCTGTTCGAGCACTTCCTCCTGGCCGACGATCACCCGGCGAACCTGGGTGACGATGTCGTCCCGCACTTTTTGGAATCGTGCGATTCGGTCCTTCAGTTCGGTGGAGTCAAGTGAAGAGGTGGTGGTGGACATGTAGGATCTTTATCTTATTCCTTCCCGGTGAGTTCAAGCAAAAGTTTCTGAGCCGGCTTGAAGCCGGGGGCCGCTTCGAGGGAGGAATCACTTCATCGCGCGCATCGTCGTCGCGGTGCGCGGCGTGTAACGCGCGCGCCAACTGGTAGTGCGCGCCGGCCGATCGAGCGGCGAGCCTGCCAGCACGGCCTGAAATTCGCGAATCGCACCGGTAGGATTCCCAAGGTCGAGATACAACTGCGCCCAGCCTCTGATGAGCTTCGTCCTCTTTGAGATAAATGAGATTCAGCCGCTCCAGTGTTGGCCGCTTCTTTCTTCTGTCTCTGTTCGGCCTGGAACGTTGCCAGTTGTTTGAGCGTCGTAGGATTGCGTCCGCCGATGCTGCTGTACCGCTCCAGTTCGGCCATCGCTTTCACTTTGTCTCCCTTGGCAAGCCACGCTTCGCGAGAAATTCGTACACGCTGCCCGCTTCCACATAATCGGGATAGAGATCGCGGATGGCGGTGCCCGTCTTTGATCACGTCGTCCCATTTTTTCGCCTTGGCGTCATCGGCGACGGTACGGATCTGCTTTTTCCATTGATCGAAGCCGTACACGGTTTTTTTGGTTTGCGCTTCCAGCCAGGCCAGGAATTGACGATCGAACTCCTCCGGCTTCATCTGGAATTCTTTCTCGATCACTTCCGGAGTCGGCTTCAGATCCTTGAAATCCTGGATCATCGCGAGGAGCTTTCATAGCCCCATTTTTCGTCGATGAATTGCAAATCTTGCCGGCCTGAAAATACGACACGATCACCTGCGACGGATAAGTAGGATGGATGAAGCCGCGATCGATCTCCGCACTGGGGAGCAGTTTCTTTTCCTTGATGGCCGAAATCGATCGCGGATCGAGCCGGTCGCCCCAATCCGGCGCCCGCGGCGGTCTCTTCGTATACGGCCAGCCCTTCGGTGAACCACCGTGGCACGCGGCTATTCGTCATCGAAAGCACATATATCCTGCTTGTAGGTCGGACGCGAAGGCCGGGCCGGGATTTCATCGGCCGTCGGATTCTTCTCGCGCCTTTCAGCTGGCGTTCAAGCAGCTGGCGGACGCCAAGGATATGCTTGCACGGCTCGCCGCACAGGACGGAGTGAGCCACACTCACACGAAAGAGCGGATGGGTTCGGATTCACTTTGTAGTAACGGCTGGCGGTCTGACTGTGAACCTGCCAAGGAGCCGTTGGCGAAGCTGATTCGCATATCGGCCGCTGACTTCTGTTGCCTTGACCGTTCGCAAAGTCCATCGGCCGGCGAGGCCCTGTACGTGAGCAAAAGTACAGGAATGTTTGTAGCATGTTTGTAGCAACAAAGATATGTCGGTAGGTTGACGTTTAATAATCTTTGTTGCTACAATGTCAGCATGGCCGGCAAACCAAAAAAACCTGAGCGGATCAAAAACCTACATGCTGCGCAATTCGCATGAGGGATGCGGATCGCGTCCTGCTGGAAGAGGCGGCGAAAGCGGCCCAGTTTGGACACTTCAACATGGGCGAGGTTTGAGCTTGTCGCTCTGGCAAAACAGATTCTAGGCAAAACCTGCACTTTACCTGACAGTCACCCTGACCTATATGCTGTTCGATTCTTTCGCAATCTTATTTGCGTAAAACCTTTGCCATATAAAGACTTTTGTCTTCGAGCGGGCGCTGCGGCAGCACTGTCGTGCCGCGCAGGTTCGCACAGCATGGCGCGCTGTTTGGTGTGGATTGAAGGCGCGTAACTGGCGCAGATTGGCGCGAGGCCGCGCAGTCGCGGTCGACGCGAGTGCTAGATGCCGCCTGGCGCTAGTTATGCGAGATTGTTCCGCCTTGCCGCAGTCCCGACTTGGCTTGCGCGAGTCTGCGCCAGGCAGTTTGGGCAGGCCATGTAACTCAGGTGCATTCTCTTATGGTCACTAAACGCGACGTGCTGCTAGACGTGACATTTGGCGACAGCGTCGCCGAACAAGAATCAGAAAACCTTCAACGGTACTTTGTTTCAACCGACCAATGGCGGCAGGGTTTTTTCTGGCGCTGCTGACGTAGTTTACGGCCCGAAAGGGTCAGGGAAGAGCGCGATCTACTCGTTGCTACAACAGCAATCGGCTAATTTGGCCGAGAGGAACATCACATTCATCGCCGCAGAAAATCCTCGTGGAACACCGGCATTCAAGGAACTCGCCACTGATCCGCCGGCTAATGAGACGGAGTTTGTTCGCCTGTGGAAGCTATATTTGCTTTCACTGGTCGGGACGCTGCTTGAAGGTGCCACTAGCAATCGCAGATTAGACCTTCGTAGTTTCGCAGCTTAAAGAATCGGGCCTCCTCCAAAAGGGAAGCACGCCGCGCGGTATCAACTAACGATGTCGCCGAGTTCGCCGACATCCTGCTCAAGAGATACCCGGCGGTGGCACGCGCGCTCTCAATCGAGCTGGCGGTCGCGTACGCAAGCGGGAGGAACTGAACCGTACGGCGCGGGGCCTGGATCTCTGTGAGGTCCGGGCCTGCTGCTGCTGCCGTGGCTGCCTCCCCCAACTTCACCTGGGATGGGACTCGTCAGGATCCGCCGGAGGCCCCGGGCATGGAACACGCCCCGGGCCTCCCAGGCGCTTAGTGCGCGACCCTGCGGCTCGGAAGCTGACCTCCGTTGGCGCCGGCAGCCGAGCGGCGACGGGAGGTTGCGCCGAAGGTGCGCTGACGTGGTCAAAGTCACCCCGGCTCGTGTACACCCCGGCCGGCGGCTGCGAGTCACATGTAAGGCACTCTGGCGCAACCTGGATGGCGATCCAGCACAGAGGCTGGGCCGAGACCAGAAGGCATCGGCGAAAGGGAAAGGTTCAGGATGCGCGTGACGGTTGTGCGGCCAGGTGACCTGGGAACCGGTGAGGCGGCGTTGTGGTGGAGCTTCCAGCATTCGACACCGGGGGCACTTAATCCGTTTATGTCGCTTACCTATGTCCAGGCAGTTGACCGGTTCAGGGCCAATACCCGGGTAGCCGTGGTGGAGGATCACGGCCAGATAGAGGCATTCTTGCCGTTCGAGCTGGGTGCTCATGGCGTGGGGATGCCAATCGGCTACCCGATGAATAATTTGCAGGGCTTCATTGGCTCTGGCTTGTCGGTAGACGCGAGATGGGTGGTAAAGCAGGCGCGCCTGCGGGGCTGGCGCTTTGACAGCGTTCCCGTCGACCAGCGTGCCCTCGCACCGTTTCACTATGAGGGAACGACGGTTCCGTGCCCGGTAATTGACCTCACCAAGGGTGATCTGTCCCACATTAGCGCGCGCAGGAAGGCTCGCCGCGCACTGGAACTGCAGCTTGGCACTGTCTCGCTGGAGTGGAATAGCACCCAGCCAGCCCAGATCGACCGGCTGATCGAATGGAAGTCTCGTAAGTACCACGGAACATTTCAGCTGTTTAGTGATCCGACGGCCCGCAGCATCGTCGAAGAGCTGGCCACATCGGATGGCAATGACTGCCGCGGAATCGTCAGCGTGCTGTTCGCTGGAGCGCAGCCAGCCGCGGTTCACCTCGGTCTGCTCGGACCACGTTCCCTCGTCGGCTGGTTTATGTCTTACGATCCGGCATTGAACCGCTTCGCACCCGGCCTGATGCTGTGGCTTCCCCTGGCGAAGGCCGCCGAGGAGCGTGGCATCAGCCAACTCGACCTGGGCGCGGGCCAGGACACCTACAAGTTCAGGCTATCTAACGATTCATACATGGTGGCAGGTGGCGCCGTTTGGGTCAGCAGGGCGGAGGCAGCCGCCCGTAAGATCTACCGGCGTTTTCGCTCTCCGGACCGGCACACCGGGCTGTTGCAGGAGGCCAACGCGAGGCTTGACGGCAACGGTGAGCGGCTGGACGGCATAGACCGGCGGCCGCCTCCCCCGGCCGACGACTGACCAGCGCGACGACCCGCGCCTGGACCAGCTGACCGGCCGGGAACGGGAGGTGCTGGCGCTGATCGCCCGGGGGCTGTCGGACGCGGAGATCGGGCGACGTACCGGGGTGACGGTCGCGCAGGGACCGGTCAAGGGGCAGCCACCAGGTGGGGGGCCAGGCGCTCGATCCGGTGGCTTAGCTCAGCCAGCACCGCGTCGAAGCTGGCCGGGTCCCCGGCCGGGACCGGATCGGGGACAGACCAGTGCACGGCCAGGCCGATGACCCAGTTCTTCGTGGGCCAGGTCGCACACCGTGACGACGAGGTCGCCGTCCTCCTGCACCTCGTTGATGTGACGCGGCCGCAGGCGGCGCAGCGGCAGATGGTGGCGTCCGGCGGCGGCGATCGCGCCCGCCGCGATCATCGCCGCCGGACGGGTTCCGGCCGAGGCCGCGGGGACATCGCTGGCCCGGCGCCACAGCGCCGCCGCCAGATGGGAGCGTGCCGAGTTGGCGGTGCACACGAACAGCACCCGCCGCGCCGTGCGTGCTGGCGGGAGGCCGAGCGAATCGAGCGCATCCGGTATGAGCCGCAGGTAATTACGGCGGTGGTCACCTTCCGAACGGTGCCGCGTGATGAGCCCGGCCTGCTCGAGCACGTGCAGATGGTGGGCGAGCAGGTTGGAGGGCATCGCCAGCATGGCCGCCAGCTCCGACGGGGAGGCGTCGCCGGCGGCGAGCGTGTCGACGATCTGCAGCCGGGCCGGGTCGGCTAGCGCCGCATGCACGGCTGCCCGTCTGGCCACGTCACTCATTTGCTCAGTGCTCATTGCCTCAATCTTGACTGAGCTAGTTGCATCCGTCAAGATGGGCGCTGTGACCAGGACACCGGTACCGGAATCTGCCGCGCTGTGGCGCCGGCTGGCGGCCGAGTTCCTCGGCAGCGGGTTCCTGGCTGCGCTGGTGATCGGCTCGGGAATCGCTGCGCAGCGGCTGTCGCCGGGTGATACCGGGCTGGAGCTGCTGGAGAACGCGGCGGCGACCGCCGCGGGGCTGTTCGCGATCATCGTGATGTTCGGCCCGGTGTCGGGCGGCCATTTCAACCCGGTGGTGTCGTTCGCCGACGCGGCGTTCGGCGGGCTGCGATGGCGGGACGCGGCCGCCTACGTGCCCGCGCAGGTGGCCGGCTGCGTGGCCGGGGCGATGGCCGCGAACCTGATGTTCTCCCGGGCGGCGGTGTCGATTTCGGTGAAGCATCGGGCGTCGGGGGCGCATTTCCTCTCGGAGGTCATCGCGACGGCCGGGCTGATCCTGGTGATCTTCGCGCTGGCCCGGACCGGCCGGGCCCGTAGTGCCCCGGCGGCGGTAGGCGCCTACATCGGCGCGGCGTACTTCTTCACCTCCTCGACCAGCTTCGCCAACCCGGCGATCACCATCGGCCGGATGTTCTCGAACAGCTTCGCCGGGATCGCCCCGTCCTCGGTCCCGGCCTTCATCGTCGCCCAGGTGGCGGGCGGCATCGCCGGGGTGGTCATCATCAAGGCGCTCTATCCCGGGGTCACCCCGGCGGAGGCCGCCGACGTCGTCGTCCCGCACGACGCCAAGGGAGTGGCCCGCGCGACCGCGGACGGCGCGGCCCCGGCGGATGCCCGGCCGGGGCTGCCCGTCCGGTCCGCGCCTGGCGGGCCGGGCCGCCCGGCGCGCGGGACCGACGTTAGAACTGCGAGGGAGACCTTATGCATATGGTCGCGGTCGGTGGCAGTGACGCCGGTATCAGTGCCGCCTTGCGGGCCCGCGAGGTGGACCCGGCGGCGGAGGTGACGGTAGTGGCGGCCGACGCCTACCCGAACTTCTCGATCTGCGGCATCCCCTACTACGTCTCCGGGGAGGTCGCCCGCTGGCAGAACCTGGCCCACCGGACGGTCGCTGACCTGGAGGCGGCGGGCATGATGCTGCGGCTGGACACCACCGCCCGCCGCATCGACGTGCCCGGCCGCAAGCTTCTGGTCACCGGCCCGGGCGGGGCCGAGGAACTGCTGGCCTATGACCAGCTGGTCATCGGCACCGGTGCCGTCCCGGTCCGGCCGTCCATCGCCGGCCTCGCCGGCCCGGCGCACTGGGCGCCCCCGATGGAGTGCATCTGCTGCACTCGATGGGCGACACGTTCGCGCTGATGCAGACCCTGACCGGCGCCGCGCCGGCCAGCGCGGTGATCGTGGGCGCCGGTTACATCGGCCTGGAGATGGCCGACGCGCTGACCACGCGGGGACTGGCGGTCACCCAGATGGAGCAGCTGCCCGAGGTCCTGCCGACGGTGGACCCGGACCTGGGTGCCCTCGTGCACGCGGAGCTGGCCGCCCGCGGGGTGGAGGTTCTGACCGGCACGGCCGTCCGGGCGATCAGCCAGGGCCGGGCCGGGGAGCACGGGCGGCTCGTGGTCGAGGCGGTCACCGGCGACGGTGAGCCGGTGACCCGGCTGGCCGACCTGGTCCTGGTGGTGGTCGGTGTCCGGCCCGACGCCGGCCTCGCCGCCAGCGCCGGGGCCAGCCTGGGCGCCCGGGGGGCGATCGCCGTGGACCGGATGATGCGGACCGGGCTGCCGGACATCTACGCGGCTGGGGACTGCGTGACGACCCACCACCGGCTGCTCGGCGAGACGTACCTGCCGCTGGGCACCACCGCGCACAAGCAGGGCCGGGTCGCCGGGGAAAACGCCTGCGGCGGGCACCGGGAATTCGCCGGCAGCCTGGGCACCCAGGTGGTGAAGGTCTTCGATCAGGCCGCGGCCCGGACCGGGCTACGTGACCACGAGGCCGGCGCGGCCGGGTTCGACCCGGTCACGATCGGCTCCGAAGCCGATGACCACAAGGCCTACTACCCCGGCAGCCACCGCATCCAGATGCGCTTTACCGGCGACCGGCACACCGGCCGGCTGCTCGGGGTGCAGCTGTTCGGGCACCGGCACGCCGAGATCGCCAAGCGGATCGACGTCGCCGCCACCGCGATCTTCCACGACATGACCGTCGATGGCCTCAGCGACCTGGACCTGTCCTACACCCCGCCGCTAGGCAGCCCATGGGACGCGATCCAGACCGGCGCCCAGGCCTGGATCCGCCAGGCCCATCCCGGATAACCGCTCGCATCCCGAAGCCCACCTACCGGCTAACCAGCGCTGGCGCCGGAGGCGGGACGGCGAGGACGAGCGCGGCGCTGAGCGCGCTGGTCCCGGCCAGGATGATGAATAGCGCGCGGTAACCGCCGGCTGCGGCGGCCAGGGCGGCGCCGATGGTGGGGGCGATCGCCGTTGCGGCGGTCATTGGCGCGCTGAACATCCCGTTCAGGGACGCGTACCCGGCCGGTCCCCAATGATCGCTGACCGCCGTCGCCTGCAGCAGCGTGAACAGGCCGCGCACCGCTCCGACCAGCACCGCCACGGCGATGAGCAGGGCTGCGGGGCCCGGCAGTACCGCCAGCAGCGCAATGGCGGCCGCGCCGGACGCCATGACGGCCAGCGCCCGGCCGCGCACGCCGGCATGCGCCGCCAGCGACCGGTAGCACAGCCGCCCGGCGACCTGGCCGGCGCCGCCCAGCCCCAGCGCCCACGCCGCCGTGGACACTGAGAGGCCGCGGCCGGTCAGCAGCGGGACCAGGTTGACCACCACCGCGTAGAGCGCGAAGGCGCTGAGGGTCATCGACGTGGCCAGGATCAGGAAAGTGCGGCTGGCCAGGACGTGCCGCGCCCTGGCCCCGGCGGGGACCTGATCCCGGTGCTGGCTGTGCCACGGCAGCCGCAGCGCCAGTGCGTGGGCGGGGACGGTCACGGCGGCCAGGACCACCGCCAGGACGAGGTAGACGCCGCGCCAGCTCAGGTGCCCGGCCAGGGTGGCCGTCAGCGGCGCGAAGATCGTGCTGGCGAACCCGGCGGCCAGGGTGAGAGTGGTCAGCGCGCGGACCCGGCCGGGGCCATACCAGCCGGTGAGGGCGGCGAAGGCGGGCGGATAGAACACCCCGGCCATCGCGACCCCGGCTGCCAGCCACGCCGCCACGAACCAGCCGTACCCCGGGGCCATGGCGATGCCGGCGACCGCCACCGTCGCCAGCACCGACCCGGCCGTCATCACCGGCCGCGGCCCGTGCCGGTCGATCAGCCGCCCGGCCAGTATCCCGGCCACCGCCCCGGTCAGGTTCCCGGCGGAGAACGCCGCGGTGACCGCGGTCCTGGGCCAGCCGGTGCTGGCGGTGATGTCCCCGGCCAGCACCGGGAACGCGTAGTACAGCACCCCGTAACTGACGATCTCGGTGGCGCACAGGGCGGCCAGCGCACGCCGCCGCCGGCCGCCGGGGCGCAGGATGTCCCCGGAGGGCGTGCCCACCCTCAGGCGCTGACCGGGGAGCGGCCAATCTGCAGGACCGACGGCGCCGGGGCGCAGCATCCGCCGCTGCTGGCCCCGTTCGGGTCATCGAACAGGCCCGCGCCGCCGCAAACACCCGTGTCGGGCAGTACGAGTTCCACCCGGGCGGCCGCCTCGTGGTCACCGGCGAGCTCGGCGGCAACGCTGCGGACCTGCTCATAGCCGGTCATGGCCAGGAAGGTCGGGGCGCGGCCGTAGGACTTCATGCCGACCAGGTACAGGTCCGGCTCCGGGTGGGCCAGGTCCTTGGCGCCGGTGGCCGCGACACTGCCGCAGGAATGCACGTTCGGGTCGACCTCGGCGGCCACCCGGACGGGAGCCTGCAAGGTGGTGTCCAGCTCCAGGCGCATCTCCGACAGGAACGACAGGTCGGGCCGGAACCCGGTCAGCACCACCACCCGGTCCGCGGCCGGCAGCGAACGGCCGTCTTCGGAAACCAGGACCACGCCATCGCTTGTGCGCTGGATCTGCTCGACCCGGAACCCGGTCACCACGTCCACCAGCCCGGCATCGACCGCGCTCTTCGCGCGGATCCCGAGGGCACCGCGCTGGGGCAGCTGGTCGGCGGCGCCGCCGCCGAAGGTGTTACCGATGACCCCGCGCCGCACCGCCCAGCTCACCCGGGTCCCCGGATGAGCCCCGGCGATCCGGGCCAGCTCGCCGATCGCGGTCAGCGCTGAGTGGCCGCTGCCGACCACGACGATGTGCCGCCCGGCAAACGCCTCCGGGCGGGCGAAATCCGGTATCTGGTAGGAGAGGAGATCCGCGGCGGCGCGCTCGCCCACCGCGGGCAGGCCGTCCGCACCGGCCGGGTTCGGCTGCCGCCAGGTACCGGAGGCGTCGATGACCGCGCGGGCATCCAGCCGTGACTCCCGCCCGTCGGCGTCGGTGACGTGCACGGTGAAAGGCTGCCCGTCCCGGCCGGCATCCACCAGCCGGTCCCGGCCGCGGCGCGATACACCAGTCACCCGCACGGCGTAGCGGACATGGTCACCGAGAGCATCGGCCAGCGGGCGCAGGTAGCAGGCGATCCACTCCGCCCCAGTCGGGAAACCCTCCGCCGGCGGCTTCCACCCGGACGGCTCAAGCAGCCGGGCCGCGGCCGCGTCCACCAGCTCGGTCCACCCGGAGAACAGCCGCACGTGGCCCCACTCGCTGACCGCGGATGCGGGACCGTCACCGGCCTCCAGCACCAGCGGGTCCAGGCCGCGCTCCAGCAGATGCGCCGCCGCCGCCAGGCCCAGCGGCCCGGCACCGATCACGACCACGGGAAGGTCACCCATCGGACTCTCCTCACATAGACGAACTTCGATGCGAAAACTGTGCCCGACGAATCGACGGATGTCAATATGAGTGGCAGACTGGGAACGTGCCCGCGACAGCGCTGCCCCTGATCACCGACGACCTGGCTAGTTGCTGCTCGCCGGTCACCGGCGGTGCGCTGGACAGCGCCGCCGCCGAACGGCTCGCACACGTCTTCAAGGCCCTCAGCGACCCGACCCGGGTCCGCCTGCTCTCGCTGATCGCCGCCGCCGACGGCGGTGAAGCCTGCCTGTGCGACCTCACCGGACCCGTCGCGCTGTCCCAGCCGACCGTCTCCCACCACATGAAGCAACTGGTGGACGCCGGCCTGGTCACCCGCGAGCAACGGGGCAAGTGGGCCTACTACCGCGTGGTCAGCGAGGCCCTGCGGGCCGTCGCGCAAGCCATCGAACCCGGGACAGCACGGCCCGTCTGACCCTTAGTCGGTGTCCCTGATGTCGAGGCGGCGGCCTCGCTTGATCGCGCCGCGCTGCTTCTTCTCGGCGATCCGCCGCTCCTTCGCCCCGCGTCCCGGGCGGGTCGGGACCCGGGAGCGCGGCGGCGGCGCGATCGCCTCCCGGAGCAGCGCCGCCAGCCGGCCGCGCGCCGCCCTCCGGTTCAGCAGCTGGCTTCGCTGCTCCGACGCGACGACGGTCAGCACTCCGTCGGACATCCGGCTGCCCAGCCTCTCCAGCACGCGGGCCCGGGCGTGCTCCGGGAGCACTGATGAGTGCGCGACGTCGAAGGACAGCTCTACCCGGCTGTCGGCGGTGTTGACCGACTGCCCGCCCGGCCCGGATGACCGTGAGAAGCGCTCGCGCAGCTCACTGGCCGGGATCACCAGCCAGCCGTTCACCCGCAGATCGTCGGCCACGTCTTCCAGGATGCCCGATCGGTCACGCGCACGCACTAGCCGGCCGCCCGGTGACGGCTCGTTGACCGCCCAGCGCGGGGGCTCACCCGCCGCCCAGCGGTGCAGGTTGGCGGCGAACAGCCCGGCGGTCCGGCGGAACATGACCTCGGTCAGCCCGCCGACGTGCGGCGTGGCCACCACCCGCGGATGGCGGAGCAGCGGCGAGTCCCCGTCGGGCGGCTCGTGGGCGTACACGTCCAGGCCCGCGCCGCCGACCTGGCCGGATTCCAGGGCGGCTAGGAGAGCGGCCTCGTCGACGAGGCCGCCGCGGGCGACGTTGACGAACAGGGAGCCCGGCTTCATCGCCGCGAAGGCACCGGCGTCGAACAGGCCCGCGGTCTCGTCGGAGAACATCGCGCAGCACACCACCGCGTCGGCGATGCCGAGCAGGCCGGGCAGGCGGCCCGGGCCAGCTATGTCGGTGACTTCCGCCGGGCCCCCCAGTTCCGGGTGGGCCCGCACCGCCAGCAGCCGCGCGCCGAACGGTGCCAGCCGGCGTGCGACCGCCGTGCCGATCGCGCCGAGCCCGACGATGAGGACGGTCGCGCCGAGCAGCGACGTGCCCGCGTGCCGGTCAGCCCACCGGCCGTCCCTGATCACGGCCCGGGCATCATCGAGCGTCCCGGGTCACGGCAGCGCTGCGACCAGTTCCCGGACCGGCTTGCGGTGGCCGGTGTAGAAGGGGATCTCCACCCGGGTGTGCCGTCGCGCTTCGGCGCCGCGCAGGTGGCGCATCAGGTCGACGATCCGGTGCAGCTCGTCGGCCTCGAAGGCGAGCATCCACTCGTAGTCGTTCAGCGAGAAGCAGGCCACCGTGTTGGCCCGGACATCCGGGTACTCGCGGGCCATCGTGCCGTGCTCGGCGAGCAGCCGCCGGCGTTCGGCCGGGTCGAGCAGGTACCACTCATAGGAGCGGACGAACGGGTACACGCTCACGTAGGCGCGCGGCTCTTCCTCGGCGAGGAAGGCCGGGATGTGGCCCCGGTTGAACTCGGCCGGACGGTGCAGCGCCATCGCCGACCAGACCGGCTCACTGGCCCGGCCGAGCCGGGTCCGGCGGAACCGGGCGTAGATCTCCTGCAGGTCGTCCGAGGTCGGGGCCACCCACCAGAACATGTAGTCGGCGTCCGCGCGCAGGCCCTGGACGTCGTAGCAGCCACGGGTCACGGTGCCCTTGCCGGCCGCCTGGTCAAGAAGCTCGGAGACCTCGTCGGCCACCACGTCGCGGCGGGCGGAGCTGTCCGACGTGCCGTAGGGCGTCTGCGGGCCGACGGCGCCGTCGAGCGCCGCCCGGTCGTCACCCGGAACACCGACCACATCGTGTACCGGATCAGCTCGTTCAGCTCACGGGCCTTGGGCCGGCTTCCCGCCTCGCCCTCGGTCCGGGCCGCGTCGTCATTCGAAGCCATGCCCCTATTGTCGGCCATCGCGCCGGCCGCTCACGCGCGGGGCTGCAGCCGGGCCTGCAGATAGCCGATCACCTGGCCGGCGGCGGTGCGGGCGGTCGCGACGCAGGCCGGGATCCCGACCCCGTCGTAGGCGGCGCCGCAGACCGCCAGCCCGGGCTGGGCCGCGACGCCGGCCCGGATGGCCGCGACCCGGTCCAGGTGACCGACCGTGTACTGGGGCAGCCCGCCGCCCCACCGGGTGATCCGGGCATCCACTGGCTTGCCGCGCGTCCCGGTCGCCTGGGCCAGCTCGGCCGCGGCCAGCGCGGTTAGCTCGTCGTCGGCCCGCTGCAGCAGGCTTTCCTCCCCGATCCGTCCCACGGAACAGCGGATGACGTCCACCGGCTCGTCCAGGCCGGCCCGGGCGGAGCCGATGAGATGCGGCCATTTGATGGTCGAGAACGTGACCGCCTTCACGGCATGCCCGTCCACCGCGGGCACCAGGTACCCGCTGCGCGAGCGATCCTGGGCGGCCGGGAACTGCGATCTCGGGTAGGCGAGGGTCACGATCGCCATGCTCGCGTAGTCGATGCTGGCCAGCGCGGCCGCGGGCGCGCCCGCCACCCCGGCGAGCAGCCTGGCCGCGGGACGCGCCGGGAGCGCCAGCACGACGGCGTCCGCGTGGATCTCCTCCGGCGCCGCGGCGGACCCGGCGACCAGGCGCCATCCGGTCGCGGTGCGGGACAGCTCACGGACCGCCGAGCGGGTCCGGATGACCGCGCCCGACGCCGCGGCGACGGTGGCGGGCAGCGTGCCCAGGCCGCCAGCCAGGGTGGCGAACACCGGCGGCCGTCCGGCCGGCGCCGCACCCGGTTCGCTCCGCCCGGCGGCCGGCGCCGGCTCGGGCGGGGCGGGGAGCAGCGATTGCGCGGCTTCGGCCAGCGAGTGGTGCGAGCGCGACGCCGCGGCCAGCGGGGCCAGCGTCGCCTCGAACGACAGGTTCTCCGACCGGCCCGCGTAGACCCCGCCGAGCAACGGATCGACCAGCCGCTCGACGAGCTCGGGGCCGAACCGGGCTCCCACGTAGGCGGCGACCGCCGTATCACCGTCTCGTTCGGTGGGTGGCAGGTCCAGATCCTGGCGCGCCCGGGCCAGGCCTTCCGCCGACAGCACGCCGGAACGGGCCAGGTCGTCCAGGTCAGCGGGCACGCCCATGAACTGCCGCCGCGGCAGGGGCCGCATCGCCTCCCGGGTCCAGATCGCCGACGAGGTGGTTCCCGGCGTCACCAGCTGGTCACCGAGCCCCAGGTCCCGGATCAGGTCCAGGCCCTCCGGGCGGCGCGTCAGCAGCGCTTCGGCGCCCTCGTCCACGGCGATCCCGGCCACCTCCGACACCGCGAGCTTGCCGCCGAGCCGCGGCGAGCCCTCCAGCACGGTGACCCGGGCCGGCGCGCCGCGCAGGAAGAACGCCGCGGCCAGCCCGGAGATGCCGCCGCCGACGATGACGACGTGCGGCAGCGCGCCCGGCCCCGGCCCGGCGTCACTCGCGGCCCGTTCCGCCTGCCCGGCGCGTCCCGCCTGTCCCGAAGAGTTCACGTGCTCCAGCGTGGCAGATCCGGTACCGGTTCGTTATCCGGCCCCGCAACCTGGGCGGGTGCTGCGCCGTCCCAGAGGCATGCGAAACCTACGGGGCGGGATCGCCGCGGCCGCCGGCCTTGGCGCCATCACCGCGGTGCTGCTCACCGGGTGCTCGGGTTCGAGTTCATCCGGTGCCTCATCGGCCTCGAACGGCGCGGCGTCCGCGCCTCATGTGCCCCGCCGGCGCGGCGGCCGCGGACGGAACGGGCCAGAAGGCCGCGGCCAGGCGGGGCCAGTGCGTCAGGTGGGGCCGGGACGACGGCCCGGCTGGCCCCGTCCAGTACCCAGCTGATCTACACGGCCGAGCTGACCGTCCGGGTGACCGATCTCGGCCGCGCCGTCCCCGCCGCCACCCAGATCGTGGCGACCGCCGGCGGCTACATCTCAAACGAGAACACCGTGACCAACCCGGCTCATCCGGCCCAGTCGACGGCCAGCCTGCAGCTCCGGATCCCGGTCGCCGCCTACCCGGCCACGCTGGCCAAGCTCGGCGGCCAGCTGGGCCAGCAGGTCTCCGTGCAGCAGCAGGCCCAGGACGTGACCCAGCAGGTCGCCGACACCAACAGCCGCGTCGCCTCCGACCAGGCGGCGATCAGTCAGCTCCGGGCGCTGCTGGCCCGGACCGGTTCGGTCGCCGACCTGCTCAGCGTGCAGAACCAGATCAGCTCCGAGGAGTCGGACCTGGAGTCGATGCAGTCCCAGCAGCGGGCGCTCAACGCGGAGACCTCCTACGCCACGGTGTCGCTGTCGCTGCTCGGCCCGGCGGCCGCGCCGGTCGTACGGCACCCGAAGCCGCCGCCCAGCCTGACCGCGGGCCTGGTCGCCGGCTGGCACGCGCTGCGCGTCACGCTGTCATGGCTGCTGGCGGTCCTCGGCGCGGCGGCGCCCATTGCCGCGGTCCTCGCGCTGATCGCCTACCTGGGTTACCGCGGCCGGCGCTGGCTGCTGCGCCGCCGCCACCCCGCGACCGCCCCGGCCGCCGACTGAGCCCGCCCCCCGGGACGCTCACGCGGAGGGGCGGGCGGACTCCTCGTGGACCAGGTCGGTGAGGCGGGCCAGGATGTCCGGGTCGGTCTCCGGGAGCACGCCATGGCCGAGGTTGAAGATGTGACCCTCGGCCACGCGGCCGCGCGCGAGAACGTCGCGCGCGCGGTCCCGAACCACGTCCCACGGCGCCAGCAGCGCCGCCGGGTCGAGGTTGCCCTGCAGGGCCGTGCCGGGCGCGACCCGGCGGGCGGCGTCGTCCAGGGGGACCCGCCAGTCGACGCCGACCACGCTGGCCCCGGCCTCCCCCATCACGCCGAGCAGCTCGCCCGTCCCGACACCGAAATGAATCCGCGGGACCCCGGCATCGGCCAGCGCGGCGAAGATCCGGCTGGTGTGCGGCAGGACGTATTTCCGGTAGTCGGCCGGGCTGACCGCCCCGACCCAGGAGTCGAAGAGCTGCACGGCCGACGCCCCGGCGGCCACCTGGACCTGCAGGAACGAGACCGTGATGCCGGCAGCCGGCCGAGCAGCGCGTTCCATAGCCCGGGTTCGGAATACATCAGCGCCCTGGTCCGGTCGTGGTTCCTCGACGGGCCGCCCTCGATGAGGTAGGACGCGAGCGTGAACGGCGCCCCGGCGAAGCCGATCAGCGGGCGGTCGCCCAGCTCGCGCACGAGCGTGCCAACGGCCTCGGTCACGTAGGGCACGTCGTCCGGTTCGAGCGGGCGCAGGCGTTTCAGGTCACCTTCGCGCCGGATGGGCTCGTCGATCACCGGCCCCACGCCCGGCTTGATGTCGATGCCCACCCCGATCGCCTTCAGCGGGACCACGATGTCGCTGAACAAGATGGCCGCGTCCACCGCGTAGCGGCGCAGCGGCTGCATGGTGATCTCGGTGATCAGGTCGGCCCTGGTGCACGAGTCCAGCATCGGAATGCCGGCGCGGGCCTGCCGGTACTCCGGAAGCGAGCGGCCGGCCTGCCGCATGTACCAGACCGGCGTGTACGGCACCGGTTCCCGGCGGCAGGCCCGCAGGAACGGGGAGTCCTTCACATCCGACGTCACGCTGGGATCGTCTCACACCCGCGCGGAGCAATAGCGGACACGCCGCCTGGCATCCCACGGAACGTCGGCGGCCCGTGCCAATATCGTCCCAGCCCCGTGGAGTGCTGCCGAAGGAGGTCGAGGCGATGAGCCAGATGCCCTGGTACTGTCCCGGGTGCGCTGGGGAACAGCCGTTCGAGCAGTTTCACGACGGCCCCGGAAGCTGCCCCGATTCACCGGACGGGCACTGCCCGGAGTGGGCGTGCTGCGAATGCGGCACGGCCCTGATCGTGGGCTTCGTCCCGCAGGAGGAGCCGTTCCGCGGTAACGCGTCGCGCAGTCCCGGCCGCGCCGCATGAGATCGGCGAACCGGGAAATTACCAGCGAGCCGGGCAGGCCCGCGTGAGGAAACGGCCAGCGCGGCATACCCTCGGGACATGAGACCGGCCGACCGGCCAGTGCGGCAGCACCCGGCGTCGCGTGATACGTCGCGGCGAGACGACGACGAGGCGGCAGCCTTGTTCGGTGCCGTGGTGGCCGAATTCGAGGCAGGACGCGACAGCCAGCGTGATCTTCGTGCCGACTTCACGTTCGAGGATGTCCCGGCGCCCAAGCGACTGGCTCCGTTCGCCGCGGCCATCGCGGCGACGGTGCGGCGCGGTGACGCGGACATCGCGTGGGGCCGGCTCGTGCTCCTCCACGACCCGGCGGGCCAGGACGGCTGGCCCGGCTTCCACCGCCTGATCAGTTATCTGCGGGCGGAAATGGAACCGGAGATCGCGGCCGACCCGATGCTCTGCCAGGTCGGCTGGAGCTGGCTGATCGAGGCCCTGGACGCCCGCACGCCCGGCTACGGCGCCCCGAGCGGGACGGTGACCCGGGTCACCACCGAGGGCTTCGGCGGCAAGGAAGACGAACCGCCGGTACACGGGTTCGAGCTGCGGGCCTCCTGGTCGCCCGCGGCCGCTTCCGGCCCGGCTGGGGCCGCCGACGTGACCGCCCTGGACATCGGCGCGCACGTGACCGCCTGGTGCGATTCGCTGGCCGCCGCCGCTGGCCTGCCACCGCTCGCCCTCGGAACGCACGCGCTTCCGGTCCCCGGAGCGGAGCAGAGCTCGCGGCGGCGCCGGTGACCGTCGAGAGCCAGCCATCCGGTCAGAGTCAGCCATCCGGCGACGTGATCCCCCTGCTCGAGCCGCGCGATGGCCTGCCGCCGGTCGTGGAGACCCCGGAACAGCTCGAAGAGGCCACCCGGGCCCTGGCCGCGGGCACCGGGCCGGTGGCGGTCGATGCCGAGCGCGCCTCCGGCTACCGGTACGGGCACCGGGCCTACCTCGTACAGTTCCGCCGGGCCGGGTCGGGGACGGTCCTCATCGACCCGGTCACCACCCCCGACCTGTCCGGCATCGACGCCGCGCTGGCCGGGACCGAGGCCGTGCTGCACGCGGCGAACCAGGACCTGCCGTGCCTGGCCGAGCTCAACTACCGTCCCCGCGAGCTGTTCGACACCGAGCTGGCCGGGCGCCTGCTCGGCTTCCCGCGGGTGGCGCTCGGCACGCTCGTGGAGACCGTGCTCGGCCTTCACCTGGAGAAGGGCCATTCGGCCGCCGACTGGTCGACCCGGCCGCTCCCCGAAGAGTGGCTCCGGTACGCGGCCCTGGACGTCGAAGTGCTCGTGGAACTGCGCGACGCGCTGGCCGAGATGCTCACCGACCAGGGGAAGCTCGAGTGGGCCCGGCAGGAGTTCGCGGCGGTGCTGGCCGCGGCCCCGCCCGCGCCGCGTCCCGACCCGTGGCGCCGCACCTCCGGCATCCACCGGGTGCGGAGCCGGCGCAGTCTCGCGGTCGTCCGGGCCATGTGGGAGCAGCGGGACCAGCTCGCGCAGGAACTGAACCTCTCTCCGGGCCGGGTACTGCCCGACGCGGCGATCGTGGAGGCGGCCCGGTCGCTGCCGGGCAGCAACGCCGCGCTGGTCCGGATCCCCGGGTTCACCGGCCGGGTGGCCCGCAAGCACCTGGCGGAATGGCTCGGCGCGGTGCGGCGGGCCCGCAGCCTCCCCGACAGCGCGCTGCCCGACACGGGCGGCCCCGCCGCTGCCGCCGGGCCGCCGCCCACGCACCGCTGGGCCGAGCGTGACCCGGCCGCCGCGGCGCGCCTGGCCGCGGTCCGCGCGGCAATGACCGAGCTGGCCGAGGCGCACACCATGCCGACGGAGAACCTGCTCCCGCCCGACGCCGTGCGCCGGGTGTGCTGGGAACCACCGGATCCGCCCGGCCGGGAAGCCGTCGCCGAAGCGCTGGCCAGCTACGGCGCGCGGCCCTGGCAGGTCGAGCTGGCCGCCGGGCCGATCGCCGAGGCGTTCACCGATCTGGCCCAGGCGGAGACGGAGACGGAATGAGCTCGCCTGCTCTGCCGGGGATCTTCGGCGCGCTGGAGCCGACGCTCAACCACTACGGCTACCTCGCGGTGGCGTTCTTCGTCACCGTGGAGGACTTCGGCATCCCGGTGCCGGGCGAGACCATCCTCATCGCGGCCGCGCTGTTCGCGGGCGCGGGCCGGCTGAACGTCGTCGTGGTCGGCATCGTCGGTTTCCTGGCCGCCGTCGTCGGCGACAACATCGGCTTCGCGATCGGGCATTTCGGCGGGCGGGCGCTGGCCCTGCGCTGGGGCAAGTACGTGTTCCTCACCCCCGAGCGGCTCGACAAGGCGGAGGCCTTCTTCGAACGGCACGGCGGCAAGATCATCGTGGTCGCCCGGTTCATCGAGGGCCTGCGCCAGGCCAACGGCATCGTGGCCGGAATCACCGGCATGCACTGGCGCCGCTTCGTATTCTTCAACGCGATCGGCGCCGCGCTGTGGGTCGGCGTCTGGGTCAGCGTCGGCTACCTGGCCGGGAACCACATCACCGCCATCTACAACCAGATAACGCGCTACTCGCTCTACGTGCTGATCGCGCTCGCAGTGGCCGTGATTGCGTTCATCGCCTGGCACCTGCGCCGGCGCGCGAAGCGCCGCGCCGCCCAATCCACGGGGACCGCGGCGGCCGCCGATCCCGGAGCGGGTTTGCCGGACGGGATCGCGCCGGCACCAACCGCGGCCCAGGACATGCCGAACGAGGCCCACGAGATACCGAACGAGACACACGAGGCGCCCGGCGGTACCGGGGAGACGACGCCGAACGGGAGCCAGGAGACCAGGCCGCCGGACGCGCGGCCGGAGAACCGGCCCGGAAGCCCGGCGGCGGCCGGCGAGCGGGATAAGCCGCCCGACAGGCCGGAAAGCTCCTGACGTTCGAGCCCCACCAGCTTGCCGTCGCCCATCTGCAGCACCCAGAAGCTGCCCTTGGCCAGCGACGGGTCGGCCGGCGGTGTGGCGCCCAGCTGCTGGCACGCGGCGGCCATCAGCGCCGGAATGTTCTCCCGGTGCGTGCACACCACGGCCGGGACGCCGTCGGCCGTGAGGCGGGCGATCGAGCTGGCCGCCTGTCGTACGGACTGTTCGGGGGAAGCCCCCGGCAGCGCCAACGCGGCGTCGGCCTCCACGCTGGCGCCTATCCGCGCCGCATAGGGCGCGACCGTGTCCACGCAGCGTCTGGCGGGCGAGCTGACCACCCGGCGCGGTGCGTAGCAGTCGAGCAGCACCGCCAGGGCGACGGCGTCGGCCTGGCCCTGCTCGTCCAGCGGCCTGGGCGGGTCGTCGCCGGGCCAGTCCGCCTTGTTGCCGGCCGACGCGTGCCGGAGCAGGATGAGCGGGACCGTCTCGCGCGGCCACTGGGCGAAGTCGTCGAGCACGTCCGCATCATGTGAGTACGAGAGCCGCTCACGGGCCCGCGGCAGCGTGAGCCACTCGACCCGGTCGACCTCCGGATTCGGCGTGAAGGAGGGGTCCCCCGACGTCGGCTTGGCCGCCGCCCAGTAGTGCACGCGCTTGGGCATGCCGTTCACCTCGTACCGGACGGTTCGCAGCGGGCGGCCGAGCACCGGGCGCAAGCCCGTCTCCTCGGTCACCTCGCGGACGGCGGTCGCCACGATGTGCTCCCCCGGCTCCCGCTTGCCCTTGGCCAGTGACCAGTCTTCGCGCTTCGGGCGGTGGATCAGCAGTACTTCGGCGCCGTCCGGCCCGTGCCGCCACAGCAAGGTGCCGGCCGCCTCGATCGGGCCGGGTTCACCCATCCCCGAGCCGTCCATGCAAATCCCTGATCAGGATGACCTGGATGTCCTGGAGCGGCGGGCCGTCCGGCCCGCGGTTGTGCCGGGTCCAGGTCCCCTCGGCGTCCAGCCACCACGACGCGATGCTGTCATCCATGCCCAGGTCCAGCAGCTGCCGCAGCTCCTTACGGTGCGACGGATCGGCCACCCGCACGACCACCTCCACCCGGCGGTCGAGGTTGCGGTGCATCAGGTCGGGGCTGCCGAGCCATACTTCACCGGCGGCACCGGCATCGTCCTCGGACTCCTCGCCCGTGCCGAACGCGTAGACCCGGGAATGCTCGAGGAACCGGCCGAGGACGCTGCGGACGCGGACGGTCTCCGACAGGCTGGGCACCCCCGGCCGCAGCGTGCAGATCCCGCGGACCCACAGGTCGATGGGCACCCCGGCCTGTGAGGCCCGGTACAGCGCATCGACCACCACCTCGTCGACCAGCGCGTTGCACTTGAACTGGATCCTGGCCGGCTTCCCGGCCCGGGCCCGCCGGGCCTGCTGCGCGATCCGGCGGACGAGGCCCCCGCGCAGGGACTCCGGCGCGACGAGCAGCCGCCGGTAGGAGCCCTTGCGGCTGTAGCCGGTCAGGTGGTTGAACAGGTCGGTAATGTCCTCACCGACGGTCGGGTCGGCGGTCAGCAGCCCGAAGTCCTCATACAGCCGCGCGGTGGTCGGATGGTAGTTCCCGGTCCCGATGTGGCAGTAGCGGCGCAGTCCCCCGTCGGCCTCCTGCCGGACGATCAGCAGCACCTTGCAGTGCGTCTTCAGGCCGACGAAGCCATAGACGACGTGGCAGCCCGCCTCTTCCAGCTTCCTGGCCCAGGCGATGTTGGCCTGTTCGTCGCCCCGCGCCTTGATCTCGACCACGACGACGACTTCTTTGCCGGTCTCGGCCGCGTCGACCAGCGCGTCGACGATCGGTGATTCGCCGCTGGTCCGGTACAGGGTCTGCTTGATCGCCAGCACGCCCGGGTCCACCGCCGCGGCCTCGATGAGGCGCTCGACGCTCGTGGTGAACGACTCGTACGGATGGTGAACCAGGACGTCGCGCTCGGCCAGCGTGGCGAAGATGTCCGCGTCCTTCGGGATCGTCGAGGGCGACGGAACGAACGGCGGGTACCTCAGCTCGCCGATGTCCAGGTCAGCGATGGCCGTGAGGCCCGCGAGGTCCAGTGGTCCCGGCACCCGGTAAACGGCGCGCCGGTCGACGCCGACCTCGGTGATGAGCCGCTCCAGCACGTCATTCGACATCGAGTCCTCGACCTCCAGGCGCACCGCCGGGTCGAAGCGCCGCCGGAGCAGCTCGCGTTCCAGGGCCTGCAGCAGGTCCTCGGTGATGTCCTCGTCGACCTCCAGGTCCCTGACCCGGGTGACGCGGAACGCGTGATTCTCGACGATGTCCAGGCCTTCGAACAGCTGGGTCAGGTGGGCCGCGATCACGTCCTCCATCGGCACGAACCGCTGGGCCGAGACGGACGATGAACCGCGGCAGCCGCGGCGGCACCTTGACCCGGGCGAACATCGTCGCGCCCGTCCGCGGGTCGGCCACCATGACCGCCAGGTTGAGCGACAGGCCGGAGATGAACGGGAACGGGTGGGCCGGGTCGACGACGAGCGGGGTCAGCACCGGGTAGATGCGCTCGCGGAACATCTCGCGCAGGTTCTCCCGCTCGCCCGAGGACAGTTCCTTCCACCGCAGGATCTCGATGCCCTCCCGGCGGAGGGCGGGCTGGATCTGCTCGGTGAAGCACGCGGCGTGCCGCGCGGTCAGCCGGCCCGCGAGATCGAGCGTCCGGTTCAGCACCTGGCCGGGACGCTGGACGCTGACGCCCTCGACCGGCAGCCCGGCGGCCATCCGGCGCATGAGACCGGCCACCCTGACCATGAAGAACTCGTCGAGGTTGCTGGCGAAGATGGCCAGGAACCTGACCCGCTCGAGCAACGGGACGGTTTCGTCCTCGGCCAGCTCCAGTACCCGCTGGTTGAACCGGAGCCAGCTCTCCTCACGATCGAGGTAGCGGTTGGCCGGGAGCGGGCCGAACGGCTCCGGCTCGCGGCCGTTCGTTTCGGCGGCCTGGGCCAGGTCGTCCGTTTCGTCAGCGCTCGCCGGCCCGGCCGTGCCGTCTGGCCCGTCAGCAGTGGCCGGCTCGCTGGTGGCTGCCGCCCGTTCGGCGATGTCCCGTGATTCGATGATGGCCCCTGGTCCGCTCGTTTTCTCGCGCCGGCCGCGGCCTCCGCTCTGCTGGCCGGGCCGATACTCGTAGATCCATTGTCACAGGCCAGCCTCGGACAGAGAACCCTGCACCCGCTGTGGTCCCGGCCGGTCCCGCCTGGCCGCCACGTGCGGTACCCGATGTTGCCTATCATGCGGGTGTGCTCTCAGGTGAAGAAGGCTCACACGACGCTGCCCGGTCCCCGCACGATGACCCGTTCCTGCTTCCGCGGCCCGGGAGCGGTACGGCTGCGGTCCAACCGCCGGGTGCCGGGCCGGGTTACTGGGCGGGCGGGCCGTCTGCCGCCTGGGCCGACGGGGAAATATTCCTCGCCTACCGGCTGCGGCGGCCACTGGGGCACGGCCGGGGCTACGCCGTGGCGGTGGCCCGCTCCCGGGACGGGGAGCACTTCGAGACGGTCGCCACCATCCGCAAAGAGGAGATGGCGACCGAATCGCTGGAGCGGCCCTACCTGGTGCGGCTCCCCGACGGGAACTGGCGGCTCTACCTGAGCTGCGCGACTCCCGGCACCAAACACTGGCGGGTCGAGACGGTCGATGCCGCCCATCCGGCCGAGTTCGACGCCAGCCGGAGCCAGCTCGTGCTGCCGGGCGACGTCAAGAAGGGCGTCAAGGACCCGGTGATCATCCGGCGGGACGACGCCTGGCACATGTGGGTCACCTGCCATCCGCTGGATGACCCCGCCGAGGCCGACCAGATGGCGACCGAGTACGCGACCAGCCCCGACGGCCTGACCTGGACCTGGCATGGGCTCGCGCTCAGCGGCCGCCCCGGCCACTGGGACTCCCGCGGGACCCGGGTCACGTCGGTGTGCTTCACCGGAGGTCCCGGGGACAGCGTCGTGGCCTACTACGACGGCCGGGCCAGCGCGGCGCAGAACTACGAGGAGCGGACCGGCATCGCGACCGGCACCGAGCCGACGGTGCTGGCCCCGGTCGGCACCGAACCGGTCGCCTCGTCGCCCTATCACGGCGGGGGGCTCCGCTACCTGGACATCCTCCGCCTGCCGGATGGCCGTCACCGCCTGTACTACGAGATGACCCGCCCCGACGGCGCCCACGAGCTCCGCACGGAGTTGCGCTAGGGACCGACCCGGCGCGCAGGCTGATACGGCCGCGACACCCACCTCATTGATCCCATCCGTCACACTGGCCCCATATCCGGGGCTTCCGCCCATGATCATGGGTTAAAACCGTCGCATTTAGTCGGCATTCAACCCACGCATCTTGGAAGGTCGCGCTCGCGCGAGCGGAAAACTCCCCATGATCATGAGGCACCCGGCTCGTGAACCCAGCGGGATCCGCCCCGGCGCCAGGCCGCCGCCCATGGAGCCGACCTTCGGTACGCCCGTCCGTACCCCGCTTGAGCTGGCGGTCAGCCGACGCGGCGGGACACTGAGCCCTTGTGGATGGGGCGGCCGTTTTTGGCCTGGGCCTGGCCGGCGGGACGGGCGCCGACCAGGCCGCCTGAGCGGTCGCGGGGCTGGCGCCAGTCGCTGAACGACTCGCCGAGAACGCGCTCGAGCAGGTCCAGGTCGGCCTCGAACCGCGGGATGAGCTCCTGGCGCTGCTGCCAGCCGAGCGGCTGCCGTTCACGGCTGCTGCGCTGCAGGAACCGTTCGAGCCGGCCCGTGACCGCGTCGGCCGCCGGTCCCGGCAGGAAACGCCCGGCCGCCGACCCGGCCCGCACCGCGCGTGCGACCGCGCGGTGGGCCAGCGTCGCCTCGGGATGGGCCGTGACGTTCTGCCGCGGCACCTCCGTGACGACGCCCGGCTCGACGCCGAGGAAATCGCAGATCCGGTCGAGAGTCGCGGCCGGTGCGTCGACCAGCTGGCGGTAGCGGAAGACGAGTACCTGCTCGCGCGGGAAGATCGAGAACAGGAACTCGAGCTGCTCGCCATACCGGCTGAGCCCGGTGTAGTGCCAGAACGATGCCCAGCCGGCGTCGATACGCCGCTGTTCGTCGGCGCAGGCCCGGACGAAGTCCCCGATCGGCTCCAGCCCGGCCGACCACAGGTGGGTCCAGTTCGAGTGGGCGCGTTCCACCGGGTCGCGCAGCACCGCGATCAGCTTCACGTCCGGGATCGTTCGGCGGATCCGGCGTATCGCGTCCCGGTCGTACAGGTACAGCGGGGTCGACTCACCGCGCAGCGTCCCCGGCGGGGCCGCGTCGAACAGCGCCTCGTAGTCCGCCCGCTGCCACACGTGCTCCCGGTAGGTCAGCGCGTCCCCCGGGCCGCCCCGTGTCGGCGGCGGACCATCGCTGAGGAAGAACTTCGGCTCCTTGATGGGCGACATGTACAAGGCCGGATGACAGGCCAGCGCCGCGTGCAGAGCCGTCGTGCCCGCCTTCGGCGCGCCGATCACCAGGAAATCCGGCAGTGCCACGGGGCCTCCTCGAGGCAGACTCCATCAAGACACATTCTGGACTATATCGCCCCTATTACTGGGTTTAAGGCATCGACCCCGCCGCCGCCCGGGCCCCACCCCCACGGAAAACGGGTACTACCCCGCCCGGCCTCGCTGAATCACCCGCAGCGGTCAGGGTGATGCCACGCCGGTCGCGCCGGGACTGGGCGGCTGAGCGGGCGGGCTGGCGGCCGGGCCGGTGCTCCCAGCCGGGGCGGGAGAGGCCGACGGGGAAGGCTGCGCCGACGCCGCCGGTGACGGCGGAGGTGCCGCCTGAGCGGCTGGCTGCTGGCCTGCGGCCTGGGCCGGTGCTGTTTCCGCGGGCGCTCTGCCGAGGCGCGGCGCTTCCCTGGCCGGCGCCGTGCGTGACAGTGCTCGTCGTGGCGGCCGGCCGGGCCGGGTGGATGAGGACCACGCTCGCCGGCTTGGCCGCGGTCAGCTTGACGACGGTGAGGCCGCAGACCGCGACGACGACAATCCCGATCGCGATGCCGGCCACCAGTAGCCAGCGTGGTCGCCAGCTACGCGGGGATGGCGGGCTCGCACCGGCCCGCTCGCCCGGAGCGGATCGGACCGGCCCGCTCGCCCGGGCGGGCAGCCCGATGATCGTCTGGGTGGGCGGCTCGGCCGGCGCCGACCCGATGGTCTGGCCCCCAGCGGGACTCCGCCGGATGCGGGGGAACCTCCGACCACCATTCGTTCGGCATACCGGGCTAGGGCCAGCGGTTCGGTCGGCTGACGCGGTCCGGCTGCGGATCCGGGGAGAAGCTCGGTCGGGGTTTCGTCTTGGTCCACGAGCAGCTCCCCCTGGCTAGTTCGGCAGGACGCACGATCGGTGTCCTCGGCCCGTCCCGGCCGGGGACGCTGCGAAGGCCGTCGCTACAAGCACGTACGGCTGTGCCTGCCGGTTCACCGGGCACCCGTCGTCCTCTGCTGCCAGCAGATTCTCTTGGCTGTCTCCCGCCGGGCGAACCATTGTTGATCGTGTGCCGGGATTCCGGCGTCCAACGTGAGAGCAGGGAGATCATGCAGACTGCCGTGGCCGAACCCACCACGACCGGCGGAACGCTCGACGAGCAACTGACCGCCCGACTACTCCAGCAGCGCATCATCGTCCTCGGCACTGAGGTCGACGACCGGGTGGCCAACCGGCTCTGCGCCCAGATGCTGCTGCTGTCGGCGGAGGACCCGCGCAGCGACATCAGCCTCTACATCAACTCCCCCGGCGGCACGGTGAGCGCGGGGCTGGCGATCTACGACGTCATGCGGCTGATTCCCAACGACGTCAGCACGCTGGCCATGGGGCTGGCCGGCAGCATGGGCCAGTTCCTGCTGTGTGCCGGGACCGCGGGCAAGCGATTCAGCCTGCCGCATGCCCAGGTCCTGATGCACCAGGGCTCAGCCGGTTTCGGCGGCACCGCGGCCGACGTGGAGATCTACGCCGAACAGCTCGAGCGGACGGGCACCACGATGATCAGGCTCATCGCCAAGCACACCGGGAAGCCGGCTGGAGACGGTCGAGAAAGACAGCCTGCGGGACCGCTGGTTCACCGCGGAGGAGGCCCGGGCCTACGGGCTCATCGACCACATCGTGGAACGGGTCGACGATGTCCGTCCCGCGGTCGCCAGCCAGATGGCCGGGGTGTGATCATGAGCCAGTACACGATCCCCACCGTGGTGGAGAGGACAGCGGGCGGCGAGCGGGCCTACGACATCTACTCCCGGCTGCTGTCCGAACGGATCATCTTCCTCGGCACCGAGATCGATGACGGCGTGGCCAACGTGGTGATGGCCCAGCTGCTCCATCTCGAGTTCGCCAGCCCCGACCTCGAGATCAACCTGTACATCAACTCCCCGGGCGGCTCGTACAGCGCCCTGACCGCGATCTACGACACGATGCAGTTCATCCGGCCGGATGTCGCCACTACCTGCCTGGGCCAGGCGTCGTCCGCGGCCGCGGTCCTGCTCGCCGCGGGCGCACCGGGCAAGCGGTGTGTCCTGCGGCACGCGAAGGTGCTGCTGCATCAGCCGTCGAGCCAGGCCCAGGGGACCCTGCCTGACCTGGCCGTCCAGGCCAAGGAGGTGGCCCGGGTCCGGGCCGAGATGGAGGAGATCCTCAGCCGGCACACCGGCCACCCGGTCAGCAAGATCAGGAACGACACCGACCGGGACACGACCTTCAGCGCGCAGGAAGCCGTGGATTACGGCCTGGCGGATCAGGTCATCACCACCCGCAAAGCGGTCCCGGCCGAGCTGCTCAGCGCCTGACCATCGGGCGGCTGACTACGCGGCCAGCAGGCACTGGGCCTGGCCGGGACCGGCCACGCGCTGCTCAACACGGGGGCCGCGGACCGCGTCCAGCGGGACGACCGGGGCGCGGACCAGGCGGCCGGCGGCCAGCAGGCGCTCAGCGGCCAGCGCACGCTCGGCCGACAGCATGCGTTCCGCGGCCAGCGTGCGCCCGGCCTCGGCCAGCAGGTCGGACAGCTCGATGCGCAGGGCGTCGCAGATGGCCGCCAAGACCTCGGAGGAGGCTTCCTTGCGGCCCCGCTCCAGCTCGGACAGGTACGGCAGCGAGACCTTGGCCGCCGCGGCGACGTCGGCCAGGGTGCGGCCCTGCTCTTGCCGGGCCCGGCGCAGCAGGGCGCCGAGCATGGTCCGCAGCAGGGGCCGCGCGCGATGCTGGCGTCCGCCGGGGCCGATCACAGCCGGATCCCGCATCGCCGTTCCCCTCCGGGGGCTGAAAGGCCCGCCCGTCGTCCGAACCTGGGTGACGTCACCGTACCTACGGCGCGGGCGGCCGGGCGAGCGTTTTCGCCGCCAGCGTAGGGTTTCCAGCCGTTACGCCTCGCTCCCCGGCCAGCGCAGTGGGGATGCGGAACGCCGCGGGGGCGGCCACGCTGCGTTCTCGCGCTACCGTCCCGCGCCTCCGCGCGCCGTCACCGCCGTCACCGCCGCGGCCAGCACGCAGATCCCGCCCAGGACGAGGGTCTGGTGGAGCGGCAGCGGTGACGACTCGTTGCGGTCGGCGAACTCCAGGATGATGGCCGTCACCGCGGCCAGCGCGAACCAGGCGCCGTGCACGCCGAAGCGCGTCATCGCCGCCTCGGCGCCGCACAGGCAGGCGATGATCACGGGGATGAACGCGAACGCCGTGAGCCGCTGGGTGTTCAGGGCGAACAGAAGTTGCGTGAGCGTCAGCAGGAGCAGCGGCCAGAACCGGGCCAGAACCGGACGCAGGCGGCGCCCGGCCAGGGCGGGCAGCACCATGCCCAGCAGCCCGAAGCAGCACACGACGTAGGCCACTGTCATCCGGGGCCAGTCGTGGGCCCGGATCTCGATCGTCTGCCGGGCCACGGCCAGCATGTTATAGGTCGGCAGGTTGCCGATGTCGGACCGGACGTTGGCCGGCAGGCTCGCGACGTAGGCCGGGACCGCGTTCCAGGCCGGGACCGCGATCCGCAGGGCGATGAGCGCGGCCATGGCCGGCGCGGCCAGCAGGAACGCGCGGGCCAGGACGCCTGGGTCCCAGCGCCGCCGGGCTTCGAACGTGTAGTAGAGCGGCGCGACGAAGATCACGCTTTCCTTGGCCAGGACGCCGAGCAGCAGGCACGCGGCGAACACGTACTTCCGCCGCCACTGCAGGGCGAGGATGGCCGCCGAGGCGAAGAAGAACGCTGTGCTGTCGGTGAGCCAGAAATCCTTGAGGTTGAACTTCGTCACATAGCCGAACGAGAAGTACAGGAACAGTCCGAGCAGTGCGAAGCCCTCGGCGAAGCCCCATTTCCTGAGGATCAGGTAGAGGATCACTCCGTTGAGGGTGACGGTGGTCAGCGCGATCGCCGTGTAACCGGCCTGCGGGCTGACTGGGAGCCACCGCACGAGCAGGGGGACCAGGATCCGCCAGCACCAGGGCGCGATGTGCAACGACCCGAGGGGATGGGCGGTCATGTACAGGTAGACGTGGTCGTCCCCGGCGCCACGGAAACCAGCGCTGTCCGTGGTCAGCTTGTAGGTGCCGGCCGTCCACAGCGCGGCGGTCAGCGCGCAGGCCGCGACAAGGGCGACGAGGCCACCGGGGATCGGCCGCCAGAGCGGCCGGCCCGGCGGGTGCCGGGGTTCCCCCGCCGCCGGGTCGTACCGGGCCGCCCGGCGCGCGTCAGTCGCCGAGTCCCCACTCATGCCGCAGGTCCGCGAGCACCTCGTGGAAGGCGGGGAAAGTCTTGCGGACGCATCCGGGGTCGTCCAGCGTCAGCCCCGGTGTCCGCAGGCCGGTGATGCTGAAGCTCATGGCGATGCGGTGATCGCCGCGGCATTCGATGACCGCGGCCTTCGGCGTGCCCGGCCAGATCTCGATCCAGTCTGGCCCGGTCTCGACGTGCACGCCGAGGTGGCCGAGGTTCACCGCGCACGCGTCGAGCCGGTCGGACTCCTTGACCCGCGTGTTCCCCACATCGGTGATCCGGACCGGACCGTCCGCGAACGGGGCGATGGCGGCCAGGGTCGGCATCGTGTCGGAAATGTCGCGCATGTTGACGTCGCCGCCGCTGAGCGAGCCCGTCCCGGTGACCGTGATCTCGTAGGTGTCGAAGTCGACCCGGGCGCCCATCCGCTGGAGCACGCGCGCGAACTCGACGTCCCCCTGCAGGGAACGCCCGTCGAGGGGAATCGTGACCGTCTGGCCGGTCACAGCGGCCGCCGCGAAGAAGTAACTGCTGGTGGAGGCGTCCGGCTCGATCTCGAAGCTGCGTGCCGCGTATCCGCCGGGCTTAATGTGGAATTCGTTCCCGTCACGTTTGATGCGCGCCCCGAACTGGCGCATCATCTGGAACGTCATATCCACGTAGGGCGCGGAGACCATGCCGGTGACCGTGATGTCCAGGCCGTCGCGGGTCAGTGGCGCGGCCATCAGTATGGCGCTCAGGAACTGCGACGAGACGCTGGCGTCCAGTGTGATGTGGCCGCCGGCCATCCCCTGCGTGGTCACGGTGATCGGCAGATGCCCGTCGTCTGCCTCGTGCGTGACGGTCACGCCCAGGTCGCGCAGGGCGGCGACCATCGGCCCGACCGGGCGGCGCCGCATCTGCGGTGAGGCGTCGAACCGGAAAGTTCCCCGCCCGGCCGCGGCGAGCGCGGGCAGGAAGCGCGCGGCGGTGCCGGCGTCCCGGCAATAGACGTCCGCCGTCTCGGCCGGCGGCCCGCCCTCGTTGCCCATCAGGACCCAGTCCTCGCCCTGAGACTGCACGCTGTACCCGAGCGCGGTGAGACCTTCCGCGAACGCCTCGGTGTCGTCGGAGTGCAGCGGCCGGCGCAGGTACGTCATCCCGGGCGCGCAGGCGCCCAGGAAGAGGGCCCGCGCGGTCACCGACTTCGATCCAGGAACCCGAATTTCAGCCACAATGCTCCCGCCTGATCGCCGCCGCGCGTCAGCCTAGCTGACTTACCGTGCGTTACGGCCCAACACAGCGAGAACTTGGCGGGCCATGGCTTGCTCGCCGTGAGCGTTCGGGTGGAACGGGACGGCGAGTGAGGTGGGAATGAGGCCTTCCGCCCATTTGACCCCGGGCCGCTGACAAGCGTCGTGGCCGATGCTGGCCGCGTAGGTGTTGACGAACGTGACGCCGTTGCGGGCGGCCTCGGTGGCGAGCATGGCGTTGAGGCGGTTCTCGACGCCGCGCAGATACGGGACGTCGCCCCCGGCGATGGGCACCTCCGGCCAGCAGCCGCCGCCGCTGGCCGGGAGGATGACCGGGTAACCGACGAGCAGGACCCGGGCGTGCGGGGCACGCTGGGCGATCGCGCGGAGCACCGACGCGACCTTCGGCGCGGTGCGCGCGACCGCCTGGGCGAGCTGGTCGGTCCCGCCCTCGGTGTAGTGCCTGGTGCACGGCGAGCCGAACGGGTCAGTGATGCTCAGCTCGGCACAGGTGGTGGCGATGTGGCCGACGCCGATGTCGTCGCCGCCGACCTGGACCGTGACCAGTGTGTCGGCCGGCCCGAGCGCGTTGAGCTGCGGCGGGTTGGACGCGTTCAGCGCCTTCTCGGAGCTGGTCATGGCGGTCGTCGCCGCGCCGTAGCAGCTGACGTCGGTGAACGATGATGGGTGAATGGCGGCCGCGACGAGCGACGGGTAGTCCTGGTCCGAGCGCAGGCACCCGACCGGCAGTCCGCCCTGGTCGGAAACGAGCGGCGCCGAGGTGAACGAGTCGCCGAGCGCCACGTACCTCTGGGCCCGGGAGAGCGTCGTGGTCGTCGCGGCGGTGCCATGCGTGGCGGCGCACCCGGCGAGCAGGGCGGAGCCCAGCAGGCCGGCGGCCACAATGGCAGCCCCTGCGGAGGAACGGACAGGACGGCGAATACCAGTCATCGGGATCCACGCTATGCACCTTGCGCCTGGGGCACAATAGGGCGGCTGACCGGAAATGCCGGCATCAGCACGCCATTCTCACATTCTTTTGCAATATATGCAGCGTGTGGCTGCGGCCCGAGGACGAGGTTCAGAATACTGCAGGCCAGTGGGGCAGGCTGATATGGCGGGGCAGTGACACCGGCACCATTCCGGCCAGAAAATTTATTAGATCTACTAAAACCCCGGCGCATGAGGTATGTGGCGCACTGACGGCCGTTTCGCTGCGGCGGCCAGACACTGATCTTCGTAACGTGGCCGCCATGACCAGGCGAATTCCAGGCTGCCATAGAGGAACCGGGCGCGCGGGTTATTCGTCTTCGGGGCGGCATGCGGCGAAGAGCGCATCCCGGCCGTGCAGTTTCACCCGCTCACCGCGTCCCAGCGACCGGGCGAGTTCCGCCTCGGCCGCCTCCACCCGCAGCCACTCCGCGTAGCTGACCGGACGTATTCCCCGGCGGGCCAGCGTCTCCTCGAGCACTTTCACCCGGGATCCGTCGGGCTCCGGCGCGGCCGGCGGATAGCGCAGCATGCCCGGGCGCGGGAGCGTGACGTCATCGAGTGCCGGGCCGCCCGCCAGGTCGGCGAGCAGGCAGCGGACAGTCTCGGCCGCGTCGGACTTGTTGGTGCCGATGACGCCGGTGGGACCGCGCTTGAGCCAGCCGGCCACGTATTCGCCGGGAAGCGGGGTGCCGTCGGGGCCAAGGACACGGCCGGCGGCGTTCGGCACCACGGCGGCCCGCTCGTCGAACGGGACCCCTTCGAGCGGGACGCTCTGGTAGCCGACCGAGCGCAGGACCATCTGCGCTTCGATGGTCTCCAGCTCACCGGTGCCCTGGAACGCCCCACTGTCGTCTAGCCGGGTGCGCTCGAGAGTGACACCACCGACTCGTTCGGCGCCCGAGATCTCTACGGGCCTCAGCCAGAACCGGACGGTCAGCTTCCGCGAGTGCCCGGCTGGCCGCGGCTCCTGGTCACCGGTGGCCGCGCCCTGGTCGGCCCATTTCCTGATCGCGACCATGTTGCCGCGGACCCGGCGGTCCGACTCCGCGAGCGCGGCCCCGGCCCCGGCGCTGTCGAACGAGCCGAGGTCGGCTTCCGCGGGCGGGACGATCACCTCGACACCCGGCAGCTCACCCAGTTCGCGCAGCTCCTTGGTGGTGAACTTGGCGTGGGCCGGACCGCGGCGGCCGATCATGTGGACCTCGCGGACCTTGCTGGCCATCAGCGCCTCGAGGACCTGCTGCGGCACGTCGGTGCCGCGCAGTTCTTCGGGGTCACGCGCGAGGATCCGGGCCACGTCCACCGCGACGTTGCCGACGCCGATGACCGCGACCGACTCGGCGTCCAGCCTGAACGCGTCGGGGGCCACGTCCGGGTGACCGCAGTACCAGTTGACGAAGTCGGTCGCCGCAAAACTGCCCGGCAGGTCCTCGCCGGGGATGCCGAGCCTGCGGTCACGCATCGCGCCCGTAGCGTAGACCACCGCGTCGTAGGCGGACAGCAGGTCCTCGCGCGTCAGGTCCTCGCCGAAATGCACGCCGCCCAGGAAGCGCACGTCGGGGCTTTCCAGGACCTTGCGCAGGTACTCGGCGATCGACTTGATCGACTTGTGGTCCGGGGCGACGCCGTAGCGGACCAGGCCGTACGGGGTGGGCAGACGATCCAGGACGTCGACCCGGACCCGCACCGGCTCCGGCAGCGCGGCAGCGTGTTTGACCAGCGCCTCGGCCGTGTAAAGCCCGGCCGGCCCGGATCCGACGACGGCGACCTCGAGCACCTTCATCCTCACGTTCCGCGTAGCCGACTCACCACGCCGGCCAGGCCGCCGGCGCGCTAACGCCTGGCAAGAACGTTACTGCGGGTCGCGCTGTTCCTGCACCCGCTGCGGCCGGCCGGGAACGTCCGCGGGCGTGCGGCGCGCGATCGCCTCCGTGATCCGCCGGGCCAGGTGCTGGGGCGTCAGCCCGGCCTCCTCGAGTACCTGACTCCGCTCGCCGTGCGCGAGGAACTGCTGCGGCAGGCCGAACGTCTTGACCGGGGTGTCGACGTCCTGGTCGTGCAGCAGCCGCGCCACCGCGTCCCCGTACCCGCAGGCCCGGCCGTTGTCCTCGGCCACCGCGACGAGCCGGTGCCCGCGCGCCGCGTCGACCACGGCCTCGTCGACCGGCTTGACCCAGCGCGGGTCGACGACCGTGACGCCGATCCCCTGGTCGGCCAGCCGGTCCGCGGCGGTCAGGCACATCAGCGCCATCGGCCCCGCGCCGAGCAGCAGCACGTCCTGGGCCGCGCCCGGGCCCGGGGTGCGGAGCACGTCCATGCCGCCCAGCTTGGCCACGGCCTCCACCTCGCCGCCGACCGTGCCCTTCGGGTAGCGCAGCACGGTGGGGCCGTCGGCCACGGCGACCGCCTCGTTGAGCAGTTCGGCGACCCGGGCCGCGTCCCGCGGCGCGGCGATCCTGAGCCCGGGCACGACCTGGAGGATCGAGCCGTCCCACATCCCGTTGTGGCTGGCGCCGTCGGGACCGGTGACGCCGGCCCGGTCGAGCGCGATCGTGACCGGCAGCCGGTGCAGCGCCACGTCCATCAGCACCTGGTCGAAAGCGCGGTTGAGGAAGGTCGCGTAGACCGCGACCACCGGGTGCAGGCCGCCCATGGCCAGGCCGGCCGCACTGGTCACCGCGTGCTGTTCCGCGATGCCGACGTCGTAGACCCGGTCCGGGAACGCGCGCGCGAACGAGGCGAGGCCGGTCGGATGCAGCATGGCCGCCGTGATCGCGACCACGTCCGGCCGCCGCGCGCCGATCGCCGCCAGCTCGTCGCCGAACACCTGGGACCAGGTCCGCTTGGCCACCCCCGGCCGGGCGCCGGGCAGCGGCGCCGCGGGCACCTGGTGCAGGCAGTCGTCCTCGTTCTCCTCGGCCAGCGCGTACCCGAACCCCTTGCGCGTGATCACGTGCACCAGGACCGGGCCGCCGTACTCCTTGGCCCGGCGCAGGGCCTGCTCGACCATCTGCTCGTCGTGGCCGTCGATCGGGCCGAGGTACTTCAGGCCCAGGTCCTCGAACAGCACCTGGGGCTGGAGGACGTCCTTGATGCCCTTCTTGATGCCGTGCAGCGTCCCGTACACCGGCGGCCCGACCACGGGGGTGCGGGACAGGGTGGTCTTGATGTAGTCGAGGACGTTCTCGTACCGCTGGGTGATCCGGACATTCGCCAGGTGGTTGGCCAGGCCGCCGATCGTCGGCTGGTAGGAGCGGCCGTTGTCGTTGACCACGATGACGAGGCGGGAGTCGGGCGCGACCGCGATGTTGTTCAGCGCCTCCCAGGCCATCCCGCCGGTCAGCGCGCCGTCGCCGATGATCGCGACGACCGCCCGGTCGGTCTCGCCGCGCAGCGTGTACGCCTTGGCCAGCCCGTCGGCGTAGGACAGGCTGGTCGAGGCGTGCGAGTTCTCCACGATGTCGTGCTCGGACTCGGCCCGGCTCGGGTAGCCGGACATGCCGCCGCGCTGGCGCAGCGTCTCGAATTCGGCCTGCCGGCCGGTCAGGAGCTTGTGCACGTACGCCTGGTGGCCGGTGTCGAAGATGATGCGGTCCTTCGGCGAGTCGAACGCGCGGTGCAGCGCGATCGTGAGCTCGACGACGCCCAGATTCGGCCCGAGGTGGCCGCTGGTTCTCGTTACGGTCTCGATGAGGGCGTCGCGGATCTCGCTGGCCAGGATCGCGAGCTGCTCCTGGCTGAGGCCTTTCAGGTCGTCCGGGCCTGCGATGGCGTTCAGCAGGGTCACGTTGGTGCGCTCCTCATATTCCGGGTGGCCGGGTTCCGGGTGGCCGGATGGGACGGCAATTCCCCGAGTCTATTTCCGGCAGCCAGCGGGACACACGCGACGCGGGGGCAAAGACTGACGGGCGTGTCGCCTAACTGCCCTCCCCCAGTGTGCCGTCACGGGCCTTCGACCCACGTCATCGGTGCCGAAACCCGCACATACGGGGAAAATCAGCGTACCGGTCAGGCGTGGGCAACGGCGGCGGTGACTTCGGCGATCACGGCCGGGGCCGGCTCCCACAGGCCGCGCTGGTCAGACGGCAGCTCCTCGGCCGCGAGCCCAGGGTGACTGATGATGCGCATCGGGATGCCGTCCGCCATCGGGCCGGAACGCCCGATGCTCACCACCGGGCGGACCAGCGGCTGCGGGTCGGTGAGGCGCCAGTGGTAGGCGTTCGGCTGGGCCCATTCGCCGCAGTCGCAGCTCTGGCCCGACATCGCCGCCGAACAGACGTCGGCCAGCGTCACCACCGCGACGATCCCGCCGATCACCGCGACCGGGTCGCCGGGATCCCAGCCGTCGAACCAGATCAGCGGGCTCTCGCTGGCCTGCAGATCCACGCGCATCGAGGCGTAGATCGCGAGCTGCCCGCGGTAAGGCGGAGCCCACTCACGGTTCTCGACCAGCTTCCGGCCGCGCGCGATGGCCCACGCCCACGGCTGGGGCACGCTGAGCAGCTGCACGACACCTCCAGCAACCGCTATCGCGGGCCCCATCGCCCCGGCTAGCCGGTCACATGTTCGTCTTGTGCTCCTTTGTACTCTCCTGGGGCCCAATTGGATTGGCCCTCAACCGAAGCAAACGATTGCGGAATGTCATGGTTGTCGGACTCTCCGCATGCCGAACTACACGTACGTATCGCGCACACCGGCCGTCGCGGCGAATGATCGAAGAGTGACTGTGCGTTAATTTTCGGCCCGCGCCGCGCCGACGGCGTCGGGGTTCCCGGGCACTCCGGCGGCCGGCAGGATCTTGGCCCGGCCGGCCAGCAGTCCGGCGTATATCTCGGCCACGCAGATGCCGAGGAGGACAAAGATGGGGACCGTCCAGCCTCCGGTGGCGGTGTGCAGGAACCCGACCGCCAGCGGGCCGGCCGCCGCCACCAGGTAGCCGACCGCCTGGGCCAGCGAAGACAGCGACGCGGCGGTCCCCGGATCGGGCGCCCGGGCCATCGTGAAGAAAATCGCCAGGCCGAGCGCCGCGCCCTGGGCCGCGCCGAGGACCAGCATCCAGATGACCTCCGAGCCGAGCGGCGCGTACAGCGCGCCCACCAGTCCGGCGGCCGTCACGATGACGGCCGGGGCGACGAGAAGGCGCTGATCGGCGACGCGCTGGGCCAGCACGGGGGTGCTCAGCGAGGTGATGAGGCCGCCAAAGGCCATGACGGCCGCCAGCGTGCCCGCGGTTCCGGCGCTCGCGCCCCGGTTCCGGAACAGTTCCGGCAGCCACGACACGGCCGCGTAGTAGAGCAGGCTCTGCAGGCCCATGAACGCGGTCACCTGCCAGGCCAGCGCGTGCCGGTGAACAGCTACCCGGGCCCGCGGGCCGGACGGAGCGGCGCCAGCCGGCCCGGCCGCGGCGGCCAGCGGGTCGGCCGTTGGGGCGGCCAGCGGGGCGGTGGACCGGGGCGCCCGGCGGGCCGCCGGGCCGTATCGCAGCTGCGAGATCCACACCAGCGTCGCCGCCATGGCGGGCAGGGCCCACAGCCCGAGGATCAGCCGCACCGAGCCACCCGAGGAGTTGTACAGCGGCACGCTGAACAACGATGCGAGCACCGCGCCGACCGACAGGCCGGTCAGGTAGGTCCCGATGAGCAGCCCGGCCCGGCTGGGCCACCGCCGCTTGATCATGCTGGACAGCAGGACGTTCATGACGGCGATCGCGCCGGTGGCCAGGATGGTGCCGGGGAAAAGCATCACGTCGGGCCAGGCCCCGCGGAGCAGCAGCCCGCCGGACACCACGATCAGCGCGCCGAACAGCACGCGCTCCTCGCCCAGCCGCCGGCTCAGCCAGGCTCCCGCCCCGGAGACGAGGCCGAAGCACACTACCGGGGTCGTGGCCAGCACAGTCACCGCCGTGGACGACAGCCGCAGCCGCGTCTCCAGTTCGGGGAAAACGGGCGGCAGGCTGGTAATGGCCGCCCGCAGGTTCACCGCGAGCGCCACGATCGATACGACCAGCAGCACCGCTCCCAGCGGCCGCCGGCCAGGCTTGCCCGCCGCGAGTTTGTTAGCCATCGAAACTAAAATACTGTGCTGGCCCGCGGACTATGTCCTGGTTATGGCAGGAGCAGGAGCTTTCCGGTGGTGCGGCGGGCGGCCAGGTCCTCCTGGGCCTTCGCCGCGTCGGCCAGGGGGTAGGTGCCCCCGATCCGGACCTGGAGCTGGTCCTTGGCCAGCCAGTCGAACAGGTCGCGCGCCCGCCAGAGCAGCTCGTTGCGGTCCGCGATGTAGTGGACGAGGGTCGGCCTGGTCAGGAACAGCGAGCCGCCGCTGTTCAGCCGCTGCGGGTCGAACGGCGGTACCTGGCCGCTCGACGCGCCGTAGAGCGCCATCATGCCCCGGTGCCGGAGCGAGGCCAGGCTCTCGTCGAAGGTGGCCTGGCCCACGCCGTCGTACACCACATGGGCGCCTACGCCGCCGGTCACCCCGGTCACGGTGGCCCGGAACACGTCGTACCCGACGACATGGTCGGCGCCGGCGTCCCGGGCCACCTCCGCCTTCTTGCCACCGGAGGTCGTGGCGACGACCACGCCGCCGCGCTGCTTCACCATCTGGGTCAGCAGCTCCCCGACGCCGCCGGCCGCGGCGTGCACCACCGTGACGTCGCCCTCGCGCACCGGGTAGGTGCTGTGGCTCAGGTAGTGCGCGGTCATCCCCTGGAGCATGACCGCCGCCGCCACGTTCAGGTCCAGGTCCGGCGGCACCGGCACGGCGCGGTCGGCCGGCAGGACCACCTGCTCGGCGTAGCTGCCCGGCACTCCGGCCCACGCCACGCGGTCTCCCACCGACAGCCCGTTGACGTCGGCCCCGACCGCGGTGATCGTGCCGGCTCCCTCGGAGCCGAGGACGAAGGGAAACTGCTTCGGCCGGTAGCCGCCGACGCCCTGCCGCTGGTAGATGTCCATGAAGTTGACGCCGGCCGCGGCCACCCGAACGACGACCTGTCCAGGCTGCGGTTCCGGATCGGGAAGCTCGGCGACCTTCAGTACCTCGGGCCCGCCCAGTTGCTCAACGACCACCGAACTCATGCGAATCACGCTCCCTGCTTGGCATTCACCGACCGCTCCCAGCAGCCCCAACCATAGAACCCAGCGCCGTTAAGGCACTCACGGGATCACACAAGTACGCGCTGGCACCATCACGGTGGCGCCCGCCCCCCAGTCGATGTACACGAAGGCGCCGCCGTGGTGCCTAGGGCAGCTACGGAGGTGCCTCCGTAGACATAGGAGCGGGTGAGGGCGCGGGAGAGGGAGCGGCGCGGGAGCGCGGGGTACTGGGGGCGCAGGACAGGGGCCCGCGGGAATCCTTGAACGTGTTCAAGTTCATATGGCGCCCCGGGTGTCCGGAGGTGCATACTTGAACGTGTTCAACCTTGAACATGTTCAAGACGCGCCGAGCGCCCGGGAGACGCCATGGGCATCGTGACCGTGTACATCCTGTACCTGATCGTGAGCATCGTCCTGACAATCGTCACGGCGACGATCCTGACCCGCAGCGGCAAGACGTTCCTCACCCGCGTGTTCGGCGGTGACGAGCTGCTCGGGCAGGCCCTGAGCCGCCTGCTCGCCGTCGGCTTCTACCTGCTGAACCTGGGGTTCCTGATCCTGGCCATGCGGAGCTCCGCCACGGTCCATGACACGCGGCAGGCGATGGACCTGCTGTCAGTCAAGCTCGGCGAGGCGTTGCTGATCATCGGGGCGCTGCATGGCCTCAACGTCATCGTGCTCGCGCGCATCAGCCGCCGGAACGGCGGATTGTCACGGGTTGAGTGGCGCCCGGTAAGCCGTGGCAGCATTAGCGGAAGATGAGTGCACCCGAGCAGCAGCAGACCGCACGTCCTGGGCCGGCCCCGGCGGCGCGTGGGGAGCAGACGCGGACGGCGCGGGCGGAGCAGACGCGGGCCGCGATCGTGGAGGCCGCGCTCCGCCTGTTCCGCGAGAACGGCTACGAGGCGACGACCATGCGGGCCATCGCCCGCGAGGCCGGGGTCGCGACCGGCAACGCCTACTACTACTTCGGGTCCAAGGAAGAGCTGATCCAGGAGTTCTACGCGCGCAACCACGCCGAGCACACCGCCGCGTGCCGACCGGTCCTCGACGGCGAGACCGAGCTGGCGCCCAGACTGCGCGGGGTGCTGCGGGCGCTCATCGACGTCCAGGTGCCCTACCACTCCTTCGCCGCGAAGCTGTACAAGCACGCGGCCGAGCCGCCAGCCCGCTGAGCCCGTTCAGCAGCGAGTCCTCCCCCACCCGGAGCGCCGCGATCGCGCTTTACGCCGAGGTCATCGAGGGCGCGCACGTCCGGGTCCCGGCCGACCTCCGCGACCGGCTACCCGAGCTGCTGTGGCTCTACTCGATGGGCATCGTCCTGTACTGGGTGCACGACAGCTCACCCGGCTGCGCCAAGACCTACCGCCTCATCGATTCCACCGTGCCGCTAGCGGAACGGCTGATCCGGCTGTCCCGGCTCCGCGCCCTGAACTCAGTCACCCGCCAGCTCACCACCATCATCGACGACCTCCGCAGCTAGCCCGGGGGACGACCCCTGGGCCAGCGCTGCCGGTCAGGCCGGGCGGCGGAGGGAGCGGAGGACGTACTGCATGATGCCGCCGTGGCGGTAGTACTGGGCCTCGCCCGGGGTGTCGATCCGCACGATGGCACGGAATTCCTTGCCGTCGGCTGTCACCACGACCTCGTTCGGCTGCTTTCCGGAATTGATCTCCTCGATGCCGGTCACGTCGAACGTCTCCTGACCGGTGAGCCCGAGCGACTCGGCCGACTCGCCCGGCTTGAACTGGAGCGGCAGGACGCCCATGCCGATCAGGTTGGAGCGGTGGATCCGCTCGAAGGACTCGACCAGGACGGCCCGGACGCCGAGCAGCGCCGTGCCCTTGGCCGCCCAGTCGCGCGAGGAGCCGGAGCCGTACTCCTTGCCGCCGAGCACCATCAGCGGGGTGCCCTCCTCCAGATACTTCCGGGACGCCTCGTAGATGCTCGTCTGCTCGCCCTCGGGGTACTTCACGGTGACGGTGCCCTCGGTGCCGGGCGCCAGCTGGTTCCGGAGCCGGATGTTGGCGAACGTCCCGCGGATCATGACCTCGTGGTTGCCGCGGCGTGATCCGTAGGAGTTGAAATCGCGGCGCTCGACCCCGTGCTCGGTGAGGTACCTCCCGGCCGGGCTGTCGGTCTTGATCGCGCCGGCCGGCGAGATGTGGTCGGTCGTGACCGAGTCACCGAGCTTGGCCAGCACGCGGGCCCCGTGAATGTCGGTGACGGCCTCGGGCTCGTCGGTCATGCCGTCGAAGTAGGGCGGCCAGGCGCACGTAGGTCGAGCTCTCCTGCCACGCGAACGTGTCACTGGCCGGAACATCCAGCGAGTGCCACCGCTCGTCGCCCTCGAAGACGTCGGCATAGTCGCGGGAGAACATCTCCGCCGCGACCGCGTCCCGCACGATCGAGCCGATCTCCGTCGGCGACGGCCAGATGTCGCGCAGGTAGACCGGCTGGCCGTCGGTGCCGTAGCCGATCGGGTCGTTAACCATGTCGACGTCCATGGACCCCGCCAGCGCGTACGCCACGACGAGCGGCGGGGAGGCCAGGTAGTTCATCTTGACGTCCGGATTGATCCGGCCCTCGAAGTTCCGGTTGCCGGACAGCACGGACACCACGGCCAGGTCGGCGTCGTTCACCGCCGCGCTGATCTCCTCCGGCAGCGGCCCGGAGTTGCCGATGCAGGTGGTGCAGCCGTACCCGACCAGGTTGAAGCCGAGCTTCTCCAGGTAAGTCAGCCCGGCCCGCTCGTAGTAGTCCATGACCACCTTGGAGCCGGGCGCCAGCGTGGTCTTCACCCACGGCTTGCGGTTCAGCCCGGCCTCCACCGCCTTCTTGGCCAGCAGCGCCGCGCCGACCATGACCGAGGGGTTGGAGGTGTTCGTGCACGAGGTGATGGCCGCGATCACGACGGAGCCGTGGTCCAGGGTGACTTCGGTGCCGTCCTCCATCGTCACCTTGGTGGGCGTGGACGGGCCGGCCCGACGGCTCCTCGGCGATCGGGTCGGAGGCCGGGAACGTGTCGGCCACCCCGTTGTCCGGCGCGGATCCCGGCACGTAGTTCGTCACCACGTCACGGAAGGCGGTCTTGGCGTCGGTGAGGGCGACCCGGTCCTGCGGGCGCTTCGGCCCGGCGATGGACGGGACGATGGTGGCCAGGTCGAGTTCGAGCTCTTCGGAGTAACTCGCCTCCCGGGCCGGGTCGTGCCACAGGCCCTGCTCCTTCGCGTACGCCTCGACGAGCGCCGACATGCTCCTCGGCCCGGCCGGTTAGCCGCAGGTAGACGAGCGTCTCTTCGTCGATCGGGAAGATCGCGCAGGTCGAGCCGAACTCCGGGCTCATGTTCCCGATCGTCGCGCGGTTGGCGACCGGGACCGCGGCCACCCCGTCGCCGTGGAACTCCACGAACTTGCTGACGACCCCGTGCTTGCGCAGCATCTCGGTGATGGTCAGGACGAGGTCGGTGGCGGTCGCCCCGGCCGGCATCTCGCCGGTCAGCCGGAAGCCGACCACCTTGGGGATCAGCATGCTGATCGGCTGGCCGAGCATGGCCGCCTCGGCCTCGATGCCGCCGACGCCCCAGCCGAGGACGCCCAGGCCGTTCTGCATGGTGGTGTGGGAGTCGGTGCCGACGCAGGTGTCCGGGTAGGCGCCAGTCCCGCCGCTCGCCGCCTCGTCCTGGCGGGTCATGACCACCCGGGCCAGGTGCTCGATGTTCACCTGGTGCACGATCCCGGTGCCCGGCGGCACCACCTTGAACTGGTCGAACGCGGACTGGCCCCAGCGCAGGAACTGGAAGCGCTCCTTGTTCCGCTCGAATTCCAGGTCCACGTTGCGCTCGAAGGCGTCCGGCAGGCCGAAGACGTCGGCGACCACCGAGTGGTCGATGACCAGTTCGGCCGGCACCAGCGGGTTGATCTTCGCCGCGTCACCGCCGAGCGCCCGCATCGCCTCGCGCATGGCGGCCAGGTCGACCACCGCGGGCACGCCGGTCAGGTCCTGCATGATGACCCGGGCCGGGGAGAACTGGATCTCGGTGCCGGGCTCGGCCTTCGGGTCCCACGCGGCCAGCGCGCGCACGTGGTCGGCGGTGACGTTCACGCCGTCCTCGGTGCGCAGCAGGTTCTCGAGCAGGATCTTCAGGCTGAACGGGAGGCGCTCGGAGCCGGGCACCGCGTCAAGCCGGTAGATCTCGTACGGCGTGTCCCCCACGGTCAGCGTCGCGCGGCTGTCGAAGCTGTTCCCGGTCATCGTCCTGAGCCTCCTCGCCCATGCCCCGGGTGCCACCACAAGCGTCCGGCACCTTCGCGGGCTGCGTCTGAACCTGTTCTTTCGCTTCTCAACCTACAGTATCTCGATATCAAGCTATCTATCAAGGCCGTAAGTTACCGACTAGTAGGAGCATAACTGGCCGGAGAGGACGGACGAATGGCCAGGAAGAAGATGCCGAACGAGGGCGCAGCGGGCCAGACACGGTGAACGTTCTACTGCTCCTTGCCTCTACTGGACTCGGCTGATCAGGTGGGCGTAGACGACGATGTTGTCGAGGTACTGGCCCTTGGCCGCGTCGAACGGGCCGCCGCAGGTGACCAGGCGCAGGCTCGGGTAACTGACGTTGCCGTAGATGGCGTGGGTGGGAAACGTCGCCTTCACCACCTTCTGCACACCGTCGACGGTGAAGGTGGCCGTGCTCCCGTCGGCCCGGACGATCTTGATCTGGTTCCCGGGGCGCAGGTTCTTGATGTAGAAGAACACCGAGATGCCGGTGTAGGAATCGACGTGGCCGAGGATGACCGCCGAACCCCGCTGGCCTGGCGTCACGCTGCCGTCGTACCAGCCGGCCAGGTTGTGATTAGCCAGCGGCGGCACCTGCACGGAGCCGTCGGCGTTCAGGCCGAGCCGCATGACCGGCACGGACACGCCCAGCGCCGGGATCTCGATCCGGAGCGGGGCCGAGGCGGCCAGCGGCGCCGCCGTGGGCACGACCGAAGGCGTCGGGACCGCGGTGCCGACGTTGGCCGGGATGACGAGCGCGGCAGCCGGCAGGGTCCCGCCGCCAGGCTCACCGAAAACGGCGCGCACGATGAGGACGGCCCCGGCCACCACGACCAGCGCGCCCATGGCGGCGAGCAGCAGCCGGCGTCGGCGCGGGCCGCGTCGCCGGGACACCGAATGCCGACCGGAATCCATCCGCCTGGTTCCCCTTCCGTGGTCAGGAACGTTGCCCGTGGTCAGGAAGGCCGACCCACAACAGCCAGATGGCCGCCATGCCCCGGTGAGGGGGCATGGCGGCAGTCATCCGACACGCCGCTCGTCCGTCTTGCGAGCTTCAGCGCAGTCAGCTAACGGGCTGACCACGGCGCCGGCGGGCGGCAACCACGACGAACCCGGCCCCGATGAGGAGCAGGGCGGCACCGCCGACGGCCATCGGCAGGTCGCTGCCCGGGCGCGGGCCGCCGCCGGTGTTGGGCGCCCCGGCCGGCACAGCCCCGTTGGCCGCGGTGCCTCCGGCCGCCCCGGTGGCGGTCGCGGTCGGCACCGGCTGGCCGGTGACCTTCAGTGTGAGCGCGACCTGATTCAGTTCGGTCTTGAGCCCGCAGCTGAGGGTGCTGCTGATGTTGAAGGCCTTGTGCTTGATGTAGATCGTTGGGCCGTAGATGGTGAGCGTGAACCATCGCGGGTAAAGCACCCGATCGGTTCCCGGCTTGGCCAGGTACAGATGACCTGCCCCACCGAATGGCAGGCTGCTGAGATCCGTCGTGTGCCGGCTGACCAAGATGCTGCCCGTTTGGGCGCCGGTCACGGGCAGGCTGGCGGCAAAGGCCATCTTGGCTCCCGACGGGGCCGCCCCGCCTGCCGCCGCACCCGCCGCAGCCGCCGCGGCGCCTGCCGCCGACAGCGACACCGTGTCCGTGCTGCCCGTCGTCCGGTGCCCGGTCGCGCTGACCGCGAACGGGATGGGGCCGCTCTGCGTGGCAATGAGCTGGCTCTTGCCGGATGGCGGGACCGTGACATAGATGCCGCACTTGTAGACGGGGCCGCTCGGTACCGGCACAGGCGGAGGCGGAGCCGTAACCGATATCTTCACGCTCCCCTCGGACGCGTTGCAGTCGAGGACGGCGAGGATCTTCCCTTGCGAATTCAGGGTCACCCTGATGGAGGGCGGGATGTAGACCGTCGTCATGCCCGCTGCGGTGAGCGGCAGCGGGCCGGCCGCCGTGACCGACGGAAGCTTCGTCGCATTCGCCGCAACCGGGCCGCTCTTCCCAGCGAGGTCTACGCCCTTACCTGACGTGCTGTTCACCGGGGCCGTGCCGGCGACCGCGACAGAGTCCAGGCCGGCAGCAGTTTGCTCACGTCGGACGACACCGACGTGGCCTGCGTCGTGAACGTTACTGGCGCCGTCTCTCCCTCGACACCGCTGCCCGGCATGGCCAGCGTCGCAGTGAGGTTGAGGCCGCCAAGCCCCTGACCAAGCGTCGAAAGGTCACAGCCATACGTCTCTGAGACCGTCTGCGGGCTGGCAGCGGCGGCCATGACGGGAGCCGCAGAGATGCCGGGGCCGGGTGCGGTGGCGGCGCTGGCCGCAGTGCCGCTGACGAGCAGACCGGCGGCCACGCCCACCAATCCGGACGCCTGAACGGCCCGGCGTACCCCTCTTCGCGAGTTGAACAAAGTGGTGCCTCTTCTTTCAGATTCCCCCCAGCTAAGACAGCTCAGGAGTCTAGAGGTGCACCGGAGGTGGCATATGTACGCTTTTGCTGGGGCCATGTCACTGAGATCCAACTGAGCCATGCGCGTAACTGAGTTGGAATGAAAGTTCTTGAGCTTTTCGGTAAACCTAATTGTGAGACGCCGCTGACCTGCGCAAACAAGTCTCGGACCGGGTGCCGGCGGGAGACGACCGTCACGGGGCCAGCTCAGCCCAGGTGATGGTCTTCCCGGCGCTGTCGCGGCGGCTTTCCCAGCGGGCGGCGAGCGCGTCGACCAATTCGAGGCCGCGTCCGCCCTCGTCGTCGCCGCTGGCCAGGCGGAGGGCAGGAACGTCGTCCGCGCCGTCGTCGGTGACCTCGATGCGCAGCGCATTGCCGACGTCGGCCACGGTGATCGTGACCGTGCCGCCCTCGTGGCGCGAATTGCTGTGTACGACAGAGTTCGTCACCAGTTCGGAGGTGATGAGGACGGCCGCGTCGGCGCAGGGATGGTCGGGGCCGAGCGCGAGCGCCACGGTCGCGCGGGCGGTGGCGACCTGCGCGGGCCGCCCCGGCACCGTCAGCCTGGCCCGCAGCGTCACACATGCGCTCATTGCCCAGCCTCCCAACGTGACGGATCGGCGTGTCCTGCCGGACGTCGCGCGATACTGTCATGCCTTCTGAAAGTATGCTGTCACGGACTCTCCGTTAGCAAGAGACTATTTGGCAATTTGACAGATTGGAATCTGATGCCGATACGTCCCAGCCCCACGGTCCGGCGCCGGCGTCTGCGCTACGAACTGCGCCGGCTCCGTGAACAGCGCGGATTGACGATCGAGCAGGTCTCCGATGCGAGCGGCGGCGACCTGAAGCCGTCCACGATCTCCCGCTGGGAGACCGGAGACCGCAGCGTCCGCCCGACCGATCTGCGCTTGCTGCTCGACATCTACGACATCGGCGGCGAGCAGCGCGAGATGCTGCTGACCCTGGCCCGCGAGGCCAGAGAGCGCGGCTGGTGGCAGTCCTACAGCACGGCCGTACCGGACTGGTTCCAGGTCTATGTCGGGCTGGAGGCAGAGGCAGCCAAGATTCATCGGTACGACGCCGAGCTTGTCCCAGGTCTTCTGCAGACGGCCGACTATTACCGGAGCTTCATACGAGCCGCGCCCGCAGCCGGAAACGATGAGGCCATCGAGCACAAGGTGGCGGTGCGGAGCACGCGCGGAGAACTTCTAACCAGCGACGAGCCACCCGAGTTTTGGGCAGTCTTGAACGAGGCGGTCATACGCCGTGTTGTCGGCGGCGCCAAGGTCATGCGTGAACAACTCGAGCACATCACTGATCTTGCGGAGTTGCCACACGTGAGTGTCCAAGTACTGCCGTTCAGCGCGGGAGTCCACCCAGCGATGGATGGATCGTTCATTGTTCTGAGCTTTCCGGAGGCGACAGACCCCGACGTGGTCTACCTCGAGAGTCAGACCGGTAGCCTGTACCTCGAACAGGCGACGGAGACTGAGCGCTACCAGCGGATGTTCAACCACCTGATCGCGAAAGCGCTCGATCCCGACGAGTCCCGCGCTGATCGCACGGGTGGCGAGAGAACTCGCCGAGTTACCTACGTAGGGAGGTGCGGGATGGCCGCGATAGACGACCAGGACCTGTCCCGCGCTGCATGGCGGAAGAGCACTTACAGCAACAACGGCGGTGAATGCGTCGAAGTAGCCGCCGTCTGGCGTGTGAGCGGCCACAGCGGTAACGGTGGCAGCTGTGTCGAGGTAGCACACGCGCTCGTTTGGCAGAAGAGTACGCACAGCAACAACGGCGGGAGCTGCGTCGAGGTGGCCGGTACCGGTCCGGCGGTCGCGGTCCGCGACTCGAAGAACCCCGGCGGCCCGGCCCTGGCGTTCACGCCCGCCCAGTGGCACACCTTCACCACCCGGCTGGCCGCGCACCCGCTTCCCTAGCGGCGGGCGATCAGAGCATCAGGTCGCGTGAGCTGGCCGCCCCACCGGCGGTGCGTCGCCGTGCAGGACGTCGGGATCAATGTCGGCACCGTTCGGCCAGACGATGGTGCCAAGTTCCTGGTCCACCCTCACCGACGCGAATTCCGCATCGTCGTCACGGATGCGCTCGAAGACAGGGCCCCAGAGCAACGGCCCAAGGTCCATCTCCCGCGTCGTGCCGTCGGTAAAGCCGAGCCGCACCCGGCGCTCGCCGAGGACGACGATCGAGCGTACGCGGACGGGTCGCCTCGTCACGTCGTCTCCTTACTTAGTCCAGCGGGTCAATCGACCCGAGCGGCTCATCTGGCCTACTGCCCGTTCGCGCTCAGACTTCCATGATCGTGTGATGAAAGCGTCGTATTTGGCGGCAAACT
>CAVQZM010000009.1:0-104422 GCA_963718475.1 uncultured Actinomycetes bacterium | reverse complement strand
TGTCATTCGGCCCAGGCCGACCCCGACCGGCGCGAGCCCGGGCGGCACGAGTCGGGCTGGCGCTGAGCCGAGGGGAGCCTGCGCTTACCTTCCGATGGCGAGCTGGACGATCCTCACGATGACCAGGATCATCGCCACGGCCAGGTAGAGCCGCAGCGCGGACATGCCGATCTTGCGGCCGGTGGACATGGCGGGCCGGGCGAGCAGGGCGAGCGGCGGCATCCGCCAGTTGTCCCGGCCGTTGCGGTCGACCGGCTCGGTGGCGAGTGTCCCGCCGGGCCGCCGCCGGGCGCCGCGTAACCGGCGGCGAGCAGGCCGGCTGCGCCGCAGGCGCCCATGATGTCCAGTATCTGACCGGCGGAGATGCCCGGGAACAGGACGGAGGCGGTCAGGATCACCGACAGCGTGACCAGGATGGCCACGACCGCGGCGGTGAACAAGTTGATCGCGCGGCCGTTCACCCAGGGGCCGAGGACGTCCTTGTCGTTGCACAGCAGGAGCAGGAACACGGAGGCGGATGGCAGCAGCACCCCGGCCAGGACCTGGACGCCTTCGGTCAGCAGCCCGAGCGGGGATCCGGGAATGAGCACGATGGTGGCGGCGACGGCGATAAGCCCGGCGTAGATCGCGTAGAACCCCTTGGCCCTTTGACCCCGCGGTGCAGTGAGTGGTTGAAGCCGAATACGTCACTGACCGCGTACGCGGTGGACAGCGAGACGGCGAACGCGCCGATGATCGAGGCGTCCAGCAGGGCAACCGCGAACAGCAGCCCGGCCGTCCGGCCGGCGTAGGCCTGCAGCCCGCGGGCCAGCCCGGCCGCGTCGGTGAACTGCCCGAAGCCGCGGGTTCCGGCGAACGCGGCGGCGGTCGCACCCATCAGCGCGGCGCCGCCGATGACCACGATGGCGATGCCGATCCGCAGGTCGGCCTTCTCGTACCGCATGAACCGCGGGGTGATCCGCTTGTCGATGACGTAGCTCTGCTGGAAGAACAGCTGCCATGGGGCGACGGTGGTGCCGACGATCCCGATGACCAGCAGCATGACGGTGGACAGCTGTCCCGCTCCGCCGGGCAGCCCGGGGACGACGAAGTTGCGCGCCATCTGCCCAGCGCCGGGGTGGGACAGGAAATAGACCGGGATCAGCAGCAGGCTGCCCGCGCAGAACGCCACGGCAATCCGCTCGAACCGGCGGAAGCTGCCGGTGAACGCCGCGCCGACCACTACTACCCCGGCCAGCGCGACGGCGGCGATCTTCGGCAGGCCCAGGTAGCCGGCGGCCAGTGTGATCCCGATGAACTCGGTGATCAGCGTGAGGGCGTTGAGAATGAACAGGTCGATGACGCTGAACGCGCCCCAGAACTTGCCGAATCGCTCCAGGATCAGGCGGGCGTGGCCGACCCCGGTCACCGCGCCGAGCCGCAGCACCATCTCCTGATTCACGTAAAGCACCGGGACCAGCAGCAGCAGAGTCCACAGCAGCCGGGTGCCGTAATTCTGGCCGGCCTGGCCGTAGGTGGCGAACGCTCCCGCGTCGTTGTCGCCGACCATCACGATCAGCCCGGGGCCGATGATCGCCAGCAGCGTCTTCAGATGCGCCGAACGGCCACGCCGGGGCGCGGTGTCGTCCAGCCGGATGGTGCCGAGCGCGCCGCGGATGTCGCCGACGTGCTCGGAGTCGAGTGCCGCGCCGCGGGACTCCGCAGTCGTGGTCATGACGATCCTCCCTCTCCCCGGTACGGGGATGTTCCAGGAGGCACGCAGCATCGGTCCGCGCTGCGCTCAGCCGCAGCGGAACAGAGCGTTAGAAACCGCGCAGAGCGGGCGGTTACCGCGTGCCGGAAGAAAACGAGAAAACGCGGATGCGGGGCCGTTGATGGCCCGGTCTACTGCAATCCATGTCTCGCCTCCCTCCGGCCATGACACACGGGGGTGTCGCTGCCAGCACGCTGTTAGCAAGCAGGCGCAGGGGAGAAGTCCGGCCCGAAACCGGCGCGCACCCCTTCTCGTCAGAGCTTTGGCACGACATGACGTAGCACCTGAAGCAATGTGCAGCCACTTCGGGTCACCCCTTAGGCCGGGGAGACCTGTCCTGACCCTGGGCGTCTCTCGACGTCGTCGGATCAGTGGCCTGTGTTCATGTCGACGCCTCACCGAACGAGGTGCCTGATCAACCTTCGGTAGCTTACCTTCATCTCGCCGAGCCGGGCAAACCTCGCATACACCCCGCTCACTCCCCGCCGCAAGGTGGTTGCAGGTGCACGTGTGCCGCTGTGGTCGAGATGCTGCAACAAGGTTTTGCGGCCATGCTGGAGATCGTGAGCCACCAGCATTCGCATGACGGCGGACACGACCACAGTGGTCGCGCCCGCGAGCACGAGCATCAGCCAGCGCCGGGGCGGGCGCACCGGTTCCGGCACCTGCTACGCCCGCATTCCCACGAGCCGGTCAGCCAGGTCGACGCGGTCATGGAAGCCAGCGCAGAGGGCATGCGAACCCTGTGGATCTCGCTGGCGGTCCTTGGCGCCACGGCGCTGATCCAGGCGGTAGTGGTGGCGGCGTCCGGCTCGGTCGCGCTGCTCGGCGACACGGTGCACAACGCGGCTGACGCACTGACCGCGGTCCCGCTCGGCATCGCGTTCGTTGCCGGCCGCGCCCGCCGACCCGCCGCTACACCTACGGGTACGGCCGGGCCGAGGACCTGGCCGGGATCGCGATCGTGCTGGTCATCGCCGCGTCCTCGGCCCTGGCCGCCTACGAAGCGATCAATCGCCTGATGCACCCCCGGCACGTGTCGGACCTTGTCGCCGTGGCCGGCGCCGCGCTGATCGGATGCGCCGGCAACGAACTGGTCGCCGGCTACCGCATCCGTACCGGCCGCAAGATCGGCTCGGCGGCGCTGGTCGCCGACGGGCTCCACGCCCGCACCGACGGGCTGACCTCCCTGGCCGTGCTGCTCGGTGCCGGCGGTGTCGCGCTGGGCTGGGACTGGGCTGACCCGGTCGTCGGGCTGCTGATCACCGTCGCCATCCTGGCCGTCCTGCGCCAGGCGGCGCGGGAGATCTACCGGCGGCTGATGGACGCGGTCGATCCCGCCCTGGTCGGCCAGGCCGAACGGGCCCTGCAAGCTACCCCCGGAGTGCTGGATATCGGCCCGGTCCGGATGCGCTGGATCGGGCACCAGATCCGGGCGGAATGCGACGTCGTCGTCGCCCCGGACCTCACCGCCGTCCAGGCCCACCAGGTCGCTGTCGCCGCGGAGCATGCCCTGCTGCACGCCATCCCCCGGCTGTCCGCCGCCCTCGTCCACGCCGACCCGCAGTCCAGTGGCGGCGCCGACCCGCACCAGGTCCTGGCCCCGCACCGGCAGGCATCCGCTTTCGGTGCCGCCCCAAGCGGCCCCCGGTAATCCCCCCGGTAATCCTTAGCAAGGACGGCGAATGAGCAGCTTCCTGGCCACCACCACCACCGCCGGTGGCGTGGCCATCTTCGCTGGCCGGGCCATCGTCGCTTTCGGTCTGGGCGCGGCGATCGGGCTCGAGCGGCAATGGCGGCAGCGGATGGCCGGTCTGCGGACCAACGCGCTGGTCACCCTCGGGTCGGCGCTATTCGAGCTGCTCGCGGTCCAGATGACGGGGGTCTCCGGTGTCGACCCGACCCGGATAGCGGCCTACGTGGTATCCGGGATCGGGTTCCTCGGCGCGGGAGTCATCCTCCGGGACGGCGTCAACGTCCGGGGCATCAACACCGCCGCGACGATCTGGTGCTCGGGCGCGGTCGGCGTGCTGGCCGGCGCCGGTTACGTAGTCCAGGCGGTCATCGGCGCCGCTCTCGTCGTCACCGCCCACCTGGTCCTCCGGCCGGTAGGCAGGCGGATCGACAAGCTGCCGGCCAGCAGCGACACCGAGGTCGAGACCCTGTACCGGTTCCGCGCCACCTGCCGGTCCGCCGACGAGGCGCACATCCGGGCGCTCGCCGTCCAGGCCCTGACCCGCGACGACTTCGTGCTCCGCGCGGTCCGCAGCGAAGACCTCGACCACGGAAGCGGACTGGTCGAGGTCACCGCCGAGCTGCAGCGCTACGGCCGCGACGACGTCGCCCTCGAAGCAGCGGTCAGCCGGCTCAGCCTCGAGCCAAGCGTCAGCTCCGTGACATGGAACGTCGTCGAGACAGCCGCCCCGCTCGCCGCAGCCGGCGAATGACCACCGTGCGGCCCCGAGATAATCACGGGCGCCAGTGGGGATCGCGGCCGAGGTAGCGCAGCAGTTCGGCGGCGGCGTCGTCACCGGCCTCGGGGGCCAGCGCGGCGGCGTAGGCACCGTACTGGCGCAGGGGCTCCACGATCTCCCGGGCGGCGGGCAGAAGCTGCGCGGCCAGCTGCGGGCTGAGCGCCGGCGGCCGGCCGAGGGCGGCGGTGACGTCCCAGGCGTGGACGGCGGCGTCGAGGGCACAGGCGGCCGCCGCGGTCGCGGCGGGCAGGGCCCCCTGCGGCAGCGGCGTCGCCACCGGCCCGGCATCGGGTGCGACCGCCGCCCAGGCCGCCCCGGCGGCGGCGATCGCGGGTGCGAGCAGGTCGTCCACGCTGCCGTCCAGCTGCGCCGGCGGGTCGAACGGGTTGTACTGCGGCCCGCTGCCCGTCCCGAGCCCGGCGGCCCAGGCCAGCTGGTCGCCAGCCGCGTGCTCCAGCACCTGGGTCACGGTCCACTTCGCGCACGGCGTCGGCGCGCCGAGCTGGGTGCCGGTGACGGCGCCGCCGGCCGCGTTGAGCATTTCCAGGGCTTCGGTCAGAGGAGTCCACATGATGATCGCTTCTCCTGGTCGGTTGCGTTGCCGGTGGTGGCCGGGCGGAGCGGGCGGAAGAACTGCCGGATGTCGGCGGCGAGTTTTCGGAACGGAATATCCTGTTCCGTTCCAGGATAACAGAACAGATCGTTCCGTTCCACTGTTATTCTGCGTTCCATGAGGACATCGGACGGTCCGCTGAGCGGGCGCCGCGGCGAGGCGGCCCGCAACGACGGGCGCATCCTCGAGGCCGCGCGCGAAGTCTTCCTGGCCAGCCCGGACGCGCCGGTCGCCGTCGTCGCGCACCGGGCCGAAGTCGGCATCAGTGCCCTCTACCGGCGCTACCAGAACAAGGAAGACCTGCTGCGCGCACTGGCCCGTGACGCGCTGACCCGCTACATCGGCGACCTGCAGACGGCACTGGCCGACGACCGCGACCCGTGGACGGTCTACTGCGATTACCTCACCCGGGTCGTCGACGGCCGCAGCCAGGCGCTGGCCCAGCGGCTGGCCGGCAGCTTCAGGCCCACTCCCGACCTGGGCGAACTGGCCCGGCAGGCCCAGGATCTAGCCGAACAGGTGCACCGGCGGGCTCAGCAGGAGAGGGTGCTGCGCCCGGACGTCACCAGCGCCGACATTGTCCTCATCCTCGAAATGATCATGATGATCGACGCGCCCGGGCCCGACGGCGGGGCCGCGCTGCGCCGCCGCTACCTCAACCTGGTCCTGCAGGCACTGCGTGCCCCGGGCGCCGGGCCCCTTCCCGGCCCGGCCGCCCAGCCGTCCGACCTCGCCGCCCGATGGCAGTAGCCGATGGCCGGAAAGGGTCGTTTCCATGATCATGTGATGTTTGCCGCTAAATACGACGTTTTCAACACATGATCACGAACTAGCCGGTCCCGGGCCCGGTCTCTGACGCAAGTGGCCCAGGCCGGGCGGGCCGGGCGGGCCGGGCAGGCGGTCCTGGCCAAGTCGCCGGAGCATGGCGTCCCGGCCTCGATCAGGGTTCCTCCCGGCAACAAGCTGTTCCTGGCCGGTCACGGCGTCGGCGTCCAGATTTATTCGTGCCACGCCACACCCAGCGGCTTCAGCTGGAGCTTCGTCGCGCCCCGGGCGAATCTGTACAACCGCCATGCCAGGCTGATCGTCAGGCATTACGCCGGGCCGACGTGGCAGGCCCGGGACGGAAGCAAGGTCGTGGGGCGGCCCGTGGCCAGCGTCACCGTCGATCCCACCGCCATTGCCTGGCTGCTGCTGTCCGCTGCGTCGACCGCCCCCGGACCTGATGGCGACCGCCTGGCCGACACCACCTACGTCCAGCGGGCCGACACCACAGGTGGGATCGCGCCACCCGCCTCGGAGTGCACCGCGGCTGCGGCCGGCACCCAGGCCGATGTCCCTTACACCGCCGACTATTACTTCTGGGAGAAGGCCGGTGACTGACGCATCTCCGGTCAGAGCGGACGGGGGCCGGTGGACGACCGGATCGTCAGGGACGTCGGCATGAGGATCTGCTTGGCCAGTCGCTCGCCCTCGTTGTCGATCTGCTCGAGCAGGAGGCGGGCCGCTTCCCGGCCGATCTCGTACTGCGGGATGCGCACGGTGGTGAGGGCCGGGCGCCACCACTCCACGAACGGCATGTCGTTGTAGCCGACGATGGAGATGGTGTCCGGGCAGGGTCGGCCGGCCATCTGGGCGGCGGCGTAGCATCCCAGGGCCATGAGGTCGTTCCCGGCCAGGATGGCGGTGGTGGCGGGGGCCCCGGCGAGCAGGGCCACGGCGGCGTCTTTGGCGTCGGAGGTCCCGAGCGTCGGGCAGTGGCGAACGCTGATCAGCCCCGGATCGATCCCGAGGCGAGCCGCCGATGCCCGGAATGCTTCGGCCCGGGCCTGGACGACCGACAGGTTCGGCGGCCCGGTCAGGTGGGCGATCACCCGATGGCCCAGGCCGTGCAGGTGCTGCATGGCCGCCCAGATGCCGGCTGCGTCATCGCTGGCCACGCTGGGCAAAGCCGGGTCGCCGACCTCGCGGTTGACCAGCACGATCGGGGCGCCCGAGGCCGTGAGGCGGGGGATGGCCGTCCCGTCCAGGGTCGCCGACGCCACGATGTACCCGTCGCAGCGGCGCCCCTGGAGCGCGGCGATGCGGTCGTGTTCCCGGCCCGGGTCGTTGCCGGTATTCGCAACGAGCGCGACGTAGCCGGCGCCGGCGAGCGCGTCCTCGACGCCCTGGACGATCGGGGGGAAGACCGGGTTGGCCAGGTCGGGGACCACGACGCCGACCACCGCGCTGCGGCGCGCCCGCAGGGTGCGGGCGATCGGGTCTGGGGCATACCCCAGACGCCGGGCCGCCGACCGGATCCGCTCGGCGGTGGGCGCCGAGATCCGCCCCTCGCGGCGCGGGTCGAGCGCCCGCGAGACGGTGGCCGGGTGCACTCCCGCCAGTTCCGCGACATCCCGGATCGTCGGGCGGCCAGCCATGAGGTGAGGGTACCCCGCGCGGCGATCGATTGCCATCGGGCCGCACACACGCCTTGACATTCCCGTCGAGATCGGCGCAGAGTAATGGCAATCGATTGCCAGGAGGTTTCCCGTGGCCCGTATCAGCTACGTCGACCCGAGCACGGTGACGGATCCCGGCCTCGCGGCGATCCTCGAGGAGTCACGAATGTACGGGACGCCGAGGCTCGAGAGCCAGGCGATCCGGGCCCATGTGCCGGCCGTGCTGCGGACCTTCGCGGAATCGTGGCAGCAGGTGTTCCGGGAGGGCGTCCTCGATCACCGGATCAAGGAACTGGCCCGGGTCTTCATCGCGAAGTCACTCGAATGCGGGTACTGCGCCGGCCAGCGGTCCCACGTCGCGGCCGCGCAAGGAGTCACCGAGCGGACCTACGACGAACTGATCGAATTCCGCACGTCCGATCGTTACGACGACCGCGAGCGCGCGGCGCTGCGCTGGGCCGAGGCGATCGCCTGGGACCCGGACTCCGCCGATGACGACCTCTGGGCCGAGCTGCACCGGCATTTCTCCGAGCCCGAACTGGTCGAACTGGGCTATTTCATCGGCCTGACCATGGGCCAGCAGCGGTTTCTGAAGACGCTCCAGGTCAAGCACGGCGAACTCGGCACGGCCAGCCTGGCCCGCCTGGCCCCGGACGTCGCCCAGCAGCTCACCGGACCGGACGCGCCTGCGGCCGTCTGACCCGTTGGTCAGATTCGGGCGCCAGGAGCGTGCGCCCGCCGCTCCTGGCGCGAAGGCATCGCGGTGACGCAGGCCGCTCAGGCGGCGCGGGGGCTTTCGCCGTTGGCGTCGGCGGTGACACGCTCGATGAGCGTCCGGGCCACGTTTCCGCCGATGCTGCCGACACCCTGGCTGGAGGCCTGGCGCGCGACCCCTTCGGCGACGGTTATCGCCTCAGCGGCCAGCCTGCGCACCTCGGGCGACCGCCTGATCGCGTCCGCCGACGTACGCAGCCGTTCCAGCCCGGCCTTTCCGCCGCTGCTGCCGACCAGGTAACCGATTACGAAGCCGATGACAGTTTCCATATTTCCGCCTCACCATTGAGTCTCGATGCCCGCGGTCGCGGTCACATCTCGCGGAGTTCGAGGTAACGCTTGACGTCGGGCAGCGACTGAACGATCGCGGCCAGGACCACCGCGATCAGCGCGGCCTTGATGAGCTTGCCGATCATGTCGTTTCCTCCTTGTGACCGGATGCCCGGTCGTCACGGTTGTCAGGGGTAGGGCCGTCGGCTGACGGCCCGCCGATGGGCTCGAGCTCGTCGGGGGCGAAGTAGAGGAACCGGCCGTGGCTGGCCTGCAGTTCGGCGACGGGGTCGCTGACCGGGCTCACCGCCACGTGCACCTGGCCGTCGACGTCGTACAGCACCGCCTCGACCCGGGCTTCCCGGCCGATGAGGAACAGGTCCTGCGCGTCGGCCCGGCGGCTGCCGGGCCTCATCCTGACCTTGCTGCCCCGGGCGATCCGGATGCCCTCGACGACGACATGGTCGGTCTCGGGCGAGACCGACGCGTCTTCCCCGGGATCCCACCACGGGACTGACGGGCGCCTGATGGCGGTCGGGTCCGGGGCCGCGGGCGCGCCGGGGAACGGCCCGGCCTCCGTAATGGTGGGGAACGGGTCAGGCGGCCTGACGGGGGAGCGGCCGGCCGGGGACGGCCCGGCCGCGACCGGCCCGGCCTTGGGCTCCAGGTACCGGATGGCGCCGTGCATTTTCTCCAGCATCTCCGGCGGCAGCCCGTCCAGCCGGTCGATGAGGTCAGCGGCCCGCGGGTCGGTCGCGCGGGCCTCCTGCTTCTCCTCGTCGGTCAGTGCCATCGTCCGCAGCGTGAGGATCTCGTCGATCTCGGTCGCGTCGAACAGATCGCCCGCGCTCTCCGGCGCGATCTCCGGGTGGTCGTACAGGATGACCGGTGAGGACAGCATCAGGTCGACGCATTCGGCCGGGCCGCCCAGCACGGGCCAGGTGGCGACGTTGGTGCACCCGGCGATCTCCGCGGCCGCCCACTCCGGATGATCGGTCATTGAGATGAACGACCCGCCCGGGACGCTGATCAGGGAGTGGGCCGCGATGAGAGCGAACCGGAGGCCGGCCTCCCGGTCAGTCAGGGCCACGTCCGGGCGGGTGTGGTTCTCCAGCCGGACCCGCAGCCGCAGCGCCCGGTACGGACCGGCCACCCGCTCGGCCTGGACCCGGATGACGCCGTCCAGCGCCGCCCACCGGTGCACCAGCCGTCCGGCCCGCACGCCGCGCGAGTCGGTCAGGTCCTCGGCCGACTCGCCGCTGTCGATGTGGAAGGGGACGTCCACGCCCGGCCCGGCCAGGTCGGTGACGGCCAGGTCGGCCCACTCCTCCCGTTCCGTGGCCTCGGTCCAGGCGGTGAACTCGGTTCCGTCGACGCGCAGTGCGGGAACCTCGTGCAGTTCGCCGGGGTCAGCCGACTCGGCCTCCACCGTGCGCTGCTGCACGTGGAGGAAGCGGACGGCGATCTGGACGCGCGCGTCGTCGGTGCATTCGGCCAGGCACTCGGTCTGGGAGGCCGAGGGTTCGGAATCGTCGACCGAGCGGTAGGCGGGCGGCATCAGCACACCGAACTGGAACCGGGCCTGGTTCTTCCGCGACGACTGGCGATAGGGGTAGAGGAGGTATCCCTCATACAGGATCGCGTCGGCGACGGCGCGCGCGTGGGCCGCGTGGGGCGAGGTTAGGTTCATAACCGCGGCTCCGTAACATCCGCGTCGGCCGCCTCGGCGAGCAGGGCCGAGACCGTCGCGTCCCAGGTCGGAAGGGCCCGCCGGGTCTTGAAGCGCTGCAGATCGTCCAGCGTCTGCCTGCTCATGGTGATCCATCCGGAGTTGGGGAAGTGGACATCGACCGCTTCCTGCCAGACGCTGACCGGAAGGCGGTAGGTCGCCTCCTTGCTCCAGGGCACCTGCTGGACCTGGAGCTTGCCGTCGACGACCGAGAAGATGGTGCCGCTGAACAGGAGCAGCAGGGGTATTTCCCCCGACTCCAGGCTGGCGAAGTACCGGCCGGAGCCGATCTCCAGGTCGAAGCTGAACGTGACCGGGAGCTGGATCTCGGTGCTGCCGGTGAACCCGGTGACCATCGTGGAGATGTTCGTGAACTGCATCGGCTTCAGGGTGTCGGCCCATTGGGTCGTCTCCCCGAAGAGGTCCTTCAGGCGCTCTTCCTCGCCGGGCGAGTAGCGCCGCCGCGATGGCTCGATCCTGATCTGGCAGCGCAGCGCGATCGCGTCGATCCGCTGGCCGCTCGTCTCGCTGATCCGCAGGGTCAGCGGGATCGACGGCATCACTGCGTAGCGGTCCGCCTCGGCAGCGATGCAGTCGAAGGTCAGGTCGGCCATCTCACGGCTCCCTGGGCATCGGCCGGGCCCGGGCCCTCACGTTGCCCAGGAACTCGGCAATGCTCTGGCGGGCTTCGGTGCCCCCGTCGAAGCCCTTCCAGTACATGCGCATCCGGCCGGCCAGTTCGTAACACTGGTCGATCGGCACGATAAAGTGCTCGATCTCGTTGTCCGGTCCGGCAGATCAGGGCGGCCTCCACGTCGGGTTCGATCGCGCGCAGCAGGGGATGGGCCACCGAGAGCCGTTCCCAGGCCGCGAGGTCGAGCCGGCATTCGGTGGCCCCCGCCGGGCTGGGGTAGAAGCCCGCCACCTCGTCCTGCTGCGAGCTGCGCAGGAAGAACGCGAGCCCGACGGGGATCTCCAGCTCGTCCCACTCACCCAGCGCCATCGGCCGGTCCGGATCGACCAGGTAGCGGTCCGGCACCGCGCGGTAACGTCCCCGGACGGCCTGGGAATAGTCGAAGAGCAGGTAGCAGGAGCGGCAGGCGCACAGCAGTGACGACTTCTCCAGGTCGGCGACGTGCCCATGGTCGGCGGGAATCACCGCCGCGCACATCTCGCACTTTTCCTCCTCCGCGCTGGGCGCGGGGGTGCTCGCGGCCCGCGCCGCGAGCACCTGTTCGACCTCGGCCGGGAACGGAGACGAGGGCCGCTGGGCGGGAGGAGCCGACGGCGATTCCGGGCGAGCCGCCTGGGCGCCGTTCGGAGCCGGTGCCGCGGGCGGGGCGGGCGGAGCCGGCGCGGGCGGGGCGGCCGGGGACGCCGGCGCGGGCGCCCCGGCCACGAACCGGCGCAGGCCCGCCGGACCAGCGGGACGGGTCATGACCGTACCGCCGTCGGCACCGCCACCCGCACGCCCTGGCTGTCGGTGACGAGCGGCAGCGGGTCAAGGTGCAGCGCCTCGTCGCTGAGCCCGCGCCCGGCCTTGGTGACGTCGTAGGCCGTGCCGCACTCGCAGGTGAGCACCTCGCGCTCCAGCCGGCCGTCGCCCATCCCGGCGCCGCAGGCCGCGCAGGCGTCGCGATAGGCGAACAGCGTGCCGCGGACCGAGCAGACCAGAATCGTGGTTCCGCCGGCCGAGGTGGTGATCGGGCGGGAACTCGGCGGCCCGATATTGTCGAGCGTCACCCAGCTTCCGTGGTCGCTGTCCGCGGGTGCGGGCGCGGGCTCCGGGGTGTCCGGCCGCTCCCCGATCTGCAGCAGAACGGGCGCGGACGGCGCCGCGGCTGGCGCGGTCACTCCCTCGACGAAAATCTCGGTGACCTCCGGGGCCGCGTCCTGCACCGCGCCCTCGATGGCCAGCTGAACGGTGACCGTGGACGAGGGACAGCCGTTGCAGTTGCCCTCGAGCTGGAGGTGGGCGACGCCATCGGTCACCCCGATGTAGTGCACGCCCCCGGCGTGCGAGCCGAGGTAGGGCCGGACCCGGTCCAGCGCCCGCTGAATCCTTGTGTCGACGTCCAGCGGGTGCAGGCCGTGCAGCAGGAGCAGGCTCTCGAGCAGCGGATCTTCGGTCAGGCTGTCCAGCATCGCCGATCCGGCCGCGCCGTCGTCGTGGAGTGCGGACACGATGTGGGCCAGGCCGTCTCCGTACAGGCCGACCAGTAGCGTGACGAGTTCCTCGGCCGCGGCGCCTTTGCCGGTTCCGGCCAGCGTCCCGAGCAGCTCCTCGATGCGGTCGCCGACCTGTTGCACGCGGGTCATCCGCTTCGCCTCCATGTCTGGTGTGGCGGCGTCTGGACCGGCCTGGATGGCCGTCATGGCGACATCATGTCCCTGGCGGCGCCGCGGCCGCCAGGGACATCGCCACGTAACGCCGTCAGGTCGACAGCGTGATCCCGGTCGGCGAGTGGACCTTGTCCACTACCTTGCCGCCACCGAGGTACATGTGCACCCCGCACGGCAGGCACGGGTCGAAACTGCGCACGGCCCGCATGATGTCGATGCCCTTGAACTGGTCCGGCGGGTTCTCCTCGAAGATCGGCGTGTTCTGCACGGCGTCCTCGTAGGGGCCCGGCGTCCCGTAGCTGTCCCGGACGCTCGCGTTCCAGGGCGTGGGCGGGTAGGGGTGGTAGTTGGCGATCTTCCCGCCCCTGATCACCATGTGGTGAGACAGGACACCGCGGACCGCCTCGGTGAAGCCGCAGCTGTTGGCCTCGTCGGGCACCGTGAACGGTTCCCACGTCTTGGTCCGGCCCGCCCGGATCTCGGCCAGGGCCTTCTCGATGAAGTACACCGCGGCTGCCGCCGAGTAGGCCTGGAAGTACGTCCGGGCGCGGTCGCGCTCGATCGCGTTGGACAGCGGCGCCCCCGACTTGTCGGTCGGAACCTTCCACTCGAAGGTGACTTCCGGCTTGGTGGCCGTCCGCGGCAGGTTGATCAGTACGCTGTTGCCCGTCGACTTGACGTACCCGAAGTCGACCAGGCCGCCCTGAGCGGTCGCCCACAGCCGGGCGATCGGGCCGCCGCCCGTGTCGGCCGCGAGGTAGTTGGTGCCGTCGAACCACCGGGGCGACATGACCCAGCTGTACTTGTCGTCGAAGTCACGCTTGGCCGGCCGGGGGATGGTGTGCTGGTTCCACGGGTGCCTGCGGTCCACCGGGTTCCCGAGCGGGTCCCGGGTGACGAACATTTCCTGGTCTTCCCAGTCCTCGTAGTAGGAGCTGCCGAGCAGGATGCGGATGCCCAGGTTGATGTCGACCAGGTCGTTGGTGAGCAGTTGCCCGTCACGGATGACGCCGGGGCTGACGAACATCTTCCGGCCCCAGTTGGTCATGTTCTCGTACTTGAAGTCGCAGAACTCGGGGTCGTTCAGGCTGCCCCAGCACACCATGTCGGCGCGCCGCCGCCCGACCTCTTCGTAACCCGGCAGGGCCTCGTAGAAGAAGTCGAACAGGTCGTCGTGCATGGGGACGACGCGCTTCATGAACTCGACGTAGCGCATCAGCCGGGTCAGGTAGTCGGTGAACAGCTGCACCGTCGCCGTCGTGCCCACGCCGCCCGGGTACAGGGTCGAGGGGTGCACGTGGCGCCCCTCCATGAGGCAGAACATTTCCCGGGTGGACCGGCTGACCTGCAGCGCCTCGCGGTAGAACTCCCCCTCGAGGGGGTTGAGCGACCGCATGATGTCGCCGATGAACTTGTAGCCGTGCTCCGCGGCGTGCGGGGCCTCGGTCCGGTTCGCCATCTCCAGCACGCCGGGGTTGGTCTCGCCGACCATCTTCTCGCAGAAGTCGACCCCGACCAGGTTCTCCTGGAAGATGTTGTGGTCGAACATGTACTCGGCCGACTCGCCCAGGTTGATGATCCATTCGCCCAGGTGCGGCGGCCGGACGCCGTAGGCCATGTTCTGGTTGTAGACCGAGCAGGTGGCGTGGTTGTCACCGCAGATGCCGCAGATGCGGCTAGTAATGAAGTGCGCGTCGCGCGGGTCCTTGCCCTTCATGAAGATGCTGTACCCGCGGAAGATCGACGACGTGCTGTGGCACTCGATAACCCGCTTCTGCTTGAAGTCAACCTTGGTGTAGATACCCAGGCTGCCCACGATCCTGGTGATCGGGTCCCAGGACATCTCCCTGACGTCGGTATCCTCGGCCGTTGTCATCGCTGATCCCTCTCCCTTGTGGAAGGTGCGGCTGTCGGCGTGATGCCGGCCGACGTCACCAGGTCTGCTTGTAGCCGGTCAGAAGCTCGGAGCTCTTCGTGCGCCACTTCGGCTCCTCGTCGGCCGTCTTGGCGGTGAAGCCGCGCAGCGCGCGGATGACCGTTCCGTACATGCTGCTCGCCGTGGTCGAGACCCGGGAGCCCGGCGGCTCGTCCATGAACGGCATGAACTTGTCCGGGAAGCCGGGCATCGTGCACGCGATGCAGATCCCGCCGACGTTCGGGCAGCCGCCCACGCCGTTGATCCAGCCCCGCTTGGGCACGTTGCATTTGACCACCGGCCCCCAGCAGCCCAGCTTGACCAGGCACTTGGGTGAGCCGTACTCGGTGGCGAAGTCGCCCTGCTCGTAGTAGCCGGCCCGGTCACAGCCCTCATGCACCGTGGCCCCGAACAGCCAGGTCGGCCGGAGCGCCTCGTCCAGCGGGATCATCGGCGCCTGGCCGTTCACCTGGTAGAGGAGGTAGAGGATCGTCTCGGACAGGTTGTCCGGGTGGATCGGGCAGCCGGGGACGCAGACGATCGGCAGCCCGGCCTTTGACCGCCAGTCCCAGCCGAGGTAGTCGGGCACGCCCATGGCACCGGTCGGGTTGCCGGCCATGGCGTGGATGCCGCCGTAGGTCGCGCAGGTCCCGACGGCCAGGACCGCCGTCGCCTTGGGCGCCAGGCGGTCCAGCCACTCGCTGGTGGTCATCGGCTGGCCGGTGGCGGGGTTGTTGCCGAACCCGCACCAGTAGCCTTCCTGCTTGATCGCCTCGTTCGGGATCGAGCCCTCGACGACCAGCACGAACGGGTCAAGCTCCCCGCGGTCGGCCTTGTGCCACCACTCGATGAAGTTGTCCGCGCCCTGCTCCGGACCGCATTCGAAGTCGATCAGCGGCCAGTGGACGGCGATCTTCGGCAGCCCGGGCAGGGCGCCCATGACGATCTCTTCGATGCTGGGCTGGGTGGCCGCTGTCAGCGCCACCGAGTCCCCGTCACAGCTGAGCCCGGCGTTCATCCAGAGGATGTGAACGACCGGCTCGCTGGTCTCTGCTTGCGGTGCGTCGAGCTGTGCGTCTGTGGCCATGGCAAGGCCACCTCCTAGCTGCTGGAATTAGCTGGGGTCCGGGCCGCTGCCGCGCCCGCTCGGCCCGGCCCGTGCCACAGGCCGGCCTGACATCTGATCCGGGGACGTGCCCGCGTGGCCTGGCCCCCGGCCGGCCTCGGCCGGGCTCGCGGGATCACCCACAGTGCGACACGCGCCTTCATCCGAACCGATGACCATGGCGTTACTCGCCTTCGTGGTGCGCAGACACACCGTCGTGTGCGCAGACATCGTCATGCTAGACCGGGGTGACCTACGCCACAAGACTGTTGGGGGTGATAGCCGGACACAAGTGTCTGTTTCTAGGTGGTATGACGGGCACTGTCCGTCATTCTGTGCCCACGGCCCGGCGGCCGGCGGGCGCGCGTTAGGGCCGGTCCCGCTTTATGCCGGGCCTCCGGATCGAATAACCTGGCCTGAGCCCAAACATGCGCCGTGTCGCACTGCGTACGGCTAGAGGAGAGATCCGGTGGCTGAGCCTGTTTTCGGTGCCCAGGGGGACCCGATCGAGGTCATGCCTGTTGTGGTCTTGTTCCAGGTCTTTCCGGCGCGCCCCTCCTCGATCCCGGACATACGTGATTTCGTCCGCCGGTGCCTGGCGGAGTCCCCGCTCACCGAGGAGGGGAACCGCGAGGTCGGGGAGACCGTATTCCGGGCCCTGCTCGACGCGGCCGGGCCGTCCGGCTCCATCCAGGTGGCGTTCCGCATCTTCCCCGAGCACGTCGAGGTCGACGTACTCCACTCCGACATCCAGGCACCCGGGTCGGCCCGGCGGCGACGGTGCCGCTCCGGGGGCCGCCGGGGCGTCTGGCCCCGGCCAATTGGCCGGCCCGGGCGCCTTCCCGCCGCAGTTGGACGAGAACGGCCATCCGGCCAACTTCGCCGACTGGATGTCCGTGGCGCTGCGCCGGGAAGGTCTGACCCAGGAGGCCGCCGCCCGGCTGCTCGGCGTGTCGGTCAAGACGGTCAGCCGCTGGGTGGGCGGGGCGACCGAGCCGCGGCTGCGTGACCTGCGGCGTATTCAGGAAGTCTTCGGCGAGATACCGCTGCCCTAGCTGGCTTCCCCGGCGGTGCTGCCGCCCGGGGCGATGGCGGGGCGAGGGGGGCGAACCGTCGGCCCGAAAATATATTTTTTCCGGGCCGGACCGGCTTTTTTGGCCTGCCTGGCCCCGGCCATATCTGTCTCGGCAATCACTGGACGTTACCCCACATGTGTCCTACGGTGCTGTCATGGCTGCCAATGGCGGACGCCACCGGCTGGGCCCGGACGATGGCCGGCTCGTTCTGCGCACGTATCGCACCGGGCTGGCGGCTCAGGCCGGCCACGACCTGGTCCTCGAGATAACCCGGTGGTCCGGGGATCTGGACCGCGGGGAGGACGATTCCTCCGGCCGTCTCGAGGTCCGGATTGACCTGGGGTCGCTGACCGTCCGGGAAGGCAGTGGCGGCGTGCGGCCGCTGAGCGACCGGGACCGGCGGGAGATTGCGGCGACGGCGCGCAAGACCCTCGCGACCGACCGGAACCCGGAGGCGACGTTCGTCGCGGAGAAGTTCGAGCCGGACAGCACCGGCGGAGGCACGATCGACGGGACGCTCACCCTGGGCGGTCAGGCCCGGCCGCTTCGCCTGCAGGTCAAGAAGGTCGGCGACGACCGCTACCGGGCGAGCGCCTCCATTGTGCAGTCCGAGTTCGGCATCAAGCCGTACTCGGGCATGTTCGGCGCGCTGAAGCTACGCGACGCCGTCGATGTCGAGGCTGAGGTGGACCTGTCCGCCGGGAACGGCGATCCAGAAACCCAAAATCCGGGAACCCAAACTCCAGAAACACCGGGCGGCCGGCCGTGACCGGGCCGGGCGGAGCAGATCTGCAGGCGGCCGGCGGTGAGCAGGCGGCCCGGCTGTTCGAGCGCAGGACCGAGCCCGCCCAGAGCATCGCCGAGCAGGCGGCCGCGGTCGCCGGGGCGTGCCACGCGATGGCCGTCCGGTTCCACCAGGGCGGCAGGCTTATCGTCTTCGGCATCGGCGGTGCGAGTACCGACGCCCAGCATGTCGCGGTGGAATTCGTGCACCCGGTGATCGTGGGCAAGCGTGCCCTCCCGGCTATCTCGCTGACGACCGACGTGGCCACCGTGACCGGCGTGGCCGCGCGCGACGGCATCCGTGAGATCTTCGCCCATCAGATCCGGTTCCTCGCGGCGCCCGAGGACATCGCGCTCGGCATCTCCGCCGACGGCAACTGCGAAAGCGTTGTGGCCGGGCTGGAGGCGGCCAGGGAGCGCGGCCTGCTGACGATCGCGCTGGCCGGTGGCGACGGCGGCGCCCTCGCGGTCAGCCCCGCCGTCGATCACCTCCTGGTAGCGCCGTCGGACGATCCGCGGATCGTCAAGGAACTGCAGGTGACGATGTACCACGTCCTCTGGGAACTGGTCCACGTGTTCTTCGAGCAGCCTGGCGTGCTCGATCCCGGCGTGGTCGCGTGAGCCCGGCCACGGGAGAAGGTGCCAGGGAGAAGGTGACGGCGCAGTGACGCACAACCGCCCGCGCGGCGGCCCGGCAGTGCGGGCCGTCGCGCCGGAGTGCTACGGCGATGTCTGCATCACCTGCTCCGACACGGCCGTGGAGGTCGTCGTCGTCCGCCTGCTGGATGACGGGCTCGCCGTGGTCGATACTGGGCAAGGCGAAGAAGAAGTGAGCGTGGCCCTGGTGCAGGCCGCTATCGGCGACACGATCCTCGTCCACGCCAAGGAAGCCATTGCCGTCGTGGGGAGATGACCCGATGACGCGGCAGGACAGCCAGGACCGGGATGGCTCGATGGAGTCGCTGTACCCGTTCCTCTACGCAGGCACCACGGACCTTCCGGCCGTACTGGAGCAGGTCCGCGCCTCGACCGTGGCCAAGGTCGCCGAGATCACCGAGCTGAGACAGGCCGTGCACGCCCGCGACGGCGAGCGGCTGGCCCGCTGCGCCGGTGACGCCGCGGCCAGGTTCGCCGCGGGCGGCCGGCTCTTCGCCTTCGGGAACGGCGGCAGCGCCACCGACGCCCAGCAACTGGCCACGCTGTTCCTCAACCCGGGCCGGGACGCAGCCCCGCTTCCGGCGTTCGGCCTGGCTAACGACACCTCGGTGGTCACCGCGCTGTGCAACGACATCGGGGTGCAGGTCGTCTTCGCCCGCCAGCTCGCCGCCTTCGGGGGCAAACACGACATCGCGGTCGGGCTCTCGACCAGCGGTAACTCGGAGAACCTGGTGCGGGCGTTTGACGAGGCGAGCCGGCGGGGCATGCTCACCATCGGCCTGGCCGGCTATGAGGGCGGGAAGATGGCCGAGCTCGACAGCATCGACTACCTCTTCGTCGCGCCATCCTCCTCGGTCCACCGGATCCAGGAAGCACAGACGACCATCTACCAGGTGTTCTGGGAGCTGACCGTCGCCGCGCTCGGCCGGGCCGGCGCTGGGCCGGGCGCGCCGGGCGCGCCGGCCGTGGGCGGTCTGAGAGGCCCGGAGGCAGCGAGATGACGAACCGGGTGCTGGTGGCCGGGGTCGGCAATATCTTCCTGGGCGACGACGGCTTCGGCGTCGAGGTCGCCCGGCGCCTGACTTTCGCCGAGATGCCGGACTGGGTGCGGGTCGCCGACTACGGGACCAGCGGCATGCACCTGGCCTACGACCTGGCCGACGGCTACGCCGCGACGATCCTCATCGACGCCGCGCCGCGCGGCGGCCCGCCCGGCACCCTGACCGTGCTCGAGGTCGAGCGCGAGCACCGGCCCGAGCTGGCGGCGACGGCTGGCGGCGCGATCCAGGGCAGCCAGATGTTCGACGCTCACGGAATGCAGCCGGACGTGGTGTTCGGCGTGCTGGACATGCTCGGCGCCGAGGCCGGCCGGATCCTGGTCGTCGGCTGCGAGCCTGCCAGCGTCGACTACGGGATCGGGCTCAGCGAGCCCGTCGCCGCGGCCGTCGATGAGGCCGTGCGCGTGGTGAAAACGCTGGTCGCGGACGGCCCGGAGAACGTTCCGCGGCCGCCCGCCCGGCGGTCAGGGACCGTGACAGATGATCGGTGAAGGGAAATCCAATGTGCCTCGGTATACCTGGTGAGGTGATCGAGCGCCTCCCTGACCAGCCAGACCTGGCGAGGGTAGACGTAAGCGGCGTCCGGCGGGTGATCAACATCGGCCTGCTGTCCGATGACCCGCCCGAGCCCGGAGAGTGGGTCCTGATCCACGTCGGCTTCGCGCTGTCCAAGATCGACGAGGGCGAGGCCGCGGCGGCCCTTCAGTTCCTGGAGGGGATCGGCCAGGCCTACGCGGACGAACTGGAAGCACTCGCAGAATCACGGATCGAGTAGGAGGCGGGACGATGCGGTTCGTCGACGAATTCCGCGACGCGGACAAGGCCCACGCGCTCTCCGCCAAGATTGCCACGCTGTGCGAGCCCGGGCGCCAGTACAAGCTCATGGAGGTGTGCGGCGGCCACACCCATACGATCTACAAGCACGGCCTGGAGGACTACCTGCCGGAGTCCGTCACCCTGGTCCACGGCCCCGGCTGCCCGGTGTGCGTGATCCCGATGGGCCGGGTCGACGACGCCATGGCCCTGGCGTCCGAGCCGGACGTGATCATGACGTCGTTCGGCGACATGATGCGGGTACCGGGAAGCAATGGGTCCTTCTTCGACGCCAAGGCGGCCGGGACCGACATCCGCATGGTCTACTCCCCGCTCGACTCGCTGAAGATCGCCCGGAACAACCCGGACAAGCGGGTGGTCTTCATGGCCATCGGCTTCGAGACGACGGCGCCCTCTACGGCCATGACGATCATGCGCGCGGCGGCCGAGGGCATCCCCAACTTCTCGGTGTTCTGCAACCACGTCACGATCATCCCGGCGATCAAGGCGATCCTGGACTCACCGGACCTGCGGCTCGACGGCTTCATCGGCCCCGGGCACGTGTCCACCGTGATCGGCTGCCTGCCCTATGAGTTCATCGCCCGCGACTACGGCAAGCCGGTCGTGACGGCGGGCTTCGAGCCGCTGGACATCCTGCAGTCCATCTACATGCTGATGGTCCAGCTATCCGAACGACCGCTCCGAGGTGGAGAACCAGTACTCCCGCGTCGTGCCCTGGGACGGGAACCCGGTGGCCCTGAAGGTTATCGGCGAGACCATGGAGCTGCGCCCGTACTTCGAGTGGCGCGGCCTCGGCTTCATCTCCCATTCCGCGCTCAGGGTGCGCGAGAAGTACGCGCAGTTCGACGCGGAACTGCTCTTCGACGTGCCCGGCGTACGGGTCGCCGACCCCAAGGCCTGCCAGTGCGGTGAGGTGCTCAAGGGCGTGCTCAAGCCCTGGGAATGCAAGGTGTTCGGCACCGCCTGCACCCCGGAGACGCCCATCGGCACCTGCATGGTGTCGCCGGAAGGCGCCTGCGCGGCCTACTACAACTTCGGCCGGATGAACCGCCGCCGGGTCCCGGAAGCGATATCGATTGAGGTGGGACGGCCATGACCGACCGCGTCGACGAGGACGCGAACGGCCGCAGCCCGGGCCGGGCCGGCTGGGTCGAAGAAGCCCTGCGCGAGCACGATGAGCAGCAGGCCGACGAGGCGGCGGCCGGGACCGGTGCCCGGCACGGGCGCGCCGAACCGCACCAGGCGCCGGTCGGCGACCGCGAGCAGCAGGTGCTCGACCGCATCGACCGCGCCCGCCGCCGGCGGCCCAAGGTGCGCGAAGAGCGCATCACGATGTCACACGGGGCGGGCGGCAAGGCGACCCACACCCTGATCGAGGCCATCTTCCTCGACGCGTTCCGCAACCCGCTGCTGGAGCCCCTGGAGGATTCGGCGTCGCTGCGGATGGGCGACACACGGGTCGCGCTGACCACCGACTCCTACGTCGTCTCGCCGTTGTTCTTCCCCGGCGGTGACATCGGGGACCTCGCCATCAACGGCACGGTCAACGATCTGTCGGTCAGCGGAGCCACACCGCTGTACCTGTCGGCCGGGTTCATCCTGGAGGAGGGCTTCCCCATCGCCGACCTCACCCGGATCGCCGAGTCGATGCGCGCCGCCGCCGAGGCGGCCGGCGTTCACGTGGTGACCGGCGATACGAAGGTCGTCCAGCGCGGCAAAGCGGATGGCTGCTACATCAACACGGCGGGCGTCGGCATCATCGAACGTGACGTCTCCCTTGGCGTGGCCCACGCCAAGCCGGGCGACGCGATCATCGTCTCCGGGCCGATCGGCGACCACGGCGTCACGATCATGCTGGCCCGGGGCGAGCTGGACATCGAGGCCGACGTAAGGTCCGACACCGCACCACTGAACGGGCTGGTGGCCGGGCTCCTCGACGCGGTTCCCGGTGTCCGGGCGATGCGTGATGCCACCCGCGGCGGTGTCGCGACGATCCTCAACGAGATCGCCAAGTCCGCCGACGTCGGCGTGCTGGTCACCGAGGACGACATCCCGGTCCGTGCCGAGGTCCGCGGGGCCGCGGAGCTGCTGGGCATCGATCCGATGTACGTCGCGTGCGAGGGCCTGCGGGTCGCCGTGGTGGACGGGGAGCAGGCCGACCAGGCACTGGCGGTGCTGCGCGCGCATCCGCTCGGCGGCGAGGCGGCGATCATCGGCCGCGTCACGCCCGACCCGCCCGGTATCGTGCAGCTGAGGACCGCTTTCGGCGGCACCCGGATCGTCGACCTGCTGGTCGGCGACCCCCTGCCGCGGATCTGCTGACGCCTATGCATGAGCTCGCTATCGCGGAGGGGCTGGTCGATGCCGTGACGGACCGGCTGCCCGGGACGGCGATCGCCAGCGTTCGGCTGGAGATCGGCGCGCTGTCCGGGGTGGTGGCCGACTCGCTTCGGTTCTGCTTCGACCTCGCGACCGAGGGGACGGCACTGGAAGGCGCCCTCCTGGAGATCTCCGAGCCCCCGGCCGAGTGCGAGTGCCGCGCGTGCGGGAAAGAGTTCTCACCGGACGGCCAGATCGTCCTGTGCCCGTGCGGCAGCGCGGACGTCACCGTGGTCTCCGGACAGCAGCTCATCATCACCTCGGTAAAGGTGGCCTGATCATGTGTGCGACGTGCGGCTGCTCCAGCAGCGCGGTCATCTGGTCCCCGGCCGCGGCCGGGCTGCCCCCCGGCGGTCACGAGCACGACGGTCACGAGCACGACGGTCACGAGCACGACGGTCACGAGCACGACCACGGGTCCGGTCACGACCACCAGCACGAGCACGGTGACGACGGCCGTACCGTGGCCCTCCAGCAGAAGATCCTGGCCAAGAACGACGACCTCGCGGAGCTTAACCGGGACTGGCTGAAGGAACGCGGCATCCTCGCGGTCAACCTGATGAGCTCGCCCGGCTCCGGCAAGACGACCCTGCTGGAACGGGCGGGCCGGGAACTGGCGGGGCTGGCCGTCTCCGTCATCGAAGGGGACCAGGAAACCTCGCTGGACGCCGGCCGCATCCGGGCCGCCGGCTGCCAGGTCGTTCAGATCAACACCGGCGCGGGATGCCACCTCGACGCGGCGATGGTCGCCCGGGCCCTGCACACGCTGGACCCGCCGGCCGGGTCGGCGGTCATCATCGAGAACGTGGGGAACCTGGTCTGCCCGGCCCTGTTCGACCTGGGCGAGGCGGCCCGGGTGGTGCTCGCCTCGGTCACCGAGGGTACCGACAAGCCGCTGAAGTACCCGCAGATGTTCCGGCGGGCCGACCTGGTCGTCATCACCAAGACGGACCTGATGCCGTACGTGGACTTCGACGCGGTGCGCTGCGGAGAATACATCGGCCAGGTCAGCCCGCAGGCGACGATGATGCACCTGTCGGCGGTGACCGGCTACGGCATGGACCAGTGGTACGACTGGCTCCTCAGCCGCAGCCCAGTCACGGCCAGCTGACGGCCGCTCCGGCGCCCATCGCGCCCGCGCCCCGCACGGAGGGCTAAGCGCCCGCGCGCGCCGAGCCCTATGTCTGCGATGGTGCCATTGTCTAGCGCGTTTCCGGCGTTGTGCCTGGTCAGCGGCGTATAGGCTGCTCAGTGGCCGTTTCCGAGCAGAAAATGCAGTCCGTTGTGTGCCGTCGGCGGCCGTTGTCTGCTGACCTTGCCCTGACTTCTGCCTGACTTTCCGTGGCGTCATGGGCTGAGCACCAGATGTTCCGGGACCGCGCCCTGGCTGATCTCCGCTACCAGCGCCAGCACCGTATCGGGTTGTGTTTCCCGCAGATCCTGCGGGAAACACAACCCGATCACGGAAAACCCTGAGCCGCCGGTGCTGCGGCACCGTGGCACGCTGAAACGCCCGGCGCCCCGTCATCCCCGCCGGGCACCGCGCGTCTTACCGCTCGGCATCGCGCGCGGGACCGCGATCGCGGAGCCCAACCCCGGGCCCGGCGGTATCTATGCCCGCCTGGAAGACCTCGGCCACCGCCTCGACCACTTGAGGAGGAGGTACGGGCCCGCATGCCCGTTCCCGACGAGGCCAGAGCCCTGCTGCTCGCCCCAGGCGTGCCGGTCTTCCACCTGGTCCGCACCGCCTACGACACCGACGATCGCCCGGTTGAGGTCTGCGACACCGTCATGGCAGCCGACGCGTACGTCCTGTCATACCAGCTCCCTGCGCACTGACGCGTGGCACCATTCAGCTGGCGGTCCTCTGTGCCCTTAGCGTCACCCGGGTGACGCTAAGCCTCCGTGGGCCTGGTCGCGGGCGGCGGCGACCACCGCCTGGCCGAGGCTGATGCCGCCGTCGTTGCACGGGACCCGCGAATGGACCAGCACGCGGAAGCCCTGCACCTCGAGCCGGGCCACCGCCTGCCGCAGCAGGGTCAGGTTCTGGAACACCCCGCCGGACAGGGCGACCGTGCTCAGCCCGTGCCGCTCGCGGGCCCGGACACACCCCTGCTCGATCAGCCGAACGACGCCGTTGTGGAAGCGGGCGGCGATGATCCCGCGTCCGGTCCCGCCCGCCAGGTCGCCCGCGGCCTGCCGGATCAGGTCGGCGCCGGCCACGCGGAACGGCTCACCGGGCTCGAAACCGGCCTCGTAGGCACCGGCTTCGGCGGGGTCGGCGAGCTGCTCGAGCTCGACCGCGGCCTGGCCCTCGTAGTTGATGACGTCGCGCACGCCGAGGAGCGCGGACACCGCGTCGAACAGCCGGCCCGCGCTGGAGGTGACCGGGGCGTTGATCCCCTTCCGGGCCAGCGTGACCACGTCGGCCCAGCGGTGTTCGTTGCGCCGGGTGACGTCGAGGCTGGGCGGCGGGCCGTCCGGGTAGGCGGCGGTGAGGTACGCCGCCGTCATCCGCCACGGCTGCCTGATCGCGGCCGCCCCGCCCGGCATGGGCACCGGCGCCAGGTGGCCGGCCCGCTCGGACCGAGTCAGGTCGGCGATCAGGAACTCACCGCCCCAGATGGTGCCGTCGGTTCCGTAGCCGGTCCCGTCGAACGCCACCCCGATGACCGGGCCCTCCTCGCCGTTGTCAGCCAGGCACGAGGCCACGTGCGCATGGTGGTGCTGGACCCCCTCCAGGTCGACGCCGTCCAGGTCAAGGGCGTACTTGGTGGACAGGTACTCCGGGTGCAGGTCGTAGGCGACGACGGCCGGGTCGATGTCGAACAGCCGCCGGAAATGCTCGATGCCCTCGGTGAACGAGCGCAGCGTCTCCGCGTTCTCCAGGTCGCCGATGTGGTGGGAGAGGAAGGCATGGTCGCCCTGGCCGAGGCAGAACGTGTTCTTCAGCTCGGCTCCGCAGGCCAGGACCGGCCGCGGGAACCGGACCCGGACCGGGACCGGTTCGGGCACGTAGCCGCGCGACCGCCTGACCAGCGTCTCCCGGCCGCGGAACTCCCGCACGACCGAGTCGTCGGTCCGGATGTGGATGGCCCGGTCGTGAGTGAGGAAGGCGTCCGCGATGCCGGCCAGCGCGGCCAGCGCGTCGGCATCCCGGTAGGCGATGGGCTCGTCAGAGATATTTCCGCTGGTCAGGACGATAGGGCCGCCGACGGCGCGGAGCAGGAGGTGGTGCAGTGGGGTATAAGGCAACATGACGCCCAGTTGCCGGTTGCCGGGCGCGACGGCCTCGGCGACGGGCGCACCCGGCGACCGGGGGAGCAGCACGATCGGCCGCCGCGGGCTGCTCAGCAGGCCGGCCGCCGCGTCACTCACCTCGCACAGCCGCCGGGCGGCCGGGATATCCGGCGTCATCACGGCGAACGGCTTGTCCTCGCGGTGCTTGCGCTCCCGCAGCGCCGCCGCCGCCTTCTCCGAGCCCGCGTCGACGGCCAGGTGGTAACCGCCCAGCCCCTTGATGGCCACGACCCGGCCGTCCCGGAGCAGGGCCGCGGCGGTGGCCACCGGATCGTCATCCACCGTCCCGCTCCACCGGGCACCCGCCGCCTCCAGCAGGGCCAGCGCGGGCCCGCAGGCCGGACAGCAGGTCGGCTGGGCGTGAAAGCGCCGGTCCCGGGGGTCGTGGTACTCGGCCGCGCACGGCCCGCACATCGCGAAGCCGGCCATGGTGGTCCGCGCCCGGTCATACGGCACGTCCCGGACGATCGTGAACCTCGGCCCGCAGTTCGTGCAGTTGATGAACGGGTAGCCGTACCGCCGGTCGGCGGGATCGTCCAGTTCGCGCAGGCAGTCGGCACAGGTCGCCGAGTCGGCCGACACCAGCGTTCGGCGCTGGCCGCCCGCTTCGCTCGCGACGATGTCGAACGAGCGGGAGCCGTCCGGCGTCAGCGCCCTGGTCTGGACCCGGTCGATCCTGGCCAGCGGCGGGGCGTCCCGGGCCAGCCGGGCGAGGAACTGCTCGATGGCCGCGGGTGTCCCTTCGACCTCGACGAACACCCCGTCCACGTCGTTGCCGACCAGGCCGCCGAGGCCGAGCCGGGCCGCCAGCGAGTACACGAACGGGCGGAAGCCGACGCCCTGAACGATCCCCTCGACCCGGACGCCGGTCCGGACGCGTTCCGTCATCATCCCAGTGTGGCCGGGTACCCCCTCAGGTTCCAGTGTGGCGGCGGTTCCGGTCGGCCGCCGGTTGCCCGTCGGGCGCCGGTTCCCGGTCAGGCGGAGCTTCCCGGTCAGGCGGAGCTTCCCGGTCAGGCGCTGCTTCCCGGTCAGGCGCCGGTTCCCCGGCGCGCCCCGTTCGCCGGGCGTGGCGCGTTTCCGCGGGTGTGCGCAGTTCCTCGGATCGGGCCCGCTCTGGTCCGGGACGTCTGCTCCGCGAGGCGTCGCGCGGGCGGGTCATGGTGCCACCCCGTTTCCGTTCGGCATGCTGATTCTCACTGGCCCGGGCGGCGGTGAACACCTTCTTCAGGCGGGGCACCTCCTCGGGATCGGCCAGCACGAGCACTTCGTCGCCGGGCTGCAGTCGCGTCTGCGAGCGGGCCGGGACGAGGCGCCCGTGCCTGATGATGAAGATCACCCAGTCGTCGTCGCCGAACGGCAGGTCCTCGATCGAGGTGCCGACCGCCGGGGACCCCTTGCTGACGCGGAACCGGTGCAGCCCCTCCGGCTCCTCGCGGAACCGCACGCCGAGGCTCCACGGTTCGGGGTCGATGGTCCGCAGGGGCACGCGCAGCCAGTGCGCGAGGGTGGGGACGAAGCCGCCCTGGACCACGACGGAGAAGGCTACGACGACGAAGATGATCTCGTAGGCGCGCCCGGCCCCGGCGATGCCCGACTGTACGATGAACGTGCCCAGCAGCACCGGCACGGCGCCTTTCAGGCCGGTCCAGAGCAGGAACAGGCGCTCGCCGCGTTCCAGCTTTATCGGCAGGGTGATCAGCCCGACCAGCAGCGGGCGAATCAGGAAGGCCAGGAGGACGGCGAGGACCAGCCCGATGCTCCAGGCGTGCCCGGCCGGCAGGTCGCGCAGCCGGACGGTCAGGCCGAGCAGGATGAAGGCGACGATCTCCGCCATGCTGGCCAGGGACGAGTGGAACCGGACGATCTCCCGCTTGTAGGGGGCGCGCTCGTCGCCGATCAGGATTCCGGCGGCGAAGGTGGCCAGGAAGCCGGACCCGTGCGCGACCGTGGCCAGCCCGTAGATGGCCAGCACGCAGGCCAGGACACGCAGCGAGTACAGGCCTTCGTTCGGCAGCGGGACCCGGCGCATGAATTCCAGCAGCAGCCGCCCGCCCACGATGCCGATGCCGGCCCCGATCGCCATCTGCAGCGCGAACGTGGTCGCGATGTGGCCGATGGCCGACGCCGGGGAACCTGTCGCGCCGATCAGGGCGACCAGCAGCGCGATGCCGACCGGGTCATTGGCGCCGGACTCGCCTTCGAGCATCACGCCGGTGCGGCCGCCCACCTCGCGGCGCCCCAGCACCGAGAAGACGACGGCCGGGTCGGTGGGGGACAGGGCGGTGCCGAGCAGCAGGGCCAGCCGCCAGGCGATGCCGAACAGGAAGTGGGCCGCGGCGGCCGTGGCGGCGGCCGTGACGAACGTGCCGGCCACCCCGAGCCACAGGGTCGCGCGGCCGCGCCCCGGAACCGCCGCCAGCCGATGTGCATGCCGCCGTCGAACAGGATGATCGAGAGCGCCACCGTGACCACGCGCTGGACCGTGGTGTCCGACACCTTGGTCAGGTGGGGGAACAGGTCGGAGGCCACCGCGGCGAAGACCAGGAAGAAGGCGGGCGCAGGCACCCGCAGCCGCTCGCTGAGCCGGTTGGAGAGCACCGCCGCGATACCGATCAGGCCGATGACCAGCACAACCGGCCCGAACGACTCCACGTCCGTCACGGGCGCCGTCCGGCGAGATCGCGGCGCCGGCGACTCAGGCCACGACCACGGTGGTGCGGATCGTGACCGGCCATCGGCGTCCTCTCATCGGCGTGCAGGAATGACGCCGACCAGACTTCCCGGCACTCCATACGCCACCCTAACGGGTTGCATACGCGCTGACCACGGCCGTTCGGCCCGGCCGCCGCCCGGGCCGTGGAACGATGACCTGCATGAGGTTGCCGGAGGAGGAGGCGCGGCGGCGGCTGGCCGGGGCCCGGGTGGCCCACCTGGCTACCGCGTCGGCCGATGGCCAGCCGCATGTCGTCGCGGTCACCTTCGCGGTGGACGGCGACCGGATCTACACCGCCGTCGACCACAAGCCGAAGACGACGGCCAACCTGAAACGGCTCCGCAACATCGCGGAGAACCCGCGCGTCACCCTGCTGGCGGATCACTACTCCGACGACTGGGATGAGCTGTGGTGGGCCCGGGCCGATGGCCGCGCGGCGATCCTCGGCGATCCGGCCGAGACCGCCGCCCCCATCGCCCGCCTGACGTCCCGCTACCCCCAGTACCGCGAGGCCCGCCCCGACGGCCCGGTCATCGCCATCGAGGTCCACCACTGGACCGCCTGGTCCGCCTCCTGACGCGGGCCGGCGGTGCCCGGCCCCGGTGGCCAGCCCCCCATCTCCACGGCGGCGCCTCCGTAGCTGCTCTAGTCGCTACAAAGGCGCCGCTGTGTACATCCAGGGCCCGGCGCGCGGGGCGCGCGGGGCGCGCGGGCGCGCGGGGCGCGCCGTGCGGGCGGGGCGCGCGGTGCGGGCGGGGCGCGCGGTGCGGGCGGGGCGTGCAGGGCGGGCGGTGCGGGCGGAGCGCGTGGGGCGGGGTCAGGTGGGGGCGGGGGCGATTTCGCCGGAGCCGCGGACGACCAGGCGGGTGACGAGGACGACTTCCCGGGGCGGCGAGCTGTCCCCGGCGATCCGGCCGAAGAGAAGCTGCGCGGCGGTCGCGCCGATGGCCGCCGGGTCCTGCGCGACCACGGTCACCGGCGGGCTGAGCTTGTCGGCCAGGGCGAACTCGTCGAATCCGACCAGGGCCACGCTGCCGCGCCGCTCACGCGCGCCGTACAGGGCGTCGACGGTGCCCATGGTGACCAGGTCGTTGCTGGCGAACAGCGCCGTCGGCGGGGCCGGCAGGCGGATCATCGCCTCGGCCGCGCTGGTCGCGTCCGCGCGGCTGCGCAGGCCGTGCCGGACCAGCGCCGGGTCCGGGGCCAGCCCGTCGGCGGCGAACGCGTCGGTGAAGCCGGCGTAGCGTTCGCGCACGGCCCAGATGTCGTCGCGGTCGCCCAGGTACCCGATCCGCCGGTGGCCCTGGTTGATCAGGTGCCGGACGGCGTGGTAGGCACCCCGCCGGTTGTCGACCAGCACCGTGTCGGCCTCCAGGTTCTCGGCCGGCCGGTCGACGCAGACCACCTTGACCCCGAGCGCCTGCTGTTCCCGCAGGAAACGGTGACTGCCGGCCACCGGGACCACGATGAGGCCGTCGACCCGGCGGGCGCAGAAGGCCGAGACCACCTCGCGTTCCCGGGCCAGGCTGTCGTTGGAGCTCCCGATCAGGACGACGCAGTCGTGCAGCCGGGCGGCGTCCTCCACCGCGCGGGTCAGCGCGGCGAAGAACGGGTTGGCCAGGTCGTCGACGAGCAGGCCGATGGTCTCGGTGAGCTGGCCCTTGCGGCGCAGCTGGCGGGCCATGTCGTTGCGCTGGTAGCCGAGCCTGCGGATGGCCCGCTCCACCCGGGCCGCGGTCTCCGGCAGCACGCCCGGCTCGCCGTTGACCACCCGGGAGACGGTCATCAGGCTGACGCCCGCGGCCGTCGCGACATCCCGCATCGTGGGCCGCTTGATCACCGTAAACCGCCCCGGCCTATGGGAACGTTATCATTTTGTTGCATCGAAGACGCTCCACTCCACCTGCTTGCAGCGCCGTTGCGACTGCGTCGCCGGGCACTATGCCAGGGCAATGGTGACCCTAATGTCAAGGGATGACATCGATTTACGGGCCACTTCGGCTACGACCTCTTGACATCCGGCGCAGGCACTTAAAGAATCACGCCACATGATGGGAACGTTACCAACGTTTTCCGTGCCGTAACAGTGAGCGGAAGGGGCGCATCTGTGGCTGAGGTGGCTGAGCCACTGCTTGAGGCGCGCGGCCTGGTCAAGCACTACGGCCACGTGCTGGCCCTCGACGACGCCAGCTTCACCGCCTATCCCGGCGAAGTTGTGGCCCTGATCGGAGACAACGGCGCGGGCAAGAGCACCCTGGTCAAGACCCTCTCGGGCGCGATCAGGCCGGACAGCGGGCAGATCCTGGTCGAGGGCCAGCCCCGTCCAGCTGACCAGCCCGCTCGATGCCCGGCGGTACGGCATCGAGACCGTCTACCAGGATCTCGCCCTGGCTCCCGATCTCGACGCGGCCGCCAACCTCCATCTCGGCCGGGAGATCTACCGGTTCCGGCCGCTGCACGTGCTGAACCGGGCCGAGATGCGCCGGCGGGCCGTCGCGGCCTTCGCCGACCTCGGCGTCGAGCTGCCGGACGTCGGCGCGCCGGTCGTGACGCTGTCCGGCGGCCAGCGCCAGTCGGTGGCCGTGGCCCGGGCGGTCGCCTACGCCAGCAAGATCATCTTCATGGACGAGCCCACCGCGGCGCTCGGCGTCGTCCAGCGCGAACGGGTCCTCGACAACATCCGGCGGGTGCGGGACCGCGGCATCGCCGTCGTCCTGATCAGCCACAACATGCCTGAGGTGCTGGCCGTCTCGGACCGGATCGAGGTCCTGCGGATGGGGCACCGGGTGGCCCGGTTCACGGCGGCCGAGGCCACGGTCGAGAAGCTCGTCGGCGCGATGACCGGCGCACTGACCACCGAGGACACCGGCACCGACGGCGAGGCCGCGGCCAACGGGGCCGCCTCGGCCTCGGGCGGAGACGGGGACGGGGACGTCCCGGCCAACGGAAGGGACCAGGCATGACCGCCGGCACCACGGGGACGGGTGGCACCGGAACCGGCGCCGCGAGGCGCCAGGGGCCCGCACCGCAGCCGCCCGGTTCCGGCTGGGCGAGCCTGCGCCGGCTGGCCGCGCGGACGCTGACCGCGAACGAGTCGTGGACGATCATCGCGCTCATCATCCTGATGGTCTGCTTCACGGCGCTGGCCCCCGGCAAGTTCCTCACCACGAGCGACCTGTCGCTGATCAGCCAGAGCGCGGCGCCGTTCCTGGTCATGGCGGTCGGGCAGACGTTCGTGATCATCACGGCCGGCATCGACCTGTCGGTGGGCTTCGTACTGGTGCTGTCCGGCGTCGTCGCCGGCGAGTACTACATCCACAACGGCGGGCCCAACGCCGGGACGGGCACGATCTGGATCGGCGTGCTGATCGGCCTGGCCACCGGGGCGGCCTGGGGGCTGATGCAGGGCTTCCTGGTGGCCAAGGCGAAAATCCCGCCGCTGATCGCGACCCTGGCTGGCCTGGGCGGTGCCGAAGGCATCAGCTACCTCATCACCGGTGGATCCGACGTCAGGAACGTGCCCAGCAAGCTGGCCAGCTCGATCGGGCAGGGCAGCCTCGCCGGCGTGCAGTGGCTGATCATCATCTCGTTCGGCACCGCGCTGGTCTTCGGGCTCGTCCTGGCCTACACCAGATTCGGCCGGTACACCTACGCGGTCGGCTCCAACCCGGAGGCGGCGCGGCGGGTCGGCATCAACGTGGACTGGCACCTGATCAAGGTGTACGGGCTGAGCGGGCTGATGGCCGGCCTGGCCGGGATCATGAATCTGGCCTACTTCAGCACCACGACCATCTCCGGCCACCCGCTGGACAACCTCACGGTCATCACCGCCGTCGTGCTCGGCGGCGCCAGCCTGTTTGGCGGCCGGGGCTCCGTCCTCGGCACCGTCATCGGTGTCTTCATCCCGGAGATGCTCGCCGCCGGCCTGATCATCGTCGGCGTCAACCAGTACTGGCAATACGTCCTGACCGGGGCGGTGCTCGCCGCCGCCGTCTATCTCGATCAATTCCGCCGGCGGCTGCGCGAGCGCAGTTGAGGCGGCGAAGCGGGGACCGCGAACGGCGCGTCCCCACATCCAGGAGGAACTGAATGGCACGCAGATACCCCGCGACGATCACCGGCGTGGCCGCTATCGCGGCCGTCGGCCTGAGCCTGAGCGCCTGCGGAAGCAGCAGTAGTAGCAGTAGCGGCGGCTCCTCGGCGGCGAAGAAGAACCTCGAGCTCGTCCTCGGCACCAAGAGCGACGACTTCTACGTCACCATGTCATGTGGCGCCCAGGCGGAAGCCAAGAAGCTCGGTGTCAACCTGAAGGTCACCGGGCCTGCCGATTTCTCTGACAGTGAGCAGGCGCCGATTCTCAACGCCGTCGCAGCCAGCAAGCCCGATGCGCTGATCGTCGCTCCGACCGACGCGTCCGCGCTCAACCCCGAGCTGCAGCGGATCCAGAGCGCGGGCACGAAGATCATCTTCGTCGACACCACGTCGAGCAGTTCCTCGCTCGGCGTGTCCCGGATCAGCACCGACAACCTCGGCGGCGGCAAGCTGGCTGCGGACAGCCTGGGCCAGGAGATCGGCGGTAAGGGCACCATCGCCGTGATCAATGTGAAGCCGGGCATCAGTACCACCGACGCCCGGATCCAGGGCTTCGCCCAGGAGATGAAGTCGAAGTACCCGAACGTCAAGGTGCTCGCCACCCAGTACGACCAGGACAGCGTCGCGACCGCCACGAGCCAGGTCACCAGTGACATCGCCGCTCACCCGGACCTCAGCGGCGTGTTCGCCACCAACGTGCTGAGCGCGCAGGGGGCCGGCACCGGCATCCAGCACGCGGGCAAGTCCGGAAAGATAAAGGTGGCCACGTTCGACGCCGAGCCCCAGCAGATGCAGATGCTTTCGTCGAACACGATTCAGCTCGCGGTGGCCCAGGATCCGTACCTGGAGGGCCAGGACGGCGTTCAGCAGGCGCTGAACGCGGCCGAGGGCAAGCCGGTGACGGCGACCATCGGCACGCCGCTCATGGGGATCACCCAGCAGAACATGAACGACCCGTCGATTCAGAAGTACGTCTACAAGAGCGCTTGCTAATAGCCGGCTAGAGGCGCCGTCTCCTGATGAGGTGCGGCGGCCACCTGTGCTTATCGCTCCGCCATATCATGCCGGTCCCCTGGTCGTACAGACCAGGGGACCGGTGCTTTAGTCACGGGGGATGACCGGGACGTGGCATCCTCATTGGCCAGTCGGGCCCGCTCGTAAAAGCAAATGCTACATGCGGCCCCCTTGTCGCTTACCCAACTTATTGACAAAATAGGGGCTGTTCGGGGGGTCCTGGATGGCGATCTCCGCTCGACAGCCGGGGATCAATTGGATGGGCAAGGGGCAGTCCATGTCCGAGGCCGCTGATTCCGGCAACGGGATGTTGGCCGAGATGCTTCGCCGTCATCGTCATATGGCAAGGCTCACCCAACGGCAGCTCGCCGATTTGGCCGGGGTCAGCGAAGCGGCGATTCATGACATGGAGCAAAGGCGAACACGTCGCCCCAGGGCCGCGACATTGCAGCGTATTGCCGGCGCCCTCGGGCTGGATGCCCGTCAGGCCGCAGAACTCGTCGGTGGAAGACGCGGCGATGGCGGGCAATCGGCGCACGCCGGTTCCGGGTCGGCATGTCCGGCTGGTCCGGGTTTAAAGCTGCGCGTGCTCGGGCCCCTGGAGGGCTCGCGGGATGGTCAGGATGTTGCGCTCGGGCCGGTTAAGCAGCGAGCAGTTCTGGGATTGCTGGCTGCGCATCCTAATTTCACGCTGCACAGAGAAGAGATCATCGACGTACTCTGGGACGACGCGCCACCGAGGACGGCAGTCGCCACGCTCCAGGCGTACATCAGCCGGCTTCGGCGAGCCCTCGATCCCGAGCACCGGAGAAATTTGCACCACGGGGTGCTCGCATCTACGGCGACCAGTTATATCCTGCGCCTCGGCGGCAGCCAGCTAGACCTGCTTACATTCCGGCAGCTGATCGGCGAGGCGCGCCGCGCCGCGGATATGGTAACCGCGCGCGATCTCTATGCGGAGGCTGTCGGGCTGTGGCGTGGTGACGCCTTCGCTGACATTGACGCTATTCGCTTCCACTCCACGATCGTGGCTATCCGCAGCGAATACGTAGGTGCGGTCCTCGAGCTCGCCGGGATCTGCGATCACCTCGGCCAGCCCGGCGCGGTCCTGGAGCATCTACGCGACGTCACGCGGCGCGAGCCATTGCACGAGCCAGCGCACGCCGCGCTCATGCTGGCGCTGGCCGGCGCTGGGCAGCAGGCCGAGGCGCTTCGGGTCTACGAGGACGTGCGGCGGCGCCTGGACGAACAGCTCGGGATCGGGCCGAGCCCGCAGCTTTCCGCCGCCCACATCGGGGTCCTCAGGCAGCAATTCCCGGCGCCGGGTGGGTCATTCCGCTCACGCCGCCCCCGGGAGATGTCCTAGCCAGCCGGGCCCGGGATGATCACCGATGGGTCGGCCCGGCGGTGCGGAAAGCGGGGCATCAGGCGAGGGCTGAGGCGGTGACCAGCACCGCGAGGGCCAGAACCGCTACGCACGTAGCCCTCGCGATGGATGGCCGCCTGACGAGGATCTTGGCGAACGCTGTCGCGTCGGCACCGCGGTCCCAGGCTGGGGCCAGCGAGCAGCCGAGCACCAGAGGCACCAGGAAGCCCGCCGAATACCCGAGCCCGGCCCACCAAGGTGATGCTCCGAGCAAGCCGAGAGCCAGCAGGGCCCAGCTAATGGAACTGGTCCGGTAGGTGGTGAACACAAGCCCAGCGTCCAGGCCCCAGGCCACCGCGGCGCGCCGCTCGCCGTGCATGAGGACGATGTTCTTGGGTGTCTGGCGGCGCAGCGTCACCGGGCACCAGGTCTTGGTTTTGAGGCTGTAGACGTCACACAGCAACGCGACGGACAGCACTCCGCACGCCACGACCAGCCGGGCCTCGCCGGACATTAGCTTCGCCGCCGCGAGACCGATCGCGCCCGCCAGGCCGAACACCAGGAAAGAGCTCATGGTAAATGCGGCCGCGAACCGGCCGATGAGAGCCGTGTAGCGAGCCCGGGATTGTCCTTGACCCAAGGACATCGTTCCGAGGAACGACACTCCTCAAGGACTGAACAGCTGAGCAAAGCCTGCGACCACGGCCAGGCTCAGGACCAGGAGATCTGTCACGGACAGAAAACCTCAGCCGCCACCACCAACGGTCACGGTGTAGTTCGAGCACGCCCACGGTCCGCCGTAGCAGCTGGTGCTGCTCTTCGAGCACTCGTAGCAGCCATACCCGTCGTTGCCTATGTTGCAGTACCAAGCTGTCTTGTGATATCCGCTCGGACAGCTGAAGTTAGACATTCCTCGGTGGCCGCCGCACCAGGGGCCATTCGGGTATGCGAGGTCGCAGCAGCCGAGATTCCCGGCCAGCGCGGCTGGTGCATCGGTCCAGGTAACGGCTATTGCGCCGACGACGGCTGCGCCGACTCCGCTGGCCCGCCTGAGGAACCTTCGCCGACTGGGCGCCTCCGGCGCGGCGGATTCTGATCCCTGAATGCCGGTACCGCTTATCATACGGAGGCTCCCTGCTCTAGCGGTTGCGCCACGGCCAGCGTGGTCGGGACCATAGCGTAGAACTGGCGGACAGAAGAAATTGCTCTCGCCCGTGCCACCAGGCCATTTTCGATCTCGATGGCCAGCGGTGTGATGCGGACGCCGTAGTGGTACTCAATTTGGGCGGCTGAAGCGGCCATGACGCGATTACCTGATGTCGTTCCCGGGCTAATCCCGGCTTGTCTGAGCCACGCGAAGGCTTCCTCAGGCGACTCGGAGACGACCGCAAGCCATATTCCCTTAGGAATTCCGCCATTCAGGCTGCTGACGATTGATCGGCAGGTGCCGCAATGCTGTTCCAGGTAGACGACAACGGCGCGGACCGCGGAATCGAGATCGGGGTGCATGTCCAGACTGCTGGGAGGTTTGCCGAGCGCGGTCCCGAGGTCGACGGGAACGGCCCGATCAATCATTCCTGCACGTTCGCGCAGCTGACGGATATCGCGGTAAGCCTCGGCCAGGGCCCCGAAAAGGAGGAATTCCCCGGCCGCGAGTAGCGCGACAATAACGAAGAGCGCGGAAGTGAGCACCTCAGCCTCCTACCATGGCTCGCCGGTCGGCGCGGGCCGCGACGCCCCGGCGCAGCGCAGGAACCGCCCGCGCCGCGGCGAGGGCCAGGATCACCCATGCGAGGCCGACGGCCCGGTCCCGGAAGCTAGACCCGGGCACATGCGCGGCCGACCACGCCGCGAGCAGCCAGAAGGGAAGCGCCGCTATCTGCCGCCAGCCGAGCGTTCGCTCTGAGGTCCCGAAGCACGCGCAGGTGACGACCCGGCCAGACACCAGGCTCCACACCGCTACGGCCGCGAACCCGACCCCAAGACCAGCGAACAAGGCACCCGGCACGTATCGTGGCGCGCCCGCGACGACGGCCCCGACGGTGCAGAGCTCGGCGGCCGGCACGGGCTATTGCGGCTAGGGCGGCGGCCCTGCGAGGCACGCCCAGCTCGGTCAGAGTGGCGGCCAGTGGCGTGCGGTCCCTGGCCTTCTCCAAGCCTGCCCACGTGAGCAAGGCGCATCCTGCGGCGACGAATACGAAATCCGCCGCGCCCGTTACTGGCATCGCTATGCCTCGCGCATGGCCAGGATGCGGTCGGCGCCGGCCGAGGATGCGCGATCCGCCACGGCGGCCATGACTGGTGTGAGCGTGCGGCTGCCGCGCTGACGCTTAGCGGAAAGGCTGGGCTCGAGCATGGTGGCGGCCACCATGACGGGGCCACCGGTCCCGCCGACGGGTGTATCCGGCCGCAGGTCGCCCGGCGCCGCGGACATCGTTACCCAGTGGGATACCGGCTGGGCGGACAGGCCAGTTGTCGCAAGTGACGGCGCGACCGCCACGTTGTCGCCTATGGCGACGTTCCAGCCCGCGGGGAACCCTTCCACGGGGAGCCAGCCGCTGGTGCCGTCGACGGCTACAGAGCCCCGGCGTGTCCTGGTGACGACCGCGGTGTGCCACTTCGGCAGGCCGCGGATGGTGACGACGCCGCTCCAGCGCGCGACGCCAGGCTGCCGATCCCGGCGGCGCTCAAGCCGAGCAATCCCGCCCGGCGGAGTACGGTCCTACGCTTCTGGCCATTTGGCATGAGGTCCCCTCAGCCGGTCGCCGTCGTCCGACCGGAAGTCCCTTGGGCCATCGTGGTCAGCGGGCGTTCTGGATGTGGCATCTGAACTCGTTTAATCGTGCGCCCGGACATTGGCAGCACGCTTGCAGCTAACTTGCGGCGCAGCCTCCCGAACGCCTGGGCGGCGTGCGCTGGATCGTGCCTGGTCATTCCGCCTAGCCACCAGGACGAGCGTCGGTCACATCGCGGAGTGTGCCTCGGTGCCCGTACGGGACTACTGGTCCGCGCGGGCGCCGCAGGCCGGCCCGGTGTTGAGATCAGCGCACATTCGGGGTGCCGGCCGGGGGTTCTCGATGAAACCGCTATCTTCGGTGACCATGATGAAGGCGATGACTGTGATACCAGGCCAGTACACGGAACGGGGCATCAAGGGCTGGCCCAGCTGATCGGCCGCCGCGTACTGGTGTCCTGGCGTCCGGACGCGCTGACGCGGCGGCCAGATGACGTAAAAGTGGCCGTGGACCTGAGAGACTGACGCGACCACAGTGGGATCAGTTGGCGGAGAGGAAGCTCGTGATGGCCGATGCGGACCGCGCGCCGAGCGCGGGCGGGCAGGAGACGCTCATCCGGGAGATCGATCAGACCAGGGAGGACCTGGCCCGAACGATCGATGCCATCACCGACCGGGTCAGCCCGGCCAACGTGGCCAAGCGGACCGCCGGACGGATGAAGCAGCGGGCGCAGGCCCTGGATCCGAGGATCGTCGGGGCCGGCGCGGCGGTCGCGGTCGGGCTGGTCGCCTTCATGGTCTGGCGCCGCCGCCGTTAACGCCGCCGCCGCTGACCCTGACGCCGCCCGCGCCCGGAAGCTCAGTCGGCTTCCTTGATCAGCTCTTCGTATTCGGCCGGCGACAGGAGGCCGGCCGGGAGAGCGTCGTCCGCCCCGGCCGACAGCCTGACCTTGAACATCCAGCCGGTCCCATAGGGGTCGGCGTTGACCAGGCCGGGATCGTCCTCGAGGTCACTGTTGACCTCGGTGACGTCACCGTCCACGGGGGAGTACAGGTCGCTGACCGACTTGGTGGACTCCACCTCTCCGCACGGCTCCTCGGCGACGACGGCGGCTCCCTCGGCCGGCAGGGACACGTACACCACATCGCCCAGCGCCCGGGCGGCGTAGTCGGTGATCCCGATCGTCGCGGACGCGCCGTCGATGGCCACCCATTCGTGCTCCGCGGTGTAGCGCAGCTCGGCTGGAACGCTCATGTTCAGTGTCTCCTACGGTAAAACGGCAGGTCAGTAAGGTCTGCTGGTTCCGCGCGGCCCCTGATGTCAACGGCCAGTGCGGGCTTCGCGTCGAGAGCCGACGGGTCCAGGTAGGCCATGGCGATCGGGACGCCGAGCGTCGGCGACGGTGCCCCGCTTGTCACCGTGCCGCATCCGGCGCCGTCGGCCAGGACCGTGTAGCCGTGCCTTGGTACCCGGCGCGACCCGACCGTGAGTCCGGCCAGGATCCGCCGTGGCGCAGCATGGGCCCGTTCGGCGAGCGCTGCGGCGCCGACGAAGCCGCCCGGCTTGTCGAACTTGACCACCCGTCCCAGTCCAGCGTCGTACGGCGTCACGTCCGGGCCGAGCTCGTTGCCGTAGAGCGGCATGCCGGCCTTGAGGCGGAGCGTATCGCGTGCGGCCAGGCCGGCCGGCACCAGGCCGGCCGGTGTCCCGGCACTGGCCAGTGCGGACCAAACGTGCTCGGCGTCGTCCGGGGCGCAGAACACCTCGAAGCCGTCCTCACCGGTGTAACCGGTGCGGGCCACCCAGGCCGGGCGGCCCGCCACCGAGCCCTGGCGGCCCGCGTAGTAGCGGACCGCACCCAGGTCCACGTCGGTGAGCGGAGCGAGGATGCCTCCCGCCTCCGGGCCCTGGATGGCGATCAGCGCGTAGCCGGCGGTCCGGTCGGTGATCCGGGCGTCGAATCCGGCCGCCCTCCGGCGCAGCTCGGCATCGACCGCCTCGGTGTTGGAGGCGTTCGCGACGACGAGGAACTCCTCGGTGCCGGTCCGGTAGACGACGAGGTCGTCGACCACCCCGCCGTCCTCCGCGCACATCATCGTGTACCGCGCGCGTCCCGGCTCGACGGCCGACAGCAGGCCGGTGAGGGCGTAATCGAGGGCCGGTCCCGCGTCCGGGCCGGTGACCGTGATCTCGCCCATGTGCGAGAGGTCGAACAGGCCGGCCGCGCTGCGCACCGCGAGATGCTCGGCGGTCTCGCTCCGGTACCGCAGCGGCATGAGCCAGCCCGCGAAACCGGTCAGCGTCGCGCCGAGGCGCTGGTGCACGTCGAGCAGGGGCGTGGGCCGGGTGTCCCCGGCGGGCGTCGATGATGATCCTGGCACGTCCGAATGGTATGCCGGACCCATGGAACTTCTGAAAGAAGAGCAGATTATTGCCGAACTAGCCGCATCCCCGGGCTGGAGCCGCCAGGGAAGCCAGATCAGCCGGACGATCGAGCGCCGGGACTTCCGCGACGCGATCCTTTTCGTCGGCGCGGTGGCGTACCACGCGGAACAGGCCAACCATCATCCGGACATCCTCATCCAGTGGAACCGGGTGACGCTCACCCTGTCGACCCATTCGGCGGGCGGCCTGACCGAGGCCGACTTCGCCATGGCCCGGCTGATCACCACCCTGGCCTGATCGCGGGCCCGCGGGCCTCAGCGCCGGGGGTTTTTTGTCTGGCCGCGGCGCGGGGCAGATAGGCTCATGATCTCGTGAGCGGACAAGAGCTGAAGGCGCGATCGCGATCGCGGCCGCAGGCGGAGCGCGCGGGCCGCGCACAGGAACTGGCCGCACCGCGATGGGCCGCCCGGCGGCTGTCCGCGGTGCTCCCGGCCGTGGCCGGAGCCCTGATGCTGGTGGCCGGGTGCTCCGGCGGCGGCGGCACCACGCACGGAGCGGTGCGGCGGCAGCCAGCCCCTCCGGGACGGCCTCACCGTCGGCTTCCGGGAGCCAGAACTTGCTGCGGCTGGTGGTCCCGCCCGGTCCGGTGCAGAACGGGAACGTCATTCCCCAGGTCGACTGGGTGACGCCGTTCGAGAAGCAGACCGGCTGCCAGGTTGACCTGAAGAACGCCAACACCGACGCCGAGGCGGCCAAGGACATCACCGCCGGCGGTTCCTACTACTCCGGGATCCTGGCCTCACCCGAGCTGGCCGGCGCAGCTGATCAGCTCCCGGGCCGCCGCGCCGCTCAACACCGCGCTCATCCCCGGCTACACGGCGCTCGGCGCGGCCCTCCGCACCGCGCCGACCGAGGTCTCCGGGGCAAGACCTACGGTGTCCCGTACGCCTGGGACACCTACGTCACCGGGTACGACGCGGGCAAAGTGAACCCGGCGCCGCAGAACTGGAACGCGCTGTTCGCCCCGGCCTCCGCCGCGCGCTACGCCGGGAAGATCACGATGCCGGACTCGACGGCCACGATCGCGCTGGCTGCGCTCTACCTGAAGTCCGCGCAGCCGTCCCTGGGCATCACCGACCCGTTCGAACTGGACAAGACCCAGTTCGCCGCGGCCACCCAGGCCGTGAACGCGGTCCGGCACAATGTCGGCACCTTCTGGTCGCAGGACAGCTCGGTGATCGGCCAGCTCGGGGACGGCCAGGACGTGCTGGGGGCGGTGATGACCCACCAGATCGCCGAGATGGCCCGGGCCGGGCTGCCCGCCGCCGGAGTGCCGGCTCAGGCCACCGCCGCCCGCTCCGGCGAGACGATCGGCTACGTGCAGTCCTGGCTGATGTCCGCCCACGCGGGAACCCCAGCTGCATGTACCGCTGGCTGTCGTGGACGGCATCGAAGTCCGTGCAGGAGCAGATGTCGGCCTGGACCGCGACCGCACCGGCCAACCCGGCGGCCTGCACCGGGCCCGCCTCCGCGACGTGCGCCGCCTTCCATGAGACGAGCCAGTCCACGGCCCGGAACATCACCTTCGAGCACCTGCCCCTAACCGACTGTGGCAACGGCCAGACCACCTGCGTGGCCTACAAGCACTGGCAGTCCGCTTGGCAGCGCATCTCCCCGCCCGCTGGCGGCTGAGGAGCGAAGCTCCGACCGGCCGCGACCCCGGGCCTTGGCCCGGGTGTGCGGCCGGTGCTATCGGCGAGCACCGCACGCGGTTACGGCCACGCGATCGTTACCGGCCGCGAATCCAGGCCTCCGGCCTGGGTAAGCGACCGGTGTGCCGGCGAGCACCCCAGCGGGGCGCGGAGCGCAGCGGGGGGTTCCGGGGGGTCGTCCCCCCGGGCCGACACTGCTCTTACGTGTGCGAGGCCTGCTGGTACAGGGACTTTGCTGAGGAGCCGAACGATGTGCCGTACATGATGTCGGTGCTGTCGTCGTACTTGAAGCTGCTGACCGCGGTGACCGTGCCGATGCCGGTCGACGAGTTGAAGCCGGACAGCCAGGGGCCCCCGCTGGAGCCCTCGGTCATGGCGCAGTTGACGCCGGTGTCATTGGTGGCGTGGTAGGGATCCGGGCTGGTGCTTCCGGCGCAGTAGTAGAGCTGCTCGCCGTTGTAGGGCGGCTCGGACGGGTAGCCGAACGCGTCCACCCGGGCCGCCTGGCTGCCGAACGCGACGCCCAGGCCGCCCACCGCCGACACGACGTGCGTGGGTGCGCCGCCCACCGACGCGGTGTTCAGCGCGACGAACGCGACGTCGTAGTCCTCGTTCGCGCTGGACGTCCACTGACCGGCCACGAAGTACCGGCGCGCCGTGTAGCTGCCGTAGGGCGCGTTGCCGTTCGAGTAGCCGGGCACGAACGTCCAGTTGGTGGCCCAGTTGCCGCTCCCGTCGGAGGCACAGTGCCCGGCGGTGACCGCGACGTCGGCGTTGGCGCTGGCCACGGCCGCGCCGGAGCAGACATAGTCGGTGCCGTTCAGGGTGAAGAAGATCTTCCCGGCGGAGCGGGTGATCGCGCCGCCGCCGGCCCACTGCGCCCCGGTGGTGCGGCCGCCGCCCCCGGCCGCCCGGAGCATGCGGACGCCGCGTGACGCGCGGCTGGCGGGCGCCACGGGCGCGACCCGGACCGGGGCGGCGAGAAACTCCAGCGGCGGGACCAGGGAGCCGAGCGGGGCGGGAAGCGGCAAAGACGCGGCGGACCCGGCGCCGAGGAGGCCGGCCGCTGGCTGGGTGAGTGCCCCGGCGGCGGCTCGCAGCGCGGACGTGGCCAGCCCGAGGGGAACGGCGTCTTCCATCCGCGTCCGGGTCCAGTAGCGCAGGACCGCCCGCTGCTGACGTATCGTGACCGCCGCGGCGTGCCCGGCGGCCCCGGTCGTGGACGCGGTAGCGGCCGTCGTGCCGCTCGCGGTGACGGACACCGCCGCCATGGCGGACGCCGCCGCGGCGACCGTAAGCGCTGCCGCCGCTGCCTGCAGCCGGGCCTTGAGTCTCATGTCTGTCGAGTATGGCGCACGGATAGCGATGCTGTGATCACGTTCAGTAAACGATCGGCAGAAAAACGCCTGGTAACGCGGCTGTTCCGGGCCAGGTGCACCATATTCCGTTCGGTCAATAATGAACGGCCGCCGCCGGGCCGCCCGGGCATGTGGTCCGTGCGGCGGTTCGCCGCATACGGCCCCGGCGGGTCAGAATGGGGGCGTGGAAGCTTCCGGAGGCTCGGCCGCCCACGGTGCCCAGCCGCCCAACCAGCCGTCCAGTCAGCGCGATGTCGTCATCCTCGGCTCGACCGGCTCGATCGGCACCCAGGCCCTCGACGTGATCCGCCGCAACCCCGGCCGGTTCCGGGTGGTCGGCCTGGCGGCGGGCGGGGGCAACCCCGGCCTGCTCGCGCGGCAGGCCATCGAGTTCGGCGCGACCGCCGTCGCGGTGGCCCGGCCGAGCGCGCTGCCCGACGTGCAGGCGGCGCTGAAGGCCGAGGCGGAGGCGGCCGGGAGCGGGGGAGCCGCCGTCGGTGTCCCTGACGTGCTGGCCTGCCCGGACGCGGTGCCGGCCGCCGCGGCGTGGCCGTGCGACGTGGTGCTGAACGGCGTGACCGGGGCCGTCGGCCTGGCCGCGACGATCGCCGCGCTCGACGCGGGCCGCACCCTGGCCCTGGCCAACAAGGAGTCGCTCATCACCGGCGGGTCGCTGGTGACGCGGCGGGCCGCCCCCGGCCAGATCGTGCCGGTGGACTCCGAGCACTCGACGATCGCGCAATGCCTGCGCGGCGGCGCCGCCGATGAGGTCCGCAAGCTCGTGCTGACCGCGAGCGGCGGCCCGTTCCGCGGCTGGGGGAGGGACCGGCTGACCGGGGTCACGCCCGAGCAGGCGCTGGCTCACCCCACGTGGAACATGGGCCCGGTGATCACGGTCAACAGCGCCACCCTGGTCAACAAGGGCCTGGAGCTGATCGAGGCGCACCTGCTGTTCGGCGTGGGGCTGGACCAGATCGCCGTCGTCGTCCATCCGCAGTCGATCGTGCACTCGATGGTGGAATTCGCCGACGGCGCCACCATCGCGATGGCCAGCCCGCCCGACATGCGGCTGCCGATCGCGCTGGGGCTCGCCTGGCCGGACCGGGTCCCCGACGCGACCCCGGCGCTCGACTGGTCCAAGGCGGCCACCTGGACGTTCGAGCCCCTGGACACCGCGGCGTTCCCGGCCGTGGGGCTGGCCCGGGACGCGGCCGCCGCCGGCGGCACCGCACCCGCCGTCTACAACGCGGCCAACGAGGAATGCGTCGATGCGTTCCTGGCCGGGAAGATCCCTTTTACCGGGATAGTGGACACGGTGGCGCGGGTAATCTCGGAACATAACGTGTCCCCGGGAGACGCTGCGACCCTGGAGGACGTGCTCGCAATCGACGGGTGGGCCCGGCGGCGGGCACGGGAGCTGAACAGCGAGGGAGAACGCGCCTGATGGACCTGCTCGGCTGGGTCATCTTCATTGTCGCCCTGCTGTTCTCCGTCATGCTGCACGAGACCGGCCACTTCGTCACGGCCAAGAAGTTCGGCATGAAGGTCACCCAGTACTTTGTCGGCTTCGGCACCACCCTGTGGTCGACCAAGCGAGGCGAGACCGAGTACGGGGTGAAGGCGCTCCCGCTGGGCGGGTTCGTCAAGATCGTCGGGATGACCTCGATGGACGAGGTGGATCCGGCCGACGAGCCTCGCTCGTTCCGCCGGCATCCGGGCTGGCAGCGCCTGATCGTGCTGGTCGCCGGCTCGACCATGCACTTCGTCCTGGCGTTTGTGCTGCTGTTCGTCCTGGCCGCGGGGATCGGGCTGGACAACAACAACACGACCCAGCTCGGGCCGGTGAGCCCGTGCGTGCCGGCCAGCGCCAAGGCGTTCTCGACCAATACCTGCGCGCCGGGCGACAAGCCATCGCCGGCCAAGGCCGCTGGGCTGCGGGCCGGCGACAAGGTCGTGTCGTTCGACGGCAAATCGGTCAGCACCTGGACCGGCCTGGGCACGGTGATCCGTGACGCGCCGACCGGCCGCCCGGTGCCGATCGTGGTGCAACGGGACGGCAAGACGCTGAACCTGCGCGTCACGCTGGCCACCGTGCCGGGGCGGACCGGCTCCTACCTCGGCATCGAGGACACCAACGTCTTCCAGCGGTACAGCCCGCCGCGGGCCGTCACCTACGCGGGCTCGATGTTCGGCCAGGTGCTGACCGGCTCGGCCAAGGTCATCGGCCAGCTGCCGTCGGCCGTGCCGCACCTGTTCGCGAAGAACCGGGCGAGCACGGCGGCCGGCCAGGTGACCAGCGTCGTCGGGGCGGGCAACATCACCGGCCAGGTGGTGTCGGCCAACGTCGGGTGGCAGGTCAAGGTCGACTACGTGCTGCTGATCATCGCGTCGCTGAACATCTTCGTCGGCGCGTTCAACCTGCTGCCGCTGCTGCCGCTGGACGGCGGCCACATCGCGATCGTGCTATACGAGCGGGTGCGGGCCTGGTTCGCCAGGCTTCGCGGGCGGGCCGACCCCGGCCTGGTCGACTACACGAAGCTGATCCCGGTCAGCGTCGGGGTGTTCGCCGTCCTGGTCTTCTTCGGGCTGATGCTGATCCTGGCCGACATCGTCAACCCCGTGGGTCTCGCCTAGCGCGGTGGACCGCGGGCGAACATCGCGGGAAGCCTGTGTGACGCGGGCGTCAGGCTAGAGCGGTGTGCCGTACGTGATGGCAGGCTGGTATTGAGAGACTGGGAACCGGGCAGGAACGTATCCGGGCTCCGCCCGGGGGCGGGGGCGCCAGCACGTCCGGCCGCCACGCTGGACGGCACAACACCGACAACCGATCGGATGGGGAAAGATGAGCATTGACCTCGGTCTGCCAGATTCGCCGCCTAGGCCTCTGGCCGAGCGCAGGCAGTCGCGGCAGCTCATGGTGGGGTCCGTGCCGGTGGGCGGGGGTGCGCCCGTCTCGGTCCAGTCCATGGCGACCACGCTGACCGCGGACGTGAACGCCACCCTGCAGCAGATCGCGGAGCTCACCGCGACCGGCTGCCAGATCGTGCGGGTGGCCGTGCCGTCGCAGGACGACGCGGACGCCCTGCCGGCGATCGCCAAGAAGTCCCAGATCCCGGTGATCGCCGACATCCACTTCCAGCCGAAGTACGTCTTCGCCGCGATCGACGCCGGGTGCGCGGCGGTCCGGGTCAACCCGGGCAACATCAAGGCGTTCGACGATAAGGTCGGCGAGATCGCGCGGGCGGCCAAGGACGCCGGGATCCCCATCCGGATCGGCGTCAACGCCGGGTCGCTGGACAAGCGCCTGATGGCCAAGTACGGCAAGGCGACGCCCGAGGCACTGGTCGAGTCGGCGCTGTGGGAATGCTCCCTGTTCGAGGAGCACGACTTCCGCGACATCAAGATCTCGGTCAAGCACCACGACCCGGTGGTCATGATCAACGCCTACCGGTTGCTGGCCGAGCGCTGCGACTACCCGCTGCACCTCGGCGTGACCGAGGCGGGCCCGGCGTTCCAGGGCACGATCAAGTCGGCCGTGGCGTTCGGCGCACTGCTGGCCGAGGGCATCGGGGACACGATCCGGGTGTCCCTGTCCGCCCCGCCGGTCGAGGAAGTCAAGGTCGGGATCGGCATCCTGGAGTCGCTCGGTCTGCGGCAGCGCGGCCTGGAGATCGTGTCGTGCCCATCGTGCGGGCGGGCACAGGTGGACGTCTACAAGCTCGCCGACGAGGTGACCGCCGGGCTGTCCGGCATGGAAGTGCCGCTGCGGGTCGCGGTCATGGGCTGCGTCGTCAACGGGCCGGGCGAGGCCCGCGAAGCCGACCTCGGCGTGGCCTCCGGTAACGGCAAGGGCCAGATCTTCGTCCGCGGCAAGGTCATCGCCACCGTGCCCGAGTCGAAGATCGTGGAGACCCTCATCGAGGAGGCCATGCGACTGGCCGAGGAAGAGGGCCTGCCGGAGAGCGGCGAGCCCCAGGTCACCGTCGGCTGACCCGCAAAGCCCTGGAGGCCGCGGACCGGATCCGGTCCGCGGCCTCCTGTCATGTCCGGGCCGGGTCAGGGATAACTGGTGACGTTCACCGGGGTGGTGTTGGACGGCGTGGCGCCGCCGGTGGAGTTGATGACGTGCTCGATCACCCCGACGCCGCCCAGGGAGACGGTGAGGAGGTCATGGAACTGCACGCCGGGCGTATTGGGGGCCTCGAACGCATGGTCCGCGACCACCGATGGGTTGACGTTGAAGTAGCAGTAGCTGCCCATCCCGTACGCCTGGTGGGTGGTGACATTGGGCGCGACCCGGTAGGCGGCGTAGCCGTTGGTCGACCCGTTCATCCAGGCGGCCTGGTTGGGCGGGTCATAGGGCATCTCGTTCTGGAAGAAGATGGTCTCACCGCCCTGGCCGTTCCAGGAGACGTCGTATCCCTGGTAGTGCTCGACGAACAAGCCGGTGGCCAGGACGTTGTTGCCGTTGACGATCAGCCCGCTGGTGGCGGTGTTGGTCGTCCAGCCGACGGTGCCTGAGTTGCCGTGGTCGGCGCGCCAGGCCCAGATGTCGTTGATCAGGGTGTTGTTGGCGTTCACGACCAGGCTGTTGGTGGCCTTGCCCGCGATGTCGCCGCCGATCCGGAAGAACGTGTCCTGGACCGAGATCGGGTTGCTGGCGTGGCTCACCGTCGAGCCGGATGTGCCGACGGTCAGCAGGGCCTGGGAGTTGGTCGTGCCGGCGTCGAACAGCAGGCCGTCGACCCGGACGCCGTCCACGTCAGCGACCTGCATGGTGTTCACGCCGTTTTGCGGGATCAGGGTCGGGAAGCCGACGCCGAGCACCACGGTGTTGGGGTTGGTGACGTTGAGCGTCTGGTTGATGTTGTAGACGCCCGGGGTGAAGAACAGGTTGCAGCCCTGGGCCAGGGCGGCGTTGATGGTCGCCGCGCTGTCCGACGGTGTCGCCACGAAGAACTGGCTCATCGGCAGCGAGGTGCCCGGCGTCGAGCCGTTGGCCCAGCTGGCGCCGGATGCGTTCGTCCGCAGCGACGGCACGAACACGTGGTAGTTACCGGAGGAGTCGACGTACAGGTACGGCACGTCGCGGGAGGTGGGCGTGGTGGCCAGCGTCGTCATCGGCGGGCTGGGGAAGCTCTGGGCCGGTGCGCCGGTCACGCCGGAGAACACCATGTTCCAGACCGAGCCGCTCCAGCTGCCGAAGTTGCTGTCCTGGGAGTACCACTGCTGCTGCGACACGCTGGAGACCTGGCCGGAGACCTTGGTGTCGGCGATGTAGCCGCCACTGGCGTAGCCATAGCTGGCCGGGTAGAGCTCCAGGCCGCCGTGCACGTCCATCCGGCGGAAGGGGCCCGCCTGCGCGACCGCCCACCGGTCGTTGCCGGCCGAGGGGTTGATGGCCATATTCTCCGCCGAGCGCCAGAAGTTCTGCGTCGCGTTACCGGTGCCGTCGAACGAGTCGACCGTGACGTCGCCGTTGATCGTGACGTCGTCCGGGTTCTGGCCCAGGCCCTGGATCGAGGTGTAGTAGCCGATGTTGGCCTCGGCGCTGTAGGTCCCCGGCTTGAACAGCAGGGCGTAGCGCTGCGTGCCGAACTGGTTCAGCTTCTGGGTGTTGAAGACGGAATCGAGGGTGGACTGGATGCTCGCGCTGGACATGCTGGGGTCGAAGACGTAGACGTTCGGGCCGAAGTTGGGGGTGTTCGACTGCCCGGTGCATCCGGTGCCGCCACCACCGCTGCCCGTTCCGAAGACCTGGAACTCCCACAGGGAGTACCCGTACTGGGTGGCGCGGGTGGTCCCGTACATGCGGATGTAACGGCCGGTCCCGGTGACGGTCAGGTTCTGGGTGCCGCCCGTCCCGGTGGTGGTGGAGTAGATGGAAGTCCAGGTCGAGCCGTCAGTGGAGGTCTGGATCTGGAACGCGCTGGCGTAGGCCGCCTCCCAGTTGAGGGTGACCTGGCAGATGGACTGGCTGGAGCCGAGGTCGACCTCCAGCCACTGAGGGTCGGAGAAGGCGCTGGACCAGCGGGTGCCGGTGTTGCCGTCGACCGCGGCGGAGGCGGGGAAGCCGGCGTTCTCGGTGGACGAGGCGGTGGCGGTCTTGTTCAGCGCCAGGTTGGTCGTCCCGCAGGTGGCGGCCGTGGCCGTCGTCGCGGCCACCCCGGGCACCGCGAGCCCGGTGAGAAGGAGCGCCGCGACGGCGAGGAAGGCCGCCCCGGCCCGCCGCGGTGACGAGCCGGGCCGGGCGGGTCGGCTGCGTCTGCGGCGGGGAACGAGTGCTGTCGTGGCCGCGCTCAGGGCGCGGGCCAGCCGGCGGGGAGGGAGGACGGGTTGCATGGGCGCGGCTCCTGGTCTCGCTTCACGTGGGCCTGGATTGCCAGAAAGGTGAATGGGGGAGCCCGGAAGCGGTGGCGCCCGCACGTTGCTCGCGCACGCGTCACTTGCGCAGGTGTTTCCCGCGCGCGTCGCTTCGGACGTGCTCTGGCTGGCCTGGCAAGAGTTGATACAAGGCTTATTTAATGGTGTAACTTAACTGCGCGGAAACGGCTCGTCAATACTGGATAGCCTGCTGGGCTTGACGACCTGCGTCGGGCCAGCGGCCCGTCATCCGGCCGCGGGCAGGCCGGAGCCCAGGCCGGGACCGCGCGGGGCCAGGCTGTAGGCGGACAGCGCGGAGTCGAGGGCAGGGGCGGGGAACGCCGGGCGGCGGGCGGCCCGGGAGGGCGCGCGGCCGAGGGCCGGGCCGGAACGGCGCGGGGACCATGATTGTGTGTTGTTTGCCGCTAGTCCGAGGCAAACTTTCCATGATCGTGTGGAGTTTGCCGCCGAATACGACGTTTTTAACGCATGATCATGAAAACTTGGGTGCTCGGGCGCGTCACGGCCGGGGTGGGCTGCCGCAAGAGGGCTGCCGCCCGAGGGCTGCCGCCCGAGGGCTGCCGCCCGGCCACGCTGCGGGGCCCACCGCGCCCGGCCACGCTGCGGGGCCCACCGCGCCCGGCCACGCTGCGGGGGGCGCCTGCTCCGGCCGCGGCGCAGGGCGCTGATGATCCGGGCCGCTGGTTACGGCACCAGGACGAGCCGCCCGAGCACCGCCCGGTCTTCCAGCAGCCGGTGGGCCTGGACCGCCTCGGCCAGCGGGAGCCTGGTCTCGACGGCGCGCAGGTCGGCCGCGGCCGAACAGGCCGGTGAGCTCGGTGATGTCGGCGCGGGCCTGTTCTGGATCGGCCGCGCGCCAGGCCAGCAGCGAGAACCCGGTTACCGTCTTCATCGCGTACAGGCTGACGGACCGGCACGCTGGTCATGTCACCGGCCGAGGCGCCGAAGACGACCGCCCGGCCGAACGGGGCGAGCAGCTGGATGCTCTGCGTGCAGCACGTTGCCGCCCACTGCCTCCAGGACCACGTCGACTCCGTCGGGTGCGGCCGCGCGGACCTGCTCGGCCCAGTCGGCCTGGCGGTAATTAATGGCGACGTCGGCGCCCAGCTCCTTGAGGAAGTCGAGCTTGGCCGGCGAGCTGGCGGCGGCGATGACGGTCCCGGCGCCCTGCCGCCGGGCCAGTTGCACGGCGAGGTGGCCGATCGCGCCCGCACCCGCGGTGATCAGGACGGTATTCCCCTTGGCCAGGCGTCCGGCGCGCAGCGTCCCGGCCGCCACCGCCCCGACCGTCGGCAGCATGCTGGCCGCACCGGCGCCGAGTCCGGCGGGGACGTTGACGAGCCAGTCGGTGTCGGCCAGGACGTAGTCGGCGCAGGCGTCCTCGAGCAGGGCGGCCACCCGGGTCCCGGCCAGGGCCGGGTCGGTGTCCGGGCCGGCCTGCTCGACGGTACCGACCACGTCGCCGGTCAGCGTGGCAGGCAGCGAGCGGAAGTAGATCGAGTCCGGCGAGGTCTCGCGGCGGAGCTGGACGTCGACGTAGTTGACGCCGATCGCCTCGGCGCGGATCAGCACCTGGCCCGGGGCCGGGCTCGGGTATCTCGGGCTCTTCGGAGATGGCGAGGACTTCGGGGCCGCCGTGAGCGTGGTAACGGACGCGTCGCATGAGCCATCTCCGGGTTAAACTGGACTGAAAGTCAACTTAGCTCGGGACAGTACTGGACCGACGGTCAACTTGTCCAGCCGGGGGAGGGAGCCTGCGATGAGCCGACGGCCGCGCGCGAGCGCGCCGACGCAGCCCGCAACCGGCGCGCGATCCTCGCCGCCACCGAGGACCTGCTGGCCACGCACCGGCCGCACGACATCTCGATGGAACAGGTCGCGGCCGCGGCCGGCGTCGGCAAGGGCACGGTGTTCCACCGGTTCGGCAACCGGATGGGGCTGATGCACGCGCTCATGGTCCAGCGGGCCCGGCGCTGGAGGAGACGGTGACGGCCGGGCCGCCGCCGCTGGGCGAGGGCGCCACCGAGCGGGAGCGGCTGCTGGCCTTCCTGGACGCGATCATCGAGGTGGTCAGCCGGAACAAGAGCCTCATGGCCGAGCTGGCCTACTCAGCTGCCTCGCTGCCGGCGGCGACAGGATGAGACCGGCGAAGAGCCCGGCAACCACCCGGTCTACCGGTTCTGGCACGGTCACATCAGTGCGCTCATCGCCGCGCAACGGCCCGGCCTCGATGCGGAGATGATCGCTCACCTGATGCTCGGTTCCCTCCACAGCGAGCCAATTCTGAATCAGCTGGCCACCGAGGGACCGGACGGCTTAGTTCAGCGATGCGGGCCGTGGCCTGCGCGGTGCTGGATACCCCAGCGCCCGGCCGGGCGGACCCCGGCGACGCGTGATCAGGACTCGCGGAATCAGCCGGCTAGCGCGGCGCGCGCCTTCTGGCCGAGCGCGCGCTGGGTCTTGCGTTGTAGCGGGGCCACATCGAGTGTGACCCCGCCCCCCAACGGCCGCGACCACAAGCTTTCGTGAAGCACCCGGCCGCGGCGACCGTCTCCCGCCAGCGGTAGCCGGCGGCGGTTTCTCCTAGCCGCGGGCTACTCTCGCCGCGGGCATTCCCTCGGCCACGATGATCTCGCCGACCTTCTCCGATGCCGCGTCACGGACACTCGAAGGCAGTTCGTCATCAGTGACAAGAACGTCAACTTCGTCAAGGCTCGCGAACGAGCTCAGGCTGACCAGGCCCCACTTGGTGTGGTCGGCAACCACCACCACACGGCGGGCCAATTTGATGAACGTGCGGTTCGTTTCCGATTCCGCGAGGTTCGGCGTGGTAAGCCCGGCATCGGGGTCGATGCCGTGGCAGCCGAGAAATAGCGTGTCGAAGTGCAGGGACCGGACGGTCAGGTCGGCAACGGGGCCGACGAGCGCGTCCGACGGCGTGCGTATGCCTCCGGTCAGGATGACCGAGGTGTGTGTTCCGTTGGTTGGCCGCGCGCTGCTGAACAAGTTCATGACGCGCAGCGAGTTGGTGACGATCGTCAATCCCGGGACGTCGAGCAGGCACTGGGCCAGCGCGAACGTCGTGGTGCCGGCGGACAGCGCGATCGCGGTCCCCGGCTTGACCAGGCTGGCTGCTGCCCGCCCGATCGCTGCCTTTTCCGGCTGTTCGAGGACGAGCTTCGCCTCGAAACCGGGCTCGTGACTACTGGTGGGGGTTCCGGGCAGAACCGCGCCGCCGTGGACCTTTTCGACCAGGCCGTCTCTTGCGAGGGCCTCCAGGTCGCGGCGGACTGTCATGTCCGAGACCCCGAGTTGCTGGGTGAGATCACTGACCCTTGCGCTGCCGTCGCTGCGGACAGCCTGTAGGATCAGCGACTGCCGATGCCGGGCAAGCATCCGTAGCCTCCTTCGTGTTGCGGAGACGCCGCCGGGCCTGTGCCCTGGTGGCGCCTTGGTCCGCCATCCGTCTTGACTGAGACGTTCAATTCCGCTGTTCGGTTCCGGTTGCGGCTGTCGGATGCGCAGAGTGACGTCTTGACTAGCTGTGAGCGAACGTGATCCGCCCTTGCGTAGTTCATGCTGAGCCCCCTGTGACGAGCATGTCCTCTTGTGATGGTAACTGATCGTGTCGATGTTGGCCCATCTCGCTCGGCCGGCGGCCCTCGGCACGGGGGTTCTGACTACTGTCCGAAGTTAAGCGTTTATCTTCCGACTACAGCCCGAACTTAGGCTTTTCGTCTCTGATTACGCTCTGAACTCGGCGAACGTCTGCTGTGAGTAACTTCCAGCCCGGCCGTCGACTCCAGGCACCTTCAAGCCTCGCTGCACAGCGTGGCAATTGTGTTTCTCGTTCGTTGCTAAACAGTTATTTGTTAGCGCTAACATGCTGATAATGTTTAACTTTGTTACAGATGAGGCAAGGGTTGCATTGTGATCATGTCGGGTTGGCTGGGTCCCATGCGTACCGTGAGTACGTTGTGCCCGGTCAGCCGGGGTGCCAGGCGGCCCAGTCGGCGGCATGCGTTCCACCGTTCCGGTCGGCCAACCGCGGCCAGCCGAGGTCATGCCGTTCCGGGTGGTGCCATTCCGGCCGGGTGGGCGTACCGTGCACCCTGGGGACAGAGGGGGCGGCCCATGCGGACGGAGCGGCGGGCCGTGCGGCCCGGCGAGCCGCACGGACGCATGCGCGTGTTGCCGTTGGCCGCGTCCCGGCGGGGATCTTTTCCCGGGCCGTCGGCCGCTTCCGGACAGTCTGCCGCGCGGGGCCCGCGAATGCCAGCCTCGCCTCCCGGGCACCGGTTTCCGGCGGGCGGTGCGGGCTGCGGGTTTTCCCGGAGCCGGTCATTGCCGGATGGTCCGGAACAGGTGCCAAATCCAGGCTCTTCGGGGCATGCGTGGTGTCTTGACATGCGATCATGAGCGGCTTTAGCGTCTACGGCGTTCCGTCGGACTTGGGCCTATCCCGATGTCGGCCACGAATCAGAGATACGCCGTGCGGCGAACATGCGCAGGGCTGGACCGCCGAAGCGTTCTCGCTTTCCCTCGGCGTCACGACTTCGACGGAGACCGCTGTCTACGCAGCGGGTCCGGCTCGGGACAGTGAGTGTCTCGAGAAAATCCCATGGAGGTCCAGATGAGAAAAGTCGACCCAGTGGTCGAAGAGGCAATTGAGACCCTCAACATGAAGGACGGGACCACCCGCCGGAAGCTGCTCAAGGGCACTGGGCTCTTCAGCGCGACGGCGGCGGCCTCGGCGCTAATCTCCGCGTGCACCTCGTCGTCAAGCACCAGCGCGGGCACGCAAAACGCCGCCGGGAGCTTCCCTAAGACGCCTGCGTGGCAGTTCTGGTTCGTTAACCACGTGACCACCAACCCGTTCTTCACGCCGACCCAGTATGGGCTCGCCGACGCCGCGGCGCTGCTCGGCATTCCGACGCCAAAGTGGGGCGGATCGGAAACCTCGAGCATCTCGCAGATGGTGAACTACATGGACACCGCCATCTCTGCGAAGGCTTCCGGAATAGCTGTGGCGGTCATCGACGCAAGCGCGTTCACGGCGCCGACGTCGAATGCCATGAACGCCGGCATTCCGGTGATCTCCTACAACTCGGACGGCACCTTCGTCAACGGCGCGGCCAAGATCGGGACGAACCGCCTCGCCTACGTCGGGCAGGCGCTTTACATCTCGGGCCAGCAGATGGGGAACAAGATCGCCTCGCTGATCCCGGGCGGCGGAGAAATCGTGATTTTCATCGCCACGCCCGGCACCGGCAACATTCAGCCGCGATACGACGGCGCGGTATCGGTGCTGAAGTCCAAGGGCTTCACTGTGAGTGAAGTCGCCACAGGGGCGACAACGGCCGTGGAGGAACCGGCGGAAAAGGCCTACCTGACCGCGCACAAGAACATCAAGGGCGCCTTCGCGGTCGACGCCGGATCGACCGAGTTCCTCGGCACGACCCTGCAGAGCGCCGGCCTCAAGGTCCCGTCCGGCGGGTTCGACACCCTCGGCTCGACGCTGGGCAACATCGCCAGCGGCCTGATGGACTTCACGATCTACCAGGACCCGTACATGCAGGGCTTCCTGCCCACGCTGTACATGTACATGTACAACCTGTCCGGGGGCACGCTCGCTCCGCCGGACACCGACACCGGCCTCACGATCATCACCAAGGGCAACGTCGCCCCGTACCAGACGGCCAGCAGGTTCCAGGGCTCTACCACGGCGCAGAAGTACATCCCGCGTCCGTCCGGGGCCATCCAGAACCCACCGGCGACCACGAGCACCTGACCGGCCACCGGCACGCTGACGGCGGGCGACCCATGCCCTTCCGCGGGCGGGTCGCCTGCCGTCGGTGCCTCGCGCCCGCGGCCACCTCGGGCCACATCATGGGTAAGACTGGAGCCTGCGCGCGCGCGGTGACGCGGCCGGCCCGGCTCGGGCCGCCGGCGTCTGCGGCTCGCCGCCTCACATGCGCGACGGCCGGGACCACGTAGGACGAGAACGTAGAGAACGGAAGAGCAAAGTGAGCGAAACCGCAGAACGCGGGACCCAGCGTCCAGACCGGCCGCCCGGCGCAAACGGGGGAGCAGGCGGGGCCTTGACCGCCATCAGACGCGGAGGCGGCGTCTTCATCCGGCAGCGGGAGGCGACCGTCTTTCTCGTGACGGTGGCGTTGCTCCTCTACTTCGGGTTCGCTTCGTCGGCCTTCTTCTCCAAGTCCAACCTGATCACGCTGCTCTCCAACGACGCCGCGCCCATCATGATCATCGCGGTCGGCGAGGTGCTGCTGCTGATCTGCGGCGAGATCGACCTGTCGGTGGGGTTCATCTACACCCTCTCGCCGTACGTCATGCACTACCTGATCGACTTCTACCACGTGCCCGGCATCCTGGCGATCATCCTTTCGCTGGTCATGGGAATCGTGGTCGGCTGGATAAACGGCTTCCTCACGGTCACGGTCGGGCTGCCCTCCTTCATCACCACACTGGGCACGGGATTCGTGCTGCTGGGAATCGTCAATACGACGTCCCACGCGCAGCCTGCTTCCGTCCCGACGAAGGTGCTGGGCATCGGCCACTGGATCGGCAGCTTCGCGTGGGCCGAGATCACCTGGGGCGTCATCATCGTCATCTTCTTCCACATCGTGCTGACGCGGACCCGCTGGGGGCTGCACACGGTGTCGGTCGGTGGCAACCTCCTCGGCGCCCAGGAGACCGGCATCAAGGTGGCCCGGATCAAATACGGCAACTTCATGATCACGGGTCTGCTCGGAGCGTTTGTCGGCCTTCAGGTGGCCTTCCAGACGAGTACCATCGACCCGACCGCCGGCGGTTACACCCCCATGTTCTACGCCGTGACCGCGGCGGTCATCGGCGGCACCGCGATGCTCGGCGGCTCCGGCACGATCCTCGGCGCCTTCCTCGGCGCGATCGTCCTGGCCACCCTGACCGACGGATTCCAGATCATCGGCATCAGCGCCAACCCGCTGGACATCATCTTCGGCGGCGCGATTATCGTCGCAATGATCGCGAATGTGCAGCTCGCGCGGCTGCGGGAAGCGGGGCGAACCTGATGACAACCACGACACCCGAGGGCCAGGCCGCGGCGGCCGGACCGGACGGCGACATCCTGCGCGTCGAGCACATCTCCAAGCGCTACGGCGCCGTGACGGCGCTGACGGACGTGAACCTGCACCTGGGCCGGGGCGAGGTGCTCGGGCTGCTCGGCGACAACGGCGCGGGCAAGTCCACGCTGCTGAAGATCCTCTGTGGTTTCCAGCCCCCCTCCTCGGGGCGGATCCTGCTCGAGGGCGAGGAAATCACGTTCAAGAGCGTCGACCACGCGCGCGCGCTCGGGATCGACGCGGTCTACCAGGACCTCGCGCTGGTCAACCAGCTCACCGTGTACCACAACATGTTCCTCAACCGGGAACGGGTCAGCTGGCCGCTGCTGAACAACCGGGTCATGCGCCGGCTGGCCCGGGAGCACCTCGACGAGATGGGCATCAAGATCCCGTCGGTCAACGTCGAGGTGGCGAAGCTCTCCGGCGGCCAGCGCCAGGCGATCGCCGTGGCCCGGTCGGTCTTCTCGAACCCGAAGATCCTGCTGCTGGACGAGCCGCTGGCCGCGATGGGCGTCAAGGAAGGCGCCATCATCCTGGACCTGGTCCGCCAGCTGAAGGAGCAGGGCAACGTCTCGATCATCATCATCGCGCACAACTACGGCCAGGTGCTCGAGGTGTGCGACCGGGTGAACCTGATCCAGCACGGCGAGATCACCCTCGACAAGCGCAGCGACGAGACCTCCGTGCAGGAGCTCACCGAGATGGTCGTGGCCGAATACCGCAAGGCGCTGGAGGAGAAGCAGCGCGAACGCGAAGACGCCCAGCAGCGTCCCGCGTGAGTGCAGCGCCGGATGGCGTGCCGGAGCACCGGTCCGCGCGCCATCCGGTGGTGGTCGCCACACCACGATCTCGTTCGGGCAAAATGGCTAGCATGCCGCTGCCCCGCACCCGTACGACCGGACGGACAGGCTGGACCCGCCGCCGCATCATCGCACTGATCGCCGCCTGGCCGGCGGCCGGTGCGATCGTGCTGGCGGGCTGCACATCGGGGGGCGGCTCGGCCAGCGCCACGGGGCCGGCGTCCGCCGGAGCCGGGCAGGAGCCGCGCTCAACTGGAGTTCCTGCACCCTCAGCGGTGCCCAGGGCGTGCCGATGAAGTGCGCGAACCTTCAGGTCCCGGTCGATTACAGCCATCCCGGCGGGCGGAAGATCACGCTGGCGCTGTCAATGGTGCCCGCCACCGCGCCCGCCAGCCAGCAACAGGGTGACCTGCTCGTCAATCCGGGTGGCCCGGGGGCCAGCGGACGGGCACTGGCGGCCGAGGTCGCGCAGGGCCTGACCCCGAGCGTCGCCGCCGACTACAACATCATCGGCTTCGACCCGCGAGGTGTCGGCGCCTCCGTGCCCGCCCTGCACTGCGATCCGGGCTTCTTCTCCGGCGTGCGGCCGGACTACGTCCCGGCCAGCGCCGCCGCCGAGCAGGTCCTGGTCAACCGGGCCAAGACCTACGCGGCCGACTGCGAAAAGCAGTTCGGCTGGCTGCTTCCGTACATGACCACCGAGGACGTGGCCCGGGACATGGATTCCATCCGGGCGTCCCTGAACCAGCCGAAGATCAGCTACTACGCCTTCTCCTACGGCACCTACATCGGCCAGGTGTACGCCACGCTGTTCCCCAGCCGGGTCCGCCGCATGGTCCTGGACAGCGTCGTCGACCCCCAAGGCGTCTGGTACACCGACAACATCGACCAGGACTACGCCTTCCAGGGCCGGCAGGCGGCGTTCTTCGCCTGGGTGGCCCGCAGCAACAGCACCTACCAGCTGGGCTCGACGGCCGCCCAGGTCCAGCAGGCGTGGTACACGGCGCGGAAGCGCCTGACGGCGCACCCGATCTCCGGCCCGTCCGGCCCGCTGATCGGGCCGGACGAATTCGACGACACGTTCCTGCTCGGCGGGTACGACGACACCCTGTGGCCCGGCCTGGCCGGCGCCCTCTCCGACTACCTGCGTAACGGGGCCACCGCCTCGCTGACCACCCAGTACGAGGAGAACGGGGTCCAGAACGAGAACGAGTTCGCGGTCTACAACGCCGTGCAGTGCTCCGACGTCAACTGGCCGCGCAGCTGGGCGAAATGGGACAGTGACACGCGCAAGGTCTACCAGACCGCGCCGTTCGAAGCCTGGGACAACGCCTGGTTCAACGCCGCGTGCGCGTTCTGGCCGGTGAAGGGCCCGGCCCAGCCGCTGAAGATCGGCGCAAGCGGCCTGCCGCCGATCCTGATGCTGCAGGGCACGCTCGACGCCGCCACGCCCTACGCCGGCGCGCAGGACGCCCACAAGGACCTCCCGACGGCGCGGATGGTGGTGGTCGAGGGCGGCGGCAACCACGGGCAGTCGCTGGAGAGCCCCCCGGACACCTGCGTGCAGAACTATCTCAACAATTACCTGGCCAGCGGCGCCCTGCCCGGGGGCCCGGGGCCGGTCAACGCGACCTGCGCGCCCACCCCGCCGCCTCCGGCCGGCTGACGACGTGGGACGCGGCCGACCTGTGATCACCAGAGTCGGCCGTCCGCTGACACGGCGCCGTTGAGCCCGGATACGCTGGGATTGTGCTCCGCGTGAAACCGGCCCGTCCCGGGCCGCTGCGCATACTCGATGATCGCGACCGCGACGAGGTGCTCAGGATCTGCGACCGGGAGCCGGTCACGAACGTCTTCGTCAGCGCACGGGTCCACGCCGTGGGCCTGAATCCCGCGCGGCTCGGTGCGCAGATGTGGGGCCACCTGTCCGCCGGCCGCCTGACGTCCTTGTGCTACGCCGGCGCCAACCTGGTCCCGGTCGCGGCGACCCCGGAGGCCATCACGGCGTTCGCGGACCGCGCGCGGGCGCAGGGCCGCCGCTGCTCATCGCTGGTCGGCCCGGCGGCTGACATCGCGGACCTGTGGCGGCTGCTCGAGCCGCACTGGGGGCCGCCGCGGGACGTCCGGGCCGCGCAGCCCGTGCTCGCCATTTCCGGGCCCGCCGCCTGCGCGCCTGATCCGCTGGTCCGCCGGGTCCGGCCGGACGAGCTCAACGTGCTGATGCCCGCGGCCGTGGCCATGTTCACCGAGGAGGTGGGCATCTCCCCGACGGCCGGGGACGGCGGCGCGACCTACCGGGCGCGCGTATCGGAGCTGATCCGGGCGGGCCGCGCGTTCGCCAGGATCGAGAACGGCCGGGTCATCTTCAAGGCCGAGATCGGCTCGGTCACCCCGCACGTGTGCCAGGTCCAAGGGGTCTGGGTCACCCCCGAACGGCGCGGCGAGGGCCTGGCGGCCGCGGGGATGGCCGCGGTCGTTCAGGAGGCGCGGCGGAGCGTCGCGCCGGTCGTGTCGCTGTACGTCAACGACTTCAATATCCCGGCCCGGGCCGCCTACCGCCGGACCGGCTTCTCCCAGGTCGCCACCTTTATGTCGGTGCTCTTTTAATCGCGCTCGCGGATTTCTCTCAGGTGGTCGATGACGGTCGCGTAGCCCTCGCGGATGGCGGAGAGCTGATCATCGGTCAGGAGGTTGATGAAATGCCGGCGCACGCTGGCCACGTGGTGCGGCGCGACCCGTTCGATCGTCGCCATGCCCTCGTCGGTGAGCACCGCGTACAGGCCGCGCTTGTCGCCCGGGCACGTATCGCGCCGCACGAGCCCGTTCGCCTCCATGCGGGTGATCTGGTGCGAAAGGCGGCTCCGCGACTGGGCGGTCGCGTCGGCCAGGTCGGTCATCCTCAGCCGCTGATCGGGAGATTCCGAGAGCACAACGAGGATTTCGTAGTCGTTGATGCCGAGCCCGAACGGGTTCAGGTCCCGGTCGAGTTGCCTGCTCAGCAGCTTGCTCGTCGCCAGATGGGCCCGCCAGGCCTGCTGTTCGTCCGGCGTGAGCCAGCACGGCTGCCCGTCAGCCACAGCTTCCGGGCCGCCGTTCGGGCTGCTGGCATCTGATTGTGTCCGCAGCGTCCCCATACCGGGAAACTTACCGCCGGCCGGCATCGAATCAGACAGAGCTCACCGCCTCCTCGAAGTCCAGCCGGGGAGAGCGGCCGAACCACGCGTCCGTCTCCCGGCCTGCCGATGTTGACCACCGCGAGCACGGTGTGCCGCCCGTCGCCGAAGAACTCGGCGTTGATGCCGTCGGCGTCGAACCCGGTCATCGGGCCCGCGGCGAGCCCGGCCGCCCGGACGCCGAGGATGAAGTAGCCCACCTGGATGGTCGCGTTGAACCGGGCCGAGGTCGCGCGCTTGGCCGGATCGGCGAACACGTCCTTGGCCCCGGGCGCGTGCGGGAAGACCTTGGGCAGGTTCTCGTGGAAGTCGAGGTCGGCGGCCAGGATCGCGACCAGGGGCGCCGTCGCGGTCTTCGGCTGGTTGCCTTCCGACATGTACTTGACCAGGCGCTTCCGGGCCTCCGGCGAGCGGACCAGGACGATCCGCAGCGGCTGCTGGTTCATCGAGGTGGGGCCGTATTTGACCAGTTCGTATATGGCCCGGATCTGCTCGTCGTTAACTGGCTCGTCGGTGAAGGTGTTGGCCGTCCGTGCCTCGCGGAACAGCAGATCCTGGGCTCCGCGCTGAGCGCGAGTTCTGCGTCCGGGATCCGTGCTGGTCGCCGTCATTCGTGGGTCCTCCGTCTAGTGTGCGTCATCGTGGTTCACGACAACATTAATGAATGTTCAAGTATTTCCGTGTGCGGGAGCCGGAGGGGAGCGGCGCGGGAGCCGGAGGGGCAGCGGGAGCGGGAGCCGGAGGGCGGTTCCTTGACATCGCCCTTTTGCTGTCGTGACACGATCGGACTGTGCGAGTGGACCCAGAACGAGCGACGACCAGCGCGGACCTGCGCGCGCACAACCTGGCGCGCCTGCTGCGGGCGGTTCACGACGGCGGCGGCGCCCGCACCCGCGCCGAGCTCACCCGCCAGCTCCGGCTGGCCCGGGGAACGGCCACCGTCCTCGTCCGGGACCTGGCCGACCGCGGTCTCATCGAGGAGCTTCAGATCCAGGCGGAAGCGGCCGCCCGCCGCTCGCGCGGGCGGCCGACCGGGGTGCCGTCCCCGCATCCCGACGGCCCGGTCGCGCTGGCCGCGGACCTGCGTGACGACTCCTTCTCGATCGCCACCTTCGAGCTCACCGGCCGCGCGAAAGTGCTGGAACGGCGCGAGCGGGCGGCCGGCTCCGGCGCGGATCTTCTGGCTGGCCTCGCGGAACGGCTGGCCGCCTTCCGGGACGCGCTGGGCAGCCGGCTGATCGGAATCGGCGTCGCGGTGCCCTCACCCGTCAGCCATGGCCGCATGGTGCAGCCCGCGCTGGCCGAGTGGCGCGGCGTAGATGTCACGGCGCTGCTGAGCGCCGGGAGCGTTCCCCTGCTGATCGGCAACGACGCGAAGCTGGCCGGCCTGGCCGAGGCGCGGCGCGGCGGCCTGCGTGACGTGCCGGTCGCCCTGCACCTGCACGTGGCGACCGGCATCGGCGGGATCCTGCTGTCCGGCGGCAGCCCGCTGGCCGGTGCGCACGGCGCCGCGGGAGAATTCGGCCACATGCCACTGACCAGCGGCACCGAACCATGCCGGTGCGGTTCCCTCGGCTGCTGGGAGCTGGACGCCGGAAGCCACGGCCTGCTGCGCCGGGCCTGCCGCCCCGAGGAGGGGAACCGGATGAAGCTCGCCACCGCCGTCATCACGGATGCCGGGCGGGACCCCGCGTGCGGCCGGGCGCTGGCGGATGTGGCCGAATCGCTGGGGCGGGGGATCGGCTCGCTGGTCAACGCCAACGATCCCGGGGCGATCGGCCTGTCCGGGCTGGCGCGGGAGATCTACCAGGCCGCGCCGGAGGCCGTCTGGGCCGGGTACGTCTCGAGGCTGATGCGCTTCCGCCGGGACGCGCCACCACCGCTCGTTCCGTCCCAGCTGGGTGACCTGGGCGTGCTGACCGGGGCCGCGGAACTGGTCTTCGACGCCTTCCTCACCCCGCGCGGCCTGGGGGCGTGGGGGCCGGCGGATTCGGCGCGCCGTCCCAGGCGGGCTCGCCGATGACGTAGCCGCGCTGGCCCGGGGGCACGCCCGGTAAAGACCTTCCGTCCGGCGGGACGGGTACCTTCGGCCGGTCCGCCTGGGCCCGGTGGCTGGGCGGCCGGCGGCGCTGGCCCCGGTGCCCCCGGCCGGGACCTGGTGCCGGGTGGCCGGAGTCCCGCTGGGCCTGCCGCCGCGGGCGCCGCGTGACGGCGATCAGCAGGCCGCCCCCGACCAGGAGCACGATGGCGATGATCGCCGCCAGGGGCACGCCCGCCGGTGCGGGAGCGCCCCCGGCCGGAGCGCCCGGCCCGGCGGCGGTTCCGGCGCCCGCCACGGCCGCCCCCACCGCGACCGTGACCGACGCCGTGGTCCGGGCCGTCCCGGGTCCGGCCGACGTGCCCGCGACCGAAGCCCGGGCCGAGACAGCGTAGGAGCCGCCGCGCCGGGCGTCCGCTGGCAGCCGCCCGGCCACCTCGATCCGGCCGGACGTTCCGGCCAGCAGGGACCCCGAGCAGGTCAGCGTCCGCAGGTGGCAGGTCCAGCCGGTGGCGCCTCCGGTGACGTGAAGGCCGGTGGCGGCCAGACCGTGCGGCAGGCCGAACGTGACCGCCACACCGTACGCGGTTTGGGCCGACGCCCCGTTCGCCACCGTCACGAACGCGCTGAACCGCCCGCCAGCCGCGCCGCTCCCGCGGCCGGCCTGCACGCTGACGGCGCTGTAACCGAGGCTCCATTTCCGGCTGGACGGCAGCTTCCCGCCCGCAGTGGACGGGCAGGCGCGCCGGACGATCTCGGTCCCGGGGGAGAGCCGGCCGTCGGCGACCGCGCAGACGCCGGTCCCGCTGCTGGTGAACTGCCCGGTCGTGCCGCTGAACAGCCAGACCTGGCCGGCCCCTCCGCCGCACTGGCCGGCGAAGTCGATCAGCAGCGGCGTTCCGCTGGGCGCCCCGGTCCGGGCCTCCAGGCAGTACCCGATCCCGTTCATCAGCACGCCGTTGCTGGTCAGCGACCACTGCTGAGCCTGGATCGCGGAATCGCAGCTCTCCAGCGTGATGGGGCCGCCGTTGCCGTTGGCCTGCCAGCACAGGTCGGGCCGCCCGAGCGCGTTGATCTGCGCCGGCCCGATGTTCGTGCCCCCGCTCGCTCCGGGGCCCGGCGCGCCCGCGGCGCTCGCGATCTCGCCGCCCGCCGCCGAAAGGGCGGCAACCATCAAGGCCGCCAGGGCCCACCGCGCCGCGGCCCTCCACCCCTGGCGAACGCCTTCACTTGGCACGCTGCCCCCCGGGCGAGATATCACCTAACGTGACTGACCGTTTACAAACGGAATCTTACGATGGCGCCGCGCTGTCCCGCAGGTAACTTGCCGCAACTGGACCTTTGCGCTCTGTGCCCGAAGCGGCGCGCCACTCCTCGGGAGCCGATCATCGGGTGGTGTTTTCCGCACCATCTGCGGATTTCACAACCCGATAACCGGAAGCGCCGTGGGAGCCCGGCGCCGCGGGCCTCAGGCGCCGTCGAGTGTCACATCGATGGCCAGGGCCGGGGCGGAGGAGGGCTCGAGCCGGAGTTCGGCGACGTTGCCCGCGCTGCGCAGGTCGGGCGCGATCGCGGCGACCGCCTCGACCTGGGCTGGATCCCCGCTTACCCGGACCAGCCGGACGGGCGCGCGCATCGACAGCCTCGCGTCCGACTTGGCCTTCCGGATCGCACCGATGACCGTGCTGGCCAGCGCCAGGCCGTCGGCTCCGACGGCCGGCTCGCTCTCGGCCGGTGGCCCGACCCAGGCCGGCTCGGGCCACGGGCTGGCGTGCACCGAATCGTCGTGCCACCAGGACCAGGCTTCTTCGGTCACGTAGGGCACGAACGGGGCGAGCAGGCGCAGCAGCACGGACAGCGCCGAGCGCAGCGCCAGCCGGGCCGACTCGGCCCCGCGCGCCGCCTGCCCGCCGCCCGCCTGCCCGCCGGCCCCAGGCCCGCCGCCCGACTCCCGGCTGCCCGACTCCCTGCTGCCCGACTCCCCGCCGCCGGCCGGCCCGAGCCCCCGTCGTCGTAAGCCCGCTGCTTGACCAGTTCCACGTAGTCGTCGCAGAACTGCCAGAAGAACCGCTCGACCGCCTCCAGCGCGGCGGTGTACTCGAAGTCGCCGAACGCCGCCGTGGCCCGCGCCGTCACCGATGCGAGGCCGTCCAGCATCGCCACGTCCAGGGGCTCGGTGATCTCGGCGTCGGGCGCCGGGCCCGGCAGGCCGAGCACGAACTTGGCCGCGTTCAGCACCTTGATGGCCAGCCGCCGGCCCACCTTGACCTGGCCCACGTCGAACGTCGTGTCGGTCCCCGGCCGTCCGCTCGCCGCCCAGTAGCGGACCGCGTCCGAGCCGTACTGTTCCAGCAGGCCCATCGGCGTCACCGCGTTCCCCTTGGACTTGCTCATTTTCTTGCGGTCCGGATCGAGCACCCAGCCCGAGATCGCCGCGTGCCGCCACGGCAGGACGCCGGCCTCGAGATAGGAGCGCAGCACCGTGTAGAACAGCCAGGTGCGGATGATCTCCGGCCCCTGCGGGCGCATGTCCATCGGGAACGTCTGGGCGTACAGCTCGGGGTCTTCGATCCAGCCGCAGGTGATCTGCGGGGTCAGCGACGAGGTGGCCCAGGTGTCCATCACGTCCGGGTCGCCGGTGAACCCGCCGGGCTGGCCGCGGCGCGCCTCGTCGTAGCCGGGCGGCGCCTGCGACGACGGATCGACCGGCAGCGTGTCTTCCGAGGCGAGGATCGGCTGGTCGTACCGGGGCTCGCCGGAGCTGTCCAGCGGGTACCAGACCGGGAACGGCACACCGAAGAACCGCTGCCGGCTGACCAGCCAGTCGGAGTTCAGGCCCCGGACCCAGTCGGTGTAGCGGGTCTGCATGTGGGCCGGGTGCCAGCTGAGCTCCGCGCCCAGCCGGAGCAGCGCGTCCCGGTGGGCCATGGACCGGATGAACCACTGGCGGCTGGACACGATCTCCAGCGGCTTGTCGCCCTTCTCGTAGAACTTGACCGGCCGCACGATCGGCCGGGGCTCGCCGTCCAGGTCGCCGGAGGCGCGGAGCATCGCCACGGTCCGCTCGCGGGCCGAGTTCACGGTCGCCCCGGCCAGCTCGGCGTACGCCTTGACCCCCGCCGGGCTGTCCAGCCCGGGCGGCGGCGCCGGAAGAATGCGCCCGTCCCGGCCGATGATCGTGCGCGTCGGCAGCTTCAGCTCCCGCCACCACTGCACGTCGGTGAGGTCGCCAAAGGTGCACGTCATGGCGATACCCGTGCCACGGTCTCGTTCGGCTGATGGATGGGCCAGGACCGGCACCTCCACCCCGAACACCGGCGCGGTGACCGTGCCGCCCACCAGCGCCGCGTAGCGCTCGTCGTCCGGGTGGGCGATCAGGGCGACGCACGCGGGCAGCAGTTCGGGCCGGGTGGTCTCGATGTACACGGGCTGGCCGTCGGCGGTGCGGAAGCGCAGCCGGTGCCAGGCCCCCGGGTAGTCGCGGTCCTCCAGCTCGGCCTGGGCGACCGCGGTGCGGAAGCCCACGTCCCACAGGGTGGGCGCCTCGGCCTGGTACGCCTCGCCCGAGCCCAGCAGCCGCAGGAACGAGCGCTGGGCCGCCCGCTGGGCGCGCGCCCCGATCGTCGTGTAGGTCAGCGACCAGTCGACGGACAGGCCGAGGTGGCGCCAGAGCCCCTCGAACACCTTCTCGTCCTCGGCGGTCAGCCGCTCGCACAGCTCGACGAAGTTGCGCCGGGAGACGCTGATCACTTGGCCCTTCTTCCCGGCCTGCTCGGGCGGGGTGAAGTCCGGGTCATACGGCAGCGAGGGGTCGCACCGCACGCCGAAGTAGTTCTGGACGCGGCGTTCGGTCGGCAGGCCGTTGTCGTCCCAGCCCATCGGGTAGAAGACCCGCTTGCCGCGCATCCGCTGGAATCGGGCGATCAGGTCCGGATGGGTGTAGGAGAACACGCTGCCCAGGTGGAGTGACCCGCTGACCGTGGGCGGCGGGGTGTCGATGGAGAACACCTCGCTCCGGCCGTCCGGGCCGGCCGGGCGGCGGAACCGGTAGATCCCGCCGGTGTCCCAGCGCGGCGCCCACCGGTCCTCGAGGCCGTCGAGTGACGGGCGTTCCGGCACGTCCGGCGTCTTCTCAGTCATGGCGCTCGCTTCTCGGGAGTTCCCGGCGGATGATTCCGCCGAGGCTAGCCGACCCGGCACCGCTGCAGAAAGAATTAACAGCCAGCCCATCCCGAACGGGATCGGGTGCTCCTTCCTGCCCCATGCACCGGCGAGCGGGCGGGAGAAAACCAGATGACCCGCGCGGGGCCGCCTGGTAAGTTCTCGCTCCTTGCGCTCTTATCCATGCTCTCAGGGAGGCCAGGCATGACCGCGCCCAGCCAGGCGGACGGGGAACCGCCCGATACCAGCCATTCCCCCAGCGGGTCACCGGGCGACGGCATCCTCGACGCCGAACGCGCGCACCTGGACCAGTCCCGCGAATTCCTCCGGCTCATGCGCGAGGACGTGCTGTCGCTGCGCGCGCTGGGCGGGGACCCGGTCTCGGAGGAATACCTCAAGGCCGACCTGCACCGCCGGGCCGAGGCCCTGAAGGACCTCCCGGACACGCCGCTGTTCTTCGGCCGGCTCGACTACGCCGCCGAGACCGCCGAGGGCCCCGCCCGGGGCGCCCCGGCGGATGCGGCGCCGCGCGGCGAGACGTTCCACATCGGCCGGCGCCACGTGCACGATCCAGGCGGCCACCCCGTGGTCATCGACTGGCGCGCTCCCGTCTCCCGGCCGTTCTACCGGGCCAGCCGCGCCGACGCGATGGGCCTGGCCGGGCGACGCCGGTTCGGGTTTTCCGGCGGCGAACTGACCGCCTTCGAAGACGAACAGTTCCACGTCCCGTCAAATACTGCCGCCCCCTCCGAAAATTTTCACCCGCCCGCAAATGTTCACGCCGGGGTGAATCTTTCGGCTGGGGGTGATATTTCTTCGGCGGGGGGCGGGGCGGAGCCGGTGAGCCGGCTGCTGATCGAGGAGATCGAGCGGCCCCGGTCCGGGCCGATGCGTGACATCGTCGCGACCATCCAGCCCGAACAGGACGACATCGTCCGGGCCGACGCCGCCCAGACGGTGTGCGTTCAGGGGGCACCGGGCACCGGCAAGACCGCGGTCGGGCTGCACCGTGTGGCCTACCTGCTCTACGCCTACCGGGAGCGGGTCGCGCGCCGCGGGGTCCTCGTCATCGGGCCGAACCAGGCCTTCCTCTCCTACATCCGCAACGTGCTCCCCGCCCTGGGCGAGGTCGACGTCAGCCAGATGACGGTCACCGAGATGGTCGCCTCCGTGCCGGTCCGCGGGACCGACAGCACGCGGGCCGCCACCGTCAAGGGCGATGCCCGCATGGCCGAAGTGCTGCGCCGGGCGGTCTGGTCCCGGATCACAGCACCGCCGGAGGCGCTCGTGCTCCCGCGGGGCTCGCGGCGGTGGCGGGTATCCGGCTACGATCTGACCGCGCTGGCCGCGGAACTGCGCGATCGCGGCGTCCGGTACGGGGCGGGCCGGGATCTGCTCGCCCACCGGATAGCCCACGTCATCCTGACCCAGATGGAGGAGGCCGGGGAGTCCTGCGACGACCGGACGCACGACGCGGTCCGGCGGACCAGGCCGGTCCGGGCCGCGGTGGACGCCATCTGGCCGAAGGCCGAGCCGGTACGCGTGGTGTTCGGGCTGCTGACCAGCCCAGAAGCGCTCGCCGCGGCCGCCAGCGGGATCCTTGACCAGGCCGAGCAGCAGGCCATCGTCTGGGGGAAGCCGCCGCGGGGCCCGGGCTCGGCCCGGTGGTCGCCAGCGGACGCGGTGCTCATCGACGAGGCGCGGGACCTGGTCGAGCGCACGCCCAGCCTGAGCCACGTGGTGGTGGATGAGGCGCAGGACCTCTCCCCGATGGAGTGCCGCGCGATCGGGCGCCGGTGCTCCACCGGCGCGGCGACCGTGCTCGGCGACCTCGCCCAGGGCACGACCCCGTGGGCCACCGCCAGCTGGGCCGATCTCCTCGGCCACCTCGGCCAGCCCGGCGCCGAGCTGCGGGTCCTCGGCACGGGGTACCGCGTGCCCCGGCAGATACTCGACTACGCCAGCCGGCTGCTGCGCCGCATCGCGCCTGAACTTATCGCCGCCTCCTCGCTGCGTGAGGACGCCGGTGCCCTCCAGATCGTCGGCGTCGCACCGGAGCGGCTGGCCGGGACGCTGGCCGGGGTGTGCGCGGAGGCGCGGGCCGTGCCCGGCTCGGTCGCCGTCATCGCGGCCGATGACCAGGTGCCGGAACTGTCGCGGCTCCTGGCCGGCCGCGACGTGCCGCACGCGCTGCTTGACGGGGCCGGCGCGGCCGGGCCCCTCACCCTGGTGCCCGTGACGCTGGCCAAGGGCCTCGAGTTCGATCACGTCATCGTCGTCGAGCCCGCCGCCATCGCGGGGGCGGAAGCGCGCGGCCTGCAGCGCCTCTACGTCGCGCTGACCCGGGCGGTATCCCGGCTGACCGTCCTGCACGCCGAGCCGCTTCCCGAGCTCCTCAACTGATGACGGCCGGTCTGTGCCCGCGCCGGGCCTGATCGGCCCGGCTGAGCTGTTTGTCCGGTTCTGGCTGAACCAGGGGGCCGTCCGTTCCGTCGTCAGGGTAAGGAGCGGAACGCGTACGGTAGCGCGGGCCGCGAGCGGACACCTACGGGCAAAGCCGGGGAGTTTCGCGAATTTCCCCATCCGCGTTGCAGGCACCACGAGTCAGCGGCATGCTGGAATACGCTGCCACGCTCAGCAGCAACATGACCACCAGGAGTGACATAGCGATGACGGTAGGAGCCGAGCAGACCCGCGTGGCAACCGACGTGCAGCTCGAACATCTCGAACGGCTGGGCGAGGAACTGGCGCGTCGCGGCCTGCAGGTGAGGGTGGCAATGCCGCCGGGCCGCGTGCCCAGCCTGTATGCGGTCAACCCGGAGGCCCGGGCGCTGGAGGAGCACATCTACGCCGGCTGCGGGAGCGACGGGGTCTGGTGGTTCTGGTGGTCATGGGCCGAGCGCATCGCCGCCACCGAGGACCTGGCCGCCGCGGCCACCGCCATCACCCGGGTCCTGGCCAGCACCGCCTCCTGAGCGCCCTAGCCGCGCAGCGCGCTGGGCGGGAGGCCGGGGAAGGGGACGGTCGTGCCGCGCCAGTAGGCGGCTCTTATCGCGGCCGTTTGCATTCGCTGGGCGCCGAAGGCCCTCATGGACGGGTCGTCCACGGCCACCAGGCCCAGGTAAGCCGTGAGAACGCCGTCCTCCAGCATGGCCGCGAGCGACGCGGCGGCGCCCGCGCTGTTCACCGGGAACGGCGGGCGGTAGGCGGCGGCGGCAGGCGGCGGAGCCGACCCGAGCTGCGTGATCATGGTCGTGAGCGTCGCGCGCGCGGCCCGGTGCCCGTTCCAGTACTCCTGGGCGACCGTGAACTGGCTGCCGGTGAGGCGGGCGCCGGCCAGGCCGTAGCCGTAGACAGCCGCATTCTCGGCCGACAGGGCGGACTGGAGCGCCGCGGCCGACGGCGCACCGCCGGGGGTTCCCGACGCGGCCGCCCGGGCCATCAGGCACCGCCCGGCGGCTTGAGCGCCGACAGCGCCACGGCGTGCGTCGCCTCGGATGCCGCGATGCTGGCCAGCAACTGGGCCAGTGAGGGCTCGGTGGTCCCCAGCCGCTGCAACTGCGCGGCTGCGGCGCTGCGCTCGGCCGCGCCCAGGGCCGTGATGGCGGCGCTGGCCGAGGCCGGCGGCGGTGACGCCGACGCTGACGGCGACGGCGACGGCGACGGCGAGGCCGACGGGCTCGCGCTGACGTGCGGCGGCACGATCAGCCGGCTTCGCAACTGGCTCAGGTGATCCTCGTGCTGGGTCAGGAACGTGTGCAGCGAGGCGGACAGGGCCGGATGCGCGGCCAGCACACTGCGGTACACGTCGACCAGGGATTGTTCGGCGGCGATCGAGGCGCGCAAGGTGCGCACGTCGGGGGACGGGCCCGGCGGGCCCGCGAGCGGATTGGGTACGCCACAGGAAGCCACGGCGGCCAGCGGCGCCAGCACGGTGGACGCCGCGAGCACCCGCCGCCGGGAGAGCGGCCGGGCCGTCGCCAGCCAATCCGTCACAGTCCGGTAACCTCCACCGTCCGGCTACGTTGTCGCTTCGGCTCATGCGCCGAGCCGACGGCCATAAGGATGCCATGGCTCACGTCGTTGTCGGGTGGGGCCGGCGGCGGAACGCGGGGGATGAAAGGCCGCCGGGGAGACCAGGTGCGGATAGGCTAGATCAGACAACGCAACAGCGCAGGTCATGGACGTGAAGGAGGCCGTGATGCGAGGTGGATCCCGTCACGTCCCGGCTCGTCCAGGTCGCGCAGCCGGACGTTCCCCCGCCCGCAAACCGGGCAAGGCGCCCTCTGGGCGCGGCACCGGGCCCGCGGGCCCGGGGGCCGTGGACGCCAGCCCGGGGCCCGGGCGCGATGCGGCCGCGGCCGCCATGCCCGACACCGACCAGGTCATCCGGGTGGCTGAGCCCGTCATCCACGCGCTCGGCATGGACCTGGAAGCGGTCAAGGTGACGACCGCGGGACGCCGCCGGCTGCTCCGGGTGGTGGTGGACAGCGACCACGGACTGAGCCTGGACGATGCGGCTCTCGCCAGCCGCGAGCTGTCGGCCAAGCTCGACGCCTCGGACGTCATGGGCGACATGCCCTATACCCTCGAGGTTTCCTCACCGGGCGTGGACCGGCCCCTGACCCAGCCGCGTCACTGGCGGCGCGCCGTGGGGCGACTGGTCCGCGTCCCGCTGGCCAGCCACAGGCCCGGCCACGGCAAGGGCGGGACCGGCCACGGCAAGGGCGGCCACGGCAAGACCGGGGCCGCGCCCGGCCAGGTCCAGGGACGGGTCATCGCCGCGGACGGGGCCGAGGTCACGCTGGACATCGACGGGCAGCGCCGCCGGTTCGGCTACGTCGACCTGGGGCCCGGACGGGTCCAGGTCGAGTTCGACCACCAGGAGCCGCGGCCCGCGGCGGAGCCGCCGAGGAAACAGAGGAATTGCCGCCAGGGCGGGGACCGGGAGCAGAGCCCGATGGACATTGACCTGAGCGCCCTCCGCATGCTGGAGAGCGAGAAAGACATCTCCCTGGACACCTCGATCAAGGCCATCGAGGACGCGCTGCTCGTCGCCTACCACCGGACTGAGGGCGCCGCCTTGTCGGCCCGGGTCCAGGTGGACCGGCGGACGGGTCACGTGACCGTGTGGGCGGCCGAGACGGCCCCGGACGGGACGGTGGCGCGTGAGTACGACGACACGCCGGCCGGTTTCGGCCGGATCGCCGCCACGACGGCTCGCCAGGTCATCTTGCAGCGGCTTCGCGACGTCGAGGACGAGATGACCTTCGGGGAGTACGCGGGCCGCGAGGGCGACATCGTGGCCGGCGTCATCCAGCAGGGCAAGGATCCCCGGGCCGTGCTCGTGGACCTGGGCAAGGTGGAGGCGGTGCTGCCGCCCGCTGAGCAGGTCCCGGGCGAGCAGTACCTGCACGGCGAGCGGATCCGCTGCTACGTGCTGCACGTGCGCAAGGGACACCGCGGGCCCACCGTCACGCTCTCGCGTACCCACCGCAACCTGGTGAAGAAGCTGTTCGCACTGGAGGTGCCGGAGATAGCCTCGGGCGCGGTCGAGATCGTCGCGATCGCCCGTGAGGCGGGTCACCGCACCAAGATCGCGGTGCGGTCGAACCAGTCGGGGGTCAACGCCAAGGGCGCCTGCATCGGCCCGATGGGCAGTCGGGTCCGCAATGTGATGGCCGAGCTGCACGGCGAGAAGATCGACATCGTGGATTATTCCGACGATCCGGCTTGTTTTGTAGGTAACGCCCTGTCACCCGCCCGGGTGACGGCCGTGAAGGTGATCGACGCGGACGCCCGTGTCGCGCAGGTGATCGTCCCCGACTACCAGCTCTCGCTGGCCATCGGCAAGGAGGGCCAGAACGCCCGGCTCGCCGCCCGCCTCACCGGCTGGCGCATCGACATCAGGTCTGATGCCCAGCCCGAGGACGTGCCGCCCGGTGGCCCGGACGAGGAGCCGGCCGACCCCGGCCGCGCCGGTCTCCGGACCGGCTGGGCCGGTCGGAGACCACGGCGCCGCCGACGCGCCGGCGCGGTAGAGTTACGTACGGAATGACCGGGCGATCGCCGCAGCCCTCGGCCGAGCGCGCCTCCGGTGCGCACGTGCGTAGGCTGCAGGCAACGTGAGGTCAAGTCCGCTTTGCTTCGCCTAGCGGTGGCCGGGGACCTGATGGTGCCCGACCCGGGAGCGCGCTTGCCTGGCCGTGGTGCATACTTGCACCCCAGCCAGCGGTGCTTCGAGCTTGCGCAGCGCCGGCGGGCCTTCGCGCGTGCACTGCGCGCGCCGGGGCCGCTGGGCACCGCGCCGGTCAGTGAGTACCTGGAGGCGCGGTCCGGCTAGGCATAGCATAAGGGTGGGTAGCCAGGGCCGCACCGGTTCTGGACGTCCTCCCAGGGACGTCACGTCCTCCGGTTCGCCGTTTGGCGGCGGACCGGGCAAAGTGAAGGCAAGAACGGCAACCTGTCGGGAAAGCGGGTCGAGACAGCGATGAGCGCTCGATGAGCACAAGGCGATGAAGACCACAGGCTGACGCCGGCCCGGAGCACGCTCTGCCCCGGACTGGTGTGATGGTCCGGGTATATGGTCCGGGAGATCCGGGCCGAGTAGAGGAGCGTAGTGGCGAAGGTCCGGGTTTACGAACTCGCGAAAGAGTTCGGTGTAGAGAGCAAGGCCGTAATGGTCAAGCTCCAGGAAATGGGCGAGTTCGTGCGTTCGGCGTCCTCGACGATCGAGGCGCCTGTCGTTCGCAGGCTCAAGGAAGCTTTTGGCCCCGAAGGGGGCAAGCAGGGACAAGGCCAGGGTGCGGGGCGTGGCCCCGCGCCGCAGCGCGGCGCGGGGCGGCCAGGTCCCGCGGCCGGCAACGGGCAGCCCGGCAACGGGCAGGACCGCGGCAACCGTGGCGCGGGCCGGCCGGCGCTCCGGCGCCGGCCGCCCCTTCCGCCCCGGCGGCCCAGGCCCCGGCCGGGGCCAGTCCCACCGCGGGCGGTCCGGCTGCGGGTATCCCGCAGGCCGGTAGCCCGGCCGGCCGTACCGAGTCCCCCCAGGCCGCCGCGTCCTCCGCGCCGGCCCCCGAGCGGGCCGCACCGCGGCCGGTGCCGCAGGCGCCGGGTTCCGGGCGGCCGGAATCTGGGCCCGCGGAGCCCGGCGCACCAGGCGACGACGGCCGGCGGCGCCGCCGGCGGGCGGCGCAGCGCGCCCGGCCCCGAGGGCGCCCGTGCCGCAGGTCCCGCAGGGCGGTGGCCAGCCTGGCGGCCGGAGCGGCCAGCCGGGCGGCTCCCCGCAAGGCGGTGGCGCCCCTGGTGGCCAGCACGGCGCACCGCGATCGGGCGCAGGCCCGCGTCCGGGGCCGCGGCCGCAGGGTGGCCAGCGTCCTGGCCCCCGGCCAGGTAACAACCCGTTCAGCTCGACGCCGACCGGGATGGGATCGACCCCGCCCGCGGCGCCCGGCAGCAGGCCGGCGGCCGCCGGCCAGCCCGGGCACGCCCCAGGCGGCCAGCCCGGGCATGGCGCGGGCGCCCCGGCCAGCAGGCAGGGCCCGCCGCCCGGCGGTCCCCGTCCGGGTCCGGGACGCGGCCCAGTCCGTCCCGGTGGCGGCGATGGTGGCCCGCGTCCGGGCGGCCCGCGTCCGGGTGGTCCCCGGCCCAGCCCGATGAACATGCCGTCCCGTCCCGCCCCGTCCGGTGCGGGCCGTGGCGGCCCGGCTGGCCGCGGCGGCCCCGCGGGCGGCCGGAGCGGTCCCGGAGCAGGTGCGGGAGCCCGTCCCGGCGGTGGCCGTGGGCCCGGCGGCGGCGGTGGTCCGCGGCCTGGTGGCGGCGGTGGCGCCGGCGGCGGCGCGAGGCCCGGCGGTGGCATGGGCGCTCCGGCCCGTCCGGGTGGCGGCGGCCGCGGCCGGAGCGGCACGCAGGGAGCCTTCGGGCGTCCGGGTGGCCGCCCGTCGCGTGGCCGGAAGTCGAAGAAGCAGCGGCGCCAGGAGTTCGACAACATGCAGGCGCCGTCGATCGGCGGCGTGCAGGTCCCGCGCGGTAACGGCCAGGTGATCCGGCTGTCCCGGGGGGCGTCGCTCAGCGACTTCGCGGACAAGATCGGCGCCAACCCGGCCTCGCTCGTCCAGGTGATGTTCCACCTCGGCGAGATGGTGACCGCCACCCAGTCGGTCAACGACGAGACGCTGCAGTTGCTCGGAGCCGAGCTCAACTACAACATCCAGGTCGTCTCCCCCGAGGAAGAGGACCGGGAGCTGCTCGAGTCGTTCGACATCGAGTTCGGTGAGGACGAGGGCGGCGACGCCGCACTGGTGGCCCGGCCGCCGGTGGTGACGGTGATGGGTCATGTCGACCACGGCAAGACCAAGCTGCTCGACGCGATCCGGCATGCCAACGTGGCGGCGCGCGAGGCGGGCGGCATCACCCAGCACATCGGCGCTTACCAGGTGACCACCGAGGTGGACAACACCGAGCGCAAGATCACCTTCATCGACACGCCGGGCCACGAGGCGTTCACCGCCATGCGGGCCCGCGGCGCCGAGACCACCGACCTGGTGGTGCTGGTGGTGGCGGCCGACGATGGAGTCAAGCCGCAGACCACGGAGGCGCTGAACCACGCGCAGGCCGCGGGCGTGCCCATCGTGGTGGCCGTCAACAAGGTGGACAAGGAGGGCGCCGACCCGCAGCGGGTGCGGGCCCAGCTCACCGAGTACGGCCTGGTCGCTGAGGAGTTCGGCGGCGACACGCAGTTCGTGGACGTCTCGGCCACGAAGGGCACGGGCCTCACCGATCTGCTCGAGGCGATCATCCTGACCGCCGACGCCTCGCTCGACCTGCGGGCCAACCCGAACCAGGACGGGCAGGGTGTCGCGATCGAGGCGCACCTGGACAAGGGGCGCGGCCCGGTGGCGACCGTGCTGGTCCAGCGCGGCACGCTGCACGTCGGCGACTCGATCGTCTGTGGCGATGCGTTCGGCCGGGTCCGGGCCATGCTGGACGAGAACGGCGACCCGGTGACCGAGGGACCGCCGTCACGGCCGGTGCAGGTGCTCGGCCTGACCGCCGTCCCGGGCGCGGGCGACAACTTCCTCGTTGTCTCCGACGACCGGATGGCCAGGCAGATCGCCGAGCGCCGCGAGGCGCGCGAGCGCACTGCCCAGTTCGCCCAGCGGCGGCGCCGGATCACGCTCGAGGACCTCGAGTCGGCGCTCAAGGCCGGCGAGCGAGAAGAGCTGCTGCTCATCGTCAAGGGCGACGTCTCCGGCTCGGTGGAGGCGCTGGAGGACGCGCTGCTCAAGATCGACGTCGGCGAGGAAGTCGGCCTGCGCGTGATCGGCCGCGGGGTCGGCGCGATCACCCAGGACGACGTCAACCTGGCGATCGCGTCCGAAGCGGTCATCATCGGGTTCAACGTCCGGCCGGCCGGACGGGCCGGGGAGCTCGCCCAGCGCGAGGGCGTGGACATCCGCTACTACTCGGTCATCTACCAGGCGATCGACGAGGTGGAAGCCGCGCTCAAGGGCATGCTCAAGCCCGAGTTCGAGGAGGCGCAGCTCGGCACCGCGGAGGTCCGCGAGGTGTTCCGGGTGCCGCGGATCGGCAACGTGGCCGGGTGCCTGGTGCGCTCGGGCACGATCCACCGCGGCAGCAAGGCCCGCCTGGTCCGGGACGGCGTGGTCGTGTCGGACAACCTGACCGTGGAATCGCTCCGCCGTTTCAAGGACGACGCGACCGAGGTGCGCGAGGGCTACGAATGCGGTATCGGCATCGGCTACAACGACGTCAAGGTCGAGGACGTCATCGAGACGTTCGAGATGCGGGAGAAGCCGCGCGCCTGATAACGCCGGGGTTCCGGGCGGCGGCCGCCATCACGGCGGCCGCCGCCCGGGCCGCGACGTCCGGCCGGTCCGGTGCGCCATGTATGTAGCCGCCCTGACCCTGGACGTCCTGCTCGGCGACGTGCGTTCGCTGAAGCAGAAGCGTTCGGTGGTCAAACCGCTCGTCGCGGAGCTGCGCCGGCGCCACCCGGTTGTTTCTGTGGCCGAGACCGGCTACCTCGACCTGCACCGCCGGGCCGAGATCGGGGTGGCGGTCGTCTCGGCCACCGCATCGCACGCCGCCGAAGTGCTGACCGAGTGCGAGCGCCTGGTGGCGGTGCACCCGGAAATCGAGCTGCTGTCCGCGAGGCAGCGGCTATTCAGTGAAGAGGAGTGACGGCTCATGGATGCCGCCCGGGCCAAACGGCTGGCCGACCGGATCAGCCAGATCGTGGCCGAGATGCTGGAGCGGCGGGTCAAGGATCCCCGCCTTGGCTTCGTCACCGTCACCGAAGCCCGGCTGACCAATGACCTGAGGGAAGCGACGGTCTTCTACACGGTCTATGGCTCCCCCGAGGAGCGGGCCGAGACCGCCGCCGCGCTGGAGAGCGCCACCGGCGTGATCCGTTCCGAGGTGGGGAAGCAGACCGGCCTGCGGCACACCCCGTCGCTGACGTTCGTCGCGGACGCCGTGCCGGACAACGTGCGGCACATCGAGGAACTGGTCGACCGGGCCCGGCAGGCGGACGAGGACCTGGCCCGGGTCCGTGAGGGCGCGGTGCCCGCCGGGGATCCCGACCCCTACCGCAAGCCAGCCGACGACGAGGACGTGTGACGGCGGCCAGCGGGCTCGTCATCGTCGACAAACCCGCCGGGATGACGTCCCACGACGTCGTGGCCCGGATCCGCCGGGTGGCGGGAACCCGCCGGGTCGGGCACGCGGGCACGCTCGACCCGATGGCGACCGGCGTGCTCGTGGTCGGCGTTGAGAAGGCCACCCGGCTGCTCGGCCACCTGACCATGGCCGACAAGGAGTACCAGGCCACGATCCGCCTCGGCCAGGCCACCGACACCGACGACGCCGAGGGCTCGGTCACCGGGGGCGCCAGTGCCGCGGGTGTCTCCGACCAGGCGCTGCATGACGCGGTGGTGCCGCTGACCGGCGACATCCAGCAGGTGCCCCCCGGCGTGAGCGCCATCAAGGTGGGCGGCAAGCGTGCGTACCGGCTGACCCGCGAGGGTGCGGCGCCCGAGCTGACGGCCCGGCCGGTGACGGTCCGCGCCTTCGATGTCGGGCCGGTCCGCCGGAACGGTGACCTGCTCGACGTGGATGTCGCCGTGACTTGCTCGAGCGGCACCTACATCCGGGCCCTCGCCCGTGACCTGGGCCGCGCGCTCGGCGTGGGCGGCCATCTGACCTACCTGCGCCGGGTCCGCTCCGGCGCCTACCGCATCGACGCGGCCCGGACCCTCGACGAGCTGGAGGCGGCCTTCGAGGTGACGCCGCTCGCGGACGCCGCCGCGGCCGCGTTCCCGCGCCTGGACCTGTCCGAGGAACAGGCCCGCACCGTGGCTCACGGTGGCCGGCTGCCCGCCGCGGGCCTCGGCGCCAGCCGCCTCGGTGACGCGCCGGCCGCGGTCTTCGGCCCGGATGGCGCGCTGCTCGCGCTCATGCGGGAGGAGAACGGGCAGGCCCGTCCCCTGGCCGTCTTCGTCCCCTGATCCCGTCCCGATTCCCGGGTGATCCCCGGGGGATCCCCGGCCATGGAGCAGGCCCGAACCGCGCCCCTTGGCGCGACCGATGGCATGCGCATGGCAGGCTTGGAACGCGGGGCGCGGTCGCCCCGGAGGGTCCCACCCGTTAATCGCCGGAAGGAGCGGAGCGTGCACCGCTGGTACGGCCTGGACGACGTGCCCGGAGACTGGGGTGCGTCCGTCGTCACCATCGGCGTGTTCGACGGAGTGCACCTCGGCCATCAGCGCATCGTCGCCCGCGCGGCCGAGGTCGCCGCCGAGGGCGCCGGAACCGGGCAGCCGCTCCCGGTCGTCGTGGTGACCTTTGACCCGCACCCGGACGAGGTCGTGCGGCCCGGCTCCCACCCGCCGTTCCTGTCCACCGCGCGGCGGCGTGCGGAACTGCTCGCGGGCCTCGGGGTGGACGCCGTCTGCGTGCTGCCCTTCACCTACGAGTTCTCCCAGCTCGGACCGGACGACTTCGTGCGTACCGTGCTGGTCGACCGGCTGCACGCGGCCGCCGTGGTGGTCGGGGAGAACTTCCGATTCGGCCACCGGGCCGCCGGTGACGTGCCGCTGCTGGCCAAGCTGGGCGAGAAGTACGACTTCACCGCCGAGGGCGTGCCGCTGCTCGTGGCCGATGGCGTGACGATTTCGTCGACCTACATCCGGGAGCGGCTCGATGCCGGCGACGTCGAAGCGGCCGCGGCGGCGCTCGGCCGCCCGCACCGGGTCGAGGGCGTGGTCGTGCGCGGGCACATGCGCGGCCGGGCGCTCGGCTTCCCGACCGCCAACCTGGAGTGCCCGCCGCATACCGCGATTCCCGGTGACGGCATCTACGCCGGGTGGCTGTCCGCCCTGACCGCCGACGGCCAGGAGGACGACCGCTGGCCGGCCGCGATCTCCGTCGGCCCGAACTCGACCTTCGGCGAGGCCGACCGCACCGTCGAGGCCTACGCCCTGGACCGGGACGACCTGGACCTGTACGGCACGCACGTCGCGATCGACTTCACCGCCCGCCTCCGCGGCACGGCCCGCTTCGACTCCGTCGACGAGCTGGTCGCCCAGATGCAGCCAGGACGTCGATCAGGCCCGGGAGCTTCTCGCCTGAGCCCGGACAGGCCGCTCAGCGGCCGTGATAACGTGAAACGATGCTGGCCTGCGCCAGCAGGGGTTTGCTGCACCCTCATGCGGCAGCCCGGGGGCCCAGCTGGCCCGAAGATCTCAGGTAGCCGGATGGCGGCCGCGGGGCCTTCGCGAAACGGTGGGCCCATCCCTGAAAGACCCCGGACACGGCGCGCGCGAGCGCGGACAGCGCCTGAACGGGCCCAGTACCGACACTTAAGGAGCCACGTGCCGCTCGAGACATCCGTCAAGAAGGAGATCATGGCGGAGCACGCGACCGCTGAGGGTGACACCGGTTCGCCGGAAGTCCAGGTTGCGCTGCTGACCCGCCGGATCAACGACCTGACCGAGCACCTCAAGGTGCACAAGCATGACCATCACAGCCGCCGGGGCCTGCTGCTCCTCGTGGGGCGCCGCAGGCGGCTGCTGAAGTATCTGGCCAAGAAGGACATCACCCGCTACCGTGCGCTTATTGAGCGCCTAGGCCTGCGCCGGTAACGACGGAGGTGAGGGGCCGGGCGGGCTGTTTACCGCCCGGCGCCCAGCGCCAGCCCCGGAAGGCACTGCGCTCACCGCGCAATGACAACTACATAGAAGCCAACGAGACATCCCGCGGTCCCCGGTCCCGAGCGATGGGCCGGTCCTCGGTAGTGGTCCTCGGGTTCGCCGCGTGACGCGGTCTGAGCCGAGGGCTTCAATCGAAGACCGGCCGACGACCCAGGCGGGCGACGCCCGCACGGAGCTCTGGGCGGGCCGCCCGCCCCCGGCAATTGCCTTAGCAGGAAGCCCGGGAGGACGCCCCCCGGGCCAAGCACGGGACGGGCAGTGCGGGATTTTCACCGCAAGGAGGTCTCACCCGTGGAGGGTGTGTACAGCGCCGAGGCCGTCATAGACAACGGCCCTTTCGGCACACATAAGCTCAGGTTCGAAACGGGCCGTCTGGCCCGCCTGGCCGCAGGATCGGCCGTCGTCTATCTCGACGACGAGACGATGGTCCTGTCGGCGACGACCGCGTCCAAGCAGCCGAGGGACAATCTCGACTTCTTCCCGCTGACCGTGGACGTGGAGGAGCGGATGTACGCGGCGGGCCGCATTCCCGGCTCGTTCTTCCGCCGCGAGGGGCGGCCCTCCGAGGACGCCATCCTCACCTGCCGCCTCATCGACCGGCCGCTGCGCCCGTCGTTCGTCAAGGGCCTGCGTAACGAGATCCAGGTCGTCGAGACGATCATGGCCCTGAACCCGGATCACCTGTACGACGTCGTGGCGATCAACGCCGCGTCGCTGTCGACCCAGCTCGCCGGCCTGCCGTTCTCCGGCCCGATCGGCGGCGTCCGGGTCGCGCTGATCAAGGGCCAGTGGGTGGCCTTCCCGGCCCACTCACAGCTCGAGGAGGCCACCTTCGACATGGTGGTCGCCGGACGGGTCATCGAGAGTGGCGATGTCGCGATCATGATGGTCGAGGCGGAGTCCACGCCGCGCACGCTGTCGCTGCTCGCCGCGGGCGACGGCGAGGCCGTCGCGCCGACCGAGGAGATCGTCGCCCAGGGCCTCGAGGCGGCCAAGCCGTTCATCAAGATCCTGTGCGAGACGCAGCAGCAGGTCGCCTCGCAGGCGGCCAAGAAGACCGCTGAGTTCCCCATCTTCGTCGACTACGGCGAGGACGTCTACGAGGCGCTGGCCAGCGAGATTTCCGATGAGCTGGCCAAGGCCCTGACGATCGCGAGCAAGCAGGAGCGCGAAGCCGAGACCGACCGGGTCAAGGCCCTGGCTGCCGAGCGCCTGGCCGCCCGCTTCGAGGGCCGGGAGAAGGAGATCAGCGCCGCGTTCCGGGCGCTGACCAAGAAGCTGGTCCGGGAGCGGATCATCCGCGACGGCCTGCGGATCGACGGGCGCGGCCTGAGCGACATCCGCACGCTGTCGGCCGAGGCGCACGTGCTGCCGCGGGTCCACGGCTCGGCGCTGTTCGAGCGGGGCGAGACCCAGATCATGGGCGTCACCACGCTGAACATGCTCCGCATGGAGCAGATGATCGACACGCTCAACCCCGAGCGCACCAAGCGCTACATGCACAACTACAACATGCCGCCCTACTCGACCGGCGAGACCGGCCGGGTCGGCTCGCCCAAGCGGCGGGAGATCGGCCACGGCGCGCTCGCCGAGCGGGCGCTGCTGCCGGTGCTGCCCCCGCGCGAAGAGTTCCCGTACGCCATCCGCCAGGTTTCCGAGGCGCTCGGCTCCAACGGCTCCACCTCGATGGGGTCGGTCTGCGCCTCCACGATGGCGCTGCTGGACGCGGGCGTCCCGCTGAAGGAGATGGTCGCGGGCATCGCGATGGGGCTCATCCACGAGGGCGGCCAGTACGTGACGCTGACCGACATCCTCGGGGCCGAGGACGCGTTCGGCGACATGGACTTCAAGGTCGCCGGGACGCCGGACCTGATCACCGCCCTGCAGCTCGACACCAAGCTGGACGGGATCCCGGCCTCCGTGCTCGCCTCGGCGCTCACGCAGGCCCACGCGGCCCGGCTGACGATCCTGGACGTGATGCGCGGCGCGATCTCGGCTCCGGCCGAGATGAGCCCGTACGCGCCGCGGATCATCACGATCAAGGTTCCGGTCGACAAGATCGGTGAGGTCATCGGGCCCAAGGGCAAGATGATCAACTCGATCCAGGACGACACCGGCGCCGAGATCACGATCGAAGACGACGGCACCATCTACGTCGGCGCCACCGACGGGCCGTCCGCGGAAGCGGCGCGCAACGCGATCAATGCGATCGCCAACCCGCACATGCCCGAGGTCGGCGAGCGGTTCCTGGGCACGGTGGTGAAGACCACCACGTTCGGCGCGTTCATCTCGCTGCTGCCCGGCAAGGACGGCCTGCTGCACGTGACGCAGATCCGCAAGCTGCACGGCGGCCGGCGCATCGAGAACATCGATGACGTCGTGAAGGTGGGCGACAAGATCCAGGTCGAGATCCGCGAGATCGACGACCGGGGCAAGCTGTCGCTGGTCCCGGTGGAGGTCGTCGAGCGCGAGGCGGCGGGCGAGGACCTGTCCGGCCACGCCGGCGGCGACCACGGCGACCGTGGCCCGCGCGACCGTGACCACGGTGACCGCGGCGGTGACCATGGCGAGCGCGGCGGGGACCGGGGCGGCGACGGGCAGCACCGGACCCGGCAGCGCAACCGCGGCCAGCACAGCCAGTGAGCGGCGGCCAGCCCGGGGATGCCGTCCCGGCGGACGGCGCTGCCGTCCGCCGGACCGTCCTGCCCGGGGGCTTGCGGGTCATCACCGAGTCGCTGCCCGCGGTCCGGTCGGTCGCCCTCGGCATCTGGGTGGGCGTCGGCTCACGGGACGAGGACGTCCGGCACGCCGGCGCCACGCACTACCTGGAGCACCTGCTGTTCAAGGGCACCGCGCGGCGCACGGCCCTGGACATCTCATCCGAGATGGACGCGGTCGGCGGCGAGATGAACGCCTTCACCACGAAGGAGTACACCTGCTACTACGCGCGGGTGCTCGACGCTGACCTGCCGCTGGCGATCGACATCCTGTCCGACATGGTGACCAGCTCGCTGATCACCCCGAAGGACGTCGACGCCGAACGCAACGTCGTGCTCGAAGAGATCGCCATGAACGACGACGATCCGACGGACACGGTCCACGAGGCGTTCGCCGCGCACCTGTTCGGCGACACCCCGCTGGGCCGGCCGGTGCTCGGGACCGTGGAGTCGATCAACTCGATCACGCGGGACCAGATCAACGAGCACTACCGGGCCCGGTACACCCCGGAGCACCTGGTGGTGGCGGCGGCCGGGAGCCTGGATCATGACGGGCTCGTGGACCAGGTGCGGCAGGCGTTCGGCGGCGCGCTGGACCGGGACGTGCCGCCCGTGCCGCCCCGGCTCGCCGGGGACTCGGTCGGCCTTTCCGGGGGCACCGGCGTGCGGCTGGTGTCCCGCGGGATCGAGCAGGCCAACCTGGTGCTGGGCTGCGAGGGCCTGGCCCGGACCGACGACCGCCGGTACGCCCTGGGCGTGCTCAACGCGGCGCTCGGCGGCGGCATGTCGTCCCGGCTGTTCCAGGAGATCCGGGAGAAGCGGGGCCTGGCCTACTCGGTCTACAGCTTCGCCGCGCAGCACGCCGACACCGGCATGTGGGGCATCTACGTCGGCTGCCTGCCGTCCAAGGCCGACGAGGTGCTCTCGATCTGCGCCAGCGAGGTCGAGAAGGTGGTGTCCGGCGGCCTGACCGACGCCGAGATGGAACGGGGCAAGGGCCAGATGCGCGGCTCCATCGTCCTCGGCCTGGAGGATCCGTCCTCCCGGATGAGCCGGCTCGGCAAAGCCGAACTGGTCTACCCGCGGCTGGAGCCGGTCGAGGAGACGCTGGCCGCCATCGAGGCGGTCACCCACGACGACGTGCGCGCGGTCGCGGCCGAGGTCCTGGCCAAGCCGAAGGCGCTCGCGGTCGTCGGCCCGTTCGACGACGCCGACGCCTTCGCCGGCGCCCTGGGCTAGACCCGCCTGATCCCCGCGACGCGTTAGCGTCGCGGGGATCAGTCATGATCGGCTCGAACCCCAGTCGCAGGACCGGGAGCCACTACTGGCGGCGGACCCGGGGGAGAAAGGACGCGGTGCGATGATCAAGGTGGGCGTGCTGGGGGCCAGGGGGCGGATGGGGAGCCAGGTGCGCCGTGCGGTCGGTGAAGCCGACGGCCTCCAGGTAGCCGCGGAGGTCGACGAAGGCGACGACCGGGAGGCGCTGACCGGCTGTGACGTCGTCGTGGACTTCACCCACCCGGGCGCGGTCATGGACAACCTGCGCTGGTGCGTCGGGCACGGGCTCGACACCGTCGTCGGTACCTCTGGGTTCGGTGAGGACCGGCTCGGCGAGGTGCGCGGCTGGCTCGGCGCGCCGCCCGCGGCCCGCGTCCTCATCGTGCCGAACTTCTCCATCGGGGCAATCCTGATGATGCGCTTCGCGGCCCAGGCGGCCCGGTTCTTCGAGTCCGCCGAAATCGTCGAGCTGCACCACGCCAACAAGGCCGACGCGCCCTCGGGCACGGCGCTGCGCACCGCCGCGATGATCGGCGAGGCCAGAAGCGCCGCCGGTCTCGGCGCGCCGCCCGACGCCACCAGGTCGTCGCTGCCCGGCGCACGCGGCGCGGTGGTCGACGACGTCCACGTGCACGCCGTTCGCCTGCCCGGCCTGGTCGCCCACCAGGAGGTCCTGCTCGGCGGCCACGGCGAGACCCTGACCATCCGCCACGACTCCCTGGACCGCGCGTCCTTCATGCCCGGCGTCATCCTCGCCGTCCGCCAGATCCGCGAGCTGCCCCCGGGCCTAACGGTGGGCCTGGAGTCTCTGCTGGGGCTGGAGTAGGGGTGCTGGCCGGGGGAGTGTCGGCCGGGTAAGCGCTCGGCAGAGACCTCCGGGTGCGTGGGCCACTGACGCCTCTGCGTGGGCGGGACGGCGCGTCGGGTAACTGACGAGGCCTCGTCTCCATGATCATGTGTACTTTTCCGCTTCGCCGCCCGGGCCGTCTTCATGATCATGTGTACTTTGCCGCTAAATGCGACGTTTTCTTCACATGATCATGCTCGGGCGGCCTGGATGCGGTGCGCATGTGACTGAGGCGACTGGTGGGGCAGCCGGGGCGGGGCCAATGTGACGCGCGGCATTGCGAGTGCCGGCGTCAGCGCAGCTAGACCTGGCCGAAGAGGCGGTCGCCGGCGTCGCCCAGGCCGGGGACTATGTAGCCGTGGGAGTCCAGGCGGGCGTCGACGGCCGCGGTGACCACGCGGACCGCGGCCGGCCTCTCGCCGCCGAACGCTTCCTCCAGGCGCCGGAGCCCCTCGGGCGCGGCCAGCAGGCAGATGGCGGTGACCGAGGTGACCCCGCGCTTGTTGAGCATGGCGATCACGGTCTGCAGCGTCCCGCCCGTCGCCAGCATCGGATCCAGCACGAACGCCTCACGGCCGGTGAGGTCGGCCGGCAAACGGTCGGCGTAGGTGGAGGCGACCAGGGAGGTCTCGTCGCGGACCAGGCCCACGAAGCCGACGTCGGCCATGGGCAGCAGCCGGATCATGCCGTCGAGCATCCCGATGCCGGCCCGCAGGATGGGCACGATGAGCGGCGGCGGGCTGCCGATCTTGACCCCTTCCGCGTCGGCCAGCGGCGTGCGCACGGTGACCGGCTGGACCCGGACCTCCCGCGTCGCCTCGTAGGCCAGCAGGGTGACCAGTTCATCGGTGAGCCGGCGGAAGGTCGCGGTCTCGGTGCCCACGTCCCGCAGGGCCGTGAGCTTGTGGGTGACGAGCGGGTGATCGATAACCAGAGTCTGCACGGGTCAAGTGTGGCAGGCCCGGCCCTGACCGGCGCGCGTACCGCCCCGGCCGCCCCGGCCGGGCCAAGGCCCAGGTCCGGCCCCCGGCCGGCGGCTTACAGACTCCGGCGGGCGCTGGCCGGCGCGGCCGACGCGCGCAGGTCGCTCTCGATGAGGCGGGCGGTCCGCAGCAGCGGCTCGAGCAGCTCGTCGATCACGTCCGCGACGCTGCGCCGCCCGGCGTGGGTGGACACGTTGACCGCCGCGATCACCCGGCCCTTCGCTGTCGCGGATCGGCGCGGCCACCGACCGGAGCCCTTCCTCGAGCTCCTGGTCGACGAGGGCCCAGCCCTGCTCGCGGATCTTGCCCAGTTCGGCGCGCAGCGAGGACGGTTCGGCGATCGTGTGCGAGGTGAGCGCGCGCAGCGGGGCCGACTCCAGGTACTCCTCCAGCCAGTCGTCGGGCCGGTCGGCCAGCAAGACCCGGCCCATCGAGGTGGCGTAGGCCGGGAAGCGGGTCCCGACGCTGATCGCGACGGTCATGATGCGCCGGGTCGGCACCCGCGCGATGTAGACCACGTCGTCGCCGTCGAGCTCCGACACCGAAGACGACTCGTGCACCTGCTCCACCAGCTGCTCGAGGTGCGGCATGGCTACCTCGGGCAGGGTCAGGCTGGACAGGTAGGCGTACCCCAGCTCGAGGATCTTCGGCCGCAGCGCGAACTGGCTGCCCTCGGTCCGCATGTAGCCCAGGTTGACCAGCGTGTGCAGGAACCGGCGGGCGGCGGCGCGGCTCAGCCCGGTACGCGCGGCCACCTCGCTCAGGCTCAGCTTCGGGTGCTCCGCGTCGAAGGCCCGGATGACGGACAGGCCACGTTCGAGCGACTGGATGAAGTCGGCATCGCGAACGGCCTCATCGCTCAACGGGACTCCCTGATCATGAAGGGACGCCCCGGCGGCCGGGCAGCGTCCGCGGGCCGGCTGCCGGCACCGCAGAACGAACATACGTGCACCGTGCCGGGCGTGTGAAATAACTGAAGCATTCTTTTGACACGGCCCGGCGTTCCGCCCTATGTTCGCCACCAGAACCCTTGTTCGTATAACGAACAGTCGCGTCAGCCTATGGAGCAGTCATGGCACTCATGGACGAGTCAGCATGGCGGGGCAAGATCTTCCTGGGCGGCTGGACCGCCGGCGGCGGGGGTGACGCCGCGGTCGTCGAGCCCGCCACCGGCCAGGAGATCGGCCGGGCCGGGATGGCCACGCCCGCGGACGTGGCGCGGGCCGCGCAGGTCGCCGCGGCGGCCCAGGTGGGCTGGGCGGCGCGGCCGCACACCGAGCGGTCGGCGATCCTGCGCCGGGCCGCCGACCTGTGGGTGGCCAGCGCGGCCGAGATCGAGCCGTGGGGCATCCGGGAAATGGGCAAGATCCCGCCCGCCATGCAGTTCGAGACGCACGTGGCCACCGAAGAGATCTACGAGGCGGCCACCCTCCCGTCGCGGCCCTACGGTGAGCTGCTGCCCAGCGAGCAGCCGCGGCTCAGCTACTCCGAGCGGGTCCCGGCCGGCGTCGTCGGCGTCATCGCGCCGTTCAACTTCCCGCAGATCCTGTCCATCCGGTCGGTCGCCCCGGCGCTCGCGCTGGGCAACGCGGTCATCCTCAAGCCCGACCCGCGCACCGCCGTGTCCGGCGGCGTCGTGCTGGCCCGGGTGTTCGAGGAGGCCGGCCTGCCGGACGGGCTGCTGCACGTGCTGCCGGGCGGGGCCGACGTCGGCGAGGCGCTGATCGGGGAACCGGCGGTGCGGATCATCTCGTTCACCGGCTCCACCGCGGCGGGCCGCGGGTCGGGGAACTGGCCGCCCGCCACCTTAAGCGCGCCCACCTGGAACTGGGCGGCAACTCCGCGCTGATCGTGCTGGACGACGTGGACCTCGACCGGGCCGTGTCCGCCGGGCGCCTGGGGCTCGTTCCTGCACCAGGGCCAGATCTGCATGACCACCGGGCGGCACCTGGTCCACGAGTCCGGTCTACGAGGACTACGTGAGCCCGGCTGGCCGAGAAGGCCAGCCACCTCCCGGTCGGCGACCCGGCCACCGAGCAGGTCGCCCTGGGGCCGATCATCGACGAGCGCCAGCGCGACAAGGTGCACGGCCTGGTCACCGCCAGCGTCGAGGCCGGCGCGCGGCTCGCCGCGGGCGGCACCTTCGACCGGCTGTTCTACCGGCCGACCGTGCTGGCCGACGTCGCGCCGCAGATGCCGGCCTACGCCAGCGAGGTGTTCGGCCCGGTCGCGCCGGTCGTGCCGGTTCTCCACCCCGGACGAGGCGGCCAAGCTCGCGGCCGACAGCGAATACGGCCTGTCGCTCGGCATCCTGACCCGCGACGTGATGCGCGGCCTGGACCTGGCCCGCCGGATCCCGACCGGGATCGTGCACATCAACGACCAGACCGTCGACGACGAGCCGAACATCCCGTTCGGCGGCCTGGGTGCCTCGGGCACCGGCGCGCGGTTCGGCGGAACCGCCAACATCGACGCGTTCACCGAGACCCGCTGGGTGACGGTCCGCGGCGACATCACTCCGTACCCCTTCTAGCTACCAGGAGGTTCGGTGCCCAGGCTGACGCGGACGCCGACACGGACGCAGGTCGGGATCGTCGGGGCCGGCCCGGCCGGGCTGCTGCTGTCCCACCTGCTGGCGCTGCGCGGCATCGACTCGGTCGTGGTGGAGACCCGCAGCCGGGCCTACTGCGAGGCCCGGCAGCGGGCCGGCCTGCTGGAGGACGGCACCGTCCGGCTGCTGCGGGCCGCCGGGCTGGCCACCCGGCTGGACCGCGAGGGCCTGGAGCACGGCGGCATCTACCTGCAGTTCGACGGCGAACGGCACCACCTCGACTTCCGTGACCTGGCCGGCGGCCGGACCGTGACCGTCTACGCCCAGACCGAGATCGTCAAAGATCTGATTGCCGAACGGATCTCGGCCGGCGCCTCCCTGCACTTCGAGGTCACCGACACCGAAGTCGCCGAGCCTCGGCACCGACCGGCCGGTGCTGCGCTACACCGACGCGGCCGGCGTCCGGCACGAGGTCGCGTGCGACGCGATCGCCGGCTGTGACGGCTTCCACGGGATCAGCCGGCCAGCGATGCCGGCCGGCCTGCTGACCACGGTGGAGCGGGCCTACCCGTTCGCCTGGCTCGGCATCCTGGCCGACGTGCCGCCGTCGACCGATGAGCTGATCTACTGCCGTCATCCGGACGGGTTCGCGCTGCACTCGATGCGGACCCCGGAGGTCAGCCGGCTCTACCTTCAGGTGCCGGCCGACGAGGACATCGCCGCGTGGCCGGACGACCGGATCTGGGCCGCGCTGCAGCGGCGGTTCGCCGTCCCCGGCTGGGAGCTGAAGGAGGGGCCGATCCTGGAGAAGTCGGTCACGCCGATGCGCAGCTTCGTCGCCGCGCCGATGCGCTCCGGGCGGCTGTTCCTGGCCGGCGACGCCGCCCACATCGTCCCGCCGACCGGGGCCAAGGGCCTCAACCTGGCCATCGCCGACGTGGCCGTGCTCACCGACGCGCTCACCGCGCTGGTCCGGGACCGGCAGGCCGGGCCGGCCGACGCCTACTCGCAGGCCTGCCTGAGCCGGGTGTGGCGGGCCACCCACTTCTCGTGGTGGATGACCTCGATGCTGCACGTCGCGCCGGGCGGTGACGCGATGGAGGAGCAGCTTCAGCTCTCCCAGCTGCGCTACGTGACCTCATCCCGCGCCGCCGCCACCACGCTGGCGGAGAACTACGTCGGCTATCCGCCCCTGCGCACCGAGACGCTGGGCTGACCCGGGGCGCCGGGCCCCTAACGCCAGGCCGACGTGGTGCCGCGGGGCGCGGGCCCGGCTGCGCAGCGCGGCCAGGGCGGCGTACACGCCCGTCTCGGTCAGCGCGAGCGGCTCGCGGGAGGCGCGCCCGGTGTAGAGCAGGTGCAGGGCCCACAGCCGGTGCCGGAGACCGTAGATCTCGCGGCGGACGGCATCGCCGAGGTCGCCGCCGCCCCGCGACGACCACCCTTCCTCGGCGTGGATCCGGGCCAGGTGCCGGGTCAGCTCGTCGTACCCGGCCGGGCCGCTGACCAGCAGGAAGAGCAGGCTGGCTTCCCGGACCGCGACGGCGAAGTCGGGGCTGGCGCCGTCGTCCGCCCCGACCAGGCAGGCGGTGCCGATCCGCCACCGGGCCGCCCGGTCCTCGGCCATCAGCTTTCCCGCCCGGGTCAGCACGAGGCTGGTGCCGGTGCGGCGGATCGCGCCCAGCTCCCCCTGGGCCAGCCCGCGCAGCGTGTGCAGCGGGAAGACGTCGAGTTCCTGCCGGAGCGCGCCGGGCAGCTGCTCACGCCAGCCGAACGCGTCAACCGCCTCGGTGACGAGGGCGGGCGCGATGTAGTGCCGGGCGGTGAGCCGGAGCCCGGCCTCCGCGTGCCCGAGGAGCCAGCTCAGCGTGGGCAGCGCGTCATCTGGGGGAGTCGGCTCCTCCAGCAGCCGGGGCAGGACCGCGGCCGCGAGCCGGGAACGCTCGCCCGGGCGGCTGTGCGCCCACGCGTCCATCCGTTCGGTATGGATGCGGGCCAGCCAGGTCCCGCTGACCCCCGGCGCGTGGTGGGCGCCGGCCCGGTGCCGCCCCGCCTGGCCCTCGCGGGCGGGCTGTCCGCCGACCGGGTGGCCGCGGCCCGGCTGGTTCCGGCCGGCCTGGCCGTCGCGGGCCGGGGGAGGTGTGGTGAGCCAGCGGTCGATGAGCGCGGCGCGCCGGGCTTTCCAGCCGCGGCTCCCGCACGAGATCTCACCCGAGGCGATCGCGAGCTCGACGGCGGCGGCGCACGCGTCGTAGGCGGCGCGCTCGTCCGGCCCCATGACCGAGCCCCAGTCCAGCAGCCCGGTGTCGGGCGGCGCCGCGCTGGAGTTCTCGACGGCCTCCGCGTAGGCGGCGATTCCCACCTCGTGGCCGTGGCCGTAGGCAGTGAGGATCTTCTCGGTGCCGGAGCACATGCATACCTCGGCGTAGCGCTCCATGCCGACCATGGCGAACAGGCGGCCGAGCGCCCGGGTGACCGCGATGAGCTCGCCGGTCGTCATGGGCCACTTGACCGGGAGGGCATACCAGACGAATTCCTGCAGCTTGAGCTGTGAGACTGTCTCGAGGCCTTCGCCGTTGGTGAGCCAGCCGAGGGCGGCCTTCGCCTCGTCAGCCGCCTCCGGATCCTCTCTCGCCAGCGCGGTCAGGGCCTGGGCCTCGGTCATCATGCGGCCAGTTTGCCGCAGGAGCACCCCGCCCGGCTAGACCAGGAAAGGCCGGTTGATGGCCGCTTTCCGGCACAATGGCGAGGTGAGTGGGATCTATGACGAGCCAGAGATGTACGAGTTCGCCTGCGCCTACCGTGACGTCCCCGGGGAGGTGGACGCGCTACGGCGCTGGTTCCGGCGGCACGCCCGGCTGGCCGGGACGGCCGCCGGACCCCGGTTCGGTGCTGGAACTGGCGGCCGGCCCGGCCGAGCACGCCCTGGAATTCGCGCGGCGGGGGGCCAGCGCGACCGCGCTCGACCTCAGCCCGGCGATGTGCGCGCGGGCCCGTGACAAGGCGCAGCGCGACGGCCTGGGGCTGACCGTCGTCCAGGCCGACATGCGTGACTTCCGCCTCGAGCCGCGGTACGAGCTGCTGGTCACGATGCTGAACTCGGTGTGCCACCTGATGACCCTGGATGATCTGGTCGCCCACCTTCGGGCGGCGGCCGCGCACACCGTGCCGGGCGGGCTGTACATCATTGAGCTCGCGCACCCGGCGGACATTCTCAGCCGCGCGCCACGGACCAGCTCCGAGTGGGACAGCGACATCGGCCCGCGGCACGTTCAGGTCCGGTGGGGCGGCGGCGACGACGCGATCGACCCGGTCACCCAGGTGACCCGGGAGCACGTGCGGATCACCGTGCGGGACGGGACGGGCTCGCGGACCCTGACCGATGTGGTCCCGAACCGGTTCTGGACCGCCACCGAGATAACCGCGGCCACGCGGCTGGCCGGCGGCTTCACCGTGACCGCGAGCTACGGCGACTTCGCCGACGGCGTCGCGGTGGGCGCCCCGTCGGCGTGGCGCATGATCATGGTCCTGCGGCGCGACCAGGCCAGCGGCGCAGCCTAGCCGCGGTCCGGCGAGCGGCACATGGCAGTAGCCGCGGTCAGGCCAGCGGCACCGGATAGCGGAGCAGGGCGCCGATGTCCTCGCTCGGCGCCTGCTCGTCCGGCGGTACCAGGAACAGCTCGGCGTCCGTTCCGGTCAGGGCCCGCACGATGGCCGCGTCGGCCCGGTCCTGGGCCAGGTCGGTGACGCCGTGCTCGCGCAGCTCGGCTTCGGTCAGGCCGAGGTCGGCCAGGCCCGGGCCGATCCAGGCCGGCGCGGACGACCAGGTCAGGGCGGGCAGTCTGAGATCACCGGCCGGTAGTCACCGCCGAGGAAGAGCTCGGCGACCTGCCCGTCCCGGAGGGCGGCCACGGTCTCGGTGAGGCCCTCGGTCGCCCGGCCGGTGCCCAGCTGATTGCGGAACGTCTCCAGCCGCGTGCGGCAGTCCTGGTCCGCGGCGGCGCGCAGGGCCTCGTCGGCCGCCTCCGCGAGTGCGGGGGAGTCCACGTCCAGCTCGCGCTCCACCACGACGACCTTGGCCTTCAGGTCGCTGGGCAGCTTGTCGATCAGCATCCCGCGCGCCCGCACGTCGCCGGCCACGACGATCAGTTCCGGTTTCGTGCCGGACGCGGCGCTCACCACCGCGGCCGCGAGTTCCTTGGCGTTGACTTCCCACGCTTCCTCGGTCGACCGCTGGTGCTCCAGCTGCGCCCAGCCGCCCACCCTGGTCTTGTGGACCGGCCAGCCGGTGCCCTCCACGCTTTCCTTCAGCACGTCGTCGATGGTGCGGACGGCGAGGATGTCGCCACCGGCCCGGTTCGCGCTGACGAGCAGGTGCGGGGGGCGCGGCGGCGACTGCACGAGCAGCGGCATCACCTGGGGCAGGGGGGCCCACCGGGCGATCTCCCGCAGCGGGGAGGTGGCCAGCTTCGCGGCGAACGGTACCGACCCGGACCGGCCGAAGGCCGCCGCTCCCGGTGCCGACATGGCCGGGTCGGTGACGACCTCGCCCAGCGCGTCGAGGGTGGCCGGGTCGGCCCCCTCCCGTGACAGCTCCTCGCGCAGGTCGCGCCAGCGCACCGGTACCGCTTTTCTCCCAGCGTCTGGGCTTGCCCGCGAGGTCTCGAGGTAGACGGACGCGAACCAGCCCGCCTCCTGGTACAGCGGGCGAAGGAACGTGAGCCGCACGAGCGGCCACCTCCTCGTAGTTGGCCTGTGAACTCCCGCGTACCCGGCCCCGCCAACGGCAAACTGTGCTGGCCAGACGCCGGCCTCGCTGTCCTCCAGGCTACGCTCCGGCGCTCCCGCATGGCCCGAGAACCCGGTCCAGGTAGGGGCTGGCGAACAGCCCGCCCGGGTCCACCTCGTCGCGCACGCGGAGGAAGTCGCCGAAGCGCGGGTACAGCTCCCGCAGGCGGCCGGCGGCCAGGTTGTGCATCTTGCCCCAGTGCGGCAGGCCGCCCACCCCGGCCGTGATCGACTCGAACAGCGCGAAGTACGCCTCGTACGGCAGGCCGGTGTACTGGTGGATCGCGATGTACGCGGAGTCACGGCCGTGGGCGGTCGACAGCCAGATGTCATCGGCCGCGGCGACCCGCACCTCGACCGGGAACATGACCGGGACAGACAGCTTGGGCACCTCGCGGCGGAGCTCGGCCAGGACGTCCGGAGCGGCGCCGGCGGCACGGCGTACTCCGATTCGATGAACCGCACCCGCCGGGGCGTGGTGAACACCCGGTACGACCGGTCGGAGTAGGCCCGGCGGGACAGGGCCTCGGCCGACAGCCGGTTCAGCCGGGGGATGAGCCGCGGCGCGGCCCGGCCGGCCCGGCACAGCAGGCCGAAGCCGGCGTTTTCCATGACCTCGTACTCGTAGAACCGGCGCGGTGGCGACAGCGGTGCCGCGACGGCGCCCGCCGGGGCCCGGTTGTTCCGTTTGACCAGGGCGTTGCGGCCGTAGGGGAACCAGTAGAACTCGAAATGGTCGTTGGCGGCGGCCAGCTCGCCGAACCGGGCGATCACCTCGTCGAGCGGCTCCGGTCCCTCCTCGGCGGCCAGCACGAAGGACGGCACGCAGCGCAGCGTCACCTCCGTGATGATCCCCAGCGCGCCGAGCCCGACCCGCGCGGCGGCGAACAGGCCGGGGCGCTGGCTGGCCGAGCAGCGCACGGCCGACCCGTCAGCGACGATCAGCTCCAGCTCCTCGACCTGGGTCGCGATCCCGCCCAGGGCCGCCCCGGTGCCGTGCGTCCCGGTGGAGATGGCGCCCGCGATGGTCTGCACGTCGATGTCGCCCAGGTTGGCCAGGGCCAGGCCGAGCCGGTGCAGGTCCGCGTTCAGGTTGCGCAGCAGCGTCCCGGACCGGACCGTGACCAGGCCGGTCCGGGTGTCGGCCGCCGTGATGCCGGTCCACCGGGACAGGTCGACCACGGCGCCGGTCGTGGCGGCGACCGGCGTGAACGAGTGCCCGCTGCCGACCGCGCGCACGGTCAGGCCGTCGCGCGCGGCGGCGGAGACGGCCTCGCAGATGTCGTCCATGCTGGCCCGCCGGTGCCAGCGGGCCGGGACCGCGGTCACGTTGCCGGCCCAGTTGCGCCAGGTGCCGTTGGTGCGGTCACGGGCGTGGATCCGCTGCGCGATACTGGCGGCCACGGCATCCTCCTCGGCGGGCGCCCGCTTACCAGGCAGTAACGGGATCATGCCATGCGCGCTAGGCGTGCGCCAGGGTGGCGGCCCGCCGCCCGGCCACCGGGGGCGGCTCCGGTACGGGCACGGCGGCTCGCGGCGCTCCTCCCTGACCGTTGCTCCGCCGGATGCCGGGCTCCCGGCGGGCCTGCGGCCGCAGCGGGTCGACCCGGACCAGGGTGATGCCGAGCGGCTCGAGCATCGCGTGCAGGGCGCCGAGGTGAAGCTCGATCCACGGGTGCCACTCCCCGAAGACCATCGCCAGCCGGGCCGCCGAGGTGAAACCCAGCCCGACCGCCTGGCCCGACGGCAGCCGGCCGGTCTGGATGCTCACCGTGCCCCCGGCGCAGGTGTGCACGGGAACGTAGAGCATTAGCCGGCCGTCCGCGGCCGCCTGGCCCGGTTCCGGGCCAGGATCCGGGCCAGGATCCGCTTCGGGTTCTGTGTCCGCTTCCATTGCGGTGTCGCCGCCTTCCGGTCAGTGAGGACGCGCCGTCGCGCCTGGGGTCCGCCGCCTGCGTCAGAGCCCGACATCACGGCGCCGCAGGTCGGCGTCGGTCTCGCGGCGGACCAGGACCCGGGCCACGCCGTCGCGGACAGCGATCACCGGGGGCCGGCCGACCAGGTTGTAGCTGGACGCCATCGAGTGGTGATAGGCACCGGTACAGGCCGCGACGAGCAGGTCGCCGGGACGGACGTCGGCCGGCAGTGGCACGTCGCGGGCCAGGACGTCGCCCGCCTCGCAGTGGCGGCCCACGATCGTGGCGGCCTGGTCGCAGTGGCCGCTGGAATGACTGCCAGCGTGGTTCACCGCGCCGCCGGCCATGCGGAAGGTGTAGGAGGCGCCGTACAGAGCGGCCCGGGGGTTGTCGCTCATCCCGCCGTCCACGGCGACGAACACCCGGCCGCCCGGCCGCCGCTTGACCGCGATCACCCGGTACAGGGTGACGCCGGCCCGGGCGACGATGGCGCGGCCCGGCTCGACCGTGATCCGCGGCACGGGCAGCCGCGCCGCCGCGCACGCGTCGGTCACGGCCGCGCGGATCTGCCCGGCGAACCCGGGCAGATCCGGCTCGGGGTCGCCGTCGGCGTACGGGACGCCGTACCCGCCGCCGAGGTTCAGCTGGGGGAGGACCAGGCCGTGCTCGTCGCGGATGGCGGCCATCAGCCCGGCGAGCCGGCGGGCGGCGAGCACGTGGCCGTCGGGCGCGGTGATCTGCGAGCCGATGTGGCAGTGCAGGCCGACCAGGTTGAGGGCGGGCTGGGCGACGATCCGCCGGACGGCGTCCGCGGCCGCCCCGCCGGCCAGTGACACGCCGAATTTCTGGTCCTCGACGCCGGTGGTCAGGGCCGCGTGCGTGTGCGCGTCGACGGCCGGCGTCACCCGCAGCAGGACCGGCTGGCGGTACGGCACCTGCGCCGCGAGCCGGGCGATCTCGCTGACGCAGTCGATGACGATCCGGCCGGCCCGGTAGTCCAGGGCGGCGTGCACGTCCTCCGGGGTCTTCGCGTTGCCGTGCAGGATGAGGCGTTCGGCCGGGAAGCCGACGGACGCGGCCACGCTGAGCTCGCCGGCCGAGCACACGTCCATGGACAGGCCCTCCTCGTCGGCCCACCGGGCCATGGCCCGGCACAGGAACGCCTTGGCCGCGTAGGCCACCTCGCCGCCGGGGAAGGCGGCGCGGTAGGCGCGGCAGGCGTCCCGCACGTCCCGCTCGTCGAGCACGTAGGCGGGGGTCCCGTACTCCGCGGCGATCTCCCGCAGCGCGACGCCGCCCACGCTGACCACCCCGGCCCGGCCCTTCGTGGCGGTGAGCGGCCACGGCGCCCCGGGCCATCTCGATCGCCGGCCTGCCGATGGGGCCCGATATGACTGGCGTCTGCGTCACGGGATCCTCCGCGTGTCACTTGGCAACGTTGTCCCGCCTGGTCAGGCGGCTACACCACCAGAGTTGACCCGCCGCGGCACCACTGCATCCGCCGCTCACGGCCCTCAGGCGGCCGCCGGCCGAAAGCTGACATTCCCCTAACACACTGTGACCCAGGCCACACGCGGGCCCGCGTTCCTACTCGCGGGTCACCTGGGGCCTTCACCTTTCGGCGATCTTGTCCTACTGTGCGAAAATGCCCGACGCTCCGGCGCGAGTCGCCTACGACGAGGCGACCGCCGGCCTGGACCCGCCCCTGGCCGTCGTCGACCTGGCCGCGTTCGACCACAACGCCGACGACCTCGTGCGGCGGGCCGCCGGCCGCCCGATCCGGGTGGCCAGCAAATCGGTCCGGTGCCGGTTCCTGCTCGACCGGGTGCTTTCCCGCCCGGGCTACGCGGGCGTGCTGTGCTACACGCTGCGCGAGGCGCTGTGGCTGTGCGCCAACGGCACCACCGACGACCTGGTGGTCGGCTACCCGACCGCGGACCGCGCCGCCATCGCCGCCCTGGCCGCCGACCCGGTCGGCCGGCGCAACATCACCCTCATGACCGACTCGGCCGAGCATCTGGACCTGATCGATGCGGCCGCCGGCGCCGGGCACCCGGACATCCGGGTCAGCCTGGAGCTGGACGCGTCGTGGCGGCCGCTGGCGGGACAGCCCGTCGTGCACGTCGGCGTGCGCCGCTCGCCGCTGCACACCCCGCAGGAGGCGGTGGCGTTCGCCCGGACCGTGCTGGCCCGGCCCGGTTTCCGGCTGGCCGGCGTCATGTCGTACGAGGCGCAGATCGCCGGGCTGGGCGACGCCCCGCCCGGCCGGCCCCTGCGGGCGGCCGTGCTGCGCTGGATGCAGCGGTTCTCGGCCGCCGAGCTGCGCGAGCGCCGCGGCGAGGCGATCCGGCAGATCCGGGACCTCACCCCGCTGCAGTTCGTGAACGGCGGCGGGACCGGCAGCCTGGAGGTGACGGCCGCCGATCCGGCGGTGACCGAGCTGACCGCCGGGTCCGGGCTGATGGGGCCGACCCTGTTCGACGCCTACCACCGGTTCTCGCCGCGCGCGGCGCTGCTGTACGCGCTGCCGGTGGTGCGGCGCCCCGGCGGCCGCGCGGTCACCTTGCTGTCCGGGGGGTACGTCGCCTCGGGCCCGTCCACCCGCAGCCGCCTGCCATCGCCCTACCAGCCCGCCGGGCTGAAGCTGTCCCGCATGGAGGGCGCGGGCGAGGTGCAGACGCCGGTGCTGGGGGCGGCGGCCGCCACGCTGCGGGTCGGCGACCGGGTCTGGATGCGCCACGCCAAGGCCGGCGAGCTGGCCGAGCGCTTCGCCGAGTATCACCTGATCGAAGACGGGCAGCCGGCCCGCGCGGTGCCGACCTACCGCGGGGAGAACCAGTGCTTCGGCTAACCGGCGGCCCGCGGTGAGCGGCGCCACCGGGCCCGCGGAGCCGCTGATCCCCCAGCCGTCCGCCCCGCCCGCACCCACCGCCCCGCCCGCGCCCACCGCCCCGCCGGCCCGTGCCGAGGCGGTCCCCGGGTCACCCGCCGTGCCGGCCGCCCTGGCCGAGCCGGTGACGCCGGTCCGGCCGGGCTGGATCACCCTGCTGTTCACGGCCAACATCGGGCTGTGGCTGGCCATCTACGCCCCGATCCAGGTGCTGCTGCCCGAGCAGGCCCAGGCGCTCGACCGGGGCAGCAAGACGATCCTGCTGTCGGTGGTGATGGAGCCGGCGCGGTGGCGGCGCTCGTCGCCAACCCGATCGCCGGCGCCCTGTCCGACCGGACCACGTCCCGGTGGGGCCGCCGGCACCCGTGGACGGTGGCCGGGGCCGTGGTCGGGGCGGCCGGGCTGGCCGTGCTGGCCGCGGCGCCCGACGCCGCCGTGATGATGCTGGGCTGGTTCCTGGCCCAGGCCGGGCTGGGCGCGATGCTCGCCACCTTGACCTCCGCCCTCCCCGACCGGGTGCCCGCGGCCCAGCGGGGCACCCTCGGCGGGCTGATCGGCATCAGCCAGATGCTGGGCACGGTCCTCGGCGCGCTGCTGGTCACCGTCCTGGTCACCGGCCTGGCCGACGGCTACCTCGCGTGCGGCGCACTGGTGATACTCGGCGGGGCCGTGTTCGCCGTGTTCACCCACGACGACGTGCTGCCGCCCCGGCTGGCCCCGCGGGCCAGCGTGCCGTCCATCCTGCGCCGCCTGTGGGTGCCGCCGCGCGTATATCCCGACTTCGGCTGGGCCTGGGCCATGCACTTCCTGGTCAACCTGGGCAACGCGCTCGGCACGCTCTACCTGCTGTACTTCCTGTCCGACGCGGCGCACTACCGTGACCCGCAGACCGGGCTGCTCATCCTCATGGCCATCTACGGCGTGTCGCTGGCCATCGCCGCCGTGGCCTGCGGCACCGCCTCCGACCGTTCGGGACACCGCAAGCGCTACGTGGCCGGCGCGGTCATCGTGATGGCGGTCGCCGCCCTGCTGCTCGTCGTCTCGCCGACCTGGACGGCCGCGCTGGCCGCCGCGCCGCTGCTCGGCGTGGGGTTCGGCACGTACTGGGCCGCCGCGCCCGCCGTGCTGACCCAGGTGCTCCCGGCCGCCGCCGACCGCGCGAAGGACCTGGGGGTGATCAACGTGGCGGTCGCCCTGCCGCTGGTCGTGGCGCCGCTCATCGCGGGCATCGTCCTCGCCGCCACCCACAGCTACCCACTGCTGTTCGCCCTGTCCGGCCTGGCCACCTTGGGCGGCGGGGCGGCCGTCCTCCGCATCCGTGCCGTCAGGTGATCGCAGCGCCCGTTCGGAAGAAATATGTGGCCAAAGCGGTTCCAGCAAATGAATCATTGCTGATCGTGGGTAGGCGCGGCGCTGCGCTAGGACGGTTCTGGACGCACCGGAGGTAGACATCACCCCGCGCGAGCTCATCATGAACGCGCTGCTGAGTTCCGGCTACGACGAACGAGCCGCGGACCACGCGCTCCCGGCGATCCGGCAGTGGCTGCTGTGGCGGGCGGAGGAACTGCGCGCCGAAGGCCTGCACGCCGACGCGACCTGGTACGCCCGGGTCGCCAACGAGATCGCCGCCTGCCTCCGGCCTATTCCGCCCGAGTCGCAAGAAGCCTGCTAACTGGCCGCCGCGCCGGCCAGGCGCACCGCCCCGGCCACCGGGGGCTCGGTGAGGGTCCGGACGTCGCTGCCCGGCAGGGCCTCGCCAATCGCACCGGTGACGGCCGTATGCAGCGCCGGATGCGCCATCAGGCCGCCGGCCAGCACCACCGGCAGCCCGTCCGGCGCCCCCAGGCGCTGGGCCGCGGAGGCGGCCAGGGCGGTCAGGGCCTGCGCCGCCTCGGCCGTGATCAGGGGGGCGGCCGGGTCGTCACTGTCCAGGACGACCGGTGCGTGCCGGGCCCACCGCCGCGGGTACGGCTGGTCGTAGAACAGGCGGTGCAGCGCGTCGATGTGGCTGGCGCCCGCGGCGGCCAGGAGGCGCTCGCCGAGTTCGCCGAGCGGGACCCCGCGGTCGCGCCGGTCCAGCAGGGCCCGCAGCGCGGCCCGGGCGATCCAGTAGCCGCTGCCCTCGTCCCCGAGCAGATAGCCGAACCCGCCGGCCCGGGCCTCCCGCTGGCCCCACTTGCCGACCGCGATCGAGCCCGTGCCGCAGATCACGGCGACCCCGGCGTCCAGCCCGGCCGCCGGGAGCACCAGCATGGCGTCGTTGACGATCACCACGGTCCCGGACTTGGTCAGCGGGGCCAGCCGGTCGTGCAGGAATTCCCGGGCACCGGGCACGCTGCTGCCCGGCCGACCCGGCGCAGGCCGCGTCGAAGGGCCGGTCCGGGTCGAGGGGAAGCTGGGCCAGCAGATCGGTAAGGGCGGCCGTGGCACCGTCCGTGCCCGCCGCGGTGAGGCTGGCGCTGGCCGCCTGGGCCTCGGCCACGACATCGCCGTCCACGCACACCCGGGCCCGGCTCAGCGTTCCGCCGATGTCAAGGCCGAGAAGCCTGCTCATGCCGCCCCGGTACCCGTTGCGGTGGCCGGCTCGGCAGCGGGCGCGCATGGGCCCATGACGTCCCCTCTCCGTGGATTCCGCGTCAGCTTATCCGTCGCCGGGCTGGGTGCGGCGTGCCCGGGTAGCGGCCGCAATCACCTCCCATCGAAGAGGCCGCCGGCCGGGTGCGGGACGCCGTGACCGGAGGCGCCCGGGACTGAGGCGCTGCCGCTGGCGCGTGGGGGTCGCCTGACGCCCGGGACCACGATTGAATTGGATGGTGGCGGCGTCGCTGGTGCTGGTGAACGGCCGGCTGTGGTCCCCGGACGGGGCAGGCGCCGGCTGCGATGCCGTGGTCATCGAGGACGGCCGGATCGCGGCCCTGACCCGCTCGGCCGAAGCCCGCGAGATGGCGGGCGATGCGGCCCAGGTCATCGACCTGAAGGGGCGGCTGACCATCCCGGCCTTCGGTGACGCCCACCTCCATCCGGTCGGCGCCGGGCTGGAGAGCCTGCGGTGCAACCTCCTCGGGCTGCGCAGCCGCGCCGGTTACCTCGAGGTGATCGCCCGCTACGCCCAGGGCCTGGGCCCCCGCGACTGGGTACTCGGCGGCGGCTGGGCCATGGAGGCGTTCCCGGGCGGCGTCCCGGCCGCCGCCGACCTGGACGCGGCCGCCGCCGGCCGCCCCGTCTTCCTGCCCAACCGCGATCACCACAGCGCGTGGCTCAGCTCCGCGGCGCTCGCGATGGCCGGGATCACCCGGGACACCCCCGATCCCGGGGACGGCCGGATCGAGCGGGACGATCGGGGCGAGCCGTCGGGTGCGCTGCACGAGGGCGCGATGAGCCTCGTCTCCGGCCTGATCCCGCCGCCGTCGGCTGCCGACCTGGCCGCCGGGCTGCGGGCGGCGCTCCGCCACCTGCACGCGCTGGGCATCACCCACTGGCAGGACGCCATCGTGGGCGACGCACCGGAGATCGGCATCCCCGACGCCTACGACACCTACCGCGCGGCCGCGGCCGGGGGCTGGCTGACCGCGCACGTCAACGGGGCGCTGTGGTGGGACCGCCGGCTGGGCCCGGATCAGATCGCCGGCCTGCTCGGCCGCCGGGCGGATGCGGCCGAAGGCCGCTTCCGCGCCACGTCGGTGAAGATCATGGTGGATGGCGTGTGCGAGACGCTGACCGCGGCCATGACCGAGCCCTACGCGGGCCAGCCGCCCGGGCATGCGCACCGGGGGCGCCTGTTCATCGACCCGGCTGAGCTCACCGAGGCCGTCGGCCTGCTCGACCGCGAGGGCTTCCAGGTCCACTTCCACGCGCTCGGGGACCGGGCCGTCCATGTCGCCCTGGACGCGCTGGCCGGGGCGGCCGCCCGCGGCCCGGGACGGCCCGCGGACCTCCGGCACCATCTGGCCCATCTGCAGTTCATCCGCCCGGACGACCTGGACCGGTTCCGCGTCCTGGGCGCTGTGGCCAACTTCCAGCCGCTGTGGGCCTGCAACGAACCGCAGATGGAGGAGCTGACCCTGCCGGTCGTCGGCCCGGAGCGCGCCGGGTGGCAGTACCGGATCGGCACGCTGGCCCGGCGCGGCACCCGGATCGCGTTCGGCAGCGACTGGCCGGTGTCGAGCGCGGACCCGATGCAGGAGATCCACGTGGCCGTCAACCGGCGGCTGTCGCCCGAGCTGGGCACGCCCGGAACGGCGGAGACCGAGCGCCCGTTCCTGCCGGACGAGGCCGTCACGGTGCCCGAAGCCCTGACCGCCTTCACGGCCGGCGTCGCCTACGTCAACCACCGGGAAGCCGAGCTCGGCACGCTGCGGCCGGGCGCGCTGGCCGACATCGCCGTCCTCGGCCAGGACATCCTCGCCATCCCGGCCGCCGAGATCGGCAGCACCCGGGTGGAGCTCACGATCGCCGACGGTCACGTGGTGCACGGCGACGAATAGCACGCGGCCGCCCCCGCGAGCAGCATTGCTGGCGTGTGCAATCTCATAGGCGCGGCCTGCCGGTAATTTACTTGCCGAACCTCTTGCCGATTACTTACCGGCATCGTTGTCGGCAGCAGACCATCTTGGCCATGCATGACAAAACGAGGCATGAGTTCACCCATATCCTCTGTCACGGCGAAGTGTCCTGACGACTGGGGCATTGGCGCTGGTCAGCGCGGGATGCGCATCGAGCACGACGGCCACGACGACATCGAAGCTGGAGAAAACCGATCTTGTGGTCGGCGCCATCCAGTCGGTGACCGCCGCCGGGCTGTATATCGCTGAGCAGCAGAACTTTTTCGCCGCAGAAGGCCTGCGCGTGACGATCGCTCCCACCACGGGCAGCGGCGCGGTAATGGCTGACCTGCTAAATGGCCGTCTCGACATCAGCTTTGGCAACTATGTGTCTTTCATCGCCGCGCAGGCCTCTGGTGCCGCCCGGCTGCGGATCCTGGCCGAGGGCAATAACGCGACGGCTCGCGAACAGGAGATCGTCGTCCTGCCGCGCTCGCCGATCACCTCGGTGGCCGGGCTGCGCGGGAAAGTCATCGCGGTCAACGCCTTGCAGGGCGTCGCGACGCTCATCGTGTCCTCGGTGCTCACCGAGAACGGTGTCCCGCTGGCGTCCGTGAAGTTCACCGCCATCCCGTTCCCCGCGATGGGCACCGCGCTGGAGGCCCGCCGGGTCGACGCGGCCTGGATGGTCGACCCGTTCCTCACCGAGGCTCAGGTCAAATACGGCGCGCTGACCGTCGCCGACGGAGACCAGGGTGAGTCGGCAGCTTCCCGATTTCGGGCTTCGTGGCCACCGATACATGGGTGAAGAGGTATCCGAGAACGGCCGCTGCCTTCGTCCGGGCCCTGGAACGGGGCCAGCGGCTGGCCGACACCAGCCGCTCCACGGTCGAGAACGTGCTGCCGCGCTACATCGGGATCAGCCCCCAGACTGCCGCACTTGTGGTGACGGGCGACTTCCCCGTCGGAGTCAGCGCCGTCCGGATCCAGCGGGTAGCCGACATCATGCGTCAGTTCGGGTATCTCAAGGAGCCGTTCAACGTATCGCCCATGATCGGCTGAGAGCCCGGCCATGGCTCAGGCACCACGCGCCCTGCGGGCCGGCCACGTCATCGCCGGGTTCGACGCCGCCGCGTCCCGTTCCGACACTCAGGGCGTCACCTTCTTTACCGAAATCGCGGAACGTCTGCTCGAGCGGGCTGGCCTGAAGACCGGGGACCGGGTCCTGGACGTGGGCTGCGGAGCAGGCGCTCTGACGTTCCGGGCGGCCAGCGCGGTTGGGCCGGAAGGCACGATCAACGGCATCGACCTCTCCGAGGAGATGCTGAAACGGGCGGCGGCCGTGTGCGCCGGCCGCGAACTGAGCAATGTCACTTTGACCCGCGCCGACGCCCGCCACCCCCCGTACGCGGCTGAGACCTTCGATGCGGTGGTGGGAAGCATGATGATCTTCTTGCTGGCTGACCCGGGAGGCGCGGCGCGGGCCTGGCTGGAACTGCTGCGCCCGGGCGGCACCCTCGCGTTCTCCTGGAACGTCGCCGAGGACGAGCGCTGGCGCCCCGTCGTCGCCGCGGTCGATGCCCACGTCCCGTCCGGAGGCGGTTTCGAGACACTCCTGCATCATCCCCCGTTCGGGAGCACGGCCGATGTGGAGGCGATGCTTGGCGACGCTGGATACACGACGGTCACTACCGCCGTCGAGGACGCCGAAGCCCGCTACACCGGGCCCCGGCAGTGGTGGGCGGTCAGCTGGTCACAGGCCCCCCGGATCCCATGGGAGCGCATTCCGCGCCAGGAGCGGATCACCGCCCGCAACGATGCGTTCCGCATATTGGAGGGCATGCGCGATCCGGACGGGATGCTGATCCGCCGGAGCGTTATCGGCTATACCGCGGCCCGCCGTCCTGGAGGCATCACTGAGGGCGGGATGTCGTGAGGGATCCCGAGGCCGTATGGGAGATGCGCCGCGCGATGGGCCGGCAGCTGGCCGCGGTACGGAACGGGACTGGCTTCAGCCAGTGGCAGCTTGCGCGGGTCATCGGCTACTCGCGCAGCACGCTGTCGGATGCTGAGCTCGGCCGCCACCGGATTGGGCGGAAGTTCTGGCAACGCTGCCA
>CAVQZM010000008.1:0-147571 GCA_963718475.1 uncultured Actinomycetes bacterium | reverse complement strand
GGTGCGCCGCCAGGGACTTGAACCCCGAACCCGCAGATTAAGAGTCTGCTGCTCTGCCAATTGAGCTAGCGGCGCGTGAACCGGAGTAACACTAGCAAAGGGCCGCCACGCATGCGAATCGCGGGACGCACGCGGCACATCGCGAACGGTGACCGCCCGCGCCCGGCCGCCCGCGCCCCGGCGGCCCGGCGCCCGCCCGCCACAGACCCCATCCTGGATGGTGCCACCTGTCCGGTTCTGATCGGAAACGCTAGTTTCCGGACACTCTGAGTGAATCATTAGCAAAGCTTGTGTCAAGACACGCCCCCAAAGCATTGCGTATTGGGCGAATCCGCGCTGGGATGAATCTCTGAGCAGTGGTGCGCCGGGGTGCGGCGCCCCGTGCCCATGAGGAGGCTCATGCTGCCAAGCCGCCGCAGGTCCGCCCCGCGCCGTACGGCCAGGTCCGTACGGCGCCGGAGGCTGGTCCCGCTGACTGCTCTGGCAGCGGCCCTGGCCCTTCCCGCGGCGGCCTCGGCCCGGACTGCCGTCTCCTCGGCACCGGCGGCCGCCGGCGCGAAGGGCCAGGCGGGCAGCACGGCAGCGTTCCGGGGATCGGCCACGGCCGTCCCGTCCGTCACCGCGGCGCCGACGATCCGCGTTCAGGACCCGTCACCGGTCAGCATCGCCCAGTGCCTGGCCACGATGAAGATCCGCTGTTACACCCCGGTGCAGTACCGGGTCGCCTACAACCTGAACTCCCTGTACCGCTCGAACATCACCGGCCAGGGCCAGACGATCGTCATCGTCGACTCGTTTGGCTCGCCGACGATCCGCAACGGACCTGCAGGCCTTCGACCGGCAGTGGGGCTTCCCCGACCCGCCCCAGCTCGACGTGTACACGTCCGGCCCAACGTCCCGGCCTTCGACAAGAACAACGCGACCATGGTCGGCTGGGCCGAAGAGACCACGCTCGACGTCGAGTACGCCCACGCCATCGCGCCGGGCGCCAAGATCGTGCTGGCCGAGACGCCGGTGGCCGAGACCGAGGGCGTCACCGGCTTCCCGCAGATGATGGCCGCCGAGCAATACCTCATCGACCACGGCATCGGCGACGTGATCAGCCAGAGCTTCGGCGCGACCGAGAACACCTTCCCCGGCTTTACCAAGGGCAACTACAGCAGCCTGCAGAGTCTCCGCTACGCCTTCGCGGACGCGGCCAGCCACCACGTGACCATCCTGGGGGCGGCGGGGGACAGCGGGTCGACCGACGACAAGCCGGACGGCGCCACCCTCTACCCGTACCCGGTGGACTCCTGGCCCTCCACTGACCCGCTGGTCACCTCGGTCGGCGGGACCCAGCTTGTGCTAGCGCAGGACGGCAACCGGGTCCGGCCGGACCAGGTGTGGAACGACGGCTACGGGGCCGGCGGCGGCGGCGTCTCCCAGATCTTCGGGCGCCCCGCCTTCCAGAACGGTGTCGCGAGCGTCGTGGGCGGCCGCAGGGGCACGCCCGACATCGCGATGTCGTCGGCGGTCAACGGGGGCTGCTGGGTCTACGAGAGCTTCGAGCCGAGCGGGGCGGGCTGGGAGATATTCGGCGGCACCAGCGAGGCCACGCCCATGTTCGCCGGCATCGTCGCCCTGGCCGGCCAGGTGGCCCACCACCGCCTCGGCAACATCAACGCGGCGCTCTACTCCCTCGGAGCGCTGAGCCAGGCCAAGAACAGCCCGGCCAAGCCGACCGGGATCGTCGACGTGACGACCGGCAACAACAGCTTCGGCGGCGTCACCGGCTACACCGCCGGACCGGGGTACGACCTGGCCAGCGGCTGGGGGACCATCAACGCGGCCACCTTCGTGCCCGCGCTGGCCAAGGCCGCTGCCGGCCACTGACCGAACGAGACTGGCGTCACAGATGGGGCATGAACCGCGCGTTTGAGCTTGTGGTTTCGTTGTCCTAGGTAGGCTTGGCTCCCGTGTCTGACGCTCCGGTGACGCTGAACTCCGTGCCCGCGACCGCCGCGCCTCCGTCTCCGGCGCCCCGCCGGCCGAAGACTCGCGTGGCTGGACGCGCTGCGCGGAATCGCCGCGTTCTTCGTGGTCTTCGATCACCTCGGCTACTACGTGCTCCAGCACGCCCGGGAAGTCATCTACCACTGGTTCGACCCGGGCTTGTACGGCGTCTTCGTGTTCTTCATGGTCAGCGGGTACATCGTCCCGGCTTCGCTCGAGCGCAAGGGCAGCGTCCGCGGCTTCTGGGTCAGCCGGGTGTTCCGGCTGTATCCCCTGTACCTGTTCGCGCTGATCGTCGCGGTCATTCTGTGGAAGCTGCACATCGGCGGCCTCGGCCGGACGAACTACGACGCCGAGACGGCCGGGCTGACCCACATGCTCATGCTGTCCAACGTGCTCGGCCCGCACAACGCCATCAACGTGGTCTGGACCCTGTCGTATGAGATGGCCTTCTACCTGCTGCTGACCGCCCTCTTCGTGACGGGCGTGCACAAGCGCAGCAGCACCTATGCGCTGGTGTTCGGGATCGCCGCGGTGGTGCTCGGCGGCCTGCTGCCGATGACCGCGCTCTCCCGGAGCTTCCTCGGCACCCGGCTCCTGGCCGAGATCGCCGACCTGCTGATCATCGCGGGCGTGGCCCTCGCGGTGACCCGGTTCCGCCTGCCGAAGATCGTGGGCGGCCTGCTGGCCGGCGGGACCGCCATAGTGCTGGTGTGCTTCAACAGCGCCTGGGTCAACCCCTTCGAGGCCCTGACGATTCTCGCGCTGATGTTCACCGGGACCATGCTGTTCCGCGCCGAGCGCGGTGATTTCGACCGGCGGTGGGCTATCGCCATCGCTATCTTGGTGTTCGTCCTCGCCGCGGCGTCCGGGCTCCTGCACACCCCGCCGTGGTCCCTCGCTCCCGCGCAGCACACCGCGTTCAACTGGCAGTGGGTCACCTCCCTCGCCCTGGCCGGCGTGACGTTCGCGGTCGGGATGGCCTGCCGGAACAGGAAGATGCCGTCCGCGCTCGCCTGGCTGGGGCTGGTCAGCTACTCGGTCTACCTGCTGCACCCGCTGCTGATCGAGGTGTACCACCGGATTCCGCTTACCCGGCATCCGCATCCGTTCCCGCTCCAGGTCCTGCTGGCCGCGGCGTACGTGGCCGTCCTGCTCGGGTGCTGCGCGCTGTCGTACCGTTTCGTCGAAGCGCCGATGCAGCGGCAGGGCCGGAAGTTCACCGCCTGGCTGGAGCGCTGGTTCGGTCCCGACACGGTTCCCGAGCCGGTCGCCCGGCGGGCCATGGAGCCGGCCGGCAGGTAGCGGGCGGGCGGCGTCGCGGGTGCCGGCATCAGGCATCCTTTGAGTCATGTCCGTCGCACCTGGCGCGCCGCTGCCGCCGCCCCGCCACCCGAACGGCCCCTACCGGGTCTGCCTGGTCTGCCTGGGCAACATCTGCCGGTCACCCATGGCCGAGATCGCTCTCCGGTCCGAACTGGCCGCCGCCGGCCTGGACCGCGCGGTCACGGTGGACAGCGCCGGGACGGGGGACTGGCACCTCGGGCAGCGGATGGACGCTCAGGCCCGGGACGAGCTCGCCCGGCGCGGCTACGACGGTTCCGCGCACCGGGCCCGGCAGATCGAGCCGTCGTGGCTTGCGAGCCGGGACCTGATCCTCGCCATGGACCAGCACAACCTCGCGGACCTGCGCCGCATGGCGGCCCGCGCGGGCGCTGACCGGGACCGGATCCGCCTGTTCGGCGAGGCGGGCGGCCTGCCGTCCAGCGAGACGGCCGACCGTGACATCCCCGACCCCTACGGTGGCGGCCCCGGCGACTTCAGCGCGGTCCTCGACCTCATCGAGGCGGCCTCCCGGCAGATCACGTCCCAGCTCGCCGAGCTTCTCGCCGGCCGCGCCCCCGCCTGACCCGGCCGCGCCGTCTTCCCTGGCCCGTCCGCGCGCGCCGTCTTCCCGGCCGCCGCGCGCCGGCGCCTCCCCGGGCCCGCGCGGCGCCCGCGCCTCCCTGGGCCCCCGCCTCCCCGGGGCGCCTGTGCCCGCGCCTCCCTAGGCCCGCCCGCGCCCTCCCTTAGCCCCACCAGCCACTCGCGTCACACCCGCCTCATTGCCGGCGGCCACGCCATGATCGTGTGAAGAAAACGTCATATCTGGTGGCAAACTCCACATGATCATGAAAACGATGAGGCCCGGCGGCGGAAAAGCCCCCACGATCATGAAAACCTGAACCAATGGCCCGAACGGACGCTGGCGGGAGTGGCCTCGCCCGGCGGATCTGCGAACTGGTGGGAGCCGACGTCCGGGACCTGCGCGACGTCGGGGCGCAGCACGGGGTCCGGCACGTCAGGGTCAGCCTGGCCGACGGCCGGGAGGCGTTCGCGAAGGTGTCCGACGCTGACCAGGGCCCGGCGATCGAGGCCGAGGCCCGGGGGCTGCGCTGGCTGGCCGACGCCGAGGGCGCGCCCGTTCCCGAGGTGTTCGGGTGGGACGAGCAGGCCCTGGTCCTGGCCTGGCTGCCGCCTGGGCGGGCCGCGCCGGACGTGGCGGACCGGTTCGGGCGTGAGCTGGCCCGGACGCACGGGGCGGGCGCGGAGAGCTTCGGGGCCCCGTGGCCGGGGTTCATCGCGAGCCTTCCGCTGGACAACCGGCCCTGGCCCGCGTCGCGGGGCTGGGCCGAATGGTACGCCGAGCGCCGCATCCTGCCCTTTCTGCGGCGGGCCGCGGACGCCGGGACGCTGGGCCCCGGTGACGTCCGGACGGTGGAGGCGGTGGCCGCCCGGATCGGGGAGATCGCCGGGCCGGCTGAGCCACCGGCCCGGATCCACGGCGACTGCTGGTCGGGCAACGTGATCTGGTCAGGGGGCCGCGGGTGGCTCATCGACCCGGCCGCGCACGGCGGTCACCGGGAGACCGACCTGGCCATGCTGGCCCTGTTCGGCGCGCCGGACCTGGACCGGATCATCGACGGCTACACCCGGACCGCGCCGCTCGCGGACGGATGGCGGTCACGGGTCCCGCTGCATCAGCTGCACCCGCTGCTCGTGCACGTCTGTCCTGTTCGGCGCCGGGTACCGGGACGCGGCGCTCCAGGCGGCCCGTTCGGCGCTTTCCGGGTGACCGTCCCGGCCTGCCCGGCCGTCCGCCGGGCCTTCCACGCGGCCGGCGTCAGCGCCAGTACATCTCGGATGCCGGTCCGGCCACGTCGGCCTCTGGGCCGGGCTCTTCGGCGTCTGGCTCGTCCTCCAAGCCCCCCGCGTCCGGTGCGAGCGGCAGCGTGATGCGGAACGTCGCACCCTGGCCCGGTGACGACTGCACGGTGGCCGTGCCGCCGTGGGCCGACACCAGCGCGCTGACGATGGCCAGGCCGAGGCCGCTGCCGCCGCTCTTCCGGTTGCGGGCCTGGTCGGCGCGGTAGAAGCGCTCGAAGACCCGCTCGGCCTGTTCCGGGGTCAGCCCCTCGCCCCGGTCGGCGATGTCGAGGATGGCGGCCGGGACCGCGCGGGCGGGACCGCCCGGGTAGCTGGGCGCGCTGTCGATGAGGCCCGAGCCGAGCCGGACGTCGATCGGGGTCCCGTCCGGCGTATGGGTGAGGGCGTTGCTCATCAGGTTCCCGATGACCTGCCGCAGCCGGACCTCGTCGCCGAGGACGAGGAACGCCCCGCCCGGCTCGACCGTGAGATTCACCGGACGGCCCGGCGCGATCATCCGGGTGTCCTGAACGGCGTCGGCCGCGAGCACCAGCAGGTCCACCGGCTGGTGCTCGATGGGCCGCTGCTGGTCCAGGCGCGCGAGCAGCAGCAGGTCTTCCACCAGGACGCCCATCCGGGCCGCCTCGCCCTCGACCCGGCGCATGATCCGGTCAAGGTCTTCGGGGCTGAGGCCGTCGCGGCTCGCGGCCGGGCGGGCGGGTGCCGCGCTGTCGCCTTCGTCCCCGGCCGGGCGCACCCCTTCATCCGCGGACACGGCTACGCCGCCTCGCTGCCGGTAGTACTCGGCGAAGCCACGGATGGCGGTCAGCGGCGTGCGCAGTTCGTGGCTCGCGTCCGCGATAAAGCGGCGCATCCGTTCCTCGGACGCGACCGCCGCCTCCTCCGACTGCTCCCGCGCGTGGAACGCCGCCTCGATCTGGGTCAGCATCGTGTTGATCGAGCGGCCGAGCCGGCCGACCTCGGTGCGCGGGTCGCGGTCCGGGACGCGCCGGTTCAGATGGCCGGCCGGCGATCTCCTCGGCGGTCTCCTCGATGTCGTCCAGCGGCCGCAGGTTGGCCCGGACCACAGCCACGCTAACCACGCCCAGGCCCAGCATGATGACGAGGCCGACGATCACATCGAGCCCGGTCAGGTAGCCGATGTCGGTGCCGAGGGTGCCCAGATTCTGCCCGACCACCAGCGTGACGGTCTCCGGCTGAGTCTGGTTGGTGGCCCGGTTGGTAACGGGGACACCGGAGACGGTCTCGGCGATTACTCGCCAGTTGTCGTTCCCGCTGGCCGCCGGAACGGTAACGGGCTTGCCCGCATGGGCGGCCACCCACGATGAGCTGGTGGGCACTTCCGGGCCCGGACCGGGAAGATTCTGCCCGCCGAAGTTGGCGATCGGGTTCCCGCTCGAGTCGAGTATTTCGGCCATGTAGCCGCTCGGCACGAAGGCGCGCGGCATATGGTCAAGTCCGCCGCCCGGCGTGCCCGCGGCGAGCGCACTGAGGTCGGTTTGCGCCGACACCAGGAGGCCGTTGAGCTGCGTGTCCGCCTGGTTCAGGAGATAACCGCGGAACACGGCGGTGCTGATGAAGCTGATGACCACCAGCGCCAGCGCCACCAGCGCCAGCAGTGCGGTGATCAGCTTGACCCGCAACGACATGCGCTCGGACAGCCTCCGCAATGCCTCTACCGGGTGCCTGAGCGCGCTTCCGCTGGTCGTTCCTGCTCCCCTCAAAGCCATAGCAAATCGACCTACGTGGACGGGAGCCTGAGGACGTAGCCGACTCCGCGGAGCGTGTGGATCAGGCGCGGCTCGACCGTGTCGATCTTCCGGCGGAGCACGGACACGTAGGACTCCACGATGCCGGTGTCACCCCGGAAGTCGTAGTCCCAGACGTGGTCGAGGATCTGCATCTTGGACAGCACCCGGTTGGCGTTGCTCATGAAGTACCTGAGCAGCTTGAACTCCGTTGGCGAGAGCTGGACCTGCTGCCCGGCCCGCCAGACCTCGTGGCTCTCCTCGTCCAGTTCCAGGTCGGCGAACTTGAGGCGGGGCGTGGGCTCGTCGTTGTCGCCGCTGGTGCGCCGGAGCACGGCGCGGATGCGGGCGATGACCTCCTCCAGGCTGAACGGCTTGGTGACGTAGTCGTCGCCGCCGAGGGTCAGGCCGCGGATCTTGTCCTCGGTCGCGTCGCGCGCGGTGAGGAAGACCACCGGGACGCGGGCGCCGCCGCTCCGGAGCCGCCGGACGACGTCGAAGCCGTCCATGTCCGGAAGCATTACGTCGAGCACGATGAGATCGGGGCGGTGCCGCTGCGCGGCCTGTACCGCCTCGGTGCCCGCCGCCGCGGTCACCACGTCGAAGCCGGCGTAGCGGAGGCTGGCGGAGAGCAGCTCGAGGATGTTGGGCTCGTCTTCGACGACGAGCAACCGGGTATCCGTTCGCTGCCGCTCATCGCTGGTCAGCATGTTCATGCTCAATATTGTCGCCCGTAAGGCTGAGAGAAACCTGAATGGAGGCTGGGGATGGCCTTCCGGTAGGCCAGAATATGCGCTGGCCACGACCGGGATCGCCGTCCGGTCAGCCCCGGACGCCTGCCTTGGCGCCCAGCCACTGGGCGATGGCCGTGTCCCGGCAATCCACGCCAAGCTTGGAATAGATCCGGTTCACGTGGTTCTTCACGGTCTTCTCGGCCAGGAACAAGTGGGTCGCGATTTCACCGTTGGTCCGGCCGCCAGCGATGAGCGACATGATCTCGGCCTCCCGGGCGGAGAGGCCAAGACCAGGAGCGTCGTCGGGCGTGTCGCCTGTGCTCATGTGACCTCCGGCCGATAGCCGTCAGCGCCCTGCTTGAACGGGATGTTACCAAATAAGCGCATGGATCGGGCGGCTGCGCCGGGGCCGGAAGCAGGTCTGAGAAAGTTCAATGAGTGGTGCCAGTCATAAACATGCGGCCTATGAGAAGGAACAACCCTGGAGTGACTGGAGTGTGGTGCAGTCAGCCGACCTTCGTCCCGGTCAGCAGGGCCGCCGGCACCTTCTGGTCGTTCTTCAGCGCGTTGAATAGCTCCTGCGCCTGGCCCTGGTTCCACAGCACCGCGTCGCCCGCGTTCGCCGTGGCGTAGTTGGCGTTGGCGATCGGGACCGTGCCGGTCTGCGGGGTGCGCAGCGCCATCGCCGCCGAGACCAGGTTGTACAGGTGGGTGCCCTGGTCGACCGAGAGCGAGCTCGCCGAGGCGGAGGCGAACGGCAGGGCGGTGAACGGGTTGAGGTACACGCCCGGGCTGGTGGCCTTGCTGAGCAGGGCCTTGAGGAACGCCCGCTGATCCTCGATCCGCTGCAGGTCCTCGTTGGCGAACGAATGGCGGTCCCGGACGAAGGCCAGTGCCTGCGTGCCGTTGAGGTTGTGGCAGCCCGCGGAGAGGTTGACGCCGGAGTTGGAGTCCTGCAGCGCCGTCGGAAGGCAGACCTTGACGCCGCCGACCCCATTCACCACGCTGACGAGCCCGCTGAACCCGATCCCCATGTAATGGTCGATGTGCAGCCCGGTGACGGTCTCCACGGTCTGGATGAGCAGCGTCGGCCCGCCGAACGCGAGCGCCGCGTTGATCTTGTTGGTGCCGTGACCGGGGATCGGCACGTAGGAATCGCGCGGGATGCTGAGCAGCACCGGCTTGCCGCTGCCGATGTGCAGCAGCATGAGCGAGTCGGAGTTCAGGCTCCCGGCGTTGAACCCCACGTGCAGGCTGTCTATCTGCGCCCGGGACAGGCCCTGCCGGCTGTCCGAGCCGGCGATCAGCCAGTTCTGCCCCGCGGACTGGCCGGAGAAGGCCGGGAGCGTGACCGACCGGTTCAGCTTGGAGTCCAGGTAGAAGTACGACGCGACCACGGCCACGATGGCCAGGATGACCACGGCGGCGACGATCTGGAAGATCCGCTTGGGGCCGAACCTCCGGCGCCGCCGGGGCGGCTGAAATCCGCCCGGGGGACCCTCGGGGGAGCGGTATCCGGGAGCAGCGCGGTTCGGCGGCTGAGAGGGCCAGTTGCCCGCCCTCCCCGCCTGGCCTGCCTGGTCGGCGGGCCAGCCAGCGCCCGCCGAACGCCTGGCGGTAAGGTCGTTAGTCGGCGCGTCTCGCATGCCTCCGGTCGCCCGGCGCGGTTTATCGTCGCTGTACCAGCCCTCGGGCCAGTCGTTCATTTGCCCCTCCCAGCACATGGCTGCCCGATCACGACCGGGGAGATTGGGTTAGCGCGGCAGCAGTTCACCATACATGCGGGGACCCCGTGTAACCGGCCGAATATGCGGCCTGGCCGGGCCGCCCGGCCCATATCCAGAAACCTGGAAATCGGGCGCGTGCGTAACACCCGCCACGCCGGGCAGCTCCGCCCGCCCCGCAATCATTCACCCTTCAGTGAACTATTTGCCCCAGTGTGAATTATTCAATTGGCCGGCAAAGTTTGCTCGCGGGGGATGCCGTACAGGTAGGCCGGGCCGGCGTCGGAGGGGTCGGTGGATTCGAGCAGGCCGGCCCACCAGCGGCTGAAGCCGGACCGCTCGAGGGCGCGCCAGGACGCGGTGTTGGCCTGCTGCACGGCGGCGACGACGGCGTCGGCCTCCGGGTACCGGCGGAACGTCATCGGGGTGAACAGCGAGATCGCGGCCGTCCCGTACCCGCGGCCGGTCAGCGCCGGGTCCCCGATCAGGTAGTCGATCCCGGCCGCGCACCCGGTGTCGGCGCCGGTGGCCCGGATCGCGTGATCCCACGCCGGGTCGTCGGCGACCAGGTAGCGCTCGATCAGCCCGGCCGCCCGCCCGTCGGCCTCGATGATGAAGACCTCGGCCGGGTCGGTCCCGTCGATGCACGGCAGATAGGCCGCCTCGACGGACGCCAGATCGTTCGGATCCCGCCACCATCGGGCCACGTGCGGCTCGGCGAGCCACCGGGACACCTGGGCGAGATCGCCCCGGGCCAGCGGGCGGAAGGTGAGCGCGGACGCCGTCACGAGTGCAGTATGACTCCGCCTGCCTGGCGGCGCGCCTCATTATTTTCGGGTCTTTTATCCCGAACGATGCCGTGGTCCCCGTTCCCGCCCACGTGAGACGAGTCCGGCTAGGTGCCGCGCGGTGAGGGATCGGCAGATTCCGGCTCCACCAGCAGCCTGGCGTAGTTCGCGACGGACTTCTGGTACTGGGGCAGGTGCGGTGCGAGCGCGGCCAGGGCGAGCGAGACCGCCTCGCGCTCCCGCCCGGTGTCGACCAGGGCCAGCGCCAGGAACGCCATGACCGCCTCGTTCAGGTGGTCGGAGTCCGCGTCGATCTCGGCGGTGAGCAGCGCGGCGCTCTCCTCCGGCCGCCCGATGGCCCGCAGGGAACTGGCCAGCTGGATCACGGCCTGGCGGCGGCGTTCGCCGGGCAGCCCGCAGGCCAGCGCCTGCCGGTACAGCGGCACGGCCATGTCCTCGTGCCCGGTCGCGTCGAGGGAGGAGGCCCGTTCGAACAGGCCGATGCCGCTGTCCGCCGGAAGTTCGGCGGCAAGATCCTCGATCAGCGCGAGGAAGTCCGCCTCGTCCCGCTCGTCGAACGACGCCCAGGCGTCCGCGACCCGCTGCTCCCAGTCCGTTTCGTCCACCGCCCAACCGTACCCAGGCCGGGGACGCGAGGTCCGGTTACTTTCCGAGGGCCTCTTCTACGCTGTTGTAGACCGCGATGCGCTGGTCAAGTCCGGACAGTTCCAGCATCCGCCGGACCACCTTCTGCGGCGCGGCCAGGGCGAGCGTCCCGCCCAGGTCGGTGAGCGTGTCCCTCGTGGACACCAGCTCGTAGACCCCGACCGTGGCCATGAAGCCGAGCTGCGACAGGTCGACGATCAGCCGCGTCCCCCGGGGCAGCGTCCCGGGCTTGAGCGCGTCGCGGAATCCCCCCGGGCCAGCGGTGTCCCACTCGCCGGATACCACCGCCACGACATGCGACGGCCCGGTCGTCACCGACACGCTCAGCTGATCAGTCATCACGATCTTTCACCCGCCGGAATGCCCAGGCCACTGCCGCGCGCGAGCCGGGGAAACGCGGGCAGGAGTCAGCAGCGCAGCAATTCCGGCTGACTGCCCAACCACCCGGCCAGCCTATGACGGCCCCATCTGTCCCGTCCACCGGCTCAAAACCGACCATTGGGGGCTAAGGAGTGCCGGCTTTGCGGGCGGTCAGCCCGGATCCAGCGTCTCGCTCTTTATCCGCCGTGTGAACCTTTAACTGCCATGTGAATCTTTAACCGCAGCATGAGACTTTATCCGGCGTGTGAACGCCCGCCAACCGTCCGGGCCGAGCGCCAGTCTCGGGCCGTCCGGGTCCTTGGAGTCACGGACGGCAACCAGCGCGGCGGGGGTGGAGCCGACCTCGACGCATGCGCCGCCGTTGCCGCCGCTATAGCTGGCCTTGCGCCACACGCCGACCTCGACACATTCGCCGCCGTTGCCACCGCTGTAGCTGGCCTTGCGCCAGGTCACGTGGCTGATGTCCATGACTTCGCCGCTTCCTCCAGTAGCGCCTGGGAGGCCGCCCAGGGCAACGCCTCTCGTACGAGCATATCCCAGCATTCGGCGAGGGTTCCGACGTCTTCACGCCGGTCAACGAACTGGCCCTGACACGTTGTCTCCTGGTAACCAACGGTCGGCGCATCCTCAAAATCGGCGATCGCGAACCCACCGGCCCACAGGCCACGGTGGGCACCCACGCTGGAGGAGATGACCTGCACGGATACGTGCGGGCGCCGAGCCGCCTCGATCAGGTGACCAACCTGCTCGCGCATGACATGCCTTCCACCGACCGGGCGACGCAGCACCGACTCGTCCACGATCACCCACAGGGCCGTCGGGTTGTCGCGGTTCAGGATCTCCTGCCGCTTCATGCGCGCTGCGACCTGCTCGTCGATCTCTTCGTTCGTTACCCCGAAGCGGGTCCCGAACACGGCCCGCGCGTAGTCCTCCGTCTGAAGCAGGCCCGGCACCAGCAGCGGGCCGAACAAGCGGAGCTTCTTGCCGCCTCTCCTCGCTGGCCAGCCACTCTTGGAACCATGACGGATAGGCCTGGTAGCCCAGGCCGTCGCCGATCTCGTCCCGGAGGCGCATCAGGGCGCCGTCGGCCGGGAGGACCCGCTCGAGGTCCTCGGTCACGTCGGCGGTGGCCGCGCGCTGGCCCAGTTCGATGGCCTGGATTAAAGAGACCGACTTGCTGATCTGCCGGGCCAGGTCGGACCGGCTGAGCCCGGCCCGCTCGCGGTAGTAGCGCAGCATGGCCCCGAACACCTGCCGGGGCGTCCGGCCGGGTTCTCGCGACACCATCGTTCCCTCCTCACACACGGGACCCACGTCCCGGAGGCGGCTCACACATGGTCCACCGGCCGGTTACACGGAGCCGGCAATCGGCCGTGTGCTCGTTCCGAATGTACTCCCGCCCCTCCAGGCTGATGAGCACAAATCCGGACTAGGTAACTACAGCGAGGGCCCAAGCATGTGCGATCACGCGACGGTGCCGCTACCACGCATCGGGCCCACGCCGGCGCACACCCGGGCCTTCCCCGGCACCGCCGCCCAGGTGGGCCAGGCGCGGGCCTTCCTGGCCGTCGTCGTTGGCGGCTTCCCGGCCGCCGACGACGCCGTGCTGCTGGTCAGCGAGCTAGCGGCCAACGCCTGCGCGCACACCGCCAGCGGCCGGCCCGGCGGCACCTTCACCGTCCGCGTCGCGGTAGGCCCGGGCGTCTACCTCCACGCCGAAGTCGAGGACCAGGGCAGCGGATGGGACGGGGACATCGCCGCCGCCGAGTGCCCCCACGGCCTGTACCTGCTGCGGGAACTGTCCGACGACTGCGGCGCCCGGCGTGGACAGCACGGCTGGGTCGTCTGGTTCACGATCGCTCGCCGCTCAGCCCCAGGAAGTGATAGCCACTCATGAGGCCGGGGTGGAGCCGGATGAGCTGCCCGGTGCTGTTGCTGATCGGCCAGGCCGGGAGGGCCAGGTGATAGCGGGCGATGTCGTCCGGGTCGCGGATCAGGTCCGCGTTGCCGGTGACGGTGACTCTCCAGCCGGAGAAGATTTCCGGGTCGATGGCGTCCGACTCGTAGGCCAGGACGACGGTCCCGGCCCGCGTGGGTGAGATGACCGGCGGCCGGCCGTGGCTCCGGATGATGATGTCACCGTGGTCGATCAGATGGCTGACGGCCTGAATGCCAGGCAGGGCGCGATAACTGTAGGCGACCCGGCCAACGTGGACAGTAGCGAGCAGCCGCAGCGCTTCAGTGCTGGTGACAGGCACGAGCCGTCGTTCGGTGAGGTCGGCGTCCGTCTCGGCCTCCTTTGCCGGGTGACAGAGCGGAAAAGCGCCGAGGGGTGCTGCGCCAATTACCAGTATGCCCAGGTCAGGCGGGTAAGAAAACGGTCATTGCTGACCGGACGGTACTGTTCCGCCGCGCGGGCCGGGCACCTGGCATTTCAGCCGCCGGCCGCGGTGCTCCCCGCGAAGAAGCGGCTGATCGCCATGGCCCCGCTGTCGCCGCGCAGGCCGAACGCGAAGTGGTAGCCGGCCAGGGTGGCCGGGTTGGTCAGGTCCAGCAGGGGCGCGACCGACGTTGACTCGAGCGGCGTCCACGGCCCGGTGCCGCCGGCCTGGTAGTAAGAGGTCACGGTGTTGCCGCTGAGCGCGAAGGCGAACCGGTCGCCGGGCTGGAGGGTCACGCTGGCGCAGCAGGCCACGTGGAATCCGGGCGGCTGCAGCACCCCGTTCAGCACCAGGTCCTCGCCCGACGTGTGGTAGTAGGTGTTGTACCAGACCATGACGTAGTTCGACGGGTCCCGGACCAGGCCGACGAAGATGCCGCTGCTGTGGTTGGTGACCCCGCTGTCCAGCGCCTTCGCGTCGACCACCGCGGTGGCCTGTGAGCTGGCCGGGGCCGTGCCGGAGAGCAGGAAACCGAACCACGGCTGGGAGGCGGTCGCCGAGGCCTGCCCGCCGCCGACGGTCCACGCCGGCGGCGCTTCGCCGGTGCCGGCGGTCACCACCGGCTGGATCTGCGTGTAAGACGGCAGGTCGCCGGGGGTGAAGTGGTCGTCGATCTGGCTGGTGTAGGCGGCGGGGGAGTAGGCCACGGTCGCCGACACCCGTCCGTACGCCACTACTTGGTCACCGGTGGCGGCGTAGGCGTACAGCGCCGTCGCCTCGCCCGCAGTCGCGCCCGGTCCCGGCGTCACCGACCACGTGATCCGGCCCGGCCCGGTGCCGCCGGTGCGGCGCACCGTCCAGCCCGCCGGCGCGACCAGGTGGACGCTCGCGGCCGGTCCGGCCGCGCCCGGCGCCGGCCAGTACGTGGTCGTCACCTGGCTGGCCTGGCCGCCGGTCAGCGACACGCTGGTGGCGGTCGGCCCGTCGATCCACAGCCGCGCCCCCGTCCGGGTGGGCCCGCCGGCCTCCAGTTCGGTCACCCCGCTGCAGTGGCCAGGCTGGTCGGTCACCGCGACCCGTAGCTGAGCTGGTCGTGACAGCCGGGAAGGTGACCAGGTTGAGGTCGCTGGCCGCCGGGATCACGGGTGAATGCCGCTGCCCGGCGACGGCCGTCCATCCGCCGGGACCCAGGTACTGCACCTGATAAGAGGCGGGCGCGGTCACGTCACCGCCCGGGCCGGTGCCCGACCACGTATAAAGGCGGACCTCGCTCACCGGGACGGCGGCCCCGAAGTCGACGCCCAGGAAGCTGGACGGCCCCGGTGCCCCGCAGTCGGTCCACTGCGACGCCTGCTGGCTCTCGCCGTAGATGACCTGGCCGTCGGTCGCGTCGGCCGGGGAGGTCCCGGCGCCGCTGGCCGAGGCGAACGCCTGCGGGCTGCCCTGCCCGTAGACGTTGGCCGCCAGGTCGGTGAAACCCGTGGCCGGGACAGAGCCGGCTCCCGGGCCGTGCAGCGCCACGGTCAGCGGCCGGATCGTCGCCGAACCGGCCACCTGGCGGCCGTCGACGTAGACGCGCAGGCCGGGGCCCTGGTGGTAGTGCTGGCCCGTCCGGTCCCACAGCACCGTGACGTTGTGGCCGTGGTAGGGGACGTTCTCGAGGGCGAAGTAGTCCCAGCCCGCCGGGACCAGGGGCTGGATCCGCAGGGTGCGGCCGGGCTGGGGGCGGATCCCGATCAGGCCCGAGATCACCAGGTCGTTGAACGTGGAGTGGCTGTAGTCGTTGGCGTCGTAGATCCAGTTGTCCTGCGCGGGATCGTGGGCCTGGCCGACATGCGGCGTCCCGTTCTGGTCCTGGGTGGCGGCGTAGGTGTGCAGGAGCGCGTCGTAGTCGGCCGGGGTCACGTAGCTCTGAGCCGGGTAGTCGTCGAGCAGGTTGGCCAGGCCATCGAGGGTCTGCGAGGTGGCGAACGGCCAGCTCGGGCCGTCCCACCGGCAGCATCCCTGGCTGGCCTGGTACATGAACCAGTGGCTGCGCTGCTCGACCGTGGTCGGGCCGTACGGGGCGGCGAAACCCTGCGGGCTGGTCAGCTGGGCCCAGGCCGCCGAGTCCGCCGCGGACGGCATGCCGAACATCCACGGCACGAAGCCGATCTCCTCCCGGGCCGACAGCAGCGCATGCCCGGGGTTGTTGTCCCGTCCCATGTCGTAGAAGAACTGGCGGCCCGGATCCCACAGCCACTTCTGCATGCTCGCCTTGAGCGCGGCCGCCTTGGCCGCGTAGCTCGCCGCGACCTTCGGCTGGCGGGCCATCGCGGCCAGTTCGGAGATGGCGGTGGCGTCGCCGTACTGGTAGGCGTTGATGGTGGGCCGGTAGCCGGCGCCGCCGTGATAGGGATCGGCCGGGTCGGTCTCGTACGACGACGCCGAGAACTCCATCCCGTCCCACACCGGAACCTGCCAGTACAGCCCGAGCTGGGGGTTGAACTGGTTGCTCCAGCCCTGGTACTGGCGTTCCAGCTCCGGCAGCATCCGTTCCGCGGAGGAGAAGTCGCCGGTCGCTTGCGCTTGCCCCAGCACCGAGCTGGCCAGCCAGATGCTGTACTCGTGGGCCCAGTCGCCCTGGTTGGCGTTGACCGAATCGACCGCCGGCTTGGGCCCCGATCCCGCTCCCTGCAGCCAGTAGCGGATGTCGTCGGTGACCGGCTGCTGGTCCCGGACCCAGCGGCCCTCGTCGATCTGGTGTGCGGACGACGCGTTGATCGCCCCGAACGGGGCGGCGTAGCCGGGATAGCCGAAGAACTCGGTCGTGATGTCCCCGTTGGCCGTGCCCGTCGGGCGCAGGTGCTCCTTCCAGACCCGCCAGCGGTAGTAGTAGACGTCCTGGATGGCCTGGTCCGGCACGTCGAGGAACGGGATGTTCGCCTCGTACCACGCCTTCTCGTCCGTGGAGCCGAGCAGGGCGGCATCGTTGAGGAAGTGCGTGCCCCGCCCGACCGACGGGTACGCGCTGGCCGGAGCGGGCGCGGACCGGCCGGCCGGGCTGACTCGGGCTGGCCGCCCCCGGCCGCCCCGGCCGGCGAGCGGAGCGCCGAGGCGCCCGCTCCCGTGGCCGTCACGGCGGCCAGGCCGGTCGCGGCCATCGTGGCGGCCAGCGTCACCGCCGCGGTCCGCGTCCTGAGCACCCGCACCCGGAAACCGGGCCTCGGCCGAGGGGTCATCAGCTCCCGCTCCTCACCCCCCGCAGCAACCACCAAATTGGACCGCACAACTCCGCAACTGCGCTCATCTTCGAACAACACGCCACGCCCGTCAAGGTCCCCCGCGCGCGCCAACCCCCGAACCCATGTCTACGGAGGTGCCTCCGTGGTCGCTCCAGCGACTACGGAGGCACCTTTGTGGACATACAGCGGCGCCCGTGAGGGCCGGACGGCGGGGAGGCGGGCTAGCGGGAGCCGGTGGAGCGGGGGACGACCAGGCCGGATTCGTAGGCGGTGACGACCGCCTGGGTCCGGTCGCGCAGCCCCAGCTTGTTCAGCACCCGGCTGACGTGCGTCTTCACCGTCTCCTCGGTGACCACGAGGCGGGCGGCGATCTCCGGGTTGGACAGGCCCTCGGCGACCAGCCGCAGCACCTGGGTCTCGCGCGGGGTGAGCGTGGCCAGCGCGGTCGTGGACGGGCCGTCCGACCTGGGGTGCATCCGGGCGAACTCGCTGATCAGGCGGCGGGTGACGGCCGGCGCGAGCAGCGCCTCGCCGGCCGCGATGACCCGGACCGCGTCGAAGAGCCGTTCGGCGGTGACGTCCTTGAGCAGGAATCCGCTGGCGCCCGCGCACAGCGCGTCGTAGACGTACTCGTCCAGGTCGAAGGTGGTGAGGATGAGGATGCGCGGGCCGTCCTCACCGGAGACGGCCAGCTGCCGGGTGGCCTCGATGCCGTCGGTCCCGGGCATGCGCACATCCATGAGCACGATGTCGGGCCGCACCTCGCGGCAGATGTGGACCGCTTCGGCCCCGTCTCTGGCCGTGCCGACCACGGTGAAGTCCGGTTGCGTGCCGAGCAGCCCGGCGAACCCGGTCCGGACCACTTGGTGGTCGTCGGCCACGACGATCCGCACCGGCGGGGGAGAGGCGTCCATCAGGTCTCTTCGGCCTTCGCAGGCAGGTTGGCCTCGACCAGGAAGCCGCCGCCGGGCGCCTCATCGGTGGCCAGTTCGCCGCCGACCGCCGCGGCGCGCTCGCGCATGCCGAGCAGCCCGTGGCCGCCCGGCGGCGTTTCCCCGGCCGCCCCCGGCCCGGGCCCGTTGTCGCGGACCCGCAGCCGCAGGGCGTCGTCGCTGTAATGCAGTTCCACGTCGACGGCCGCGCCGGGGGCGTGCCGCCGGACGTTGGTCAGCGCCTCCTGGACGATCCGGAAGGCGGCCAGCTCAACACCGGGATCCAGCACGGCCAGCGGGCCGCTGACGATGAGCCGGGCGGCGGTGCCCGACGCGTCCCGGGCCTCGTCCATTAGTTCGTTGAGCTGCTGCAGGCCGGGCTGAGGCTGCCGCTCGGCCGGGCCGGTCCGGGCGTCCTCGCGCAGCACGCCGAGCAGCCGCCGCATCTCGGTCAGCGCGGCCCGCGCGGTGTCCCCGATGGCGGACAGCCGCTGCGCCCCGGCGGCCGGCATTCCCGGGGTGGTCAGCCGGGCCGACTCGGCCTGCACGGCGATCATCGAGATGTGGTGGGCGACCACATCGTGCAGCTCACGTGAGATCCGGGCTCGTTCGCCGCGGGCGGTGTGCTCCATCAAAGTGCCGGCGATGACCTCTCGGGTGGCGCTGTGTTCCACGGCCTCGGCCCGGGCCCGCCAGGCAAAGCCGGCCCACGCCGCCGCCGGGCCCAGCGACGCCAGCAGCACGGTGAGCACCCCCGTCTCGGAGGCCGTCGAGCCGGTGAGCGCCAGGACCAGGTACGGCGCGGCCAGCGCGGCGGCCAGAAGCTGCGAGCCGCTGCGGCCGAGCCGGAAGATCGCGATCAGCTGGGCGGCCAGGCCCGCGACGGTGAGCGTCCGGAACAGGATCAGGGACAGCACGCACGCCACCCAGATCGTCACCGCGGCCGCGGGCGGGCGGGGGAACACCAGCGGCACCGTCGTGGCCAGCCCGAGCAGAGAGAGCACCAGGGCCTGCCAGACCAGGCTGCCGGTGCTCACGGCGGGGGGCGCGCTCACCGCGTGACCGCCGGCCGCCCCGCTGACCGACGTGCTCAGCGCGTGCGCGACCGATTCGGCCACCGCGAGCACGCCGAGCAGGGCCGCGGCCACGGTGGCCGCGTGCGGCGCCGCAGCCAACCGCCATCCGCGGTCGGCCCATCCGCCGTGCCAGTCATCGACGAGGCCCACGCACATCATTGTCGCCCCTGGCGAGAGCGGTCGGCGTCCCCCTGGCTGGCCATCCCGCCGTCCCTCCGCGTGGGGGATACGCAGCGCCGGTCGTCCCCCGGTCCGCGCCGGCGAAGACGGCTCCCTGGGGGGACGACGGCGCCCGGTGCCGCTCCCTAGTGTCCATGACATGGAAGCGACGATCGAAGTCACCGGCCTGCGCAAGCGTTTCGGGCCGACGCTGGCCCTGGACGGGATGTCGTTCACCGTCCAGCCCGGACAGGTCACTGGGTTCGTCGGGCCGAATGGCGCCGGCAAGTCCACCACGATGCGGGTGATCCTCGGCCTGGACACGGCCGACCAGGGCACCGCGCTGATCGGGGGCCGGCCGTACCGGAGCCTCCGCCACCCGCTGAGCCACGTCGGGGCGCTGCTGGACGCGGCCGCGCTGCAGCCGAGCCGGAGCGCCCGCAACCACCTGCTGTGGCTGGCCCACTCGCAGGGGCTGGGGACCCGGCGGGTCGACGAGGTCATCGACCAGGCCGGCCTGCGGTCGGCCGTGCGGCGGAAGGCGGGCGGCTACTCCCTGGGCATGCGCCAGCGGCTCGGCATCGCCGCCGCGCTGCTCGGCGACCCGCCGGTGCTCATGATGGACGAGCCGTTCAACGGCATGGATCCCGAAGGCATCGTGTGGATGCGCGGGTTCCTGCGGGCGCTGGCCGCCCAGGGCCGCGCCGTGCTGGTCTCCAGCCACCTGATGAGCGAACTGCAGGACGCCGCGGACCATCTGGTCGTGGTCGGCCGGGGCCAGGTGATCGCGGACACCAGCGTGGCCGACCTGATCGCCACGGCGTCCGGTGGCCGGGTCACGCTGCGGACCACCGCGCGGTCGGAGGCGATGACGGTGCTAGCGCACGCGGGGGCCACCGTCGCCGCCACCGACCGCGACACGCTCATCATCTCCGGGCTGCCCGCCGACAAGGTCGTGATCGCCCTCGGCGAGAGCGGGGTGCCGTTCTCCGAGGTGTCGGCCCACCGGGCGACGCTGGAGGAGGCCTACATGGAGCTCACCCGGGACGCGGTCGAGTTCCGCGCCGCTGAAGTCAAGGAGACGGCGCAATGACCAGCACCCTCATCCCCTACCGGCCGGGCCAGCAGACCGGGCGGGACGGCTTCGCGCAGACCCTGCGCTCGGAGTGGACCAAATTCCGCACCGTGCGCGGCTGGGTCATCGGCATGGTCGTCGCCATCCTCGTGACGGCCGGGCTCGGGCTGTTCGCCGCCGGGGCCGGCAGCAGCTCGTGCCAGGGCACCGGCGGTGGACCGCAGCGCAGCGGCCGGGCCTGCGGGCCCAGCTACCCGGTCGGGCCGGGCGGTGAGGCGGTCCAGGACACCTTCTCCTTCGTGCACCAGCCGCTGGCCGGGAACGGCAGCATCACCGTCCAGGTGACCTCGCTGACCGGCCTCCTTCCGGCCGTGCATCCCTCGCCGAACCCGAACGCGCCGACCGACACGCGGCCCGGCCTGGTGCCGTGGGCCAAGGCCGGGATCATCATGAAGAACGGCACTAGCGAAGGATCGGCGTACGCGGCGATGATGGTCACGGCCGACCACGGGGTGCGCATGCAGGACAACTTCACCAACGACACCGCGGGCCAGCCGGGCACCGTCTCCGCGGCGTCCCCGCGCTGGCTGCGGCTGACCCGCTCGGGTGACACGATCACCGGCTACGACTCGTCCGACGGCGCCCACTGGACCCAGGTCGGCGCGGTTCACCTGGCCGGGCTGCCGTCGACCGTCCAGGCCGGGCTGTTCGCCACCTCCCCGGCCTGGCAGCAAATCAACCAGAACTTCGGCGGCGGCAGCAGCGGGATGATCGCCCCCAGCCAGGCCACCGCCGTCTTCGACCGCGTCAGCCGGGCGGGTGCCTGGCCCACCGGCGGGTGGACCGGCGGCTACGTCGGGTCCCCCGACACGGCGACGCCCGGGTATCACCAGGCCGGTGGCCGGTTCACCGTGACCGGGTCGGGCGACATCGCGCCGGTCCCGGCCGGGACGGATGCCGCCGGCCCCAGCCAGACCATCACGCAGCACCTGATCGGCACGTTCGCCGGGCTGATCGCGGTGGTCGTGCTCGCGGCGATGTTCATCACCGCGGAATACCGGCGGGGCCTGATCCGCACCACCCTGGCCGCGAGCCCGCGCCGGGGCCGGGTCCTGGCCGCCAAGGCCACCGTCATCGGCTCGGTCACGTTCGTCGCCGGGCTGGTGGCCGCGGCCGCGGCGGTGGTGTTCGGGGCCCAGCTGGCCCAGAGTAAGGCGTATCTGTTCCCGGTCAGCGGGCTGACCGAGGTGCGCGTGATCGCCGGCACCGCGCTGCTGCTCGCGCTGGCCGCGGTCCTGGCCCTCGCGCTCGGGACCGTGCTGCGGCGCAGCGCGGCCGCGATCACCATCGTCATCGTGGCCATCGTGCTCCCGTACATCCTGAGTGTGGCCTCGGTCCTGCCGGTCGGCGTCTCGGACTGGCTGCTGCGGCTCACCCCGGCCGCCGCGTTCGCCATCCAGCAGGGCTCACCGCAGTACCCGCAGGTCTACTCCCTCTATTCGCCCAATAGCGGTTACTTCCCGCTGGCGCCGTGGGCCGGCCTGGCCGTCCTGGCCGCGTACGCCGCGCTCGCCCTGGGCCTGGCCACGGTCGTCCTCCGCCGGAGGGACGCATGAGCCAGGCGCTGTCCGCCCCGGCCGCCCGGTCCGCCGGACGGCCGGCCCGGCCCGGCCCGTTGCGCGACTGGTGGGCCGGCCTGGCCGACGCGCTGCACGCGGAATGGACCAAGGTGCGCACCGTGGCCGGCCCGGCCTGGCTGCTGGCCGCCACCGTGGTGCTGACCGCGGCGGTCAGCGTGGCCGCGACGGCCGCCGTCACCTGCCCGTCCGGCAGCGCGTGCCCGGTCGACACGACCAAGCTGAGCCTGAGCGGCGTCCAGTTCGGCCAGGCGGTCGTGGCCATCCTGGCCGTGCTGGCCGTCAGCGGCGAATACAGCACCGGCATGATCCGCACCACGCTGACCGCGATGCCCCGCCGGTCCACCGTCCTGGCCGCCAAGGCGCTCATCCTGGCCGGCCTGGTCCTGGTCGCCGGGGCCATCGCCGTCGCCGGCTCGCTGCTGGCCGGGCGGCTGCTGCTGCCCGGCCACGGGTTCACCGTCGCCCGCGGCTTCCTGCCGCTGTCCCTGGCCCACGGGCCGACGCTGCGGGCCGCGGCGGGCTCGGTGCTGTACCTGATGCTGGTCGCCCTGCTCAGCCTGGGTGTCGCCACGGCCGTGCGGGAGTCGGCCGTCGCGATCGGCGTCGTGCTCGGCCTGTTCTACCTGTCGCCCATCCTGGCCGGGGTCATGTCCGGCTACCCGGTCTGGTACCACCGCCTCGAGCGGTACGCGCCGATGAACGCCGGGCTCACCATTCAGGACACCACCGGCCTGCACGGCTTGGCCATCAGCCCGTGGGGCGGCCTCGGCGTGCTCGCCGCCTGGGCCGCGGCCGCGCTCCTCATTGGCGGCGTGCTCCTGCGGTTGCGCGACGCATGACCAGGGGCGGACGGTGACATCTCTTCCCCCGGCGACCGGACCGCCCGTCGGTGGTGGTGGCTCCCGGAGCGTCTCGTTCGGATCCATGGGGATTGTCCGTACCGCCACCGGGGACGTCGCGCCGCCGTCCGGGCGCGGGCCGTGGCTCGTTCGGAGGCTGTTCCCGCTCATCGCCATGGCCGGGCTCATCGCTATCGGGATGACCACCACCACGTGGGGCCCGTACCTGGTCGGGCGGCACGCCTGGGGGCTGCCGGACGACTTGTGGGGGACGCTGGTGGCGGCGCATCGGCTCCTGCACCTGGATGTGGGCGGTCTGTATACGCAGCCCACCGGCCTGATCACCCTGCCGGGCGCGGCCGTGATCCTGGTCCCGCTCGTGGCCGTCATCGAGGCGGCGGGCCTCTCGCTCCAGGTTCAGGGCGCCCACAATCCCGATCCCGCCGCGTGGCTGCTGGCCGGGCCGTACGAGATCGTCCTGTCGGCCGTGGTGCTGTTCGCCGCCGACGCGATCGCCGAGCACCTGGGCGTGGCCCGGTGGAAGCGCGCGCTGCTGGCCGTCGCGGGTGCGGTCGCCCTGTGGAACGTCTCGGTGCGATGGGGTCACCCCGAGGATGCCGTGGCGGTGGGCCTGCTGCTGTTCGGCATCCTGGCGCTGGCCCGCGCGAGTGCCCGGCGGGCGGCCTGGCTCATCGGGGCGGCGGTCGTCGTGCAGCCGCTGGTCCTGCTGGCGCTGCCGATCGTCCTGGCGGTCGTCCCACCTCGGCGGCTGGCCGGGTTCCTCGCGCGGGCCGCCGCCCCCAGCGTGGTGCTGCTGGGCGCGGCCGCCGCCACCAACTGGAACGTCACGGTCAAGGCGGTGACCAGTCAGCCCAACTGGCCGGCGATCGACCACCCCACCCCGTGGATTTTCCTCGCCCCCCGGATGAGCGACGGGGCGGTGGCCGCGGGAACGGCCCGGGTGCTCGCCATCGTGGTCGCCTGCGGATGCGCCGTCGTCCTGTGGCGCCGGTGGCGTGCGGCACGGCATGCGGGGGAGTGGAACCGGGGAACGCTGGCCGAGGTGCTGTGGTGGGCGGCCGCGGCCCTGGCGCTCCGCTCCGTGTTCGAGCCGGTGATGGTGGCCTACTACCTGTGGCCCACGCTGGCCATAGCGCTCATCACCGCGTCGAGAAGCTGGTCACGTCTGGTCGCGGCCTCCGCCGTCGCGACGACGCTGACGTTCGTCTCACAAGCCTCGTGGCGGGGGCCGTGGATCTGGTGGGCACTGATGGTCGCCGGGCTCGGCCTGGCCCTGTTCTCCGCCCGCGTCCGTTCCTAACGGAGAGTAACCGGGACCTTCGGCCCTTGTTACGAGGGTGAGCCAGGTCCCGAATGGTGGAAGTGAGAACAAGGGGAATCTTGTGGCGCGCACGGTGGGGGGTGACCGGCAGCCACCCGGGTTCGAGGCCCGGGCGCTCGCGGCGCAAGCGGTGGACAAGCCAGCGCTTCAGCACGCGCCACGGATGGGGAGGGGAACTAGTCCATGAGGATCACGGGGAAAGCAAAGAAGCTGGCCATGGCGGTAGTGGTCCCGGGGGTCGCGATCGGTACATTCGCCGGGCTCGGCCTCGCGCCGGCGATGGCGAGCACCGCGCAGGCCGCGCATCACAAGGAGTTCAAGGAAGAGGTGATCGCGGGGGCCACCTGGAGCTCGAGCGGCTGGGTGCCCGTCAGCGCGTACGGCGCGTTCCGCGACCGCGGGGCCATCAACCTGAACGGCCCGAGCGCGGGCTACACCAGCATCTGGTTCAAGCACGGCAAATTTACCGTCTATCACAACGCGGGCACTTCGAAGAGCCACCTCAACAAGTGGACGTGCGTTGCGGTGGACAAGATCGTCTCCCAGTACTGGGTCGTCGGCGGCACCGGCCGCTACAACCACGCTGAAGGCTGGGGCACCGCGCACATCACCTTCTCGGCCGTCCTGCCGAAGCACCACGGTAAGTGCGACAGCGGCGGGAAGCCGCTGAGCACGTTCACGACGTTCGTGGCGCAGGGCCCGGTGGCCCTGGACAAGTAGCCGGGGAGCGGGGAGGAGATCGGGTTGTGTTTTCCGCAGGATCTGCGGAAAACACAACCCGACGTGGACGTTGCCGCCGCACCGACGCGGTCCGGGCTTCCGCTGGCTCTGGCATCGTAGGGGTATGGCAACTAGCTCTGCGCACCTGGACGTGACCGTCGAGCGGATCTCGGGTGGCATGTTCACCGCGACCAACAGCCGGGGCGGCCAGATCACGCTGGGCACCGGCGGTGGCGCCGACTTCACTCCGACTGAGCTTCTGCTGGCCGCGGTGGCCGGGTGCACCGCGATCGACGTCGACATCCTGACCTCACGCCGGGCCGAACCGGAGAGGTTCCAGGTGCAGGCCGAAGCGGACAAGGTGCGCGACCCGGACGGCAACCGGCTGACCGACATCCAGGTGACGTTCCGGATCGCCTTTCCCGCCGGCGATCAGGGCGACGCGGCCCGGGCCATCCTGCCGGACGTGGTGCAGAAGTCGCACGACCGGCTGTGCACCGTCAGTCGCACCATCGAGCTCGGTACCCCCATCGCCACCCGGATCGGGTAACGGTCGTTCAGCAGCCGCTATGGGACAGTCCCACGGGGCACGACCCACTGCGCTGACTGGCTCGTGATCTGCGCGATGATGTCATAGTCGCTGTCGTAATGGAGCACGGTGACACGTTCCCGTTCGGCTACGGCGGCGACCAGCAGGTCAGGGAAGCCAACCGCCCTGATCTGGCCACCGCGCCAGAGGGCCGCCTGGACATCAAGTGCGCGTCGCCAGTCCTCATCGTGAGTAGCCAGCCATTCGTAACCGGCGTCGCGGTCAGCCCGCAGCAGGTCGAACTCCGCACCTGTCCTGGTTGCCCAGCCAAGCTCGAACTCGACCACGCCACACGTGGCCACCAGGCCCACTTCGATCAGCGGGCCCAGTACCGCGGCGACCGCCTGGTGGCGCAGCCGGGCCAGCGCGCTGGTGTCCGCCAGATAGCTGGCTACCGCTGCCATGCGGCGCGCATCACCTCAGCGTCCTCAAGATCGGGAAGGCCGCCAGAAACCAGCCGCTGCAGATCCCGCCGACGTGCCGCGAGTGCGGCGACCGCACGCAGCGCAGCGTTGACCGTGTCCTTCTTCGTTTCGGTGTGCAGCACCTCCTGCGCGGCAGCGAGGTCCTCCTCGTTGACATCGATGAGAGTCTTGGCCATCTCCACCTCCTCTCTCCAAGGATATCCTGCTCGCTATGAGCTAGATATACGCTCGCGCTGTTGTGCGGGACGAATGTCGGCGGCCGTCAGCTCATGCCCTTGCCCTTGCCCGGATGGCCCAGTTAGCGCAGGATTGCCGCATAGGTGGGGATTGCGCGGCGGAACTGACTGTCGGGGATTGCTGCCCGTGGAGTGGCCTCATGTCTCGGTACCTGAGCCGGGAACCGGCTTTCACCCACCGGGAACCATGAGGGGGGAAATCATGGCCGAGCATTCCAACGTCGCTCGCATCCAGGACGGGTACGCCGCCTTCGCCAAAGGTGACTTCGACGTTCTGACCGACCTGTTCGCCGAAAACATCGTCTGGCACTCCGGCGGGCGGAATCAGCTGACCGGCGACTACCGCGGCCGGGAAGCGGTCTTCGGGTTGTTCGCCAAGCTCATGGAGGTCACGGACGGGACCTTCCGCATCGACCTCCACGCCGTCCTGGCCGACGACGAGCACGGCGTCGCCCTGGCCGTCGTCACGGCCAGCCGGGACGGCAAGAGCATCGCGACCAACGAGGCGGACGTCATGCACCTGCGCGACGGCCAGGTGACCGAATTCTGGACCACCTCAGTCGACACGCGTGCCTTCGACGAGCTCATCGGCTGATCTGACACCGGTACGACGGGAGGCCCGGCCGCTGCGGTGGCCGGGCCTTCTGCCTGCTGGATTGAAATGAGTGGGCGATTACCGGACCGGCAGAAGCGGCCGGGACGGGAGGCCGGTCGCCGTGCGCAACGGCGCGTTAGAGCTCGCCGAGGTCGGCACCGGCACCGGGAGCGGGCGGCACAGCGCGTCCGGGCCGCTGCCGGGTTTGCGCTGCGGGAGCTGGCCGAGCGCCAGGTAGTTGGCGATCGTCCCGTCCACGCATGCGTCGCCGGACAGCGAGTCGGCGTGGGTCGTGCCGCCCGGCTCGGCGAGCAGGACCGCGTGCGGGTACAGCTTGCGGACCTCGAGGCTCCCCGTGTACGGCGTCGCCGCGTCCAGGGTCTCGTCGATCAGCAGGGCACTCGATATGTGCTTCCCGCTGATCTGCAGCGGCTGGCCCGCCTTGGCTGGCCAGTACAGGCACGGCGCGTTGTACCAGGCGTTGGCCCAGGTCTCGAACGGCGCCTTCTGGTAGACGGCCCAGTTGTCCCGGGACCACTTCGACCAGCTCAGTGGCCACTGCACGTCGGTGCACTGGACGGCGTTGTACACCGCGAACCCGTTGTCGTTGCCGGGGCCGTCGGTCGAGGTGTACAGCGAATCGATGGTCTGCCAGTCATTCTTGTGGACGAAGCCCGCGAACGCGCTGCCCAGCTGCAGCCAGGTCTGCTCGTAGTAGCCGGCCAGGAGGAAGGTGTCCACCCACTCGTCGGGGCCGATCACGCCGCCCGCCGGATGCTTGAGCAGAGACGCCTCCTCGCCATAGAAGAGCTTCTGCACCGCCTTCTCGGTGGTGCCGAGGCCATAGATCTTGTTGTACTTGGCGATCCACGCGAACCAGATGTTGATGTTCCGGTTGAAGGCGAGGTCCTGGTCGAGGTTGGCGCCGTACCACACCCGGCGCGGGTCGACGTTGCTGTCCAGAATCATGCGGCGCACGTGCGACGGGAACAGGGTGCTGTAGACCTGCCCCAGGTACGTCCCGTACGAGAAGCCGTAGTACGTGATCTTCTTCTGGCCGAGCGCGGCCCGGATGCTGTCCATGTCCCGCGCCGCGTCGATCGTCGTCATATGAGCGAGCAGCGCGCCGTTCTTCTGGCCGCACGCCGTCGCGTACGCCTTCGACCGCTTGAGCCAGGTCTGCACGAGTGCGGCGCTGGTCGGGATGTAGTTCGGCCGGTCGGCGCTGAAGTAGTTGGGCTGGCAGCTCAGCGCCGGCACGCTGGAGCCGACACCGCGCGGGTCGAAGCCGATCCAGTCGTAGTCGGCCGCGGCGGCCGGGCCGTTGGCCAGCTTCTCCTGCTGGAGGACCGGAACGAGGAACGCGTTCAGGTTCAGGCCCGAGCCGCCGGGGCCGCCCGGGTTGGTCAGGATGATGCCCTGGTACTTGGACGCGGGTGAGGTGTGCACGATCCGCGACACGGCCAGCGAGATCTTGGCGCCGTTCGGGTGGCTGTAGTCCAGCGGCACCTTCAGGAAGCCGCACTGCGCGTTCAGCTGCTTGAGGCTGGGATCCGAGCATGCCCCCCACGTGATGCCGGTGGCGGACGAGGCCGCCGTTGCGGCCGCCCGGGCGGGAGCGGGTGCCGCCTTAGCGGTGGCGGCTTCCGCCGTCCCAGCGGCGGCCAGGCCCGCGACGGCCAGAGCAACGATCAGTTTTCGCACGTACTCCCCCTTCGTGACGCTCCTCGGGAGGAGGGTCCGTTGAGTGTGACAAGCTGGGGAAATTTTGCGCGTTTTACCCAAACTGCCTGAAGATTCTGGCCCAGGCTTTGCCGAATTGTAATGATCTGCGCTCTCGGGAGCGGATGCCGCCATCCGGGCGCCCAAGATCACACAGCGCCGATGAGGCGACTTAGCTTGCTAGCATCCTAACTAGCTTGCTAGCATGGGGCCGTGGGCGACGAAGAGGTAAAGCAGTTCAACGTGTACCTGCCGGTCGGGTTGATCAAGCAGGTCAAGCACCACGCCATCGAGTCGGGCATGTCCCTCTCGGCGCTGGTCGCTGACGCGCTGCGCGCCTATCTCGACGACACCCACGGGCAGCGACAGCAATCATCTGGGGACGGAGACCTGAAATGACGACCGAAGGGATCGAGGCCGTGTTCCTTGAGACCCACAACTGGGGCAAGGCAGCGAAGTTCTTCCAGGCCCTGGGCTTCGAATTGGATTTCTCGACCGACCATAACTCCGGCCAGCTCCGCAACGGCGACGGTCCCTACGTGTTCATCGCCGAGGTCCCCGAGGACCAGGAACCGCACGTGCAGATCGTGCTGAAGGTGCCCGACGCGGATGCGTTCCGTCCCGATCCGGCCGTCGAGGTGGTCACGCCGTTCGAGGACACCCACTTCGGGACCAGGGAGATGACCGTCCGCGACCCCGACGGGCGTCTCTGGAGCCTCCAAGCTCCGGCCAAGAAGTGACCGCACGGAGAGAGAGCATCATGGCCGACGAACAAACCGACGGCGCCGGACAGCACCGCGGTGCGGGTCGCCCTGTGGCGGGCGATGCACGTCCAGGTCGACCCGCCGCCACACGTGCTCGAGGACGAGATCGGCCTGCGGCTGGCGGCCCCGGACGACAGCTGGCGCGGCCGCCCGGACATGGACCCGCAGGGCACCAGGGGCTACCGGGCAGCAATCGTGGCCCGTGCTCGCTTCATTGAGGACCTGGTCACCGAACAGGCCAGCCACGACGTCAGCCAGTACGTCATCCTCGGCGCCGGCCTCGACACCTTTGCCCAGCGCAGGCCGGAGATCGCCTCCCGCCTGCGGGTGTTCGAGGTCGATCAGCCCGGGCCCCAAGCCTGGAAGCGCCAGCGCCTGATCGAGCTCGGCTACGGCATCCCCGACTGGCTGCGACTGGTGCCGGTCGACTTCGAGGCGAGCGGGGACTGGTGGGGGCAGCTGTCCGCGGCCGGCTTCGATCCCGGCCAGCCCGCGGTCGTCGTCTCCACCGGCGTCAGCATGTACCTGACCAAAGACGCCACCGCGGCCACCCTGCGCCAGCTCGCCGGGCTCGCCCCCGGCTCGACGCTGGCCATGACGTTCCTGCTGCCGGCCGAACTTCTCGACGACGCCGATCGCCCCGGACTCCAGGCGACCGAGAAAGGCGCGCGCGCATCCGGAACGCCGTTCATCAGCTTCTACACCCCGCAGGAAATGCTGGCCCTGGCCCGCGACGCCGGCTTCCGGGAGGCCCAGCATGTGTCGGCCGCCGATCTCACCCAGCGCTACTTCGCCGGAAGGACCGATGGCCTCCGCCCCGCAAGCGGAGAGGAAACGCTGGTCGCCACGACCTGACCCTGGCCAGCAGGCTGCGCCGCTATCCGCAGCAAGTCTCTGACCTGCGATTTTGAATGGGGTGGATGATGGGATTCGAACCCACGACCCCCAGGACCACAACCTGGTGCTCTAACCAGCTGAGCTACACCCACCATCGCCGCCGGACCCGGGCGGCCTAGAAAAACTATCAGTTACCGGGGGTCCGGGCGACAGAGACCGCGCGGCGCCGGATTGGGCATCGCGCGGCTTCGTTCATGATAGCGGCAACCAGGTCACTTCTGTGACCGGGCGGCGTCCGCGGGTGCCTGGCCGCTGGCCGGCGCGCTGTCCGGGACCAGGCCGCCGTGCCGGGCGGCTATCGACCGCGCCGTGGCCGAATCGGGGCCGGGCGGGGGGACGAAGATGGCCTCGCGGTAGTACCGCAGCTCCTGGACGCTCTCGGTGATGTCCGCGAGCGCCCGGTGGCCGCCCCGCTTGGCCGGGCTGGCGAAGTAGGCGCGCGGGTACCAGCGGCGGGCGAGCTCCTTGACGCTGGAGACGTCGACCATCCGGTAGTGCAGGTACGCGTCGAGCTCGGGCATGTCACGGGCGATGAACCAGCGGTCGGTCGCGATGGAGTTGCCGCACAGCGGCACCCGGCGCGGCTCCTTGATGTGCTGGCGCACGTAGCTGAGCACGATGTCCTGCGCCTCGGCGACGGTGACGCCCTCGCCCAGCTCGGTGAGCAGCCCGGACGTGGTGTGCATGTTGCGGACGACGTCGCTCATCTGGTCCACCGCCTCGGGCGGCGGCTTGATGATGACGTCCACGCCCTCGTCGAGAATGTTCAGCTCGCCGTCGGTCACCAGGCAGGCAATCTCGATCAGGGCATCGCGCTCCAGGTCGAGCCCTGTCATCTCACAGTCGATCCATACGAGCCGCTCGTTCATCGTCCCAGGTTAGGTCTTTATCTGAGCTGCGTTGGCCAGGGCAAAGGATTCGGACACGTTTCATGTAATTTCCCGCCACCCCGGCCGGTTCGCCGGAAAAGACCAGATATGCCCGGGAACGGTGATGCCGGGACGCAGCGCCGGGTCAGGTTCCGGCGGCCCGAACGTCACCGCCGCGGGCAGCACACCCGCCCAGACGTCCAGCTCCAGATCGCCCGGCTCGTCGGCCGGCCCGCCCGACCGGACCTTGACCGACGCCTCGGCCAGCGGCAGCGCGAGCACCGAGGTGGCGGCCATCTCCTTGGCCGTCGGCTGCCGTGCGGCCGCCCACTGACCGGGCACGAGATGCTCCACGATCGCCCGCAGCGCGGCCCTCCGCTCGGCCTCGTCCCGCACGATCGCCGCGGTGCCGAGCACCACCGCGCTGCGGTAGTTCACCGAATGGCTGAACACCGACCGCGCCAGCACCAGCCCGTCGAAGTGCGTGACGGTCACGCAGACCTCCGTGCCGTCGGCCGCGGCGAAGCCCGCGTTGGCCGATGACCCGTGCAGGTACAGCCGGTCGCCGTCCCGCGCGTAGGTGGTCGGCAGCACCCGCGGCGATCCGCCGACCACCACGCCGAGATGGCAGATGAGCCCGGCGTCCAGCACGGCGTACAGGTCCGCACGGTCAGCGCGGCCGCGTTCCCGGTGCCGCCGCAGCCGCGTCCGGCCCGTGGCCGACAGCGGTACCGAAGACGGTGGCGTGTCGCTACTCATGCCCTCATGTGGCCCCATCGGCCCGTTCGCTGTCAAAGATTTTTAGCCGAACGAGACCGTGGTGACACTGTGCCGGCCCTGGAGCGTCAGTACGGCGCGTTGGCCAGGGAGGGGACGGCGTCGGCGTCGGCTGCGATCCCCGGCGCCAGCATGGTCTCGAGTGCGACGCGGCTGTCCCGGCTGACTGCGGCGGCGGTCGCCTCGTGGCGCTGGTGGGGGACTGGCGGCGCGTGGTGGGTCTCGTACGGCCCGCCGATCAAGTCGATGTCGATGCTCCCAGGCCCGGCCGCGTCCCAGCCGGGGACCTGCGAGGCGCCGTAGTGCCCGCCGGTCGCCCAGGCGGCGCGGTTGCGGGTCACCGCCCGGGCGTGCATGAAGGCCGCCGGCGGCCCGGCCGGCCACTTGCACGGCACCTTCCAGCAGTCCAGCCAGTCCAGGATGGGCTCGAGGCCGTTCATCGGGCCGTCGGTGAACGGTTCCCAGGGCCAGGCCACCACGTTGATCTGGACGCACATCCGGCCCTGGTTGTTGGCGTCCGCGAGCTGGGCCACGGTATCCCGCCGGTAATCCAGGCCTTCCGGGCCACCCAGCGAGCAGCAGGCCCGGACGATCGGGATGAGCTGGGTGATCTCGCCGGACACGGGGTTCCAGACCAGGTGGGGCGGGCGGCCCTCCTGGTCGAGGCGCTGGGCCGCGGAGCAGGCCGAGATCCGCCGGGGATCTGCGGACAGCGCCTGCCAGACGACGCGCGGCGCGCCGCCGCGCAGCATCCCGCCGTCCGTCTGGGCCGGAATGCGTCTCGCGCCGGGCATCCATGCGTCAACCACAGGCCACTCTCCCCAACGGTCTAGACCTCCCTACCTCATTTGCTACGTCACCAGCGGCGAATAGTCCATAGGGGACCGTGGGTCAATATCCACTCTGACCTGGGCAACATGCTCAAATAGGGCATATGGCGACGCAGATCGACAGCACTGGCGGGAGTCCTGACACTGGAGTGATGCAGGCATACACCTTCGTGCCCGACGCCGACGATCCGCGGCTGGCCGATTACGTGCGGCTCACGGACGTGGAACTGCGCAAGAGCCTCGAGGCCGAGCACGGCCTGTTCGTCGCCGAAGGAGAGAAGGTGATCCGCCGGGCGGTGGCCGCGGGCTACCCGGTCCGCTCGCTGCTGGTGACCGAGCAGAAGGCCGCCGGGTGCCGGGACCTGGCCCAGGCGTGCGGCGCCCCGGCCTACGTGGTGCCCGACGACGTGGCCGAACAGCTCACCGGATATCACGTGCACCGGGGGGCGCTGGCCGCGATGGGCCGGCGCCCGCTCCCGGCCGTGGCCGGCGTCCTGGCCCAGGCGCGGACCGTCGTCATCCTGGAGGACATCGTCGACCACACGAACGTGGGCGCGATCTTCCGGTGCGCCGCGGCGCTCGGGATAAGCGCGGTGATCTTGTCGCCGCGGTGCGCGGACCCGCTGTACCGGCGTTCGGTCAAGGTGTCCATGGGCGCGGTGTTCGCGATCCCCTACGCGCGTATGACCGACTGGTACGGCGGCCTGGCCGCGGTGCGCGAGGCCGGGTTCCGGCTGCTGGCCCTGACCCCGGACACCTCGGCCGTCCCGATCGGCAAGATCCCGCCGGGGGAGCGGGCCGCGCTGATGCTGGGCACCGAGGGCGACGGCCTGTCGTCGCGCTGGCTGCACGAGGCGGACGAGGCGGTGTGCATCCCGATGGACCCGGCCGCGACGGCCGCCGGGGTCGACTCGCTCAACGTCGTGGCCGCCGCCGCGATCGCCTGCCACTCGCTGGCGTCCCGCGCCTAGCCCGTCCTGCGCCGGCTCCACCCCGGTGCTATCGGCGAGCACCGCACGCGTGTTACGGCGAAGCGATCGTTACCGGCCGCGAATCCAGGCCTCTGGCCTGGGTGAGCGACCGGTGTGTCGGCGGGTACCGCGGCGGGGCGCGGAGCGCAGCGGGGGTTCCGGGGGGTCGCCCCCCGGGCCTACACAGGCTTGAAGAACGCGGTGGACTCCCGGCGCCACAGCATGATCACCGCGCCGAGACCGATGAGCCAGATGACCAGGGCGAAGACCACGCTGAGCGCGGCCGGCCGCTGGGCGAAGAGGCCGAGCAGGTCCAGCGTGTCGATGCCGAAGAAGACGGTCCCGGTGATGCGGGCCCAGTTCTTGCCGGCTTTGTTCGCCCGGGCCATCCAGATCCACAGGCCGATGCCGATCAGGCCCACCACGATGATGAGGGCGATGGAGCTGTTGGCCGCGGTATTGACCTGGCTGTTTGTGTAGTGCGGGTGCTGCGTCCTGATGGAGTGCTTGAGGTTGCCTATCGTCGCGAGGCCGAGGATGAAGCTGATCGCGCTGACGATGGCACCCGAATACATAAGGCGGACGGCGGTCTGTACCGACTGCGGCGCGGGAGGCCGCTGCCCAGGCTCAACCGTCTGCCCGCTCTGGCCGGCCGACGGATAGGGCTCGTACATTTTCGCTCCTAGCATGCGGGTGGGCACAGCATGCCGGGCGGGGCCCGCACGGCAGTCGCCCCGTGATGACGCACCGAGCCTAATCGCCGTGCGCCCCCGCCGCTAGGACGCCCGGGCGGCGGCGGGAGGAAAACGGTATCCCGGATGTTTGGTCATGGCTGGGCGTGGTGTCGGATTGTAACCATGTAGGTCGTGCGTTTGTGCGCGTGGGCGGTATCATGCCGTGTACGCCTTGCAGCGGCAAGGGCGGATGCACGTGCAGACACTGCGTGCAGCACAGTCTGGGGTGGTGAGCAGGATGTCGGCGAGGGGGAGCTGCCGACGGGGCCTGGCATGGTGCCGTGGAGCGCCGGGGTGATCCCGAGCCATCCGGGAAGCGGCCCCACCGTTTTGCGCATCCTGCTCGGATCACAGCTCCGCAGGCTGCGCGAGGCGAAGGGGATTTCGCGGGACGACGCCGGATACCGGATCCGGGCCTCCGGGTCGAAGATCAGCCGGCTGGAGCTCGGCCGGGTGAGCTTCAAAGAGCGTGACGTCACCGACCTGCTCGACCTGTACGGGGTCACCGGCGAGGCCGAACGCGAGCAGCTCGTGTCGCTGGCCCGCGAGGCGAACTCGCCCGCCTGGTGGCAGAAGTACTCCGACGTCGTTCCCGACTGGTTCCAGATCTACGTGGGGCTGGAGGAGGCGGCCGAGCTCATCCGGGTCTATGAGGTCCAGTTCGTGCCGGGGCTGCTCCAGACCGAAGAGTACGCGCGGGCCGTGGTGAAGCAGGGGCAGCCGGGCGCGGCGCAGGACGAGGTCGAGCGCCGGGTGGCGCTCCGCATGGGCCGCCAGCAGCTGCTGACCCGGCCGGACGCGCCCCGGCTGTGGGCCGTCGTGGACGAGGGCGCGCTGCGGCGGCCGCTGGGCGGCAAGGAAGTCATGCGGGCGCAGATCGAGCAGCTGATGGCGGCGGCCAAGGCGCCGAACATCACGCTGCAGGTGCTGCCGTTCACCTTCGGCGGCCACGCCGCGGAGGGTGGCGCGTTCACCGTCATGCGTTTCCCCGAGGCCGACATGGCCGACATCGTCTACATCGAGCAGCTGACCGGCGCGCTGTATCTGGACAAGCGGGAAGACGTGGAGCGGTACAGCGAGGTCATGGAGCGCCTGAGCGTCAAGGGCACCTCGCCCGAGCGGACGCAGGGCATCCTGGCCGCGATGCTGGAGGAAGTGTGACCCAATGAGTGCTGCGCGGGGCGGGGCACCCGCCGGCGAGCCGTACAACGGGATTCCAGCAGGTGAACTGGCCGGCCTTCACTGGCAGAAGGGCAAGCGCGGCGCGGATGCCGTCGAGATGGCCCGCCTGCCAGACGGCAGTGTCGCCGTGCGGAACGCCGACGACCCGGACGGCCCGGCCCTGATCTACACCAAGGCCGAGATCGAGGCCCTCATCGGCGGCGCCGCCGACGGCGACTTCGACGATTTGGTGTTAGCCCGGGGGGCGACCCGGAACCCCCCGCGACGCCCCGACGGTGGTGCTCGCCGTGGCACCGGCCACTCACCGGGCCAAGGCCCGGTTCGCTGGGCCGGTACGATCCCTGCCGTAGCCCGCTCAGGTGCCGTATGACCGGCGCTCACCGGCCGCCGGCGCGCCCGGCCTCGGCCTCGTATGCTGTGCTCGATGGACGAGGGCCAGGAACCGGGGCGCGCGCCGCTCGCTGCGGATGCCGCGCCGCCTGATGCGGTGGCGGCTCGCAGGCAGGCCGGACCTGGCCGCGGCAGGCTACGCCGAGGCTCATCGGGTGGGAGATCTTCTCGGTCTTCTCCGTCTCGCTCGGCGCCAGCGGCCTCTACGCGCTGATCCAGCTGATCGGCTCGCTCACGGCGTCCAAGTCGCTGTCCAAGCAGCATGCCGTGCTGAACGGGTCGCTGGCCCCGGGCCGGCCCACGCTCGACCTCTTCCTCCAGCTCACCAGCATCGCGGTCACGGTCGCGCCGGTGGGGCTGGTCTTCTACCTGATGGTCAGGGCCGGGGAGTCGCCGTCGGACATCGGCTTCGACGCCCGGCACCCCCGGCAGGACCTGCTCCGCGGAGCCGCCCTGGCCGCGGTCATCGGCGGCACCGGCCTGGGGCTGTACCTGGCCGCCTTCCACCTTGGCTTCAACCTGAACGTCGTCGCGGAGAGCCTGCCGAACGTCTGGTGGCGGATCCCGGTGCTCGTCCTCGCGGCCGCCCAGAACGGGCTGCTGGAGGAGGTCCTGGTCATCGGCTACCTGCTGCGCCGGCTGGACCAGCTCGGCTGGAGCCCAGCCCGCGCGATCGCGTTCAGTGCCGTGCTGCGCGGGTCGTACCACCTGTACCAGGGGTTCGGCGGGTTCCTCGGGAATGCGGCGATGGGAGTGATCTTCGCGCTGTGCTACCGGCGCTGGGGCCGGGTCATGCCGCTCGTCATCGCGCACGCGCTCATCAACGCCGGCGCGTTCATTGGATATGCGGAACTGCACGGGCACGTCTCCTGGCTGCCTTAGTCTTCGTGTCATCTGGCCCCGGCAGGCGGTTGGGGCGCAGGCGTTCCTGTTTCCGGCGGACGGGAGGGGCATGACCGCGCTCGCTCACTTGTGGGATGACATTGCGGCGACGTCGCCGGCCCTGCCGACCTGGATCGCCGCGGTCACCGCCGCGGTCGCGATCCTCATCGTGGCCAGCCAGCGGGCCTGGCACCTGTCGCGGAACGTGGTCACGCTGGCCCACGAGGGCGGCCACGCCGTGGTCTCGATCGCCACCGGGCGGCGGCTGGACGGCATCCGGCTGCATTCCGACACGTCCGGGGTGACATCCTCACGCGGGAAGGCCAGCGGGATCGGCCTCGTCCTCACCACCGCCGCGGGCTACGTCACGCCGTCCCTGCTCGGCCTCGGCGCCGCATGGCTGGTGGCCACCCGGCACACGACCGCGCTGCTGTGGCTGGCGCTGCTCCTGCTGGCCGCGGCGTTCATCGCGATACGGAACGCCTTCGGGTTCGTCTCCGTCCTGGCCACCGCGGCGCTCGTCTACGCGGTCAGCCGGTTCGCCTCGGTCGCCGCCCAGGAATCCTTCGCCTACCTGTTCGCGTGGTTCCTGCTGTTCGGCGGGGTCCGGCCCATCTTCGAGCTGCAGCGCCGCCGGCGCCGCGGCCGCGCGATGAGCTCCGACGCCGACCAGCTGGCCCGCCTGACCGGCGTGCCGGGCAGCGCATGGGTCGCCGTCTTCGTCCTCGTCGCCGTCGTCGCCCTCCTAGTCGGCGGCCGCTGGCTCCTGCCGGGCCTGTCCCACTGGCTAGCCTCCCCCTCTCCCACCTCCACCCCGCCCCCGCCCCCCCCCACCGGCTGACCCCGCGCTCCCGGCCCCCGCGGCCGCTGCGCCGCGCCCGCTGCGCCGGGCTTTGCGCCCCCGCCCGCTCCCTCGCTATGACCACAGAGGGACCTCTGTGTACCTCCTAACCACCACGATGGCGCCGCTGTGTACATAGGTGGCGGCGCTGGCTGGGCTGGCGCCCGCACCAGGCTCGCCACCAGCGCGCGCCGCACCGTCCGGGCGGGGGCTACGGGGTGGCGATGGCTGAGGACGGGGAGACCAGGGAGCGGGTGATCTTGTACTGGGCGGCGGCTCGCGCCCAGGGCTCGACGTCGGCGGCGGTCAGGCTGGTGGTGAAGTCCGGCAGCGTGACCTGCTTGGCCATCTGGGCCGACACCGTGGTGTACTTCGGCAGGATCGACGGGAGATAGGCCGGGTGCGCGGCCATGTAGCTGTCGGCCTGGGCGAGCGCGGCGACGAACTTGGCCGCGACCGGCCGGTGCGCGCTGAGCCAGCCGGACGGGGCGACCCGGCACGCGTACACGGGGTGGGCCGCGATCGCCTGGTCGGGCTGGGCGACGAGGACCTTCGCGCCCTGAGCCCTGGTGATCGTGGTGAACGGCTCGTCGGTGATGGCCGCCGCGACCCGGCCGGCGGCCAGGGCGGTGGGCATGTCGGGATAGGCCAGCGCCACGAAATGGACCGAGGCCGGGTTCACCCCGTGCTGGGCCAGGTACGCCTCCGCGACGAGCTGGTTGGAGTTGTCGAGCGAGTTGACCGCGAGCGTCTGCCCGGCCAGGCGCGACACCGACGTGATGGACGCCGCGTCCTTCGGCGAGACGACCAGCGACAGCTCGGCGCCGCGCCGAGGGTGACGGGGAGCGGTAGCCGGCCGCGAAGCACTTCAGGTTGAGGTTGGCCTGCTGCGCCTGCAGCACCGAGACGATGTTGGACTGGCCGATCTCGACCAGGCCGGATTCCAGCGCCGGGACGAGGGCCGCGCCGCCGTTCAGGCTGCTGATCTTGACGTGGAGCCCCCGGCTGGCGAAGAAGCCCTTGCTGTCCGCCGTGTAGAGGTCCCCGATCTCGACCACGGGCGGGATGCCGACGGTCAGCGTCTGCGCGGCCCCGCCGGAGCCGCCGCCCGAGCCGCCGCCCGAGCCGCCGCTGCCACACGCCGCGAGCGGCCCCGCCGCCAGCAGCCCGGCCGCCGCGGCGGCCAATGGTTTGTGCATCCGCATCGATGTCTCCTTCGCCGCAGGTATCGACATCCCCCCGGTGGCCAGGTCAGGCCGGCCTCGTTCACTGCATCTCCTCGCGGGCCGTCGCGGCCCCGGCCCCGCACCGGGCAGCCCCGGCGCGGTGCCCGGTGGCCAGCGCGGCCAGGGCGCCCGGGTCCGGCAGCCGGCCGTTGCCGCGCCACACCACGTGCAGGTCGGGCCGGACGAGCAGGAGGCGGTGCCCCTCGTACACGGACTCGGCGGCCGCCGAACGCACCTCGTACGAGGCGAACGGCGCACCGAGCCGGGCGAACGCCCGCGCGAGCCCGCCCACGTCAGCACCCGCGTCCGCGCGCCGGGCGCGTGCAGCAGGGTGAAACAGCGGCCCAGGTGATCCTGGATCGCCGTCCCGTCGTCCAGCCAGATGTGCGGTAGCCGCGCCGCCGGGCCAGGTCGTCGGCGTGTAGGCGAAGCTGTCCGGGTCCGGTCCCGCGCCGTCCTCGCCCACGATCAGCGGCGAGTTCACGTACCGGTAGCCCAGCTCGATGCCGAGCAGATCGTTGCTCCAGCGCTGCTCCCGGTCGGCGACCTCGGCCAGCGTGGCGCGCGCCCGGGCGCCCGCTTCGGTGCCGGCCTCGATGCCCGGCTGCCAGGCGGCCCGCCAGCGCCGCCGGCCCTGCGCCGCCTTGCGGGACGCGGCGACGTTGCGCGCGCCGATCGGGCGGCGTTCGGCCTCGTAGGAGGCCAGCAGGTGCGGGCCGCCCCAGCCGTGCAGCACGCCGGCCAGCTTCCAGGCCAGGTCGACCGCGTCCCCGGCCCCGGTGTTCATGCCGAGGCCGCCGGTCGGGATGACCAGGTGCGCCGCGTCGCCGGCCAGGAACACCCGGCCGTCGCCGTACCGGTCGGCCAGCATCAGGCGCTGCGTCCACTGCCCGACGTAGAGCGTCTCGTACAGGACCGGCATCCCGGCGATCGACTCGAACAGAGCGGGCATCTCCTCGTCGGTCTCCGCCCGGGCGTGCAGCGAGAAGTGCCGCGTGTCGTCCTGCACGATGAGGAACGAGGACCGCTCGTCGGCGAAGTGGTAGTGGCGGCCCGGGCCGATCGGGATCCGCGCGAACAGATCCGGGCAGCGGAACAGCGCCTGCCGCAGGGTCTGCAGCGATTCGCCCCGCAGCTCGATGCCGAGTCCGCGGCGAACCGTGCTGGCCGCGCCGTCGCAACCCACGAGGTAGGACGCCCGCACCACCCGCTCGGCCCCGTCGGCCGAGCGCACCCTCGCCGTGATCCGTTCGGAATCCTGGGTAAAGCTCGTCAGCTCGGACCCGAACGAGATCGTGACCCCCGGCGTGGCCTCGGCCACCTGGCGCAGCAGCGGCTCGAGCGTGTACTGGGAGATGAGCTGGTAGGGCTCCAGCGGCATCGAGCCGTCGTTCACCTGCCGCCCCGTGGCCTTCAGCTCACGGACCGAGGGGTACTCGTGGTGCACGAGCGGCGGGCGGGTGAGGGACCCGGCGCAGATGAACACGTCCATCGGCACGTCGGCGGGCAGCCCGGCCGCGCGGACCCGGCTAGCGACGCCCATCCGGCGGAAGTACTCCATCGTGCGGGCGTTGCAGCGCTCCATCTTCGGCAGGCGGCCCGGCGCCGGCCGCTTGTCGACCAGCTCGCACCGGACTCCCTGCTGGCCCAGCTCGATGGCCAGGATCAGCCCGACCGGCCCGCCGCCGGCGATCAGCACGCCGAGATCGGCCACGTCCCTAGTCCTTGACCATCAGCCCGGTCAGCCGGGCGACGTTGCCACGGAAGATGGCGTCCTTCTCCTCCTCCGACAGCCCGATCTCCTCGAGGTTCCTGATCGTGGCCCGGATGTAGCCCGGCCCGCGCTCCGGGTCGTACGGGCTGTCCGAGCCGAACAGAATGTGGTCGGTGCCGTAGAAGTCGATCGAGCAGCGCAGCGCGTGCGCGGCGCCGAACATCGCCGTGTCGCGCGTACATCTGCCGGAAGTACTCGACCGGCCGTTTGGTCAGCGGGTATCCGGTGATGTCGTCCTGCTGCTCGGGCGGGGTCCGCGCGCCGAGCTGGTCCCAGCCGGGACCGACCCGGCCGGAGAAGTGCGGCACCATGCTGCCGCCGTGGTGGATGAGCAGCTTCAGCGCCGGGTAGCGCTCCAGCACCCCGGAGAACACGATCCGGGCCATGAACGCCGACAGGTCGTACTCCCAGCCGAACGTCCACCAGATCTCGAACTTCGACCGCTGCTCGGTGGGGTAGTCGGCCCACGCCGAGCTCCGGCACGGGTGGACCTGGATGAGGCTGCCCAGCTCGGCCGCCCGGGCGTAGAACGGGTCGAAGCGCGCGTCGTCCATGGCCTCGCCGTGCACGTGGGTGTAGATCTGCGCGCCGAGCGCCCCGAGGTCACTGGTCGCGTAGTCCAGTTCGGCGACGGCGGCGTCCGGGTCGTCCATCGGCACGCACGCGCAGAATCCGGCGAACCGGTCCGGATGCGAGCGGACCAGCTCGGCCATGGACTCGTTGCCGATCCGGGCCATCTCCTTGGAGATCTGCGGCGAGCCGAGGTCCTCGACCGGCGGCGCGGCGATGTTGATGATCTGCCGGTAGTCGCCGAACTCGTCCATCTGGGCGAACCGCACGTCCATGTCGGCCAGGCACGGGATGTTGGAGACCCGCTTGCGCAGGTTGGCCGCGTGCGGCCCGGTGTCCAGCTGGAAGAACCGGTCGTAGTACGGCCGGGGCATGATGTGGCAGAAGGCGTCGATCTTCACCGGGGAGACTGCTCCTTTGCGCTGGGGCTTCTATCTGGGGTCAGCCGCGAGCGTGGCTGAGCTGCTGCACGTAGTAGGCCCAGCGGCCGTCGATGGAGGCCACGGACTGCCGCAGGTCCGCGAGCTCGCCCGGTGTGATCACGCGGGGCGCCCGCCCGGTCTGCAGGATCGTCAGGTTGGCCTCGGCGAGCTGTTCGGTGGCGATGGCGGTGACCGTGGCGCGCCGCAGGTCGGTGGCGACGCTGACGATCCCGTGTCCCTGGAGGTGGCACAGCCCCGCGTCACCCAGCGCGCCGGCCAGCTTCCGGCCCAGCTCGGGGGTGTCGACCAGGAGCGGGCACGGCCAGGTCGGCATGGTGCCGCCGTCGGTGAGCACGGCCGGGACGTGCAGCACCGGGAGCAGGTCCCCGCCGATCACGCCGAGCAGGGTGGCGGCGGGCTGGTGGGTGTGGACGACCGCCGAGACGTCCGGGCGGGCCCGGTAGATCTCGGTGTGGATGAAGCGCTCCGACGGCGGCGCGTCGGCCCCCTCGACCAGGTTGCCGTCGAGGTCGATCACGGCCATGTCGGCGGGCCCCAGGGCGGCCGGGCTGCGGACCCGCCTGGAATGCTTCGGCTTGATGATCACCCGGTCGGTGCCCGGCACGCGGGCGCTGCAGTGCCCGAGGTAGTCGGTCAGCCCCTGCTGGTACAGCACCTGCCCGGCCGTGGCGACCAGTTCGCGGAGCTCGGCCTCCGTTGTGCCTTGGCCGGCGCCCCGTGCTGGTTGACTGGGGCCTCGTTGACCCGCCATGGGCGACCTCGCTATCATTTAGCGATAATTCGGTTATGGCTATCTGAGAATGAGTTAAGTGGCGGGACGTGTGGCTGTCAAGAGATCAGGCGAGTCCTCCGGGGGAGACGGCGAGACCGGGCCGGCCCGCGGAGCCGAGGGTGGCCGGCGGGTCCTGGCCCTGCTCATGGCGTTCTCCCGGGAGCGGCACACGATGACCGCGCGGGACCTGGCCCAGGCGACCGCGATCCCGCTGCCCAGCGTCTACCGCTACGTCGCGCTCCTGCGGGACACGGGGCTTCTCGTCGGGGACGACCGCGGGGCCTATCACCTGTCGGCCCGGCTGACCGCGCTGGCCGGGGCGGCCGAGGCGGCCGAGTCGCTCATCGATTTCGCCGATCCGGTCATGCGGCGGCTTTCGGCTGAGACGGGGGAAACGGTGATCCTGGTCCGGCTGATCGCACGGTCGGCGGTGTGCGTCCACCGCGTCGAGTCGACGCAGAGCCTGCGCACCTCCTACGAGCCGGGCCAGCCGCTCTCCCTCGAGCACGGCGCGAGCGCGCGCCTGCTGCTGGCCAGCATGCGCGCCTCGGCCCGGCGCGAGTACCTGGCCCCGCTGGCGCGCCGGGACGCCGCCGCCGCGGCCCAGCTCCAGGAGCAGGCCGAACTCGCGGGCGAGCGGGGCTGGGCGGTCAGCGAGGAGGAGATCGACCGGGGCGTGTGGGCGGCGTCCGCCGCGGTCCGGGACAGCGGCGGGATCGTGGCCGCGCTCTCGGTGCCGTCCCCGCTCGTGCGGGCGCCGGCGGCGATGCAGGACCAGTTGCTCGGCCACGTCCGCGCGGCCGCCGACGACATCAACCGCGCCCTCCGCGCGGCCCACCGATAGCCGCCCGGAGCCGGAAATGCCGCCTATGCCGGGCATTCCGGCACCCTGACCGGTGACCCGGGCACCGTGATCCCGTTATCCTTCCGGCATGCCGGAGTCCCCAGCCGTGCCCGGAACCAGTCCCGGAGCGGCCCCCGCGCCCGGCGGCGCGTCGGTTGGCGGGCTCCAGCGGGCCATGGCCGCGGGCGACGCTGACCGCCGCCGAGGTCACCGCCTTCTACCTGGAGCGGATCGGCCGGCTGAACCCGGCGCTGCACGCCGTCATCACCGTGAACGCCGGCGCTCCTGGCGAGGCCCAGGCCAGCGACGCGACCCGGGCCCGCACCGGTCCCCGCGGCCCGCTGGAGGGGATCCCCGTCCTGGTCAAGGACAACATCCAGGTCGCCGGGATGCCGACCACGGCGGGCTCGCCCGCGCTGCTGGACGCCCAGGGCGGCGACGCGTTCATCGTGAGCAGGCTGCGTCAGGCCGGCGCGGTGATCATCGGCAAGGCGAACCTCTCGGAATGGGCGAACTTCAGGTCCACCCACGGGACCAGCGGATGGTCCACGCTGGGCGGCCAGACGGCCAACCCGTTCGCGCTGGAGCGCAACCCGTCCGGGTCCAGTTCCGGCTCGGCGGCGGGGATCGCGGCGGGCCTGGCGCCCCTCGCGGTCGGCACCGAGACCGACGGGTCGATCGTCTGCCCGGCGAGTGCCTGCGGCGTCGTCGGGATCAAGCCGACGCTGGGCCTGGTCAGCCGGTCCGGCATCGTGCCGATCTCGCCGGAACAGGACACGGCGGGCCCGATGGCCCGCACGGTCGCCGATGCGGCGGCCCTGCTGACCGTCCTGGCCGCCGCCGACCCCGGGGATCCCGCCTGCCAGCGAGCCCACGGGGAAGCCGAACGAGGCAGTGGTGACCCCGACTACACCGCCTTTCTCGACGCCGATGCGTTGCGTGGTGCCCGGGTCGGCGTGTGGCGGGGCGGCTCGGCGGCCGCGGGGCCCACCACCGCGGCGGTGCTGGACAGCGCCGTGGGCCGGCTTCGGGAACTCGGCGCGACGGTGATCGACCCAGTGGAGCTCCCGGGCGCGGAAACGATCGAGCTGCCCGAGTTCGCCGCGATGCTGTATGAGTTCAAGCACAGCCTCGGCGCCTACCTCACCGCCGTGCCCGGCAGCCAGCACCAGACCCTGGCCGACGTCATCGGCTTCAACCAGCGGAACTCGGAGCTGGTCCTGGCCCGCTTCGGCCAGGAGCTGTTCGAGCAGGCCGAGGCGACCTCCGGTGACCTCACCGACCCGGCTTACCTCGCGCTGCGCGCCGACGCGTCCCGGCTGGCCCGCATGGCCGTGGAGACGCCGCTGGTCACGCACCGCCTGGACGCAATCGTTTCGCTCACCGCGGGGCCGGCCTGGCTGACCGACTACGTGCTCGGCGACCACGATGGCTTCAACACCGCAGGCCCCGCCGCGGTGGGCGGATATCCGTCCATATCGGTGCCGTTCGGCTATGTATGGGGTCTTCCGGTCGGCCTGTCGTTCATGGGGCCGCGCTGGAGCGAGCCGCGGCTGATCGCGCTGGCCCACGCGTTCGAGCAGGCGGCCGCGTCCCGCCCGGGTGGGGCGCCGCCGCCGCACGTCTCGACTGCGCGGCAGGAAGTGCCAATAATGGGAAGGGCGGGGGCAAGATAGCCTGGCCCCATGGATTCCTGGCGTCGCCCGAGCGTTCCCCACCTGCCCGGACGCGGTCCCGAGCCGCGGCTGCGGGACACGGCCAGCGGGCAGATGAGGCTCGCCGCCGCAGGCCCCGAGCAGGGTCCGGCCACGATCTACGCCTGCGGGATAACCCCCTACGACGCGACCCACATCGGGCATGCCGCGACGTTCACCGCCTGGGACCTGCTGATCCGGGCGTGGCTCGACGCCGGGCGCCCCGTGACCTACGTGCAGAACGTGACCGACGTGGACGACCCCCTGCTGGAGCGCGCCGAACGCGACGGCGAGGACTGGCGGGAACTGGCCGCGCGCGAGACCCAGCGGTTCCGCGGCGACATGGAGGCCTTGCGGCTGCTGCCGCCGGCCCACCTGGTCGGCGCGGTCGAGGCGCTGCCGGTCATCGAGCGGTTCTCCGAACGGCTCGCCGACCGGGGTTCGCTGTATGACCTGGAGGGCGATGTGTACTTCGCCCGCGCGGCCGACCCGGAGTTCGGCGCATTGTCCGGGCCCGGCACCATGCCGAACCTTGGGCCCGCGGAGATGGCGGAGCTGTCGGCGGAGCGGGGCGGGGATCCCGGACCGGCCGGGCAAGAAGGATCCGCTCGACGCCATCGTGTGGCGCGCGGAGCGGCCGGGCGAGCCGGCCTGGGACTCGCCGTTCGGGCGGGGCCGGCCGGGCTGGCACGTGGAGTGCGCGGCGATCGCCGTGGAGTACCTCGGGGCGGCCTTCGACGTCCAGGCCGGCGGCTACGACCTGGTGTTCCCGCACCACGAGATGAGTGCCTCGCACACCCGTGTGGCGTTCGCCGGCCTGCGGGGAACGTCTTCGCGCGCGTCTACGCGCACGCGGGGATGGTCGGCCTGGACGGCGAGAAGATGTCCAAGTCCCTGGGCAACCTGGTCTTTGTGTCGCGGCTGATCGAGGGCGGCGAGGACCCGATGGCGGTCCGGCTCGTGCTGCTGGCCCACCACTACCGCGCCGACTGGGAGTGGACCGAAGCCGGGCTGGCCGAGGCGCGCGAGCGGCTGGACCGCTGGCGTTCGGCGGTTTCGGCGGTTTCGGCGGGTGCCGGCGATGCGGCTGGTGCGCGCGATGCGGCTGGTGCGGGCGGCGTGCGTGGTGCGGGCGGCGTGCTTGGTGCGGGCGGCGTAGCTGGTTCCGCTGGGGCGGGCTCGCTCGGCGCGGCGGAGGCCGTGCTGGCTGGGGTACGGGAACGGCTGGCCGACGACCTGGACGCTCCGGGCGCCCTGGCCATCGTGGATCAGTGGGCGGACGCGGTGCTGGCCGGGGTGGCCGGCGCGCCATCTGTCCCGGCGAGTCCGGTGGCTCCGGTGGCTCCAGCCGCTCCCGCGGCTCCCGCGGCTCCGGTGGCTCCGGCGGCTCCGGCGCTCCGGCGGCTCCGGTGGCTCCGGCGGCTCCGGCGGCCGGCGGCGCCTCGCCCGGCGGGCGGTCCGCCGGCGGCGACGCCGGCCGCCTGGTGCGCGACACGGTGGACGCCCTGCTCGGCGTCGGCCTTTAGCCCGGATCGGGTGGTGTTTCCCGCAGATAGCGCGGAAAACACCACCCGCTAACGCGGTGCCCCGCTGCGCACGAGATATCACGCTCTCAGAGTGACTGCGCGTGTGCGCCGTGCATTCACCGTCACGGAAACCCCTGCCGGCACAGACGATTCCGGCGTCAGCGAGCCGTATGCGAGGATGGCTTCGATCGCCCATGCGTGATATCTCTTGCGATATCGCTAACCATCTGCCGTGTCGTTCTGGAGCTGGCCATGACCGAAGAATCAGTGAAGCAACCGCAGGAGCAGAAAGACGCCGTGGCGCTGCTGGTACAGGCAGTCAACCAGCTTCCCCGCGGACCGGGACCTGGTTTTCGCCTGGCTGCTGCGCGTCGGGTGGCGGCAGTACAGTCCTTCCGGCGGCCATGGTTTCCCTGGGACCGGCCAGGACCGACCGCGCCGCATGAGTCCGCATCTTCCAGGAGGCCAAATCACGCGCAGCACGCGGGCGCGGCCGCGGCCCAGCAGATGGTGCCGGTCCGCTTTCCCGCGGATCAGCATGCCAAGCTGCGGGAGTGGTGTGCCCAGCACGGATTCTCGATGGCCACGGTGATCCGGGGGCTCGTCGCCAAGTTCCTCGAGGATCAGCTTCCAGATCACAACTGACCCCCGGTGGTCAATGCCCGTCCGGGATCTGTGCACAGCCGTCCCCGCTTTCCACAGCCCCGAACGTTGCCATGGCCCCTCGCACGCCCCGCCGAGCAGCCTGGCTGCATGAGAAGAAACCTCCCGGCGGGACGCAGGCTCCCGCATCCAAGCCATCCCGGTGCCCCGCGAGATGCCCAGCGTTCCGTGCGTGTCGGCTCCCCGGCCGCCGCCCTGGCCGTCGTGCCACATCTGCTCGGTTTCGTCCCCAGCAAGAGCCTCATCGTGCTCGGCGCCGGGCCGCCGCGGGGCCGTATCAACCTGACGCTCCGCTTTGACCTGCCCGACCCGCCTGACCCGGCGGCCGCGCGGGCCATCGCCGAGCACGCGGTCTCCGTCCTGACCAGCCAGCGTCAGGTCATGGCGGTCGTGGTCGGCTACGGGCCGGGTCGCCTGGTCACGCCAGTGGCCGACGCCATTCGCGACCAGGTGCCCCAGCCGGCCTCGAGCTGCGGGACGTGCTGCGCGTGGAGGACGGCCGCTATTGGTCCTATCTGTGCCGCGAGCCGGCCTGCTGCCCGGCTGAGGGCGTCCCCATCGGCGTGGAGCATCCCGCCGGGGCGGCGATGGCCGCGGCCGGAGGGCCCGTGCTGCCGGACCGGGCCGCGCTGGCCGACTCGGTCTCACCGGTGGGCGGCATCGCCCGCCAGTCCATGCGGCAAGCCACCGCGCGCGCCGAGGCTCACGCGGTGAACCTGGTGACCCAGGCCGCCCGCTCAGGCCGTCCGGACAAAGCGCGCCGTCTGGTGGTCATGGAAGGGCTCAGCGCCGTGTCCGAGGCGATCGGGACGTACCGGCGTGGTGGCCGGTTCACCACCGACGACCAGCTGGCCTGGCTGGCGGTGGCGCTGACCAGCCTCCAGGTTCGTGACGATGCGTGGGCGCGGATGGACATGGACTACCGCGACACGCACCGCAGGCTGTGGACCGACGTGGTCCGCCGGACCGAGCCCCAGTACGTGCCGGCGCCCGCGTCTCTGCTGGCGTTCACGGCCTGGCAGTCCGGCAATGGTGCGCTGGCCAACGTCGCCCTGGAGCGGGCTCTGGAAGCCGATCCCAGTTATTCGATGGCGCTCCTGCTGCGCGACGTCATCGACGCCGGGGCGCCGCCGTCCATGGCACGGCTGCCGATGACCCCGGAGGAGGTCGCCGCCAGCTATGCCGCCGCTCGAGGAGCCGGACGCCCCAGACGATGACCCGCCGGACGGGGATCCGGACGCCGGTGAGCCGCTCGACGACGACCCCGACGATGACCTGACCGATGACGACGTAATCGATGACGACCCGGACGACGACGACCCGGACGACGACGACACCGACGATGACGACCTGGCGGACGACGACCTGGACGACGGCGAGCCCGGCGAAGACGAGCCGCCCGATGACTAACGCTGCCTCCCGGCACCCGGGACCGCGCGGCCGGCGAACGGCACGGCCGCCGCGCGACGGAACGGACCCGGGGCACGGTGGCCCAGCCCCAGAGCACGGTGGCCCGGCCCCAGAGCGTGGCGGCCCGGCCTCAGGGCGTGGCCGGCTGGGCCCCGGATGGGCAGGAATGCGTCCTGACATGGACAGTTTTCGTGGCCGGGATAAACTGCGTGAGCTGTTTGCCCGGTTGGTGCCTGCTACCGGAGCGCCGCCGGGGCATCTGGTGCGCGCGGTGGCCGGGGGACCGCGGAGGGAAGGGCCTGTGGCTAGCGCCGTGTGCCCTGCCTCTCCCGGTTCACGGGCGGCGCCGGAGGGAAGGGAGAGGCGCATGACGCAAGTCGCGCGCACGGCCGCGCCGTCGGCCGTCATGGCGGAGCATCGCGCGGCGGTCACCGGGCTGCTGCGGGAGTATGCGGCCATGCCGCCCGGCTCGAGGGTGCGGCTGGCCAAGCGCACGTCGAACCTGTTCAGGTTCCGGGAGCCGGTCAGCGGGAGCCGCGGGGCCAGCCGGCCCGGGCTGGACGTATCCGCGTTCGGCCATGTGCTGTGCGTCGACCCGGACGAGCGTCGTGCCGTCGTCGGCGGGATGACGACCTACGAGGACCTGTGCGACGCAACCCTGCGGCACGGCATGATGCCGCTGGTCGTGCCGCAGCTGAAGACGATTACCCTGGGCGGCGCGGTTTCCGGCCTGGGCATCGAGTCCACCTCGCTCCGTAACGGCATGCCGCACGAGTCGGTCATCGAGATGGAGATCCTGACCGGTGACGGCCGGGTGGTCACGGCGACGCCGGACAACGAGCACGCCGACCTGTTCTTCGGCTTCCCGAACTCCTACGGGACGCTCGGCTACGCCCTCTCCCTCACCATCGAACTCGAGCCGGTCAAGCCGTTCGTCCACCTGCGCCACTTCCCGTTCACCGAGCCCGCGGCGTGCATGGCGGCCATAGCCGAGATCGTCGCCGAGGGAAGTTACCGCGGGCACCGCGCCGACTTCCTCGACGGCGTCGCGTTCGGGCCCGACGAGCTGTACCTGACCGTCGGGGCGTTCAGCGACGTCGCGCCGTGGCGCAGCGACTACACCGGCCGGGACATCTACTACACCTCGATCCGCGGGCCGCACGAGGACTTCCTCACCATCCGCGATTACCTCTGGCGGTGGGACACCGACTGGTTCTGGTGCTCCCGGCCCTTCGGCGTGCAGAAGCCCCTGATCAGGGCCCTGTGGCCGCGCCGGTACCGGCGCTCCGACGTATACCGCAAGCTGGTTTCGTTCGACCGCCGCCACGGCCTGACCGACGCGCTGAACGAGGGCCGGCGGTGCCGGCCCGCGAGGCCGTCATCCAGGACGTGGAGATCCCCGTTGAGCGCGGGGCCGACTTCCTCACCTTCTTCGCGTCCGGGGTGGGCATGAGCCCGGTCTGGATGTGCCCGCTGCGGCTGCGGGGCCAGCGCGACTGGCCCCTCTACCCGTTGCGGCCCGGCGAGGTTTACGTCAACTTCGGCTTCTGGGGCACGGTGCCGCTGCCTCCGGGCCAAGGGGACGGTTACTACAACCGGCTGATCGAGGACGAGGTCGGCGCGCTCGGCGGTCACAAGTCCCTGTACTCGACGTCCTTCTATGCCGAGGATGACTTCAACAGGCTCTACAACGGCGTGGCCTACGAGAAGCTGAAGCGCGAATACGACAGTGCCGGCCGCCTACCCGGCCTGTACGACAAGTGCGTGCGCGGCCGCTGAGCCGGGCTGGCAGGCCAGGATCCCCATGCGAACCCGGACATCACCGCGCGCCCTGGCCGCGGGAACCGGCCGCAACGGGATTGATTGACGCTGGGAGCAGTGACTTTGGGAGCCACAGGGCGGCAGGGTGCCCCCTGAAATGGCTAGATCGACGGAAATGAGGCAGGCATGGCGCTGGCGCAGGTATTCGAGACGATCGCGGGGCCCGATGCCCCGGTCGAGTTCGCTGCGTACGACGGGAGCCGGGCAGGCGCGCCGGGATCACCGGTCCGGATCACGGTCCGCTCGCCGGTCGCCGTGTCCTACCTGGCCCAGGCACCTGGGGCGCTCGGCCTGGCCCGCGCCTACGTCTCCGGGCACCTCGACGTGGACGGCGACATGTACACCGCGCTGGCCCGGATGGCGAAGGCCCAGACGATGAACATCGACCTGTCCGAGCGGCTTCGCCTGCTCCGCGAGCTGGGCGGCCCCAAGCTCCTGCTACCCGCGGCTCGCGCCGCCGCCGCAGGAGGTGCCGGTCGCGAGCCGGTGGGCCATCGGGAAGCGTCACTCCAAGAGCCGAGACGCGAACGCGATCTCGCATCACTACGACGTCTCGAACCAGTTCTATGAGTGGGTGCTGGGGCCGTCCATGGCCTACACCTGCGCCTGCTACCCGACCGCGGACGCCTCGCTGGAAGAAGCCCAGGAGCACAAGTTCGACCTCGTCGCGCGCAAGCTCGGCCTGCGCTCGGGCATGCGGCTGCTGGACGTTGGCTGCGGCTGGGGCGGCATGGTCATGCACGCGGCGCGCGAGTACGGCGTCAAGGCGCTGGGGGTGACGCTGTCGGAGCAGCAGGCCGCGTGGGCGCAGCGGGCCATCGAGGACGCCGGGCTTTCCGGCCTCGCGGAGGTGCGTCACCTCGACTACCGCGACGTCCCGGAAACCGGCTTTGACGCGGTCAGCTCGATCGGCCTGACCGAGCACATCGGCAAGCGGCAGCTTCCCGGCTACTTCTCATTCCTCCTCGGCAAGCTGAAGCCCGGCGGCCGCCTGCTCAACCACTGCATCACCCGGCCGGACAACTCCGAGCCCGCCGCCCGCAAGGGCGGGTTCATCAACCGGTACGTGTTTCCCGACGGCGAGCTCGAGGGCCCGGGCTACCTGATCTCCCTCATGCATGACGCCGGGTTCGAGGTCCGGCACGAGGAGAATCTGCGCGAGCACTACGCCATGACGCTGGCCGGCTGGTGCGCGAACCTGGACGCGCACTGGGACGAGGCGGTCGCCGAGGTCGGCCAGGGCACGGCCCGGGTGTGGCGCCTGTACATGGCGGGGTCGCGCCTCGGCTTCGAGCAGAACCAGATCCAGCTTCACCAGGTGCTCTGCGCGAAGCTGGAGTCCGACGGGTCGTCCGGCATGCCGCTGCGGCCCGACTGGGAGACGCGGGCGGCGTCCCGGCGATGCGGAGCCGTCCCCGGACCGCGACGCGGCGATGGCCTGACCGCGACAGGACAGCCCGGTGGAGATCACCGCCTATATCGCCGCGGTGCGCGGGGAGGGCGACCGGCTGGCCGCGGCGGCCGAACGTGCCGGACTGGACGCGCCGGTCCCGGCGTGTCCCGGCTGGCGGGTGCGCGACCTGCTCCTTCACACCGGCTACGTGCACCGGTGGGCCACCGGCTACGTCACAGAGCAGCACCTCACGTGGGTTGACCGGTTCTCCGAGGCCGAGATCCTGGCGTCCAGGCCGGCCGGCGATGAGATGCTGACCAGCTGGTTCCGGGAGGGGCGTGAGCGCCTGGCGTCCGCGCTGGAGCAGGCCCAGCCCGGCATGATGTGCTGGACCTTCCTCGATGCTCCCTCACCGCTGGCCTTCTGGGCGCGGCGGCAGGCCCACGAGACGGCGATCCACCGCGTCGACGCGCAGCAGGCGGCGGGCATCGCGGCCCCGGGCCTCGACCCCTTCGCGCCCGGCCTGGCCGCCGACGGCGTCGACGAGCTGCTCATGGGCTTCGCCCGCCGCGACAGCAAGCGCGGTCTGCGGTCCGACCCGCCCGGCTGGCTCGCCATCCACGCGGCCGGCGACGGCGGCGACTGGATCGTCCGGATGGGCCCGGACACGGCCCAGGTGACGCGGGGGGTCATCCCGGCCGGGGACGCGCCCCCCGGGCGCGGCTGCGAAGTGACCGGGCCGCCGGCCGCCCTGTACCTGATGTTGTGGAACCGCGGCGGGACCGAGGGCGTCGAGGTACGCGGGGACGGCCGCGTGCTGGATACCTGGCGGGAGCAGATGCGCGTCAGGTGGAGCTGAACCGGCCCCGGGTTTCCCGGCCGAACCAGGCGGCGGCCCGGCGCACGCAGGGGACTGCGTGCACCGGGCCGCCGGTATCTGCTGGCCGGACCGGTCAGGGGACCGGCGCATCCCAGATGCGGGTACCCCAGTCGCTCATGACGTCGCGCGGCTGCGGGGCCACGTACTCGGTGGCCAGGTAGATCTTCCCGTTGTAGACCTGGGCCATCGAATAGTCGCCGTACCGGCACTGGCCGGTCGAATACGGCGGGTAGCAGGTGAAATCGTCGAGCGGGCCGGCGCCGGGCGCCGCGATGTGCACGGCCCCGGTGGCACCCTTGGAACCCTGGAACGTCACGTAGGCGGCACTCGGATACCGCGTGACGCCGGATACGGCAAAGCCGAGATAGCCGTTACCGGCGGAGTTGACCCCGATCACCGGATAGAGCAGCTCCTGGGAAGTCTCGACATATCCGTTACTGACCAGCGACGCCGTCACGCTGCTCGTGGTAACCGACGGGTGCAGCACGAACCACGAGACACCGGAGTTCTGGCCGGTGCCGTAGTTGAATCCGGTGCTGAGCTCGGCGTAGAGGTGGCCGCCGGCATAGCTCACTTCCTGCACCGCGTCGAAGTCGGTCTGAAGCTGGCCCTCCTCGCTTCCGAGCGACTGCCCGTAGGGGACCGGCCCGGATTCCTGGTAGGCGTTGGGCGGTGCCGAGTACTGCTCGGTCGCGACGGGTGTCTCGACCATCGACGGCCGTCCGCCGCTGCTGAGGGCCGAGGTCCCGAGCAGGGCGAAGACTTCCAGCCCGGACCCGTAGTTGCTGTTGCCGTTCGACTCGACGAAATACTCGGTGTTCGGGCTCGACGCCCCCTGCGGGACCGAGGACGGCGAAAGGTGGTAGCTGCCGTACGGATCGCTGGCGGTCGGTACCCGGTAGAGCTGGATAGCCGGCGTCGGCGCGCTGCCGTCGGCGGCCGCGATAAGCCCGCGCTTCGGCATCGCGTAGATATCAGCCCCGTTGAACGCGGGCCCGGCGATGCTGAACTCGTTGACCGCGATGTAGAAACCCGTGTTGTCCGCGCCCACCTGGTCAAAATCCCCGAAGCACGGGCAGCCGGCGGTGTCGGCGTCGGTCGTGTCGAAGGAGAACACGCTGTAGGGGCCGAACGGGTCGGTCGTCTGGCTGACCGCGATGTACTGGTCGCTCGGACTGGCGACTGTGCCGTCGCTGTTGACCGTGCCGACCGTGAACATGGTGAGGAACCAGTGCTGCGTCTGCGGGTCCCAGTAGGCGCGAGGATCGGACAGGAACGCGGTGGCGGGCAGCCCGTACAGCTGGAAACCGGGCACGGCGCCGAGCAGGCTCTTGCCCGTGGACGAGTAGATGTCGAGCGACTGGTTGATGAACTCGACGATGACCGTCCCCTCCGGGCTGGGGCCGACGGCCAGGCCCTGGTCCGGCGGGCTCACGTCGCCGGCGCCGCCGAAGCTGGGCGAGTTCGCCGAGGAGTTGATGGCCGAGGTGAGGCCGTCAAAGCCGCGGGCACCGGACACGTTGCCGGTGAAGCCGCGCAGCGTCGCCGCGTTGCGCGCCGATTGCCGGGACGCGCTGACGCCGGCCGAGTTCGAGGTGTGCCCGGCGTACGGCGGCAGCCGGAGCGGAGCTGGCTTGGCCGGGTGCGCTGACGGGGCCGACGGGGCGTTGGACCGATTCGACGACCGGGCGCGGTCGGCGGCGGCGAGCGCCCGGATGCTGACCGTTCCGATCTTGTGCAGCGCCACCGTGCCGCCGGTTGTGCCGACGACATGCGAGCCGCTTGCCACCGAGGCGGCCGGAGCCACGGTCAGTGCCGAGGCGGTGGCCGGCGCGGTCATCGCCAAGGCTGCGGCGCTCACGGCTCCGGCCAGGGCCCGCGCGCCCCATCGCCCCTTCCGCCGCCGTCCGGGCCAGCGCACGCCCGCTCCCGAATCATCTGTCACTGGTGCTCCTCTCGCCGATGCCTGCCTGTTTGCGACGACATCAGTCCGAATGTCGCACCAATTGCCAAACAAACCCTCTTTTCCCGGCAAAATTTAACCCTAAATTGATCTACGTCGATCACGATCTGTCATCGGTGCAGGAATACGGCGGTTAGCCGAACGGCGTGGACGGCCGGCGTCAGACCGCTGGTTCACGGCGGAGCCAGGCAACCGGTTCGCGGCTTAGTCAGGAAACCGGCTAGTTAGTTAGGAAACCGGCTAGTTAGGAAACCGGTTCGCGGGCGGCGACGGCGGCCCTGGTTGTGCCGTCATCGCCCGCCGCCCGCGTGGGCGCTGGTTCTCTGGCCCCACCCCACCAGGCCGACGCCGCGTCCGTGCTGGCGCCCCGGCCGGGATGGAGCGGTCCGGCATCCCGCATCCGCAAGCCGATCCAGGCGGCCACGGGGTTGCCGGCGCATCGTAGCCATGAACATCCCAGACGTACTCTTCGTCCCCGCCTGCCGTCACGGGCGGCGCGGACACCAGGAAGATCCGCAGTTCCACCGCGCCCGGGACCTGCGTGCCGCTGACCGTCAGCGAGTCACATCCGCCCGGAAGCAGCCTGCGGTGCGGGACGCAGGCCTGGGCCACCTGCAGCACCGCGTCGTTCACACCCGGGCTGCCGAGGACCAGCAGGTCGGCCAGGGCCGGAACGCATCCGAACCACGGCAGGTCGTCGCGGCCGCGGACGATCGCGCGGCACGAGGCCGGTGGCGTTCCCGACACCAGCGCGACCCGGCGGAAGCGCCCCGTCTGGAAGCACACGGACCCGTATAGGTCGGCGCCGTCCACAATTCCGGCCTCTTCGGCGATCCCGGTCCAGGTTCCGACGCCGCTGCCGGTCGCGTTTCCCGCCGTTTCCGCTGGCGCCGCCGGTGATGGGGGAGCGGCGGGGGAGGCCGGGCGGGGCAGCCTCCATTCCCGTCATGCCGGGAGCCCGGCCCGCTGTCGCAGCCGCGTCGCCCGCCGCGCCCATCGGGGCCGCCGCCGCGGCCACTGGTGCCATCGGGGCCATCGGGGCCATCGGGGCGCCGAGATAGCCGGCTGCCGGGGATGACACCCCCGAGCCGACGAAGACCGCGCGCGCATGCTCGACCACCCGTCCGCCGGACCCAGCCTGCAGGACCGTCTCCACGCCGTCACCGCTGATGCGGGCCTGGACGCGGAGAACCGCCTGGTCGCCCTCGGCGATGACCACCGGGGCGCCGAGCGTCACCCCCCGGGCGCTGCGCATCGGCTGGCGGGCCAGCGCGGACGCGGCCTGCGCCATCGCCTCCAGGCCGATCGCGGCCGGCAGCACCGCCCGGCCGTCGATCAGATAGTCGGCCAGGTACGGGTCGGTTCGCGCCGAAATCAGGGCCTCGGCCACGAGTTCCGCGCCGGGACGCAGCGTCGTGACCGTCTCCATGAACCGGCCCCGGCCGGGCGGCGTGGCCGGCGCCAGACCCAGTGCGTGCCCTCGGGCGGTCGGCGCCAGACCCGGTACGTGCGCTGGGGCGGCCGCCGCGGCCGCGGGACGTGAGGACGGCGCCATGGTGTCTCGGCGCGCAGTGTCTTGGCGAACGGTGTCCTGGCGAGCAGTGTCCTTGGCGAGCAGTGTCCTGGCCAGCCCGGCTCACCAACGGCGTGGCCGCCCCCAGGCCCAGGTACCGGTCGCGCCAGATGTCGATCGGCTGCGCCGCAATGCCCGCGGCCAGGGGCGCGGCGCTGGGCATGGCGCCGGCCGCGAACAAGGCCACCGCATGGTGAGCCGCCGCGGCGCCGCCCAGCCGGCCGCCATCGCTCCCCGGCCCTTCCCACGGAACTCCCGGCCGGCCGGCCGCCTGTCCGCCGCGGGCTAGGACTCCCGTGGTGGGCACGCCGCACCACGCGAGTGCCGACGCGTCGGGCGACGTCCCGGCGCCGGCCAGGAACAGCAGGTCAGCGTCTCCGGCTGCCGCACGCAGCGCCTCGGCGAAACGGACCGGCGACGTCAGCTGGGCACATAGCAATGCGGCGATATCGTCCCGGGCGGTCAGCTCGCGCGCCGTGACCGTCGACACCAGCCGCCGGCTGGGCGGCCCGAAACGGACCTGGGCGAGCACGCTCCGCAGCGGCGCCGCCCACCCCGCCATCGCGGGTGAGTGCAGGGCGTGGCCGACGTCCAGCACGTCTGCGGCGACGCCGAGCCTGGCCGCCTGCCGGGCCGCCTCACGCACCGCCGGGACCGGGCCGGCGAGAACGTGCGACCGGGGCCCTTCGTAGGCGGCGATGACGAGGCCGGAGCCGCTCAGCGCGTGCGCGGCCGCCTCGTCGGCGGCGATCCTCACCATCGCGGTCCGCGGCACGCTCGTCCCGCGCAGCACCTGTCCGTACTGGGCGGCCAGGCGGGCCGCCTCGGGCGCGGACAGGCTGCCCGCCCACACCAGGGCGGCCAGCTCCCCGAGACCGTGGCCCACGGCCGCGCTCGCGGTGACGCCGAGCCGGTCCAGCCAGCGCAACGCGCCGAGCGACCCGGCCAGCGTGGCGGCCTGGGTCACCGGGACCGGCGCGAGACCGGGGAAGACCAGCACCAGCCGGCCTCCGGCGCCGCAGGAGACCCGGACCCCGGGCTCGGCGATCATGGAGCCGTTCCGGACACTGCTGACGAGGCCCGCCGCGAGCCGGGCACGTTCGGCGAGCTCCTCCTGGTCCCGGGCCGCGAGGCCGACCCGGATCTCGCCGTCACCACGGGCCGGGGGCCGGGCGGCCGTGTCGCGGCAGAGCTGGCAGGCGAGGTCCCTCAGCTCAGCGCGGGACAGGTGCGGGGCGATCGCGGCGATTCGCTCGAGCGTGGCGATCAGCGCGCGGCGGTTCGCGCCACGCAACGCGAAGACGCCGGTGACCGCGGCCACCTGCGCGTCTTCGGCCTTGACCCGAATGCCCATTCGTCCCCGAAAAAGGAATGATCACATCGCAGGCCCTCGCGGCGCATGATGTCCGGTGAGCCGCCCGATCCGCGCCGCCGTCATCGAACCGGGCTAATCCGCTCATGACGACAGTAATACGCCGGCTTGAGGCGTGTTTGCCCACTGGCAGCAGAGCATGGCGAGCGCCGCAATTAAGCGCTTGGCGACAGCCGACCGTCTGAGTAGCGGGGGCCGGTGGCCTGTCGCACTCACCTTATTGAGCGCGGATATCGGCGGTCAAGGACCCTTAGCCGGCGTACCGATTCCCGGTCTAAATTCATTTCTGCCACATAATGTCCGCTATATGCCCGCCGGAGAGCCGGCGCGGGGCGACCCGCGCCGCGTGGGTCCCGAGGGCCGGGGGTGCGCCGGAGATGGGTTCGCCGTGGTGTGCGCCCCGGACAGCAGGGCGGCCGCCGGCGTGGCGCGCCAAGGGCGGAGCGCCGGGGCCCCCTGGGGCGGCGATTGATGGGTCGGGTCGAGTTTTCCGCAGATGGTGCGGAAAACTCGACCCGAATACCGAGGGACCCTCTTATGCGTGTGTCATCACGTTCCGGTGGGCGCCAGCTGGCGCGGCGGATATTGCTGAGTGAGCAGGGGAGACGAGATGAGGTAATCGGCACTGGCGCGGTTGCAGGCGACGGGGATATTCCAGACGACGGCGATCCTTACCAGCGCCTTCACGTCGGTGTCATGCGGTTGCGCGCTGAGCGGGTCCCAGAAGAACACGAGAAGGTCGAGCCCGCCCGTTGCGATCAGGGCACCGATCTGCTGATCGCCGCCGAGTGGCCCGCTCTGGAAACAGGTGACATCCACGTCCAGTTGCGTAGCGATGAGCCGGCCCGTGGTGCCGGTTGCGTATAGTTCATGATCCGCGAGAATGTCGCGGTTATATTCAGCCCATTCCATGAGATCTTGCTTCTTATCATCGTGGGCGACCAGCGCGATCCGCCGCGGCTCGGCCGGTGCGGTGCGTAGGTTGTCAGCGATCATGTCGCCCATCATGCGCGACCAATGTTTCCGGACCGCCGCAGGAGCGTTATCGGAACGTGTACGGCAAGTGGTCGTCTCCCGCCCCGCTTCGGGTACGTACGGGGCCGCGCGTTCGCCGTGGTCAGGCAGCCCTCGGCGGTGACCGCCCCGGTCCTGCCGCCGCCCCGGCAGTGCAGGCCCGCATGCGCTATCCTGAGCCCATGCGTGCAGTCCGGCTGCTTCTTGCCTAGCCACGCCGATCGAACCACCGTCGGCGTGGCTGCCCCTCGTGAGCGAGGGGCCTTTTCATTGCACGGGGCTTCAATAGCAACGGCAAATTTGTTACACGCATGAGGCCGGACCAAACAGTGTGAGGAAACCATGACAGCGGCGGAGAGCGCCGAGGCGGCGCAGCGCTACGACCCACGCCTGATCCAGGAGAAGTGGCAGGAACGCTGGGCGGAGCTGGACCCGTTCCGGGCCAGCGACGATCCGGCGGACCCCCGTGAGCGCGCCTACCTCGTGGACATGTTCCCCTACCCGTCGGGTGACCTGCACATGGGCCACGCCGAGGCGTACGCGATCGGCGACGCCATCGCCCGGTACTGGTTCCAGCTGGGGCGCAACGTGCTGCACCCGATCGGCTGGGACGCGTTCGGGCTGCCGGCCGAGAACGCGGCGATCAGGAACAACGCCCATCCCGCCGACTGGACGTACGCGAACATCGAGACCCAGGCCGAATCGTTCCGCCGGTACGCGGTGTCCTTTGACTGGTCGCGGCGGCTGGCGACCTGCGACCCGGACTACTACCAGTGGAACCAGTGGCTGTTCCTGCGGTTCTACGAGCGAGGGCTGGCCTACCGCAAGGATGGTTACGTCAACTGGTGCCCGAAGGACCAGACCGTCCTGGCCAACGAGCAGGTCATCAACGGCCGGTGCGAGCGGTGCGGGACCGAAGTGGTCCGGCGGACGCTGACCCAGTGGTATTTCAAGATCACCTCCTACGCTGACCAGCTGCTGGCCGACGCCGCGGAGCTGGAGGGGCGCTGGCCCGAGCGTGTTCTGCTGATGCAGCGCAACTGGATCGGCCGTTCCGAGGGCGCCGAGGTGCACTTCGCGGTCGAGGGCCGCGAGGAGCCGGTGACCGTGTTCACCACCCGGCCCGACACCCTGTTTGGCGCGACGTTCTTCGTGGTCGCCGCCGACTCGCCGCTGGCCGAGGAGCTGTGCGCGCCCGACCGGGTGGGCGAGCTGCACGACTACGTCACCGAGGTCCGCAAGCTGACCGACATCGAACGGCAGGACACCGAGCCGGCCGAAGACCGGCGTCTTCCTGGGCACGTATGCCATCAACCCGGTCAACGACGAGCGCATCCCGGTGTGGGCGGCGGATTACGTGCTGCCCGACTACGGGACCGGGGCGATCATGGCCGTTCCCGCCCACGACCAGCGCGACCTGGACTTCGCGCGGACCTTCGGGCTGCCGATCCGGGTCGTGGTGGACACGGGGCAGCCGGATCCGGCCGAGACCGGCATCGCGACGGCCGGTGACGGCGAGCTGATCAACTCCGGGCCGCTGAACGGGCTGGACAAGGCGGCCGCGATCGCGAAGATCATCCAGATCCTGGCCGAAAAGAACCTGGGCGAGGCGGCCGTCAGCTACCGGCTGCGCGACTGGCTGGTGTCCAGGCAGCGGTTCTGGGGCACGCCCATCCCGATCGTGCACTGCCCGTCCTGTGGCGAGGTTCCGGTGCCGGAGGATGAGCTGCCGGTCGTTCTGCCGGATCTGCGCGGCCAGGACCTGGTGCCCAGGGGCGTGTCGCCGCTGGCGGCCGCCACCGACTGGGTGAACGTTCCGTGCCCCAAGTGCGGCGAGCCGGCGAAGCGCGACACGGACACCATGGACACCTTCGTCGACTCGGCCTGGTACTTCCTGCGGTACTGCTCGCCGCATTACCAGGAGGGGCCGTTCAACACCGACGACGTGCGCCGGTGGGCGCCGGTCGACCTGTACGTCGGCGGTGTCGAGCACGCCATCCTGCACCTGCTGTACAGCCGGTTCTTCATCAAGGTGCTGTACGACATGGGCATGATCGACTTCCGCGAGCCGTTCACCCGCCTGCTGAACCAGGGCCAGGTCATCAACGGCGGCAAGGCGATGTCGAAGTCGCTGGGCAACGGTGTTGACCTGGGCGAGCAGCTGGCCGCCCACGGCGTGGACGCCATCCGGCTGACGATGATCTTCGCCAGCCCGCCCGAAGACGACATCGACTGGGCCGATGTCCGGCCCGAGGCGATGGTCAAATTCCTGGGCCGCGCGTGGCGGGTGGCTGACGACGTAGCCGCGGCCCGGCGCCCGGCCCCGGACCGCCGCGCCCGGCGGAACGACGCCGGCCGGTGACATCGGGCTCCGCCGGGTCACCCATCACACGATCGACGAGGTCACCCGGCTGGTGGAGTCGCACCGGCTGAATGTCGCGGTGGCCCGGCTGATGGAGCTGGTAAACGCGGCGCGCCGGACGATCGACGCGGGGCCTGGCGCCGGCGACCCGGCGGTCCGTGAGGCCGCGGAGGTGCTGACCGTGCTCCTGTCGCTGTTCGCCCCGTACACGGCCGAGGAGTGCTGGGACCTGCTGGGCCACCAGGCGCCGGTGGCCAAGGCGGGATGGCCGGCGGTTGACCCGGCCCTGCTGGTCGAGGATTCGGTCACCTCCGTCGTTCAGGTGAACGGCAAGGTCCGCGACCGGCTGGACGTCCCCCCGGACATCAGCGAGGACGAACTGCGCGAGCTGGCGCTGGCCGCGCCGGGCGTGGTCCGCGCGCTGGGCGGCCAGTCCGTCCGGAAGGTCATCGTGCGCGCGCCCAAGCTGGTCAACGTGGTCGCGGGCTGACCTGGCGGCTCCGGGCTCAGCGCGCCGGTAGCGCGCGTCGGCCGGTGCGCTACCGGCCGTACGCGGCCGGGCGGTATGCATGGGCGCCGCGCCGTGCGGACGCGCTAATGCGGCACGGCGACCATGCATCGGGGGAGGGCCCGGCTGGCGACGGCGGCGCGAGGATGTTCCTCGTCCGGCGACGGGAGCACGCTCCTGGACGCGCCCGTTCGGCTAGACGCGCCGGAGTACGGCCACGACCTTCCCGAGGATGGTGGCCTCGTCACCCAGGATCGGGGTGAAGGCGGGGTTGTGCGGGATCAGCCAGACGTGCCCGTCGCTCTTCTTGAAGGTCTTGACCGTCGCCGCACCTTCAGGTCCTTCGCCTTCGACCATGGCCGCGACGATTTCCCCGTTCTGGGCCTCCGGCTGCTGGCGGATAACCACCCAGTCCCCGTCGGCGATCGCGGCGTTGATCATCGAATCACCGGCCACCTTGAGCAGGAAATGCGTTCCCTCGCCGACCAGTTGCTTCGGCAGCGGGAAGACGTCCTCCACCCTCTCTTCGGCCAGGATCGGGCCACCAGCGGCGATGCGCCCGACGAGCGGGACGTACGCGGCTTCCTGCGAGGGGATGTCGATGGAGCTCAGTGTCTCCTCGGCGCTTTCGTCCTCATCGGGCTCCAGGTCCGGGCGGACCGCCGGGTGGCCGGGAAGCCTTACCTCCACCGTCCGCGGGCGCCCCGCGTCCCGGTGCAGGTATCCCTTCGCCTGCAACGTCGAAAGCTGGTAGGAGACACTCGACGTGCTCGTCAGGCCGACCGCCTCGCCGATCTCACGCATCGACGGCGGGTAGCCGCGCTTCTGCACCGACTCGCGGATGACCTGGAGCACCTTGCGCTGCCGCCAGGTGAGCACATGGCCTGGCTCCGGCTTGTCCGGCGTGACCGGAACGACGGTCGGAACGCTGCCCTTCGGCTTGCGCCCGGGTCTTCCTTTCGGCCTCGGGGCCTCGCCGGAACTAGCTGGCCCGCCCGCTGCGCCGATGTCCGTTTTGCCGTTGTCCATCAGACGACCTTCCGATCCTGGATTTGTTGCCCATCTGGACCCGAGGCTAGCGGTTCTGCTTCCGGATCTCAAACATCTGTTCGACGTGCCGCAAAAATGTCAGACCCTCACGGTACAAAGTTGTCGTAGGTTCGTTCGATCGAACAGGTATACGATCGAACTGACAAGCTATCGAATGGACGTTTGATGAGGAGGTCGGCATGAGCGCACTGCCGGTAGAGATGCCGTCGCCGGAAGCCGTACCTGCGGATGTCGAAACGGTGATGCGACGGGTATGGGCCGTCCGGGACGACACCCTTCCCGAGCTGCCGTCGTGGCTGGAGCCGGGAAGCGGGGAAGAGCCGGGCGATTCAGGGACCGCCCGGCCGGTACATGCCGTTCGGCCGCGGCCCGGCGCCATTCACGGAGCGAAGCACCGGCCGAGCGCCGCCTCGCCTCGTCCGGTGCGGCTGACCCGGCGCGGCCGCGTGGTGGCCGCGGTCCTGGCCACGCTGGTGGCGGGCGGCCTGTGTGTGGCCGGCGCGACCGCGGCCCAGGCCACGAGCGGTGCCGCCTCGTCACACGGGGCCGCGGGAGGAGCCGAGAGGATCGTCGTCCAGCCGGGCGACACGCTGTGGTCGATAGCCAAGAGCGCTGATCCGGGCGCCGACACGCAGACCATCGTGCAGGAGATGCTCCAGGTCAACCGGCTCACCGGGCCGGACATCGCACCGGGGCAGCGCCTGTGGGTGCCACGGGGATAGGCTCGCGGCTCGCGGCACGACCCGTCCGCGATCCAACCGCGGCGCGACCCGACACGCCGACCCGGCGCGACAGGCCCGCGCGACAGGCCCGCGCACTGAGCCGCTCTGGCCACGCCCGGTCTCCTGGCACGCCGGCGCGCCGAGCTGCTCTGGTTACGCCGCCATCTCGCGACACGCCGGCGCGCCGAGCTGCTCCGATCACGCTGCGACCCGCCGCGACACGCCGGGCCGGCGCGCCAAGCGCTTTGCGGCCAGCAGTTTCGCGATGCGGCCGCCCGGGACTTGCGAGCCCCGCCGCAGTGGACTACGGTAACCACAACATCTAGTAGTTACATCGATGTGTTTTATCAACAGGTTGTGTTCCCGTTAAGGGAGTGCTAGACGGGTTTCGCTGCTGAGGGGGTGTGATCGGGTGCACTGTCCGTTCTGCAGGCACCCGGACAGCCGGGTGATCGACAGCCGCACCGCCGATGACGGCGCGGCAATCCGCCGCCGCCGGGCATGTCCTGAGTGCGGCCGGCGTTTTACCACACAGGAGACGGTCATCCTCATGGTGGCCAAGCGGAGCGGGGTCACCGAGCCGTTCGTCAGGGACAAGATCGTTCGGGGAGTCCGCCGCGCCTGCCAGGGACGCCCGGTCGACGAGGATCAGCTGGCCGTCCTGGCCCAGCGTGTCGAGGACACGATGAGGTCCCGGGGCTGTGCCGAGATCCCCTCGCACGAGGTCGGCCTGGCCATCCTCGGCCCGCTACGTGAGCTGGATGAGGTCGCTTACCTGCGCTTCGCCTCTGTCTACCGGGGCTTCGAGTCCCTCGCGGACTTCGAGAAGGAGATAGAAGCGCTGCGGATGGCGCACCAGGACACATCGCACACCGCCATGCAGGCGGAGGAGGAGCCGGCTCCGGAAAAGGTCCGGTGAAACCGGGCTGGATCTATCAACGGCAGTTAATTCGCTGGAAAAGGCCCAGAAGGGCACGAGCGGTCCGGGTGGGACCGCAGAAGGGGGCTTTGGCATGACGGAGACGGTGAGCGGGTCCGCTACTCCCCGGGGAAAGAACACGCGCAAGGGACTGAGGATCGGCCGGATCCACACGACCGAAGGCGTGCATCCCTATGACGAGGTGACGTGGGAACGCCGCGACGTCGTCATGACGAACTGGCGCGATGGCACGGTGAACTTCGAGCAGCGCGGCGTCGAGTTCCCCGACTTCTGGTCCATTAATGCGGCCAATATCGTCACGACCAAGTACTTCCGCGGCGCGGTGGGGACGCCGCAGCGGGAGTGGAGCCTCAAGCAGCTTGTCGACCGGGTGGTCGGCACGTACGTGGCGGCCGGCCGGAAGCACGGGTACTTCGCCTCGGACGCCGACGCCGAGATCTTCGAGCACGAGCTCAAGTACGCCCTGATCCACCAGGTGTTCAGCTTCAACTCGCCGGTCTGGTTCAACGTCGGGACGCCGTCCCCGCAGCAGGTCTCCGCGTGCTTCATCCTGGCCGTCGACGACACCATGGACTCGATCCTGGAGTGGTACCGGGAAGAGGGCCTGATCTTCAAGGGCGGGTCCGGCGCGGGCGTGAACCTGTCCCGGCTGCGTTCCAGCAAGGAACTGCTCTCCTCGGGCGGTACGGCCAGCGGCCCCGTCTCCTTCATGCGCGGAGCCGACGCCTCGGCCGGCACCATCAAGTCGGGCGGCGCCACGCGCCGGGCGGCGAAGATGGTGGTCATCGACGTCGACCACCCGGACGTCGAGGAGTTCATCGAGACCAAGGCGCGCGAGGAAAAGAAGGTGCGCGTCCTGCGTGACGCCGGGTTCGACATGGATCTCGGCGGCAAGGACATCGTTAGCGTCCAGTATCAGAACGCGAACAACTCCGTGCGGGTCTCGGACGAGTTCATGCGGGCCGTGGAGGATGGAAGCCAGTTCAGCCTGCTTGGCCGGCGCACCGGCGAGGTGATCGAGCGCGTCGACGCCAAGAAGCTGATGCGGAAGATGGCCGAGGCGGCCTGGGAGTGCGCCGACCCGGGCATCCAGTACGACGGCACCATCAACGACTGGCACACCTGCCCCGAGTCCGGCCGGATCACCGCGAGCAACCCCTGCTCGGAGTACGTCCACCTGGACAACTCGTCCTGCAACCTGGCGAGCATCAACCTGCTGAAGTTCCTGCGCGACGACGACACGTTCGACGTGGAGCGCTTCCGGCAGATCACCGAGCTCGTCATCACCGCGATGGACATTTCCATCTGCTTCGCCGACTTCCCGACCGAGAAGATCGCCGAGACGACGCGGGCCTACCGCCAGCTCGGCATCGGCTACGCCAACCTCGGCGCGCTGCTGATGGCGACCGGGCATGCCTACGACTCGGACGGCGGCCGGGCGATCGCGGCGGCCATCACGTCGCTCATGACCGGCACGGCCTACAAGCGCTCCGCGGAGCTGGCCGCAGTGGTGGGCACGTACGACGGCTACGGCCGCAACGCGGCCGGGCACAAGCGGGTCATGCGCAAGCACGCCGACGCCAGCGATCGGGTCCGGACGGTGGGCGCGATGGACCGGGAGCTCCTCGCCGCGGCCAACGCCGCCTGGCAGGCCTGCCTGAGCCTCGGCGAGGCCAACGGGTACCGGAACGCGCAGGCGAGCCTCCTGGCGCCGACCGGGACCATCGGGCTGATGATGGACTGCGACACCACGGGGATCGAGCCCGACCTCGCCCTGAAGAAGTTCAAGAAGCTCGTCGGCGGCGGCTCGATGCAGATCGTCAACCAGACCGTGCCGCGGGCCCTGAAGAACCTCGGCTACCAGCCGGAGCAGGTCGAAGCGATCACCGAGTACATCGCCGAGCATGGCCACGTGGTGGACGCCCCGGTTCTGCGGCCCGAGCACTACGAGGTGTTCGACTGCGCGATGGGGGAGCGCGCGATCAGCCCCATGGGCCATGTCCGGATGATCGCCGCGGTCCAGCCGCACCTGAGCGGGGCGGTCAGCAAGACCGTGAACATGCCGGAGAGTGCGACGGTCGAGGACATCGAGAAGATCTACATCGAGGGCTGGAAGCTGGGCCTCAAGGCGCTGGCGATCTACCGCGACAACTGCAAGGTCGGCCAGCCGCTCTCGGACGCCAGGAAGAAGCCCGCGGCGCAGGAGGCCGACGCGGCGGCCAAGCCGGACGCCGAGCAGCCGCATGAGCACCGGCCGGTCCGCAGGAGGCTGCCACGGCAGCGTCCCGCCACCGTGACGAGGTTCTCGGTCGCGGGCGCCGAAGGCTACATGACCGCCTCCAGCTACCCGGACGACGGCGTGGGCGAGGTGTTCCTCAAGCTGGGCAAGCAGGGCTCCACGCTCGCCGGCGTGATGGACGCCTTCTCGATGGCCATCTCGGTCGGCCTGCAGTACGGCATCCCGCTGGAGTCCTACGTCGGCAAGTTCACCAACATGCGCTTCGAGCCGGCCGGGCTCACCGACGACCCGGACGTCCGGATCGCCAGCTCGGTGATGGACTACATCTTCCGTCGCCTGGCCCTGGACCACCTGCCGTACGACCAGCGCGCGGAGCTCGGCATCCTTTCGGCCTCCGAGCGCGCCGCCCAGCTGGCCGGGGAGGACCCCAGCCCACTCACGGAAGAGGTCGACCCCGAGGAACTGGCCCAGTCGGCGGCCGTCGAGCCGGTCCTCCCGGACCACGACGAGCCGCCAGCCAAGGCCGCAGCCGACGGCACCCGAGGCGACCCGGTATGAGCCGCGCAGCTCAACCGAGCTGCTCGAGTCGCACCAGGGCCGCACCGCCGACGCGCCGCTCTGCCTCACCTGCGGCACGAAGATGCGCCCCGCCGGAAGCTGCTACGTCTGCGAAGGCTGCGGCTCCACCAGCGGCTGCAGCTGATTACGAACGAAGTGGGCACGAAAGTTTCTGGTCATGCGCGCAGCGGATTCGCCTTCGCTACGCGCATGACCGTCTCGTGCCCTGAACCTGGTGAATGCGATGCAACTTGCCTGTGGCTTCTGGGGCGTTTCAAGGTCCATCGCGGTGCTGGCGGAAATACATAGTTGGCGTGTTCAATTAGCCGTTAACCCGATGTGCCAACCTCAACCTGGGAAGCGTGAACGGCCGCTCCGATATCGCAAGTCTACGAGTGAGCGGCGGCGCTGCCTGTTTCGGCAGTGCCGCCATGCTTGCTATCTGCAGCGGGCAGGGGTGCCCGCGGCAGGGGTGACGGACACGTCGTCTAGCGGGACGCCGATGGACCGGTTCGATGCCGGATCCCAGACCCAGAGATAGTCGTTGGTGGTGCCGAATGACAGCAGGGGCCGGTTCGTCGGCAGCGGGCCGTTGTATGCGGGGATCGAAGCGGTCACCGGTCGGACGCACTCAAGCGTTCCCTGTATGCCGAAGTACCCGGCAGGCTGCCGCCCCGCACTGGCCCGTGCCGCCGCACCGCTCGCGGCACCCTCGACACTGCTGAGCCCTAGCACAAGGGCCGTGAGAAGGTAGACCGCCGATACCAGGGCTGCCATAAGCAGCGGCAGCCAGCGCAGCGTGTCGTCAAGCCCGTGGAAGAATCGTGCCCACCCGAGAATCGCGATGAAGAGAAGGACGAATCCCAGCCCGATAAGTGCCGATTTGGAAGCGATTGCCACCCGGTAAAGTGTTGGCATGGGAACCGCGCCGCCGGGGATGCTGAACCGGCCGACGTATTCCGCGTCATAGGTCCCGCCGAGCCAGAGCGCCAGCGACGCGAAGATAGGAACGGCGAACGTGATCGCCCACGTCACCTGCCTGGTGACCCAGGAGTCCCGCAGCGCGAGCACCAGTCCGCAAATGATGAAGGCAGCTACCCCGAGGCCGGCAGCGAACGCGACCGGAAGCACAGGGCTATGATTAGGCGCATTTTTTGCAAGATATTCGCCAGCGGCCACGAAGAGCAGCGCCCAGCCAGCTGCCATGCAAAGGCGGCGCGGCAATGGCTGATTGAGCGGTCGACCGTACACGAATGGTACCAACGCTGCGGCGCAGGCCACCATAGGAATCACTTTCCACCAGCGTAAGGTCCAGCCCATTGCTATGCCAGACAGTCCAGCCACGACTATTCCTGCCGCTCCCATGAGACTGGACCGCAAGGGGGGCATCTCGGCGACGACTCGCTTGCCGTCTGCTGATCTCCCGGCGATCGCGGGCCGGATAGAACTTCGAGTCGGGTCGAAAGGCTGCCCCAGGTCGACGAGTGCCAGCATCTCGCGAACCTCGGATTCCGGGACCGCAGTCGGGACGTTGATTAGCCCTGTCGTCCGCGGTATACCGAACGGCCGCACTGCCCGTGCGAGCATCCGGTGTCTCGCCAGCCACTCCGGGGTAGCGTCATCGACGAAGTAGGTGTTTACCTGCTCACGTGGGAACCTGACGACCTCGGCCCGCCAAGCCCGCGCACCAAGATGGAATTTCTTGATGACCTGGTCGACTTGTCGCGCGGCCGTCCTAACTGGGGACATCGCGAAGCCGGGGAGTCTGACTTCAAGCAGCAGCCAGGTCCGGTTCGCGGGTGGCTGTCCATGGATCTCGCTATCATCAAGCGGCCGGGAGGCCCAGCCCCTGCTTCGGAACGCTGCGGTAGCGAGCGCGATCTCATCACTGTCGTCAGTTATCTCAATGAGGACGCGTACTCGGTTCCGGCCCGGTCTGATGTCCGTGCCGAGGTCTTGGAATGCCAGTTGCCGCGCCAGTTCCGTCTCTCGCTGCCCGGGGTGGCTGGTCCTGGGAGTAAGGACGAGGCGTCGGCGAAAAGTGAGTCGCAGCACGGAGCCCTCTCGATTAGGTCGCAGCAGTGCCGTAGCAGAGCGCTTCAGCACTATCTGACGATGAATGAGATCCCAGTTATTGTCGGTATTCGGCACGCCTTTGCCTTACGGCCAGAGGCCTGTCAGCAGAACCTGGATGGGCGAGCCAGGATCCCAGTGTCCGCCACTTCGCCCCGCAAGTGCATTTCGATCACCGATAGCGTTTAATCCTCGCAGGTAGCAGCAACTGCCGCTCGATCGATCAGTCTGATGCCATTGTGTACGGCTTGGTCGTATGGCCAGTCTCGCACCTGACAGCGACAGGCGTGCTCCACCTGTTCGGCGGCCCTGAAGGTGACGGGTCCCCATTCGAGGCGTTGAGGCTTCAGAGACGTCGATGGTTCGCTCGGCGTGCGCCTGCGAGGGGCCCAGCCGTCGGCGGCCACTCCGTTACACAATCTCCGGGGCGATGTGCGATTATCGAACTATGAGTGGTGGCGTCGAGTGGGCGGATGTCGGCGAGCGTGTGCGAGCGGCTCGCCTGGCTGCTGGCCTTACCCAGGAGGAACTTGGTGCCCGGGCAGGCCTGGAACGGACGATGATCGTGAAGATCGAGTCCGGGGACCGCCGGATAGACGCGATGGAGCTGATCAGGCTGTCGTCCGCGCTTCAGGTGCCGGTGGACTTCCTCCTCCGGCCCATGCCCGTGGTCCTGTCACATCGCGCCAGTGCCGTGACCGAAGACGCCGACACTGAAGTGGCGAGGGAGTCCGGGCGCCTGGACCTGGCCCTGGTGGCCTGGCTGCATGAGGTGCAACAGCTTGTCGAGCTAGGCGTGCTGCAGCCAGGATCTCTCTTGACGGCTGAGGCGGCGGTGGACTCTCGGGACGCTGCCCGGGATCTTGCGCTGTGGGTCCGGGAACAACTGGGCCTGGGTCTGGATGCCATCGAATCGCTAGTAGACCTGTGTGAGCGTGCTGGCCAGTATGTCCTTGTCGCTGATATTCCCGGGGAAGGCGCGTCGGTGGTCGAAGGCGATGTCGCGGTCGCGGTCGCGAGCCTCGAAGGCGATCCAGGCCGCCGCCGTGCTACCGCCGCCCACGAACTCGGCCACCTCGTGATCGGTGATGAGTACTCCAGCGATCTCGGGGTTCACGCATCGCGCGCTGACCGGGAGGCGCTGCTTGACGCGTTCGCGGCGGAACTTCTGCTCCCATCGCAGGTCCTCACGGAGGAGCGCGGTGCATCGGAGGCCATAGGCCGGGATCAGCTCATCGGGCTCGCGGCCCGCTACCGGACTTCGTGGTCGTTGGCCATCAGGCAGGCTGCCCAAGCCGGGGTTCTCAGCGCGCAGGCCCGTCGTGACTGGGGACGTTCGCCCCCCACTCGAAGCGAGTTCATGGAAGCCGTGGGGTGGGCACCGCAACCGGATCTTGAAGCCATACGGGTTCCACCCCGCTACGCGCATGCCGTCATGGAGGCATGGAGAAAGGGCGCGCTCACCGCCACGAGGGCCGTTGAGCTTATGCACGGGCAGATCACCGCCGCCGATCTACCCACGGGTGCCGAGGCAGATGTCGAACCGTGACCGAGCAGCCGGACGCCGTCAGCCCAGTCTGGGTACTCGATGCGATGTGCTTGATCCACTTCGGCCGGGCGGAACGGCTGGACGTTCTCCGTGATCTTCTGGTCGACAAAGAATGTTGGACGACTCAGGTGGTGCTTGAGGAACTGAACCAGGGAGCCGTCGCCCATCCTGAACTGACGGACGTGGACACAGGTGATTGGCTTAACGTCGCGCAACTGGACACCCTTGACGAGATCGGGCTTTTCGCACTATGGGTGAGCCGCATCGGTTCTGGCGAGCGTGATCGAGGGGAAGCAAGTGTGTTCGCGGTAGCCGAGCTTCATTCCGCGACAGCCATTACCGACGATCAAGAGGCTGTGCGCCTCGCCCGAACGTACGGTCTAAACGTCCACGGCACCATATGGCTGCTCGCAGGCGTCTGCCGGGACGGCAAACTATCGGAACCCGCTGCGGGGAACCTGGTCGACGCGCTGCGGGTAACAGGACTGAGGCTGCCTTGCACGGGGGCCGAGTTTCCCGGCTACGCGCGCCAGCACGGACTGCTGTAGGCGTGTCGCCTCGTTGCGAATACTGCACCTCTCAATTGTTGCCGGTGGCGATGATGGCGATGTTCATCCTCAGTTCCTTCCGGGGATCAGCTGGCCGAGGGTAGTACGGGCTCACCCGGCGAACGGGCGAGTCCGCGGTATAGAGAGTCGCGCAGGTAGGGCTGGTCGCGCCGCAGATCGCAGGGTTCGAGCAAGACGTTGCCGGGGCCCCAGACCGAGCTAGCCGCCATTTGCCCGGGGCCATCACGTGCGGTATTGATCGAACTCAGCATTTGATAAAGCTCTATGACGCTGCTAAGGTAACGTACTGACAACCGCCACTGGCCGGAGGGCTGACGATGGGAAGTGCGGAGCTGTCTGACATGACCGGCCCGGGCCTTACCCCGCGCCAGCGCATGATCATCGACGCCATCGAGGACTCCATGCAGCGCTGCGGCTACCCGCCCACCTTGCGGGAAATCGGCGAGGCGGCCGGCCTGGCCAGCACGTCGAGTGTCTCGCACCAGCTATCGACGCTGGAGAAGAAGGGATACCTGAGCCGCGGCGTTGGGCGCCCGCGGACGGCCGTGGTCCGGCCGCTCACTGACCCGGACATCCCCGAACCAGCCGATCAGGCGCGGAGCGACACCGAAGGGCAGCAAGTCGCCCGCGTGCCGGTCGTCGGGCGTATCGCAGCGGGCGGCCCGATCCTGGCCCAGGAGTTGTTCGAAGACCGTTCCCCCTGCCCAGGCAGCTGGTCGGCGACGGCGAGCTCATCGTGCTCAAGGTCGTCGGCGACTCGATGATCAACGCCGCGATCGCCGACGGCGACTGGGTGGTCGTCCGCCGGGAGACGGACGTCGAGAACGGCGACATCGTGGCGGCCACGATCGACGGCGTTGAGGTCGAAGGCACGGTCAAGACCCTCAAGCGGTCCGACGGTCACGTCTGGCTGATACCGCACAACCCCGCCTACACCCCGATCCTGGGCGACGAGGCGGTCATTGTCGGCAAGGTGGTCGCCGTCCTGCGCCGGGTCTGAAACAGCTTAGCGGCGGCCAACTTGCTACCACTGGTAGCATGATGATATGAGTGCTGAGCCGATCCACGCGGAGGGGCGTGAGGAACCGTCGAAGTTCACGCCTACTGGTCCGGCCCGCAAGGTGAGCGTGTCGCTGCCCGAGGATCTCACGGCAGCGGTCCAGCGGCGTGTCGGCCGGGGCAAGTTCAGCCAGTACGTGACTGAGGCCGTTACCCGTCAGTTGGAACTAGATCTGCTTGCTGAGCTGTCGGATTTGCTCACGGCCGAGCATGGGCCGGTGCCCGAGGAGTTCCTGGCCGAGGCGAGGGCGGCGTGGCCGGACGCCGAATAGCCGCTGGCGGAACTTTGGTTCTCGACAGTGAGGGACTCGCCAAGCTGGCGGCCGGTGACCCGCGCGCGCGAGCTCATCTGAAGGCCGCCCTGGACAGGCGGGCCAAGGTCGCGGTCAGCGCCCTGACCTTAACCGAGGTACTGCGTGGTGGCCCACGCGACGCCCCCGTTCATCAGGTTCTGTCCAGGGTGTCGGTGATACCGGTGACGTCTGCGATCGCGCGTCGTGCAGGTGAGCTGCTGGGATCTACTGGGCTCGCCGGTCACCGGTGTGCCATCGACGCTGTCGTCGCGGCCACGGCGCTTGAGCTGGAACGCCCGCTGGTGTTGCTGACCAGCGACCCGGACGATCTGAGCAGGCTCGTCGAAGAACCAGGACGGCCGAAGGCGCAGCGGATCGCCATCATGCATGTGTGATGTCGTCGCCGCCTCTTGCTCCCGGCGGCGCATCTGGCCGTGGATGGGAGTGTGCTGTGCGATCACCCGGCTATGTGGCTCCGATGCCCGCGAGCTCGTAGGACGGCGGTCACTCTGAGCTCACCTGGAGATGCGGCAGCGCCTTCCCAGCGCAGGGTCTGCACCGGGGGGTCACCGGGTGGCTGAACGTCGTCGCTGACGGCGTGTCCCAGTCGCCGCCCGCGGCGGGCCGCCCGGCCCGCAGGCCCGGGGCCAGGGCCACCGTGACCGTCGACCGAGGCCGCCGCCATCACCGTCATGGCCGCGCCGGCGGAGGTCCACTGGGCCACGGCCCCGGCCAGCGCGGCGCCGACGCCCTGCATGGTGAGCATGCCGGAGGAATGCAGCCCGAGGGCGTGGCCACTCAGTTCGTCTGGGTCAGGGCCATCAGGCGCTGCTGGAGCAGGAGACCGGCCGAATATCCGAACGAGGCGAGTACCACCGCCGCCGCCGCGAGAGGCAGCGCCGGGTGCAGGACGAAAATCAGGTATGGCGCGGCGAGCAGCAGGCGCAACGGGGCGCTGAGCCACTCCCGCCACCGGCGCGGGACGAACCGGCCGGTCACCGTGTCTCCGGCCAGCATTCCGAGCGCGGCGAAGGCGAAGAGCACTCCCGCGTGCCGGGGCGCGTACGGAATGAACAGCGATTCGCAGCCGACGATCAGCCCGTTGGGCACCCAGAGGGCGAGATAGACGTAGCGGCGGGCGGTGCTGGACCACAGCCGCGCGTTGTTCCGCCACGTCTGGGCGACTCGACGGCCGTCCGGGGGCCCGCGCGGCCGGCGGCTCAGACCGAGCCAGGCGTCACCGCGGCGGTCAGGTACAGGGCCGCGCCGGTGAGCAGCGTGCCGCGCGGTGACAGGGCCGCCACCAGGACGCCGCCGACCGCGAACCCGCACATCTGCATGACGCCGACCGCCATGTTGAGTACGGAGCGGCCGAGCAGGTAATCCTCCCGGGGGAGGATCTCGTTGAGCAGCCCGTACAGCACTCCGCCGCCGACCGAGGCGACCATCCCCAGACTCATCACGATGGCGAAGTCGGCCCAACGGGAAGCCCGGGGATCGCCACGGCCGCCGCGCCCAGGCCCGAGGCCAGGCAACGGCGGCCAGGCGGCGCGTGGCGGCAGCCGGTCGGCCGCCGACAGCAGCGCGGCCGCGCCGACCGCCTGGGCGAGCGACGGGCCGAACATGGCCAGGGCGGACAGCAGCGGCGAGCCGGTCGTCATGTAGATCAGCGTGCCCAGCGCCAGCCCGGTCGCGGTCTGCGCCGCGACCTGCACTGACCAGGTCACGAACAGCGGCGCGAACTCCGGCGCCCGGAAAAGCTCGCGGTAGGTACGCATGAACGAAGTCTTGGCCGGCCGGGGCGGGCCGATTATTGTTTCGCGGGGAGGCGAAACCATGGGCTGGTGGCGGGTCAGCGCGGACACGCTGGCGGAGAGCCGGTTCGTGCTCTCCGCCCTGGCCGAGACCACCGCCAGCCTGATCGTCCTGGACCGGGGTACCCGACGCACCCGGGCGAACGCGAATGGCTCGCCAGCCCACCGCGCCGCCTATCCGTGAACGGCTGGCCGCGGACCCGGTGGCCGCCCTGCTCGTCCCGGCGCCACTGGCCGCACTGGATCGCGGATCTCTTCACCCCCACGCCGTGGGACGGCGAACCGGTCGGCGAGGAACTGGCCCGCGTCCGCCGGATCCCGGCCGAGGCCGCGCACGCCGACCTGGCCGTGGCGCTCGGGGGCCGCTGCCTGCGCCCTGCGCCGGCCGATCTGCCGGAACGCGCCGCCGACCTGCTGGAGTGGGTGTGGACCGAGACGGTGCGGCCCTACTGGCCACGGCGCCGGCGGGTCCTCGAAGCCGACATCGTCGCCCGCACCGCCAAGCTGGGCCAGGGCGGCTCGTCAGTCCGCGTCCCGGGCGGCCAGGAACGCGTTCACCAGGTCGTTGAACACTTCCGGCTGCTCGGCGAAGCACAGGTGCGACGCGTCCTCGATGATGGCGAGCTGCGACCCGGTTATGCGCTGGTGCATCTCCTTCAGGTGGCCGGGCGTGCATTCGTCATAACGCCCGCCGACCAGCAGGGCGGGCACCCCGATCTCTCCCAGCCGGTCCATGATGTCCCAGGTCTTGAGCGTCCCGGTCACGGTGAACTCGCTCGGGCCGTTCATCGTGTTGTACACGTGGTAGCCGGCCTCGGCGAACGAGCGCTCCAGGCCAGCCGGCCACGGGCTGAGGCGGCAGACGTGCTCCCGGTAGAAGCCGAGGATGGCCGACTGGTACTCCGGGCAGGCGGTGAACCCCGCCTCCTCGTGCTCGCGGATGACCTTGCGCACCTCGGCCGGCTGCGCCGCCAGCAGCTCGTCGCAGTCCTTGACCCACCGGATCATGCTGGCCGGGCTGCCGCACAGGATCAGGCTCTCCAGCTCCGGGCGGCGGTCCAGCACGTACTGCATGGCCAGCATGCCGCCCCACGAACTGCCGAACAGGTGCAGCCGGTCGAGCCCGAGCGCGGCGCGCACCTGGGCGAGTTCCTCGACGAAACGCTCGACGGTCCATAGCCGGGGGTCATCGGGCCGGTCGGAGCGGCCGCAGCCCAGCTGGTCGTAGAAGATCACCTGGCGCCGGTCGGCCAGCGCCTCCAGCGGTTCCAGGTAGTAGTGGGTGAAGCCGGGCCCGCCGTGCAGGCACAGCAGTGGCGTCCCGCCGCCCCCGCCGTCCGGCCCGACCGACCGGTACCAGACCCGCCCGCCGTCGACCTCGATGTAGCCCTCGGTTTCGGTCATGCATCCTCCGCACCGCCGACCTGCTTTGCGGTAATGGTGGTGTTTGATCCGCCGCAATGCAAGATCGAAGTGCTGGGCCCGAGGCGCCGTTACTCGTCGTAGCGGGTGGGCGGGAACTCCTCTCGCTCGCCTTCGACCAGGAGTTCGTCCTTGTCTTCTTCCCGCCGGATTTCGGCCCGCTCCTCCTGGTACTGCTCGGTGTCGCGGATGTCGGTGTCGAGCGGCGGGGTATCGGTGGCCGGCGGGACGTCGTTCGGGGTTGTACGGGTCGAGCCCCGCCTCCACCCGCTCGTCTTCCGCCTCGTGGGCGAGCTCGTCGTCGTCGAGGTACTTCTCCGGCATGCCGCCATGCACGTGACGGTCCCGGCGGATGCCCTCTTCGTCAGGGTCTGAACTCTGGGATGCCATGGGCCCTCCCGTACCCCCGGCGGCCCGGCCGTACTCGTCCCGGACCCCCGGCATAATGGGCGAGGTGCAACAGCCGGAGATCCGGGTCAGGCCAGTCGGGGAAGGTGACCGCCCGACGATCGCCTGGCTCATGACGGAACTCTGGGGCTCCACGTTGCAGGTCGTCCACGGCACCGTGTTCCGGCCCGCCGACCTGCCAGGACTGATCGCCGAGCGGGCTGGCCGGCTGGCCGGGCTGCTCACCTACCACGTGTCCAACGGGGTCATGGAGATCGTCACGCTGAACGCGCTCGAGCGCCGGGCCGGCGTCGGCACGCTCCTGATGGAGGCGGCCGCCACCGACGCGCGGCAGCAGCGCTGCCATGAGATCCGGCTGACCACCACGAACGACAACCTCGACGCGCTCCGCTTCTACCAGCGGCGCGGGCTGCGACTGGTGGCGCTGCGGCCCGGCGCGGTTGACCGGGCCCGGCTCGACAAACCGGAGATCCCGAGGATCGGCGACTTCGGCATTCCGCTGCGCGACGAAATTGACCTGGCCCGGCGCGTCTGAGACCCGGTTCCGCCGCACGGCCGGCGAACCGGGTAAACGGTGTCAAATGCCTCGTCATCCCGGAAAAATGACGCTCGCCGAGCGGGCCGGCCCCAAGATCTTTACCGTGGGCCGGCATAGGACGCACTTGACGTGCTGACGGCGGCGGGGTCCATCATGGTCGGAGCAATTGTGGATTCCTCTACCTGACCGTGGATGGGCACGTCATGAATTTCACCCCCCGTATCCGTCCGTGTGCTGACGTGAACGGCGGGTGATGCGCTATACAGGGGGCTAGGTGCGAGGAAGCGAGATGCTGCCAAACGATGGAGCTAAGCCCGCGGCGCCGGCCTTTACCAGTCGGCTCGCCCGCGCGCGTGACCTATTCCGGGGCGCCCCGCTGCCCCTGAAGATCGCTCTCGTCGCCCTGGTCGTCATTCTTTGCATACCGGAGCTCGGGATTGTCCTGCTGGCCGCGATGGGCTATGCGGTCTACGCGGTCATCAAGGGACGCCGCAGCCTCATCGCGTCGCTGTCGGTCGCCGTCTGGGGGCTGGTCGCGGCCGGTCTGGCGGGAACCGGCAGCCACTGGCTCTACCTGCTGCTCATCCTGCCGTTTGTCATCGCCGCCGTCGCGCACGCGGGCCCGCTGGCCCGGGTGCACATTCCGTGCCGGACCGTGGCCTTGGCCCTGGCGTGGTCCATCCCGATCGGGGTGGCCGCGCTGCGCGGCTGGCCCGCCGAGCCCTTCATCGGGATCGCCGCGGCCTGGCTGGTCGGCTGCATCGTGCTGGTCTGGCGGCTGGCCAAGGGCTCGCAGCAAGCCCACCTGTACGGCACCGACACGGCTCGTGGCACCGTCCCCGGGCCGGCGGGGCCGGGCGTGCCGGTCCCGCCGCACGCCGGGTACGGCGTCCGCGCGCAGGCGTCCGCGGCGCCGCACGGGGACCAGCCGGCCCGGGAGCCCGTCATCGAGGCGCTGCCGGACATCTCGGTGGCCGAGGCCATGGCCGAGCTGGACAAGATGATCGGCCTCGCCCCGGTCAAGGAGCAGGTCCGGTCGATCGCGGCCTCGATCGAGGCGGCGCGCCGGCGGGCCATCGCCGGCGTCGTCACCGAGAAGCCGATGCGCCACTTCGTCTTCCTGGGGCCCCCGGGCACGGGCAAGACCACGGTCGCCCGGGTCGTAGCCAAGATCTTCTATGCCTTCGGCCTGCTGGAAAAACCGACGGTCGTGGAAGCCCACCGCGCGGACCTGGTCGGGGAGTACCTCGGCGCGACGGCGATCAAGACCAACGACCTGATCGATTCGGCGCTGGGCGGCGTGCTGTTCATCGACGAGGCCTACAGCCTGGTGAACGAGGGAGACGGGCAGAGCGACCGGTTCGGCATCGAGGCCGTCCAGGCCCTGCTGAAGCGGGCCGAGGACGATCGCGAGAACCTGATCATCATCCTGGCCGGATACGAGAAGCAGATGGAGACGTTCCTCGGCTCCAACCCCGGCCTGGCCTCCCGGTTCGCGACCAGGATCAAGTTCGCGAGCTACTCTCCGGCCGAACTGCTGGCCCTGGCCGAGGCGCTGCTGGAGCGGCGCAGCGAGGTCCTGGACGTGGACGCCCGGCCCGCGCTGTGGCGGATGCTGGAGGATGTGGGCCGCCGCCGGCTCACCGACGAGCTGGGCAACGGGCGGTTCATCCGGAGCTTCCTGGAGAAGGCGGGGCAGGCCCGCGACGTCCGGGTCATGACCGGCGGCGCCGAGCCGGAGCCGGAAGACCTCGTGACGATCCAGCCCGGTGACCTGCAGCGGGCCTTCGCCGAGCTGACCTCGCGGCTGCGGGGTTACAGCGACACGCCGACGCTGGAGAGCGCGGTGGCCGAGCTGGATGAGCTGATCGGCCTGGATCCGGTCAAGCAGCAGGTCCGGGCGATCGCGGCCCAGTTGCGGGTGGCCAAATTGCGGGACCGGCAGGGCCTGACCAGCCAGCCGCCGACCCGGCACTTCGTGTTCATGGGGCCGCCGGGCACCGGCAAGACGACGGTCGCGCGCATCCTGGGCCGCATCTTCGCCGCCCTCGGCCTGCTCGTCCGCCCGGAAGTCGTCGAGGCGCAGCGGGCTGACCTGGTGGGGGAGCACCTCGGCGCGACGGCGATCAAGACCAACAAGCTGGTCGACTCCGCGCTCGGCGGGGTCCTGTTCATCGACGAGGCGTACGCGCTGCACAACGAGGGCTACTCCGGCGGCGACGCGTTCGGCGCCGAAGCCGTCCAGACCCTGCTGAAGCGGGCCGAGGACGACCGGGACCGGCTGGTCATCGTCCTGGCCGGCTACCCGGCGGACATGAACCGGTTCCTGCGCAGCAACCCGGGGCTGGCCTCGCGGTTCGGCACCCGGATCGAGTTCCCCAGCTACTCCGCCGACGACCTGTCCGACATCGCCACGCTCCTGGCCGAGCAGGCCGGCGACGCGTTCGACGCGGGCGCGGTGCAGATGCTGGACGAGATCTTCCACCATGCCGCACGGGCCCGGCAGATCGACGAGCTGGGCAACGGCCGGTTCGCCCGGTCCCTGTTCGAGCGGGCCTGCGCCCACCGGGACATGCGCGTGGTCCGCCTGGGCGAGGCGGCGACGGCCGAGGACCTCACCACCGTGACCGCCGACGACCTGCGGGCCGCCTACGCGGAACTCGCCGCCGACCGCGCGCTCGGCTTCCCGGACGTCAGCGTCCCGGCCGCCGCGCCCGAGGACGGAGCCGCGCCCGAGGCGCGAACCGCTCCCGGGCCCGCGACCGCCGCCGCACGCGGCCCCGCGCCGGCCGCCGGAGCACCTGCTGAGTCCGCCACCGCCACGGAGTCCGAAGATCCAGACATCTCCTAAGCCGAACGATCACGTGGTGACACCCCGTCCCACCCCGGGTCCACCCGCCCCGGGCCCTTACGTGCCGACCTTCCCCGGGGACACCGCGGTTGTCGGCCGCCGCTGCGTCCAGTTCGTCCTGGACCGGCTGCTGATCATCGTCACGGCGGTCGCCGTGGGTGGGGTGTGTTTCCGCCTGCTGGCGCCAACCGGCAACCGGCGGGCGTTCCTGGCGTTCACGTACGTCGTGGTGGCCACCCTGTTCGTGCTGGTCATCCCGGCGATGTGGTTCTTCGACGCCTGGTGGCCGTACCGGCACGCGGGCCAGACCCCGGCGATGCGCTGGCTCGGCCTGCGGGTGGTCACCACCACCGGTGCCGCCCCGCCGCTGCGCGCCTACCTGATCCGGACCCTTCTGCTGCTCGTCGACGGGTTCGGCTGGGGCGTGCCCGGGCTGATCCTGATGATCGTCAGCCCCGGGCACCAGCGGCTGGGGGACATGCTGGCCGGGACCGTGGTGGTGCGGGCCCGGAAGACCCGGGTGCCGGGCGGCCTGGTCAGCTGACCGTGCCGCTCTCCCACGCCCACACGGCGACCTCCGTGCGGTTGCGGGCGCTCACCTTGCGCTGAGCGGCGGCCAGATGAGTCTTGACCGTGGACAGCGAGATGATCAGGTCCTCGGCGATCTCCGCATTGGTCCGGCCCCGCGCGACGCCACGGACCACGTCCAGTTCCCGCCCGGTGAGCGGCTCGGACGGCGGCCGGGACCCGCCCGCGGCCTGGGCGAAGTGGGCCAGCAGGCGGGCGGTCACCGACGGCGAGACCAGGGACTCCCCGTGCGCGGCGGCGTGCACGGCTTCGATCAGCAGGCGCGGCCCGGCGTCCTTGAGCAGGAAACCGCACGCGCCCGCGCGCAGCGCGGCGTGCACGTTCTCGTCCAGGTCGAACGTGGTGACCACCACGACCCGCAGCGGTTCGGCGGCCCCGGGCCCGGCCAGCAGCCGGGTGGCCTGGAGCCCGTCGATCTTCGGCATGCGGATGTCCATCAGGGTCACGTCGGGCCGCAGCTCACGGGCCAGGCGCACCGCCTCCTCCCCGTCGGCCGCCTCGCCGACCACCTCAAGGCCCGGTTCGGCCTCCAGGATCAGCCGGAAGCCGGTGCGGACCATGGCCTGGTCGTCGGCGACGAGCACCCGTACGCTCATGCCTGCGCTCAAGCCTGCTCTGGCGGCACGCCGGGGGCCCAGGCGCCGGCCGGGACCAGCGGACCGATCGGGAGGCGCGCGGAGACCAGCCAGCGCTGCCCGGGCTCCGGGCCCGCGTGCAGGGTCCCGCCGAGGGCCGTGACCCGCTCGGCCATGCCGACCAGGCCGAAGCCCGGCCGTTCACCGGCCGGGGAGACGGGCACGCCGTCGTTGGCCACATCGACCACGAGCCAGCCGCCCTCAGCCTCGTCCCCGGTGCGCAGGCCGACCGTGACCTCGCTGGCTGACGGGGCGTGCCGCCGCGCGTTGGTCAGTGCCTCCATGACGACCCGCTGCACGGTGCCGGCCACCTCGGGCTGAACCGGGAGGCCGGCCACGGCCGCCGGCACGCGGACCCTGATCCTGCCGTCCGCGGGGACCGCGCTGGCCACCGCGTCGGCGATCGTGGCCGGGGCGCTGGCCCCCTCGCCGGGGTCGGTGCGCAGCATGCGGACCAGCCGGCGCATCGCGGCCAGGGCCTCCGCCCCGGCCGCCTCGATCTCGGCGAACAGCGCGTCCGTGCCGCCCGGGCCCGGTTCGCCGCCGGCCTGCTGCTGGTGAGCGCTGATCGTCCTGGCCGCCTGTACGCGCACCACCACTCCGGTGATGTGGTGCGCCACGAGGTCGTGCAGATCGCGGGCCAGGTGCAGCCGCTCGGCGCTGCGCAGCTCGGTGAGCGCCGCGTCCCGGCGGGCGTCGGCGTCCCGCAGCAGCAGGCCCACCGCCAGCGCGCCGCCCCAGACCAGGGCGGCCGCCACCGCGATCAGCGAATCAGCCCGGCTCGCCCCGTTGCACAGCACCGGCCCGGCGACCATCACCACACCGCCCAGCGCGGCCAGCGCCGCCCCGCTGCGGACCGGCAGGCGGCGGGCGGCCGCGCCCACCAGCACGGCGACCGCCGCCGTCTCCGCCGCGTCGAGCTGGAGCGGCAGCCGCTGGCCGCTCAGGGCCGCGGCCGCGTCGCTGACCATGCCCAGCAGGGAGATCGCCACCGCGCACCCGCCGAGCAGCGCGATCCGGTCGCTGAACCGCCGCCACAGCAGCGCCAGCACGGCCACCGCCGGGCCCGCGCCGGGCCCGAGGTCCGTCGCGATCGTCCCGGTCAGCCCCCCGTGCAGGCCAGCACCGTGCAGGCCAGCACCGTGCAGGCCAACACCGTGCGGAAGGCCGCCGCGGACGGCGACGACGGTATCGGCCACGACCAGCGCGGCGAACACGGCGACCTCGGCGGCCAGCGGCCCCCGCCGGTCGGTCCACGACGGCCACCTCACGAGGGCCGCGCCCCGGGTGCCAGGGTGGCTGAGCCCCTGCGGAGGACCGTCATGATCCGATACTGCCGGGTGGGATGCGGCCATGCCTCCCTCGCGGGACTGGTCTGTGCCTCGGCCAGATGGCCGAGGCGACGCCGCCGAAATCGGCCTTCTGGGCGAAGTCACCGCCCGTCCCGTTCGGACAAGCTGGGGCTCGCAACCGTGGACCCCTCGTGAACGGGAGTAGCTATGGCCGTGGACCAGCCGCGCAACCGATGGTGGAAATTCGTTCCCCGCTCGAGGGCGGCGGGGATCATTGCCGTCCTGGCGTGGCTGTTCGTACTCGCCTGCAGCATCTGGGCCCTAGTCGCGCACGTCTATTCGGGGACCTTCGGCAACGCGCTGGAAGCGGTGGTCGCCCTCCTCGCGGCACTGAATCTTATCCGCTCCGCCGGCCTGGCCGCCCTGCGCGAACGCTGAGTCTCTTCCATGATCGTGTGAAGAAAACGTCGTATTTGGCGACAAACATCACATGATCATGGAAAACCGGCGCGGGGGGTTCCGGGGAGGCGGCCCGCCGGGCCGGCACTGCGGAAGCGGACCTTGTCGCCGGGGCGGAGCTGGGCGGCGCGGCCGATGTCGGCCGAAACGACGACGGCGATGACCGGATAGCCGCCGGTGACCGGGTGGTCGGCCAGGAACAGGATCGGCAGGCCGTCCGGCGGCACCTGGAGGGCGCCGGTCACCATGCCCTCGCTCGGGAGCTCACCCTCGCGGCCGCGCGGCAGGGACGGGCCGGACAAGCGCAGGCCCGACCGGTCGCTGGCGCCGGTGACCACGTACTCGCCCCCGCGCAGGACGTCCAGGGCGCCGGCCACGAACCAGTCGTCCCGCGGGCCCGGGACGACCCGGAGCTCGGCGGGGCCCGGGGGAAACCCGGCCAGCGGCGCCACGTCGGCGACGATCGGGCCGCAGCCCGGCGTGCTCCCGAGCGGCAGCACGTCGCCGGGACGCAGCGGCGCGGGCCCGAGGCCGGACAGCGTGTCGGAGGAGCGGCTGCCGAGCACCGGGGGGACGTCGATGCCGCCCCGGACCGCGAGGTAACTGCGCAGTCCGGCGGCGGGCGCCGAGACGGTCAGCTCGGTCCCGGCCGGGACGGGGAACGGCACGCCCATCCCGCTGTGATCCCCGCCGGTGTTCGCCTCCGGGCCGGCGCCGCGGCCGGCCCGGAGGCGGACCTCGGCGGGCGCGCCGGTGACGGCCGCCCACGCGGCCGTGCGGAACAGCAGCGCCGCGCCGCCGAGCGTGATCTCGACCCCGGCCGCGTTCTCGGGATTGCCGACCAGGCGGTTGGCGAGGCGGAGGCTGGCCGCGTCGGCCGCTCCCGACCGCGGCACCCCCAGGTGGCCGTAACCGGGCCGGCCGAGGTCCTGGACGGTCGCCAGCGGCCCGGTGCGTATGACCTCGATCTCCCGCTGTGCGTCCGCTGGGTCCCGCTGCGCTTCCGCTGCGGTCCTTGCTGCCTGCCTGTCGGCCCCTGCGCTGGCTGATCCTCGTGCGGCGGGTCGCCTGCGCGGCCGGCGGCGCTCCCGGCCCCGGCTCCAGCGCGTCAACCGGGCGGAACCGGACCCGCATCCCGGGCCGCAGGGTGGCCGGTTCCTCCCGGGCCGGGTCCCACATCCGGGCCGACGTGCGGCCGAGCAGCCGCCACCCGCCCGGGGACGAGGACGGGTAGACGGCCGCGACCGGGCCGGCGATGGCCACCGAGCCGGCCGGGACCGTCGTACGGGGCGAGGTCATGCGCGGCACGTGCAGCGCGGGATCCAGCCCGGTCAGGTAGGCGAAGCCGGGGGAGAAGCCCAGCCAGCCGACCAGGTATTCGGCGGCCGAATGCTTCGCGATGACCTCGTCTTCGGTCAGGCCGGTCAGCTCGGCCACCTCGGCGAGGTCCGGGCCGTCGTACAGCACCGGGATCTCGGCCACGTCCTCCCGCCGCCACCGCCGGGCCATCGGCCGCCGGGTCAGCGTCGGCCTGGGCCAGCCGCCGGACGCGGCGCGTCAGCGCGTCCAGGTCACAGCGTCCCGGCTCGGTGACGACCAGCACCGTATGGGCCCCGGGGATGATGTCAGCTGACACCACGTATCCGTTCGGCAGCAATGGCGGCGGCCAGCCGGGCCGGGACGGGTGCTCCGGCACCGGCCTCAGCCAGCAGGGCCGCGTCCCCGGCCGCACGTATTCCCGGCTGGCCTCCCGGGTGCCCTCCGGGGTGGCCCCCAGGGCGCCCTGGGCGGTCATGTGAACGGCGTGAGGCGCACCCCGGCCGTCTCCAGGCCCTTGCGGACGGCCCGGGCCAGCTCGACGGCTCCGGGCGTGTCGCCGTGCACGCAGACGGACTGGGGCCGCACCGCTATCTCATGGCCGTCGGCCGAGACCACCGTGCCGCGGGTGACCATGGTGACCGCACGTTCGGCCACTTCGTCCGGGTCGGTGAGCACCGAGCCCGGCTCCCGGCGGGAGACCAGGGCGCCGTCGCGGGTGTAGGCGCGGTCGGCGAAGGCTTCGGCGGCCACCGGCAGGCCCGCGTCGGCCGCCGACTGCCCGGCCACGCTGCCCGGCAGGGTGAGCAGCGGCAGGCTCCGGTCGTAGGCGGCGATCGCGGCGACCACCGCGTCGGCCTGCACCCGGTCCCGGGCGATCCGGTTGTACAGGGCGCCGTGCGGCTTGACGTAGCCGACCCGGCCGCCCGCGGCGCGGGCGATCCCGTCCAGCGCGGCGATCTGGTAGAGGACCTCGGCGGTCAGTTCCTCCGCGGGCACGTCGATCTCCCGCCGCCCGAACCCGGCCAGATCCCGGTACGAGACCTGCGCGCCGATGGCCACCCCGCGCGCCACCGCGCCCGCGCAGCAGCGCCGCAAGGTCAGCGGGTCGCCCGCATGGAACCCGCACGCGATGTTCGCGCTGGTGACGATGGCCAGCAGGGCGTCGTCGTCACCCAGCCGCCAGACCCCGAACCCCTCACCCAGATCCGCGTTGAGGTCGATGGTCAGCGGCTGGGCAGTCACTGCCCCTCGCGGGCCTCCGCTTGGCCGTGCCGGAGGCACCAGCGGGACAGTGGGAGCGGTCATCCTCCGGCCCCGCGCCCAGGTCCCGCAGCGCGGCGGTGAGCGCCGCGCGGTCGCCGCCGGAGGCCTCGATCACGTCCATCAGGGCGTGCAGTACCAGGTGCCGGTCCTCGTCGGCGTCCAGAAGCCGCTGGGCGGCGTCCCACAGGCCGGGCGGATCGCCGCGCCACAGCCGGTCGGCCAGGTCCAGGTGCTGCTCGAGGTGGCGTTCGGCGCTGTCGTCCGCGCCGGCTGGGTCGTGGTCGGCGGCGAGCAGCGTGCGCCGGTCAGCCGGGTCGGCCGGATCGAGGGTGCCCAGGTCGACGCCTCCGTGGCGGCCGTGCAGGAGCGGGAACGCGAAGGCCCGCCGGGGCAGCGCCTCCAGGTCGCCGTCGGGCAGCAGCCGGGCGACCAGCGCCGAGTCCAGGCCGAATTCGGCCGGGTCGCGGTAGGCGCGGCTGAACGGGCCCATCGCGTTGAACACCGCGTCGAGCGTCTCGCTGACCACCTTGGCGTCCAGGCCGCGGCGGTGGCCCGCCCACCGCACCCAGGCCCCGAGCACGTGCGGCATCGCCTCCTGCTCGGCGGCCGACAGCACGACCTTGCGCGGCAGCCAGCTCAGCAGGAACGTCTCGACCTTGACCGGGCTCATCCGCAACGGCCGCCCGAAGTCCTGGTCGCAGCCGTAGTCGATGATCCGGTCGGCGCAGTGGCTGGCCGCGCTGCGGTCGGACAGGTCCTCGGCCTCGTCGGAGGCGAGGAACTCGGCCGCGAGCATGGCCCGCCGGTCCTTGCTCCACGGGCGCCGCTTGGCGCTGGAGCCACCCGGGCCCACCGGGCCAGCCGGCCCCCGGGACGGCGGCAGGGCCCGGATCCGGGCCCGGATGAACGCGTGATACGAGGCGAACGACTCGCTGACCGGAGGGTTGTCGGCCGCGTCGGTCTCGGCCAGCGCGGCCTCCAGCATGCGCCGGGCCAGCGGCGCTTCCAGCGGCCGGAAGCCGGGCCCCTCGCCCGCTGGTTTCCGGCACAGTTCCAGGAGCTTGGTCACCTGGGACGTGACCCAGCCGTCCCGGATCATCCCGTCGGCGTTGTAGTCCACCACCATGACCAGGGCGTGCGGCTCCTCGCCGCCGTAGCTGAACACGCAGACGACCTCGTCGGTGTCGCCGTAGGCGTCGCTGTTCACGTAGCACTCAGATCCGGTGACCGCGCCCAGGTGCTGGGCCCAGTTGGGGCTGCGGACGCCGCGGTCCATCAGCTCCAGCGCCGCTTCCTCGGCCTTGGATGCCTGGCGCGGCGTGCCCAGGCAGGCGATGCCGGACAGCAGGGCGAGCGCGGCCGGGCTGCTGCGCCGGGCGGCGTAGTCGACCAGCCCCTCACCGACCAGGCGCTCGACATCCGCCCCGCGCGCGCTGTCGCGGCGCTGTCCCCACCAGGTGCCGAGCAGTTCGCTGACCATCAGTTCCGCGTCCAGCGGGCTGCGGACGGCCAGAAGCTCGCGCGCCGCGCGCAGAAGTTCGTCGAAGAGGGCGTTCGGAGGCGGGGCAGCCGCCGGTGACCGTTCCGGGCCGCTGCCTCCGCCGGGACGTGGGCTGCGTCGTCGGCTCTGCGGACTCACTTAGATAGCCTCTCAGATCTATTCACGTGGACGCTACGCTACGGTGCAATGCCCGCTGTAGTACCGGACACCACGCCAGGGCCGGCGATCGGTGTCCGATGCGTCCGCGATGTGTCACCTCGCCATCACTGGCACCAGGTATGGTCACCTGGCCGCAGCGGTGCCGGGAATGTGGCACGCTTGTCTGAATAACTGCTGCGAATAGCCGCTGTGCCGATAGCTGTCCGGGGACGATGCAGGAAACCGGCGAGGCGCGGGCGCGACCCCACCAGCCGTGACCGCGCTCAGGGCCGTTGGCACTCGTGAGCATCGAGGGAGCAGGAAGGAGCCGCCGATGGCCGGTCCCTGCGCGGGGCGCCGGTGCCCGCGGTGAGCACAGATACGTCCGTGCCCCAGCCGCGGGTGTCCGAGCTGGACACCGCCGACGCCGCGCTGCTTGACACGCTGCTGCGCGAGGCGCCGATCGGATTCGCGCTGTTCGGGCCCGACCTGCGCTTCCGGCGGGTCAACGTCACCATGGGCCGGCTCTACGGCCCGGAAGAGCATATCGGGCGGCTGCCGTCGCAGGTGTGGCCGCCCGCGCTCGCCGGCCGGGCCGAGTCGGCCATCCGGAAGGTCCTCGCGGAGGAGCAGCCGGTCTTCGAGGCCGACCAGGTCGTCATCCCGGCCCGGGCGGGCGTTCCGGGCCAGGCCCCGGAGCTGTCCGGGCCGGTCCGGGCCCCGGCCCACTGGGCGCTGTCCTGGTTCCCCTCGCGCGACCAGCACGGGCACGTTACGGGAGTCGTGCTCATCGCGGTCGACGTGACGAGCCGGCAGCTTTCCGAAGAGGCCATCCGGCGCAGCGAGGAGCGCTACCGGTCGCTGGTGCAGGGCGGTGCGCAGGTCGTCTGGGTCGCCGACCCGGACGGCGGCATCACCGAGGACTGTCCCGAGTGGCGGTGGATCACCGGCCAGTCGGTCGAGGAGTACCTGGGCCGCGGCTGGCTGGACGCCGTGCACCCGGAAGACCGCGATCGGGTCGCGCGGGACTGGCGCGAGTGCGTCCGGTCCGCGAAGGTCTTCGACGACCGTTACCGCGTCCGGACCAAGGCCGGCTCGTACCGGCACTACGACGTCCGGGCCGTGCCGGTCGAGCGGGACGGGAAGATCGTCGAGTGGGTCGGCGCGAGCACCGACGTCACCGGGCAGCGCGAGGCCGAGGAGATGCGCGGCCGGCTCACCGAGCAGCTGTCGGCGGCGGCGCTGCGCACCGCGCGGCTTCAGCAGGCGACGTCGATGCTGGCCGAGGCGCTGACCGTCGAGCAGGTCGTCGAGGTGATCACGGAGGTCGGCCGGACCGCGATCGGCGCGCAGCGGTCCGCGGTGGCGCTGCTGGACGGCGGCCGGCTGCGCGTGGTCAACCCGGCCGGCATGCCGCCCGGGCAGTCCGCCGCGACCAGCGACATCCTGCTGGACAGCCCGGGCGTGATGACCCGGGCCATCGCCACCCGGCGCCCGGTCCTGGTCGAGGACACCGAGACGCTGCGCCAGATGCTCGAAGACTTCCCGATGGAGAAGGTCGCGGGCGCCGACGAACGGTCCTGGGTCGGGCTGCCGCTGCTCGCGGCGGGAGCCCCGCTCGGCGCGCTGCGGTTCGCCTTCGGCCGGCCGCGGAAGATCACTGAGGAGGAGCGGGTCTTCCTCGAGGCGCTCGCCGGGCAGTGCGCGCTGGCCGTCGAACGGGCCGCCATGTACGAGCGGGAGCACACGACCGCGGAGACGCTGCAGCGCAGCCTGCTCCCGGACCAGCTGCCCAGCGTGGAAGGCCTGGTCATGGAGGCGCGGTACCTGCCGGTCACCAGGAACATGGAGATCGGCGGTGACTGGTACGACGCGTTCTACCTCCCGGACCGGCGGGTGGCCATCGCGGTCGGCGACGTGATGGGCAAGGGGCTGACCGCCGCCGCGGGGATGGGCCGGGTCCGTAACGCGCTGCGCGCGCTCGCGCTGACCGACCCGCGGCCCGCGGCCGTGCTGACCGGCCTGGATCGCTTGTTCAGCGCCACCGAGCTGGAAGAGCAGGTGACGACGGTGGCCTACATGGTCGTCGACCCGCAGACCGGCGACGGGCTGATGGGTAACGCCGGGCACCTGCCCACCCTGCGGCTCGGCGGCGGCGGTGAGCCGTTCCTGGACGAGACCGAGGCTGGCACGCCGCTGGGCTGGCCGAGCCCGCGGCAGCAGCATCCGTTCCGGCTGCCGCCGGGGTCGACCGCGGTGCTGTACTCCGACGGGCTGGTCGAGAACCGCATCCGCGGGCTCGACACCGGGCTCCGCGAGCTGGTCACGGTGGCCTCGCGCGCCCGCGCCGACGTGGTCGGCCATCCGGAACGGCTGCTGAATTACTTGGTTGACGGGATGCTCGCCGGTCACGAGCAGGACGATGACGTGACCGTGCTCGTGCTCCACGCCCCCGAACGTGCTCCGGAAGGCCGCGAATGACGGCGCCACGGGAATCACGGGAATAGTGCACGGCCGCTGTGCGTCGCACCAGTGTGTGCGACCACGGAGCAGGCGCCCGGGTACTGGCATTCATGCATCGTCATGTACAAGTCATCCTCGCCTGCCACCTATGGTGGTGTGAGTGGGGAGGCAGGTGGGTCAGTTCCGAGTTCACCGGAAACGCTGATCCTGTTTCCACGCATGGTCCATGCATCCGGACCCTCGCGGGAGGACCCGATTCTCGCAATAAGCACGAAGGAAAGGCGCCGTTATCGGTCGCCAGTCCGGCATGCGGGCCGCCGTCGGCGGTCATGTGTGCTGCTATCCAGCGAAGGAAGGGGTGACCGTGGTGGTGCGCGCTGACTCCGCGGCGCGGAAGCGCTCCCGGACGTCGTCGGGGCAAGACACGCGGGCTCCCGCGGAGCGACGCGGATCAGGGTCGGCGAACGGCCACGGGAGAGAGGCCGGTGACGGCCCGTCAGCACCGGGTGCCGACCTTCCGGGCGAAGTCGCCGTCGTCGATCTCGAGGACGCGGACGGCCTGGATGAAGCGGTCGACCTGGAGAGCTTCGATGACCTCGCCGTCCCCGACGACGTGGAGACGCTCGCGGTCGTGGAGATCGACGAGGCGGACGGGACCGACGGCCCTCGAGGGGCCCGAGGAGCCGGACGGCGCCAGTCCCGCCGACGAGGCGCAGGACGACGGGCCCGAAGTCGTAGCCGAAGTGGCCGTCGCGGCCGTCACCGTGACCGCGAAGCCGGCCACCGAGGGCGGCGAAGGCGACGACGAGACCTTCGTCTTCGGCGACGACGATGACGACCTCCCGGCCGCGCAGGTCGCGGTGGCTGGCGCCACCGCCGACCCGGTCAAGGACTACCTGAAGCAGATCGGCAAGGTGCCGCTGCTCAACGCCGAGCAAGAGGTGGAACTGGCCAAGCGCATCGAGGCGGGCCTGTTCGCCGAGGAGAAGCTGGCCGAGGACCTCCGGCTGAGCGCGGACCAGCGCATCGACCTGGACTGGATCGCGGAGGACGGCCGGCGGGCCAAGAACCACCTGCTCGAGGCCAACCTGCGGCTGGTCGTCTCGCTGGCCAAGCGCTACACCGGCCGCGGCATGCTCTTCCTCGACCTCATCCAGGAAGGCAACCTGGGCCTGATCCGCGCGGTCGAGAAGTTCGACTACACCAAGGGCTACAAGTTCTCGACGTACGCCACCTGGTGGATCCGGCAGGCGATCACCCGGGCCATGGCCGACCAGGCCCGCACGATCCGCATCCCGGTGCACATGGTCGAGGTCATCAACAAGCTGGCCCGGGTGCAGCGGCAGATGCTCCAGGACCTGGGTCGGGAGCCGACACCGGAAGAGCTCGCGGCCGAGCTCGACATGACCCCCGAGAAGGTCATCGAGGTCCAGAAGTACGGCCGGGAGCCGATCTCGCTGCACACGCCGCTCGGCGAGGACGGCGACAGTGAATTCGGTGACCTGATCGAGGACTCCGAGGCGATCCAGCCGGGCGAGGCGGTGAGCTTCACGCTGCTCCAGGAGCAGCTTCACTCCGTCCTCGACACGCTGTCTGAGCGCGAGGCGGGCGTGGTGTCCATGCGGTTCGGGCTGACCGACGGCCAGCCGAAGACGCTGGACGAGATCGGCAAGGTCTACGGGGTGACGCGGGAGCGCATCCGCCAGATCGAGTCGAAGACCATGTCCAAGCTTCGGCACCCGTCGCGGTCCCAGGTGCTGCGGGACTACCTCGACTAGAGACAGACATACATAGGCCAGGGGCCGGGTCTGAGCATCTCGCTCATTCCCGGCCCCTGGCCTATTCACGTATCCCGCACACCGACCCTCTGCGCTGGCCCGTGGGCCTACGCGGGCGTGCGGTCCCAATGCCCTGGCTCAGTCACCGGGCAGGAACGGGTGCTGGCGACTCCGGCAGCAGCCGTTAAGATTCGGAATCCGATAGCCGCTGAGTTTCATCCTGGATCTCGCTGGCCACCTTCGCGAGCGCCTCGGCGTGCTCGCGGCCATGGTGAGCGCAAAACAGAAGTTCCCCCGAGTTCGGGAGCATTACTCGGACGTACGCCTGGGCGCCGCAGCGGTCGCACACGTCCGCAGCCGTGAGGGGCTGGGTGGGGGCTAGAGCTCCGGTCAACGTCGCCTTCCTCGCCTCGTGCCTCCGGCTTCTACCATCCGGCTGGCTCCGTGATCTGTATCTGTACCTACAGCAGAGCACAACACGTACCTGCCCGTCAGCCTTCCCTCCCGGGCGTCGCGTACGCCGACAGCGAAAGTGCCGTGTCGCGGGCCCGGCCGCCGAGCGCCAGCGTCACTAGCAGCGCGGCGACGACAGCGGCGATGCCGCAGACGACGTAGCCGATCGAGTAGGCGTGCCCCAGTGCATGGAACGCCACGTCCTTCAGCGGGTTGAGCGGCACCGTCTTGCCCCCCACGGCCACGGTGGCCGGGACCGCGTTCGCGCCGAGCGGCCCGGAGTTCACCGCGCCGACCGCCGCCTGGAGGGCCGGCTGCTGGGCGGCGGGCGCGAACTTCGGGGACGCGTTGAAGACGGCCAGGGAGCGGGCCAGGGCCGGATCCGTGGCCAGCCGGGCATGGATGGACGCGGCGGCCCGGCTGAGCGCGATCGCCCCGACCACCGCGGGCCCGAGGGTGAAGCCGAAGTCACGCAGCATGTTCGTGGCGCCGCTGACCATGCCGGCCAGACGGTTCGCCGTGGTGTCGACCAGGACGGCGGTCACCGACGACACGGCCAGGGCGAAGCCGATGCCGACCAGGGCGAACGGCGCGATCACCGGGGCCAGGGACAACTGCGGCGTGACCGGGACGGTCGCCGTCCACAGGTCGCCCACGCCGATGAGGGCGAAGCCCGCCCCCAGCGGCCACCGGGGGTTGTAGCGCTCGAGCACGCGCGAGGTGAACGGGATCAGCAGCAGGGCGATGCCGTTGAACAGCAGGAACGCGATCGAGGCCTTGAGCGCGGTGAAGTTCTGGATCGCCGTGAGCCGGATGCTGGTCGCGTAGGCGGTGCCCAGGAAGCTGAACATGCCGACGACCGTGGCGATCGAGGCGATCGCGAAGGCGCGGTTCCGGAACAGGTCCAGGCGCAGCAGCGGCGCCGGTGACCGGCGCTCGGCCGCGATGAACAGGCCGAGGAACACGAAGGCCACGATGAACCCGCCGATGACCTGGCCGCTGCCCCAGCCGCTGGTCGGCCCCTGGATCACCGCGAACATCAGGGCGAACAGGGCGACGGCCACCGTGATCTGGCCGGGCCAGTCCAGCGAGCGGCCTTCGGGGGAGGAGGAGTTCCGGGCGAAGACCACCGACACGGCCGCGCTGATCAGCGCGAGCAGGCAGACGGCCAGGAAGGCCCAGCGCCAGCTGGCGTTCGGGTCGCTGCCGTAGGAGAATCCGGCCAGCCAGCCGCCGAGGACCGGCGACAGCATGTTGCCGCCGGACAGCGCGGCCGCCCACAGGGTGACGGACCGGGCGCGGTGCCGGACGGTGTGCGTGCCGGCCGCGACCATGGCCAGGCTGGTCGGCATCAGCGCGGCGGCGCCCGCCCCCGCGACGATCATGCTGATCCACAGGATCAGGACCCGCGACCCGGTCGAGGCGCCCGATCCCGGGGTCAGCAGCGCCACCGCCTCGCCGATCGCCAGCAGCACCGCCCCGCCGACCAGGAGCCGCTTGCGCCCGAACAGGTCACCCAGCACGCCGAACGTCAGCTCGAGCAGCGTCACCGGCACCAGGAAGGCGTCGGAGATCCAGGTGAGCTGGGCCGAGGTGGTGCCGAGATCCTTCTGGAACAGTCCGTTCAGCACGGCGGGGATGGCCAGCGCCACCTGGGCGACGCCGACCGCCAGGCAGGCCGCGAACAGGCTGCCGCGGGTCAGCCGCTGTCCCTGGGCCGCCCCGACGGCCTGGTTTCCGGCGACGTTCTGCGTTGTCATCTGGCCTCCGGTGGCCTCCGGCGAAGTTTGATTCGGGCCATGTTCGCATAGCGCTAATTCGTGCGCAATGCGGACTGCCGATCAAATCCGGATACAGCGCATTTCCAGATGCGGCGTGGCCGGGAGGCAGCACCGGTCCCGGCGGGCTACGCTGCCATGAGGCCGCCGTTGACCAACCGGGCCTGGAGCACGCCGCGCGAAGGAGATCCGTCACCCGTGACCACCCTTGCCGCCGCCGCTGCCAACGCGTCCGCGGTGCCCGCCGAGACCGACGGCTACACCGCCCGGCATCTTTCCGTTCTCGAGGGCCTGGACGCGGTCCGCAAGCGGCCCGGCATGTACATCGGCTCCACCGACGGCCGCGGCCTCCAGCACTGCCTGTGGGAGATCTTCGACAACGCGGTGGACGAGGCGCTGGGCGGCCACTGCTCGCGGATCGAGGTGGTGCTGCACGCCGACGGGTCGGCCGAGGTGCGCGACAACGGCCGCGGCATCCCGGTCGACGTGGAGCCGAAGACCAAGCTCACCGGCGTCGAGCTGGTGATGACGCGGCTGCACGCGGGCGGCAAGTTCGGCGGGGGCTCCTACACCGCCTCGGGCGGCCTGCACGGCGTCGGGGCGTCCGTGGTCAACGCGCTGGCCTCCCGCCTGGACGTCGAGGTCGACCGGGACGGCCACACCTGGGCGGCCAGCTTCCGCCGCGGCGTCACCGGCGAGTTCGCCGGCGACGGGCCGGAGGGGGGCTTCACCCGGCGGGCCGGCCTGCGCAAGATCCGGCGCGTCGCGAAGAAGGTGACCGGCTCCCGCATCCGGTTCTGGCCCGACAAGCAGGTTTTCGTGCGCGACGCGCGCTTCAGCTTTACCGGCCTGGCCGAACGCGCCCGGCAGACGGCCTACCTCGTGCCGGGCCTGGCCATCAGCGTGCGGGACGACCGCCCCGTGCCAGTCGTCCGGTGTGACCGGTCCCGATGATGATGCCGAACGAGACGGTGGTTCCCCGCCGTCCAGCGCCGCGGGCACCCGCGAGGCGGAGTTCCGTTTCGACGGCGGCATCAGCGAGTTCTGCTCGCACCTGGCGGCCGGCGAGCCGGTCACCGATGTGCTGCGCCTGGTCGGCTCGGGCCGCTTCACCGAGACGGTGCCGGTGCTCGACGACCGGGGCCACATGACGCCGACCGAGGTCGAGCGCGAACTCCAGGTCGACGTGGCCGTGCAGTGGGTCAACGGCTACGACACGGCCACCCGCTCGTTCGTCAACGTGATCGCGACCCCGCACGGCGGCACGCACGTGTCCGGCTTCGAGCGCGCGCTGGTCCGTACCGTGAATGACCAGCTCCGCGCGGCCCGGCTGCTGAAGAACGGCGACGAGGCCGTGGCCAAGGAAGACGTGCTCGAGGGAATGACCGCGATCGTCACGGTCCGGCTCCCCGAGCCGCAGTTCGAGGGGCAGACCAAGGAGGTGCTCGGCACCCCGGCCGCCTCGCGGATCGTCTCGCAGGTGGTGACGGCCGGGCTGAAGTCGTTCTTCGAGGCCAAGGGCCGGGCCGGCAAGCAGCAGTCCCGCACGCTGCTGGAGAAGGTCATCTCGGCGGCCAAGGCCCGGATGGCCGCCCGTGAGCACCGCGAGAACCAGCGCCGCAAGTCCGCCCTGGCCAGTTCCTCGCTGCCGGCCAAGCTCGTCGACTGCCGCACCGCGGACGACCGCAGTGAGCTGTTCATCGTCGAGGGCGACTCGGCGCTCGGCACGGCCAAGCTCGCGCGGAACTCGGAGTTCCAGGCGCTGCTGCCGATCCGGGGCAAGATCCTCAACGTGCAGAAGGCGTCGCTGGCCGACATGCTGAAGAACGCCGAGTGCGCGTCGATCATCCAGGTGATCGGGGCCGGGTCGGGGTCGGCGTTCGACCTGGACGCCGCCCGCTACCAGCGGATCATCTTCATGGCCGACGCGGACGTGGACGGCGCCCACATCCGCACCCTGCTGCTGACCCTGTTCCACCGCTACCTGCGGCCGCTGCTCGATGCGGGCCGGGTGTTCGCCGCCGTGCCGCCGCTGCACCGCGTGGAGCTGTCCAGCCCGCGCAAGGGGCAGCAGAAGTTCTCCTACACCTACTCCGACGCTGAGCTGCGGCGCATGCTGCTGGACCTGGAGCGCCGCGGGCAGCGGTGGAAGGAGCCGGTGCAGCGGTACAAGGGCCTCGGCGAGATGGACGCCTCCCAGCTGGCGGAGACCACCATGGATCCGCAGCGCCGCATGCTGCGGCGGATCCGGATCGAGGACGCCGCGGCGGCGGGCGAGATGTTCAGCCTGCTGATGGGCTCGGAGGTCGCCCCGCGCCGCGACTTCATCATGGCCGGCGCGGCCGAGCTGGACCCGTCCCGTATCGACACCTGACCCGCTGCCTTCGGCCGGCCGGGGAGGCTGGGCAGGCCGGGGCGCGGGCTGACCGGACGGGGGCGTGCCCGGCCAGCCCGCATCGAGTCGGCACCTGAGAAGGAGCATCGGCCGCCGGGGGGACACGAATGAGCCGGGCCAGCCTGCGGATGGATCTGTCCCCGCTCCGGGTCCGGGACTTCCGGCTCCTGTTCGCCAGTGGCACCGTGACCCAGCTCGGCACCCAGGCCACCGACGTCGCGCTGGTGGTGCAGGTCAAGCAGCTCACCGGGTCGGCGTTCGCCGTCGGCCTGCTCGGCGCGGCCGAACTGGTGCCGCTGGTGGTGTTCGGCCTGTACGGCGGCGTGCTGGCCGACCGCCTCGACCGCCGGCGGGTCGTCCGGTGGTGCGAGGCGGCGCTCGGCTGCTGCGCGGTGCTGCTGCTGGTCAACTCGGCGCTGCCCCGGCCGCCGGTGTGGCCGCTGTACGTGGTCACCGCCCTGATGACCGCGGCCGCGGCGGTGCAGCGGCCGTCCCTGGACGCCTCGATCCCGCGCGTGGTCACCCGGGACCGGCTGACCGCGGCGGCGGCGCTGCTGTCCAGCTCACAGAGCCTCAGCATCATCGTGGGCGGCGCGCTGGGCGGAGTGCTGGCCGCCGGGCCGGGCCCGCTGTTCGTCTACGCGCTGGACACGGCGAGCTTCGCCGCCTCGTTCGGCCTGCTGTTGCTGCTCCGCCCGCTGCCGGCTCCGCCAGCGGGTGAACGGGGGCCGGTGCCGGGCCTGCGGGGCCTGCTGGACGGCCTGCGCTACGCGCGCGGCCGGCCGGACCTGCTGGGCTCGTATCTCGCCGACCTGGCCGCGATGTTGATGGCCTACCCGAACGCGCTCTTCCCGTTCGTGGCCGTCGAACTGCACGCGAGCTGGGCGGTGGGGCTGATGTTCGCGGCCCCGTCGGTCGGCGCGGTGGCCGTCACGGTCATGAGCGGCTGGATGACCCGGGTGCGCCGGCACGGGCTGGCGATCGCCGTCGCGGCCGGCGCGTGGGGACTGGCGGTGATCGCGTTCGGCCTGGCCCCGGACATCGGCCTGGCCCTGGCCGCCCTGGTCGTGGCCGGGGCGGCGGACATGGTGAGCGGGATCTTCCGGGACACGCTGTGGAACCAGACCATCCCCGACGCGCTGCGCGGCCGGATGGCTGGCGTGGAGATGCTCAGCTACGCCGTCGGCCCGTCGGCCGGGCAACTGCGGGCCGGCCTGGTGGCCAGCCTGAGCACCCCGCGGATCGCGCTGGCCTCGGGCGGCGCGGCGTGCGTGGCCGCCGTCGGGGTGGTCTGCCTGGCGTTTCCGGCCTTCACGGCGTACGTGAGCTCCCCGGCCGCTCCGCCGCAATCCGCCGCCGCGCCCCCCCGCTCCGAACCCCGCCCGGCCCCGCGACCCCGCCCGCTCCGCGCCCCGCCCGCTCCGCGCCCCGCCCGCTCCGCGGCCCCCCTGCCCGCTCCGCGACCGCCCCCCTGCCCGCTCCGCGGCCCCGCCCGCTCCGCGCCCTACCCGCCCGGCCGGCCCCGCCACCCCGCCACGCTCGCCCCACTAACCACATTCGCACCATCGGTCACGTTCGCCCCGTTCGCTACGTCCGCCGCGCCCGGGAGGCCGGCATCCGGGGCAGAATTTTTCTGGCCGGCCGGGCCCGGGAACGACAGCTGACATGACCGCCAATTTCCGGCGCGCTCACCCAGGTTCTGTGGACCTCTTGTGGAGGCTCCTGTGGACCTCTTGTGGAGGCCCTGTGGACCCGTTGTGGAGCGAATTTCATCGTTGTTTTTTTGCACGTCAAGGGGTAGTCATCACTCAGAGTTTTGATTAACATCACTCTTCGTGAACAGACAGTTGATGATCTCCCGGTTCCTCCGCGACCAGGCATGGTGGCGGCTGGACTGCGCCGGGGCAAGCGCGCTGCGTGTCGCGCGCAGTGTTGTGTCTCTGCTCGATGCCGCCGCCTACGTGGCGCAGATGCCCGACGAGCACCCTGACCTGAGAGTCACTGGCGCTCGCCGGGTGCTTCCACGGCGGGGTATTCGATCCGGGCGTGGACGGGCTCGCGGTGGTCCGCGGCTGGCAACTCGCCGACCAGCCCACGGCTGGCCCGCGTGAGCTGCTGGCCGCCCTGGCCGACGCGGCCAGCGGCCGCAGCACTGACCGTCGGCCACTACCACGCCCTTAGCGCGTAGGCTGCCGCGGGCCTTTTTGTGACCTCCCCGGAAGGCTTCTGCGGCTCAAGACTGCGGGGGCGCCGTGCCCCGATGACCGGCGCCCCCGCAAAAAGGACTTTCCCCCCCCCCGGCTCCCGACAACCGGGGGTTGACATCGACAACCAGGGGTTGTCATGATGGGGACTGGCAAAGAACCCGGATGTGTCATCGCACCGGGAGGCGTTCCGTCGCCTCGAAGAGGTCCGGGCCGAGGCGCTGAAGCACGCGCGGCTGGCTCAGCAGCTCGCCGCTGAGCGCCGCGACCTGATTCGCGACCTGATCGGCGAAGGTTTCTCCCAGGCCGACATCGCCCGCGAGCTGGGAGTCACCCGGCAAGCCATCCAGAAGATGCTCGCCGTTTAGCCGGCGGGCGCGGCCCCCGTCGAGCGCGCCCGCCTGGGCAGCGGCCGCTGCCGGACGGTCACGGCGTGTTCTTCGGAGCCCGGGTCGCGACCACGATGATCACGCAGGCCACCGCGATCCAGAACCAGGGCGTGACCGCCCAGACCAGGGCGTGCCCGGCGACGGCGGCGACCACGGCCACGAGGACCAGGAACAGGATCCGGTGGTTCGAGCGCCCCAGGCGCAGGCGGCTGGGGGCGTCGGGCCCGTGCGGGCCTTCGGGCTCCCCGGCAGGCGGCAGGTCGGCGAACAGCCCGCTCAGGTCCTTGTACGTCCTGGCCTTCATCGCCTGATCGAGCCGCTGGTTGAACTCGGCCTGATCGAGCCGCCCATCCTCGTAGTGCTTGGACAGGAGGTCCGCGACCTCGGCGCGTTCGGCGTCAGAGATTCGCAGGTCGGCGTAGCTGGCCCGGCGGCGGGTCGCGGCCAGGAGCCAGGGGGTGCTGTGCGGCGCTGACATCATGGCCTCCTTGGTCAACGCGACCGGGGGAACACGGACTGGATGAGGTCGCTGGCGATCGACTGCGAGGCGCCCTCTTCGGGGATCAGCAGCCAGCCGGCGAGATAGATCGGGATGCCGGCGCCGCCGACGACGGTGAGCACGGCCAGGACGACCCGCACGATCGTGGCGTCGATGCCGAGGTAGCGGGCCACGCCGGAGGCGACTCCGGCCAGCATCCGGTCCTGGATGGGGCGGTACAGCGGCTGCTGCGGGGCGGGGAGACCGGGTTCCGGGCTCGTCGTGGTCTGGTCGCTGGCTTGCGGGTGAGAGGTCGTTGCGTTCATGTCTCCACCATGTCCCGCGGCGCCCGGGCTGGGTATCGGGAAGATCCGCCACGCGACCCTGAGGCTGTCCGGGCCGGATCAGGGTTTGCCCCCATAGCCCCGGGGACGCCGGTGGCGCGATGATGGGCATGTGAACGGACCACTCGGCATGCAGGTGAACCCGCGCCGCCCGGGGCGCCGGCGCTTCTGGCGCTCCGGGGCCCTATGGACGCGCGGGCCCGCCAGCGGCCAGCCGCTGCGGCGCGGCCGTGAGGAGCGCCTGGCCGGCGGGGTGGCGGCCGGCCTGGCCACGCGGACCGGCCTGGACGTCATGGTCGTGCGGCTGCTGTTCGTCCTGGCCACCCTGCTGAGCGTCGGCGCGCCGCTCTACGTCCTGGCCTGGCTGCTGGTGCCGATGGCCGGCGAGGACACCAACATCGCGAGCCGGGCCCTGACCGACCGGCGGGGCATCGCGCTGGCCGCCGGCCTGGCGTCGGCGCTGGTCATCGTGCTGATCATCGTCTCCGCGCTCGGCGCCGGCTGGCTGGGCAACCTGGGCTGGCCGCTGGTCATCAGCGTGGCCGGCATCGTGCTGATCTGGAGAAACGCCCCGGCGGACGAGCAGGAGACGATGCGGCGGCTGGCCGAGCCGCTGCTCGGCCTGACCGAGGAAACCGGGGACAGCAGGCGGTCGGCGACCGTCGTGCGCGCGCTGGCCGGCATCGTCATGCTCGGAGCCGGTCTCGGCATCCTGCTGTCCGGGAACGAGGGCGCCCAGTTGCTGCGCGCGCTGGGCGGCCTGATCCTGGTCATCGCGGCGATCGCGGTGATCCTGGGCCCGTGGTGGCTGCGGATCGCCCGTGACCTGGTCGTCGAGCGCCGGGCCCGGGTGCGGGCCGAGGAACGGGCCGACATGGCGGCCCGCGTCCACGACTCGGTGCTCCAGACGCTCGCCCTCATCCAGCGCAACGCCGACCAGCCCCAGCAGGTCACCCAGCTGGCCCGGGCCCAGGAGCGTGAGCTGCGCTCGTGGCTGTTCGGCGGCGTGACGCCCGGCTCGGTGCGCGGCTCGGGCCCGGACCTGGCCGTCACGACCCTGGCCGCCGGGGTCCGGCTGATCCAGCAGGAGGTGGAGGCCCGGCACGGGGTGACGGTCGAGGCGGTCACGGTGGGGGACTGCGAGCTCGACGACCGGCTCGACGCACTGCTGGCCGCCGCGCGCGAGGCGACCGTCAACGCGGCCAAGTGGTCGGGTGCCGCCGTGGTCGCGCTCTTCGCCGAGGTGGAGCCGGGCGAGGTCTCGCTGTTCGTACGGGACCGGGGCTGCGGATTCGATCCCGGGGCGGTGCCTGGTGACCGCAAGGGCCTGGCCGAATCGGTCCAGGCCCGGATGGCCCGCCGCGGCGGTTCCGCGACCGTCCGCAGCGCCCCGGGCGAGGGCACCGAAGTGTCCCTGCGGATGCCCCGCATCGCCGGGAAACGCCAGCCGAGCCGGGCATGAGCCAGCCTGCGACGCGTCCGGGCGGCGGCCGTCCGCGCGTGTTCATCGTCGACGACCACGGCCTGTTCCGGGCCGGCGTCCGGTCCGAACTCGGCGACCAGGTCGAGGTGGTGGGCGAGGCCGACGACGTCGGTCCCGCGATCAGCCGGATCGCCGCGTGCCAGCCGGACGTCGTCCTGCTCGACGTGCACCTGCCGGGCGGCGGCGGCCAGTCGGTCGTCGCCGCGGTCAAGGCCGCGCACCCGCAGGTGCGCTTCCTCGCGCTGTCCGCCTCGGACGCGCCCGAGGACGTGATCGCCGCCATCCGGGCCGGCGCGCGCGGCTACGTGACCAAGACGATCTCCACCGCCGAACTGGTCGACGCGGTGCGCCGGGTGGCGGCGGGCGACGCCGTGTTCTCCTCGATGCTGGCCGGGTTCGTGCTGGACGCCTTCGCCGGGATGCCCCCGGCCGACGAGGACCGGCCGTCCTTCGACCCCGAGCTTGACCAGCTCACGCCGCGCGAGCGGGAGGTGCTCCGGCTGATCGCCCGCGGCTACACCTACAAGGAGATCGGCCGCGAGCTGTTCATCTCGGTCAAGACGGTCGAGAGCCACGTCTCCTCGGTGCTGCGCAAACTCCAGCTGTCCACCCGCCACCAGCTGACCCGCTGGGCCACCGAGCGCCGCCTGGCCTGATTTGCCCCTTTCACGGTCATGCGTACGGAGCGCTGTGGGGGGCCTGTGGCTGGTACGGCCGGGGTTTGCGGCGCAGCCATTGGGAGAGCGTCCGTCGCGGGAGCCGCGCTATGACGTTGCCGCCGTGGGACGTGTCGGCCACCTCTACTCGCAGGGTGACCGGGGCACCGCTCAGCTGGCTGGCCACCGGCTGCAGATCAGCGGTCAGCGCGGCCAGTTCGCTGCCGGTGCGGGCGGAGAGCGCGGCTTCCAGGCGCTCGTCTAGATGGCCGAATTCTTTCGGGTGCTAGGCGGGGTGTTCGGTGGGGCCGCTGAGGTAGCGGCGGCCGGCTGGGGTGCGCCATTCGTGGTATCCGGGCCGGTCCTGGGTGACCGACCAGCCGTTGGTCTGCTTGACCTGGTGGTCGCGCCGGCATCTGGGGCCGCAGTTGCACAGGTCGGTGCGGCCGCCCTGGTGGTAGGGGGTGGCGTGCTCGAAGTCGCAGCTGTTGGCGGGCCGGCGGCAGGGCGGGAAGGTGCAGGTGCCGTCGCGGACCTGGACCAGGTGACGGAGCAGGCGGCTGGGCTGGTAGCCGGGTGACTCGTACCGGTGGTCACAGTCGGTCACCGGGATTGGGCCGGGGCTGACGGTGAGCTGCTTGCCGCCTAGGGTGAGGGTCCAGGTGCCGTATCCGCCGGGCGGGCCGTGATCGTCGTGCGGGCTGAAGGCTGGCCCGTCCCGGGGGCCGGCTGCGCCGCCGGTGCCTGGCGTGGGTGGGGGGCCGTGTTGGCCGCGGGCGGGCCGGGCGCAGCCATGCCCGATCGCGTGGCCTTCCTGGCTGGTGACGGTCACGCACCAGGCCGACCGGCCGTTTCGGGTGGCGGCGGCGGCCATGTCCCGGGCCAGCGCCGGGTCGATCGGGCCGAGCCCGGCCAGGTGCCCGGGCCGGTCCGCCAGTCCCAGCAGGGTGGCCAAGGGGATGGTCAGGTTGACGCTGGCGGCCAGCCCGGCAGCGGTGCTGTTCGCGGTGCCCGCCGGGGTCCCGCCCGCCGGGGCCGCTCCGCCGGCCGGGCCGTCGCCCGTCCTGGGCTGTCCGCGGCTGGCCCTCCACCGTCGTGGCCGCCTTCGCCTTCGCAGGCACCGTCCGGAGGCGCGCCGTCGGCGGGTGCGGCGGGGGTGGTCTGGCGGGCGTCGCGGGCGAGGAGGAGGTCGATGTAGGCGCGGACGCGGAGCAGGTCCATGGTCGCGCCGGGGAAGATGCGGGCCTGCTTGTAGGCCAGGGCCCGGTCCTGGATCCGCTGGCTGGCGATCAGTGCCTCGTCGGTGGGCAGGGCGAACCCGGCCAGGTTCGCGGTCCCGGTCACCTCGTCCTGCCAGAACTCGACCCGGGCCTGTTCCCGCTGGGCGTCCTCCCGCCGCCGCCGGGCCCCCTCGGGGTCCACCGCGATGACGATCCGCCGGATCAGGTCCCTGACCTGGCCGGGGGTCTTGCCGGGCAGCTTGGGGGCGGCGCGGCGGTCGGCCTCGCGGGCCTGGGCGTCATCGAGCGGGCCGGTGACCTCGGCGATGATCGACGCCTTGAGCCCGCAGATGATCCCCGCGTCCAGCGCGGCGGCGGTGCCCGGCAGCCGGGCCAGCGCGTACCCGGTGCCGATCAGCTTGCCGGCGGCCTGGGCGGAGATGGCCAGCTCGGCGGAGATCTCCTGGGTCAGGCCCTGCTGCCACGCGCCCGGCAGCCCGCCCGGCCCCCGGCCCTCATATCCGGGCTGCGGGCGGCGGCGGATCATCTCCCGGACCAGTCCCAGCCGCCAGGACTCAGCCCAGCGGCACCAGCTTGTCGAGCGGCGCCCAGCATGCCGAGCACCGCGTCGTCGGAGGCGGCGGCCGGGCGGCGGTCCGCGCCGGCCAGCTCATCAAGGACCACGGCCAGCGCCGCCGACGCTATTTCGCTATCCAGCGGGCGGCCCTGCTCGAACGCCGCGTACCCGCCGGCCGCCCGCCGCCGCCGCCCCGCGAGGCAGGACCCGGTCCGCCGGCAGGACCCGGTCCCCGCGCGGCACCCGGCGGGTCGCCGTCCCGCCCGCGCCCGGGAACCGGTACCCCCGGCATGCCACCACCATCCGTTCGAAAGGATTAGCCGTCTTAAGTTCTATTCGAATACTAGCGCGATAGCTGCCATATACGGCTGTGTACGGCTATCCCGGAGGTCACTGTTTCCTTACCGTCTGGCGGGTTAAGGTGGTGGCGCCCGGTGATGCCGGCCATCCATGTCCGGTTCTTCTATCGCGGCCCAGCTCGCCTCAGCACCTTTGGCGTTATACCAGCCGATCGTGGGCCGCCCGCCGCCACGACACAACCATGATCGACTCAGGGCTACAGCGGTATTGCCCCTGGGCCCGCGACGCCCCGCGGTGGTGCTCGCCGTGACACCGGCCGCTCACCCGGGCGCAGGGCCCGGGGTCGCGGCCGGTCGGAGCCTCGCCCCGTCTGTCCGTAACCCGCGATCGCTGGGTGCGGCGGTGCCGCCGAGGGCGGCGAGGGGCTGCCTGAGCCCGATCCCGGAACCGTCGCGGTGGCCGAACGCGCCGGGCAGGTCGACCGGCACGCCAGCTTCGGTCGTCCCCAGCGCGGGCGCCGTGCCGGCCCAGGCCAGGATCAAAGTGTCCTCGCCCTTGAGGAATCGGTGGCAGCGCACGCCCCCGGTGGCGCGGCCCTTCGGCGGGAACTCGCCGTACGGGCTGACCTTGACCGTGCCGGCGGCCGTGCCGGGCAGGGCACCCGCGCTTCCGGCCACCGTGACGACCACGGCGCCCGCCGGCGGGGCGGGGTCGACCGCGCCGAACCACACCACCGAGGCGCCCGGGGTCAGCCGGATGCCCGCCATGCCGCCGGCCGAACGGCCCTGCGGGCGGACCGCCGAGGCGGGGAAGCGCAGCAGCTGGGCGTCGCTGGCCACGAACACCAGGTCTTGCTCTTCGCTCGTGAGCTGGGCCGCGCCGACGACCCGGTCGCCGTCTTTCAGCGCGATGATCTCGAACTCGTCCCGCGCCTGCGGGTAATCGGGCAGCACCCGTTTGACGACACCGCCGGCCGTGCCGAGCGCGAGCCCGGCCATCGGCTCGTCCAGCGACGCGACCGCCACGACCGTCTCGCCCGCCTCCAGCGAGACGAACTCACCGACCGGGCTGCCGCCGGCCAGGCCGGGGAAGCTCGCGCTGGGCGGCAGGTTAGGCACCTCGAGCACGCTGAGCTTGATCATCCGGCCGGCCGACGTCACCGCGCCGATCGTGCCCCGCGCGGTGGCCGGCGTGGCCGAGACGATGACGTCGTGGGCGGCGCGGGTGTCCGGGCCCCCGGCGCCACTGCCCGGCGCGGTCCGGGCCAGCAGGCCGGTCGCGGACAGCAGGACCGTGCACGGGTCGTCGGCCACCTCGAGCGGCACCGCCGCCGTCAGTGCCACGCCGCTGCCCTCCAGCAGCACCGTCCGCCGGGGCGTGGCGAACCGCTTGGCGATGTCGGCCAGCTCGGTGGAGACGACCGCGCGGAGCTTCTCGTCACTGGACAGGATGTCGGTCAGCTCGGCGATCTCGCGCCGCAGCGTCTCCCGCTCGCGCTCCAGCTCCAGCCGGTCGTAGCGGGTCAGCCGCCGCAGCGGCGTGTCCAGGATGTAGGACGCCTGGATCTCGGACAGTTCGAACACCGTCATCAGCCGCTGCCGGGCGGCCGCGGCGTCGTCGCTCGACCTGATCACGGCGATGACCTCGTCGATGTCGAGCAGCGCGATCATCAGGCCGTCGACCAGGTGCAGCCGGTCCTCGCGCTTGCGGCGCCGGAACTCGCTGCGCCGCCGCACGACCTCGATGCGGTGATCGACGTAGATGCTCAGCAGGTCACGCAGGCCCAGGACGCGGGGCTGCCCGTCGACCAGCGCCACGTTGTTGATCCCGAACGTCTCCTCCATCGGCGTCAGCCGGTACAGCTCGGCCAGCACCGCCTCCGGGTGGAAGCCGCTGCGGACCTCGATGACCAGCTGCAGGCCCCGGTGCCGGTCGGTGAGGTCCTTCACGTCGCTGATCCCGGTGAGCTTCTTCGACTGCACCAGGTCTTTCATCCGCGCGATGACCTTCTCCGGACCGACCCCGTAGGGCAGCTCGGTGACCACGATCCCGGTCCGCCGCGGTGTGATCTGCTCGATCCGGCACGTGGCGCGGGTGCGGAAGATCCCGCGGCCGGTGGCGTAGGCCTCCCTGATGCCCTCCAGGCCGACGATCTTCCCGCCGGTCGGCAGGTCGGGCCCCGGTACGAAGCGCATGAGGGCGTCAAGGTCCGCGTCCGGGTGCTTGATCAGGTGCCTGACCGCCGCGATCACCTCGCCGAGGTTGTGCGGCGCCATGTTCGTCGCCATCCCGACGGCGATCCCCGAGGCGCCGTTGACCAGCAGGTTCGGCAGCGCGGAGGGGAGCACCTCGGGCTCGTTCTCCTGGCCGTCGTAGTTCGGGCGGAAATCGACGGTGTCCTCGTCGATCGAGCCGACCATCTCCATCGCCGCGGCGGTCAGCCGGGCCTCGGTGTACCGCATGGCCGCGGCCGGGTCCTCGCCGCCGAGGGAGCCGAAGTTGCCGTGCGGATCGACCAGCGGCAGCCGCATCACCCACGGCTGCGCCAGCCGGACCAGGGCGTCGTAGATGGCGCCGTCACCGTGCGGGTGGAGCCGGCCCATGACGTCGCCGACGACCCGGGCGCACTTGACGTGCCCCCGGTCGGGCCGCAGGCCCATCTCGTTCATCTGGTAGAGGATCCGGCGCTGCACCGGCTTGAGGCCGTCCCGGGCGTCCGGGAGCGCGCGCTGGTAGATGGTCGAGTAGGCGTACTCGAGGTAGCTGCCCCGCATCTCCTCCGCGACGTCGATGTCGACGATGTTCTCTTCGAAGTCCGGCGGAGGCGGCGGGGTGGTTGAACGTCGGGCCATGTCCGCCATTGTGCCGCCCGATCCGACCAGATATGCCGAACGAGGACGGCGTGGCGGGGTCAGGTGGTGGAGAAGCCGTCCGGTACTGATGCCCGCTCGGCCTGGAAGTCGCGGGCCCGGACGTGGCCGACCAGTGGTGCCCCGGTGCCGTGCCAGCACACGGCGAGGTGCATCCTCAGGAGTATCCACCTGATGCGCCATTTACTCATGACTGCCCGCCCTCCGGCGCCCTTGTCACCCTGAACCGAGTACCTCTGACCTATCCATGATGACCCGAAAGCGATTCCGTGATCATTGTTGCGAACGGTCGTCTGTATCTCCGGCTAACGGCACCGACTGAATCCCGGCTAGCTGCAACTAGGCTCATCAGTCATTTGCCGAAATAGCGTAGCGGGTCAGGTGGCGGAGAAGCCTCCGTCTACGTAGATGGTCTGGGCGGTGATGTAAGCGCTGGCCGGGCTGGCCAGGAATACGGCGACGCCGCCGAAATCACCGGGCTCGCCGTTGCGGCCGATCATCGTGCGCGCGGCCAGGGCCGCCGAACGCTCCGGGTCGCTGGCGACCGGGGCGGTCAGCGGCGTCGCGACGAAGCCGGGGCAGACCGCGTTGCAGCACACCCCGTGCCTGGCCCACGCCTCCGACTGGGAGCGGGTCAGCGCCGCGAGCCCCGCCTTCGAGGCCCCGTAGCCGCCGCTGTGACCGAAGGCGCGATGGGACTGCTGGGAGGTGACGTTGATGATCCGGCCCCAGCCGCGCGCCGCCATCGCGGGACCGAACCGCTGGCCCAGCAGGAACGGCGCGGTGAGGTTGACCGCCATCGTCTGGTCCCATTCGGCCGGGGTCAGCTCGCCGAGCGGCGGGCGGAGGTTGATGCCGGCGCAGTTGACCAGGATGTCGGGCTCGCCGAACGGCGCCGCCGCGGCTTCGGCGGCCCGGGTCACCGCGTCACGGTCACCGAGGTCCGCGCTGACCCAGTCGGCGGTGCAGCCCGCCTCGTGCAGCGTGGCGGCCGACTCTTTCAGGCGGTTCTCGCCGCGGGCGACCAGGACGACGCGGGCCCCGGCCCGCGCGAGGGCGTCAGCCATCCCCCGGCCGATCCCCGAGCTTCCCCCCGTGACCAGCGCAACCCGCCCGTCCAGCGAGAACAGCCCGCCGAGAAAGTCACCCACCCTACAAAACGGGGCGCGCGCCGACGAGGCCCAGAGCGTGGGCGGCCAGCCGGCAGCCGCTGGCGAGGGCCTCACCGGGGGGCTTCTTGTCCAGCCACGGTGCGAGGAAGCCGGCGCAGAACGCGTCACCGGCTCCCGTTCCGTCGAGGATCCGGTCCACGGGTGGCGGCGGGACCCGGACCGGCGGGCGGCCGTTGGCGTAGAACAGCGCGCCCTCGGCGCCCATCTTGATCACCACCTGCGGATACCAGGCGGTGAGCACCCGGGCGGCCTGTTCGGCGTCGTCCCGGCCGGTCAGCACCTTCGCTTCCGCCAGGTTCACGAACAGCAGCGTGGCGCCGTTGCTCAGTTCGAGGAACGGCTCGGCGCCGACGCGCTCGAGCGGGGCGGACGACGCCGCATCGACCGATACCGACATGCCAGCCCGGATGCTGTACTGGATCGCGGCCATCGCCGCGGGCCGGGCCCCCTCGCTGAGCAGCGTGTAGCCCGAGACGTGCATGTGGTTGCCGGGAGCGAACAGGTCGCGCGGCAGATCGTCGGGGGACAGGGCGGCGTTGGCCCCGGGATCGGACAGCATCGTGTGCTCGCCCTTGTGGGTCACCATGACCACGCAGGTTCCGGTGGGGCGTTCGGGATCCATCACCAGCCGCGCGTCGACCCCGTATCCCATCAGCTCCATGTCGCGGTTCCGCCCGGCGATGTCGGCGCCGCGCCGGCCGACGAACGCCACGTCGGTGCCGTCCACCGCCAGCCAGGCGGCGATGTTGGCGCCGGACCCGCCGCCGTGCATCGACACCGTGGCGGCCGTGTCGCTTCCGCGAGCCAGCGGGTAATGCGCATGGGCGACGGCGTCGGTCATGAGATCTCCGACGACAACGACGCGCGTCATGTCGTTCTCACCTCGTCCCGGAAGCACGTGGCCACTCTGCCTCCGATTCACATGTCCGTTTGCGGGGCAGCAGGCAAGAACTTAACAGTCCTGGCGGCCGCTTGACGGGCTTCTGCCTGTCATCCGGACTCCCCGCAAACCCCCTCTTCTTTCTTTAAGGTAGCCGTCCCGGGGCGTTACGTGCTAGCCGAGAACGCGACCCGAGGCCCGTATCGTTATCGCAGTGTAAGCAGCGCCTCCGGCCGGTGGCCGGCACCCGGCTCAATCGGGCAGGGTCAGGGCGCGCCCGGCGGCGACGAGGGTGACCTCATCGGCCTCGGCGGCGAGAAGCTGGTTGAGCCGTCCCAGCTCGTCGCGGAACATCCGCCCGGACTGCGTCTCCGGCACGATGCCGAGGCCCGTCTCGTCGCTGACCGCGACCACGTACGCGCCGGTCTGCCGCCAGGCCGCGTGGAACTCGGCGATCCGGGTGGCCAGGGCGGCCCGCGCGGCGGGGGAGCCGTCCCACGCGCCGCATTCGTCCATGGCCGCGGCGAGCCAGGTGGTCACGCTGTCGACCAGGACCGTCCCGCCGTCCTGCCGGAGGACGCCGGACAGGTCCGTGCCCTCGACCGTCTCCCACCACGACGGGCGGCGCGCCCGGTGGGCCGCGATCCGGGCCGCCCACTCCTGGTCGGCCCCGGCGCGCTGGCTGTCATGTCCGGCGGTGTCCCCGGGCTTCGGGCCGGTGGCCATGTACGTCACCGCGGGCTCGGCGGCGACCCGCATCTCCGCCTCCTCGGACTTGCCCGACCGGGCGCCCCCGAGCACGAGCACCCGGAACGGGCGCGGCTCGCTCTCCGCCCGGGCCTGCGCGGGCCGGGCCGGGACGCTGAACGTGTCGTCGTCACGCGGCAGCAGCGCGCGCCAGATCCGGCAGCGCCGGGCGAGTTCCTGCTCGGACCTGATCCGGTGGTCGGCGAACAGCGCCGCCACCACGGTCGCGGGGGTCACCACGCCTTCGGCGCGCAGGCGCCCGAGACCAGCCGGGTCATCCAGAAGGTCGAGCAGGGCCAGGTCATAGGGCGCCGTCCCGGCCGGCGGCGACCGGTGCCCCGGCACCGGGGACGGCGCAGAGCAGCCGCGCGCCGTCGGGCGCGGTCACCTCCCATGCGTGGGGCAGCCGCGTGACCTGGTATCCGGCCGGTTGCTGCCGGGTGCCGTCTTCCCATCCCGGCGTCTGGCCGCCGAGCACCACCGTGCCGTCGACGATGATCCGGGCCGGAGCGCGGCTGATCCCGGCGGCCCGGGCGCGCTGGCAGGACGCGCAGCGGCAGCCGGGCTCCGGCCAGCCGAGAACGCCTCCGCTGCCCTGTACCAGGACGTCCATCCATCCCTCCCCGTGGCGCCGCTCACATCATCGCAGCCCGTCCCGGTGGCCCGCTCAGCCGAGGTCGTACCTATCAGTCCGGTATCGTCTGTCAGATCTTCTTGCTCAGCGCAAGCAAACCTGACTAGCTTGGGGAACATGCTGGCTGGTCATCACCTGAATCTTCCGTTGCGCCCCCGCTGGTCCGCGGCAGTGCTGCTTACCTGCGCTGCCTTCGCCGTCAGCGGCGTGCAGTTCCTCTAGCTCCTCCGGGGCCGGCGGCTCGGCCAGTTCCTCGCCCTCGGCGTCGGCCAGCGCGGCCAAGCCGTCGGGCGCCGCGAACGTGGCCTACGCCGGCTCGCTGGCCAACCTCAACGAGAAGGTGGTCGGGCCCGCGTTCACCAAGGCCACGGGGTACGCCTACCAGGGGCGGGGGGCCGGCTCGACCGCGCTGTCGCAGGAGATCAAGTCGGCCGAGATCGCGCCGAACGTCTTCGAGAGCATCGGCGGCAAGCCGATCGAGGCGCTCGAGCCGAAGTTCACGAGCTGGTACGTCCAGTTCGCCTCCAGCCCGATCGTGGTGGCCTACAACCCGGCCAGCAAGTACGCGAGCCAGTTCGCGGCCATCGCCAGCGGCGCCAAGCCGCTGTCGGACCTGTTCACGCTGATGGCGACGCCCGGCTTCAAGCTGGGCCGCACCGACCCGAACGTCGACCCGCAGGGCGTCGCGTTCATCGAGATGCTCATGCTCGCCCAGAAGCAGTACAAGCTGCCCTCGAACATTGTCACCACAACCATCCAAGGCCAGCCGTCCTCGGCCAATTCGCCGACGATCTTCGAGGAGACGGCGCTCGAGCCGCGTCTGCAGGCCGGCCAGCTCGACGCGTCGAGCGCCTACCTGTCGCAGGCGATTCAGCTGCACCTGCACTACATCACGCTGCCGAACTCGATCAACCTGGGTGACCCGGCGCTGGCCGCGCAGTACAAGACGGTCTCGTTCAAGCTGGCCAACGGCGAGCTCCAGACGGGCAAGCCGCTGAGCGTGTGCATCACCACCATCGGCACGAAGGACCAGGCCGCCGCGGACGCCTTCGTCGCCTACGTGCTGTCCCCGGCCGGGCTGGCCCTCCACAAGCAGGGCGGCTACACCCTGCTCACCCCGAAGGCGTTCGGCAACACGTCGGCCATCCCCGCGAGTATCAAGAGCGAACTCGGCGGCTAAAAATGCGGGTTTCGGAGGCAGTCTCGTACCGGCCCAGCGACCCCAGGCCGGAGGCCTGGGTGAGCGGCCGGTGTACGGTCAGCGCCGCAGCGGGCGACGGGGGGCTCCGGGGGGGCGTCCCCCGGGCCAGCACGTGGTCCCCCCGGGCCAGCACAGCCGTGTCCGTTCGGCATCATCGGTCTTGTCGGTCCTGGGTGCGGGCATCATCTGGGTTGCGCTGCTCGGGCCGGTGATCGCCCTGCTCGTGCATTCCTCGCCGCACGCGATCGCCAGCGCGCTGAGTGCGCCGGGCGCGCTGAGCCCGCTCGCCGTGTCGCTGGAGTCGGGCGCGGTGACGCTGGCCGTCCTGCTGCTGCTCGGCACGCCGCTGGCCTGGCTGCTGGCCCGCCAGCGGCTGCCGGCGCCGCGGGTGTGGGAGGCCGGCGTGCTGGCCATGCTGCTGCTGCCGCCGCTGGTGATCGGCCTGCTGCTGGTGTTCATGGTCGGTCCGATGACGCCGGTGGGCCGGGCGATCGGCGTGCTGCACCTGTCCGCCACCAACACGTTCTTCGCGCTGGTCGTGGCGCAGGTCTACGAGTCGGCGCCGTACTACGTGGTCGGCGCGCAGGCGGCGTTCAGCGCGGTCGACCCGCGGATGGAGGACCAGGCCGCGCTGCTGGGCGACCGCCCGGCCCGGGTGCTGCGGCGGGTGACCCTGCCCCTGGCCGCGCCGGGCCTGGCCATGGCGCTCGCGGTCGCGTGGGCCCGGGCGATGGGCGCCTTCGGCGCGGTCATCATCATCGCTTACCATCCGTACGGGCTGCCGCTGCAGATCTGGACCTCGCTCCAGGAGACGGGGCTGCCGTCGGCGCTGCCGTTCGCCCTCGTGCTGCTGGTGGTCGCCCTGCCCCTGCCGCTGGCCGCGTATACCTGGAGCGCTCGTGCTCGACGTCGATATCGAGGTTGACCGCCGCGAGTTCACGGTGGCCGCCCGGTTCCGCGTCGGCCCCGGCGAGCGGCTGGCCCTGTTCGGCACCTCGGGCGCGGGCAAGACCACGGTGCTGGAGGTCATCGCCGGCCTGCTGAGCCCGCGGCGCGGTCACGTCGCGGTCGCCGGCCGGACGCTGACCAGGACCGAGCCGTCGCCAGTGGCCGTTCCCGTGTGGCGGCGGCGGGTCGGGCTGCTGCGGCAGGACCCGGCCCTGTTCCCGCACCTGACCGTGCGGGAGAACCTCATGTACGCGCCCGGCGCCGGGTCGCGGGCCGCGGAGCTGGCCGAGCTGGCCGCGCGTCTCGGGCTGGACGGCCTGCTCGACGCCCGGCCGGCCGCGCTGTCCGGCGGCCAGGCCCACCGGGCAGCGCTGGCCCGCCTGCTGCTCGCGCACTGCGACGCGCTGCTGCTCGACGAGCCGTACACCGGGCTTGATGCCGCGTCCCGGCGCCAGCTCACCATGGTGCTCCGCGACCTGGTCGCGTCGCGCGGCATCCCGGCCGTGCTCGTCGCCCACGAGCTGGGCGAGGCGCAGGCGTTCGCCGACCGGATCGCGGTGCTCGACCGCGGCACCATCATCCAGGTCGCGACCCCGCACGAGATCGTGCTGCACCCGGCCATGCGCCGGGTGGCCGAGCTGGTCGGCTACCGCGGGTTCGCGCCCGTGACCGCCGAGGGCGGTGCGGCCCAGGGCGGTGTGGCCGAGGGCGGTGCGGCCAGGGCGGTGCGGCAGTGGCGTGGCCGTGGCCGGCGTGCATCCCGGCCGGGTCCAGCCGGGCGCTCATCCCGGCCTCGGAGTGGTCCTGCGCGGCGTCGTGCGGGCCTGGCGCCCGCTCGACGCGGGCTGGGAGGCGGATGTCGACGTGGCCGGGGCCGGGGTCTGCTGTCATTTCGCCGAGCAGGTGGCGGCCGAGGGCGAGTCACTCACCTTCACGGCGGTCGGGGCGCCCATATTCGGGGCGGACGGCCGGCTGCTGCCGCGTTCGGAGGAGGTCCGGGCATGACCGCACACGTGGGTGAGGTCGCGGGCGACTCCGGGGCCAGCGCGGCGACGGCCGGCCTGCGGCTGCGGCTGGCCCGGCAGGCCCGCGGCTACTCACAGCAGCAACTGGCCGGGATGGCCGGGGTCAGCCGCCAGGCGGTTTCCGCCGTCGAGTCCGGCCACTCCGACCCGTCGCTGCGGGCCGCGCTGGCCCTGGCTCAGGCGCTCGGCATGACCGTGGAAGAGCTGTTCGGGCCGGGCGAACCCGCGCCCTCGCTGCAGGCCATCCCGGTGGCGCCGCCCGGCGGGCCCGGCTCGCGGGCCGTGATCGCGGCGGTGGGGGAGTCGTTCACGGCGCTGCCGCTGGCCGGGGACAGCGCCACGCGGGCCGGATTCCTGCCCGCGGGCGGGATAATCGCCGGGCGGCCGGACCCCGGCGGCCCGGGCCAGACGAGCCAGGCGGGCGGCGGCCGGCGCGGCGGCGGGCGAGCCGGGCGTTGCGGTCCGGCCGATCGGGCCGCCGGGTCCGGCGCTGGTCGTGGCCGGCTGTGATCCCGCGCTGCCCCTGCTGGAAGCGCCGCTCGGGCTGCTGGATCCGCCGGTGGGTTTCGCGTGGTGGCCGTGCGGCAGCGCCGAGGCGCTCAGCCTGGCCTCGCGGGGCCTGGTGCACGTGGCCGGGGTGCACCCGTCGGGGACGGGGGAGGAGGCCGACGCGGAGGGCAGCGAACCGGCGCGGGCGCCGGTGAGCCTGGCGGGCGCCGAGGTGGTCGGGTTCTCGTCGTGGCGGGAGGGCCTGGTGCTCCGGGGCGACCTGGCCGGGAGCGTCTCGGGGCTGGCGGACATCGCCCGCCGGCGCCTCCGCCTGGTCAACCGGGAAGCCGGTTCGGAGGCCCGCCGCCTGCTCGACCGCGAGCGGCGCAGCCTCGGGCTGGCCCCGGGCGACCTGCCCGGCTACGAGACGTGCGCCAAGGGCCACCTGCAGGTGGCGTCGGCCGTGGCCGCGGGGCTGGCCGACGCCGGCGTCGCGAGCGAGCCGGCCGCCCTGGCCTACGGGCTCGCCTTCGTGCCGCTGGCCGACGAGCGATTCGACCTGGTGATCCCGCGGTCCCAGCGCGGGACGCGTGAGGTCCAGGGACTGCTGCGCGTGCTGGCCTCACCGTGGCTGCTGTCCCAGCTGGCCAGCTTGCCCGGCTACGACCAGTCCCAATGCGGCGAGCGAGTTGCGTCGTTAATCGAGCGAGCCGCCGGGCCCCGCCACTGACAACATTTGTCGAGTGGCAAACAACTGGGGAACGTGTTATCAATGAAGGAGCGTCCCGTTCCGGCCCGCGTGACTAGGCGGAGGCAACCGTGCTTATCGAAGATCTGGCCCGGGATGCCGCCGACATGCTGAGCGTCAGCAGTTCCGGCCAGATGAGATCGCTGAACCGGCTGGCCGAGCTGGCCGTGCGCGAGGTGCCCGGATGCTGCGGGGCCTCGGCGATCCTCCTGCAGGACCGCGAGCTGGTGGGGCTGGCGTCGACGCACCCGGACCTGGCCGAGCTGACCGACTTCCAGCTCCGGACCGGGAAAGGGCCGGTCGTGCAGGCCATGCGGGACGGGAAGCCGGTCGAGTGCGCCGACACGCTCCGCGACACCCGGTGGCCGGAGTTCGCGAGCGAGGCCCTGTGCCGGGGGGTGCGCGCCTCGGTCGCCCTGGTGCACGAGTTCCCGCCCATGTCGGTCGTCTTGTCGGTGGTCAGCGTGCGGCCCAACGCGATCAAGAGCGAGCAGGTCCCGCTGGCCGCGACACTGGCCGCGTTCGGCGGGGCGGTGCTGGCCAACGCTTCGGCGTTCGGTGACGCGCAGCGTGAGGCCGTCCAGCTGCGGAACGCGGTGGAGAGCCGGGCCGTGGTGGACCAGGCCAAGGGGATCCTCATGCACGCCCTCGGCTGCTCCGCGACGGACGCGCTCGAGCGGATGCGGCGGGTGTCGCAGACCCGCCACGTCAAGGTGACCGACGTCGCGAAGCAGGTCGTCGAGGCCCACGGCGTCACGCCGGGCGGCTGAGCGTTCCGGCCGGAACGGATTTTCGGCGGGCGGCCGGCCGGTAGATCACCCGGATCCGGGGCAGCTATCCCATGTGCACGGCGCGCTGCAACCAGACGCGGGAGGGCTGCGATGAGACGATCAGCGCTGGTGAGCCAGGACCTGGCCGCCAGGTTCGAGGCCGAGGCCATCCCCTATCTCGACCAGCTGTACCCGGTTGCCGTCCGGATGACCCGCCGACGTGAGGACGCCGAAGACCTGGTCCAGGAGACGATGGCCAAGGCCTGGGCCAGCTACCGCAACTTCGAGCCCGGCACGAACCTGCGGGCCTGGCTGTACCGGATCATGACCAACACGTACATCAGCGCCTACCGGCGGCGCGACCGCGTGCCCGTGCTCCTGGCTGACGACAACGTGGACCGGGTGTCCATGCGGACCTGGCCGGCCGGAACCGAGCCGCGCTCCGCGGAGGCGGAAGCACTGGACCGGATGCCGGCCGAGGAGATCCGGCAGGCCCTGCGCGACCTGCCCGAGGATTTCCGCACCGCCGTGTACCTGGCCGACGTCGAGGGTTACACCTACCACGAGACCGCCGCCATCATGGGCACCCCGGTCGGGACGGTCATGTCGCGGCTGCACCGCGCCCGCCGGGCGCTGCGGTCCAGCCTGACCTCCGGCCCGCCCGGCGTCCCCGGCCCGGCACCGGCCCCGGACGGGCCGGGCCCGGCAAGCGGGCCCCGGGACGCGGCTGACACACCGGGCGGCTGACACACCGGGCGGCTGACACACAGACGACGGGCCGACCGGGGCTGATACCCAGTCGGCCCGTCGGCGTTCGTGGTCAGGCGGCGGATGGCTGAATGGCGAGCCCGGCCCGCCCCGTGGCGTGGTCGTAGACGCAGACCGTCTCGCGGCCCACGCGGTCCCAGGAGTAGCGGGCCTGCGCGCGGTCGGCGGCGGCGATCCCGTAACCCTCCAGCAGCATCGGGCTGGCCAGGAGGTGGCGGATCCGACGGGCCAGCAGCGACGGCTGGCCGGGCGCGACGAGAACGCCGGTGGTCCCGTCGACGACGGTGTCGCGGTGGCCGCCGATCGCGGACGCCACGACCGGGGTACCGCAGGCCATGGCCTCGAGCACGGCCATGCCGAACGGCTCGTACCAGGCGACGTCGACCAGCAGGTCGGCCGAGCGGAGCAGGGCCGGCATGCTCTCGTGGCTGACCCGCCCGGTGAACATGACCCGGTCCGAAACGCCGAGGCCGCCGGCCAGCCGGGCCAGGCCGGTGCAGGCCGGGTCGCTGCGCAGCTCCGGCCGCGGCGGGCCGCCGACGATCAGGAGCTCGGTGTCGGGGATGTCGGCCAGGGCGCGGACGGCCGTCTCCAGGCCGTCCCGCTCCAGATGGGTGGCCACGGCGACCAGCCGCGGCCGCTCGCTGCGCGGCGCCACGGGGCCCTCGGGATTGAACTGCGTGGTGTCCACCCCGAACGGCACGACGCTGATCGCGCTGCGGGGGACGCCCAGGCTGGTCAGGTCGGACATCTCGTCGGAGCTGATCGCGACCACGGCGTCCGCGCTGCGGGCGACGGCCCGCTCCAGCCGGCCACGGCTGCTGGCGTCACGGTCCGGCCCGGGGCGCCCGGCCGCGGCGGAACCGTCGCTGCCGATGTGGTGGCGGCGCTCGGCGACGCGCAGCGAGTGGAACGCCTGCACGACGGGGATCTGGTGGTCGCGGGCGCCGGCCAGCGCGGCGAGGCCGCTGGTCCAGCTGACCGCGTGCACCACGTCGGGCTGGTGCTGGCGCCAGGCATCGGACAGCTCGGCGGCGAAGGTACGCATGTGCGGGAGCACCATCTCGGCGGGCAGCCCGTCGGCCGGCCCGGCGCTCACGTGCTCGACCTTGACCCCGTCGGCCAGTTCGGAATGGTCAGGCAGGTCCGCCGCGTCCTTACGGGCGAACACGGTGACATCGTGGTTCTGCTTGGCCAGTTCGCGGGCCAGTGCGGCCACACGGGTCTCCTGGCTGGCCGGTGCGCTGCCCGTGGCGTGCGTGAGCGGGCTTGCGTCCTCGGCGACTAGGGCGATCCTCATTCGTCTGGCTCCTCGCGGCTGATGTGCTCTCGGCTACGTCGGCCGTCACTGCGACTCGCAAGGAACGTGAATAAGCGAAGCGCGCGGGGAGAATCGGATCGGCGGTGCCGACGCCGGGCCCCAGCACGTCGCACGTTGTGCGAGTGCGCCGGACGGCGCGTGCGTGCCTGCGTCGTAGGCACCGCTGGGGACAGCATATCCAATATTGCCGCGCGGCAAACAACGAACCCGCATTAACTCATGAACTGCCCTCCCGGCCAGGGGCCGGACGGCACGTTCTGACCGGTAACCGGCCTCGTTCCCGGTACATGTGCAGCCGGATCGTTGTGCCCTGCGGGCCTGAGCGGAGCTCGACGAGGTCACAGGCCTGGTGAACGATCCACATGCCGTGGCCGCCCGAGCTGCCGGGTGCCGGGCGGCAGCGGCCGGCCAGCGGGTCCTTGATGTGCCCGGGATCGCTCAGCTCGCAGACCACCTCACGCGGGTCGTGCCAGACCCGCAGGGTGCCGTCGCAGCCGGTGTGGCGGATCGTGTTCGCGGCGACCTCGCTGACCGCGAGCACCAGGTCGGCGGCCTGGCGCGCGGGCAGCCCGGCCTCGCTGGCCCGGCGGCCGGCCAGGGCGCGGACCCGCGACAGGTCGTTCCGGTAGGTCAGGGATGCGGCCCGCGGCGGGCAGGGCGGCAGCGGCCCATCGACGTCCGGCGGCAGCTCAGCCGGCCCGCAATAGCTGCCACTCGGCCTGACGACGCCGGAATGCTGCAGCGAGGGGTGGGTGCGCTCGGCGTCGGCCAGCACCGGGCTGCTGAGCCGCCCCGTGTCGTACGGGCACAAGATCGTGGCGGGAGCCCCGCTGAACGCCAGGTTGATCAGGGCCTCGTGGCGGGTGGCCTCGCGCAGTTCCTCGGGGGTCCGCTCGGCCCATATCGGCTCGCCGACATACCGCACGGGCCGCCCGTCGCTAGCGTCGATGAAGGCCTGCACGCGGGGGATGATCCACGCGGGATTGCGGCCCATCTCGGTCATGTCGGCGAAGGCGACCGAGCCGGCCTGCGCACCGAGCGCGTCGTGGAGCGGGCCGATCTTGTGCCCGGGAACGGCCACGAAGGCGGGTTCACCGGCGGCCAGCCCGGCCTCGACGAACGTGGCGATGGAGGTCAGGTAGTCGTGCTCGGTGCGGTAGAAAAGCGCGAGGTGCCCGCCATCGTCGGGATGCATAATGATAGTCAAAGTACCACTATGGGGGGTTTCGAGGCTGGTTGGCTCAACGGGCCGGGCCGCGGGTCGGGCCGGGCGTTCCCGAGGAGTCCCGCCGTCCGGGCGGGCCCCACTGCGGATACGGGTCGTATCCGGGGCCGGCGGGCGGCGGCGGGCGCCTGATCGAGCGGGCCGCGACCCCGTTGATCAGCGACCCGATCGCAACTCCGATGACCAGGTCGACGATGGCGGTGGCCACCTTCTGCTGCCACGGCGCCGAGGTGCTGAACGGGAAGATGACCAGGACCGCCGTCGCAAGCCCGATGATCCAGTTGAAGAACGCCATCGGGCGGGGCGTGCTGGCCAGCAGCAGATGCGCGATACCCGTCGCGATCAGGGCCGCGGCCGCCGCGACCAGTACCAGGTCGGTGGTGTGGACGTCCCCGTAGGTGCCGGCCCGCGAGGGGGACATGAGCGGGATGTTAAACAGCCAGCGGCATATCACCACGCCGACGAGCGCGATGAGTGCCGCGACGACCGCGGTCGCGACCCCGCCCGCCCATAGCTGGCGCGCGTCCACGGTCGGACGTGACCGGGACGCGCCGTCGTCGGGCATGATCGGCCTTGTGGTCATGTGTACACCTCTGCGTAGCTCGCCTGCCGCGCTCTGCGTTTTCGCTGTGGACCCGGTCCAGCGCTGGCCCGGTCGCCAGCGCGCACCATCCGTCCCACCCTCCGGCGGTACCCGGTCTCACATAACGCAAACAGACGGCCGCATTGCGGGGCATGGCAAAGGCCGGCCGGGGCGCCTGCGGCCGGGGGAGCGGCGGAGGTCTCCGCGGGCCCCCCCGCTCAGTTCACCATCGATACCAGCGGCTGCCGCCCTCGCCGACCCGGACTACGAAACCGATCAGCCATATCAGGAGCACAACTGCAGCGATCCACCACAGGACGTGCAGGGTGAAACCCAGCCCGCCCAGAATGAGCGCAAGAAGCAGGACGAGCAGAATCAGCGCCATTTTCTTGCCTCCGTGCTATTTGCCGCTCCCCGCCCCTCAGATACCCGCCCGGAGACGACCAAACTTCCGGCTACCCTGAGGCAATGCCCAAAGTCCGCGACGTGATGACCCCCGAGCCGATCGTCCTGCAACGGGGCCAGTCGATCGCTGACGCCGCCCGGGCCATGCGCGACAGCGGAGTCGGGTCGGTACTCGTCGTCGACGGCGCCGCGCTCTGCGGTCTCGTCACCGACCGGGACCTCGTGGTCCGCGCGCTGGCCGCCTCCGCGTCCCCCGACTCGCCGGTGGGCGACGTGTGCAGCCCGGACCTCGTCGCGGTCAGCGCCGATGACGATGCCGAGGAAGCCGGGCGCGTGATGCGGGACAACGCCGTGCGGCGGCTGCCGGTCATGGATGGCGGCCGCATCGTAGGTATGGTGTCACTGGGGGACCTGGCCATCGAACACGCCGAGGAGTCCGCGCTCACCGACATCAGCGCGGCCCGCCCGAACCAGTAGGCGACGCTCCGCAGGGCTGCGGAGATTGGAACGGGACATGCCACAGTCAGGAGGCGTCGAGCCGCCTGAATCCGATCTCGCCGAGCTGACCGCGCGGCGCGACGCCCTCCGGCAGGCCGCCGGGCTTCCCGGCGCCGACCTGCGGCCCATCCTCGAGGCCGCGTTCGCCGAACTTGACGGGACCATCGACGCGCTGACCACCCAGCAGACCCGTACGGTCGCCCGGAAGGCGGACACGGGCGCCGAAGCGGGCCGCGCGGAGCGGAGAATGCTGCGGGCCGTCTTCGCCGACGCGCCCGTACCGCTGTTCCTGCTCGAACGGGACGGCACGGTGCGGCGGGTCAACCGGCGTGCGGGAGACATCATCGGATCGCTCCCGGCCTATGCGGCGGGGCGGCCGTTCACGGTCTTCGTCGACCTGCCCTCCCGCGCGGCGGTCCAGACGCACCTGGTCGCGGCGGCCCGAACCGGCCAGCCGCGGCAGCTGCAATGCGCTCTGCTCGGAGGAGGACCGCACCGTGCCCGTCCGGCTGACCGTCGAGCCGATCAGCCTGCCCGAGGACTCCAGCGTGCTGCTGGTCGCGGCCAGCCATGATGGCGCGGATCCCGGGTCTTCGGACCCCGGCCAGGCGCCTTCCGCCGGGAAGGCGGCAGCCAGGATCGCGGGAGCCGGGACGGCCACCTCCGGGACGCCCCGGGCGGGGCGGGAACGCCAGCCAGTGAACGTTCAGGCCATCAAGATCATGGCCCAGCGGATGGATCTGCTGACCGCGGTCACCCGGCTGCTCCTGGAGAACAGCACGTTCAGCGAGTCGCTGACCCTCCAGCGTTGCGCGCGCCTGCTGGCCGGCGACTTCGCCTCCTGGGTGATCGTCGACGTGGTGCGCGGCCGCCGGCTGACCCGCCAGTTCGCCGTGGGCCCGCACGGGGAGGAGTCCGAGGCGCTGGCGCGATCGGCGCGCGACGTCGACCCGGAGCCGGGATCGCTGCCCTGGCAGGTGCACGAAACCGGTAAATCGCTGCTGCTGGCCCGCTCCGACGACACCAGCCTGCTCGGCGTCGGGCCCGACGGCGTGCCGCTCCTGATGAAACTCGGCGCCACGTCCCTGCTGAGCGTGCCGATCTCGGACGGAGAGCGGGGCTACGGGGTGGTGACGCTGTGCCGCCGGGCCAGCGAGGGACCGTTCCAGATCGCCGACCTCGGCCTGGCCGAGGAACTGGGCTCCCAGCTGGCCGTCGCGATCAGGGTGGACCGGCTGTTCCGGCGCCGTTCCGAGGTGGCCGAGGCCCTCCAGGCCAGCCTGCTGCCGCGGGTCCTGCCGGACGTGCCGGGGGTCGAGCTGGCCGCCGCCTACATGGGCGCGACCGAGGGACTGGACGTGGGCGGCGACTTCTACGACGTCTACCGCATCCCCGGCGGCTGGGGGCTCGCGATCGGTGACGTCTGCGGCAAGGGGGAGGAGGCGGCCGCGGTCACCGCCGCCGCGCGGCACGCGATCCGGGTCATCGCCCACGGCGAGCCGGATCCCGTCGAGGTGCTGAAGAAGGCCAACGACATCATGCTGGCCGAGGACGTCGGCGGGCGGTTCGTCACGGCGAAGACCGCCCACCTGGCCTGGCGGGGAAGCTCGCTGCATGTCTCGCTGGGCACGGCCGGCCATCCCGGGCCGGCGGTCATGCGATCAGATGGGCGCATCGAGACGCTCGGAGGTGGCGGCCTGCCGCTCGGGATCTTCCCGGAGGCGGAGCCGATGCCCGAGCACGTGGAGCTGACCAAGGGCGACATGCTGCTCTTCTACACCGACGGGCTGACCGAGACCCGGAGCCCGGACATGAACTATTTCGAGGAGCGGCTGCCCGATGAGCTCGTGACGCTGGCTGGCCGGTCCGCCGCCGAGGTGGTCGCGGTCATCCAGGCGCGAGCGGAGGCCTTTTCGGCCGGCGAGATGCGGGACGACCTGACCGTCCTGGCCCTGCGGGTCACCGACCCGCCCGGCGAGAGCTGACCCGGCCGCTATTCCTCCTCGTAGACGTCCTCGATGACCTCGGTGTCGCCGGGAACTCTCTCCTTCGTCCCGGGGGCCCTGTTGTCGATCCGGTCGGCGTCGGCCATCGAGGCGTTACCGGTGGCCATTTCCTCTCCGGCAGTGGCCGAATGCTCCTGAGTCAACCGCCCCACTTCAGGGTCGGGCTCGAGGCTGGGCCGGTCCGGGATCTCGGCCTGGGCGTTCGCCGTCCCCGGGTTCCGCAGCACGTACGGCGGGTAGGACGCCTCTTCCACCCGCGTGCCGGCCGTCTGCCGGGTCCGCTTGACGTAAACGCGCCGCCCCAGCCGCTCGTAGGCCCGCTTCGGCGTGACCAGCCCGATGATGCCGACGACCATGATCACAAAACCGGCGACGTGCAGGTTGAAGACGGATGTATTCGCGGTGACCGCGAACGTGAGAATGGCGCCGACGGCGATCCAGAACAGGCATATGCCGGTCTTCATGGTCTCCCCTTCCTGGAGAAGGCGCTGGCCGCGCCCGCGCGCTCATGGTGGGCCGCTGATAGTCCTACCCAAGCTGACCGGAACATTACCGAATTGTCAGCGTGAGTGCCGATATGGCGCGCGAACCAGAGTTCCGTTATCGCCATTGTGATGTGGCCCGGCTGGTCGTCACAGGCCGTCCTGGCCGAAGTCGCCGGTTTCGTTCAGGCCCAGCAGCCGGTCGCGGAGGTAGCTAAGCGACCGGGCCAGCAGCCGGGAGACGTGCATCTGGGAAATGCCCAGCCGCTCACCGATTTCGGCCTGGGTCAGGTTGCCGTAGAACCGCATCGTGAGAATGCGCTGCTCACGGACCGGCAGTTCCTTCCAGTGGGCGCTGACGGCCTCCATGTCGAGCGTGTGCTCCACGCCGTGGTCGTCCTCGCCGAGCAGGTCGGCGAGCTGAACCGGATCCTGGCGGTCGAAGATCGGCGCGTCCAGTGAGTAGGTGTGGAACACCATGTCGGCGCGCCGCGCCTCGAGCAGTTCGTCCTCGGTGACGCCCAGGTGGCTGGCCAGTTCGTCGTCGCCCGGCGCGCGGCCGAGCTTGTGGGTGAGGTCTTCGGTGGCCTTCCGCACCTCCAGCAGCAGTTCCTGCGCGGACCGGCGGACGTGCACCTGCCAGCGCTTGTCGCGGAAGTGCCGCTTGATCTCCCCGCTCACGCACGGCTGCGCATAGGCGGACAGGCTCCCGCCGATCTCGGGGTTGAAGTTGTTGATCGCCTTGAGCAGGCCGACGTAGCCCACCTGCATGAGCTCTTCGGCCGACTCGGGGCTGCTCCGGTATTGCCGGACGCACGAGCGCACCAGCTTCTGGTAGCGCTCGATCAGGGTCTCACAGGCACTTGAGCGCAAGGCATCGCCGCGTGGCAGCGCGCGCACCAGCCGGAGCAGTTCGTGATCGTCGAGGTTGCTGAGCTCCTCGCGTTGCACGGTTGGCCTACTTGCGGCAAGGGCCATCGTCATGGGGTCTCCACAGAATCCAGGCAAGGTGCGGACCCAGTGGTCGTGCCCGTCACACGGGCGATAAACATCCCGGGCCAGTTCTGCTCACCTACACGTCCACTCCACTCCATCTTATCCTCCATATGCCTACCTTTCTTCTCTACAATCCCCTATACTTTTCACCTACCTGTGTCTTCGCGCTTCAGACGTGCCTGTAGCGCGTTGCCTATGCGTGAGACCAGCGGACCGTACGACGGCTAATATCCGGCATGAACTGCGTGTAGGGGAAGCTGGCGCCGATCGTCAGGAGCGTGTCGCACTCCATCATCAGCTCATAAGAGGGCCGGGTCCCGAGCAGCCCGATCGAGCCGGTGACGAACGGCAGGTCGTCCGGCAGGACGTCCTTGCCGAGCAGCGCCTTGGCCACCCCGGCGCCCAGCATGTCGGCCACCGCTATGACCTCGTCCTTCGCGTTCGCGTGCACCCTGGCCGATCAGGATCGCGATCTTGCACGCCGCTGTTGAGCACGTCGGCGGCCCGGCGGAGGTCCTCGGTGCCTGGCGTCACCTCCGGCTCGCCGAGGCCGAGACTCGACGGCACCATTCTTGAACTCGTGGCCGGCGCGCTGTAGTCGAGTTCCTGGACGTCGGACGGGTATGATGACGGCTCGTCGGCACGTGCTGCGCTGATGCGCGATGCGTATCGCCCGGTCGATCACGTTCGGCAGCTGCTCCTATCACCGTGACCATCTCGCAAGTACTCCGAGGCCACGTCCTAACCAGTGAGCCTTGAGCTCAAACGTGACGCCCCAGGGTGAGGAGGCCGCGATGGCGGGTAGGGGACGGTCATGACCAGGATCAAGGGACCGCACGGTGACGAAACCGAATCGTGGGTCAACCAGCGGCGGGACGAGCCGCTGCCCGCCAGCCATCACGACGACCCCGACCAGGAGGCGGTGGCGCGTAACGAGCAGCACCTCGAGGCCCGGCCGGTGACACCGGGGTCGCAGAGCGCGGGCGAGCGCCCGGTGGCGGCCCGGACGACCCGGATGAGGGGCCGGGGAAGGCGGTCCGCGACATGATGCCGGGCCCGGCGCCGCAGGGAGACGTGCCCGACGCGCCCGGTGTACAGGTCGCGGCGGCCGAGGACCCCGGCCGGGACGACGATCGGCCCGGGCCGGTGCGCCACGTCGGCAACGCCGTGCCGGGCAAGCCTGACGGAGAGGTCGACACCCGGCCTTGAGCGGGAAGATGCCGGACTGGATCGAGCCGGAACTGGCCACCCTGACCCGGGAGAGGTTCTCCGACCCGGGCTGGCTGTTCGAGCGGAAGCTCGACGGCGAGCGCTGCCTGACCTTCTGCGCCGGCCCGCGCATCCGGCTGGTGACCCGCAACCAGAAGGAGGTCGCGACGAACTACCCGGAGCTCGTCGACGCCCTCGGTGACCAGCGGCAGGGCGACTTCATCATCGATGGTGAGATCGTGGCCTTCGACGGCGACCGGACCAGCTTCGAGCTGCTGCAGCAGCGGATCCACGTCATCCGTCCGGGGCCTGAGCTCCGCCGCCGGGTCCCCGTGTACTACTACATCTTCGATGTCATGTACCAGGGCGACCAGGACGTCCGCCCGCTGCCGCTGCGCGAGCGCAAGCGCCTGCTGGCCGGCCTGCTGCCGTTCCGCGACCCGCTGCGCATTCCCGAGCACCGGGAGCGTGACGGTGAGGAGTACTGGAGACAGGCGTGCCAGAAGGGCTGGGAAGGGGTCATCGCCAAGCGGGCCGACGCGCCCTACCGCCCCGGCCGGACCCGGGACTGGCTGAAGTTCAAGTGCGAGACCGGGCAGGAGTTCGTCATCGGCGGCTACACCGATCCGCAGAGATCACGGGTCGGGTTCGGGGCCCTGCTGCTCGGCTACTACGACGCCGACGGGCATCTGGTCTACGCGGGCAAGGTGGGCACCGGTTTCGACGACCGGACGCTCCGCAGCCTGCGCGAGGAACTGGCCGCCCTGGAAATCGACCATCCGCCGTTCGACCGGGGCGACCTGCCCAAGTCCCCCCGGTCAAATAGCGGAGTCCACTGGGTCGAGCCACGGATGGTCGCCCAGGTCGGGTTCTCGGAGTGGACGAAGGACGGCCAGCTCCGCCACCCCCGGTTCCAGGGCCTGCGCCGGGACAAGGGGCCGGAAGAAGTCGTCCGGGAGGTCCCGACGTGACCGCTATCGACATGCACGCCGACCATGTGACGGCCGACGGCGTCACCGTCAAGCTGACCAACCCGGCCAAGGTGCTGTTCCCCGGCGACGGGATCACCAAGGGAGAGCTCGTCGAGTACTACGGGCAGGTCGCCGACTGGATGCTGCCGTACCTGCGGGACCGCCCGATCGCCATGGCGCGGTACCCGGACGGCATCACCAAGCAGCGGATCTTCCAGAAGAATCCCGCGGACTACTTCCCGGACTGGATCACCACCGTCGAGGTGAAGAAACAGGACGGCACGCTGCGGCACGTTGTCTGCGACCGGGCGGCCACGCTGCTTTACCTGGCCAATCAGGCCTGCATCGAACTGCACGTGTTCCTGAGCCGGACCCCCAGCCTGGACCGGCCCGACCAGATCGTCGTCGACTTCGATCCGGCGGACGCGGACGGTTTCGGCGACGCCCGCCGCTGCGCGCTGTGGCTGCGGACGCTCCTCGAGGACGAACTGGGCCTGACCTGCTACGTGAAGACCACCGGCGGCAAGGGCCTGCACGTGCACGTCCCGCTCAACCGCCGGGAGGACTTCGAGGTGGCTCGCGGTTTCGCCCGCGAGGCGGCCGACGTCCTCGCGGCCCGGCATCCCGAGGTGATCACGACCGAGCAGCGCAAGGAGGCCCGCGGCGGCCGCGTCTACGCCGACGTCATGCGTAACAGTTACGCGCAGACCGCGGTGGCGCCGTACTCGGTGCGGGCCCGGCCGGGCGCGCCGGTCGCCACGCCGCTGCACTGGGAGGAGGTCGAGGACAAGGGCCTGGCCCCGGACCGGTTCACGCTCCGCACCGTCGCCGGGCGGCTGGCCGGCACCCCGGACCCGTGGGCCGGGATGGCCCGGCACCGCTACGACGCCGGCGCCGCCCGCCGCCGGCTGGCCGAGGCGGCCTCGACCTGAGCGGCCCCGGCCGAGGCGGCGTCCACCTGACCGCCCCGGCCGTCACGCGCCGGGCTCAGTGACCGAAAACCGGGATGACCATGCCGCGGGCGATGGTGTGGAAGCGGAGGTTGAACCCGGCCACGGCCGGGCTGACGTCGGAGTCAACGCCGAGCGTGTCCGTGTCCAGGGCATGCACGGCGAAGACGTACCGGTGCGGCGGGTCACCCTGCGGGGGAGCGGCGCCGCCGAAGTCCTTGGTGCCGTAGTCGTTGCGCACGCTGAACGCGCCCTCCGGCAGGGCGCCGCCGGAGCTGCCCGCGCCCCGGGGCAGTTCGGTGACCGACGCCGGTATGTCGAGCACGATCCAGTGCCAGAAGCCCGATCCGGTCGGAGCGTCCGGGTCGTAGCAGGTCACGGCGAAGCTCTTGGTCTCCGCGGGGAAACCGGACCAGGTCAGCTGGGGAGAGACGTTCTGCCCGGACATTCCGAAGCTGTTGTATACATGCGCGTCGCTGAGCCTCCCGCCGTCGGTGACATCGGAGCTTTCCACGGCGAACGACGGGACCGGCGGCAGGAAGTCATAGGGCAGCGGCGGACGGTTGGTCATCGATACCTCCTCGCAAGCGCTTATCAGACAGGGTGCCGGCGTTCGATCTTGCTCGCGGCGCTGCCCACGCTACCGCCGGGTTGCGCCGCCGGCGCATCGGACCCGATACCGCCGGCCGGCCAGGCCGGGCCGCGCGGCGGGCGATTCGTTCGGGCTGATCAGCTGGTCATTTGGGGCTATCTACGCCATCCGGGACTCCGATTGCCCCTACCGTGGTGTGGAGCGGGCCGGTCCCAGGGGCACAGACATCGGACGGGCCGGGGATTTCCGGGGCCGGAAATGGAGGCTGGCGGTGGCGCGCGTGCCGTTCGCGTGGGTGCGCCGGGGCGTGCTCGCCGCGTCGCTGCTCGCCGTCGCGTTCGTTCCCTATCCGGTAGCCAGCACCGCGTCGGCGCCCCCGGCCGGTCGGTGCCCGGGCGCGTGCCGGGCGGGCGGCTCGGCGGGCAAGGTGCTCTGGACCAGGAAGCTTCCCGGGGAGTGGACCATCAGCAGCGGGCTGGCCGGGACGGTACCGGCCAGCGGCCAGGCGTATGCGGCTGTCGGGAACGGTGTCGCCGCGGTGGGGCTGGGGCTCAGCGTGCGGGCCTACAACTCCCGCACCGGGACCCCGCTGTGGAGCGCTGAGCTGTCCGGCTTCCCGGCGGGTGCCGCCATCGTCTCGGTCCGGGCCTGGCCCGGCGTGGTCACGGTCGGCGTCGGCTACGGCCCGGGCGCCCGGTCGCGCACCGAGGTGGTGATCTCGGGTTCCTCCGGGCGCGAGGTCCGCCGCTACGCCGCGGGCCCGTTCGGCGGCGCGGTCGCGGCTTCCCCGCGGACCACGGTGATCGTGGGGGCCACGGCGGTCACCGGCTATGACAACCGGACCGGCGCGGTCCGGTGGCGCCGGGCGACCGGCCCGGCCGCCCAGGCCTGGCAGGCCGCCCCTCCGTACCTGTACGTGACGGTGGCGTCCGGCGGGTACCTCGGCTCCAATCCGGTGACCGCGCTCCGCCGGATCGACATGGGCACGGGCGCGGAGTCCATCGTCAGGCCCTCGGCGCACTCCTTCCCGGGCACCCTGGGCGGCGCGGTCGCCAGCGTGGTCCTGTTCTCCTCGGCGTCCGGCGTGACGGCCTACGACGGGCTGACCGGCGGCCGGCTCTGGTCGCTGTCCGGCGTAGTGCCCGAGGGGACCGACCCGGCCAAGGGCCGCTTCTACCTGACCCAGGGAACGACCCTGATCGGGGTCAACCCGCTGACCGGCCGTATCGTGGCGCGGGCCTCCGGGTCGGCGGTGGCAGGCTCGGCCGGCATGTACGCGGTGCGGAACGGCGTGGCCCTAGGGCTGGATCAGGGCCCGAACGGTGAGGCATGGGGCTACGACGTCGGCGCGCAGCGGGTCACGTGGACCGCGACCGGATTGCCCTGGCCGCACTATTTCGTTGACATCGGGGGGATCGGCGGCAGCGCCGAGCCCGATGGCGCCACGGTCATCGTCGCGGCCTGCGCCCATCTCGCCCCGAATCCGGCCCCCGGCCCCAGCGGCAGTGGCCGCCCCGGGACGTCCCCGTCCGGTAGCAGCCCGTCGGCTAGCGCCTCGTTCGGTAGCAGCACGTCATCCCCGACCAGCGAGCCGCCGGGGCGAGTGGCTCACCGGGGGCGAGCGGATCGGCGACGGCCAGCGCGTCCCCGCGGCCGTCGCCCTCGAATACCGCCCAAGGGTGCCAGGATCCGGAACTGGTCGCCATCAGCCGCTGAGCTGTGCTGCTGAGCGGAGCTAAAGTCCGCGCCACCGGGATGGATGGGCCTGGCCTGGGTATTTCCTGTCTCACCATGAACCCCGCGGAGAAGACGCTCCGCATCGTGGACCGGTTTCAGCAACGCCAGCCCTGGCTGGCCTTCCCGGTGGCGGTGTGGAAGAAGTTCGGCGACGATCAGGCCGGCAACCTCGCCGCCCTGATCGCCTACTACGCCTTCGTGTCGATCTTCCCGCTGTTCCTGGTCATGACGACCGTGCTGAATATCGTGCTGCGCGACCATCCCAAGCTCAAGGCCAGCCTGGAGACGTCCGCCCTCGCTAATTACCCGGTGGTCGGGGACCAGATCAGAAGCAACGTGCACTCACTGGGCAGCACCGGCCTGGCCCTGGGCATCGGCATCGCTCTGACCTTCCTCGGGGCCCGCGGCGTGGCCAACGCGATACAGAACGCGCTCAACTCCGTGTGGGAGGTGCCGAAGTCGTCCCGTCCCGGGTTCCCGTGGTCGTGGCTGCGCAGCATCGGCCTGATCTTCGTGGTGGGCGGCGGCGCCATCGTCACGACGGTGCTGTCCGGCGCCATCGGCGGCGCCGGGCACGTCCTCCCCGGGTTCGCGGTGAAGATCGCCGCGACCGCCGTTTCGCTCGTGCTCAACATCGCCTTGTTCTGGCTCGGGTTCCGGCTGGCCACGGCGAAGGTCGTCACCTGGAAGGATCTCCGGCTCGGGGCCGTCATCAGCGGCTGCGCCTGGCAGATCCTGCAGCTGGTCGGCGGCTACGTCGTCGGGCACCAGCTCGCGCACAGCAGCTCCCTCTACGGGACCTTCGGCGTCGTGCTCGGCCTGATCGCCTGGCTCTACCTGCAGGCGGAAGCGACGCTTTATGCGGCGGAAGCCAACGTCGTCCTGGTCCTCAAGCTATGGCCGCGCAGCCTGGCGTCCCCACCGCACACCCCGGAGGACGTCCGCGCCCTCCGCCTTTACGCTGAAGCTGAGGAACGGGACAAGAAGATGCCCGTCAGCGTCGTCGTCCCCGAGGACCGCACCGGACCGGGTGAGCACGGCGACGGCGACGAGCACGACGAGCACGACGAGCAGAACGGGCATTCGGCGGAGCAGTCGGCTGTTTCCGGGAGTGGGGAAGGGGCACAGGCTGGGAAGTCGGCCGTTTCCGCCGGGGAGACGCAGGGAGAGGAGTCTCATGACAGGTAAGCGGCCCGCCGCTGATGCTCGGCACGTGGTCGTCGTGGGAGCTGGTTTCGCCGGTCTGTCGACCGTGAAGGGCCTGACCAAGGCCGGATTCCGGGTGACGCTGATGGACCGGAACCTCTACAGCACGTTCCAGCCGCTGCTGTACCAGGTGGCGACCGGCGGCATCAATCCGGGCGATGTCACCTACGTGGTCGGCGGCTTCACGCGCAAGTACGGGGCCCGCTACTCCCGCGGCGAAATGGTCACCATCGACCCCGCGGCCCGGCTCATCGGGCTGGCTGACGGCCGCGAGATCGGCTACGACTACCTCATCATCGCGACCGGCGTATCGGCATCTCACTACGGCATCAAGGGCGCGGAAGAATACACCTACGGCCTCTACACCCGGCACGACGCCGTCACCTTGCGCGATCGCTTCATGGCCGATATCGCGCGCCTGAGCGCGGGCCCGCGCGACGCGGAGCTGGCCATCACGATGGTCGGCGGGGGCGCCACAGGCGTGGAGCTGGCCGGCACCATGGCCGAGCTGCGCAACGTCGTGCTCCGGGAGACCTTCACCGACATCGACCCGGCCCGCGTCCATGTGCGGGTGGTGGAGATGCTGCCCGATCTGCTGACGCCGTTCGACCCGGAGCTGCGCGGCTATACCCGGGAGCAACTGGTGGCGCGCGGCGTCGACGTCCGCACGGACACTTCGATTATGGAAGTCACACCCGACCGCGTGATGCTGAAGGACGGCACGGACCTGCGCAGCGACATCACCGTGTGGACGGCAGGCGTGGCCGCGCCCCCGGAGCTGAAGCAGTGGGGGCTGCCGCAGGGGAAGGCGGGCCGGATCCTGACCGGGCCCGATCTTCGGGTCAAGGGCCAGGACCGCATCTTCGCGACCGGCGACATCGCCATGGTCGAAGATCATCCGACGCCGCAGCTGTCACAGCCCGCCCTGCAGATGGGGCGGCACGCGGCGGTCCAGATCGCGCGGCTCGAAGCCGGCCAGGAAACCCAGCCGTTCGCCTACCACGACAAGGGCATGGCCGCCACCATCGGCCGTCATGCGGCCGTCATCCAGCTCGCTAAGGGGCCGGACTTCAAGGGCACGCTCGCCTGGCTCGGGTGGCTGGTCCTCCACCTGTTCTACCTGCTCGGCGGGCGTAACCGTATCTCCGCCGCTGGTCAACCTGAGCTATCGCTACCTGGCGTGGGGCCACGGCGGAACCGTCATCGTCGGCGACGATCCGCCCTATGCCGGGCCGGGGGATCATCCGGAACCTGCGACGTCCCGCCCGGGGCAACCGGCCGCGAACCAGGCGGGGGAGCGCCATCCGGCGTACGACGAGGCGTAGTAGCCTCTGAGGCATGGTCGCCAGGGGCAGAATGGCCGGGAATGCACGGCTGCGGCTGCTTGCCGCCGTGGCCGGCGGAGCCGTCGCCGGAGCTCTCGCGCTGGCGGGCTGCGGGAGTGGCGCCGCCAGCGGTGGCACCGCGTCGGCGGCGTCGCCCGGTTCGAGTGCCGCCGCCGCCAATCCGAACCTGGACCTCGGCAGCTCGCTCGGCGGCAAGCCCGCGCCCAGCATCCGGCTGCAGAACCAGTTCGGCCAGCCGATGTCACTCGCCCAGTTCCGCGGCAAGGTGGTCCTGCTCGGTTTCGTGGACTCCGAGTGCACCACGGTCTGCCCGCTGACGACGCTCGCGATGCTCGAGGCGAAACAGATGCTCGGCGCGGCCGGAGACCACGTCCAGCTCCTGGGGATCGACGCCAACCCCAACGCGATCACGGTCTCCGATGTGCTCGGGTACTCCCGCGCGCACGCCATGGTGAACCGCTGGGACTTCCTCACCGGGACGGCCGCCCAGCTCAAGGCGACCTGGAAAGCGTTCAACATCTACGCCCGGATCGATGCCGGCCAGGTCGACCACACCCCGGCGCTGTACGTGATCGACGCGAACGGCCGGGAGCAGAAGGTGTACCTGACCACGATGGCCTACTCCAGCATCGGGCAGTCGGCCCAGGTCGTCGCCCAGGAAGTGGCCGGCCTGCTGCCCGGCCACCCCGTGCTGTCCCACGATCAGTCGCTGGCCTACATCAGCGGGCAGACGCCCGCCCAGACGGTGAAGATGCCGGCGGCGGCCGGGTCCGGGACGCAGGTCACCCTCGGCCCGGGCCAGCCGCACCTGGTGATGTTCTTCGCCACCTGGCTGTCGGAGATCTCGGGCCTGGGCAGTCAGCTGACCGGGCTGAACGCCTATGCGCAGGCGGCCCAGAAGGATCACCTGCCGCAGCTCACCGCGGTGGACGAGGCGGTCACCGAGCCCTCATCCGATGCCGCGCGCACCTATATCCAGGGCCTAGGTCAGCCCCTGGCCTACCCGGTCGGCCTCGACACCACCGGCGGGCTCGCGGACGGCTACGGAGTACAGGACCAGCCCTGGTTCGTCCTGACCTCGGCGGCCGGCAAGATCGTCTGGACCCACGACGGCTGGCTGTCCCCGTCCGCGCTGGAAGCGGCGGCCGCCAAGCACCGGTAAAGCGGTCAGCTGAGCGGTGAGCCGGCCGCCTCCTCAACCGTGCTGTACACGGGAATCAGCTGATCGGCACCGACCAGGTTCAGCACCCTGGCCACCGTGTTCTGCGGAGCCGCGAGCGCGAGCCTGCCGCCCCGGTCGTGCATCATCACCCGGATGTCCAGCAGGACCTGCACGCCGGTCGAGTCCATGAACTCCAGGCCGGACAGGTCGACCACCAGGAGCGGGACGCCCTGGCCCGCCTCGGACTGCAGCGTCCCGCGCAACTGGTCATACGTGTACACATCGGACTCGCCCGCGAGCGCGACGACCGTGTAAGAGTCCCCGCCGGAGACGGACACCCGAAGCTGCTCCACGCCCTTCTTGTACCACCTGGGTGCCTTGCGGAACCGGGGCCGTCGGGGCGCGGACGGCCCCGGTCAAGAAATGGCCCCTTCGCCCGCAGCGTGCGGCGAAGGGGCCGTCGCGTCAGATGCGTTACCGGTCCTCCCGCCCGCCCTTGACGTCCTCAACAAAGGACCGCCACTTGGCGGGCGTGAAAACCAACTCCGGCCCGTTTCCCCCGCGCTTGCTGTCGCGCGACCGGCTCCCGCGACGCTGGGTCGCCGGTAATTAGCGACCTCGATGCAGTTGCCGTTTGCGCACCGGGTGCTTCTTCCGCCATGATGGGCGGTGGATCTTTAGAGCGCATATCTCCGTTACCTCTAATATTAAGGTGATCACCGACAGGTGATTGCGCATGTTAGTCCCATGCTTGCCGGACTTCTGTGATCATGTCTCGAGTTTCAGCAGGTCCGAGAGAAAATTTAGACAAGCGTTCGAATGCGATCTCATACAGGTAAGTTTCCCTCTCTTCTTCCAAGTACATCGCACCGGTCAGGTGTTCGAGATATACGATGTCGCGATAATCCACATCGTGTACCTCAGGTGATTGAGCTGGGATTTCATAATAGATTCGTTACCGAACCGCCTGAGCAGGACAGACTGACAAGCACCACGCTTAGCGTGAACGGCGGGTCTCGCTGAAGGATCTGCTGGCGGGATAGGCGGGCCTGGACTCTTTGCTCAATTTCGCCGGGGGAATGGCCTGTGTCGATCGCATATGAGTTCGAATGACCTCGCGGGCGTAGTCCTCGGTTTGAAGGAGGCCGCAAACCAGCTCCGGTGCCCACTGTGATACCGAGGAGGCCGGTGTCTTCTCGGAGACGGCGCAACTCGGCGGCGAGCCGCCGTCGGCGGACCGTCGGGCTCCCAGGTTCGGGCACTTGGGGCAGTAGGCAGATCCCTACAGGGGCGATGGAGGAACCATGCAGAGTGTCCCAGTCCATCGGAGCATCCTCGCGGTTGACATCGAGAAATCCACCGGCGCCCTGCGCACGAATCCGATCAAGGAAGAACTGCGCCAGGAGGTCTACAGCATGCTGGAGGCGTCGATGGCGGTGGCGGGCATGCAGACCCGGCATTGTGACCCGTTCACTGACCGCGGCCGGCGCGAACTGAGGCTGCGGGTGGTCGTCCACGCCGGTGAAGTTCACTTCGACGGGAAGGGCTATTTCGGGGAAGCCCTGGACGTGGCGTTCCGCTTGCTCGACGCTCCCGCGCCTGAAGGAGAGCCTGCGCCGGGGCGCCGGGCCGCTGGTCCTCGTGGTTTCGGACCACATTTACTGGTCGATCGTCAGCCAGGAGTACGACGGCATCCCGCGGGAGTGCTACCGGCCGGTTCTGCGGGTCACGGTGGCCTGCCGGCGCCGCACCGGCTGGGTCCACATGCCCGCCACGGTCGCCCGCGAGCGGGCCGTGGCCACCGCGCTCCCGGTCGGCGCCGCACGTGCCGCGTAACGTATTGCAGAAGGGGAACAGCCGGGCGGAGTCATGAGCAGGCCGGATACATGATCACCAGCCGCCGGAACGGGTAGATGATCAGACAAGCCCCGGTGGTGCGTACCGTTCGCAGGAGGTGTGATGGCGCGCGTGATCTGGACCGGCGCACTGGCCTTCGGGCTGGTCAACATCCCGGTCGGCCTGTACCCCGCCACGGAGGACAGGACCGTGCACTTCAATCAGTTCCAGAAGGGCACGAACGACCGCATCCGCTACAAGCGGGTGAACGAGCGGACCGGGCAAGAGGTCAACTACGGGGACATCGTCAAGGGCCGCGAGGTCGACGAGGACACGTACGTCCTGCTCACCGACGACGAGCTGGAGGCCGTCGAGCCGGGCCGGACGCGCACGATCGACATCACCGACTTTGTCGACCTGTCCGAGGTCGACCCGATCTACTTCCAGCGCACCTACTATCTCGCGCCCCGCGGCGACGGAGCCGAACGCTCGTACGCCCTGCTGCACGAAGCTCTGGCGGCTACCAACCGGGTCGGCATCGCGACGCTGGTGATGCGCAGTAAGGAGTACCTGGTCGCGATCCGCCCGCAAGAGGACATCCTCGCCCTGGAGACCATGTACTTCGCCGATGAGATCCGCGACCCGGCCTCGGCCACCGGCTACGAGCCGTCCGGCCTGCAGGCCAAGCCCCGCGAGCTCACGATCGCGCAGCAGCTCATCGAGTCGATGACCACCGACTGGGATCCGGAGAACTACCACGACACCTACCGCGAGCGGGTCGAGGAGCTGATCGAGAGCAAGCGCAAGGGCGAGGAGATCACCGCCGAGGCCCCGGCGCCGCGGCCCTCCAAGGTGGTGGACCTCACCGAGACCCTGCGCCGCAGTGTGGAAGAGGCGCGCGGCCGGCGCGGCGCCAGTCGCCCGGGGCGCCAGTGCCCGGAGCGGGTCCCGCGCCGCCTCCCCGGGCGGCACGCGTGAGTCCGACAGCGCGGGCGGCGGCCGCGGACGCGGGCGCACCCGGGCGGCCAGAACCGATGAGGTCCCATCCGACGAGGAGCTTTCCGGAATGACCAAGAGCCAGCTCGCGGCGCTGGCCGGGGAGCTGGACATCTCCGGCCGCTCCCGGATGAGCCGTGACGAACTCGAGACCGCCATCCGCGAGGCTCGCCGCCCCCGCCCGAAGGCGGTTTCCTGAGCCGGCCTGCCGTCCCCCGTCGGCCCCGTGCGGGTAAGCCGAGCGCGGCGACGGTGTCCGCAGTGAGCTCGGCCAGACTGGCCAGCACAACGCTCGCCAAGCTCAGGGCGTCCGGGTCTGGCGGGTACCGCGGGTGCGGGATGGCGATGACGTGCAGGCCCGCGGCCGCCGCCGAACGCAGCCCGTTGCTGGAGTCCTCCACGGCCGCGGCCCGGTCCGGCTGGACGCCGAGCCGTTCGGCCGCGGTCAGGTAGACGTCCGGCGCGGGCTTGCCGTGCGCGACCTCCTCGGTGGATACCGTGACCGCGAACAGCGAGCGGATCGACGCCGCGGACAGGACCGTCTCGATGAGGACCGGCGGTGAGGAGCTGGCCAGCCCGAGCGGCCAGTGCTCCGCCAGGCGGCGCACGGCGTCGACGGCGCCCGGCATGAGCGGAAGCTGGCGCGCGTAACGGTCGGCCATCCGCTCGATGACCAGCGCCGCCACCCGGTCGGGCGGCAGCCCGACGCCCAGGTCTTCGCTCAGGTAGCGGGCCCATTCCTGGGTGCTCATGCCCATCAGCCGCCGCTGGGCATCGGGGGCCCAGTGGCCACCGTGCGCCGCCACGACGTCCCGCCGCACCTCCTCCCAGACCGGCTCGGAGTCGATGAGCACGCCGTCCAGGTCGAACACCACAGCCTCGATCACCTGATCAACCCTGCCATGCGGTTAAGCTGCCACGGTGTCCGAGGTCAATCTTGCTGCTGCCCCCACGAGCCGGCGCATGGAGGCCCTGGGCCTCGTGATCGACGAGCATTCGGCCGGCGAGCGGGGCGGCTGCACCAACGTTCGCGGCCATATCGACGCGGGTCCTGACCATCACACGCCGCTGGGGATCGTCCACGGCGCCCTGTACAGCGGCGCCATCGAGACGGCGGCGAGCGTCGGGGCCACCCTCGCCGTGCTGGACAGCGGTCAGGTGGCCGTGGGCGTCGACAACGTCACCGACTTCATCCGGCCGGTGCAGCAGGGGCGTCTCGACGTCAGCGCCCGCGCGGTCAACCAGGGCAAGACGCTCCAGCTGTGGGAAGTGGAGATCACCGACGACCGGGGCCGGCTCGTGGCGCGGGGCCGGGTGCGGCTGGCCAACCGCCCCCGCCCCGCGGCAGCCACCCCGGGCGCCCGCCCCGGCCGAGGCGGGCTGATGCTGGACGGCCGCTCGCTCATCGACGCCCACCTGCACCCGGCCCGGCTGGCCACGGTGAAACCGGCGCGCGACCTGTGGGCTCCTGATTTCGGCGGCGCCACGAACATCGACCGGGTCTACGACGCCGACGGCACGGTCGTTCCGGCGGAGTTCGACGCCTACCTCGCGGGCGAGGGCGTAGACATCGCGCTCGTGCTGGCCGAATACAGCCCGAAGGTCACCGGGATCCAGCCGGTGGAAGATCTCCTGCCGCTGGCCGCGCACAACCCGGACCGGATCAAGATCGTGGCCAACATCAACCCGCACCTGCACTACCCGGTGGACGAGGAACTCCAGCGCCAGCTCGACCTCGGCGCCATCGCGCTGAAGGTCCATCCGGTGCACGCCGGGGCGGCGGCGAACGACCGCGCTCTTTACCCGGCCTACGAGATGTGCCAGTCCGCGGGGATTCCCGTCGTGGTGCACTGCGGCACGAGCACATTCCCCGGGGCGTCCAATACCTTCGCCGACCCGGTCCTGCTCGATGACGTGCTGCGTGACTTCCGGCGGCTGACCGTCGTGCTGGCGCACGGCGGGCGCGGCTGGTGGTACGACGCGGCCGCCTTCATGGCCACCTCCAGCGACCGCGTCTGGATCGAGCTGTCCGGTCTGCCGCCGTCACGGCTGCGCGAGTACTACGCCCGGCATAACTGGGCCCGTCTGTGCCGCCGGATGATCTTCGCCACCGACTGGCCGGGCGTCCCCGGCATCGCCCAGAACGCCCGCGCCGTGGCCGCGCTCTGCCCGGATGACGAGACCGCGCGGCTCGTCCTGGCGGGCAACGCGGCCCGGGTGTACCACCTCAAGCTGGGCTAGCGGCCGGCGCGAAGATCAGGCAGTTACTGGTCGCGTGGGCGAACAGCTTGCCGTCTGAGTTGGTCAGCCGGGCCTGCGCCAGGGCGGTGCGGGAGCCCATGTGCTCCACGGTGCCCGCACAGATCAGCCGCCCGGTGCCGGACGTGATGGGCCGGATGAACCGGATCGCCAGATCAAGCGACGTGTAATACGCCCCGGCCGGCAGCATGGTCTGGACGGCGCAACCGCACGCGGAGTCGCACAGCGTCGCGTAGACCCCGCCGTGCACCGAACCGATCGGGTTGTAGTGGTACTCGGCGGGCGTGATCTCGAAGACGGCCCGGCCCGGCTCGAACGACACCGCGCCGAAGTCCAGGGTGGCCATGACCGGCGGCGCTGGCAGGCGTCCGGCCATGATTTCCCGGAAGAACGTCAGGCCGTCGAGCTCACGGGCGGCCGCGGCCGAGACCGCCGGATCCCCCCACTGATAGGCCCGCTGCCGTCCGCCGGGGGCTGCGCCGTTGCCGGCCGTGTCCGGACGGCTCGTGCTCTCGTGCCCGGGAGAGGGATTCACGTGGCTGTTCCTCCTGATATCGCGGAAGCGGGACGTGAATGGTCACGTAGGGGCCCGAGCGGTGATGGCGCGCCGCCGGGAAGTGGCTGGTGATCATGGTGAGCATTGTCCGGTTCTCGGCCAGCACGTCCATCAGGAGTACGGTCGCGCCACGGGCCTGCGCCCGGCTGGCCAGGGTATGCGTCAGGGCCGAGCCCACGCCCCGGCCCTGCCGCGCGTCGGCCACCACCACGCCGATCTCCGTGACCCTCGCTCCCGACGGCTCCCGCGTGTCGGTCGCCATGGCGTGGCCGATGATCATGTCGCCCTCGGTGGCCAGCAGGGCGTCGATGTGGTCACCGCCCGCGGCCGGGCGTCGGCGGCCGGAGCGTCCGGGGCCGGGGCGTCCGGGGCCGGGGCGCCCGGGGCCGGGGCGCCCGCGGTCGTGGCCCCGCCGGTCAGGCGGCGGAGCATGGCCGGGGTGGCCGGCGCGACGCCGGCGAAGAACCGGAGGTAGCGGGTCCGCAGCGACAGCCCGACCAGGAAGTCCCTAAGGGCGTCGCGGTCGGATTCGCGCGCCGGACGTATCTCGATCCCCGCGGCCGGACCGTCCCGCCCGGCAACCTGGGTTCCATTCACGAACTCAGCATGGCCCTGGATTGCTGAGTCTGTCAACTGGACTTAGCATGCCGGTATGGAACTGGCGTGGGCACCGGACTACGACGTGGACAACTGCTCGATCGGCGCGGCCGTCGGCATCATCGGCGAGAAGTGGACCTTCCTCGTGCTGCGCGAGGCGTTCAACGGCGTCCGCCGGTTCGCTGACATGCAGCGGCGCACCCAGGCGCCCCGGCAGATCCTCAGTGACCGGCTGGCCCGGCTGGTGCGGGAGGACCTGCTGCGCCGGGTGCCCTATCAGGAAGAGGGCCAGCGCAGCCGGCACGAATACCGGCTGACCGAGAAGGGCCGGGACCTGTACCCGATCATCGTCGCCCTGATGCACTGGGGCGACCGGTACGCCGCGGCGCCGGGCCCCCCCGGTCATCCTGACCCACCGCGACTGCGGCGAGCCGGTCCGGCTCCAGCTCACCTGCGACCACGGCCATGCGCTCGCCTCCGCACGCGAGGTCACGCCGACCCCCGGCCCCGCCGCCCGCAAGATCGCCTGAGTCTGGGGGAGCGGCTGCGGGAGCGGCTCGCGTATTCCCGGCGACCACTCACGTCACACTGGCATCACCGCCGGGCCACCCGGCCATGATCATGTGACGAAAACGTCGCATTTAGCGGCAAACTCCACATGATCATGGGGAAACAGCCGACCGAGCGGAAAACTCCACATGATCATGGGGAAACAGCCGACCGAGCGGGAAACTCCACACGACCATGGGGAAACAGCCGACCGAGCGGCAAACTCACACGACCATGGGGAAACAGCCGACCGAGCGGAAAACTCCACATGATCATGGGGAAACCCGGCGCCGCGGGAGCGCTCGCGGGGCGTGGTGCCGCGTCAGCCGACGGGCAGGCTGCGGCTGAGCCGGCCGGCCTTGCCGCCCGCCTTCGCGGCTCGGGTAGCCAGGGACACGTCACGGCCCCGCTGGCTCAGGCGGCCGGCCTTGGCGCCGGCCTTGCCCGACGCCTTCGCGGTCTTGGTGGCCAGCGACACGTCGTGGCGTGCGGACCGCACCGCGTGGCGGCTTCGCCAGGCCAGCGACGGGTTCCCGGCGGTGTCCGCCGCGGCGAGCAGCAGGCCGCCGAGCATGGACAGGTTCTTCAGGAAGTGGATGCGCTGCTGGGCGCGCTCCTGCTTGTCGTCGACTTCCCAGAACCGGTGCCCGGCGTAGGTAGTGGGCACGAGGGTCGCCGCGATGGCCAGGGCGGACAGCCGCGGCCAGCGGCCCAGGGCCAGCAGCGACCCGGCCACCACCTGGACGGCAGCGTTGATGCGCACCGCCTGCTCGATCTTGTCCGGCACGAAGCTCACGCGATCGGCGACCGGCCGCACCACCGGCTCGGCCGCCGGGGCCACCCGCCCGGGATCGCGCAGGGTGTTGTAACCCCCGACGATGAAGATCGAAGCCAGCATGGGTCGTGCGGCAGCTCTCAGAACACGCATGACAGGCGGCTGCCCAGCCCGCGGTGCTTCTAACCTCCTGGCCCCGCGCAGCGGGCGCCGTCATGGGCTGGTGCGCCCGGCCGCGCGCGGAACTGGCCCTGGTCCCGGTGGACCCGGCCGAATCGCTCGACGGTTACTCGCAGTCGATCAGGACTTTCAACTGGCCGCCCGCCCGGGCGGCGTCAATCGCGCGGTCCACGCCGGACAGGGGGAATACCGCGCTGATGAGCGGGCCGAGCCGGATCTTGCCCGAGGAGACCAGGTCGATCGCCGAGGTGAAGTCGCGGGACACTGACGCGCGGGCGCCCTGGAGCCGCAGCTCCTTGAAATACAGCTGGTAGAACGGCAGCTGGAGGACGTCCGCATCGATGGTCCCGTAACAAAGCACCACCGCGCCCGGGCTGGCGACGGTTATGGCCAGCCGGACCGGCTCCGGTGCGCCCACGCATTCCACCACGAGCGGCGGCCCCTCGCTGCCCAGCAGGCCGGCGATGTCACGTTCGGCGTCGCCGGGCGGAAGCGCGATGTCGGCGCCGAGTTCCAGGGCCCGGCCGCGCTTGGCCGCCGAGCGGGTCACGCCGATGACCGGGAAGGCGCCGCGTGCCTTCAGGAGCTGGACGTGCATGAGGCCGGTGACGCCCAGGCCGATCACCACGGCCGGCTGCCCGGCCGGGCCGGGGACCAGCGATTGCGCGTGCACGCAGGTCGAGAGCACCTGGAGCAGCGGCGCTTCGTCGTCGGTGACCTCACTGGGGAGCAGGTGCAGGCGGTCCTCGTCCACCGCGACCCGCTCGGCGATGCCGCCATCGGCGTCCCGGCCGAGCAGTCCTCCGGCCCGGCACAGGTTGGTGCGGCCCGCGCGGCACTGGGCGCAATTGCCGCAGTGAAAGCCGGGATCGATGAGGACCCGTGATCCGCCGGGAAGCCCGCCGGCCAGGCCGCCCGCCTCGACCACGCCGGTCATCTCGTGGCCGAGGATCCGGGGATACCGGACCGGTATCGCGCCATCCACAATTTTGAGATCCGTGCCGCAGATTCCCGCCCGGGTAACGGTGATAACCGCTTTGTCACCCGGGTCGCCGAGGGCGACGGCACGTGCTTTGATCCGGCCAGGACCGCTGACCACACCCGCTAGCATAAGATGCGCTCACCGCCGGAAAGGTGACATGCCTTTTCGCGCATTTGACGCGAATGATAATTATATCTGTCCATGCGGCCGCTCCGCCAGGGCCGGGTTCTCTGGACGTCGCTATCGCAAACCGGGATGAGCGCGGTGAAATTAGCCGTCAATTTTGGACGGCGCCGCTGTTTCCCGTCGCGATGGCCCCCCTTCCCGTGATTAGGTGCTGTTTTCCGGGGTAGACACATCTCCCCGTCTGATCGCGAGGGAGGCGGGGGCGCGGCCGGAGGCTGGTCCGGCGGGGGTGCCGCTCCCGGAGAATTTGGGACAAACTAGGTCGATGAGTATCGAGGTAACGCGCATCCTGGGCGACGGGAGCATCCGTCGGGCCAGAGTGGAGCCTGAGGATCGCGCGGACGCCGCGCGCTGGCACGAACTGGTCCGCCGGGCCAACCTGGACCTGCCGCCACCGTACCGGCCCGATCCGGGTAGGCCCGTCTACCAGGTCATTTCCGGAGACCACTCCATCCAGGTCGCCGAACGCGGTCTCGTCGGGCCGCTGCGGGAACTGGTCACGGCGGTACTCGCCGAGGGCGGCGACGCTGTCTTAGGGCCGGACCTGGGTTTTCAGGCCGGCCCCGGAGCGGAACCGCTCGATCGCCTGGGCGTAGTCCGTCAGCGGCAGCCGGTCGGTGATGAAGTCCGACGGGTTCAGGACGCCGGCCGCGAGGAGTTCTGCGGCTCGCTCGTAGCTGTGCAGGACCGCCATCGAGCCGGTGATGGTGATCTCCTTGTTGTAGATCCGGTATGGGTCGATGGTGACCCGCGTCGCGTAGTCGGCCACCCCGAACTGGAGGTATGTGCCGCCGGGCCCGACCCGGCCCAGGCCGTCCTGGATGGCGCGGGCGTTACCCGTGGCGTCGACTACCAATTCCCAGCCGAACGGCCGGTCGAGCTCGTCGGCCGATGTCACGGCGCTGGTGCAGCCCAGCTCCCGGGCCATCCTGAGCCGCTCGGCGCTGAGCTCCACGACGTCCACGCTGGCGGCGCCGGTGCGCTTGGCCAGCTCGAGCATCATCAGCCCCATGGTGCCCGCGCCGTAGATGAGCACGTGGGCACCAAGCTGGCTGGTCAGCACGTCGTAGCCGCGCACCGCGCAGGACAGTGGCTCGATCAGCGGGGCGTCCTCGGTGGCGATGTGGTCCGGTAGCCGCACGCAGTTGGCGGCGGGCACCGCTACATACTCGGCCGCGCCCCCGGGCACGGTGACGCCGATCCCGCCCCAGTGCAGGCACAGGTTGTCCCGCCCGATGCGGCAGTAGTGGCATTCGTGGCAGTACAGCGACGGGTCGACGGCCACCCGCTCGCCTTCCCGCAGGTCGGTGACGCCACTGCCGGTCGCGGCCACCACCCCGGCGAACTCGTGCCCGGGGATGAGCGGCAGCGACGGGGCGAACTCCCCCTGGAGGATGTGCAGGTCGGTGCCGCACAGGCCGCACGCCGCGACCTCCACCACGACCTGCCCCGCGGCCGGGGTGGGGTCGTCGACCGACGTGACTTCGACGTTGCCGGGGGCGGTGATGACGGCGGCCTTCATTTGACGGCTCCGAGTGACAGGCCCTGGACCAGCTTGTCCCGGGCGGCGAATCCGGCCGCGAGCACCGGCAGCGAAATGTTGGTGGCGGCCGCGCAGACCTGAGCGAGTAAGAGTCCTTCACTGGTGACGAAGCTGGTCAGGAAGACTGGTGCCGTCTGTGAGACCGTAGCCGTCAGGACGAGTGCGAACAACAGCTCGTTCCAGCTGAAGATGAAGCAGATCAGGCAGGTCGCCGCGATCGCCGGTGAGGCGATCGACAGGATGATCTTCCGCAGCAGCGTGATCAGGTTGGCGCCGTCGATCGACGCCGCCTCCGGGAGTGCCTTGGGTATCTCATGGTTCCGAAGAGGCGCCGAGCCCGAGGTAGCGGCGCAGGTGCGGAAACGTCACGAAGCGGAACATCTGCCATGGCGATGCGCCGTCCACCAGTGCCGCCTCCATGACCCTCGCTCAAATGAGCATAGATCGCTCATTTGCTACTCACACTCTCCCGTCCATTGAGGAGCGTCAAGAACCTCTGCCAAAATGAGATCTGGACGCTCAAATGAGCAATAGCTACGATCTGTGAATGGGGCGCAACATGCCTGGACTGTCGGTCGACCGGCCTTCCGAGGTCGTCCTCGCGGCCCGGGCCGCGCGCGAGTACTACCTCGAGGGCGCGTCGAAGGTGGACATTGCCGACCGCCTCGGCATCAGCCGGTTCCGTGTGGCCCGGCTGCTCGAGGCGGCCCGCGAGAGCGGCATGGTCCGCATCGAGATCGGGCTGCCGGGCGGCACGCTCGACGCGGGCCTGTCCGCCGAGCTGTGCTCGGTGTTCGGGCTCACGCAGGCCTTCGTGTTCAACCTGCCGGACGACGACGTGCCCGCGCTGCGCCAGCGGCTCGGCGAGGCCGCGGGCCAGGCGCTGATGGACATCATCACGCCGGACGACATCCTCGGGATGGCCTGGGCCCGGTCCCTGAGCGGTCTGACCGCGGCGCTGACCAGGTTCCCGCCCTGCCCGATCGTCCAGCTCACCGGCGCGGTGCCGCAGCCCGACGGCAGCGACCTGCTCGACCTGGTCCGCGGCGTGGCCCGGGTCGGCGGCGGACGCGCGCACGTCTTCTACGCGCCCATGATCGTCGCCGACACCGAGACGGCGGCCGTCATCCGGCGCCAGCCCGACGTCGCGGATGCCCTCGCCCTGGTGCCGTCGGTGACGATCGCGATGCTCAGCATCGGGGCGTGGGCTCCGGGCCTGTCGAGCATCTACGACTCGATAACGCCCGCCGAACGCGACGCCATGGCCGACCTCGGGGTGCACACCGACATGGGCGGGGCATTTTTCGACAACTCCGGCACACCGGTCACGACGCCGCTGGACGCTAGGATGATCGTCACGCCGGGACCGGTGATCGCGTCCATCCCGACCGTGCTCGCGGTGGCCTACGGCGCCGCCAAGAGCTCAGCGGTCCTGGCCGTTCTCCGAGGGAAGATCGTCAATGGGCTGGTCACTCACACAAGCCTCGCCCGCGCTCTGCTCGACGAGGCCCGCAAGGAGACGGTCGGCCATGACGGCGGATGAGCTCAGCGCCCCGTCCGCGACCGACGGTCCCTTGCTCGGCGGGACCGCCAACCGCGGGCTGGTGGTCCGCGTGGGCCACACGGTACGTCGGCCAGCCGCCCCATCCCGGACGGCGACCCACGCCCTCCTGGCCCACCTGGCCGCGGTCGGCTTCGACGGTTCCCCCCGGCTCCTGGCGGCCGACGCGACCACCGACACGCTGACCTACATCGAGGGCCGGGCCGCGGCCCCGCCCTTGCTCGACGAGATGCTCACCGACACGGCCCTGGTCAGCATCGCCGAACTGCTCCGCCGATACCACGAGGCCGCGGCCTCGTTCGACCCGGCCGGATACCGCTGGCCCCGCCGCATACCGGCCCGCTTCACGACCGGCCTGGTCAGCCACAACGACGTCTATCCGGCCAATTTCATCTTCCGTGGCAGCCGCGCGATCGCCCTCATCGACTTCGATCTGGCCGGCCCGGGCAGCGCCACGTGGGACCTGGCGGCCGCGGCGAGATACTGGTGCCCGCTCCGCGACGAGCACGACATCACGGACGCCCGGTACGGCCGGGCCCTGGCCCGGTTCCGCCTGCTCCTGGACGCGTACGGCCTGACCATGGCCCGGCGCCGGGAGGTGGCCGAGGCGATCCTGGCCAACCACGACTGGGACTGCGCCGTCATCGCCGAGGGCGTCAACGTGGGCCACGAGGGCTTCATCGACTGCTGGAACGAGAACGGCGACATCATGATCCGGGCCCGGCGCTGGTGCGAGACGCACGAGCGCGACCTGGTTGCCGCGGCGACCTGACGGGCCGGATCTTACCGAGCGGGCCGACGGCTGCGGCGCCGGCCCATCCGCACTCCGCCGAGGATCAGACTCGCCAGGAAAATCACTATTCCGATGATCAGCAGATAGAACAGGCCCTTCACGACCACGCCCACAATTCCCAGGGCAATCGCGATGATGATCACGAGCAGGAATAGCGCCATGCCGCCCTCCTTCCCTGCCGCTCCGCGTTAAACGTCCAGCCAGCGCTGTTCAGCGCCGGGCCAGGAGCCGCTCGTTCTCGCCCGCCTCATAGGGCAGGTCATAGTGCCGGAAAACGGCCGGCTCGTCCGGGGCAAGCAGCTCTCCATCGGTCTCGATCGACGGCGCGTCCTTCACCAGCTTCTTCGGGTGGGTGACCTTGAGATAGCCCGGGCCCACGGTCGCCCCGTCGAGCGGGACGAATACCAGGCGGGAACGCGACAGCAGGCCGATCTTGACCGTGGCGAACGAGAACTCGTCCGTCCTCGTATCCACGTAAAGGGCCTCTAGTTCGCCGATCTTGCCCCCCTGGGCGTCGACGACGTTCTGGCCACGCCACTCCCGAATGTCCTCGGCCTCAAACACCGACGGCCCTCCGTCCGTTTTTATCTACTGGCCCGGCTACCCGCGCACGCTGCTCACGAACATTATGCGCGCTGCCGGGGGCAACGGCGCTTTCCGAAAGCGCGCGCCGCCCGGGGGAGTCTCAGGTCCGGTTGGCCGCGACGGTGCGGCCGACGTCGGAGCAGTCTCGTTCGGGATAAATCGGCTCTTAATCCGCCTCGACGAGCGCCGCGAGGTTCGCGAGGGCCATCCGCGTGCCGGTCTCGTTGTCGGCGGGGGCCACACCGCTAGGTATGCCTTCATGAACGAACAGGACATCGGTGCCGCCGTCCGCATCGGCCAGCGTTGTCGTCATCGTCATCTCGCCGCGCAGGCCGGGATCGGTCGTCTCGAACTCGAGCACCTCAACCACCTGCTCGTTCGGCACCAGCTTCGCGAAGTGGCCGTGGTAGGTGTCGGTATGCGATGTCGTCTTGCCGGTTCCGGTGGGCGCATCGTAGGTGAGCGAGACGCGGAAGGAGCCACCTTCCCGGGCGTCGAACTCGTGCACCTGGCCGGTCATACCCGCAGGTACGCGCCATTTCGCGACCGAATCCGCATCAAGCAGGGCGCGGTACACGGCCGCGCGGGGCGCGTTGATATGACCGGAGATACGAGTCGAACTCATGTCCAAATCCTACGCGCGGTAAGCAAAGATGCCGGGTGAAATTACTGTTTCGTTCGGTATCTGAGTGGGCCTCGGCCCTGACCTGGGAGGGCAGGCTAGCCTCGAAGGGCGGCAGGAGGTGGTTACGCATGTGCCGGTTGTTCGGCCTCCATGCCGGGGTCCCGGTGGACGCGGAGTTCTGGCTGATCGACGCGCCGGACAGCCTGGCGGCGCAAAGTCACCGAAATCCCGATGGCGCGGGCATCGGGGCGTTCGGCGCCGACGGCCCTGTGGTGTCCAAGCAGCCGATCGCGGCGTGGCAGGACGCCGAGTTCGCCACCGCGGCCCGCCGGATCCACGGCACGACGTTCGTCGCGCACGTCCGCTACGCCAGCACCGGCAAGCACACGGTCGCGAACACCCATCCGTTCCTGGAGGACGGTCGGCTGTTCGCCCATAACGGTGTCGTCCAGGGACTGCCGGACCTGGACCGGCGCCTGGCCGAACTGGGCGCGGCCGAACTGGGCGCGGCTGGGCTGGGCGCGGCTGGGCTGGGCGCGGCCGGGCTGGGCGCGGCCGGGCTGGGCGCGGCCGGGCTGGGCGCGGCTGGGCTGGGCGCGGCCGGCCGGGCTGGTCGGCGGCGAGACCGACAGCGAGCGTGTGTTCGCGCTGATCACGGCCGAGACCCGGCGGCGGGGCGGCGACCTGGGGGAGGGCATCACCGCCGCGATCGGCTGGATCAGCGACCGGCTTCCGGTGTTCGCGCTCAACTTCGTCATGGTTACGCCGAACAGCCTGTGGGCGCTGCGGTACCCGGCGACCCATGAGCTTTACGTGCTCGATCGGCCAGGCGGGGGGCAATCCGGCCGGTGGCGGAGCCCGCGAAGCGGGCGGTGGCGGGGCCCGCGAAGCGGCCGGTGGCGGGGCCCGGGAAGCGGCCGGTGGCGATGGTGCGGGGTCGGCCGGTGGCGGTGGGGCGGAGTCCGCCGGCGGTGCCCTGGACGCGCGCAGCAACCGGATCCACGCGCGGTCGGCGCATCTCGCGGATCGCCCGTCCGTGATCATCGCCAGCGAGCGGATGGATGACGACCCGGGCTGGCGGCTGCTCGATCCCGGCGAGTTGCTATGCGTCGGACCGGACCTGAAGATCACCAGCAGCACGCCCTTCCGGCCAGTTCCTCGCCACCTTCTTCAGGAGTCGGATCTGGACCCGGCCGCGGCTGCGTCCCAGCACCCTCATGCGTGATCTGTTGTGCGTTTCCGTCTATGACTGTGAGGCCTGCGCGGGCGGGCGGTACTGAGCTCGGCGCCCCTGGTGCAAGGACCGTATCTGACTCAGCGCTGGGTTGCTGGCGGCTCGGGTAGCCCGATTCTGCGGGCCGGTCGCGGGCGTGGACGTCGGGGCGGGGCGGGGCGGGGCCGCACACGAAATTAGTATCGTTTCGTATAGCAATCTGGATCCATGCTTGATATTATGTTCGAAAGGCTAGCTCATGTCCACCCGGGCAAGGAGGTGGCGAATGTCGGCAGAATCAATACCAGGCCCCGGCGAAGACGGGGACCCGCGACGCGACGCTGACCGCCGCCCCGGCCAGGACACCGGGCCAGACGACACGCGCGATTCTTCCCAGGACGGGACGCAGACCGGGACCCCGCAGGAGATCATCGCCGCCGGCGGGTACGAAG
>CAVQZM010000007.1:0-241673 GCA_963718475.1 uncultured Actinomycetes bacterium | reverse complement strand
ACAAGTTCGGGGTCGCTCCCGGTTCGATTGCCGACTGGCTGGCACTGGTCGGGGACTCAGCCGACGGTTTCCTGGACTGGCCGGGTGGGGTCGAACGTCAGCTTGGGCGGTGGTTCCTGGCCGACTACCAGACCTTCGACAACGTGCCCGATCGGGTCGCTGACTGGGACCCAGAGGTGCGGGGCTCGGTGCGAGGAGCGGCCAAGCTCGCCGAACGATTGGCCGGCGAGCGGGAGCAGGCGGAGTCTTTCCGGCCGCTCGCCACATTACGGGTGGACACCAGCCTGCTCGACGAGGTGGACAGCCTTCGGTGGCAGGGACCGACCAAGGACTTCGATGACGTGTGCCGTCATTTCCGCGACCCGGGGTTGGCAGAGCGAGCGGCGGGGATCCTGGCCCCAGCCCGAGCCTCTGCGATCAGCGCTTGGATCCCGAAGACGTCTTGGGACTGGTCGGGACCGGGGGTGTCGAGCTGTGCATAGGTGCACGATCTCGGGGTCGCGGTCCGGCTGCCACCGGCTGAACGAGGTGGCATGGCGGAACCGGTCGCCCTGGAGGTGGTCGTAGGCGACCTCGCACGACCAGCTCCGGCCGCAGGGGCTCCCAGCTGAGATCCTTGCCGCCACTCCATCGACTCTGTCCGCCCGGCACCCGCGCCGGCTCCGGTGATCGTGCCCCTCCGTCGCCCAGGATGGTCCCTCCAGCGGGTTCGTCCAGGTAGGGCCCAGCGTCGCCCACGAACTCCTTTCGCCGGGCCGACCCTGAATCCCGATGCCGACGCCCACATGGTGCAGCCCCCGGTCGCCGTCGAAGAGCCCGAGGAGCAGCGAACCGACCACGCCGCCCGCTTTGTGCCACCGGAAGCCGGCCACCACGCAGTCAGCCGTCCGCTCGTGTTTCACCTTCATCATCACCCGCTTTCCTTCCCGGTAGCGGACATCCTCGCCGCTCTTCGCCACCACCCCGTCCAGCCCGGCGCCCTCAAATTGTTCGAACCAGTCCCGGGCCACCTTCGGGTCGGTGGTGGCCGGCGTGAGGTGGATGGGTGGCCCGCCGCCCGAGAAGGCCTTCTCGGCCAGACGCCGACGCTCTCTCGGCAAACCCCGGCCGAGCAGGTCCGTCCTCCCCGAGAGCGAGCAGATCGAAGGCGACAAACGAAGCGGGCGTGCGTCTCGGCGAACAGCTTGACCCGGGATTCGGCCGGATGTATCCGCTGGAGACAAGGCATCGAAATCCAGTCCCCCGGTCCGGCGATCACCACCTCTCCGTCGAGCACGCAACGCTCGGGCACATCTGCCGTCGGATCGCGTCGACCAATTCAGGGAAATATCGGGTCGAGCGGCTTCTCATTGCGGCTCCCCAGCACGACGTCGTCCCCGTCCCGGAACACGATGCAGCGGAATCCGTCCCACTTCGGCTCGTAGATCAGACCGTCCCGCCTCGGGGAGTGACCGGGACAGCTTGGCCAGCATGGGGGACACCGGCGGGACCACGGGAAGTGCCACCGGTCAATGGTACCCGGGCCGGACCGATGGGCGGATGCCCGCCCTCAGGCTGCGTGGCTCTGGGTCCAAGCCAGGAAGTCATCAACCGGAAGGGCGTTCATGACCCGATCCAGCGGGACGCCGACCTTGGCCGGCCTGCTCGCACCCGTGCCGTTGCCACTCGAGCTGGCCGGGTGCATGGGCATCGGTGTCCACGACCACCACACAGCCGAGCGACGAGTGCCAGGGAGCAGCAGTGCTTCAGGAGGGTCGAGCGCTCGGGCCTGGAGTTGATCTCGACGGCGGTTCCGGTCGCGGGCACACGCCGAGAAGACGGCCTCGGCGTCAAAGGACGACGGAGGCCGCCGCGTCCGGCCAGGATCCGACCGGTGCAGTGACCGAGGATGTCGGTATGCGGGCTCTCGATGGCCCGCAGCATCCGCTCGGTCATTGCCGCTTCGTCCATGCGCGAGCCCGGAGTGCACGCTGGCCACGACCACGTCGAGCCTGGGCGAGCAACTCCGTCCTCCTGATCCAGCGACCCGTCCTCCAGGATGTCGACCTCGATGCCGGTGAGGATCCGGGTCCAGCCCAGGTCGGCGTTCAGCTCCCTCGACCAGCTCGAGCTGTTGCGCGCAGGCGCTGCCGGGGTCGAGACCGTGGGCCACGGTCAGTCGTGGGCTGTGGTCGGTGAGCGCCCAGTAGCGGTGGCCGCCTTTCCCGGGCTGCCTCGGCCATCTCGTGGATCGGAGAGCCGCCGTCGGACCAGTCGGAGTGGCTGTGGCAGTCACCTTGTAGCCGGCCGAGCAGCTTGGCCGCCGGCGGCGAGATCTGCGGCTGTTCCACGGACTCGAGGGCTCCCCGAGATAGCCCCGGCGTCCGCGCCCCTTCAGTGCCTCGGTGATCACCTGGGCGCTGGTCTTCCCGACATGGGGAACCCGCTGGAGGCTGGCCGCTCGCATCCCGGCCAGGTCCTCGGTGGCCGAAGCTCCCCGATGGCGAGGCGCGGCGTTGCGGAAGGCTCGGACCTTGTATGACTCCGCACCCGTCCCGCTCCAGCAGGTAGGCGATGCGGCGCAAAGGCCCTCCACCGGGTCCAACTCGCGTCGACTCCCGCTTGGCGCGGGCCGAAGCCACTCGCCTCGGCTCGTCGGGCTGCTTGGGGTACTCGGGCGGCCACGGTGCATCGTGCAGCTCGTTGGCCCGGTCCCGAGCGACCATCTCCAACAGGGGCTGGAGCGACTGCGCGATCGTCGGCGATCGGTCTTCCAGGGATCGCCTCGTCGTCGGACGAGGTCTGGCACCGTGCGGATGGTCAGGGCCTCGCCCGGATCGACGGTGTCGACCTCGTCCCAGGCCAGCGGGGTGGAGACCCGCCCCCCGACCCTCGGGCGGGCGAACGACGCGCCGAACACCGTCTTGTGGGGGGCGTTCTGATTGAAGTCCACGAAGACCCGCTCCCCGCGCCCTTCCTTCCACCAGTTGGCCGTGATCAGTTTCGGATGCCGTCGTTCGAGCTCCCCAGCCAGCGCCACCGCCCCGGCACGGACCTCCCCTGGCGCTCGTGGGCCACCGGGCCATGGTCCACATCGAGATCAAGTCCCTACGGCGAGGTGGGCCCGCTCGAGCGGCGGGTGTGCGAGGTGCTCATCGATCACAACGGCCCGACCTGCGTGATCGGCTTCAACCCCTATTCCCACGCCTGGTTCGCCGAGCACCACCCAAAGATCCTGCGCGGCCTCGACAGCTACAGCTACCGCCGACGGCGACGCCCGTCACCTCGCGCCGGAGTTGCGCAAGTCATTCGCCGCCTCGAACACGTCCAGATCGCCAAGCCGCACTTCCTGGCCCTCGGCCTCGACATGCTGCCAGCGCCGGCCGCCGACGCCTCCGCAAACGGGCATGCCGTGATCGCCTGGACGGTTCGCAGCCCCGAAATGGGAGCGTTCAGCCCCACTGCGACAATTTGATCTTCGAGGGTTTCGCGGCGTGACGGCCCTGAAGGCCGAGGTGCGCGTCCATCGAGCGGATCCGCGGAGATCGGGCGCGAGGCCTGGGACGCCTGCGCCGCGCCGCCGGCCGGCCAACCCGTTCGTCGCCTTTGACTTTCTCGATGTCCTCGAAGAGTCCGGCTGCGTGGGCGCGCGCGCCGGCTGGGCGCCGCAGCATCTGTCGCTGGAGGACGAGGCGGGCGACGTGGCGGCGGTCGTGCCGCTCTATCTGAAGTCGCACAGCCAGGGCGAATACGTCTTCGACCACGCCTGGGCCGACGCCTACGAGCGCGCCGGCGGCCGCTACTACCCCAAGCTGGTGTCGCCTCGCCTTCTCGCCCGTGACCGGTCCAAGGTTGATGGTGAGGCGAAGGTCGACGCGCGGGGCCGCCGTCTTGCTCGGGCGGCGCTGGAACTCTGCCGCCGCCTGGCGCGTCTCGGCCTCGGCGTCAACTTTCCGACCGAGGCGGAGTGGCGGTTTCTGGGCGAGCAAGGACTGCTGCTCCGCCAGAACCAGCAATATCACTGGCTCAACGCGGCTACGCCGACTTCGACGACTTTCTCGCGGCGCTGTCGTCGGGCCGGCGCAAGACCATTCGCCGCGAGCGACGTGAAGCATCGGCCGGTCTCGACATCCGGCGGCCCTGAACGGGTCGGAAGTCACCGAGGAGCATTGGGACGCCTTCTTCGCGCTTCTACATGGACACAGGATCGCGCAAGTGGGGCCGGCCCTACCTCAACCGGCGCTTTTTCTCGCTGCTGGGCGAGCGCATGGCCGACCAGGTGCTGCTGGTGATGGCCGCCGGGGGGGCGCAGTGGATCGCCGGCGCCCTCAACCTGGTTGGCGGCGACTGCCTGTACGGCCGCAATTGGGGTTGCCTCGAGGACGTGCCGTTCCTGCATTTCGAGCTCTGCTACTATCAGGCCATCGAGCAGGCCATCGCCCGGGGCCTGGCGCGCGTGGAGGCTGGCGCGCAGGGCCAGCACAAGATCTCGCGCGGCTACTTGCCGACCGCCGGTCTACTCCGCCCACTACATCGCCGATCCGGCCCTGCGCGCGCCCGGTGGCGCGGTTTCTGGACGAAGAGCGGCGGGCCGTGCAGCGGCGAAATGACTGGCTGGCCGAGGAGTTTTCGCCCTTCCGGCAGGCGCCGCGTGAGCGAGCACGCCCTGGCCGCCCGCGGTCGAGCTGCCGGCGACCATGCGCGGCTGATTCCGCTGAGCGGCGCATGCGCCGAGCGCTTGCCGAGGCGGTGAAGGACGGCGAACTTTGGAGGCTGTGGTTCACCGCGTCGCCCCGCCCGAGGACATGGCCGCCGACATCGAACGGCGCCTTGCCCTGCGCGCCAGGGCTCGAGCGCCGTTCACGGTCATCGACGCCGCCGTGCGGTGAGCCCGTGGGCATGACCACCTACATGAATATCGACCCGGTCAACCGCCGGCTCGAGATCGGCTCGACCTGGTATCGACGCCGTCGGTCCAACGCACGGCCGATCAACACCGAGTGCAAACGCCTGCTGCCTTGCGGCACGCCTTCGAGGCTCTCGGCTGCATCGCCGTCGAATTCCGCACCCACTTCTTCGAACCGCCAGAGCCGGCGCAGCGATCGAGCGTCTCGGGCAGCCAAGCTCGACGGGATACTCCGCAGCCATACGGTGAGCGGCAGCGGATCTTGCGCGACACCTGCGTCTACAGCATCATCGCCAGCCGAATGGCCGGCGGTGCGCGCGACCTGCGATGGCTGCTGGAGCGAGCCGCGGCTAGAGGACGCGCCTCACGAGATCTTCCAGGCCCCTTCGAGCAGCTCGGCGAGGGCGCCGGGCATGGCGTCGGGGCAGGGGATTCAGCACGCCGGCTCTTCGAGCCGTTCCGACCAGGACTTCGTTGCTGCGGCGGCTCGAGCCGGCCATCGAAGCCTCGGTGGGCAGCGGCCAGGCCGAGGAGCGGCGCCGCCGCCCTTGAGCGGCCGCAGGGCGGCGAACTGGAATTGCCGGGCCCAGGCGGTGTAGCCCTTGCGGGCCGTCCGGATCGCGCCGGGGAAGGCCAGCGGCGCGTTGTCGACCGCCGCGAAGATCGCCGCGCGAGCTGCGTCGGTCCACAGGGCGTCGATCAGGGCCTGTCGGGCGTGCTCCACCGCCATCGTCGGACCCGAAGGCCTCCCCGATGACATGGGAGGCGCGGTTCTGCAGCAGGCCGTGCTGTCTCCTTGAACCACTTCAGGCGCGCGCGCGATCGGCTTCCTCGGGACACTCGCGGGCGATCTCGACCCACTGGTCGAGGCTCTTGCCCGTCTTCGCGCGCAGTCCTTCGCGGCATCGCGGCGAACTATTTCTGCTGGCGTTCGGTGAGATTCGGCTCCGCCATGCTTGCGCCTCGCCGCTGTGCTACGACGGCCATGGCGGCCAACGGCATGAGGGAGCAAGACGATGAACCTCGACGGCGTCTACGATCCCGCCAACATCTTCGCCAGGATCATCCGCGGCGAGGCGCCGGGCGCGAAAGTCTACGAGGACGCCGGCGACGCTGGCGTTCATGGACGCCTTTCCCCAGGCGCGCGGCCACACCCTGGTGGTGCACAAGACCTCGACCGCCCGCAATCTGCTGGAGATCGACGCCCGAGGCGCTGCAGCAGTCCTGATCCTGACCGTGCGGCGATTGACCCATGCCGTGCGCCGCGCTGAACCCCGACGCGCATCGTGATCACCCAGTTCAACGGCGCGGCGGCGGGCCAGAGCGTCTTCCACCTCCACTTCCACATCATCCCGCGCTCGGCGCGACCGAGCCGCTCGAGCCGCCATGCGGAGGGGGTGATGGCCGACCCGCGGAATCTCGCGCGGATCATGGCCCGGGCCTGATCGCGCGGCCGAGATGCGTCCTGAAGCACTCGCCGCCCTATTGCGCGAGGCCTCCCGCGGTGTCCGACCGGTCGTCCGGTCTCGGGGTGGATGTCGATGTCGGGCCGACGAGCGGCGGCGGCGCGACTTGTCGTCGAACTCGAAGGCCAGCTTGCCGTCCTTGAGCACCACCTTGACGTGGCCGCCCTTGGCCAGGCGCCCGAACAGGATGTCGTCGGCCAGCGGCCGCTTGATCTCCTCCTGGATCACCCGGGCCAGCGGCCGGGCGCCGATAGAGTTCGTCGAAGCCGTTCTTGGCCAGCCAGTCGATCGCTTCGTCGGTGGTCTCGATGGTCACGTGCCGGTCGGCCAGCTGCGCCTCGAGCTGCAGGACGAACTTCTGCACCACCATGCGGATGACTTCCGGCGTCAGCGCCTTGAAGCCGACGATGGCGTCGAGGCGGTTGCGGAACTCCGGCGTGAACAGCCTCTTGATCGCCTCCTCGTCCTCGCCCTCGACCTTGCCGCGGCCGAAGCCGATCGAGTTGCGCTGCGAGTCGGACGCGCCGGCGTTGGTGGTCATGATCAGGACGACGTTGCGGAAGTCGACCTTCTTGCCGTTGGCGTCGGTCAGCGCGCCGTGGTCCATGACCTGCAGCAGGATGTTGTAGACGTCCTGGTGGGCCTTCTCGATCTCGTCGAGCAGCACGACCGCGTGCGGATGCTGGTCCACGGCGTCGGTGAGCAGGCCGCCCTGGTCGAAGCCGACGTAGCCGGGCGGCGCGCCGATCAGCCGGCTAACCGTGTGCCGCTCCATGTACTCGCTCATGTCGAAGCGCAGCAGCTCGATGCCGAGCGTCAGGGCGAGCTGGCGCGCGGTCTCGGTCTTGCCGGTGCCGGTGGGGCCGGAGAACAGGTAGCAGCCGATCGGCTTGTCGCCGTCGCGCAGGCCGGCGCGGGCCATCTTCATGGCGGCGGAGAGCTGCTCGATGGCCTCTTCCTGGCCGAACACCGCGCTCTTCAGGTCGGTCTCGAGCTGCTTCAGCGCCTCGGTGTCGGACTTGGACACCGACTTCGGCGGGATGCGCGCGATCTTGGCAACGACCGTCTCGATCTCCTTGATGCCGATGACGTCTTCTTGCGCTTGCCCTTCAGGCAGCAGCATCTGGCGGCGCCGGCCTCGTCGATGATGTCGATGGCCTTGTCCGGCAGCTTGCGGTCGGTGATGTACTTGGCCGACAGCTCCACCGCCGCCTTGCAGCGCCTCGGCGGTGTACTTCAGCTTGTGGAACTCCTCGTAGTAGGTCTTCAGGCCCTTGAGGATCTTGATCGTGTCCTCGACGGTCGGCTCGTTGACGTCGATCTTCTGGAACCGGCGCACCAGGGCGCGGTCCTTCTCGAAGTGCTGGCGGAACTCCTTGTAGGTGGTCGAGCCCATGCAGCGCAGGTTGCCCGACGCCAGCGCCGGCTTCAGCAGGTTGGAGGCGTCCATCGCCCCGCCGCTGGTGCGCCGGCGCCGATCACCGTGTGGATCTCGTCGATGAAGAGGATCGCGTTCGGGTGGTTCTCCAGCTCCTTGATCACCTGCTTGACGCGCTCCTCGAAGTCGCCGCGGTAGCGGGTGCCGGCCAGCAGCGCGCCCATGTCGAGGCCAGAAGATGGTCGACTTGGCGAGCACCTCGGGCACCTGCTTGCCGACGATCTTGCGCGCCAGGCCTTCGGCGATGGCGGTCTTGCCGACGCCCGGGTCGCCGACCAGCAGCGGGTTGTTCTTGGTGCGCCGGCAGAGGATCTGGATGCAGCGCTCGACCTCGTTCATGCGGCCGATCAGCGGGTCGACCTTGCCCTGCCGCGCCTTCTCGTTGAGGTTGACGCAATAGGCTTCCAGCGCCTCGCCGCCGGTCTTCACCGGGGGCTTCTCGTCGTCGCTCTCGGCGTCGGCGCCCTTGGCGGGCCGGGCCTCCGAGGCGCCCGGCTTCTTGGCGATGCCGTGGGCGATGAAGTTCACCGCGTCGTAGCGGGTCATCTCCTGCTGCTGCAGGAAGTAGGCGGCGTGGCTTTCGCGCTCGGAGAAGATCGCCACCAGCACATTGGCGCCGGTGACGTCCTCGCGGCCCGGAGGACTGCACGTGGATCACCGCGCGCTGGATCACGCGGTGGAAGCCGGCGGTCGGCTTGGCGTCCTCGCCGTCGTCGACCACGAGGCTCTTCAGCTCGTTGTCGACGTAGCTGGACTGAGGTTCTTCTTCAGCTCGCCGAGATCGACCTCGCAGGCCCGCATCACGCCGGCGGCGTCATTGTCGTCGATCAGCGCCAGCAGCAGGTGCTCCAGCGTGGCGTACTCGTGCTTTCGCTGGTTGGCGTAGGCGACGGCCCGATGGAGGGAGCTCTCCTGCCACTACCGCAATTCTCCCGAAATGATCATGAGACCTGGCGGACCCGCGCCCGGCCGCGCAGCAGCACCTTCCACACCGCCGAGTTCAGGTTGTCATAGCGGACCTGCCCGGCCGGGACGCCGCCCAGGGCGGTGAACGCGTGTACGTGGCCTTCCAGGAACGCCTCCTGCCCGCAGGTCGCGAACACCTGATGCACCGCCTTGCCGGATACAACACGCGGAACACGAACAGGTAGCACTTGGTCACCACCCCGGCCAGCCGCACCCACAGCTCACCGAAGTCCACCTCGGCGTCCTGCCCGGGCGGGTGATGCTGCGGCACGAACACCCGGGCCGGGCCGCGGCCCGCCTCCTCCGCGATCTCTGGCCTGCGGCACGCCACGTAGTCCCGCACCGTCCAGTACGAAACCCCGTCAGCGCCGTGCTCGCTGATCAGCCGGGAGTGTAATGCGCTTGACCGTATGCCGCTGCTTGCGCGGCGCGTCCAGGTCCGCGCGCAGCCACCCGTCGATGATCTCCTTCAGCGGATCAAGCTGCGGCGACCGTCGCACCGGCGTCTTGCGCGGCGCCCTGCCAGCACGTGTCAGCGCCTCCCGCACCAGCCGCCGGTGCACTCCGTACTTCCGGGCCAGCGCCCGGACCGACAGGCCCTCCCGCCACGAGTCACGCCGGATCCGCTCGAACAGCTCGACCTTCGTGGCAGCCACGCAATCCCTCCTCATCGAGGCCGCGTACCACCACGACGCTCCCACCCGCAACCCGCTGGGTGGGGCCACTTCAGGCCAACATAAGGACTCCGTCACCGCGCTCACAGACAGCCGGAGCCAGATCAGGGCGCCAAAACGGGGCCAAATAGAACCGCTATAGCCAGCCATACCCCACTACGCGGCACGGCGGCCGTTCCAAGCCAGCGGCCGCTCAGCGTGATCATCAGAATTAAATATGAAAATACTATTGACAGTCTTAATGCTTGCGGTGAGGATGGCCCGTGTGCATGGCCGTGTGGTCGTGTGGATGCTGTGTGGATGGGTCACGGCCGATCAGGAGAGCGACTTCCCATCAGTCGCCGCTGGCTAGGAGTGATGACCGTGGTAGACGGGAAACGTCGGTTGATTGCGTTGCTGAGTTCGTTCTGTGTGGCGTTCTCGCTGGCGGCGTTCGGTGTCGTGGCGTCGGCGTCCGCCGCTACGGGCTCTGGAAGCGCGCAGCTGGACAGCGGTGCCGGCAGCGCCTCGTACAACGGGGTCGCGCTGACGCCGCCGATGGGCTTCAACAGCTGGTACCAGTACCGGTGCGCTATCAGCGAGACCATCATGCTCGGGACCGCCCGGGCGCATGGTTTCAAGCGGCATGGCCAAGCTCGGTTACAACTACGTCAACCTCGATGACTGCTGGATGGCCCCGGCCCGGGCCAGCGACGGGCAGTTGCAGGCCGACCCGACGCGGTTCCCGCACGGCATCAAATGGCTGGCTGACCAGATTCACGCGATGGGGCTGAAGCTCGGCATCTATGAGAGCGTCGGCGACACAACCTGCCAGCATCTGCCTGGCAGCCTGGGGCACTACCAGCAGGATGCGGACACCTTCGCGAGCTGGGGCGTTGACTTCGTCAAAGTCGACACCTGCGGGAGTGTGGGAAGCACCGATCTCTCCGCCGACTACCAGCAGTTTGGCCAGGATCTGGTCGCAACGGGACGGCCCATCGTGTACAGCGAGGAGCTGCCGATCGAGGCCGGCAACGCCAACTCCTCCGATCCCCGGTACCTGCCGGATATCTCCACGTCCTCCAAGATCAGTAACATGTGGCGGGTCGCGCCGGACCTGTACCCGAACTTCGACGGCACGGTCTTCGGGCACCTCACCGAAGATCTGCCGCTGGCTGGCTACGCCCACCCGGGCGCCTGGAACGATCTCGACATGCTGGTACCTGGCACTTCGGAGTTTCAGTGGACGGTTCCTGAAGAGCAGGCCCAGATGAGCATCTGGGCGGAACTGTCCTCGCCGCTGCTGGTCAGCTCCGACCTGACAAACATGTCCGACGCCACCAAGCAGGTCCTCTCGAACCCGGGCGTGATAGCGGTGGACCAGGATCCCCTGGGCAAGCAGGGTCAGCTCGTTGCCCAGCAAGGGCCGGTCTACATCGTGGCGAAGCCGCTGGCAAATGGCGATGCGGCGGTCCTGCTTGCCAACACCTCATCTGTTCCGCAGCAGGTCAGCACGACCGCGCAGGCGGCGGGCCTGCCGAACGCTGGCGCCTACGCGGTGCGGGACCTGTGGGCGGGCACGACCCGGGAGTCGGCCGGGGCGATCGCTGCGACGGTGCCGCCCGCCAGCGCCATGCTGTACCGGGTGTCGCCGCTGCGCAGCGGGGTAGGGGAGTCCGCCCCGGTCACTCACGTCTCCGTGGCCGTCCCGGCAGCTCGGCCCGGCCAGACCGTCACGGTCCCGGCGACATTCACCAACGACGGGCGGCAGGCCGTCACGGGCGCGTCGCTGTCGCTGAAGGTGCCCAGCGGCTGGCAGGTCAGCGGAACCCCGGTGACAGCCGGCGCGGTCCCCGGCGGCGGGCAGCTGAGCGGAAGCTGGCAAGTCACCGTGCCGCCGGGCACCCGGGCAAGCTATTACACGGTGACCGCCACCGCGGACTACACCTGGAGCACCACCCACGCGGGCAACGACAGCAGCGAGGGCGGCCTCCAGGTCGGTGATGCACTGATGGGCTACACGGCCGAAGACTTCGCGCTGAGCCAGAAGTACCCCCCGTACGGGTCGCAGCTGACACCGCTGTACCGGGACGTGCTGTCCGATGGGACGACGACCCTGCTGCCCGGCAGCGCGATCGCGGTGGGGTCCGATCCGACCGGGGTCGCCGTCACCCCGGACGGGAAGCACGCCTACGTGGCCAACCACGGGTCGGGCAACGTAAGCGTGATCGACACCGCCGCCAATGCCGTGGTGGCCACGGTCCGTGTCGGATCCGGGCCGTACGGCATCGCTGTTACCCCGGACGGGAAGCACGCCTACGTGGCCGACAACGGGTCCGGCAACGTTGACGTGATCGACACCGCCACTAACACCGTCACCGCCACCATCCCCGTCGGCGCCGGGCCCTACGGCCTGGCGGTTACCCCCGATGGCAAGACCGCCTACGTCTCGAACCAGAGCGCCGGCACCGTCACCCCGATCAACACCGCCACCGGCGCCGCGGGCACACCGATCCCGGTGGGCAGCGCCCCCCGGCAGATCGCCATCACGCCCGACGGCAGCACCGCCTACGTCGCCAACATGGGATCGGCCAGCGTCACCCCCATCAACACCGCCACCAATACCGCCTGCACAGCCATCAAGGTCCCCTACAGCGGCCCGGACGCCGCCGCCATCGACCCCGCCAACTCAACCTTGTACGTCACCTGCTTCGGCGCCGCGGGGATAAACCCGGCCACCTACGGCGCGGTCGTGCCGATCAACACCGCCACCAACCAGCCCGGCACCCCGATCCAGGTCAGCGCCCATCCCGAGGGCATCGCCGCCAACCCGGCCGGCAGCACCCTCTACGCCACCGACGCCTTCCAGAGCACCATCACCCCCATCAATGCCTCCACAGGCACCCCCGGATCCCCCATCCACCTGCCCGGCCCCTACGGCATCGCATTCCTCCCCACCGGATCAGGATGAACACCCCAGCAAGGATCCATCCCCTCCAGCCAGCCCGACCGGGCCAGGAAACCGCCTACCCCGTCGGAGCCGCCAGGTAGCCGATAGTGGTCGCGTGCGTCCTCCCGGTCGGCAGGCCGCGCCGGGCAGGAGGACGGCTCACCAGCGTGCCCACCAGTTCAGGCGATCTTGAGCTGCTCGCCGCCGAAATCGGGGATCAGCTTGAGGGCGCCGCCGAGGGTGCTGATCGCGGTCGTCGTTCGCGGCGGCTGAGGATCGCAACAAACACGCATTCCAAACCGGTGAGGTGAACGTCACAGGGGCGCACATCCTCGAGTTGTAGAAGCCCCCAGCACACCCGCAGCAACTGAAAAAGAGGCGCGGCCACATCCACCGCGCGTACCAGCCAGCCTTAGCGCCGATTTTCAACGAAAGGAATTGGAGATGAAGTCTCCTGTCCCCCGTCTGCGGCACTTCTGGCTTCTGGTAGCCGGAGCGGTCCTGCTCATCAGTGGCATTGCGGTGCCGCTCGGCTTCGCGTCCGCCGACCAGCGCCAGCAGCTGCAGGACACGCCGGCCTTGGCTCAGTGGGTCGCCACGTGGGGGGCCAGCCCCCAGGACTTGGGCAACCACAACTTCACAGGGACGATCCGCAACATTGTCTTCGCCGCGGTTGGCGGGAACTCAGTCCGCGTCCGCCTCACGAACACGTTCGGCAACCAGCCGCTGCAAATCGGCGACGCATACATCGGGGTTTCCGGCGCTGACGGCAATATCGGCGGCCCTAACGTGCCGCTGACCTTCGCTGGTTCGCGGGCGATCACGATCCCGCAGGGCGCTGAGGCTCTCAGCGACCCGGTCAGCCTGACGGTCCCCGCACTGACGGACCTCGCGGTGAGCCTCTATATCCCGCAAGCCACCGAGCAGACCGGGCACGTTTACTCACAGGAGACGACGTACGTCACCAAGGGAACCGATCATGCTGGAGATACCACCGCAGCAGCATATTCCCCGAACTCTGCGTGGTATTTCGTGGACAGCGTGGACGTGATGGCCAGTCAACCGGTTAAAGGCACGGTGGTCGCACTTGGCGACTCGATCACCGACGGCGCCTACTCTACGGTCAACGCCGACAAGCGGTGGCCGAACGACCTTGCCCGCCGCCTGAACGCTCGTGAGGGCGTCACCTTGAGCGTGGCCGACGAGGGCATCAGCGGAAACCAGGTTCTCCAGGACATAGCCTGCTGTGGCGTTGGAGCATTGAACCGGTTCGACCGGGATGTTGTGGACCGGGCCGGCGCAAGGACGTTATCCTCCTCGAAGGAGTTAACGATATAAGCGCCGGCGCCCAGGCCAACCAGCTGATCGCGGCCTATGAGCAGCTCATCGCCCAGGCGCACGCCGCTGGCTTGAAGATCTTTGGCGGCACCGTCACGCCATTCAAGGGAGGGAGCGGCTGGTCACCCGGAAAAGAGCAAACACGCGAGGCGGTGAATAACTGGATCCTCAATAGCGGAGCCTTCGACGGTGTCATCGAGTTCGCCAAGGCGGTCGCTGATCCAAGCGATCCGCAGATGCTCAACCCCGCCTACGACAGCGGCGGCCATGTGCACCCCAACGACGCTGGGTACCAGGCAATGGCCGACGCCATTAACCTTTCCATGCTCTTGCAACCCGTAACTGGTTAGGGCAAGCTCACGGAGCCAGTAGCCCGGTTAGCAATCCGTTGGCCACGATGGCGGCGAACCCCGGCCATCTCGGCGCTCGAGGGCGTGGACTTGCCGCCACTGGATGCGGAGTGGAAGACCGCATGACGGTACTGGAAACGCCGCCTGCTGGACCCGGCCCGGAGAATGCCCGTCTGCCGCGCTGCTTGCCAGGGGCGTAAGTATTACTTACGGGTATCTTGCTTCCGGCCGGTTCTGCCCCGGTACTAGCTCGGCCATGCTAGTCCCCTTCAGCTGATGTGACTTTTAAGACTACTAACCTGGGGCTTTCGTGAGCTGCCCACGCGGACTTGATCCTTTATATGAGAGAAGTGCCTTTCAACTGGGAGAATGGGACTTGTCTAGGGTCCGTTCCGCGCCAGTTCGAGAGGCACTTTCCGCATGCATCTTACCGCTCGCCGTCCCAAGATCATGGTGTCCGCTGACGGAGCCGGGATCGTCTCCCAGGCCGGCGGCCTGCTGCTGACTCAGGCACTGCGGGTAACGGGCCTTGACCGGGGCCTGGCGGAGACGCTGGAGCGGTGGCGGGCGCCGCGGGCGGTGCACGGCCCCGGGAAGATCGTCGCGGATCTGGCGGTGGCGCTGGCGCTGGGCGGGGACTGCCTGGCCGATATCGCGATGCTGCGGGCGCAGCCAGAGGTGTTCGGGCCGGTGGCCTCTGACCCGGTGGTCTCCCGGCTGATTGGCACGCTGGCCGCAGACCTGCCCCGGGCGCTGCGTGCAATCCGCAAAGCGCGGGCGGCGGCGCGGGAGCGCGCCTGGGCGCTGGCCGGCGAGCGGGCTCCTGGCGCGGGCGGGTCGCTGATCCCGGTGGACATTGATGCCACCATCGTGGTCGCTCATTCGGAGAAAGAGCAGGCAGCGGCCACGTGGAAGAAGACATTCGGGTTCCATCCCCTGGCTGCATTCGCCGATCATGGTGCCGCGGCGGCCGGGGAAGCGGTGGGCATCATGCTGCGGCCCGGGAACGCCGGATCGAACACTGCGAGCGAGCACATCGAGGTGACCGGGCTGGCGCTGGCCCAGCTGCCCCGGCGGCTGCGCCGCCGGGTGCTCATCCGCACCGACTCCGGTGGCGGCACGCATGATTTCCTGAACTGGCTGGCCAGCCCCGGCCGCCGCCTGCACTACTCCGCCGGGATGACTATCACCGAGGACATGCAGGAGGCCATCCTCGGCCTCCCGGACCGGATCTGGGAGCCGCCTATGACGCGGAAGGCCAGGTACGGCCGGGTGCCTGGGTCGCGGAGATCACCGGCCTGCTGGACCTGTCGTCCTGGCCGGCCGGGATGCGGATGATCGTCCGCAGGGAACGCCCGCACCCCGGCGCGCAGCTGCGCTTCACCGATCTCGGCGGGCACCGGTTCACCTGCTTCGCTACTGACGCCAAGACCGGGCAGCTCGCTGACCTGGAGCTGCGGCATCGTCGCCGGGCCCGCTGCGAGGACCGGATCCGCAATGCCAAGGACACCGGGCTGCGTAACCTCCCCCTGCACGGGTTCGCCCAGAACCAGATCTGGTGCGAGCTGGTGGCGATGGCCAGCGAGCTGACCGCCTGGATGCAGATGCTCGCCCTGGACGGCCCCGCCCGGGCCTGGGAACCCAAGCGCCTGCGGCTGCGCCTGTTCTCCGCCGCCGGCCGCATCGTCCGCGGCGGCCGCCGGACGCGGCTGCGTATCGCCGCCAGCTGGCCCTGGGCCACCCAGCTCACCGCCGCGATCACCCGCCTGCACGCCCTCGCGCCCGGCTAACCCTGACCAACCGCCCCTGCGCCAGAAAGGACAAACCCAAGGGCTTGTGGAACCCCGCCCACCCGGTGCGGCAACCGGGCAGCCAGGCACGGCCGGATACTGAAAAACCGCCGAACGCCGCAGCCGCAAGCCAGCCCATCAAGATCACGAAAGATCGAGGCTAACGCACGCCAAGGCGGCCATCCGCTTGCGGCATGGTTTTCCCCGGAGGCCAGCCGGGTGCGAAAGACGCCCCGGCCCCGCCTTTTGCCCTCGGCGGCCCCGCAGGTGGCCGGCCGCAGTCCTCCGGGCCGCACCACGATCCCCTTGCCGTCCGCGCTGAGCACCAGTAGCACCTCCGCGGTACACGGCACCGGCGTGGATATGGCGTAGGAGGCGTCAATGTCGCAGGCGGCCGAGCGCACCAGCTTCTCCAGCTACCGCTTACTCGCCACCCGTCCGCACCGTCGGCCGATCGCCGCCTTCGCGGCGTCGTAGGAGCCGCGCACCGCCTCGCACACCGTCGCCCGCCGCAGCCCGTGGCTCTGCGCTGGCACCTCGGCAGCGACCCGCAGCCTGTCGGTCGCTTACCGCGCAGGGACACGACGAATGCCACGGCGTACCCGCCGAGGGTGTACGTGTCGTCCTGCAGGGGATCAGTCCGGATGGGTCCGCCCGCGGACGTCTGGTCGACCACCCTGGCCTTCCCGCCCGTGATGCCGGCAAGCTGGATTGTCACGTCGCTGTTGGTCTTGTTGACAAGCAGGATCTTCAGTTCGTTCCCGCCGAGGATTCCGAGTGCGTAGAACTGGTCGGGTACGACGCCGCTGGCGACCGGAACCAGCTTGCACCCCGGTCGCATTTCTTCCAGCATCAGCTGGAGGACACGGTACCGGGCGTTCGGCAGGCCGGTGTTCCAGTCGACCATGCTGACGGACGGGTACTGGCCCGGGTATCCGACGAACTGGCTCTCGCCTATGACGTCGATCCCCTGCAGGGCGAGGTTGGCGAAGACGTAGGCATAAAGCGCGCCTGAGTAGTTCCAGTACCCGTCGGGGATCGGCGCGGGGTTTGGACCGTACCCGCTTCGGTGGACACCCGGTTTAGCTGCCCGATTCGTCGGGAGAGCGAGAAATGGGTTCGACACGCCGTTCATTTACGCCGGAGTACAAGGAGCAGTCGGTAGCTTTCGTCATTGACGGTGGCCGTCCGGTCGCTGAGGTCGCCCGCAATATCGGCGTCCACGAGATGACTTTGGGCAAGTGGGTGAAGGTGGCACGAGATGCCTCGGAGTCCGGGAAGAATCCGGATGCGCCGCTGGGCGAGTCCGAGCGGGCCGAGCTGGCCCGGCTGCGGGCTGAGTCCAGGGATGACAAGTCCACGATCGCTGAGCTGCGGATGCAGGTGGAGTTCGCAAAAAAAGTAGCGACCTGGTTCGCGAAAGGCAGTCAGTAAGATTCGCTGCTATCGCGGGCTGGGCTGATTCGGGCGCCTACCCGGTGTCATTCATGTGTGCCTGGCTGGGAGTTTCACGTTCCGGCTATTACGCGTGGCGGGGCGCGGAGCCGTCCCAGCGTTCGGAAGACGATTCCGCGCTCATCGCGGTCATGAAGAAGATTTACGGGGAGGCGCGCGGTAATCCTGGGGTGCGCCGGATGCGCGCGGGCCTGGCGGCGCTGGGCCAGCTGGTGTCGCATAAGCGTGTCCATCGGCTGATGCGGGCCGCTGGCCTCCGCGGGCGTCATCCGCGGGCCTGGAAGCGGACCACGATCGGCGGGGACAGGCCAGTCCCGGCCCCGGACCTGATCGGCCGAAATTTCACCGCCGGCCGCGCCGATGCGAAATGGTGCGGGGACGTCACGTACATAAAAACATGGGAGGGGTGGGCTTATCTCGCGACCGTCATCGACCTTTATTCACGAAAGGTGATTGGCTGGGCTGTCGCCGCGCACATGCGGGCCAGCCTGGTCACCGCCGCTCTCGACATGGCCATTGCGGCCCGGAAGCCGCCGGCCGGGGTGATATTTCATTCCGATCGCGGCTGCCAGTATACGTCCTCCGCTTTCGATGGGTACTGCACGGAGAATAACATCAGGCGGTCCCTGGGAAGGACCGGAATCTGCTACGATAATGCTGTCTCTGAATCGTTTTTCGCAACGTATAAGAAAGAGCTGATCCACACCCGCCCGTGGCCATCGCTGGCGAACCTGGAAAAGGAGACGTCCGACTGGGTCAGCAACTACTATAATCCAGTCCGGAGGCATTCAGCGCTCGGGTACTTGACACCCGAAGAATACGAACTAGGATATAGGCAACTCAGTCAATTGGCAGCCTAATCCGTTGTCCATAAAAGCGGGAACACTCCAGTTTGGTTGCGTCGCGGCCGAGGTGAGGATCGTTCCGAGCTCGTCGATAGTCGTGCGCACCTGCGGCGCTAGCTGCTCTCGTATGGACTCGATCTCGGCGACCGTCGCGATGAACGAGTCGGCCCCCGGGAAGGTGTGAGGTCCGTAGGTGTCGACAGTGTCGGCGCCGCTTGGCCCCGCGTAGTAGTGGTAGCTGATCATGTCCAGCGGAACGCCGGGCGCGTGGTTGGCCCGGTCAAGGAAGTATCTGAAGTAATCGAGCTGTGCCGCATGCCCGAGGGCCAAGCCCACGAACTTGGTCTGCGGGGACACTTCGCGGATCGCGGTCACGATCGCGTCGTAGAGCTGCGTGTACAGCTGCGGACTCAGGCCGTGCTCCATCTCGTTCAAGACTTCCCAGTACGGCAAGTCGTAGTGATGCTGAGACTCGTGGAATTTGCCGTACTCGTCGACGAAGCCGCCCGCCGTGTACCAGGACACGACCCGGCGGTAGTAGTCAGCCACCATCTCGACGGGGACCTGAAGCGTGCTTCCCCCCGAGTAGCTGAAGTCGATGGCATTAGGATCACTCGTCAGCGCGCCTAGCTGCGGCGGGTTCCACTGGGACAGGCCGTCGGAGAAGTCATCGGAAAGCAGCACGGTTCCGTCGGGTGCCGTGACCTTGACGTTGGCGAAATATGCCGACTCCGGGTCTGCCTCGCGGAAGCCGACCTTGCCTTCGGCCCACGTCGAGTCGGTAATCGTGTACATGGTCGCGCCATTCACCGAGACTGTCAGCGTGGCGCCGGACACGGTGATCTCCACGTGGTACATGGTGCCGCCGGTGACAGCGAAGGGAAGCTCCGCCGCGTTCAGCGCTTTCACCCCGCCCGCGCTGAAATTGACGAACACGATGTACCCGCTCGCGGCCGGCGAGCTGTACGGGTAGTTCGAAAGTAGGAATCCGTATCCGTCGAAGGTATCGTCCATCCGCACTAGGAGGCCCGCCTGGGCATAGGTCGAACTGCCGTGGACGCCCGTCTGGAGTGGCGTGACGTCGGCGGTGAACGTGTAGTCCGTCCAGGAAGATCCGGCATTTGACAGGCCATTCGGGCCGCCTTTGACCAATAGCCTCCCGTCGCTAATGATCCACGGCTGCGGCTCCCACATCCATTCGGGGGTCGTGCTGAAGTTCAGGATCGTCGAATGGCCCCTGGTTGCCTTCTTGAAGTCCTCGACCATCGGATCGATGAGGGAGAAGTCCCAGCTCGTCGTGCCACCCGAGGGGGCTTCCAGCTCTGCTACGCCGAGCCGCGGATACGGGAACCAGGGCACGAATCGGACGAAGTCCGCCTGCAGCGCGCTCAGTTCCGCGAAAACGTTGTCGTGGATCGGAGACTCCGGCCGGATCAGCGGGTTCACGACGACCTGCAGCGTGGGGGTTGTCTTCGAAACGCGCGCGACGTTATTCCAGTTTACAGACAATGTCTGCGTCGTCGTTGCTGCTGCCGCGGAGGTAACGGAAAAGAAGGGCGCCGCCGCGGCCGCGACACCGACCGCTCCAACGACCTTCAGCGCGGACCGTCGGCTGGGCCCGCGGGACGCTTCCGACCCATTGTCTGGTGGGTTCACGTAATTCTCCTTTGAACGTGGCGAGATCAGGGGCCCAGTCACCCTTGAAAGCGGCATGCGACTTATGCGAACAGTGCAGTACCTCGGTTTAGCGTTATCTTTCTACATTGGTACTGCATCGCTCAAAGGTCAACGAGCCTCAACGAGATTGGCCGAATCCGGTCACGTCCGCACGGACTCGTTGCGGATCGGATCTCGATGACCGCATCGGCAATCGCGCGACCGTGTGGCACCTGGCGGGCGGGTGGGCGGAATCGCCAGATTTTCCACAGGCAGCGCGGCGAGCTGCGCCATCCCTACCGAGAGGGCCAGGAGGACGCCCTCGGCGGGCTCGGCCTGGTCTGCAACGCCGTGGTGCTGTGGAACATCCGCTACATCGACGCCGCCCTCTCCCGACTACGCGCCGACGGGCACCCGGTACGCGACGAGGACGTCGCCCGGCTCTCACCGCTCGGGCACGCCCACATCAACATGCTCGGCCGCTGCGCCTTCACCTCGCGCGCCGACCAGACGCTACGCCCACTGCGTGACCCGGACTCCGTCGACGAGTAGCCGACGACGCCCGATCGCTACCTGGACCAGTACTGATCAGTTGTTGTTGAACGCTGGGGGAGCCTAGCTCCGCCGGACGTCCTTGACGAACACGATCCCATCGTTGCTGGCCAGGTGCGCCGGGTCCAGCGGGGGAGTAGCCGTACCAGGGGGACACGCCGGGGGCGGGCGTCGCGTCGGCGAGCGCGGCGGCCAGCCGGCGGGCGTCGACCAGGCAACGCTGCTGCGGGAGCGCGTACAGCAGCCCCTCGACGGTGTCCGGGGGCGGGGCGTCCACCCCCTGGTGCCGGATCGTGCCGAGGGCCGTGGCCAGGAAGGCGTACCCCTCGCCCAGGCGGGCGCTCACGATCGCGTCGGCGCTCCACCATTCCGGCGGCAGGTCGCCCAACCGCATCGTGCTCTTGTCCCGCTGCAGATGGCCGTTGTGGGCGTACACCAGCGTCGGGCCCCGTGTGGCGAGGGCGAGACATGCCCCGTCACCACCCCAGCATGCGTTCACGCAGGCCAGACCACAGATTCGCTCAGGTCGGCGCAACGCAACAGGTCCGATCGCGAGGCTGTGTCGGGTTCCGGTCAATCTTGCGCGAAAACCTTGCATTGTGAGCGGCGCCAGGTTGTCATCGCACATAACGTTGCGTCTGGGCTTCTGATGCCCCATCTCCCCAGGAGGAGGATAACCCGGCTTCAGGCGAACGGCGCGCTGACGAACGGGATCGATCTCGGCGGGCCGCCTACGCCAACCGGGTTGTGGAGCCGAACTGGACGATGACGCTGCAGGTGTACGCCACGCGCCCATGATCTCGGTCAGACAGGGTGCGGAGCAGACGATCACGCCATACCTGCCCACCGGCCCGACATCTGCATCGGGAAGCGAACAGACCGCTCGCGGCATCGTCTCCGCATCATGGGCCAGACCAGCGATGGCAAGCTGCAACTCGCCGTCAACGTGCCCATCAACCCGACCGCGCAGGTCGCAATGCCGACAACAGCGGCGACATCAGTCCAGGAAGGCGGTCAACCGGCAAACGCGGCGACCGGCGTAACGTACGACAGATAGCCCGGCCAGAATGTGGTGTGTGGTCTCAGAGCTTCCGGAGACGGATTCCAGCCTTTCGGGGTTCTGCGGCGTCGCCGCAACGAGTAGGAATACCCGCACCTGCCCGCAGATAAAGCCCCTGAAAGATATCGGGACAGCGCAGCGACTAACTAATCGCCGCCGCGGGTAAGTTGCTGTCTCAACTGTCCTTCTTCGGCCAAGACCAGGAGTTGTGGGACCACGGCAGGAAACCGCCGATGGAATCGTGCCTGCCATGTTGCCAGCCTTCGCCGCCCCGGCCCAGCCATCGTAAGCTTTTCTTGCCTGAGAGAGCAGGCTCAAGCAGGACCGAATGCGAACCGCAGACCTTCCGGGGAGCCGCAAAGCCAGTGACAAACCAAGTGACAACGACCCCAGGTCACACCAGACGGGGGGCGACGCGCTCAGATACTAATAGCCGTCTGGCCTGCGGTAATCCGACCCAACCCGATGGCATCGGACGGAACCTCTATGCATGGTAAGGAGAAGGTCTACGGTTCGATTCCGTAACGGGGCTCCCAGCTCATGGGCATTTTTCGCTCGTAGAACCGGAGAGCACACCGTCTGGAAAGTGCCCCGGGAATGCCCCTGCCGCTGTCATCGGGGCGCTTATCCGGGGGTGACCTGGGGGATCGCGTGGCGTCCGCGACCGGTGAGCGTTTCCATCTCGCGGATTGGCAGCGGTCACAGCGAGGAACGCCCGGGCGGTGGATCGGCTGGCTGGTTCGCGCGATTCCGTGCTGAGTCCGGGAGGCAAGATCACTGAACGCGGCGGCCGCCAGCCTCATCACGCTGCACGCAGGCGACGAGCCAGCGATCTCCACCCAGATTCGCGGGGACCGTCGCGGCGATCAGGCTGCTGACGGTGGTGAGCACCGGGGCCGTCGGCTGGTCGGCGACCGGCAGCCTCACCTCGACCCGAGCCTCACGGCCAACCTCGATGAAGGCATCCGTGCTGGTAAGCGTGAATCATCAGGATTAAATATGAAAATACTATTGACAGCCTTAATGCTCGTGGTGATGATGGCCCGTGTGGACGCCCGTGTGGTCCTGTGGGCGGCCGTGTGGACCTGTGGCCGGGTTACGGCCAATCACGAGAGCGACTTCCCATCAGTCGCCGCTGGCTAGGAGTGATGACCGTGGTAGACCGGAAACGTCGGCTGATTGCGTTGCTGAGTTCGTTCTGTGCGGCGTTCTCGCTGGCGGCGTTCGCTGTCGTGGCGTCGGCGTCCGCCGCTACGGGCTCTGGAAGCGCGCAGCTAGACAGCGGTGCCGGCAGCGCCTCGTACAACGGACTCGCGTTGACTCCGCCGATGGGCTGGAACGACTGGTACCAGTACCGCTGCAGCATCACCGAGGACGACGTGCTCGCCAACGCGCAGGCGCTGGTCTCCAGCGGCCTGGCCAAGCTCGGCTACAACTACGTCAACCTGGACGACTGCTGGATGGCGCCGACCCGGGCCAGCGACGGGCAGTTGCAGGCAGACCCGACCAGGTTCCCGCACGGGATCGCGTGGCTGGCCAGCCAGCTGCACGCGATGGGGCTGAAGCTTGGCGTCTACGAGAGTTTCGGCACCACGACCTGCCAGCGGCTGCCTGGCAGCTACGGGCACTACCAGCAGGATGCGGACACGTTCGCGAGCTGGGGCGTCGACTTCCTCAAGTTTGACTACTGCGGGGTTCCCGCCGGCACCACCAGCGCCAGCCTGCAGGCCGATTACCAGGAGATGAGCCAGGACCTGGTCGCGACGGGACGGCCCATCGTCTTCAGCGAGGAACTCCCGGTCGCCGCCGGCGACGCCAACCCGGCCAACGCCAATTACCTGCCGGACGTCTCCCTCTCCTCGAAGATCTCGAACATGTGGCGGATGGCGCCAGATGAGGGCACCGACTTCAATTCCACGGTATTCGGCCACCTCGCCGACGACCTGCCCCTGGCCCAGTACACGCACCCGGGCGCCTGGAACGACCTCGACATGCTGATGGCCGGGAGCAGCACCTTCCACTGGACCGTCCAGCAGCAGGAGACCCAGATGAGCATCTGGGCGGAACTGGCCTCGCCGCTCATCGTCAGCAGCGACCTGACCAGCATGTCTGCCGCTACCAAGCAGATACTTGGCAACAAGGCGGTCGTCGCCGTTGACCAGGATCCCCTTGGCAAGCAGGGTCAGCTCGTGGCTCAGCAGAACGGCGTCGACATCGTGGCCAAGCCGCTGGCAAACGGAGACGTCGCGGTCCTGTTCGTCAACACCTCATCCGTTGCGCAGCCGGCCACCACGACGGCGCAGGCCGCCGGGCTGCCCTCCGCGGACGCGTACGGGGTCACGGACCTGTGGGCGAACACCACCCGCGAGTCTGCAGGAACCATCGCCGCGACGGTGCCGGCGGACAGCGCGCTGCTGTACCGGGTGTCACCGCTGACCGACACCGGGGTCGGCCAGTACCAGCCGGTCACTGAAACTTCCGCGGCCCCCGATGTGCCGCCGGTCTACCCCGGGTCTCAGTACGCCATCGCCCGGCCGGGTCAGACCATCACGGTCCCGGCGACATTCCGCAACGACGGGCGCGCAGCAGTGACACAGGCATCGCTGTCGCTGACCGCGCCCACCGGCTGGAAGATCAGCGGCGCGCCGGTGTCGGCACACGCCCTGCCCGGCGGCGGACAACTCAGCGGCACCTGGCAACTGACGGTGCCGCCGGGCACCGCCACGGGCACCTACACGGCCACCGCTGCCTCGAGCTTCACCTGGAGCGGCACTCACACAGGCAGCGACAGCGGCCAGGGAAGCTTCCAGGTAGCCGTGCCGCCCACCGGCACGCCGTACCTTGATCAGCTGAGCTGGCTCTCGGCAACCAGCAGCTTCCATTCGCCCATCGTCGACAAGAACTACTTCGGCGGGCCCCTGACCATCCACGGCGTCACCTACCCACACGGGCTGTGGGCCAACTCCATCGCCAACATCGACTACTACCTGGGCGGCAACTGCAGCCGGTTCACCAGCGACCTCGGACTCGACGACTCCGTCACGGGCCAGGGAGCAGTGGACTACCAGCTGTACGCGGACGGAACGAAGATCTACGACAGCGGCGTGGTGACCAACTCCACCCCGACGGTGCACGCAGACGTCAACGTCAGCGGAGCTCACATCCTCGAGCTCCACGTCGCTGAGGGCAACGGCACCATCAACTTCGGCAACGCCGACTTCGGCAACCCTCAGCTCACCTGCAATGGCTGACATTGCGTATTCCCGGCCAAACCGGCATCCCGTACACCCGGCCGGGTTGAGCTGCCCCGCGTTTTCCGGACAGGGAATTTACGGCTAATTCATGCAGCTTCCTGCATTTCCAAGTACTCGTCCATGACCTCTTGCGGGGTCCGGTAGCCGAGTACGGAATGAAGCCGGGTCCTATTGTAGCGAAGCTCGATCCACCGCGCAATGTCTTCCCGGGCCTTCCGGCGTGTCGGGTAAACGGTTCGGTGGACCAGCTCGACCTTCAGTGCACCGTTGAACGATTCGGCGAGAGCGTTATCGAAACAGATCCCGGTCCGCCCGACGGATTGCCGTATCCCGAGCTCTTTCAGCACCTCCGGCGAACTCGGCTGAGGTATAGTTGCTTCCGCGGTCCGAGTAGAATATCACTCCTTCCGGCAAGTTCAGGTTCCGGGCCGCCATCTTGATAGCGTCACTGATAAGGGGCATCTTGTAGTTATCGCCCATCGCCCAGCCGACTAGCTTGCGGGTCGCGCAGTCAATGACCGTCGCGAGATGAAGTCATCCCTCCCAGGTGAAGATGTAGGTGATGTCGCCGACCATTTTCTCGCCGGGCCTTCCCGCGGTGAAGTCGCGGTTGACCAGGTCCGGGATCGGGCCGGCCTGCGGCCCTGGGCGGTCAGCGACCGGCGCGGCCTCGGCTGGCAGGGCACCAGGCCCAGCTCCCGCATGAGCTGACGGACCAGCTCATCACTGACCTGCTCGCCGCCCCGCACCAGGGCCGCGTGGATCCGCCGGTACCCATACGTCTCGTCGTTGGCATCGAATAGTGCCTTTACCTTGATTTTGAGCATTTCCCGGCGCGCTGCGGTTGCGCTTTCCGGCCTGGACCTCCATTCGTAGTAGCCGGATTTCGAGATGCCGAGCCATTTGCACATCTGCATGATGGCGGGAGCGGCGTCCGCCTCGGTGGTGGCAGCATCGTACTCAGCGTCGATGAACTCGAATTTATCGGTCACCGATGCTCCCTCGCGAAGTACGCGGCTGCTTTTTTCAGGAACGCCAGTTCCATCTCCAGCTCACGGTTGCGGCGCTCCAGTTCCCGCAGCCGTGCCGGGTCCGGCATGTCCATTGGCAGCTCGTCCCCCGAATGCTGCTGCCGGTACGCTTTGACCCAGAATCCAAGAGTGGTATCGTTTATCCCGAGTTCCCGGGCCACCTGAGCGATCGGCCTGGATAGGTCGACCACCATTTTGGCGGCTTCTTCCTTAAACTCCGGAGAATACCTTTTAGGATTCGTGCTCCCCGTCACTTGATCCCCCGTCCTTTCCGGCGAGAGATCCTATTGGATCCCCTGTCCGGAAACTCCGGGGCACCTCCGCAACAGCGGCCCGGGGGTGCATCCCTCCGGACGGGGCAGCCCGCTTCTAGCTCGGCCTCGATGGCGCGTTCTTGTGCCTCATCGGCTTCGCGCTGGACCCGGCGACGATCTGTTTAGCACCGGGCCCGCTGACTGTGGCCCATGCGGCGCCGACCGGTCGGCGGCTGTGCTGGCCAGCGCACGTGGTTCCTGCGCATGATCCCGCTCATCTGGCCTCAGCCTCCATTTCGGCTGCCTGCCCGCCCTGCCAGGTGAGGTGCGCATGCCTGCGGCGAGGCTCGCCTCAAACGACAGGTAGGCATCCCGCTCGTAGGTGTTCCGGCCTGGCACGCCCGCATGCCAGCGCTCGGCATCTGCGGCCACGGTCGCTGTCACCCGCACCGGGATGGCCCTCTTGAGGGTTGACTGGCCAAAAAAATAATCATTAATAATTAGGAATCTTCGCGGACGGGGCGCCTTCGATCACAGTCAGGAGCGCACATGTTGGCACGTTCAAGATCAATAGGGACCGGAAGGTCGGGCAGTCCCGGCAAACTTCGGCCTTTCCGGCGAAGGGTGGCGGCGACCGCCGCCACGGTCCTCGCGACAGCCCTGATAGGTGCGGCGGGAACGGTGGGCCCGGCGGTCGCGGCCACACCGCAACCCCAGCCGAACACGACCCCACCGATCAACGACCTGGCCCGGACGCCGTACCAGGGGTGGAACACCTACTACGGCCTGGGCTCGACGTTCAACGAGCAGACCATCAAGAACGAGGCCGACGCACTCGTCAAGCGCGGGCTGAAGGCGGCCGGATACAACTACGTCTGGCTCGACGGCGGCTGGTGGAGCGGTACCCGCGACGCGTCGGGCAACATCACGGTCAACCCGTCCCAGTGGCCGGACGGGATGAAGGCCGTCGCCGACTACATCCACTCCCTCGGCCTGAAGGCGGGGATCTACACCGACGCCGGAGCCAATGGCTGCGGCGGCGCGAACCAGGGCAGCTACGGACACTACCAACAGGACGCCAACCAGTTCGCGGCCTGGGGCTTCGACGCCGTCAAGGTCGACTTCTGCGGCGGGCACCAGCAAAACCTTGATCCGGCGACCGCATACGGCCAGTTCCGGGACGCACTGCTGCACAACAGCAGCCACCGCCCGATGCTGTTCAACATCTGCAACCCCTTCGTCCCCTACACCGGGGCCTATCCGGGCCGGTCGGCGTGGGACTCCTACAAGTTCGGCCCCAGCACCGGAAACTCCTGGCGCACGGACACCGACATCGGCTTCGTGCACAGCATCCAGTTCAGCGACGTGCTGCGCAATCTGGACGACGACGCCAAGCACCCGGAGGCGGCAGGCCCCGGGCACTGGAACGATCCCGACTACCTAGGCCCCGAACTGGGCATGACCGCCGACGAGGCCCAAACGCAGTTCTCCATGTGGTCGATGGTCGCGGCCCCGCTGATCATCGGCAGTGACGTGACCTCGCTGTCCCAGAGTTCCATAGCGATGCTCACCAACCGCGAGGTGCTGGCCATCGACCAGGACCCGCTCGGCGTCCAAGGCACGGCGATCGCCACCTCGGGCAATGTCCAGGTGTGGACGAAGCCGCTGTCCAACGGCGACTGGGCGGTTGCGCTGCTCAACCGCGGCACCACACCGCAGACGATCTCGACCACGGCCGACCAGGTCGGGCTGCACCCGGCAGCCAGCTACGCGCTGCGCGACGTCTGGCAGCACACCACCACCGAGACAGCCGCAAAGATCTCCGCGGCGGTCGCCCCGCACAGCACCGTACTGCTGCGGGTCTCTCCCCAGGACGACGTCGCGGCCGTGGCGCCATCGGTGACACTCTCGGCGCTCCAGGTCACCCCGGTGGCCCAGGCCTCGCTGCCGCTGGTGGTGCCGGGCTCGTCCTTCACGGTATCGGCCGACTTCACCAACAACGGACGGCACGCCGTCGAGAAGGCGTCGCTGAAGGTGGCCGCCCCTGCGGGGTGGACCGTCTCGCCGCTGAGCGCCACCACCGCCCGCCAGCTGGGTACCGGGCAGACGGTCAGCGGGCAGTGGAAGGTCACCCCAGCGCCCGGCACCATGCCGGGCCCGAACAGTCTGACGGTGTCCGCCGCCTACGACTGGTCGAACGGGAACGCGACCACCGCGGCCTTCGCCAGCCAGGCCAGCCCGGTGCAGGTGCCGACTGCGCCGCCCTCAGGGGCCAGTCCGCTCAGCCACCACGCCTGGCTGGACGCCAGCAGCGGCTACATGGTGGCGCGGGTAGACCATGAGGGTGCCGGTGGCGGGCCGCTGGTCATGCACGGCACCACCTACCCGACCGGCATCGGCGTCGCGTCGCCGTCCACCGTCGACTACTACGTCGGGGGCTCGTGCACGAAGCTGACGAGTACGGTCGGCATCGACGACTCCGCGAACTTCGATCCCTCCGGCGGGACGGTGGACTTCCAGGTCTTCGGCGACGGGGTCAAGCTGTACGACAGTGGATTGGTGAACCGCAGCGCGACGCACGCGCTGTCGGTGGACCTCGGATCGGCGAAGGTGATCAGCCTGGTCGTGGGGGACGGCGGTGACGGCACCTATAACGACCGTGCCGACTGGGGCAACCTGCAGGTCACCTGCGGTGCCCCCGCCGCGACGGTGCCGAACGGTCCCTGGCCGCACTACGCCGGGCCCGCGGATGAGTCCGCCACGGCCAGCAGCGCGAACGCCGGCTACCCGGCGGGCAACGCGGTCGACGGCGACGTGACGACGCTGTGGCACTCGCAGTTCAGCCCCGTACACGACCCGCTGCCGATCTCGCTCACGGTGGACCTGAAGTCGGTGCAGACGGTCACCGGACTGACCTACCAGCCCCGCCTCGACGGAGGCACCACCGGCATCATCACCGGCTACACGGTCGAGGTGAGCACCGACGGCGCCACCTTCACACCGGCGGCCCCCGCGGGCACCTGGACGCAGGACGCCACCCTCAAGTCGGTGCAGATCGCCCCAGTCAAGGCCCGGTACGTGAGGCTCACCGCGACCGCGGGAACCGGTGGCTACGCCTCCGCCGCCGAGATCGGCGTCGCGGTCCAGCCTGCCGGCTGAGTCACAGGCGACCGATAGCAGGTGGGCGCGGGTGCCGGGGGACATGGGACCCCAGCACCCGCGCCGCGCCACCGAACCTACGCTTGCTCTCTGTGGCTCGGCCGACCTGCGTCCCGGACCCGGAGGCCCGGGTCCGCGCTCATCGGACCGTCGTCCCCGGCGCAGCGTCCAGCAGGCTCAACTCGGCCCGCGACGGCAGCGCCTCCCAATCCCCGATGCGGGACACTGCGAACGCGCCCAGGACGACCCCGCGCTCGAGGCATCCCGCGATGTCGAGACCGTCCAGCCGGCCCGAGAGGTAACCCGCCACAAACGCGTCTCCGGCGCCGACTACGTCGACGACCGGCACGCGGCGCGCCTGGCACGTTGAGTTTGCCGTCGATCGTGTACGCGGTGGCGCCGGCGCCACCGCGCTTGACGACGACGGTTCCTGTCCCGTCCGCGATGATCTGCTGCGCCGCGGTGTCGATGTCTGTGCTGCCGTCCGCAGCCACGAGCATCACCTCGTCCTCGGAGCCGAAGAGGATCTCGACCTGGGAGACGAGTGGCCGGAGCGTGTCCCGTGCGGTGGCCGCGGACCACAAGCGGGAGCGGAAGTTGACGTCGAGGCTGACCGGGATGCCGCGACGGCGGGCGATTTCCACGCACCCGGCGATGGCCTCCGCGGCGGTGTTGCCCAAGGCCGCGGTCACGCCGGTCACGTGCAGCGCTGCGACATCGTCCGTGAGCCGGTGGGCGACGTCGTCGGCGCAGATCCCGCTCCCGGCCGAACCCGCGCGGTAGTAGCTGACGTTCGTGATGTCGGCGATCCGATGCTCGAAGAGCAGCAGCCCGGTCGGCGCGGAGCCGTCGACGATCACATGGGACACATCGACGTTCTCCGCACGCAGCGTGCGCAGCACGAGCCGGCCGAGCTCGTCGTCGCCGAGCCGGCCGATCCATTCGGCCTGGTGACCGAGCCGGGCCAGCCCGATCGCCACGTTCGATTCGGTGCCGGCAATAGAGAGTTGCATGCCGCCTGCGAGCCGGAGCGGGCCCTCGCCGTGCAGTGCGGCCATGGACTCGCCGAAGGTCAACACCCTGGTCATGCCCGGACCGCCTCGAGAAAGGTCTTCGCCCGTTCCCGCAGACCGGCTAGCGAACCGCCTGAGGCGGCGTCGCCGACCAACGGCGATCCGACCCCTACCGCTGCTGCCCCCGCGTCGAGGTATGCGCGCGCCTGGTGCGCGTCGACGCCACCGACCGGGACGATCGGCAGATCGGGAAACGGGTCGAGCAGCGCGCGGAGGTAGCCCGGGCCGCCCAGCATGGCTGGGAAGAGTTTGATTGCGTCCGCGCCGCGGTGCATCGCCTCGACGAGTTCGCTTGGCGTGAACGCGCCGCCGAGCACCGGCAGGCCACGGGCGCACGCGGCGGCGATGCCCTCGCCGAGTGCGGGGGTGACGACGTATCCGGCGCCGCAGTCCGCGGCGCGGGTCGCGTCATCGGTGGTCACCACCGTGCCGCAGCCAAGTAGGGCGTCCGGACCGAGGGCGTCGCGGGCCTTGGCGATCACGACGTCGGCGTCGGGCGTGGTCAGCGAGACCTCGACCATGCCGATGCCCGCGTCGACCAGGGCCAGCACGGACTGCAGGGCCGCGTCGCGATCGGTGCCGCGCACGATGGCGACGAGCCGGTTCGCGCGCAGTTGCTCGGCGAGGTTCACGATGCGCTCCCGGTGATGTGCAGCGTCCAGGTCAACGATCCGGAGGCAGGCACGGTCGCTGCCTCGCCGTTGCCGACCTCGGCGAGGTCGAAGACGCTGCCGAGCATCGGCTCGACACCGATGCTGCGGTAGGGATGGCCGGCGGAAAGCCGCCGAGGTTGCGCCAGATGGCGACCGCGGACGGGACGCCGGTTGCGGCTTCGACGCGCATGCGCAGCCGGTGCGGCCCGTCAGCGACCTCGACCTCTTGTGCGCCGACGACGGTCGCGCCGACGGCCGTCCCGTCGTCCGGGCCTAGGCGCGAGATCGCGAGCCCGAATGGGTCCGGCCACTTGCCGACGAGGTACCGTGCGGACTCCGGCCAGGGCCGTTCCAGCAGCGGCGCGGCCTCGGGGTAGACGCGGGTCTGGAGCCCGTCCGGCAGCGAGATCGTCGCACCGATCGACAGGTCCAGCAGCGCGTGCGCCGCCCAGAGGAATCGATAGCCCGGTTCGGCCTCGACGCGATAGCGCGCGAGGACGCCGTCCGGCGAGGTCGACACGCGGCGGTGCAGCCTGAACTCCGCGCAGTCGATGACGTCCTCGTCGCCGATGCGCTGCCACGGCCGGCGCCAGGCCAGACCGTGGTCGGGCGTGCCGCGCACCGTCGGGATGCACTCCTCAAGACCGCCGGCGTCGACGAACGGCGCGCCCGGGCGGACCGACGTTCGCGCCGGGTCGGCGCGGTGCCACAGCCATTCGCGGCCGGCGATGCGCAGCGAGGTCCACCGGCCGCCGTGCGTCAAGTCGGTGGCGACCGCCGGCGCGCACGCCTCCGGCGTGGTCACCATTCCCGGAGCGCTCCGTCGGCGTCGCGCCACACCGGGTTACGCCAGCGGTGGCCCATCGCGGCGGCGCGTTCGACCTGCCGCTCGTCGATCTCGATGCCGAGCCCGGGGGCATTCGGCAGCGACGCGTACCCGTGGTCGAAGTGCATGGGCGCCGGATCGACGAGGTAGTCGAGCAGTTCGTTGCCCTGGTTGTAGTGGATCCCCACGCATCTGCTCCTGGATCAGCAGGTTCGGGGTCGCGAAGGCGACCTGCAGGCTGGCGGCGAGCGCGATAGGGCCGAGGGGCAGTGCGGGGCCAGTGACACGTCGTAGGTCTCGGCCATCGCCGCGATGCGCCGGATCTCGCTGATGCCGCCGGCGTGGCAGACAGTCCGGCTGGGCGACGGCGATGCCGGTGGACAGCACGTCCCGGAAGTCCCAGCGCGAGTAGAGCCGCTCACCGGTGGCGAGGGGCACGGCGCTGCACTCGACGAGGCTGCGCAGGTCGCGGCCGTGCTCGGGCAGGACCGGCTCTTCGACGAACAGCGGGAAGAACGGTTCAAGCAGCGGCAGCAGCCGGCGGGCCATCGCCGTGGACATCCGGCCGTGGAAGTCGACGACGACGTCGCGGTCCGGGCCGATGGCCTCGCGCACCGCGGCAAGCCGGTCGACCACTTCGTTCGTCCGGGCCGCGGTCTCAATCGCGCCATCCGGCCGCCGCCGTTCATCTTCACCGCGGTGAAGCCGGCCTCGACCTGCGCGCGCGGAGGCCTCGGCGCACCTCTCCGCGGCTGTCCCCGCCGATCCAGCGCGTACATGCGAACGCGCTCGCGCACCGGGCCGCCGAGCAGCTCGTAGACGGGGACGCCGAGCGCCTTGCCCGCGATGTCCCACAGGGCCTGGTCGATGCCGGCGACGGCGCTGGACAGCACCGGGCCGCCGCGGTAGAAGCCGCCCTTGGTCAGCCGCTGCCAGTGGTCCTCGATGCGCAGCGGGTCCGCGCCGATCAGCGTGTCGGAGAGCTCGACGACGCGGCGGACCGTCTCGGCGCGGCCCTCCACGACGGGTTCGCCCCAGCCGGTGATGCCCTCGTCGGTGTCGATCCGGAGGAACACCCAGCGCGGCGGCACCAGGTAGGTCTCAAGAGAAGTGATCTTCATTCCGCTCCGCCGCTCCTGTGAGCGCGTGACGAGCCGCCCTTACTCGATGTTCGTTCCGCTGCGACACCTTCGATGTCCACATCTGCCTGGGCGAGCAAGCGGTGGACCGCCGCCTCGGCGGCAGCGCCGTCGCCGGCTTCGATCGCGTCGGCGATCGACCGGTGCACCGGGACGGAATCCGGCCAGGTCTCGCCGGAGTGGACGACGGCATCGCGGGCGCGCAGGCCGGCTTCGATGACGACCTCCATCCGGCTGAGCAGTTCGTTGTGCGCGGACTCGAGCACGGCACGGTGGAACGCCAGGTCAGCCTCGACGACCTCCAGCGCGTCCGTGCCGGCATCGGCCATCCGTTGCAGCGCAGCGCGCAACTCGCCGATGTCGGCGTCGGTGCGGCGCGCAGCGGCCAGTCGCGCACCGGCCGGTTCGACGATGCTGCGAACCTCGGCGAGGTTCGCGAAGAACGACGCATTCGGCTGGCCGCCCTGCCAGCGCAGCAGATCAGCGTCGAGCAGGCTCCACGACGCCCGCGGCTGGATGACCGTGCCACGCTTCTGGCGTGAGTCGACAAGCCCCTTTGCGGCGAGCACGCGCAGCGCTTCACGCAGCACGGTCTTGCTGATGCCGAACTCGGCTTCAAGCCCGTCCGTCGAAAGCGCGGTGCCCGGCGCGTACTGCCCGCGCACGATGCGCGTGCCGAGCGTCTCGACGGTCTGGCCGTGCAGACCCCGCAGTGCGGTGAGCGGCCGGGCTGCGGGAGGGCGCCGGCCGTCCGCAATCGCCGGCCGGTCTTCTCTTCTGTCACCGTTTCCCCCTGCGCCTCAGGCCGATTCCTTGACGATGCTCCAGCCGCCGTCCACGACGATGGAAGCGCCGGTGACGTACGACGCTTCCGGGGAGGCGAGAAAGGCCACCACGGCGGCCACCTCGTCCGGCCGCCCCAGACGCCCCGCAACCGTCGCGGCGGCGCTCCGGGCGCGTTCGTCCTCGGACAGCCGATCCCACATGCCGGTGAGAATCGGCCCCGGCAGCACGACATTCACCCGGACATCCGGGCCGTACTCGACCGCGAGCTGCCTGCCGAGCGAGCACAGCCCGCCTTTCGCCGCCGCATAGGCCGGGTGGCCGGGCAGGCCGAACGTCGCGTGCACCGACGAGGTCAGCACGATGGCCCCGTTCACCCGGCGCAGGTCCTCGACGAACGTCCTTGCAGCCAGCCACGCGGCAGTCAGCGACACCGACAGCTGGTCATGCCACCCGTCCTCGGTCAGCTCGTGCGCCGGTTTAACGATCACCCGGGCCGCGTTGCTGTGCAGGACATCCAGGCGGCCGTGGGCGGCCAGCAGGTCGTCGTGCACCCGGGCCCAGTCGTCGGCCGAAGAGACGTCGAGCGAGGTGAAGGACGCCTTGCCCCCGGCGTCGACGATCTCGGCGGCCGCCCGTTCGCCGCGATCGGTGTCGATGTCCGCGAGGACCACGGTCGCACCCTCGAGCGCCAACCGCCGCGCGCTCGCGGCCCCGATGCCGGAGGCGGCCCCGGTCACCAGCGCAACGCGATCACCAAACCGGCCGGGGGTCATGCGTTCACCTCACCGTCGGAGCTGTGCAACCAGTACGCCTGCTGAGCCGTACACTACCGCAGGATTAAATATGAAAATACTATTGACAGACTAAACCCGGCTCCACATGATTTTAGCCAGCGGCCGTCGGACCCGGATGATCACCACCAAGCCGGTCATCGGGTCGCATGAGCCGGACTTCAGGCAGGGACCTCATCGAAGAGGAGCACAACGATGCAAGGAATTCGGTTGCGGCTGACGGCCCTCGGGCTCGGCGCCGTGACGCTTGGCGGAGCGCTCGCTGGGTGCTCCAACGGCAAGTCTTCGGCGGATGCGGCCGCCGCCGCGGGCGGCTCCCTGAAGTCCGGGACGATCACGATCGCGTATCTGCAGAAGCAGGGCGACCAGCAGTACTTCGTCGACGAGGCCAACGGCGCCGAACGCGAGGCGAAAGCCCTTGGCAACGTGAAGATCGACGTGGTCAACCTGGGAACCGATTCCAACCAGGCGATCAGTGCGATGAGCACCGAGGTCGGGCAGCATGTGGACGGTGTCGCGATCGTCGTGCCGGACCAGAAGATCGGCCCGCAGGTCATCGACGCTGCGAACAGCGCGAAGATCCCGCTCGTCGCCTCGGACGACCCGATCATGTCCGGCACGGGCAAGGAGGGCCCGTTCGTGGGCTTTGACAGCGTGCAGATGGGCACGGCCGTTGGCAAGGAAGCCGGGCAGCTGTTCAAGAAGAGCGGCTGGTCGGCCTCGGACACCAAGATCATGGCCGCCTACAGCCAGGGCCTGTCCGACTGCCAGCAGCGCGAACAGGGCGAGGAGCAGGGCTTCAAGGCCGCGGCCGGTACGAGCCTGCCGATCGTCAAGCTTGGCACGGACAACTCCGTCATCGACGCGCAGAACAAGGCTGCAGATGCGCTGACGGGCAACCCGAACGTCAAGCACTGGGTCATCTGGGGTTGCAACGACGAGAGCGAGACCGGCGTGGTCACCGCCCTGCAGAACGGACACGTGGCGCCGGCGAACATCATCGGCGTGGGGCTGGGCGCCTACCTGGACTGCAAGGACTGGAAGGCCGGGGTGAACTCCGGTAACAAGGCCTCGCTTTACATCGGTGGCGCCGACGTCGGCGCCGACGCGATCAAGGTGCTCGTCGACTTCCTCCGCAACAACAAGCCACTGCCGGCCAAGACCATCGCCAAGACCACGATGGTCGACGCATCGAACTGGAAGTCCGTGATGGGCTCGTGCAGCTGAACGCCGCCTCGGGCCGAACGGACGAGGGACGACCACGGTGAGCACCGAGACTAGGGATGGCCGCGAGCGGCTGGTCATGCATGACCTGCGCAAGAGCTTCGGCGGCGTGCACGCGCTTCGGGGAGTCACCGTCGAGGCGTGCGGCGGTGAAATACTCGCCCTGGTCGGCGAGAACGGTGCTGGCAAGTCGACGCTGCTGAAGATCCTTTCCGGGGCGCACGAGCCTGACGACGGCACGATGTCGATCGACGGGCGGCCGGTGCGGTTCACCTCTCCGCGCGCGGCGCATGCGGCAGGCGTGCGGGTGATCTACCAGGAACCGGAGATCATCCCGCACGTCTCCGTGGCGGAAAACATCTACGTCGGTGAACTCTCCGCCAGGTCGCACGTGTTCCGGCGCCGCAACGTGGAGGAGCGGGCACGAGCCGATCTTGCCCGGTACGGGTTCACGCACGCCCTGCGGCCCGACATGTTGGGTGAGCAACTCTCTCCCGCGCAGCGGCAGCTGATCGAGATCATGCGCGCGTTGATCGCCGACGTGGGGGTGATCGCCTTCGACGAGCCGACCTCGTCGCTGTCCGATACCGAGGTCGATGCCCTGTTCGCGCTCATCCGACGGCTGCGCGACGAGGGCGTCGCCGTGCTGTACGTCTCGCACCGGATACCAGAGATCTTCGCCATCGCCGACCGGGTGACTGTGCTGCGCGACGGCGCGGTCGTGGGCACCAGGCCGGTGCCGGAGACGACGACGGACGAGCTCGTATCGATGATGGTCGGCCGGGACCTTACCGGCATGTACATCCGCGAACCCCATCCGCACGGCGACGTCGTCCTGTCCGTACGCGGGCTCAGCTCCGCCGACGTGCACGACATCAGTTTCGACGTGCGCGCCGGCGAGGTCCTCGGGATTAGCGGCCTCGTCGGCGCCGGCCGATCCGAGCTCGCGCATGCGATCGTCGGGAACGAGCCGCGCAGCGCCGGTGACATCGTGGTGGCTGGCCGGAGCGTGCATATCCGCAGCCCGCGGGACGCTGTCCGCGCCGGCATCGGCCTGGTTCCCGAGGAGCGCAAGGCCCAGGCGCTACTGATGGAGCGATCCGTCCGCGACAACATCTCGCTGGCGATCCTGCGCCGCATCAGCAGGATGCGCGTCGTCCGGCGCGGGGAGGAGCGGCGTATCGCTGCCCGGTTCGCGAAACAGCTCAACGTCCGCACGCCGTCGCTGGAGCAGGTGGTCGCCAACCTTTCGGGCGGCAACCAGCAGAAGGTGGTGCTCGCCCGATGGCTGGCCAGCCGGCCACGCGTGCTCATCCTCGACGAGCCGACCCGCGGCGTCGACGTCGGCGCCAAGGCCGAGATCTACGACGCCATCGACAACCTCGCCGCCGACGGCCTGGCCATCATCGTCATCTCCTCCGAGCTGCCGGAGATCCTCGCGCTCTCCGACCGAGTGCTCGTGATGCAGGCAGGCCGGATCGCCGGTGAGCTGCCACGTCAGGAAGCGACCGAACAACGAATCCTCGAACTCGCCATGACCGACAACCTCGTCGGCGCAGCAACCGGAGAGAGCCCGCGACCATGACGACCACGAGAAGTTCCGCCGCCGGCACCGCTGAAGCTCCGAAGCTTTCGGGCCCACGGTCGGCGCGCCGGCGCGTGCTCGACACGATCGGCGTGCAAAACCTCAGCCTGCTCGTCGCGCTCGGCGCGTTGGTCGCGATCATCGGCGCGCAGAACAGCGACTTCTTCCTGGTCAGCAACATCGAGACAATAGGCACGACCGTCTCGGTTGTCGGCATCCTCGCCGTGGTGCAGACCGTGGTCATGCTGATCGGCGGACTCGACATATCCGTCGGCAGCGCCGCCGGCCTAACGTCGGTGGTCTCGGCCATGGTGTTCACCAGCCAGGCCTCGGCCGCGCTCGGCATCCTCGCTGCGCTCGTCGTCGGCATGCTGGCCGGCCTGTTCAACGGCCTGGTCATCATCTACGGACGCGTCAATGCGGTGATCGCGACGCTCGCCACCTACGCCGGTTACCGCGGGCTGGCCAACCTCATCTCGGACGGCCGCGCACAGGGCTACACCGGCACCGACTCGACGTTCATCTTCATCGCCCGGGGCACCGTCGCCGGCATCCCGGTGTTGATCTGGATCCTCGTGATCTTCGCGCTCGCCGCGCACCTGCTGCTGCGCTACACCGACATCGGCCGCAACCTGTACGCGATGGGCGGCAACGCCACCGCCGCGCGTCTCGCCGGCATCAACATCAACCGGTACATCATCGCCTGCTACGTCATCGCCGGCATCACCGCGGCCATGGCCGGAATCATGCTCACCGCGCGTACCGGCTCCGGCCAGCCGACGTCGGGCAGCCAGGGCCTCGAACTGCAGTCGATCACCGCGGCCGCGCTCGGTGGCGTCTCGCTGCGCGGCGGCAAGGGCGCCATCCCCGGCACGATCCTGGCCGTGCTGCTGCTGGGCGTGCTGCAGAACGGGCTGACCATCCTCAACGTCAACTCGTTCTGGCAGGACATCGCGCAGGGCTTCCTGCTCGTCATCGCCGTGATCCTTCAGCAACGCCGCCGCGGCACACGAGCCATCGGACTGCCCTAGCCCCTCCCCAAACCGCCTCGCGGCACCAACGCTCCCAGCCAGGAGGTTCTCGTGACACGTCGCCAGGTCATGCGCGCGACCATCGAGGCCGGCTCGGTCCAGGCCGCCAGCGACGTCGTGGCCGAGCTCGGCGAGGGCCCGTGCTGGGACGGCGCCACCCTCCTCTGGGTGGACATCCCGGCCGGCCGCCTGCACCGCACCGGGCATCCCTCCGGCCAGACCGCCACTGGCCCGCTGGGCGCCCCGGTCTCGGCCGTCCTGCCCACCGCCGGAGGCGGCGTGCTCGTCGCTCGGCGGGACCGGCTGGCCCTGGTCGAGGCGGGCGGCACGGAACGAACCGTGGCCAGCGTGCCCGCGCTGCCCGGTGTTCGGTTCAACGACGGGGCCGTCGACCCCCAGGGCCGGGTGTGGATCGGCTCCATGGACACCCGCGAGCAGTCCCCGCTCGGCGTCTTGTACCGGCTCGATGCGGGCGACGTGCTGACCCCCGTGATCACCGGGGTCACGATCTCCAACGGCCTCGGCTGGAGCCCAGACGGGTCGCGGCTGTACTACATCGACAGCCCCACCTGCCGGGTAGACGTACTGGACTTCGACGCCGCGTCCGGCGAGGTGTCCGGCCGCCGGCCGTTCGCCGACCTGTCGGGCGTGCCCGGCGTGCCCGACGGGCTCACGGTCGACGCCGACGGCGGCGTGTGGGTGGCCCGGTACGCCGGCGGCGCGCTGCACCGGTACACCCCGGACGGGGACCTGGACACGGTGGTCTCGCTGCCCGTGACCCACCCCACCAGCTGCGCGTTCGGCGGGCCGGACCTGGCTGACCTCTACGTCACCACCGCCAGCGCCCCGCTGTCCGCCGCTGGGCGCGCGGGCCAGCCGCTGGCCGGGCGGCTGCTCCGGCTCCGCCCCGGCCCCAAGGGCCTGCCCCAGCCCGCCGCCGTCATCTCCTGACGCTGTCGCCTCTCCCGAACCCCCAACCGGGTCAGGGGATCTGGCCGCACTGAGCCAGTTCGACGATCGCGTGCAAGTCGCGGGCCGCGTCCAGCGCCGCGAGCCCGGAGACCAGCACCATCGCGGCGACCGCCGCGACCAGCAGCGGCGGTGGCGCTAGCAGGGTGGCCACGCGCCGCCTTCCAGGCCGCAAGATCGATTCGGCGCAGCGGAAGAATCACAGAGGCTGTTCGCGGCGGTCGAGCACTTCAAAGTGCGCCGAGCGCTTGTCGAAGTCCGCGAGCACCGCTCGTGCCTCCGCTGGCACGTGCGCCACCTCGTAGTCCTTGCCCATGAACGCCTTCACCGAGTCCAGGGTGTCGAACCACATCAGGGTCATGAACTCAACGTCGTGGTCTCGCTCGCGCCGGACCAGGTCGATGGAGCGGAACCCGGGAATGCGCTGCGCTTCGATTCCGGGGATGACCTGGCCACGCACGATGCGCTCGTAGGCATCAGCATTGTCCTTCGTGGCCCAGCCCCGCCACAGGCGGCAGATCATGCACCTGATTATGCAACAGGCGATTGGGGGCGGCCGGATCCGGCCAAGAGGCCAGACACTCAGAACCGGGTGATCTGCGTGCTGCCCCCCGCATGGTCAGACCGTATGTCTGCCATACCGATTCGGCGATGTGCGTGAGGGTTGACCTTTGCCGGAACGCCGTTTGTGACGCTGGGTTACCGCAGGGATGGCCGGTCACAGAACCCGGCGGATCCGTGTGAGCCGACTCCGGTACGTCGTCTCGCGATCAGCAGCACAGTTTCACGCCGACGTGCCTAGATCGCCCGTTGCGGGCCAGTCGCTGGTCAGGCTGGGAAGAGCCGGATCTTGACGCCGATGGAGTCGGCGATCCGGGTCAGGTCGCCGGGGTCGCTGGTGACGACGGGCGCCTGATGGCGGACGGCGGTGACGATGACGATGGCGTCAACGATGTCGGCGGTGGCGGAGGCGGCGCACGCGACGCCGGCGGCGCGGCCAGTGCGCTGATCGTCGGGGAGGATGTCGCAACCTTTGAGTACCCGGGAGATCTGGTGCTGGGGGCCGCCGCGCCAGGCCTGGGCCAGGACGACGACCGGGACGAGCGGGCGGATGCGCGCGCTGGTCAGTTCGTCGTGCAGGGCGAGGAAGTCGGGGTTGCGTCGTTCGGCTGCCAGGAGGGCGCCGGTGTCGTAGACGATGGCGGGCATTACCCGGCGGCTCGCTGAGGCTCATCGTCGATGAGCCCGGCCTCGATCAGGAACTGCCGGGCACGCTGGCGGGAAGCGGCGGGGATCGGGCCGTGCTCGCGCTCGTACTCGGCCACCAGCTCGCGGGCGGCCGCGCGGCCGGCGGCGTGCAGGGCGGCGGCGCGTGCCTTCTCGGTGGCAGCCTCGGCGAGCCAGGCGGACACTGGCTTGCCCTCGTCGGCTGCGGCGGCCTTGATCGTTTCCTCGACCTCGGGGGGCACCGAGATCGACAGCTTCCGTACGGTCATGCTGCTATGGTAGCGCATGGTAGGAATGCATTCCTACCATGCATCCCCGGCGTGTCGGCCTGTTCCGGCGTGACCGGATCGACGGGCTGCCAGGCGTGGTGGAAGCGGGCCTGGCGTGCGGCTTGCGGTGACGTAAGGAGAGATCATCTCGGGGGGCACTTTGGGGGGCAGATCCGCGCTGCTGGCCGCTGATCCCAGCCATGCTCTGCTAGCGGCAGCCAGTGTTTTACCTGCTCAGAGCCTCTACAGCGCTCAGGGAAACCGTCCGGCCGTCCATGGTAAGGAGAAGGTCTACGGTTCGTTCCGTAACGGGGCTCCAGCTCAACGAGGCCTTCGGGCCTCGTTTTTTATGATCCAGTGACTAACCAAGTGACTACGGTGCGCCGGTCGAGCCGGGCTGGCCGTCTCCGTTGGCTGCATCGTCCGCGTCGCCGAACACGGCGTCCATGACCGTCGCCCCGCCGCGGATGGCCGGGACGATCACGTGCCGGTAGACGGTCTCGGTGACGTGGGTGGACTTGTGGCCGACGGTGTCGCTGATCTCCTGGAGGGGTACGCCGTTGCTGCTCATGATCGACACGGCCGTGTGCCGGCCCTCGTGAGCGTGCCAGTGGCCGATGCCGGCCCGCTTGGTCATCTTGCTGAACCGCCAGTTGGGCGCGTCGCTGCTGTACATCCGGCCGTCCTCGTGGCAGAACACGAGGTTGTTGTCCTGCCACGAGCCGCCTGCGGCCAGTCGCTCGGCCGCCTGGCGCTTCTTGTGGGCCTGGAGCGCGGCGACGGCGCGTCTGGGGAGGACGAGCGAGCGCTTCGACTTCGGGGTCTTGACGTCGCCGGTCCGGCTCGCCGAGCGCCACACGTGGATGACTTCGTTATCGAGGTCCACGTGATCCCAGGAGAGCTTGCGGAGCTCGCCCGGGCGAAGGCCAAGTGTGATCGACAGCGCGAACAGCGCTTCGAGCCTTCTGCTTTCGTCCGCGTCGGTGTCGAGGGCGAGTTCCGCTCGACAGAAGCGGCAGGTGGTCTCGGCTAGCTCGGTGCCGACCCAAGTGGCGGGAGCGCCCAGGCGCGTCCGGGTGCCGCACGCCAGCTCGCCGATCTCGGTGGCCGCGTGCGTCGCCGCGTAACGGCCCTGGCTCACCTTCATGACCTTTACATAGCTGGTCGGCTGGCCGCTCGCGGCCCTGAGCACCTGGCTGGCCTGCTCCTCGGTCATAGCGCGCGATGGGTGCCCTGGCTGGCCCTGTGGCAGGTCGACGAGTTCGGCGACATTCCTGCCGATGAGGTCGTATTTCTGTGCCCGGCGGATCGATCTGACCAGCGTGCTCTTGATCTTCACGAGCGATGACTTGCTGAGCACCTTGGCGATGTCCCTGAAAAACCGGTCCGCGTCAGTGGCCTTGAACTCCGCCAGCTTCGTTGCGCCGATCTTCGGATAGATCCACTTCTCGGCCTGGCCGCGGTACGTGGCCATGGTGTGCGGATCCAGTTCCAGCGAGTCGAGCCAGTCTGCGACGCACTGCTTGACGGTGTAGGTGGCGGGTGTCCAGATGCCTGCCTTGATCTCGTCGTGCAGCTCGTCGAGTTTGTCCTTGACTTCCTGTTTGGTCTTGCCGCGCACAGTCCGTCGAAGGCGTTTGCCGGCGTTGTCGTAGCCGAGCGAGATGGTCCCGACGTAGCACTTGTTGGCCTTGTCCCAAGAGATGCCATCATCGCCGCGTTCGCGGCGTCGCTTCGGCTTAAGGCCGCGCGGCGATCGTGTGCCCGGCCCGCCCCAGCGCCGACGGGCCGGGCACACAGCCGGGCGAAAGACCTAGGTCGCAGCCCCGCTCCCGCTGGCCAGGGCGGGCTGTTCTGTGTCTGGCGCTACCGCGACGTATTCACCGACTCCCCGTCCGGGCTGGTCCAAGGCGGAAGAGCAGCACCGCGATCACGCCAAAGCCGAGCAGGTGCTTGCGGACTGGACCGGTGGTCCCCTGGCCAACCTGCCCTGGGGCTCCTTCCTCGCCAACGCGGCCTGGCTCCTCGCCGCCATCGGCCATAACCTGCTGCGCGCCGCCGGGTCCCCGGCCAGCCTCGCCTACGCCAAGGCCAGAGGCGCCACGCGGCGCCGTGACCTCATCAACGTCGCCGCCCGCATTGCCGCCGAGGCCGCGGGCACATCGATTTAGATGTGAGCGGCAAGCAAACCAGGATCCCCGTCGCTCTCAAGATCAGTTCTCCCGGACCGGTGACCGGAAAGCGATCGCCCGAATTCATCTGGTGTATCGAGGCTTACTGGATCTTGACATACTGAAGAACTTCAATAAACTGCAGACCAGTGCCGACCGGGGGCCGCACGGCTAAGGCTTCGGATCTCATCACGGAGCGTGCTGACGTGCCGCGTCGGCTCCTCGCCCCTCGTCGAGAGAACGGACGATCTTGTGGATGATTCGGTCAGGCCGCTCCAGGGAATCCGCGTGCTGGATTTCTCCCAAGTGATGATGGGCCCGTGCGCCACCCAAATGCTGGGTGACTACGGGGCGGATGTCATCAAGATTGAGCGCGCGGCCGGCGACTTGTCTCGCACATCGCGCCCCGACCCTAGTGGTCTAGACAATCCAATCTTCCTCAGCCTCAATCGCAACAAGCGCAGCGTTGTCCTCAACACCAAGACCGATGAGGGCAAGAAGATCGTGTATAAGCTCGTCGAGCGGGCGGACGTGGTAGTCAGTAATTTCCGTCCTGGTGTGATGGACCGACTGGGGTTCGGCTACGAAACGCTCCGGGAGATCAACCCGAAGATCATCTGGGCGTCGGGTTCCGCCTATGGAGTCACCGGCCCATATCAGCACAAGGGCGGAGTCGATCCGATCGCACAGGCCATCACTGGACTGATCGAGCGCCGCTCCACTGAGGACGCTCCGATGACCATCTATCCGACATCGCTCTGCGACTACGGCGCGTCCATGCACCTAGTGCAGGGCATTTTGCTCGCCTTGCTGGCCCGTGCGCAGAGCGGCGTGGGCCAGAAGGTCGAGGTATCGCTGTACGACTCAATGATCGCCATGCAGATGCAGGAAGCGACCTCTCAGCTGATGCGCGGTGAGGCAGTCAACTGGGGCCGAATGCCGCTGAATGGGGTGTTCAAGACCACTGACGGGCACGTCATGATGATCGGCGCCTTCCGCGAACATCCCCTCCGCGACATCTCGGTTGCACTGGAGCTGGGTGAGGATCTCAGTGAGCGGCCCGAGTTTGCCACCACCGAGTTGCAGTTCGAGAACATGGCCACGCTACAGGCTATCTTCCGTGAGCGCTTCGCCACCAACTCGACCGACTACTGGATTAAGCGGCTCGAAGACGTCGACCTGATGTGTAGCCGGATTCGGAGCCTTGCCGAGGCCCTTGAGGACGAGCAGACCGCCATTAACCAGATGCTGCTCGAGATCGATCACCCTACGGAAGGCCGATTCACAACGGTGGGCTCGCCGATCCACCTGTCGGCCAGTCCGATCGAGGTGCGGCACGCGCCGCCGCGACTTGGCGAGCATGTCGAGGACGTCATGCGCGAACTCGGGTACGAGCAATCCGAGATCGATGTGCTCAAGTCCAGAAAGGTGCTCGCATGAGCGGCGGGGTCCGGCTCGAGATCGTTGATCACGTCGCACGAGTCACGATCGACCGGCCGGCCGTTCTCAACGCCATTGACTCCCGAAGCACGAGCCAGCTCGAGGAGATCTGGCAACACATCGAGTCGGATCGCGACGTCCGCGTCGTGGTGATTACCGGTTCCGGGGAACGAGCCTTCTGCGTAGGCGCTGATATCAGCGAGGCCAACCCCGACCAGACCGGCCTGCAGGCCTGGGCGAGGTTCAGTGAGAACGGGTTCGGCGGACTTAGCGTGCGTGACTCGCTGGAGGTGCCGATCATCGCGCGAGTCAACGGCTACGCCCTCGGTGGAGGTATGGAAATGGTGCTTGGCTGCGACATTGTCGTCGCGGCCGAGCATGCGGAGTTCGGGTTGACGGAGCCGCGTGTCGGCCAGATCCCTTGCGACGGCGGAGCTGTGCAGCTGGTCCGCCGGGTCAGCTACACGCAGGCCATGGGGCTGCTGCTAACCGGCCGGCGCATCCCTGCCGCGGAGATGTTTCGCATGGGCCTGGTAAACGAGGTCGTTCCGGCGGCAGAGCTTGACGCAGCGACCGACCGGTGGGTGAGCGATGTCCTCGCGTGCGCGCCGTCCTCGTTGCGCGCGATCAAACAGATCGTGCGTCGCGGTGCGGGACTCTCTTCCAGGGACGCGCACGCACTCAAGTTGCCGCGTCTGCTGGAAGCGCTCGACAGCGAAGACAGCCGCGAGGGTCGGCTCGCGTTCCAGCAGAAGCGCCCACCCGTCTGGACAGGGCGCTAAGCGAAGCCCAGACCCGGCCCGCTTCTTCCCAACCTTGTGCATTCCCCTATCGACGTTAAGGAATACCCGTGACGATGATTGACCAGATTGATCTATCGGCGATTTCGGCCCCGGTCGTGAACCGTGCCGACGTCGTTGTCGTCGGCGGGGCCGGCAGGAGTGTGCGCTGCCGTCGCCGCCAGCCGGGCGGGCGCCAGCGTCACGCTTGTCGAACGGTATCCGACGCTGGGCGGCCTGGCGTCGGGCGGAATGGTTCTCGTGCTCGACGACATGGTGAACGACGACGAGATCACCGTCTCAGGCATCGTCGACGAATACGTCGAACGGATGGCGCGAAAAGGGCTAGCCGTGTATCCCCCTGAGCACGACCGGCACGCCAGCGTTGAGACCTGGAACAAGTGGGGCCGCTGGGGATTGTTCAATTTGCACTCGCACCAGAAACCGAAGCCCATCTGCTACGCAGTGGCCTTTGACCCGGACGGCTGGAAGCTCGTGTCGAACGAGCTCTTGCAGGAGGCGGGCGTACACACGCGCCTGCACAGCTGGTTCTCGCGGCCTGTCGTCGAGGACGGGGTGGTCAAGGGGATAGTGTGCGAGACGAAGGACGGCCCGCAGGGGATCATGGGCAGCGTCGTCGTTGACACAACTGGGGACATCGACGTTGCTTCGCGCGCCGGTGCGCCTTACATCGAGGGCTCGTACATCATCACCTTGGTGTTTCGCCTCGGTGGGGTGGACGTCGACGCCGCCGAACAGTTCGAGCAACAGCACCCAGCCGAGGCCCGGTCGATCAACCGCAAGATCAAGCGGCTGCTCGGCGGTGCCTGGGATCTGTGGTGGCTTCGCACGCCGTTGCCGGGTGTCGTGTGGTGTAACAGTCCACATCTGAGTGGGTTCAACGGCACCGACCCGGCTTCACTGACCGTGGCCGAGTTCGAGGCCCACTCACGTATCGCCGAGATTGTCAGCTATCTCAATGAGAATCTCCCCGGCTTCGAGAAATGCTTTCTCGTTGATGTCGCGAGTCAGATGGGCGTGCGGCAGACTCGCCTGCTGGACGGCGAGTACGTAGTGACCAAAGAGGATTTGCACGAAAGGCGGTGGTTCCCCGACAGTGTGGCGCGTGGTCGCGACTATTACACGCCCTACCGCGCCCTGCTGCCGCGAGTCGTGGACGGGCTTATCGTTGCCGGGCGACACTACTCGGCGACGTCTGAGGCACAACGGATGTCCCGCGAGATACCGCCGTGCATGGTGATGGGCCAAGCCGCCGGGATCGCCGCTGCACTTGCCATCTCGTCCAATGTGGCACCGAGGCAGGTTAGCGCGGCGATGATTCAGAAGCTGATGCGCGACCAGGGAGCCGATCCCGGTGATATGCCCAGCGCCAACGCAACGATCGACGCAATCGCCGAAATCTGACAGATGATCACGTCGCCGCCCTCCGTCCGCCCACAGCGGTTCGCTGCTCGAACCGTGGTTGTCACCGAAGCTGCGTCGGGGAACCGGCTCAGCCTGTACACGAGTTCACCGAGCAGCGAGCCCGAATTGCGGTGCTCACTGTACTCGACCTGCTGCGTCGCTACGAGTAAGGAGATCGCGCGGCAATCGCCTTCCTGGCCGACCCGGCGGCGTCCCTCCGTGACCGGAGCGGTTCTATTTGTGAACAGAGGTTATACAGCGTGATGCAGCACGAGAACAACCTCGTCGCTCGAAGCGAGGTCTACACCGGCGATGCGGCGACACGATCGGTCTTTCTTGACGAGGTCAGTGGGTTGGCGGCTGGCTTCGCCCTGATGGACGGGCATGTGTGGGTCACCTCGCTGCAACTTCCCGGTGAACTGGTCACCGTCACCAGCTTCTGGCGCGATGCTAGATTGATCAACCCGAATTCACCCGCCGCGACCGCCCTCGACCGGCTGGGCGGCGCCAGCGGCTGGCAATCAATTGAGCGTAGCAATTTTGAGGTGCTTTCAACGATTCGTAGTGGAAAGACGCGCGTGGGCGCCGAGGTCCGGGCGGCGTCCTTCGAATGCGCCACCGACGATGCTTGCGCCGCACTGGAGTCGGCTCGCCGGATATCCGCGCAAGCCGCGAATATGAACGGTTTCAACTTCACTGCGATCGAGATCGCTGACCGACACCGGATCATCAGCGTGACTACGTGGATCGACAAGGACACGGCTGCCGCTGCGATGGCCGAACTTCGGCCTGAGTATGCGACGCCGCCATGGCCTGCCAAATCGGACGAGTTGTCATTTAAGCCAGGAACAGTGGTGTTCAGTTCGAGCACCTGATCGATGGATCGGGAGACTTAATCCTTGTTCAAAATGATTCCTTCGATTGTTTAGGATCCAGCCGTCTGATCGACACGTCGCCGATAAGTTCACTGTCCGAACCTACCAAATTTCCCCCGGAAGGCTAAATCCAATGAGCGGTACCGAAATATCGCGGAGATCGCTGCTGCACCTGAGCGGAGCGGTTGCCGTCGGCGGCCTGCTTGCCGCCTGCTCCAGCTCGTCGAACTCCGGTTCATCCAATCCAAGCGCGACGCAAGGGAAGCTGCTCGGCCCTTCCAATGCGCCCTACGCCGACTTGTACCCCCAGATGCCTCCCAAGGGCGGTGTCATGGCAATGGGCTTGCTCGGGTCGAGCGCATCTGGTCTCACCAGTCTCGATCTGCTCACGAGCACGGTGACCGCAAGCATCTGGGCCGCAGGTCCGGTACACGACTACCTTGAGGTGTACGACGAGAACGCCAAACTGAAGCCGGCGCTGGCGGAGTCGGTCAACCAGGTCACTCCGACCAAGCTTGTCTACAAGCTGCGTAAAAACCTGTACTTCCACAACGGGCAGCCAGTCACCGCCCAGGACGTAAAGGACACCATCGAGTATTGCTTGAACCCAGCGAACGGATCGCTCTGGCTGAGCCAGCTAACCGGAGTGAGCGTTGCCGCGAGCAACGCATCGACGGTCACCTTCACCACGACCAAGCCGAGCGCGACGCTGCGTTCAACGCTGGCCCAGCTGCCGATCATTCCGATTTCGACGGTGAAGCAGCAGGCCACGGCACCGGTCGGAGCGGGACCGTACGAGTTCGACAGCTGGGTCCAGGACTCGTACGTGAGCTTTAAGAAGTTCGACAAGTACTGGGATCCGGATGCTCCACGCCAGGACTCGCTGAAGATCAATCTCGTACCTGACGCGAACGCAGGACTGCAGAGCCTTCAAGCCGGGGACATTTCGTGCATTTTCCCAGCGTCAGTGTCGTCGCTGCCAACGCTGAAGTCGATGCAATCGGCCGGCCAGATGACAATCTACACCACTCCGGCCGCCATGCAGCTCGCCTTCAACAATAAGGTGAAACCCTTCGACAACCCGAACGTGCGCAAGGCGCTGCGCCTGGCTATCGACAAGAAGACTATCGTGCGCGACGTCTACTACGGCTTCTCGCAGCCGCTGGTCTCCATCGGGGTGCCGGTCGATGATTATTACTACCCAGCCGATCTAGCCTTCGACCAGGACATAGCGACGGCGAAGTCGTTGATCTCGGCGGCTGGCCTCACTGGCTCGACCATCACATTGCTCAGCCCCAACTCGGACACGTACCCCAGCATTGCATCTATCCTGCAACAGAACTTCAAAGCCATCGGCCTGAACGTCAACATCGAGACGACCGACTTCGCCACTGTTGTGTCGCGACTATTCGTCTCGCATGACTACCAGATGGGCATCTGTGCCCTCTCCGTGGAAGAAGACCCAGCCGGCCATATCGACCGGTACTTGTCAACCAAAGGCGCGTCCAACCTGACGCGGTACTCGAATCCGCAGGTCGACCAGCTTCTGGCTCAGGGCCACACCGAGATGACCACGGTTATGCGCAAGTCGATCTATGAGCAGGCGCTCAAAATTGCCCTCATCGAGGACACTGCACTGGCCCCAATCTGTAACGACGTGCATATAGCCGTCGCTTCCGGAAAAAATCCATTCCTCCCGAAATTCGGCCCATGGCCGGACAACATGTACCACTGGCCGATCGTCGTCAGCAACGCCTGATATGCGTCGCCACCCAGGACCAAGGGGTCGCTGATGGGGAAGTTCATCCTTCGCCGGGTCGGTGCAGGTGTCGTCACGTTGCTGCTCGGCAGCGTGATCGTGTTCAGTGTAATTCATCTGGTGCCTGGCGATCCGATCTCTGCCGCGATGGGTACCGAGTACAACCCGCAGGTCGCGAACGCCCTGCGCGCACTGTACGGCCTCAACCACCCGCTTCCCGTGCAGTACTGGGACTGGCTGACTTCATTGATTCGCGGCAATCTCGGTTATTCGCTCACCACTCAGACCTCCATTACTGCCCAACTCGCGCAGCGCTTGCCGCGCACGCTGATTCTGCTGGCTGGTGGCGTGACCATCGCGCTGCTGATCTCAGTCCCTTGTGGAATCCTGTCAGCACGGTACTCTGGCGGGATTATTGACCGGTTCGTGGTCGCGCTCACCTCTTCGGCGCTTTCGGTACCCCAATTCTGGGTCGGCCTGCTGCTGATCGGGTTCATCAGCGTCCAGTTGCACCTGGTGCCGGCAGGCGGCTATTACCCGTTTTCGTCCGGCGTGGGCACGGCGATCGAGGCATTGATCTTGCCGTGGATCACCATCGCGTTGCCGATGTCGGCATTCATCACCCGGACGCTGCGATCGTCGATGATGGACGTATTGGGCGAGAACTACGTCCGCACCGGCCGATCCCGTGGCCTGTCCGACCGCAGCGTCCTCATGGCATACGTGCTACGAAACGCATCTATACCGGTGACCACCGTCGTGGGTCTCGAGATCGGCAGCCTGCTCGGCGGGGCGATCATCGTCGAACAGGTCTTCTCCTACCCGGGAATGGGCAACTACATGGTGAATGCGATTACGCAACGTGACTACCCGGTTCTTCAAGCGTCGGCGCTAGTCTTCACGGTCGGCTTCGTGATCGTGAACATCGTCGTAGACCTGATCTACGGCATTCTCGATCCGCGTATCAGGATGAGCCAATGACTGGCCTAAGCGCCACGCTAACGGTGCTGCCGCGGCGGTTTGCCTCGATTCGGCGAACTGCATTTGGCTCAATTCCGTTCATTATTGTCGGGGGAGCGGTCATCGTGTCGATCTTCGCCCCCCTTATGATACCCATGAATCCAAACCACATTGGTTCAGGACCTCCCCTCGCGGGACCGTCCGGCGCGCATTGGCTGGGGACCGATCAGCTCGGACGAGATGAGTTCAGCCGGTTGCTGGTGGGCGCTCGCATTTCAGTCGGCACGGCTGTGGCAGTGAGCGCACTGTGCATGATCATCGGGATTCCGCTGGGCCTGCTGGGCGGCTACTTGCGTGGGCCGCTCGACTTTCTGCTAGGACGACTGGGTGACCTCATCCTCTCCTTCCCGGGGATTCTGCTGGCCCTGATCCTGTCGGCGATCCTCCAGCCCAGTTCCCGCACGGTGATCATTGCGCTCACGATCATTTACATACCAATCGCGTACCGCTTCGTGCGCAGCGTTGTCCTCGTGCAGATGACACGCGGCTACGTGCAGGGCGCACGCGCAGCCGGCGCCGGACCGTTGCGACTGATGCTGGGGCACGTGCTGCCCAATATCTCGAGTCCAGTACTTGTGCTCGCCAGCAGCGTGGCCGCCTTCTCGATACTAGCGGAGGCCGCGCTGTCCTTCCTCGGGTTCGGAGCGCAGCCTCCATCGGCCAGTTGGGGCAACATGCTCTCGAACAGCACCGAATTGTTCAGCACCGCGCCTCTTCTGACCATCGTCCCCGGTCTGGCCATCGGCCTCGTGGTCATCAGCTTGAACCTTATCGGAGACAGAATGCGCGACCGCCTCGATCCGCGTTTGCGCTCGACGGCACGATTGGGGGCATAGCGTGACAACCTCCACGCCCGACCAGACGGCGACCAGCGACCGAGTCGACCACGCGATATTCGAAGTCGAGCGATTGAACATATCCTTCCCCGCGCATGGCGGTAGGCACGTTCCCGTTATCCGGGATCTAAGCATGCGCGTGGCGGCCAGTGAGCGGATTGCGATTGTCGGCGAATCGGGCTCAGGTAAATCGGTCAGCATGATGGCACTCCTCGGTCTTCTGCCTGGCTCCGCACGAGTCACCGGTTCCGTCAGCTACTGCGGAACAACACTCGACGCTGGCAGCGCAAAGGCGCTGCGACCGCTACGCGGGCTGGAGATCGGCATGGTCTTCCAAGACCCGATGAGCTCGCTGAACCCAACAATGACGGTCGGGCGGCAGATGACCCAAGCCCTAATAAAGCGCAAGGGCGTCGGCAAGAAAGACGCGATGACGCGTGCGCAGGACCTACTTGCGCAGGTCGGCATCCACCGGCCCCGCGAGCGATTCGCGCAGTTCCCGCACGAGTTCAGTGGCGGCATGCGCCAGCGCATCATGATCGCAGCAGCCCTGATGCTCGAGCCAAAGATCCTTATCGCTGACGAGCCGACCACGGCACTCGACGTGACAGTACAACAGCAAATCCTCCTGCTGCTGGGTTCCCTCAGCGATCAGCTAGGGCTGAGCATCATCTTGATCACGCACGACTTCGGTGTCGTCGCGAGTATTGCCCAACGGGCCTACGTCATGTATGCGGGCAGGGTGGTCGAGACCGACACAATAGACGGGATCCTGGGCACGCCGCGCCATCCATACACCGCCGGACTGCTCTCCTGCGTGCCACGACTGGACCGGCCACGGGACGAACCACTCGCGCCGATCCCCGGGCGGCCGATCCGGCCCGATGAGGTCGGCGACAATCACTGCAGCTTCGCCGCGCGCTGCGGATACGTCCAAGACATATGCGAACAGCGTCGACCCGAACTGGTCCCGGCCGGTAGTGCGTCGGTCGCCTGCTGGCATAACGACCGCACAGGATTGTCTGGGCAGGAGGCCAAGCCATGACCGTCACGGATAATCGCCCTCCGCTAATCGAGCTGCGCCAGGTAGTCGTGAGCTTTCCGGCTCGTCACCGGGGCGTGCCGCCCATACTGGCCGCTGACCATGTCGATCTCCACGTCAACCCGGGGGAGACTGTAGGACTAGTCGGTGAATCCGGGTCGGGCAAAAGCACGGTGGCGAAGGTCGCCGCGATGCTGCAAAGACCTACGTCGGGCCAGGTCCGCGTCGCTGGCCATGGTGAAGTGAAGGCTTCCCAATCGCAGCTTCGTCCCCTGCGTCGCCGGTTGCAGATTGTCTTCCAAGATCCGTATGACAGTTTGAATCCGCGGCACACTATCGGCAAGGCAATCGCCGAGCCTATGGTCATCCAGGGTGAGCCGGACGCGGCGGGGCGGAAGGCACGAGTAGAGGAGTTGCTCGCCCAGGTTGGACTTCCCGCGTCGGTCGCCGCCCGTTACCCCCATCAGCTATCCGGCGGCCAACTGCAGCGGGTTGCGATCGCTCGGGCCCTCTCCGTCGGACCCGAGATCCTGATCCTCGACGAACCGGTCAGTGCACTCGACGTCAGCGTCCAGGCTCAGGTGCTGCAATTGCTGGCCCGTCTGCATGACGAATTCGGGCTGGCCTATCTGCTCATCGCCCACGACCTTGCTGTCGTATACAGGCTCTGCGAGAGGGTCGCGGTCATGTATTTCGGTGCCATCGTCGAAGAGCTTGACAGCGACCGCTTGGTGTCAGACTCGATGCACCCCTACACCTGGAGCCTGCTCGACGCGGTCCCATCCGTGGAAACGCGCGACGCCGCAACGCCGAGCGAAACTCCAGTCTCAGTAGAAAGAGCCGAGACGTTTGGCGTCGGCTGCCGGTTCGCTCCCCGCTGTCCGTACGCCACCGAACTCTGCCGGACACAAAGCCCACCGCTGCGACCCGTCGGTCGGCCCGGCCACGCCGTGGCCTGCCATTACGCCGGCGAGTTGATGCGCGAGGCGTCCTGTGCCGGCGGCCAATGGCAGTGATGACATCATGATCGAGACGGCAATGCCCCCTCCCATGGTCGAGGCGTGGATAGCTAAGGCAGGTAAGCACGCCGACGAGCTTTTGCCGCTACCCGGTGTTCCGGCGGCGCCATCGCTGATCGCGAGCCGGGCCGCATCTCCCGAAGACGCTCCGTATGGGCGCTTCATGCTGTCCTGGCCGACCACGGACGACGGCGTGCAGGTGATCAATCATCTCCGTGACGGCGAATTCTTCCTGGATCTGCTGCGTCGGCTTTACGCGCCTGTGTTCGCCGACCGAGCTGACCTGACCCGCGCGCTGGACGACGGTAGCCGGCTGGAGATGGCAGTGACGAACGACGTCCTGCAGGTGCAGCTCGACCAACTGACCGACGACTACAGCATGATCCGCCACCACGCGCTAATGCTCTTTGAAGCGGTGACATGGCTCGATCCGTCAGCCGGGCAGCGGTGGAGTGCGATCTTCATCGCCTCCATCGGACTCGCTATGCGCGACCGGTCAACGGCGCCGTCGGCCGCAGAACTGTACCGGATCGAGCGCAACGGCTTCGCCGCGATGTCGGAATGGGCATCGGCTTCCACGTCACTCGACGCGTGGGAGGTGCTCCCGGCAGCGGCGATCCGCGCCATCACCGAATACCAACTTTGGGCCTCAGCAGCAATCGGCCTGCTCTGCCGCAGCTACGCCCATGTTGCGGCCGCGGAGCGGACAAACTGGCACCAACGCCAACTCGGCCGCTATCGGGACCCCGACTACTTGCTCAACGAGCTAACTTCCCTGACCGCCGTGGAAGGACTCACATGACAGACCTGGACTTGCTCATCACCTCGGCCCGCACGTCGACGCATGCCGCCCAGCTGGTGGACATCGCCATTGCGGGCGGTCGGATCGTCGCGGTAACGTCGAGCGGCGAGTCGACGTTTGCCGCCGCCAAGACCATAGACGCTGGCGGGCGCTGGGTGATTCCCGGAGCAATCGATACCCATTCGCACATCGGGCAACTCGCACCCGAATACTCGCAGCTCCCTGGGTTTGAGCCAGAGGAGAACTGGGCTCACGAGACGCGCGGCGCGATCGCCGGCGGTGTGACGACGGCGCTCAACTACGTCAAGTTCGGTCAGACGTCATTGCTTGACGCCTGCGAGGACGGCGTGGCTCGCGCACGCCGGCAATCGCGGATGAACGTCCTCTTCCATGGCTACATCATGAACGAGTCGCACCTCAAGGAGGTGCCCGAGGCGGCGCGCGCGGGCATGCGCACCTTCAAAATGTTCATGCCCTACCGCGGGCAAGAGGCGAGCGCACTCGGTGGCATCGGCAGCCTGAACCATGCACAGCTGCGGATGGCATTCGAGGCGATCGCGGCCGAAGGGTGCCAAGCGCTTGTGCACGCAGAGGACGGCGACATCGTCGAACACTGCATGGCCCATGAGTTTGGCCGCGGTGTGCCGGATCTGGAGTCGTGGGAGCGCAGTCGCCCTGTCGAAGCCGAAGGCGACGCAGCGTGGACGGCCCTGTACCTCGCAGAGCGCGCCAATTGTCCGGTGACCATCGTGCATGTGTCGAGCCCGGAAGCCATCCGTGCTCGCCGCGCCGCGGCGTACCCGCACGCAGCTCTGGAATCGTGTCCGCACTACTCGGTGCTGAGCACCGCCTCGCCGATCGGCGCATACGGCAAGGTCGCGCCGCCACTGCGTACGCCCGAACTCGCAGACGCCGTGACGGAAGCAGTCCTGGCGGGCGAAATCGACTTTTTCGGCTCCGATCACAATGTCTGGCCGGCGGCTGCCAAAGCCGACCTCATAAATGGACGGGCCGGGCTGCCGGGTATCGGCCTGATGCTGCCGATTGTCCTGACACATTTCGTATACCGCCGTAAGATGTCGATGGAGCGTGCGGTTGAGCTAACGTCAACGAATGCGGCTCGGCGTTTCGGCCTACACGGCAAAGGATGGATTGGCTCGGGCGCTGACGCCGACCTCGTTGTGCTCGATGAAGGCAGGCGGACGATCGCGGCAAGACAATTGCTTTCCGCCGTCGACTTCTCGCCCTACGAGGGCTATGAATTGCTGGCCTGGCCGATGGCGACCATCTGCGGCGGCCGACTGGTCTACGCCGACGGTGCTATCATCGACGATGACTTCCGTGGCTCCATCCTGAATGAGCCTCGCGCGAGCGTTGCCACATGACCACCGGGTCGACAGCCAATGCAATGGTGCCGCGCCGACCCAGCGAGTTTGTGCGGAGGGAATTCGCGCTCCCGGCGAAGACGACTTCCTACTCCAAGTCGAGCTGGCGCCGGTCTGCGGCGGTAACCTCATCAAATACGAATGGTGCAACCGCAAGGCGAAATACCCGTTGTTCATGGAGCCACGAACTGGTCGGCACAGGCACTGCGATCGGCTCCAGGGCGACGCTCGCCCCTGGGATGGCCTCCGGTGAACGGATCATTGTCAAGCCCTACCTGCGATGCGGGCACTGCGCGGCCTGCATCCGGGGCGACTACCACTTCTGCGCCGAACAGATGACATACGGCGTCACCATCCGTCCGACCGTCTGCCCAACGTGTGGCCCGCCTATTCACAGTTCATGTAGGGTGCTCCAGGCGCAGGTGCACAAGATTGCGCCGAGGTCCCGGCCGACGCCACCAAGCCAGGGTCGGGTGCGAGACAAGAGGATGCGGACGTTGCTTTTATCCCAAGGCTTGCGCATTAGTCGAGCCATGACAATTGAACCTGCATCCATCGTTGCAACCGATCGGCAAGACGGGCCTGAGCTGTAATAAGAAGAGCGTACGCAACGCAAAAGCACGAGAGTAAGCGGTCAGCGAAAGGAAAGATTTCTGTGGGTAAAGTAAGTAAGGCGATGGTGCTCCAGCAGCCTGGGCTTTTTGTGGAGAGGGAGTTTGACCTTCCGTGCGTCAATGAGAATGAATTCTTGTTGCAGGTTGAGCTAGTCACAATATGCGGGGGAGACGTTATCGAGTATAGAGGTGAAAATCGTAAGGCGAAGTATCCATTGCTGATGGGGCATGAGGTGGTCGGCACCATCGCAGACATCGGCCAGTGTGCGAGCGTGGAAAGGGATCTCAGTGTCGGCGACCGAGTGATGGTCGAGCCATATCTTCGGTGCGGGCGATGCGCCCCCTGCGTTTCCGGAAATTACGCATTCTGTGTGGAGGGGCAGGTTTACGGAGTCACTATCCCTGCCGACAGGCCCCCTTACTTGTGGGGAGGCTATTCTCAATTCATGTACGGCGCGCCAGGTGCACGCACGCATAAGATACGAAAAGAGCTCCCTGCGGCAGCTGGCTGCATGGTTACGGTCGTAGGAAATGGCGTTCGGTGGGTTAGGAGCCGCGGACGGCTGCAGGTAGGAGAAGTTGTCCTGGTGACCGGCCTGGGAGTACAGGCGTTGGCTTCGGTTCTTGTCGCGAAGCGCGCTGGAGCCGACTGTGTGATTGTCGCATGCAGGGAACGCGCTCTTCCGCGGCACGAGCTAGCGCGAGAATTTGGCGCAGATCATGTCGTGTGCTTCGATGCGGAGGATACTGAGGCTAGAGCGCGGGCTGCTGAGGAAATTCGGGAGCTCTCAGATGGAGGCCCGCAGCTCGCTGTTGAGTGCACCGGCGCGGATAGTATGTACTCGGTTGCTCTAACTGCATTGGCTCCAATGGGCAGGCTCGTGTCTGTCGGAACGCGAGGAGGTCGACTGCTTAGCATCGACCTTGATGCGATCGTGTTCAAAGAGATTGATCTCAGGGGCGGGCTGGGACAGGCAGGCGACACTGAACTGGCCGCGCAAATAGTCAACGAAAGCGCCGCGCCGATCGAGTCCATGGTAACGCACAGGTTCCCGCTGAAAGCAGCGGCGGATGCGCTCGATTTGATGATGCAAGGCAGGGATGACGTAGTGCATGTGGCCTTGGACCCATGGGGCAGCTGACTGAAGGCCGTTTGACCGGGCGATATTTCCCTGTCAAACGCGCAGAACGGGACGTAGTCTCCGTAAAGATCCTTGCCACCAATGGCAATGATGAGTTTAGAACGGAGTAGGGAGTTTGGCCGAGGAGAGCGGAGCGGACCCGACGCGATGGTCGGCGTCTTATATAGCTGAGCAGATCCGCATGAAGAAAATCTCCGTCCTGGAAGTTGTTGGATATTACCTCGAGCGAGCGGAGCAGTTGTCGTGGCTGACTGCTTTTACGGTATTGCGAAATGAGGAGTTGCTTGAAGATGCTGCGATAGCGCAGCGTCGCCTGGATTCTGGGGATTCCGTCGGCCCTCTTCATGGTGTACCGTTTACAGTAAAGGATTTGATAGCAACTGCTGGAGTTCGAACCACTGCCGGGAGCCGAATCCTAGCGAAGAACATACCGCAGTATGACGCCACTTCGGTGGCACGGCTGAAGTCGGCCGGCGGCCTGCTGCTTGGCAAGTCGAATTGCCCAGAGTTTGGCCTTGGTGTGACGACTAATAATGAATTGCTCGGAACTACCCTGAATCCGTGGAATTTTAAGCGCTCACCAGGCGGATCAAGCGGCGGCGAGAGCGCGCTGGTTGCCGCAGGTGGCACTGCTCTGGGGCTAGGGACAGACTATGGCGGGTCCTTGCGGTGGCCCGCTCACTGCACAGGCGTTTTTGCGTTGCGGCCCACGCCTGGCCGGGTGCCCAGCACCGGACAGATTCCAGGCGCTGGAGGGAGTGCCGCGGTCACGGAGCCTGCCCTCTCGGATCCGCTCGCACTCCAGGGGCAGCTACAGGTGGTCGGCCCGCTGGCTCGTTCCGTCGAGGACCTTGAGCTCGCCTTGCGAGTCATGACTGGGCCTGATGGATGCGACAGCATGTGCCTTCCGACTCAGAGCATCCAGAAGGACTCAGCGGATATCGGGGACGTGCCCATTGGCTGGTGCATGGAAGACCAGGAGACGCCCGTCGAGGACGACATGGCGGTGCTTATGGAGGCCGTAGTAAGAGAACTGACCCGGGAGGGCTGCCATCTTGTGCACCGACCTTTCGCTCTGGTAGATGGCCATCGTCGATATAATCAGTTGAGGGAGATTGATCCGCTGGTAAACTTGAGAACGCTGGTAAATAGTGATAAATTTCTTTTGGGAAGTGACCTGAGAGAGATACTAGGAAACCTAAGACACCCGGATCACGATGACGTTAGCAAGACCCGAATGCAGGCGCTCCTATGGAGACAGGAGTTCCACAAGAGCCTAGAGAATATTCCGGTGTTGCTCGCTCCCATTGCCCCAGGCCCAGCGGTGGAACATACCGGGACTATGGAAATCCGAGGCAAGCGTCTGGACAGCTGGGAACTGATGGCTTTCTGCAGGGCAGTCTCGCTTGCGGCGGTGCCGGTGGTTGCGGTGCCTTGTGGGTTGTCCTCGGATGGGCTTCCACTTGCGGTCCAGGTCATTGCTCCGCCGTTCCGCGAAGATCTAGCGCTGTCGGTAGCTCGTCGGCTGGAAAGAACGTTCGGAGGGTGGATGGCGCCGCCTGGATTCGGTAAGGACAGGCCGCAACATTGAAAACCGTGTGCCAGCCGACTGAGGACCCAGGTGCGATGTACGGGCATAATGGTCGACGTGAGGGTCTTCGCAGGCATATCATTAGTTTTGTTCCTAGCTCTGAGCGAGGTACCGAAAGGATGTTCCTAGGCAAATGAGCACAATAGGCGTGATTGGGCTTGGCGTAATGGGTGAGCCTATGGCAGTGAATCTGCTCGAGGCTGGCTATGAGGTAATTGCATATAATCGAAGCAAAACGCCTGTAGACCGGCTCGTTGCTAAGGGTGCTCAAGCCGGTACCAGCGTTAGAGAGGTCGCCCAGCGGTCGGATGTCATTATCACTGTCTTGCCTGACACTCCAGACGTCGATGCGATCGCGCTTGGCTCAGACGGGATTATCGTGAATGCTCGGCCGAATAGCATCTTCATCGACATGAGCACGATCGATCCCGCACTCGCGCGTTGCCTGTACACCGAAGCACAAAAAGTTGGGGTGAGAGCATTGGACGCCCCCGTTTCTGGTGGCCAACAGGGTGCGATCACTGGCACGTTGTCTGTGATGGTCGGCGGCGATGCGGCCACCTTCGACGAGGCACAAGGCGTTCTTAGTGCACTGGGAAAGACCGTAGTGCACGTTGGGCCTGCGGGTGCGGGTCAGACGTTGAAGGCGGCGAACCAGCTTCTCGTGGGCGGAATCATCGAGCTTGTTTCAGAGGCAATCGTTTTTCTGGAAGCACACGGTGTCGCAATGTCGTCGGCTATCGAAGTGCTATCAGGTGGGCTTGCCGGCAATCGTGTCCTTGAAATGAAGGCTGCCGCCATGGTCGCCCGCGAGTTTAAGCCCGGTTTCCGCGTCGATCTCCATCATAAGGATATGGGCATTCTTCTCAGCGCCGCCCGGACAGCTGGAGTAACGCTACCGCTTGGAGCGGTAGTGGGCGAACTTTTCACGGCGCTGCGCGCCCAAGGCGGAGGTGCCTTGGACCACACGGCACTCTTGCGAGTTGTTGACTCGCTGTCTGGTGTGAAGAAAGACAGTTCTGAGTGATGGCCCGCCGTGACCGCTGAGCCGGGTGCGATGTACGGGTATGGCTGCTGCACGGCGCAGGCGCCGGGCGGGTAGTCATCTGGCCCGATGAGGCCTGCTTGCCGCCGTAGATGCTGCCCATGCGACTCGGCGTGCTGCTGTTCCAGATGATCAAGACCGGCGACAGCGCCCGCCGCCTTTACGGCGACAGCACCCAGGCTGCCCTCAGTCTCGCCTTGGCGCTAACCGGCGAGCTGACCGCCACCCAAGATCATTGAGCGTTGGTAGGATAATAGTGAATGTAGAGCGCGCGTCTCTCAAGAGGAACGATTACTTCGCATGGTGCACATAAACGTGACCCAGGACCGCGCGCCCGCGTCGGATTCTGGACCGAACAGCGAGTTGCCGTACGTTCAACATGCCCTACGAGGCATCGGGGATCGGCTACGTACCCTGCGCAAGGCGCACAAGCTTACCCTCGACGAGTTGAGCCGCCGCTCTGGAGTCAGCTCCGGCCTGCTCAGCCAGCTCGAGCGCGGCATCGGCAACCCCGCCTTCGGGACCTTGTTGCAACTCGCCCATGGTCTCGACATCTCGATCGGGCAGCTGATTCAAGTGCCGGACCAGGACTCGGTAGTTGTCCGGGCGGGGGAGCGGCGACAGCTCGAGCCCGACGACGGCTCGAAGATGGAACTGCTCACGCCCGGCTTCAGCGGATCGCTCGAGGCGGTGTGGAGCGAAACCGGTCCTGGCTATGACACGAGCGCTCATCCGCTGAAGCACAAGGGCGAGGAGTTCGGGCTGGTGCTGTCAGGGCATAAGGAGGTCTACTTGGACGGGGTCTGCTACACGCTCGGTCCGGGCGACTCGATCACGTACTCGTCGCTGATCCCGCACTGGTACAAGAACGCGGAGCCATGCACCGCGATCTGGGTAGTCACCCCGCCCTCCTGGTGATCACCTCGCGATCGCGAGCGCTATAAGGCCGTCCACCCGCCGTCGATTGGGATTATCGCCCCGTTGACGTAGGACGCCAGGTCAGAGGCCAGGAACAGCGCCACCGACGCGATCTCCTCCGGACGGGCGACTCGACCCATCGGGCATCCCGCCACTAGGAACTTCTCCTTCTCCGCATCAGCCAGCCATGGCGCGTTCATTGGGGTGTCCACCGGTCCGGGGCAGATGCAGTTCACCCGGATGCCTTTCGCGACCCAGTCGCTAGCCATCACCCTCGTCAGCGCGACCAGGCCGCCCTTGGAGGCGGTGTATGCGTCGGCGCCGGTAACGGCGATTATTCCGCTAATCGATGAGTTGTTGATGATCGAGCCGCCGCCGCCTTCGACCATGACCGGAATAACGTGCTTGCATACAAGCGCAGGGCCCTTGAGATTGATTGACAGGATCGCGTCCCACGCCGATTCCGGTGTCTCAACAACGTTGGCCATCCGATGCACGTTGGTAGAGCTTGGACCAATGGCCGCGTTGTTAAACAGGACGCCGATCCGGCCCCACTGCGCATGCGCCTGCTCGACCATCTTGGCGACGCTCGCCTCGTGGGAGATGTCGACGGTCACGATCCTGCACTGGTCGCCTTGATCACCGAACTCTTGTACGAGCGTCTCTAGGCCCCGTGTGTCCCGGTCGGCTGCGACAATATGCGCTCCGTGCTCGGCGAACAGCTTCGCCGCCTCTCGTCCCATTCCACTTGCGGCGCCCGTGATGAGAGCGACTCGGTCCTCCAGCAGCATTCCGTCCTCCAGCGTGCCGATACATAGCGTGCCTACACTAAGCCTTTGATTCACCGCGCTGATTCGGGTGATCGCTTTCCGGCCGCTGCTCCGGAGAACTAATCTTGAGGCTGACAGCGGTCGTTGGTTTGCCTGCCGCTCACATTTCTGCGGCGCGCCCTCATAGACCTCGGTGGAGACGGTCCGCTCGTTGTGGACGATCTCCAGGTACTCGCCGTGGAATGCCACCCCGAGCCCGCCGTCGGCGATCATCCCATACCGCCAGACGCCGCTAACCCGCAGGTCGACCTCGGCGACCGTCATCGTTCCTCCTTGGCGTGACACCAGCGCCGGCTCAGCTCCGGCCGTCCATCTGCTCGAACCGGCCGGCCCAGGCCCGCTCGAAGTTCTTCACCCACTGGTAGATGGGCTCGAGCGGGCGGCCGTTCAGCCGGTGCAACCGCTGCCGGCCGGCATCCCGCACCTCGATCAGGCCGACCTTGCGCAGCACCCGAAGGTGCTTGGACACCACAGGCTGGGCCACGCCGAGCTGTGCGACAAGGTCGTTCACTGACCGCTCGCCGCCTGCCAGCAGATTAAGGATCTGCGCCTGCGCGGTTCCGCGACCGCGTTAAATGCATCCGTCGTCGTCGCTGCCCGTGCCATGCGGCTGTCATATTCCTATATAGGAATACATCACGCTGAGGCGGCAACCGGCCTCATGCACGAAACGGGCATAATCGCTGAGTTGTGATGGCTGTAATCCGCTGGCTAGCAGGAGGGGATTGTCCAGTGATCGACGCGCGGCACCGCAACACGGCGCTGCTCGTCGCCGGGTGCTTCTTCATGGAGATGCTCGACGGCACGATCGTCACCACGGCCAGCCCGCAGATCGGGCGGTCACTGCACGCGCCGGCGACCGATGTCGGGCTGCTCGTCACCGCCTACCTGCTGACGCTCGCGGTGCTGATCCCGCTGAGCGGGTGGCTCACCCGGCGGCTCGGCAACCGGGCAGTGTTCCTGGCCGCAATCGTCGTGTTCACGCTCGCCTCGGTGGGCTGCGCCAGCAGCGTGAACCTGGGCGAGCTCGTCGCCATGCGGGTGCTGCAAGGCATCGGCGGCGCAATGATGGTCCCGGTCGGCCGGATCATGGTGGTGTCCATGGCCGACAAGAAGGATCTGCTTCGGATCACCTCCTACGTCGTCTGGCCGGGGCTGCTCGCCCCGGTGATCGCGCCGCTGGCCGGCGCCTGCTCACTGCGTACGCGTCCTGGCACTGGATCTTCCTGATCAACGCCCCGCTCGGCGTCGTCGCGTTCTGCGTCGCGTGGCGGCTAGTGAGGAACACCGCGGAAACCGCCGCTGCCCCGCCGCTGGACTGGGCTGGCGTCCTGCTCACCTGCGCCGGGCTCGGCGGGCTCACCTACGCCGCGCACCTAGTCTCGCTGAGCGCCCCGCCGACGGCGGAGACTGTGGCGTTCGGCGTGGCTTCCGCGGCGCTGCTGGCCGGCGCGGTCTGGCACCTGCGACGTACTTCGCACCCGCTGCTCAACTTGCGCACGCTACGGGTCGACACATTCCGGGTCTCGCAGACGGGCGGGACGCTGTACTGGCTGGTCGTCGGCGCCGCGCCGTTCCTGCTGCCGTTGCTGTTCCAGACCCAGTTCGGCTGGTCACCGGTTAAGTCGGGGACCGTGGTGCTGTTCATCTTCGTCGGCAACGTGGGCATCAAGCCCGCCACTACGCCACTGATCAACCGCTTCGGCTTCCGGGCGCTGCTGCTCGCCTCGACCGTGATCACCGCGGTCGTCATGGCCGGGCTCGGGTTCACCACGGCCACGACCCCGCTACCGGTGATCGCCGCGCTGGCCCTGGTTAGCGGCATCACCAGGTCGACCGGGCTCACCGTCTACAGCACGGTCGGCTTTGCCGACATGGCTCCCGAGCAGATGCGCGACGCCAACACCCTGTTCGCAACGACCACCCAGCTCGCGGCCGGGCTCGCCGTCACCGTCGCCACGGTCGCGCTGCGGATCGGCGGCCTGTTCTCCGAAGCCGGGCACAGCGAGACGGCCTACAGCGTCGCGTTCTCCCTGCTCGGCGTCATCTCGCTGGTCGCGGCTGCCGAGGCGCTGCGGCTGCGTCCAGAGTCCGGCGACGCTGTCCGCCTGCCGTCGCGTGCCGCGGCTTGACCGGGACCCGCGTGACGGGGCGCCAGCGCTGACGGGCAGAGAAACCGCTCGCGGCACTCCTCCTCCTGCAGGTCCCGACGCCGGGCGCGCATCCACTGGTGCAGGGTGATCTCGCCCATGATCCACCGGGGGTCCGCGCGGTCGGCGACGGCCGCCCCGGTCACCTCGTGCCGGGCGAATGCTTTGGCTACCTCGCGCAGCGTGTTGTCGGCGTAGACGGTCAGCCGACGGGCATGGGCGGATATCGGCCCCGGCGTCATGACCTCACAGGAGAAAAACACCTCGAGGGGATTGGTCGCGTACTGGCGGGTGAGGTGCATGCTGCGGCGGGCGACCTTCTCGGTCAGCACCAGCGACTCAGGTGACGTGCTTGCCGACCCGTCAGCCAGCAGATTCACCGCGCTGAAGCCCGCGGCCTTGTAGTACTCCTTCGATTCTGCGAAGTACTCCCTGCACGGAGATCGCGCCGTACTTCGCCGGCCCTCCGGACGAGCCGGAGCCTCCACTCGTGCCCGGTACCAACGAGTTCGACGACGAACCGCATGCGGCCAGAGCTCCTGGCCTGGCCGTCCGAGCAAATAAGCAGATATGATGTCAGACATCATTCTAGGATGTCAGCGATGTGCCTCTGACCCGCGCACGCGGCTGCTCGAAGCCGGAACCGAGTGATCGCGCATGGAAGGAATTCGGATGAGCACGATCGTACGGCTGGCCTCGACAGCCGACGTGATCAGGGATGACGCCTCGCTGCGGCGCTTCCTGCACGGGCTGCCGGGCGTCGACCAGGTGGGGGCCGAGGCCCGGGGGGCGGCGCTGGCCACCCGCAGCATCAAGACCACGGCCAAGGCCTGGGCCATCGACACCGCGATCAGCATGGTCGACCTGACCACGCTCGAAGGCGCTGACACTCCCGGCAAGGTCCGGCCGCTGTGCGCGAAGGCGGTGCACCCGGACCCGTGGGACCCAGGCGTGCCACCGGTGGCGGCGGTGTGCGTCTACCCCGACCTGGTCGCGACGGCAGTCCAGGTACTGCGCGGCAGCACGGTCGGGGTGGCGAGCGTCGCGACCGCGTTCCCGTCCGGGCGCGCGGCCCTTGAGACCAAGTTGCACGACGTGCGTGACGCGGTCGCGGCCGGGGCCACCGAGATCGACATGGTGATCGACCGCGGCGCCTTCCTGGCCGGGCACTATCTGCAGGTGCTCGAGGAGATCACCGCGACCAGGGCGGCATGCGGCCCAGCCCACCTCAAGGTGATCCTGGAAACTGGGGAACTGGCAACGCTGGACAATGTGCGCCGGGCTTCCTGGCTGGCGCTGCTCGCGGGCGCCGACTTCATCAAGACCTCCACCGGCAAGGTGACGCCGGCTGCCACGCCTCCGGTGGCGCTGGTGATGCTGCAGGCCGTGCGGGACTTCGCCGATCTCACCGGCCAGTTCCGCGGGGTCAAGCTGGCCGGCGGCATCCGTACGTCAAAGGAGGCCGTGCGCTACCTGGTGATGGTCAACGAGGTGACCGGGGACCAGTGGCTCACGCCGAGCCTGTTCCGGTTCGGCGCCTCCAGCCTGCTCAACGACCTGTTGCTGCAGCGGCAGAAGCTCGCGACCGGCGTCTACAGCGGTCCTGACTATGTGACGGTGGACTGATGCTTGCCTTCGAATACGCGCCGGCTCCGGAGTCGCGGGACATCGCCCGGCTCAAGCCAAGCTACAAAATCTTCATTAACGGGCAGTTCCGCGACGGAGCCGGCGAGTCGATCAAGACGATCAACCCAGCCGACGAGGAGCCGCTGGCCGAGGTGAGCGAGGCCGCCCCGTCCGACGTCGACGACGCCGTCCGCGCGGCCCGGCGAGCCTACGAGGGCCCCTGGTCGGCCATGTCCGGGGCGGAGCGGGGCAAGTACCTGTACCGCATCGCCCGTGCAATCGCCGAACGCGGCCGCCAGCTCGCGGTGCTCGAATCGCTGGACAACGGCAAGCCGATCCGCGAGTCACGCGACGTGGACGTCCCGACGGCGGCCGCGCACTTCTTCTACTATGCCGGATGGGCCGACAAGCTCGGCTATGCAGGCTTCGGGCCCTCACCGCGACCGCTCGGCGTGGCCGGCCAGGTCATCCCATGGAACTTCCCGCTGCTCATGGCGGCCTGGAAGATCGCGCCCGCGCTGGCCACCGGCAACACCGTGGTGCTCAAGTCGGCCGAGACCACGCCGCTGACCGCCCTGGTGCTGGCCGAGATCGTCGCCGAGGCCGACCTGCCGCCCGGTGTGGTCAACATCCTGGCCGGCGGCCCGTCGATCGGTGAGGCGATCGTCGGGCACAGCGGCATCGACAAGATCGCCTTCACGGGGTCGACCGAGGTCGGCAAGGTCATCCAGCGGACACTGGCCGGCACGCCCAAGCGCCTGACCCTGGAGCTCGGCGGCAAGGCCGCCAACATCGTCTTCGACGACGCGCCTTTGGACCAGGCCATCGAGGGCATCGTCAACGGCATCTTCTTCAACCAGGGTCAGGTCTGCTGCGCAGGTTCACGGCTGCTCGCCCAGGAGTCGATCGCCGATGAGCTGATCACCAGGCTGCAGCGCCGCCTGACCACCCTGCGGGTCGGCGACCCGCTAGACAAGAACACCGATGTAGGCGCGATCAACTCGGCCGCCCAGCTGGCCAAGATCCGCGAACTCTCCGACTCGGGTGAGGCCGAGGGGGCGGCTCGCTGGTCCCCGCCGTGCGTGCTGCCCGAGCGTGGCTACTGGTTTCCCCCGACCGTCTTCACCGGGGTGTCGCCGGCACACCGCATCGCCCGGGAGGAGATCTTCGGGCCGGTGCTCTCGGTGCTCACCTTCCGCACACCGGCCGAAGCGATCGAGAAGGCCAACAACACCCCCTACGGGCTCTCAGCCGGGGTCTGGACGGAAAAGGGCTCGCGCATCCTGTCCATGGCGGCCAAGCTGCGGGCCGGGGTGGTCTGGGCCAACACGTTCAACCGGTTCGACCCGACCGCACCGTTCGGGGGCTACAAGGAATCTGGCTTCGGGCGTGAAGGCGGCCGACAAGGGCTCGAGGCCTACCTTGCCCACTAAGCGCCGACCGACGAGGACGACTTCCGTGACCGAGCCGACAGCTAGCGACCAGCCAGTAGCCGTGCCCCACGAGCTGGCCGCTGCTCCTGCGCCGGCCAGGATCGGGGTCCGCAAGACCTACAAGCTCTACATTGGCGGCGCGTTCCCCCGCTCGGAGTCCGGCCGTTCCTACCCGGTGCACGGCGCGGACGGGAGGCTGCTCGCGCACGCCGCGCAGGCTTCCCGCAAGGACCTACGGGACGCGGTAGTTGCCGCCCGCGCCGCGCTGAAAGGCTGGTCTGGGGCCACCGCCTACAATCGCGGGCAGGTGCTCTACCGCGTGGCCGAGATGCTCGACGGCCGGCGCGAGCAGTTCGCGGCCGAGGTGGCCGCCACTGAGGGGCTCAAGTCCGGCGCCGCGCTGGCGCAGGTTGACGCCGCCATCGATCGGTGGGTGTACTACGCCGGCTGGACCGACAAGTACGCCCAGGTGGTAGGCGCGACCAACCCGGTCGCCGGGCCGTACTTGACGTTCTCGCTGCCCGAGCCGACTGGCGTCGTCGGCATCGTGGCGCCGCAGGACTCATCCCTGCTTGGCCTGGTCTCGGTGCTGGCACCGGTACTGACGACCGGCAACACGTCGGTGCTGATCGCCGCCCAGGAGCGGCCCTTGCCTGCGGTGTCGTTCAGCGAGGTGCTGGCCACCTCCGACCTGCCCGGAGGGGTGGTCAACCTGCTCACCGGATTCACGGCCGAACTGGCGCCGTGGCTGGCCGCGCACCGCGACGTCAACGCACTCGACCTCACCGGTGTCGACCCCGAGGCTCGCACCACGCTGCACGTGGCCGCGGCTGACAACGTTAAGCGTGTCTACGTGCCCCGGCCGACCGACTGGGCCGACGACCCGGGCACCGCGCGGCTGAGCGCCTTCGTCGAGATCAAGACCGTCTGGCACCCGATCGGGACCTGACGCTGGGATCAGCGCGACAACAAGCAGCTACCCAGACCTGCCGATCCCGGCCGCGAGAGCGAGCAAAGCGCAAGGTGGTCACCGCCCGCCTCGCCGGGGATGAGCCTGTCGCCCGCGTGGACGCCGAACAGGTCAAAGGCCTCGTTCCAGTCTCATTAAATTGAAAATAATCGATCCACGGTCCTTGACACGTAGTTGAGAGGGGAAGGAAGATGTCAGACATCTCTCAACGAGGAGCGACGATGAGCGACTGGGTCGTCAAGCACGATACTGAGCAGCAACTTCTCGGCGATCGCACCGCGGAACGGCTCCGGATGCTCATCGCCCAGGGCGTCCTGCGCCCCGGGGAAAAGCTGCCAGCCGAGCCGGAGCTCGCCGCACGGCTCGGCGTCAGCCGTCCCACGCTGCGTTCCGCAGTGGCTGAGCTCATCGCCGGCCTCGTACTGGAACGCCGCCGGGGAGTCGGCACGTTTGTCCGGCCCGCAGCACCGTTGCTGCAGACGGGGCTGGAGAAACTCGTAGGCACGGGCGACAGCATCCGCAACCTCGGCATGAAGCCCGGCGTCGCTGAGCTACGGATAACACATCAAAAGCCGACCGAGCCGGTCGCGATCAGGCTCCGGCTGGCCCCGACGGCCATGTGCCTCCACATCCAGCGACTGCGCACGGCCGATGAACAGCCTGTGATGTTCTGTGATGAGTGGGTGCCCGAGCGCGTGCTGCCCAGTCCGGCCGCGCTAGATGACCTGGGCCTGCATGACTCGCTCTACGAACGGCTGGCCGAACTCGGCCTGCCGGCCCGGCTGGCGACAGCCTCCATCCTTCCGCATTCGCCCGGCGCCGTGCTCCGCAGGCAACTGGGCATTTCCGGGCGCATGCCCATACTGGTGCTCCGGCAACTGCATTTCGCGACGGCAAACGCCGAGCATCCGGTCCTTTATTCAGAAAACTATTACAACAGCGAAAAGATCGAGCTGACGGCGGTGCGCAGAGGCTGACGAGCTTGCTGGTCTTATCCCCCAGTAGTTACCTGGAAAATTCCTGAATTTTCCCGGGGAAAGTGTCATGCCATGAATATATCTTTCTTGGCCGATCTCCTCGGCAAAGGCCCACTCAATTCTGTATTCGTTGATATTGCCCTTGCCCTCATGATTGCCGCGATCGGCATCTGGGTGATGGAATTCAGCGGCTGGACCGTCTCACTCCGCGGCTTCCGGCGCAATGACGTGATTTGGGGCGCGCGCTCGGTCGCGCTGGTGGCGGTCTGCGCCGCGCTCTACATCGCCGGCCGTCCGCTGCAGCTCCAGCTGATCCCGGGCATCGGCGGGATCAACCCGTCCTTTTCCCTCGCGCCGCTGCTGGTGGCGCTGTTCGGGTTGCCGGGTGCCGTCGGGGTCACGTTCTCCATGCCCATCGGTGACGCGGTCAGCGGGGCACTGACTGTCGGCTCGGTGGCCGGCTGCCTCGGCCACACCTACGTCACGTGGATGGTGTACAAGTTCTGCCGCGATGCCTCGCTGCGGACCGCGCGGAGCTGGATCGGCCTGTACGCCGGCATCATCATCGGGCCCCTGCTGCACGCGATCGTCGTGCCGGGCTGGCTGGACTTCACCCACCTGCTGCCGCCTGCGGTCGCCTGGGGCGGGGTGACCCTCTCGATCATCACCAACCAGGTCCTAATCCCGGCCATCGTGGTGCCGATCCTGCTGTATGCCCTGTACCCGAGGGTCAAGCAGGCCGGCCTGTACTGGCGGGACACAGTCGGCGCCGGATCGGTAGTGAACGGCAGGCTCGCGGCGATGCGCGCCGCCATGGTCACCAGCACCGCGTCATCTCCGGTAGCGAAGGGGTCGGTGTCACCGGCGGCGAACGGGACGGCGTCATCGGCGCCGGACAAGACCGCGACGCCCGATGTGTTCCAGGTGCGGGACCTCTGGCTGGCCTATCCGACCGCTGACCAGCCCTCCCTGCGCGGCATCACGTTGCGTGCGGGACCAGGCGAATTCATCGGCATCACCGGCCCCTCGGGGGCCGGCAAGAGCACCCTGCTGGCCTGCCTGGCCGGGCTGGTGCCCCGCTCGGTGACTGCGGAGACCAGCGGAATGGTCCGGGTAGTCGGGCACGACGTCATGGCCGGGCCGCTGGGCATGGCCGGATCGCGAGTCGGGCTCGTCCTGCAGGATGCCGAGGCCCAGATCGTCGGCATGACCGTGGCCGAGGACCTGGCGTTCGGCCCAGAGAACTACGGCGTGGACCCGGCTGAGATACGCCGCCGCAGCGCCGAGGTCCTGGCCGAGGTCGGCCTGGACGGCATGGCCGGCCGCGATACCTACGCCCTGTCCGGCGGCCAGAAGCAGAGGCTGGCCATCGCGTCGGCGCTGATGATGAACCCCGACCTGATCCTGCTGGATGAGCCCACCTCCGAGCTCGACCCGGTCGGCAAGGCGGAAGTGTTCGAGGTGGTTGACCGGCTGCGCAGGCAATCCGCCGCGACCATCGTCATGGTCGAGCACGAACTGGACCGGCTGGCCGGCCTGGCCGACCGGCTGATCGTCCTCGACCGGGGGCAGATCGCCGCCGACGGCACCCCCGGGGAGCTCCTGTCCGATATCGAACTGTTCCTGCGCACCGGCGGCGAGCGGCCGCCCGCCGCCGCGGAACTGCAGTGGCGGCTGCGCACCGCCGGACTGCCCATCGGGCCCGAGACCAGCCTCAGCCTCCCCTCTGTCGTCTCCCGTATCCAGGCCCTGGCAGGAGAAAACGCATGAACCAGCCGCTCATTGGCGTCCGGGACGTGGAATTCCGGTACACGCCCGCCAGCGAGCCCGTGCTCCGTGGGGTCAACCTCACCATCAACCACGGGGAATTCGTCGCCCTGCTGGGCCAGAATGGCGCAGGAAAAACCACGCTGGCCAAGCATTTCAACGGGCTGCTCGTGCCGAGCCGCGGACAGGTCATGGTAGGCGGCCGGCCGACCACGGAAATGTCGCTGACCGAACTCGCCCGCCAGGTGGGCTACTGCTACCAGAACCCCGATCACCAGATTTTCGCACCCACGGTGGAAAAGGAAGTCCGTTTCGGCCCGGACAACCTCGGCCTGCCCGAGGCGGAAGCCGCCGTGCTGGCCGATCGCGCGCTGGAACTGGTCGGGTTGGCCGCTGTCCGCGAGATGAATCCGTTCGTACTCGGCCGGGGCCAGCGCCAGTTGCTGGCGGTCGCCTCGATCATCGCCATGGACCCGCCAGCCCTAGTGGTCGACGAGCCGACAACCGGAATGGACCTGGCCGGAGCGCAGCGGATCATGCGCCTGCTCGCCTCCTGGGCGGCGGATGGGCGGACCATCATCGTGATCACCCACGACATGGACGTGGTGGCGGAATTCATCCCGCGCGCCGTGGTCATGGCCCACGGCCAGGTGCTCGCCGACGGCGACACCCAGGATGTGTTGCGGCGCGACGACGTCCTCCTCGAGGCACGCCTGCTCGCGCCGGCCGCGATCACCCTCTCCGACCAGTTGTCCCACCTCGGCGTCGGCCGCTGCGGCACCGTGACCGCCGTGGCCGAGCGCCTCACCACGCACCTGGGAGGCCACCTTGCCCGTCGGATATAGCGTCTACCGGCCGACCGGCTCCGCCATCCACACCGGCGTCGACCCGCGGGTGAAGCTGGCCTGGCTCGGCACAATGTTCTTGCTGTCCCTGCTGTTCAACGACCCAATTGCACTGGGCGCCCTGCTGCTCGCCCTGTTCGTCACGGCCGCGGCGGCCCGGCTGCGGCTGTCGGATCTGCGCCCCTACCTGCTGCTCTCGGCCTGGCTCACGCTGCTGAGCGTGCTGATCTGGCCTACCTACATCACCACGGGCCACCCGCTCGGGAAGGTCTGGTTCGTCCACGTCACCTCGAACGGGCTGCTGTTCGGCCTGGCCATGGGCTTCCGGATCTCCATCATGATCATCACGGCCAGCATATGGATGATGATCACCGCTCCCCAACTGGTCTCGGCGGGTCTGACCAGGCTCGGCCTGCCGGCGAAAGCGGGCATCGCGCTGGCGTCGGCGATCAGGTTCATCCCGTTCATGAACGCCGAGCGCACCACGATCATGGAAGCGCAGCGTGCCCGGGGCGCGGACCTGGCCGCCGGCGGTCCACTGAAGCGAGTCGGCCGGTCCGTGCTCACCCTCGTGCCGCTGTTCTCCCGCGCGTTCATCACGGCGCAGAATCTGTCTGTTGCGATGGATGCCCGGGGCCTCGGCGCGAGCCCGCAGCGGACCAGCGCCACGGTGCTCCGCATGCGCCGGATCGACCAGATCCTGGTGCTGGCCGCCGTGGCCGCCGTCGCGATCGGCGTCCTCTGCCGGCTCACCGGCTGGGGCATCCTGCTGCGGAGCTACATGTGAGCGCGACAGCGGGCACCCGGCCGGTTCCGCTGTACATGGTGGGCCACCTCACCGTGGACGACGTGGTCCTGCCGGACGGCACCACCCGGATGCGCCAGGTCGGCGGGGCGCCGGTGTTTGCGGCGGTGGGAGCGCGGCTGGCCGGGCTGCCCGCCACGGTGGTGACGGCGGTCGCGCCTGGCCTCCCCGCCGAAGTGGCAGCATGGCTCGCTCGGAGGAGATCCCGATCGCCGACTGCGGGAAGACCGAACGCTACATCACCCAGTGGGTGTTGTACGAGGAGTGCGGCCGACGCACGTTCCTGCACCATCCCCAGTCGGCGGATTTGTACGAGGCGGCGCCTGACGCGGCGCTGTGGCTGGACCGGGCCGGCCCGGATGGGCGCACATCGCACCGATGCCGGTATCGGTGCAAGCGTCCTGGGTGGACCGGCTGACCTCGCGGGGATTCGCGGTCACGCTCGACCCTCACGAGGACTGTGCCGCGGCGCGGCCCGGGGAGATCCTGCGCCTGCTGCCGTCCTTGCACGCGTTCCTGCCGAGCGAGCAAGAGGCGGTCCGGCTATACGGCGGTACCGATGTGATGGCTGCTGCCCGGGAGTTCGTCGCTGCCGGCGTCGCCGTGTGCGTCATCAAGCTGGGCGAGGCGGGCTGCGTGGTCGCCACTGGGCAGCTGGCCTGGCAGATACCCACCGTGGCCGAGCAGTGCGTGGACGTCACTGGCGCGGGTGACGCGTTCTGCGGCGGCCTCCTGGCTGCGCTCGCCCAGGGCCTCGATCCGGAGGCTGCCGCCCGCTGTGGGACGGCCGCCGCTTCCTTTGTCGTCGAGCAGTTCGGCGTTCCCTCGACGCGCTGCCGGTCACCGGCCTCCTGGGCCGCCCGGCTTGGAAGTACCCAGAGTTGCCGGCTTATCGGATAGCCGGCGCGACTTCACGGAGGAATGAATAGGTGCTCCACAAGGACATGCAGCTGAAGTGGGACAACATGCGAGCGGGTATTGATGCTCAGGCCGAACTGCTGGCCAGGGCGCCCCGTCCGCTTTACGCGGAGGCCAGTGGCCTGCTCACTGGACCGGCGCCGACCCGGCTGTACACGGTCGGCTGCGGCGACTCGTACTTCTGCGGCCTGGCGGCCGAGATGGCCATCGAACTGTGGACTGGTCAGCCCGTCGAGGCGCTGGAGTCCCTGGAGTTCTCCCGCTATGCGATACGGACCGCGCCGCCCGGCTCCCTGGTTACGGCGGTATCCAACTCGGGCGAGGTGGCACGCAGCGTGGAGAGCCTGCGCTTCGCGCGCCAGCGGGGCCTGCGGACCATCGGTGTGACCTACAACCCAGACAGCCGGCTGGCGCAGGCCGCCGGGGCGATCCTCAAGTATGACTACCGGGACGTGGGGTTCGGTCCGGGCACGATGAGCTACCTGGCCTCGGTCCTGTCGCTTCTCGCCGTCGGCCTGCGCGTCGCCGAACTTGGCGGCACGCTGGACGCCGCCGGGGTTGACCGGGAGATCCGCGCGATCGAGGCCATGGCACCAGTGGTGCGCGAGACCATCGCAGCGGCCGAGGAACCGGCCACGCAGCTCGCGGCCTCGCTGAGCGAGGACACTAGCATCGTCTTCCTCGGCGGTGGCCCAAACTACGGGACAGCGCTGTTCGCGATGGCGAAGATGATCGAGTCCGCTCGGCACAACACGGTCTCCCAGCAGCTCGAGGAATGGGCGCACGAGCAGTACTTCTGCACCGGGCCGGGTACGGTGACCGTGGTGCTGGCGCCCCAGGGGTACGCGCAGGACCGCGCCCGGGAGCAACTGCAGGCGGTCCGCGACATGAAGGGCACGGCGGTGGCGGTATGTGCCGCCGACGACGCCGAGACCACGGCGCTGGCCGACGTGGTGTTCCCGGTACCGGCGGGTGTCCCCGAATACCTGTCGCCACTGGCCTACTGCGTCGCAGCCGAGCTGATCGCTTACCACTTCGCGGTACGGAACGACAAGGTGATGCTCGGCTTCGACGACGAATGGCGCAAGGAGGTGAACTTCCGGCAGATTTTCCGCAGCTCGATTCCGGAGTCGGCGCCCAACGTGCCGGAGCTGGCGTGAGCGGCGCGGAACGTGATGGGGCTGGCATGACGGGCGGGAAACCGGCCAGTCTCCGGCTGATCGGGATGGTGCACCTGCCCGCGCTACCGGGCAGCCCGGCGGGCCGCAGCGCCCAGCTGGACGAGATCGTGAACGGCGCGGTCCGTGACGCGGTCACCTTGCACGAGGCGGGTTTTGACGCTGTCCTAATCCAGAACTCGCTCGACCGGCCGACCCGGACGCGGGCCGACGCGGCGACTGTCGCTCAGCTGACCGCAGTGTCGCTCGCGGTGAAATCCGCGATCCCCCTGCCGATCGGGGTCAACATCGTGAAAAACGACGGTCCGGGAGCGGTGGCCGTGGCCGCCGCCGTGGACGCGGAATTCGTCCGGGTGAAGGTACTCACCGGCAGCGTGCTGTCCGCCGAGGGCGTGATCCAGGGATGCGCATGGGAGACGCTTGCCCTGCGGGACCGGCTCGGCGCGGACGTGCGGGTATGGGCGGACGTCTACGAACCGACCTCCCGGCCGCTGTTGTCCGGTGACCTGACCGCGGCGGCAGTGGATGCCGTCGACTTCGGGCAGGCCGACGGGCTGATCATCACTCAGCCCACAGCGGAGCTGAGCCTGGAGGCTATCGGGCAGCTTCGCGTCAGGCTGCCGACGACGCCGATGGTCATCGGAGGCCGGGTCGACGCATCGAATGTCCGGGCTGCGCTGGCGGGGGCTGACTCGGTGATCATCGGCAGCGCGCTCAAGCGCCCCGCAGGGATCCGCGGGCCGGTCTGCGCCCAGGCGGCACGCGAGATCGCTGATGCCGCATTGTTCCCCAGCCCGGTCACGGCCGGATGATGCGGTCAGACCGACCGTGGCATGAGCATGGCCGGTGCGGTGCAGCTGACTTCCCGTAATGCGGCGGGGAAGTTCGGGCTGACCGGCAAGGGGCGGGTCGGTTTCGGCGCCGACGCCGATCTCGTGATCCTCGGCACGGGTCAGCGCACGGTCCGGACCGGCGACCTGCATACAGCCGCGGATTCCACACACCCAGGTGATGATGCTGCGGGCCTGGCCGTCCGTCACCATCTGCGTCGGCGTAGCCGTCTACGCCGGCGGCGGATTCCGCGGGGATGACTTCCGCGGGGATGACTTCCGCGGGGAGATCCTCAACCACATCCCATCATCCGAGTTCACGAACACAGGAACGGCAGGCTGACTCTCTATGGCATACATCGCAGGAACCGACCTTGCGGTTTCCCCCTCTGCCTGGGGGCCAACGTCTTCGGCTGGACGGCCGATGAGCGGGCGTCCTTCGAGGTGCTGGACGCGTATACAGAGGCGGGCGGCAACTTTATCGATACCGCGGATGCGTATTCGGCCTGGGCGCCCGGCAACTCGGGCGGTGAGTCCGAGACCGTCATCGGCAGCTGGCTGGCGTCGCGGGGGAACCGTTCGGCGGTCGTGGTCGCCACCAAGGTCGGCTGGGCGCCGGGGTTTGAGGGGCTGTCGGCGGCGAACATCCAGGCGGCGGCGGATGCCTCACTGAAACGCCTGCAGACCGACTACATCGACCTGTACTACGCCCACTTCGACGACCAGGAGGTGCCACTCGCGGAGACGCTCGGCGCCCTCGACGCCCTCGTCCGGGCGGGCAAAGTCCGCTATATCGCGGCCTCGAACTACACGGCGGCGCGCCTGAGCGAGGCGCTGGCCACCTCCGGTCGCGAGGGGCTCGCCCGGTACGTGGCGCTCCAGCCACGCTTCAACCTCATCGATCGTGAACGGTACCCGGCCGAGCTGGCGGATCTCGTGGCCAAGCAGGGCATCGCCTGCCTGCCCTATCTGGGCCTGGCGGATGGTTTCCTAACCGGCAAATACCGCCCGGGCGGGCCTCCGGTGGACAGTTCCCGCGCCGAGAAGGTGGCACGGCACATGCACGACCGCGGATTCGCGGCACTGGCGGCGCTGGATGAGGTGGCCGCCGCCCATGAGACGAGCGTCGCGTCGGTCGCGCTGGCCTGGCTGGCGGCCCAGCCGTCCGTGGTCGCGCCGATCGCCAGTGCCCGGACGATCGAGCAGCTCGCCGACCTGATAGCTGCAGCGAATGTGGGGCTTAGCCCGGCCGAGGTGGAGCACCTGTCGGCCTTCACCGGCTAAGGCCGCGCGGCGATCGTGTGCCCGGCCCGCCCCAGCGCCGACGGGCCGGGCACACAGCCGGGACCAGGACGAGCCGGGTCTGGCGCACGAAGGCAGGCCGCATCCTTCCGTCGCCGACCTCCGCCGCACGCGGGAGACCCAGCCGTGCCCTACCGTGAACCGGACCCCGGACCGTAGGCATGATCGACCCTGGTGGTTAATTCTGGATCATGCGGCGAGGCTGAGTTCGAGGCGTGCGAGGTGGCTGGTTCGCTGCCCGTCCAGTGGCGTGCAGGCCAAGTCCCTGATCCTGGAAGGGAACGCACGCCGGATCTTCAAGCTGGGAGGCGAGCAGCTATGAGCGACGCAGGGCCGGCCAGTGCCACGGCGACGGTTCTGGCTGGCCGCACCGCGCTGGTCACGGGCGCGGCGAGCGGTATCGGTTCGGCGATCGCCGGGGCGTTCGCCGTGGCCGGCGCGTCCCTGTGCCTGGCCGACCGGAGCCGGGGGCCGGGCCTCGAGGACGTGGCGCGACGGTGCCGGCAATCGGGATCCCAGGTGGTGACGGTCTGGGCCGACGTCAGTGACGAAGGAGGCGTGGAACAGATGTTCGGCGTCGCGCGCGACCAGCTCGGATCGGTGGAGATCCTGGTCAACAACGCCGGGATCGTCACCGAAGGCCACGTCCGCGACATGCCGTCGCAGATGTGGGACGAGATGATCGCGGTCAACCTGCGCAGTGTCTTCATCTGCTGCCGCGCGGGGCTGCCGTCGATGCTCGAGGCGGGCTTCGGCCGCATCATCAACATCGCCTCCCAGGTCGGGCAGCGAGGCGGGGCTGGTCTCGCCCACTACGCAGCGGCCAAGGCCGGTGTCATCGGCTTCACCAAGTCGCTGGCCCGTGAGGTGGGAGGGACCGGGGTGACGGTCAACTGCATCGCCCCCGGCCCGATTGAGACCGCGCTTGGCGCCAACCTCTCCGAGGAGTGGAAGTCGTCGCTGAAGGCCGGCCTTCCCGCTGGGGCGTTTCGGGCGTCCCGAGGAAGTGGCACCGACCGCGGTGCTCCTGGCCGCCGACCCCGGAGGCAACCTGTACACCGGCCAGACGCTCGGGCCCAACAGCGGCGACGTGATGCTGTGAACGGCCGCTCCTACCTCGTTACCGGTGCGAGCAGCGGGGCTAAGCGCCCGGCCTCAAGGTCCGGTCCGCGGCCGCGCGTGCCGGCGGTGGCGCTCCGCTCGCCGCTGGTAGCCGCGGGCGCTCTCAAGGTTACGAGCGACCTCTTCGTCGGTGAGCTCGCGCCTGATGCGCGCTGGCACGCCGGGACCCCGGCCTCGTTGATGATGGGAATCCAAGTCCGGGAGGTCCAGCACCTCACACAGCCGGGCCACATCTTCTCGTTGCCGCAGGCCAGGGTGAGGCTGCCGTCGCGGGCCCGGAACGTGCCTTGCGGGAACATGATCGGGTGGTCGTTGCCGTCCTGTTTCGGCACCTCGCGCAGGCTCAGGAACTTCTGGGCCTGGTAGGACATGAGGCTGAGCATGGACTCCATCAGGGAGGCCTCCACCACGGTGCCCTGCCCGGTGCGCTCCCGCTCCAGGAGCGCGGCGAGCACGCCGACCGCGGCGAAGACGCCCGTGGCCGAGTCGGCCACCGCGATGCCGACCCGCAGCGGTCCGGTTTCGGGAGTGCCCGTGACGCTCATGAGCCCGGACATCGCCTGGGCCGTCTGGTCGAAGCCGGGGAGGGCATCACCGGGCGGTCGTGAACCGAAGCCGCTGATCGACGCGTAGACGAGCCGCGGGTTGCGGGCGCGGAGGTCGGCCGCTCCGAGGCCCATCTTCTCCGCCGTACCGGGGCGGAAGTTCTGCACGAACACGTCGGCGGTATCCACCAGATCCAGGCAGATGTCGAGTCCGGCGGGATCGCGGAGATTGATCGCGACGCTGCGCTTGTTACGGTTCGAGGCCATGTAATACACGCTCTCCTGGCCCGTGAAGGGACCGGACTCGCGCGCGGGATCCCCGACCGGCAGGGTCTCGACCTTGATCACCTCAGCCCCGAGGTCGCCGAGCAGCATCGTCAGCGTCGGGCCCGACAGGTACCTGCTCAGGTCGACGACGCGGATTCCATCAAGTGCGGCCATCGGAGGCATTCCTTCGCATCGTGAAGCGGGGAGGGCGCCGCGCCTGAAACGCGGCGACCCCCTCGGCAAGGTCACTGCCGCCGTATGCCTCGACGCTGAGACGCGACAGTTGTTCGGTGTCGTGCGCGGTGAGGGGCCGCCCGCACATGTCGGCGACCTGCTTGGCGGCCCGCATGGTGACCTCCGAGCTCGCGACGATTGCCTCGGCGAGCTGTACGGTCTCCTCCACCAACTGCGCGGCCGGGACGACCCGCTGCACCAGTCGGAGGCGGTGAGCCTCGGAAGCGCCGATAAGCCCTCCGGTGAAGAGCAGGTATTTCAGTTCGGCCGGGCCAATGAGGCGCGCGAGGGCATTCGTCTCCGTGTAGCCGAGGATGACGCCGAGGCGCCCGATCGGGATGCCGAACTTTGCTTCGGCGTCGCTGAGCCGGACATCGCAGGCGGCTGCGAGTTCGCAGCCGCCTCCCACCGCCAGCCCCCGGACCATGGCGATGACCGGGAACGGTGTGCGCGTGACGGATTCCAGGGCGGCCGCGACCGACTCGTTGTAGTCGACGGCGGCGGCCGCGCCGAGCCGTACCGCGGGGAACTCGGTGATGTCGGCGCCGGCGGCGAAGGCGCGGTTACCCGCCCCCTTGATCACTGCGGCGCGTACCGCGTCATCCTTTGCTAGTTGGCCGAAGATGGACCTGATCCGCCGCCACCCCGTGAGGGTCAGCGCGTTGTGGCTGGTGGGACGGTTCAGCGTGACGACGGCGACGTCACCGGCGCGCTCGGCCACCACGGTCTCGCCGTTTGCGTCGCTGGGCTGGCCCGCGGCGAGCAGCCGCCGAAGTTCCGCCGTGCTCATATAGCTGTCCATCCGCCGTCGACCGGGATGACCGCGCCGTTGAGATAGGACGCCGCATCGGAGGCGAGGAACAGGGCCACCTGCGCCACTTCCTCGGCGGTGGCGACCCGCCCCAGCGGGCAGCTTGACTCGAAGAAGCGCACCTTCGCCGGATCCTGCAGCCACGGTGCGTTCATGGGTGTGTCGACCGGTCCCGGGCAGATGCAGTTGACGCGAATGCCCTGGCGGCCCCATTCCGCGGCCATCGCCCTGGTCAGCGCGACAAGACCGCCCTTGGACGCGGTGTAGGCGTCGGCCCCGGGCACTGCCACCAGCCCGTTGATGGACGCGTTGTTCACGATGCAACCGCCGCTGCCGAGCATCACCGGGATCACCTGCCTGCTGACCAGTGCCGGGCCCTTGAGGTTGATGGCGAGTATCGAGTCCCATGCCTCCGGCGGTGTCTCCACCACGTTGGCCATGGTGTAGCGGGCGGAGGCGCTGGGGCCCACCCCCGCGTTGTTGAACAGGACGTTGATGCGGCCGTAGCTCTCCACGGCGGTCCGCAGCATCGCCTCGACGGAGGCTTCCTGCGAGATATCCACGGCGACGGGAGTCACCCGGTGCCCGGCGCCGGCCAGCTCGGCCGCCACCGCTTTCACGCCGGCCTTGTCCCAGTCGGCGGCGACCACGGGCGCGCCGGACTCGGCGAACAGCCTGGCCGCCGAGCGGCCCACGCCGCTCGCAGCCCCGGTGATCAGCGCCACCCGGTCATGCAGATCCATGGGGCCTCTCCTTTTAACGCCGGTCACGGCACTGCTGGAGGTCATCAGCCGGACCCCGCCTCAAGGACCTGCCGCTTGCGTGCGAGCTGCGACAGCGCGACGGCCAGCTGCTCGTAGTCGGAGCTCGCGCCACCATGCCAACTCGTACCCGCATCTGATCCCTCCTGGGTCAGAAGGCCCTGTGGGTGCCGAAAACCTACGCGACCAGGCGATATTCGTGAATCACGCCCCCAGCGCGATCGCGCCGCCGGACCCGGAACTGATCCAGATCCGTGATGCCGTCCGGCAGTTGCCGCAGCGGCGCTGCCTGCTTCAGGGCGCGGTGCGGCCGGTGGGTGTTGTAGAAGTCCTCGTACTCGCGCAGCACGATCATCAGGTGCCGCTGATTCCACACCAGGGTTCGGTCCAGCAGCTCGCGGCGGCAACTGCCGACCCACCGTTCCATGATCGAATTCATCCGAGGCGCCTGAACCGCAGCACGGATTATCCTGGCGCCAGCGGCACGGAAGACCTCATCGAACGCGGCGGTGAGGCTGGCGTCCCTGTCATGCAGGACAAACTTCACCCGCGTTCCGGCATCCTCTAGGTCCATGAGCAGGTTCCGGGCCTGCTGGCCCACCCACACCTGGACCGGGTGCCCGGTGGCTCTGAGGACGCGTATCCGGCGGGTGCCGTGCTCTATAACGGCAAGGACGTAGACCTTCGTTCCGTTGAGCAGGTCGGCGGTGAAGAAGTCCAGCGCCAAGATCCCCTGCGCCTGGGACCGCAGGAACTCGGCCCAGCCAGGTCCCCCCGGCGGGGCGCGGGATCGATGCCTGCGTTCTTGAGGATCTGCCAGACCGTGGACGGCGCCACGGTAATGCCGAGCCCGGCCAGCTCGCCGTGGATGCGGCGGTAACCCCACGACTCGTTCTCCCGAGCAAGTCGTAGCACCACCCCGGACCTTTCGGTGCGTTGCCGGGCGCCCGGACCGGCCCTGGCGCGACCGGCGCGACCACCGGCGGCGGACGATGTCCTGGTGCCACCGCAAGATGGTGCCCGGGGTGACGACCAGCCGCATCGCGGCGAGACGGTCGATCGGCAGCGTCCCGGCCAGCAGGGCAAGCAACGCCCGGTCCGGTCACGTCAGCCGGGCACGAGTCCCCGGCCGCTCACGCCCGGCGACAGCGAGCTGGTGGCGCAGCATGAGGATCTCGGCGTCCTTCCACCACGCCTCCCGGCGCGACAAGCCCAGCAGCGACACGGCACGGGAAACGATCAGGAAGATCAGCTTCAAGCCCACAAGCCGAAGATCATCCCACCTCCGGTCGGGCCAAGACCGGCCCGGCGCATACCGAACGCTCGACCGCACTCTGCAGGGCCTTTACCCGGGCGGCGTAGGTTTTCGGCACCCTCACCCGGCGTTCCAGCGTTTCGAGCTGCGCGCGGACGGTGCGGATCGACTGCTCGGTCTCCTCAGCGATCCGCTGCTGGCCCGGGAAGCACGACCACTGCTCGTCGGCATAGTCGGCGAGCACCAGCAGCACGGCCTTGATCCCCGGCCCGCCCGCCTTCTGTGCCTTTGCCCACGCCATCGCCTTGACACTCACACAGCCCTCCAGCACACACCAGAACACCCCGGGCCATGGACATGGGCCCGGGGTGCACAGCAGCACGGTCTTCGGTAACCGGCAGCAGATCGCGCGCCGAGATCCGGGAGTGGTCACGGCGCAGGTTCAGGAGCGGCTAACAAGTGGTCTCGCGGTCCCGAAACTGGCGCAGCGGCGTGCTGTTCCGGGACAGGTTTCCGGGACTTGTCGTCCTGCGTCCTACGCGGCCGAGCTATCCCCCGTCCCGCAAACGATCGTTCGCGGACACCTCCCGCCGATGCGGTATGTCCGCAGGAGCCGGATGTAACGCATAAAGCTACCAGGGTCGGCCCCCAGCCCGGCAGCGTGACGGTGTTCGGTCGGTAACCCAACGCACGAGCCGCGGGTGATGACGCATTCTCCTGTACGTCCGCGCTGACGCTGTCTGCCCCGACAGCGCCCGCGACACCGACGCTGTTGCGACTCCAGCGCGCCGAGCGGTCTTCTGCGACGGTCACCGCCATCAGGCACCTCCACGCACTGGTTTGGGACCAGTTGTAATCGATTTCGCTTGTATCGTCAAGGTTCCGGCGGTGACTTAAACCCAGGCCTTGACAGCAATTGTGGACAGTGGTTTGAATTATCCTCAATGAGTGACGTAATCGATTACGTCACCGGTTGAGCACTCGGCCCGGTCGCTCCGCGGAACCACGTTCCCGGCGATCGAAAGGACGTTCCTGATGAAGTCTCCCGGTAGGCCGGTGGTCGTGGTGTGTTCGGCCGCCCTGGCCAGTGGTGTGTGCGTGACTACAAGATTCCCGGCCTAGACGCCGCACCGATTGGTAGGACGAGCTCGGCTTCAAGGTGATTACCAGCGGCACGACGTCGTCGCCTCGAAATGACGGTCCGCACCGACCCGGTTGCGCATCGTCGTTCACGCCACCGACCATGCCCTATTCAGTGGCGATCCATGAGATCCGCTGCTGGAAGACGGCCGCAGCCTGCCCAGAAGGCATGGCTCGGTCGCCGGTCCGCGGCCTTCTTTCCCACTCGTGAGCCCGAACGGAACGGTACGTACACGCGAGGTCCACGGACCTGAATCGTGCTCAGCGACCCCGAGCATGTGGACCATCCAGGTCGGCCTGTCCGGCTACGTCACCGACCAAAGCACGTGGTACGGCCCGCTGATGGCCGGCACTGTCGTGGCCACCCTCCCGGTCCTGGCCATCTTCCTGTTCGCCCAGCGCTGGATCGTCGAGGGCCTGGCGACCAGCGGAATCAGATGAATCCCTCAACGACGAAGGAAACGCTCATGACTCACCCCTTGCCCGACAGAACACCGTCCCGCAGGTCCGTGCTCCGCGGCGTGGCGCTCGGCGCGGTTGGCGTCGCTGCGGCGCCCCTGATCTCTGCCCTCGGTGACGGCACGACAGTCACAAAATCCTCCGGTGTCACCAAGCTCACTGCCTTCTCCGGCTACCAGTTGCAGATTCAAGGCGTCCAGATCGTCGGCCCCGACCAGCCTTCCGACACCGCGGCCTGGCTGGCCGCCATGCAGCAGTGGCGCGCCGGCGAGCGGTCCGCCATTGGCTACGACGACAGCAACTACAACCGGCCGGAGCTGGCCTGGGCGCAACGCAACCCGATCCAGCCCCAGATGATGGTGCACGATCTCTACTTTTACGACCGGGCCACCGGCCGGTACACGGTCGACAAGTACCTGGCCGACGTCGAGCGCCGGTACGGCGGCATCGACTCCGTGCTGGTCTGGCCGACCTACCCCAACATCGGCGTGGACGATCGCAACACCGACCAGATGTTCCGGGACATGCCCGGCGGCATCAGCGGACTGCGGCAGATGGTCGCCGACTTCCACCGTGCGGGGGTCAAGGTCCTGTTCCCGATCCACCCGTGGGACGTCGGCACCCGCGACCCCGGCCAGCCCTGGTCGACCGTCCTGCCCAAGACCATGGCCGAGATCGGCGCCGACGGCATGAACGGCGATACCATGTTCGCGGTCACCCAGGACTACTTCACCAATTCGGTGGCCGACGGCAATCCGCTGGTGCTCGAGCCCGAGCTCGGCCTCGACGACGGTAACCTGGCCGCGATCCAGTGGAACCCCCAGAGCTGGGGGGAGATCTGGAATTACACTTCGTACGCACCGCTGGTCAGCCAGGCCAAGTGGCTGGAGCCGCGGCACACCGTCCACGTCAATAACCGCTGGTCAACCAGCAAGATCGACATGCTGCAGTCCGCCTTCTTCAACGGCACCGGCCTGGAGAGCTGGGAGAACGTCTGGGGCATCTGGAACCAGCTGACCGACCGGGACCAGGAGGCCATTCGCCGGGTCGCGGCCATCGAACGCGAATTCCCTGACCTGCTGGTCAGCCAGGGCTGGGAACCCCACACGCCGACCATCCAGAACGGCTCGGTTTTCGCCAGCAAGTGGCCGGGCAACGGCTCGCAGACACTGTGGACACTGGTCAACCGGAGTACCACGGCCACCACCGGCGACCAGCTCACGGTGCCGGACGAGGCCGGGCTGCGCTACTACGACCTCTGGAACGGCGTCGAGCTGAATCCCGAGGTCGCCGACGGCACGGCCACCCTGGCGTTCCCGATCGAGGCCAAGGGTTTCGGCGCGGTGCTGGCCAGCACCGCATCGGCCCTGCCCAACGGCTTCGGGGGCTTCCAGCAGCGCATGCGGCATGCGGCGGCGCGGCCGCTGAGCAGTTACTCGGCCGCCAACACCGTCCTAACCCAGACGATGATCCCGATCCACTCGACCGCGCGGCCAGCCCAAACGCCGCCGGGCATGGTCGCCATCCCCGGTGCGGATTTCACGTTCACCGTCAGCGGTACCGAGATCGAGGGCGGCGACATGGCCGGCGTCGACGTGCAGTACCCATGGGAGACCCAGCCCGGCCGCAACCACAGCCACGCGGTCACCGTACCGCCGTTCTACATTGACCGCACCGAGGTCACCAACGCGCAGTACCAGCAATTCATGGATGCCACCCACTACCGTCCCGCCGACAGCCACAACTTCCTCAAGGACTGGGACTGGTCGGACCCGCAGCATCCGCAGTACCGCGCGGGCTGGGACAACAAACCCGTTACCTGGGTGTCACTGGAGGACTCCCGCGCCTACGCGGCATGGGCCGGCAAGCGGCTGCCCAACGACTGGGAATGGCAGTACGCGGCGCAGGGCTTGGACGGCCGGAACTACCCGTGGGGCAACACGTTCGACCCCAGCCGGGTACCACCCACCTCGTCCGCACGAGACGGCCTGCCGGCTCCGCGGACGTGACCCGGTATCCCACCGGCGCCAGCCCGTTCGGCGTGCTGGACATGGTGGGCAACGTCTGGCAGTGGACCAACGAGTTCACCGACCAGCACACCTCCGCCGCCGTGGTCCGCGGCGGCTCCTACTACAGCCCACAGGGGGCGTCCTGGTACTTCCCCAACGGCCAGAGCGCCTACCAGCTCGGCCACCACAACAAGTACCTGCTAATTGCACCGAGCCTGAACCGGTCGGCCACCATCGGATTCCGCACCGTCCAGGACGCACCCTGACCGTCGTGGCTCAGCCATCAGCGGCACGCTCGTAACTGGTCGAGCTGCCCGGTTCGGCCAATCGCCGGAGTCACGTTCCCGGTGATCTGACCGTGGACTGATCGGCCGAACGGGCCGCTGCCAGCCAGCGGCGAAGCAGCGGCCCGTTCCTGGAAACGCTCCGGGAAGATCTGCCGAAGCGTCCAGCCGGTCCCGCGCGGCGTACAGGACGGCAGACGAGGGCGGTCGTGATCGCGGAGCGTCAGGCCTCAGCGCCCTGCTGGCGAGAGCAGAGTAAACGCTGGGTCGGCTGATGCCCAGCCTGCTGGGCTTGCGCCTAACTCGTGTTTGAAAAGCCCTGACCGCGGGGGCGTGATCCCGCCAAAGAGGATGGATATGATTGGCGACCTGTTTGACAGTCCGTGGAAGATCCTGATTGTCGCCGTAGTACTCATCGTGCTCTTCGGTTCCACGAAGCTGCCCGCAGCGGCGCGGTCGCTTGGCAAGTCGATGCGCATCCTCAAGACCGAGGTGCAGGGCTTGCACAGTGACGACGCCGAGCCCGAGCCAGCTCCGCTGACGCGGGCCGCCATGCAACCGCAGATCACGGCGGCGCAACCGCAGACCACGGCGGCGGCTTCGGCCTGGCCTTCGCGCTGCCGCTCGCCCTGGTGATGCTCAAACTCGCCCATGTCCTCACCCACGCGCGGTTCGCGAAGTGGCGCCGGCTGATGATCTTCGCCGCCTTCCTCTTCGCGGGCATCGCGAACCCGCCCCGCAACGGCAAGCCCTCGATCTGCTCGGCGTCAGCCACCGCCTCGGGGTCGCGTAGTCAGCAGCCCGCCCCGCGCATCACAAAAGCCCAGGTAAACGGCCAGGCGCGCGGATCACTGGGGGGGACCTTCGGCTTAACCCTCGACCGGGTCGCCGCCGCCCTCGCCGGAACCTAACAAAGCACTACTAGCAGGCTCGCAAAATAGGGCCGCAGCCGATCCAGCAAGACGCTGAGATATCGCCGTGAGTGGCTGGCCTTACGGGCGGCCCGAGCAAGGGCTGCTACGCCGGGCATCACGGTGGAGGGGACGCCTCACCGCAGGAGTTGCGCACCATCAAGGAGCACTCCAAGACGTGCGAGCTGGCTTGGGCGCCGCCGACCGTCTGCAGCAAGGTCGCGACGGCGAGCTCACCGAGCTCTTTGACCGGCTGCGCCACTGTGGTCATGGGCGGGTCCAGCAGCTGGAACCACGGTGGGTCGTCGAAACCTGCCAGTGCCAGATCCTGGCCGATTCGCAGCCCGCGCCGGCGGATCTCATGCAGTGCCCCCAGCGCCATCAAGTTGTCGGCGGCGAAAACCGCGGTCGGTGGCTCGTCGAGGTCGAGCAGCTCCGCGGCCGCCACCTGGCCGCTGCGCATCTGGAAGTTGCCGACTCTGATCAGTTCGCGGGGCACGCTCAGGCCGTGGCGGCGCATCCTGGCCCGGAAGGCGTCGAGCCGCTCGCGGCCGGTCAGCGTCTGCCGGGGCCCGGAGATGATCGCGATCCGTTCATGACCCAACCCGACGATATGGTCAACGAGGTCTTTGGTGGCGTGCCGGCTGTCGGCGCGCACTGCCGGTACATGAACAGCTGGGAGAGCGCGGTCCACGAACACCATCGGGATCCCCTCGAGAGCGGCTGCGCGCAGTGCCGGGGACTCATCCAGCGCTGGGGTCAGCAGGAGCCCGTCTATCTGCCGGGCGCGAAGTAGCTCGATGTACTCGTCTTGCCGGGAGGTGTCTTCGTTGGTGTTGCACAAGATGACACTGAACCCGCTGGCGTGCGCGGCCTCCTCGATCGCCAGCGCGAGTTCGCCGAAGAACGGGTTCACCACGTCGGATACGACCAGCCCAAGGGTTCGTGTGCGTGTCGTGCGCAGAGACCGCGCTAGTTCATTGGGCCGGTAGCCAATCCGGTCGGCGGTCTCACTGACCTTCTTCCTAACCTGTGCGCTGACGCCGTCGGCGCCGGACAAGGCACGCGACACCGTGGCTGTAGAGACACCGGCCAGCTTCGCGACATCCGCGATCGTCAAGCGCAGCCCCGTTCCTGCCCTCACGATACCTAACCGTAAACGATTACGTATTTGTAGCTCAAGGACCGTTGACAGCGGCTAGCAGAGTGACGTAATCGTTTACGTGAACGCAGCGTGGACGGCAGGGAAGGGAAGCTGAAGATGAGAAGGCTTACGAGAATAGGCCGCAGAGGCCTGCTTGTGGGAGGGTCAGCGCTGGCGGTGGCCGGCAGCCTGCTCACCACCACCCCGGCTCAGGCAACATCGGCGGCAGCGGCCGCCCCTGCGGCGCACGCGCCCGAGGATCAGGCGCCGGTGCACCTGATCATCGACACCGACATCTTCTCCGACGTCGACGATACGGGGGCACTGGCCATCGCCAACGCTGCCCAGGACGGCGGCAAGGTCGACCTGCTCGGGGTCATGGTGGACACTCCCAGCAAGTGGGGCGCGCCCGCCAGTAGATGCCATCGACACCTACTACGGCCACGGCAACATCCCCATCGGCACCCTCAAGCCCAACGATGACTCCACAGCTACCCAGAACTACACGCAGGTACTGGCCCAGCAGTTCCCGAACTCGCTGCACACCGGCACCCGGGCACCGAACGCCACCACGTTGTACCGCAAGATCCTTGCCCACCAGCCCGACCACTCGGTCACCATCGCCGCCATCGGGGTCGAGACCAACCTGGCGAATCTCCTGAAGTCCGGGCCCGACCAGTACAGCAACCTGAACGGGATGGATCTGGTCGCTCAGAAAGTCAAGCAGCTAGTGGTGATGGGCGGCCAGTACCCGTCCGGGCACGAGTTCAACTTCTCCTCCAACCCATCCGCCACCCAGTACGCGATCAACAACTGGCCGACCCGGGTGGTGTTCGACGGCTTCGAGGTGGGCGGCACCGTCTACACCGGCTCCCAGCTGTTCACCCAGACGCCGGCCACTGACCCGGTGCGCAAGGCATATGAGATCTACGTCGGCGACGGCAACAACCGCAGCAGCTGGGACCCGTCGACGGTGTTCTACAGCATTTACGGCAGCGACGGGCTCTTCACTCTCAATGGCGACCCCGGCTCGAACCTGGTTGCCGCCGATGGCACCAACACCTGGGTATCCAGCCCCGTCAAGGACCAGAACTACCTGGTCAAGGCTGTCCCGGACACCACGATCGCGCAGGCGCTTAGCGATCTGATGGTGCAGCCGCCGCGGCAGGGTCGCAACGCCCAATAACCCGTTCCGCAGCCTCGACCCATAGCGGACCTTCGCGGCCCGCAGCACAAAGAGGCGGCCACCGTGAAAGCACCACCCACCTCGGGCACGGTGGCCGCCTCTCCTCACCATAAGCCTGCCGCCTCTACAGCCCCTACGACCCGACCGGCTCATTGCCGCAGTTGCGCGGACACGGTCAAGGAGGACCTCATGAAGCACAGAACCCGCTCGGCCCGCCGATTGCCGGCTCTGCTGGCTTTGGCGGCCCTGGCCTGCATCGTCTCGCTCGCCGCCGGCTGCGGCTCTGCCAGCGGCGGCACCGGCGGCAGTGGAAGCTCCGGCGGCGGGAGCTAAGACGAGCGTCGCGCTGGCCACCCGCGACTTCTCGAACCCGTACTGGGCTGCGCTGCGCGACGGTGCCGTCGCCGGAGGAAAGAAGCTCGGCATCCACGTTGACGTGGAAGCCGGCTCTCAACGAGACGGACGCAACAGGGGAGAACCAGGTGATCATGGCCCAAGCCAGCCAGAATTTCGGCTGCTACGCCGCGGTCCCCGTCAACGCCACCAACGTGATCACACCCCTGCTGCAGGCGCAGGCCAAAGGGAAGCCGATCATCAACGTCGACACCCAAATCGATCCGCCCGCGGCCAGCAAAGCCGGCCTGAAGATCACCTCTTTCATCGGCTCGGACAACACCCAAGCCGGCACCATCGCGGGCAATGAAATGCTCCAGTTGCTACATGGTCACGGCAAGGTCGCCATCCTGGAAGGCATCCCAGGGGAGAAGAACGGCATCAACCGTGTGAATGCGTTCCGCGAGGTCACGGCCGGCAAGCTACAGGTGGTCCAGGCGCAAACCGCCGACTACGAAGAATCCGAGGGGCTAACGGTCACCCAGGACATCCTCAAGGTGCACCCAGACATCACCGGCATCTTCTCCGCCGACGACGAGATGGCGCTCGGGGCGGCGCAGGCGATCAGCGACGCCGGCCTGACGGGCAAGATCAAGATCGTGTCCATCGACGGCATCACCCAGGCACTGCAGGAGGTGGCCGCCGGAAAGCTGACCGCCACTATCTCCCAGTACCCCTACGTCGAAGGGGAGATGGTCGACGAGGCTTGCACAGCGCTGGCCAACCACAAGCAGATCCCGCAGCGGGTCGTTTCCCCGATTCACCTGATCACCCGCAGCAACGCTGAGCAGGCGATCGCAGACTTCCCCCGCCCGTTCTTCAGCTTCCACGACCCGCTGGCCAGCCTGGCCGGGGGCCACTGAGAAGGTTTCGATGGCATCCACAACAGCGGAGAAACAGCCGGCGTCCGTACAGAGACTGCGAATCCTGGCCGACGTAGGGTTCTGGTCCAGCAACGCCGCACCGGTCGGGCTCGCGGCAGTCATCATCGTCTTCTCGCTCCTTACCCCTACGTTCCTGACATCGGGCAACATCAGCGACGTGCTTGTCGCCGCGTCCATACTGGTGGTTCTGGCTGCCGGGCAGTCGTTCCCGATCGCGGCCGGTGGCATCGACTTGTCAATCGGCGCGACTATGCCGTGGGCAGCGGTGCTGCTTGGGCTGGCCACGAAGGACGGCTTGGGCATGGCGGCCGGGATTGCGGTCGCGTTGGCCGGCGGTGCCGTGGTCGGGGCAGTCAACGGCCTGGTCATCACCAAGGTCGGCATCGACGACTTCATCGTCACCCTCGGCACCCTGGGTGTGATGAGCGGCATCACACTGCTGTTTACCGACGGCAACGCCATCCCGGTCAACTCCCGGTTCCTCCAGCAGCTAGCGATCGGTGGCGCCTGCCCCATCCGCTGGTTCTGGCTGGTGGCACTGGTGGGGGCCGCCTGCTGCTACTTGGTGATCCGGCACACCGGATACGGCACCCACCTGCTCGCGGTCGGCGGCAACAGGGAGGCGGCGCGCAGCATGGGGATAAGCACCGACGCGGTCCGAGTCGGCGCCTACACCGTCTCCGGGCTGGCGGCCGGCCTGGCCGGAGTGCTGCTGGTGTCCTACACAGCAGCCGGCGACCCCACCTTGCAGACCACCCAGCTGCTGGACTCGATCGCCGCCGTTGTCCTCGGCGGCGCCAGCCTGAAGGGCGGGAAGGCGTCCATCCTGGGTGCCACCGCCGGGGCGGTGCTGCTCACCACCCTGCTCAACGGGTTCACGCTGCTGCAGATCTCCTCCTACTACCAGCTCATCGCCACCGGGCTCGTTGTCGTTGTGGCGGCATCCCTGTCCCGGCTGCACCGTTGATACAAAGGGAGCCCCCTCGTGATCGATACCGGCACCTCGGCTGCCCCAGCCGACCCGGCTAGCAACCATCGTCTACTGCTCGAGGTCGAGGATTTGACCAAGTCGTTCGGCGCCGTCCAGGCGCTACGGGGCGCGTCACTGACCTGCCGCAGCGGCGAGGTAACCGCGATCGTGGGAGACAACGGCGCCGGCAAGTCCACCTTGATCAAATGCCTGACCGGGATGGAGCACCCCACCAGCGGCACCGTCCGGTTCCGGGGCCAACCGGTGTCGCTGCACAGCCCGGACAACGCCCGCGCACTCGGCATCGAGACCGTCTACCAAGACCTGGCCCTAGTCGATGACCTGACTGTATGGCAGAACCTGTTCTTGAACCGGGAGGTCTACCGCGGCATCGGCCCGCTGCGGATATTGAACAAGCGCGCCATGGTGGCCGCAGCACAGCGCACCATCGAAGACTTGCAGGTCAGCGTCCCATCGGTGCGGGCCACTGTCCGCCGGCTGTCCGGTGGGCAGCGGCAGGCGGTGGCGATCAGCCGCGCGGTGAACTGGGGGTCGGCCCTGGTGATCATGGACGAGCCAACCGCCGCGCTCGGGCTGCGGGAGACCGCCGCAGTGGAGGCGCTGATCCGTCGGCTACGGGACCGGCAAGTGACTGTGCTGATCATTAGCCACAACCTTGAGCAGGTGTTCCGGGTCTGCGACCAGGTGTGGGTGATGCGCCAGGGTCGGGTGGTCGCGGGGATGCGAACCGCGGACACCACATCCGACCAGGTGGTTGCGCTGATCACCGGCTCAGAGAGAGGCGCCGCGTGAGCGCTGCCGGTGAGGGCGCTTGCCGGTGAAGCCGGCGGACATCTTCGTGGTCGGCTCTCTCAATGTAGACCTGACCGTGTCCTTGGATCGGCGGCCCGCGCCGGGGGAAACGGTGCTGGGTGGTGACCTGCGGATCGGCCCCGGCGGCAAGGGCGGCAACCAGGCGGTCGCGTCGGCGCTGTACGGCGGCTCAGTTGCCATGCTGGGGCGTGTCGGGAACGACCAGTACGGCCGACTGCTGCGGGCCACGCTCGCCGACGCAGGGGTGGTCGCCGACCACGTGCACACCACGCCGGACCAGCCAACCGGCGCGGCGATGATCACGGTCACCCCGGATGGGGAGAACGCAATCGTCGTGGCGCCCGGTGCTAACGCTGCGGTCACCGTGGCGGACATCGCCGGCGCGTACGCTGATATCCGCGCTGCGGGCGTCCTCCTGTGTCAGCTGGAGCTACCGGTCGTGGTCGTGACCGCAGCCGCACAGGCGGCCGCCGGGCAGACTCGGGTGGTGCTGAACGCGGCACCGCCGCAGCCATTGCCATCAGAGCTGCTAGCGCTGTGCGACCCTCTGGTGGTCAACCGGCAGGAGGCCGCGGCGCTGCTGGGAGAGCAACAGCTGACCACGGCCCGGATGCGGACCGCGATCCATAAGCTGCTCGGACTAGGACCCCAATCGGTAGTGGTGACGCTGAGCGGGGACGGCGCCTTGTACGCGGACCACGCCGGGGCCTTGCATGTCCCGGCGCCGTCGGTGCGGGTCGTGGACACCACCGGCGCCGGCGACGCCTTCGTCGGGGCATTGGCGGTCGCACTGGCCGCCGGTCAGCCGCTGCGGGCAGCGACCCAGGCGGGGGTACACGCAGGAGCGGCGGCGGTGCAGGTAACCGGGGCGCAGGTCCCATCCATGCCAAACTGGGCGGAGGCTGGGTCGTGAGAGCTGGCGGCATTATCAACCCGGGACTGGCGGCCGCGCTGGCGCGGCTACGGCACACCGACACCGTGGTGGTTGCCGACGCTGGCCTGCCGGTGCCGGACGGTCCGTTGCTGGTGGACGTGGCTGTGGTGTACGGCCTGCCTCGGTTCGCCGATGTGCTGGCTGCGGTGGTCGGCGAACTAGTGGTCGACGCGGTCACCGCCGCCACTGAAGTGGTGGACGGTAATCCGTCGGTGTGGGGGTTGCTGTCGGAGATGCGGCCACGCCCGGACCTGGTCGCTCACGAGGAGCTCAAGCGACGGGTGGCCGATAGCTTGCTGGTGATCCGGACCGGGGAGAACACCCCGTACGCGAACGTCATCTTGCGTTGTGGCGTGCCGTTCTAGCCGAGCGCAGCAGCTGCTGCGTCGGCTGCCCGGGACCCGGCCCGCGTAGTCAACAAATCAGCTCTATCCCGGCAGCGGCGACTTCACCGGCTCAGCCTCCGCCAGGAAGACCCTCACGGTGGTGAAGTAACAGGATGGAGCGTGCCGGCCACGTCCGCTCGGGGAGCGCGATGCGGGGATCGTGCACAAGCGCGGTGCTCGATGACCGTGCGGCGGTGGCCGCCGGCTTGCCAGCGATCTCCCAGGGGCGGCCATACGGTTCGATCCCCGCTGCCTGGCGGCTGGAGAATCGGGCATCGCCGAGGTCTACGGTTCGATTCCGTAACGGGGCTCCCAGCCACGGGTATTTTTCGCTCGTAGAACCGGAGAGCACACCGTCTGGAAAGTGCCCCCGGAATGCCCCCGGCCGCTGTCATCGGGGCGCTTATCCGGGGTGACCTGGGGGATCGCGTGGCGTCCGCGACCGGTGAGCGTTGCCATCTCGCGGATTCGGCGACGGTCACAGCGAGGAACGCCCGGGCGGAGGATCGGCTTGCGACGCACAGAGTGGCTGACCAGTTCGATGTGGCGACGAGCCCGGCTGTCAGTCCCTCGTGCCACAGTCGAGCCGTGGAGAGACTTAGTAGCCAGCAGATCCTCGATGCAGGTCTGGCCGACTGGCGCAGGCACTGCACGCGCGCTACTCGATCCCGGACTACATCGTGGCAGCGGCGTTCGTCGCCGCGATCGCACAGATCGCCGAGACCGACGGACACCACCCCGACGTGAAACTAGCCCACCGCGTCATCGACGTCTCGCTGTGTACCCATGAGGACGGCCGTGGGTTACACAGAAGGACATCGACATGGCCAGGAGGATCAGCGAGATCGCCCGCCAGAATGGGCTCGAGCCCGAGCCCGCCGCAGTGACCCAACTCGAGATCGCGCTCGACACCGCGCACGAGGACAGCATCGCCCCCTTCTGGTCGGTCCTGCTCACCGCCGCCCGGACAACAAAATATATGACTCGATCTTCGACCCCACCGGCCGGTTCCCGGGCCTGTGGTTCCAGGGCACCGAGGACCACGAGACTCCCCCAGCGCTGGCACTTTGACCTATGGCTCGCCCCGACGTGACCGACGAACGGATCGCCGCAGCGGTGGCCACTGGCGGGTCCATCGTCTGCGGCACCATCCTTCACCGTGCTCGCCGATCCCGACGGCGACCCGGATCATGATCAGGTAGAGCAGGCGGAGGGACACAAACCGCGATCTTGCCGCAATCCGTTCATCCGGCCAAGTCGCAGGTCACAAACCCGTGGCGAATTCTGAAGCGGCACAGGACCTGGTGCTGGTGGCGCCAACCGGCGAACTGACGCGAGTCCAGCTCGTAGGCCTGGCGCGTCAGGCCGCTATACCCGGCCAGGAAGCCAGCTAATGCCAGCCGCTCTGTGTTGGTGAAAACGGGCGCGACCGGCACGAGGGCAGCGGACGGACTCGTGGTGGTCATCAGACACCTCTGGGGTTCGGGCTGAGACCCCGAAGCTGGACCAGCCGAGGCCCCAGCAAACAACGAGAACTCCCACGGTAAGACAACCAGGGCAGTCACGCTAGGTCACCGCCCGGACCTGTCACGGAAGTGGGTCCATCGGCCCAACGAGGGCTCCCGAGCGCCGATTCAGTGGGACCGACGGCCGGACATATGGCGCCATTGGCGGGCGTACAGATCGCCCATTCCTGATCTCTCAATTTCACCTACGCACCCGCGTCTGGCCTGTGGTCCGCTCGCCGTTCTTCCAGCGGGGACCTGGAGGTATCTGGGCGGTCGGCGAGGTCCGCGCGGTCAGAGCACTGGCCCGAGTTTTGAAGCCCCACAGGTTCGCAGTCCGGAAGGTTGAGGCAGGACACTTCACCCTTGCGTCAGCCGGCCCAGTAGCGGTGCACGTGCTTGAACACCGCTTTGGGGATCCTGGCGTGGACGACCTTTGTGTAGTTGACTGCCTCAGCGATCTGGAAGTCGACCCCGACGCTGCACAGCGTGTATGCGTCCGCGGGGCTCATGCCCATGTTCGCCTGCAGAAAGTCGACGGCCTCCTGCAGCGCCATGGCGAGGGCGGTATCCAAATCGACGTCGATGCCCATGCTGATGTAGTGGGTGGGGCTCTCGGCCATCGGCCAGGGCGCGTGCACGGCCTTGTGGACGAAGAATTGGAAGGTGCTCGTGAGCGACGTTTCGATCGCCGTACCGTCGACCTCGCCGTCGCCCTGGGCAGTATGGCCGTCGCCGGTGGAGAAGAGCGCGCCGTTATTGAACACTGGCAGATAGAGCGTGCGGCCGGAGGTGAGGTCGCGCAGATCCATGTTGCCGCCGAAGGGGCCGGGCGGTCGGGAGCTCACCTTGCCCAGTTCCGGTGCCGGCGCGGTGCACATGATGCCCTGGAAGGCGTCGATCGGGACGTACACGTCCCTGGTCAACTCGGCGAGCCTCTTGTCCAGGTCGAGCGTGATGATCTTGGTCGACGGCTCTTTCAGCAGGTTGGGCAGCACCCCAGTGCCCGGTCCCGTCTTGTTTACGCCATATGGGACGCGGGCGTGGGAGTCGAGGATGCGGACTTCGAGCACATCGCCGGGCTCGGCGCCCTCAATGTAGACCGGGCCGGTGAGGACATGTACGCCGTAACCTGGCTCTGGCTGCTTTGTTGCATAGACGTCGATGGCGTCATTGAGCACGGCGCTGCGCGGGATGCCATATGAGCCGAAGAACGTCGCCGGGTCTATCCCATTGATCATTCCCTGGTGCGAGAGCGTATCAATGGTAACGACGTCTGCTGGGCGGACGCGCAGGACCGGTGTGAGGGCGGCGTCCATATAGCCCCAGTGGATCGTCTCCGGGCGTGACGAGAGATGGAGATGCTGCTTCCCGGAGGGTATCGGCACCGCCACCCGATGCTCCGCGTCGGTAGTGGGCGTCGGCGTGGCGATGCCGCCAGCGGCCGCGCCGATGGTCGCAGCACCTCCCGCCAAAAGGGAACGGCGGTTCAGACGGGGATAGGCGGCCGGCACGGGCTGCCCGCTCGGATAGGCCTCACCCTTCTCAGAATCGGGAAGGGAACCATCGGTACGCATCGGACTCCTAGAAAAGGGGAGGAAGTCGGCAAGACGGTAGCTCGCGCTACATTCTTCCAGTTTCAACTATGTAACGGTGTGTCGCTGATTCAATCCTGTGCGGTTGTGTCCGTGGCAGGCCGTGAAAAATTGCTGCTCGAACCGGACTTCTGGAGTGTGGGGATATCACGCGCCTGTCCTATCGCTCTGGCCCGGCCATCGGCTATGGCAGGCTGCCGCTCCGGTGACGTGCCCAGCCGAAGCCGCGGACGGCAGGTGACAATGGGAGAGTTAGATGTGGCTGGATTAAGCTGGAGTTTACGGAGGTGATCGAAAACCTGCGTCGTGCTCGCCTGGAGCATCTTCGCCCTGGCCACGCGGGTCTATGCGGGGACCTTCGGGAACGCGCTGGAAGCGTTCATCGCCTTCCTCGCGGGACTGAATGTTTATCCGGTCCGTGGCCGACCTGGCCGCGCTGCGGTGACGCTGAGTGCGATCGGATAGCGGTCCCGGGACCTACCGGTCTGGCCACCAGTGCACGAGCGGCCCGTCCGCCATCTCGTCCGATACATGAACGTCGACGACCGCGCACGTACCACTGCGCACCACCTCGACGGCTTTGGTGAGGGCGGCGCGGACCTCCTGCGTACGGGTCACCTCGATCCCGACGGCGCCGAACGCCTCGGGCACGTGCGCGAAGTGCTGGGGTGTGAAGTCCACGCCGACGTACCGGCCGCTGAAGTTGGCTCCCTGGCGAATGCGGATGTGCCCGAGCGTGGCGTTGTTGATGACCACCACGAGGATCGGTGTACCGATCCGCATCGCCGTTTCCAGCTCTCCCATCGTCATCGCGAAGCCACCGTCACCGACCAGCGCGCATACCATCTGGTCCGGGTTCGCGATCTTCGCGCCGATGGCCCCGGGCACACCGAAACCCATGGTCCCCGACGTCGGATAGTGGAACAGCCCGGCGTCACCGACCGGAAAGTACTGCTCGGCCCAGTGCAGGTAGTTGCCCGAGTCGAGGACCAGCCGGGCGCCGTCGTCCAGCAGGTCGCGGACCTGCTCGACGACGAACCGGCCCTGCGGCCGGATCTCGTCGCGCCGGTAGCCGGCGAGTTCGCCGAGGTAGGCGGCCTGCCGCCGCTGCAGAGCGGCCAGCCAGTCTCCGTGGCCGGGGCCGGCCTTGGCCGGGCTGGAGTTCCCGGCCGCGGTGCGGAGCTCGGGCAGGACATCCTTGAGGTTCGCCTGCACGCCGAGATGGACGGGGTGGACCCGGCCGATGACCGCCGGGTCGACATCGACGTGGATCAGTTTGGCGTCGGGGGCGAACGCCATCCGGTAATGCTCGGTCATCTGCTCGGAGAACCGGCACCCCAGGACGAGCACCACGTCGGCGCCGGCGATGGCGTGCTGCGCGGCCGGCGAGCCGCCGATCCCGGCCATCCCTACGTAGTGCGGGTCGCGGTCGGGAACTGGCTTGCGCAGCCACGATCCCACGATCGGGCAGCCGAGGTCGCGGGCGAAGGCCAGCACGTCGTCAGCGTTTCCGGCCGGGACACCGCCACCGGCGATGATTAGCGGCCGGCGCGCCGACCGGAGCAGGTCGACGATCCGGGGCGCCTGCCCGCCAAGGGCCGTGCCGGCGCCCGGCAGGCTGGGGCGTATGTACCGGCCGATGTCGGCGTTCATGAAGCTGTACGGGATCGCCACGTGAACGGGACCCGGCCGGCCGGCCATGGTGCGCCGGTAGGCCTCGTTGAGGATCTCCAGCGTCCGCCCGGCGTTGTTCACCTGAACCGACCACTTGGTGATCGGTCTGAAGAACGAGGCGAGGTCCATCTCCTCGAATGCCTCGTAGCCTTCGTGCGCGTTGCTCACCTGGGCGGTGATGACCAGCATGGGCAGCGACTCGATGAACGCGCCCATCACGCCGATGCTCAGGTTCGTCGCACCCGGCGCCTTCGAACCGACCACCACGGCGGGTTTCCCCGTCTGGAATGCATAGGAGTACGCCATCATCGACGCGCCCTGCTCGTGGCGAGTCAGGATGAACGGGACCTCGTCGCGGGCCGCGAGCCGGTCGATGATTTCCAGGATCCCGTTGCCGGGGATCCCGGCGACGAACGGGGTCTCCACGTCGGCGCACCACTGCGCGATCGCTTCACAAACCTTCATGATGTCTCGCTTCCCACTACGGTCGCGGCCGGGTCGGTGGACACGCCCGCCGGCTGCTGTTTGGTCATCCGTACGAAGAACACGCACACGATCGCTATCGCGGGGATGGCGACCATCTGCACCACGGTTGCGAGATGCCAGTTCCAGGCGTCGACCATCGCCCCGAACAGCGCACCGGCGAATCCGGCGCCCAGGTAGTGCGCGCTGGAGGCGATTCCGGATGCCTTGCCCACGTGGGCCGCCCGGACGGCCTTCTGGGTCATCGCGTACACGTTGACGAACAGGAAGCCACTGCCGAAGCTGCCGAACAGGAAGCTGAGCAGGACCTGCTGCCACTGGGCGTGTGCCACATCGAACATCAGGACCCCGGACACCGCCGAGCCCACGACCGCGAGGTAGACCAGCCTGCGCTCGCCGAACCGGTCGCCGAGGTAGCCGGACACGATTCCGGTGATCGCGCCGATTCCGTACAAGCTCTGCGCGAATGCCGCCGCGGAGGGCGAGAAATGCAGTTCGGATTTCAGGAATGTCGGGTACAGGCCGACGTACCCGTAATTCAGTATTCCGATCATAATGTTCGCGATGGACAGCAGCACGACGTTGCGGTTAAACCAGGAGCCCGGCGCGCTGGCGGCGGAAGGTCCGGCGGGTGCGCCGGCGTTCTCCCGCGCCCGTTTCCCGTACTCGCTGAAGTCGCTGGACAGCACGAGCATCGTCACCGCCGCGAACACGAGGCCCAGCGCCCCGAAGACGTACAAGGGTGGCCGCCAGTTGCCCGATGACATCAGGAAGATCTGCGTGCCCAGCAGTGGGCCGATGAATGCCCCGACACCGTAGGCCGCGTTCAGGCCACCAAGGGCGAGGTTGCGGCGCCGTGCGAAGAACACGCCCGCGATGGTGAAGATGGCCGTCTGCTGCATCGCCTCGCCGACGCCGGTGATCACCCGGTACGCCGTCATGTCCCAGAATCCATGCGACAGCGGTATGAGCAGGGTGAACACCGAGTACACCAGAATGCCGGCCACCATGACGGACTTCCGGGCGGCGCGGTCCAGCAGGTAGCCCGCGAAGATTCCGGTGACCCCGAACCCGATCGCGTAGACCGTCGAGAGCAGGCCGCCCTCGGCGAGGCTGAGGTGGAATTCGGTGGTGATCGACTTCACGAAATTCGAGAAGACGCTGCGGTCCATCCCGTTCACCACGTAGGTCAGTGCGATCAGCAGGTACATCCCGATCGCGGTGCCACGTCGGAGTGTCCTCGACTCCAGGGCAGTTTCCAGCATCATGTGGTTCCTTCGTCGCTAACCGGTATTTCGTCGCTGAGGACCCAGGAGAGAGCTGGTGAAAAGGGGAGAGCCGCGGCCGGGCCGGTGCCGCTTGGTCAGGGGTGACGCGCCCCGCGTCCGGCGATGAACTCGCCGCCGCGCGCTCCGGAGGGCTTGCCCTCCTCGGCGACGAGCGATCCACGGAGGTAGGTCCGCACGGCCTGACCGCGTACCTCGCGGCCGTGGAACGGCGTCCAGCCGGCCTTGGACAGCACATCCTCGTTGCGCAGGGTGCGCCGGACGGCCGGGTCGATGAGCACCAGGTCCGCGTCCGCGCCGGGGCCGATGCGGCCCTTGCGCGGCCACAGGCCGTAGGTTCGTGCGGGGTTCTCGCTGTACACCCGGGCCACGTCCTCGTAGGCGAGTTCGCCGCGCGCGGCGGCGTCCAGCAGCAGCGACATGGTGCTGTCCAGCCCGGGCAGGCCGAAGTGGACGTTCCACATGTCGCCGGCCCGCTTCTGCTCCAATGTGGACGGGGCGTGATCGGTGGACATGTGGGTGAGCGTTCCCTCGCGCAGCAGGCGCCACATGTGCTTCTCGTCGTCGTCGGTGCGGGCCCGGGCGGGAGGGGTGAACTTGCGCAGCGCTCCCTCGGTGAGTACCTCGTCCTCACGCAGCAGGAAGTACTGCGGGCAGCCCTCGGCGGCCAGCCGGGCGCCGCGGGCCCGTTCCCGCTCGACGTAGGCGGCCACCTCGGGGTGGCTGACATGGGCGATGGTGGCCCGCGCGGCGGTGCGCCGCACGAGCAGGGCAGCCACGGCCACGGCGACCAGTTCGGCGTCCCGGCTGCGCCACTCGGGCAGCAGCCCGCCGTCGGCGCGGCCTTCGGCCCGCAGCATCTTCTCGGCCGACTCGGTGAGCGACTCGTCCTCGCAGTGCACGAGGCTGACGCCGTCACATAGCGCGGTCTGGGTCAGGTGCTCTTTGAGAGCGGCGGCGTCGTGGCCGGGAACGCCGTGGGTGGTGCAGGTGAACACCTTGAAGAACGACACGCCCGCGGCCCACAGCCCGGCGACCTCCGACGCGTGGCCGGGCCATGCGTGGGCGGCCAGCCCGAAGTCCACATTGGACCGCTCGCGCAGGTAGGAAACCTTGTCCCGCAGGTCGTCCACCGAACGCACCGGCGATCCGTGGCTGTGCTCGATGATCGTGGTCACCCCGGACGCGGCGGCCGCGCTCGTGCCGGTGGGGAAGTCCTCCCGGTCGGTGCTGCCCGGGTCCATGAGGTGCACGTGGGTGTCGACACCGCCGGGCAGGACCAGCAGGCCGCCGGCGTCCACCACGACCGTCGCGGCGGGCCGGTCCGGGCCGACGTAGGTGATCACGCCGTCGCGCGCGGCGATGTTGGCCGCCCGGCGGCGCTGGGGCGTCACCAGGGTAGCGCCGGCGATGAGAAGATCAGCGTCTGGCATGGTGGCCTTTCTCAGGAGTAGCGGAGGTCTTCGGCGGTGGCGTACCAGTCGAACGGCTGGCTCGTGGCGTTGATGATCACGCTCTTCGGCCGGGTGTAGCCGCGGTAGGCGTCTAGGCCGTTCTCCGAGCCGATGCCGCTGTCCTTCGATCCGCCCCACGGTGAGCTGGGGTCGATCCGGTGGTGGTCGTTGATCCAGGTGATTCCGACGTCCAGCCGTTCGGTTACCCGCACGGCCCGGCCGATGTCGGCGGTCCAGACCGAGGAGGCGAGCCCGAACGGGCAGTCGTTGGCCTTCGCGACCGCGTCCGCCTCGTCCTCGAACGGGACGACCAGTGTCACCGGGCCGAATACCTCCTCGTACCACAGGTCGTGCTCGGGGGTGACGCCGGCGACGATGGTCGGCTCGTAGAACCAGCCCCGCTCGTAGGCCGGTCCCACTGGGATCTGCCCGCCGCACAGCACCGTGCCCCCCTGTGCGCGTGCGGTGTCTACCGCGCTGGCTACCTTGTCCCGCTGAGGCCGTGACACCAGGGGGCCGATCTGCGTGTCCGCCTCGAGCGGATCGCCGAGCCGAAGTGACCGGGTGCGTTCGGCCAGGTGGTCGACGAACGGCTCGTAGATCGAGCGCTGCACGATCAGCCGGGCGCCCTGCACGCAGGTCTGTCCGGTGGCGATGAAGGAGGCGAACATCGCGCCGGCGACGGCCTGGGTCGAGGTCCGCGTCGTCGAAGACGATGACCGGGGCCTTGCCGCCGAGTTCGGCGGTGATCGGGATGAGTGATCGCCCGGCGTTCGCGGCGACGATGCGGCCGGTCTCGGTGCCCCCGGTGATGTCGAGCTTGGCCAGGCCCCGGTGCTCGGACAGGAAGCGGCCGGTGGTCCCGCCGAATCCGGTCGCCGTATTGACCACGCCCGGCCGGGACTCCGGCCTCTTCGAGCAGCCCCACCAGGCGCGGCCGGCACGGCGGGGCCGAGCTCGCTGGGCTTGATCACCAGCGAGTTGCCGGCGGCGAGCGCGGCGGACAGCTTCTTCATCGTGATCAGCAGCGGGTGGTTCCACGGGGTGATCAGCCCGGCGACCCCAAGGGGGACGCGGTGCACGACGTTGAGGTAGCCGGGCCCGAAGTCGGGCACGCCGCCCTCGGCGGACTGTGCGACGGCGCCGAAATACTCCAGCCATTCCGGCAGACGGGCGAGCTGGGCCCGCATCTCCCGGATGGGCCGTCCGATCTGGAGTGTCTCCAGCCGGGCGTACTCGGTGATCCGGTCGGCGAGCAAGTCTGCGGCCCGGTTCAGCACGCGCGCCCGGTCACGGGGCCGGATCCCGCACCACCGGCGGTCGTCGAAGGCCGCCCGGGCCGCGCTGACTGCGGCGTCGACATCCTCGGCGGTCGCGTGCGCAACGTCGTAGAGATGGTCGCCGGTCGCCGGATTGCGTACCTCGAAGGTCGCCCCGTCGCGTGCCGGGGCGTCTTTGCCGTCGATATGGAGCAGCAGTGTCTCAGCCACGATGACCTCCTGTCAGGCCGAAAAGCCGCTCGGCGTTCGCGTGCGCGATCGCCTGCCGGTCGGTCTCGCTGAGGTGGATGCCTTCGAGCTGGGTGTCCAGTGACCCGGCTCCCATGTCGAAGGGGGTGTCCGTGCCGAGCACGACCCGGTCGGCGCCGACCTGGCTGATCAGCCAGCGGGCGGCCGCCGGGCTGTGGGTCAGCGTGTCGTAGTGAAAGCGGCGCGCGTAGGCGCTCGGCGGGTGAACGCAGCCTTTGGCCTCGGGCCGGACCCGGTGTCCGTGGTCGAGCCGGCCCATCTGGTAGGGCAGGTGGCCGCCCCCGTGCACCAGCACGAGGTCCAGTCCGGGCAGGGCGTCCAGGGTGCCGGACAGGATGAGCCGGGACGCGCAGACCGCGGTCTGCCACGGATTGCCCTGCAGGTTGGTCAGGTAGAACTCGTCCAGGTCCGGCGAAGACCCGACGTAGTAGGGATGGATGATCAGCGGGACTCCCACGTCGGCGGCCGCGGCGAGCACCGGACGCAGCCGCTCGCCGTCGAGCGGGACGCCTTCCGCGTGCGGCCCGATCTGGGCGCCGCGGAATCCGTGCTCGCCGACGCAGCGGCGCAGCTCGGCCACGGCGGCCGCCGGATCCTGCAGCGGCAGGGTGGCCAGGCCGGTGAACCGGTCGGGCGCCTTGGCGACCAGACCGGCGATCGCGTCGTTGACCAGGCGCGCAGCGGCCACGCCCTCCTCGGGCCCGATCCAGTACAGGAACAGCGGCGGCGCGATAGACAGCAGGGCCACGTCGATGCCCTGGCGGTCCATGGTGGCCAGCCGGGCCGCCACATCGTGGAATTCGTCGAGCAGCGGGTAGCGGTAGCCCTGCCGGTGCACGACCCAGGTCCGGCCGCCGGTCGTTTCGAGCCGGATACCGTCGGGGGCGAGCCCGTCGCGCATCGCGTCGACGAGGGCGGGCGGGATGACGTGGGCGTGCGCGTCGATGACCTTCACAGCGCGGCCAGCACCTCCTGCGCCGGCGCCACCCAGCCGAACGCCTGGCTGATCACCCGCAGCGCCGCGTCGTGCAGGGCGGGGTCCATGGTGTCCACGCAGTCCTGCACCACGACCGGGGAGTAGTCACGGGTGTTCGCCGCGATGGTGGTGGCGAGCACGCAGCTATTGGTGTTCACCCCGGTCAGCAGCAGCGTGTCGATCGAGCGGGAGCGCAGCACGTGGTCCAGATCGGTCGCGGCGAAGCAGTCGTAGCGTTTCTTTCCCGTCACCACCAGGTCGTATCCGGCGTCGTGGACTTCCGGCATCAGTTCCAGGCCCCGGCTGCCTGGAAGCTGGTGGCGCAGCACGCTGGCCCGGCTGGCGCCGGTATCCGCGACCGCCGCCCACCACGGGTTCGAGGAGATCTCCTCGACGGCGCGGTAGCCGGTCACGACGTGCACGACCGGCAGCCCCCGGCGGCGCGCCCCGTGCAGGAACCCCGCGTTGGCCCTGGTGACGCGGGCGGCCACGTCCGCGGGCAGCGGCATGGTGGCCACCTGCGGGTCGAGATGCCCGCGATGCAGGTCGATGGTGACGACCGCTGGGCGCGGCCCGTACGGGATAGCGGTCATGCGCTGGCCTGCTTCGGGTGGGGGCGCCGTTCGATCTGGCCGGACGGCAGGACGTAGTCGACGTAGTCGGTGGCGGGCATGCCGTTGACCCGGTCGAGCAGCCAGTCGGCGGTATAGGTCAGCCAGTTGGGCCCGAGGGCGACGGACGGGGTGGGCAACGACAGCGCATGCCGGCCCTGCTGGTAGACCAGCATCGGCGCGGGAACCGGGCACGCCCCGGCGAGGCCGTAGCTGTGCTCGATCGGCGACAGCTCGTCCTCGTCGCCGGCCACCACCAGCCAGGGTGCTGACATCCGCGGCATCAGCGGGCGGAGGTCGATCTCGGTGACCATCTGGTCGAAGGCGGCCTCGTCGTATTCGAGGCCGGACATCCACATGTAGCGGGCCTTGAACGACGGCGACGCCATCTCGAAGATCATGTGACAGCCCGGTTCGTGACAGACCAGACCGACCGCGCTGCCCCGCAGGCGGGGCTGGGTCGCGGCGATCTGCGACATCCAGTACGAGCCGAAGGACAGCCCGAAGCCCACGATCCGGTCGTCGTCCACCTCAGCGCGGCCGCCGCACCACGCCATGATCGCCTCGCCGGCGTCGATCCACGCCGTCGGCGTGAACCTGACCCCGCGGATCGGCGCCTCGCCCTGTCCCGGCCCGTCGAAGGCGAGCACGGCGAAACCGCGTTCCAGCAACTTGTCGCCGTAGAGATTGACGTTGAGTTCCTTGGGTGCGTCCATCCCGCCACAGGCGAGGACCGTCGGCACCGGGCCGCCGGCGTATCCGCGGGGGAGATGGAACCACGCGGGCAGGTAGCTTCCCTCGAAGGGAATCTCGACCCGTTCGACGAGGTGGTCGGCCAGCCTGGCGTAGGACCGGTAGCAGTCGTTCTTGCGGTCGTCCAGGCCGGTGAGCAGATCGCAGTCGGTCCAGATCGGCCATTCCGCGGTGGCGTACAGCAGCGCGGCGTGGAAGTAGTGCTCGCGGGCCGCCACGGCCCGGCTGGCCTTCTCGGCTTTCCGGGCGAGTTCCTCCCGGCGCGCGGCCAGTTCGGCGAAGACCGGCACGATGTCGGCGAACTTGTGAATGCGCGACTCGGCCACCCGGAAATCGGGCGTCGCGTCGACTCCCATCGGGCGCAGCGTGTACGCGGCCCGGGGCTGGTCCCATTCCAGCCCGTCGGTGCGGAGCACCGAGTCGGTGATCCACCGTTGTTCATGCCAGCGGCGCGGCCCTGAGATACGGGTCATCGGTGTTGGTCTTCCTTCGGCTCTATGGGCGGCTAGTGGTGCGCCGTCGCGACGACGCGGGACATCCGGCGAGGATCGATGAACAGCAGTGCGGCGGCGCCGATCAGCGGCAGCACGGTCAGCTGCCAGACGCCAGCCCCGCCCCAGCCGACCCTTCCGACCAGCCCGGAGAACATGTAACCGGCGAACGCGGCCGGAATGTAGAACGCGGCGACGTACAGGCCGGAGACCCGCCCGATCGCGTGCGGGCCGACGGAACGCTGCATCGCCGAGTAGAGGTTGACGAACAGGAAGCCGCTGGCGATCGCGCCCTCGGCGAAGGACAGCGCGTACTGGGGCCCCGCGGTGACCGGCCCGTTGAACAGCAGGTAGCCGATGACCGAGCCGGCCAGGATCGCGACCAGCATGACGACGCGCGGGCTGAAGCGGTCACCCAGCCATCCCGCGGGAATCCCCAGCAGGGCGCCGAGGCCGAACATGCTGGCCGCGAGCGAGGCCTGGCCGGTGCCTAGGTGCAGCTTGGTTTCCAGGAAGGTCGGGTACAGCCCGATGTAGCCGTACATCGAAATGCCCACGACGACGGCGGTCAGCCCGAGCAGCAGGACATTGCGGTTGAACAGGATGGCCGGCCCGGGACCGGCGCGCAGTCGCGGCCCCGTGGCGCCGCTGCTGTCCTCCCGCTCGGTGAACGACTTGCGGATCGCCACGCTCAGCAGCGCGACGAACCCGATACCGATGAGCCCGTAGGTCCAGAATGGCGCCCGCCAGCTCTGACCGCCCGCTGCGATCCTGTTCCCGAGCAGCGGGCCGAGGAAACCGCCGAGGCCGTAGGCGAAGTTCAGGCTGCCGAGCGCCATGGCGCGGTTGGCGTAGAAGTACGCGCCGACCGCGGAGAACAGCGCGCCGTTCTGCAGCGCCTCGCCCACGCCGGACAGCGCGCGGTAAGCGAACATGTCCCCGAACCCGGTCGCGGCCGCGGTCAGAATCGTGAAGACCGAGTAGATCAGGATCCCGAGCAGGATGACCGATTTACGCGACATCCGGTCGAGCAGGTAGCCGGTGGGCACCCCGGCCACACCGATGCCGAGGGTGAAGATGGTCGCGAGCAGGCCACCCTGGCTGAGGCTGAAGTGGTACTGGTGCCGGATGCCCGGCAGCAGCACCGGGAAAACCTGCCGGTCCATCGCGTTGACGACGTAGGAGCCGGCCAGCATGATCAGGCTGATCAGCGCGACGGTCTTGGTCAGGCGGGGGCCGTTGACGCGGCTGCCGGCAGGCCGGTCGTCGATGTCTGCTGTGGCCACGAGGTCCCTTTTCTCCCGGGCTGGATCTGGGCTTGCAGGCTTGCGGGGTTGCGGGCTGAGGTGCATGCTTGGGGAGCATCTTATAAAGTGCACTCTGCAAACTGTCAACTTAAAGGGGGCCGATGAGGGCGTCGCTCGTTACCGTCGCTTCGCTGGGCGGAACGATCTCTATGACCGCGGCAGCCGGCCCGCATGGAGTGGTGCCGTCGCTGGCGGCAGCCGATCTGGTGGCATCCCTGCCCGGACTGCCGCCCGCGATCGAGGTGCGCGCGGAGACTTTGTGCACTAAGCCGGGTGCCTCGCTGGAGTTCGCCGACCTCGCCGGTGCGCTGCACTGGGCCTACCGCATGGTCGACGGCGGGGCCGCGGGAGCGGTGCTCGTACAAGGTACGGACACCCTCGAGGAGACGAGTTACCTGCTCGACCTGCACTGGGACCGTGCGGAACCGCTGGTGGTAACGGGAGCCATGCGCCCGCCGCAGCAGCCCAGCGCCGACGGCCCGGCGAACCTGCTCGGCGCACTGCTCACCGCTACAGCGCCGGAGTCCTGCGGCCTGGGAGTGCTCGCCGTCTTGAACGACGAGGTCCACGCCGCATCGCGGGTGCGCAAGTGCGACACCACCGCGCTCGGCGCGTTCAGCTCTGCGCCGTTCGGGCCGCTCGCCCGAATACAGGAGGGCCATGTGGCATATGCCAACCGGCCCTGGCGCCCCCCGCCGTTGTCCGGGCCTGTGCCCCCACGCATTCCGAAGGTGGCCCTGCTGGAAGCGTCTCTCGGTGACGGCGGTGAGTTGGTCGCTCTGGCCAGCGAGGCCGACTTCGACGGGATCGTGCTATCGGCGTTCGGCGCTGGTCACGTGTCCGCCGCGATGGCGGCGATGGTGGCCAAGGCGGCAGAGCGGGTACCGGTCGTCCTCGCGAGCCGGGTCGGACGGGGCCCCGTCCTGGAAGGCACCTACGGGTTCGTCGGCTCGGAGCGGGACCTGCTCGGTCATGGCGTGGTATCGGCCGGCTGGCTTGACCCGAGGAAGGCCCGCATTCTCCTGGGCTGCCTGCTCGCCGCGGGCGAGCCGATCGACCGCATCCGCGAGGAGTTCGCCCGCCGTAACGGCCTATCTTCGGTTCCTGTGCCTAACTAGAATCTAACCGCGGTCCTTACCAGGACCGGCTGCGACAATTTGGAGACTTCGGTGGCGGTTGGCAAGCTGACGGCGCCAGGACGGTCTCGGACGGCACACGAATACGCGCTGACGACGCTGCGTTCGGCGATCCTCGACGGCACGCTCGCCGGCGGCACCCGCCTCGTCCAGACGAAACTGGCTGCGGAACTCGATCTCAGCACCACTCCGCTGCGGGAAGCCCTGAGGGACCTCGCCATGGAGGGCCTGGTTGTGTTCGACCCGCACCGGGGTGCAGTCGTGCGGGCGCTGGATATAGGCGAGGTACGCGAGATATACGAACTACGTATCACGCTTGAACCGATCATGGTCCGCCGTGTCGCCGAACGCATCACCGGCGCCCAGCTCGACGCCGCCGAGGAACTGGCCGCGCGGATGCAGACCGAGACCAACCTGTCCGCCTGGGTCGACCTCAACCGCAGCTTTCATGCGATCTTCTCCGAGCCCGACCACAAGAGCAAACTGGCCGGAATACTTGCGACGCTGCGCGACAGCGCCTCCGTGTACGTCAGCCTCTCGCTGGACGCGCGCCCGGAGCAGGTTCCCGAAGCAAACGTGGAGCACGCCGAACTCATCCGGCTGTACCGGAAGCGCGACACCGAAGGGATAGCGCGCCTGACCCTCCAGCATCTGCACTCCACGCTCGCGGCCATCGAGGCCGCCCACGCTCGCGGTGTCCTGTAACTCTCGGCCGGGCAGGCTTTCGGGACGCGTGGATGGTTTCACCGGGTCAGGTCACCCGTTCGGGGTGATGAGGTACTTTTTGCCGGTGGCTTGGCGGCCGTAGACGGCGATGGCGTCGAGCTGCAGCGCTCCGGCCAGGGTCACCTCGTCGGTGTAGTGGCTGGCGAAGGTGGTGGTGAGCCCGGCGGCCACCCGGCGGCGCATGCTGGCTATTTTTTCGCGCGCGGTTTTCTGGAGGAACGGGGTGAGCAGCCAGCCACCGACGCCCCATGCCATGCCGAAGCCGCGGGTCAGCTCGGTCGGGCCGCGGTCGAGACCGCCGTAGATGTAGACCTGCTTGTGGACCGACGACCCGTACCGGCTGAACTCGGCGCCGGCGCTGATCGCCGCCTCCATGCCGGTGAGGATCCGGCTGGCCAGCTGGCCGCCGCCGATGGCGTCGAAGGCGAGGGTGGCCGATGTGGCCCTGAGTGCCTCGGTCAGGTCGGCCATGAACGTGCCGGACGTCGAGTTGCACACCCAGGTGGCGCCGGCGGCCCGGAGGAGTTCGGCCTGGGCCTCCGAGCGCACGATGTTCACCAGCGGGATCTGGTCCTCGAGGCAGAGCCGGTTGAGCATCTGGCCCAGGTTGGAGGCCGCCGCGGTGTGCGCCAGGGCGGTATGACCCTCCATCCGCATGGTCTCGACCATCCCCAGCGCGGTCATCGGGTTAACGAACGACGCCGCCCCGTCCGCCGCCCGGGCCCCAGCCGGCAGCTCCAGGCACGCCGACGCGTCGACGCAGCGGTACTGCGAGTACATGCCCCCCCCCGGCCACGGCCACCACCTTGCCGAGCAGGGCCTGGGCGGCGTCGAGGCGCCGGCGGCAACCACGGTGCCTGCGCCCTCGTTGCCGGCCGGCAACGACCGCCCGGCCCGCGCCTTTGCCGCGCGCACGGCGGCCGCCGGGAGAGGTGCCGTGACGATGGGCCGCTCGGGTGTCCCGCCCACCGAGGCCTGGGTCATGTCGGCGCCGGCGAGGAGCAGCCCGAGGTCGGAGGGGTTGATGGGCGCCGCCTCCATCCGCACGAGGACCTGGTGCGGTCCGGGAGTGGGGACGTCGACGTCCTCTAGCGACAGCTCGACCGTCTGGGACGTGGTGACCAGCGAGCGCAGTTGTAGTCCCCGCCCGGGAACCTGATCCGACATCTCTGCTCCCCTTAACCTCGGGGCCCAACGCTAACAGGTGGCCCTGGCCGCCAGCCGTGGGCGCTTCAGGAGCAGGAGCGACGTCAGGCCATCGGTGACCCATTCGGCGGTCAGGGTCACCTCACCATCGCGCTTACCGCTACAACCCGGTCGGGACGGGCGCCTGGGAGCGTTCGTTGCGGTCGCCTCCGACGCCGGGCGTCACCCGCGCCTGGGCTGCTCGGCCGACGTGACCGGCTGAGCACTGGGAGCCTTCCTCTGCATAGTGCAAGTACCGCTCTCCGGGGTTGCTTTGTAGGTGGCCGGGGCCCGTCATCGCGCGGGGTCGGATCTCAGGCCGGAGTGCCCGCAGCGTCGCCATCCCGGCAACGGCACGGAAGCCGCCGCGATTCGCGCCGATGGCCCATGATTAGGCGCCATACAGCCAGGCCGATCCGCTCGGAGGACCCCGACTCCGGGGGGCACTTTGGGGGCAGAACCGTGCTAGCGAACGCCAATCCTGGCCAGTCTCTCCTAGCGTCAGCCAGTGTTTTCCCTGCTCAGAGCCACTACGAGGCTCAGGAAACCTTCCGGTGTTCCATGGTAAGGAGAAGGTTCTACGGTTCGATTCCGTAACGGGGCTCCAGCTCAACGCGATATTCCGAACGCTGGGTTCTAAGATCAAGAGACTAGATTTCGAGATCAAGAGACTAGCGATGCGATGCAGCCCTGGCTGACGGTCGGCACAGCGCGGCGTACCAGGACACAAGTGGCCTTCTGGCCTGCGAATATGACCGGAATCGGTCGCTGCCCCTCTCCGTGGCACGGATAATCGAGCACATCGTTCCTGACGGTCGCGCGTAGAACCGACCCCGGCCGTCCCCGGTCGAGCGGGCAACGGGCCGGGAATTATGCTCTCTCGCACGCGTTGATGTAAGCGAGGTACCCGAGAACCGAACCGGTCGTCCGACGACGACTTTCCCCGGGCCGTGGTCACCAGCCCACCCACCGGCGGCTCCGGGTCCTTGTGAGACGCCTGCCGAGGCCCGCCGCGTCGATCCTCGGAGATCCGCAAGCCGGCTCGGCGTTCAAAAGCACCAGGCCCTCTGCTCGGGACGTTCCTCGCCCCGTCCGGGACTGTGCGGCATGCTGCCGCGGCCACCGTGCCCCGGCATTCCAGAGGAGGAGTCTGTGGCTCGACCAGGCCAGCGCCAGACGGGCGCTCGCCGTACCGCCCCGCGGAAACAGCGGCGCGTCAGCCACCGCGGCAACGTCGTCTCGGTGCTCTCCCGAACCGCCCGTGAGCTTGAGGCGGCTGCCCAGCGCGGCCGCGTGACGCCTGCCGTGCGCACGAAGTTCCAGGCCGTCGCCATGCTGCTGCGGGACGAGCGCGCCCGCGTCCGGGCGGCGGCCGGAAGCGACGGTCATCGGGCCGAGCAGCTCAAGCGCCTGGACGCCATCGCGACCATCCTCGCGACGACCGCCGTCCGGGACGCTGGACTACTAGCGCTGCTCGCCGAGGACTCCGGCGTCTCCGACGCGGCCCGGTCGCTCAAGCTGGAGATGGCGCGGGACCTCGGCATCGAGCCGGCGCCCGAAGAGATAGCGCCGGCGGAGACCGCGACCTCTCCCGCTCGCACGGAGCTGCGGGTCGTGCCGCAGTCGGTGATCTCCCGGCAGCTGGCGAACCCCTTCCGCGCCCCCGACTTGTCCGCCGTTCCGCAGCGCACCTCCCGGCCGCGCCGCCTGGACGGCTGGGAACTGCTCGGCCCGCTGCTTAGTTCCTTCGAGCGCGCCGGTGGGGGAGCCCCGGCGTGCATGGCGCTCCCGGCGCCGACGGCACAGTTCACCCCGGCGGCCCTGGAGCTGATGCCGCATCAGGGGCAGCTGGTCGCCGCGGCCGCTGCCGGTCACCGGACGTTCCTGCTCGCCGATGAGCCGGGCCTGGGCAAAACGGCCCAGGCGCTGCTCGCCGCAGAAGCGGCGAACGCCTACCCGCTGCTCGTCGTCGTGCCGAACGTCGTCAAGACCAACTGGGCCCGTGAGGCGGCCCGCTGGACGCCCCACCGCCCGGCCACCGTGGTGCAGGGCGACGGCAAGGCTGCCGACGGCTTCGCCGACATCATCGTGCTCAACTACGAGGTGCTCGACCGCCACATGGGCTGGCTCGGTGATTTCGGCTTCCGCGGCATGGTCGTGGACGAGGCTCACTTCATCAAGAACAAGACCTCGCAGCGCTCGCAGCACGTCCTCGCGCTCGCCGACCGCATCCGGTCCCGTACGGCGCGCCCCCTGCTGATGGCGCTGACCGGCACCCCGCTGATCAACGACATCGAGGACTTCCGGGCGATCTGGCAGTTCCTCGACTGGATCGACGACAGCAAGCCCCTCGACAAGCTGGTGGACGCGCTCGAGGACACCGGCCTGACGCCCGCCGACCGGGGCTTCGACGCCGCGGCGCGCCAGTGCGTGATCGACCTCGGCATCGTGCGCCGGCGCAAGCTCGACGTGGCCGCCGACATCCCCGCCCGCCGGATCGCCGACCTCCCCGTCGAGCTGGATGGACGGGCCTGCCGGTCAATCCGGGCAGCAGAGCGGGACCTCGCCAGCCGGATGATGGCGCGGTACGAGACCGCGCTCGCGAACCGATCCCCCGACGCCGGTGTCGAAGGCATCGACCACGACCTGGTCCGCCGGGTCGCCCGGTCGGAGCTGAAGGATGCGACGGCCGCGCAGTCCGGCGAGAACGTGTTCACCATGATGCGGCGCATCGGCCAGGCGAAGGCCGAACTGGCCGCCGACTACGCGGCGCAGCTGGCCCGCAGCGCCGGCAAGGTCGTGCTCTTCGCCAAGCACGTCGGCGTGATGGACGAGGCCGAAGAGACCTTCGCCCGGCAGGGGGTACGCTTCTCGTCGATCCGTGGCGACCAGACGCCCACGGCGCGGCAGGCGAACGTCGACGCCTTCGTGAACGACCCGGACGTCGCGGTCGCGGTGTGCTCGCTGACCGTGGCTGGCGTTGGCCTAAATCTTCAGGTCGCCTCAAACATCGTGCTGGCCGAGCTGTCCTGGACCGACGCGGAACAGACCCAGGCCATCGATCGCAGCCACCGCATCGGGCAGGCCGAACCGGTCACCGCGTGGCGCATCATCGCCGCGCAGACCATCGACGCCCGGATCGCCGAGCTGATCGACAGCAAGGCGGGGCTGGCCGCCCGGGCGCTGGACGGGTCGGATCAGGAGGTCTCCTCCTCGGTCGACGTGCAGCTCGATGCGCTGGTCGCGTTGCTGACGGATGCGCTGCGGGCGTCTTTCGGACATAGCGACGCCCCGGGTTCCTGACCGTCAGGATTCCTCGGGCGAGATTGTCCTGCTCAGCAGCGTGCAGGTCCGGCAGCGCCCCGATGAACGACCCCAGCGGGCCGACCAGGTTCTCCGGGCCGGCAAGGCACGCCCGGGTGTCTAGACCCTGGATGGCCCTGTCCATCGCGCCCGCCGACAACCCGTTGGAGCCCGTCACCATCCGCGGGCGAGTCGTCGAATGGATCGAGGGTGACACCGCGTGGGAGATCATCGACCAGCTGGCCACGAAATACACCGGCGCGCCCTACCCCCGAGGACAAGAGCGCGTCGTGGCCGTCATCGAACCCGAACACCAGACCGTCGGCATCGGCTGAGCAGCCCCGAGCCCATCCCGATGAGAGCGTGCCCGCCGCCGAGCCAGCTGAAGCGCTCACCTGGAGCCAACATTCACGACGACAAGTGGGGCCAGAGATCTTGACGAAACACAGGGCTAGGCTCGACTACGAAATCTACGAGCTGCAATAGTCCCAGAGGCTTCCGCAGTTATCCGGTGGGCGCTTCCGCGAGAGTTGCGATCGGCACGCCATAAGCGGGTGATATGCCCCTCGAGGATACCTTTCGCTGATAATTTCCACAGAGTGCATAGTCGGCATTCGGCGTGGCTTGGATTCTTGGCTTTGCGGCGTTCGAACCGGGCAACGTTGGCTGGCTATACCGTGAGGCGCATGCGAACGGAGGGGCTAGCGGTAAGCCGCTGGGAAACGCCCAGCGCGGCGCATGCGCCCGGGCGGCGGGCCGGGTTCGGCGCGGCGCTGCGGTCAGAGCTCACGAAGATCCGCACGGTCCGTTCGACCTACTGGACCCTGGTGGCGCTGGTCGTCGTCACCGTGATCGTCGGCGCTTTCACCTGCGCGATCACCGGGCCGGGCCAGGCCGGGCCAGGCTACGACCCGACCTACCTCAGCCTGGACGGCCTCATTCTGGGCCAGCTCATCATCGCGGTGCTGGGGGTACTGACCATCACCTCGGAATACTCCACCGGGATGATCGGCACGTCGCTGGCGGTACAGCCACGGCGGGGGACCGTCTTCGCGGCCAAAGCCGCGGCGTTCGCAATCGTCGCGCTGGCCGCCGGGCTGGCCGCGTCGTTCACCTCGTTCTGGCTCGGCCAGGCCCTCCTGGCCAGGCGGGATCTCGGCGCCAGCCTCAGCCAGCCGCACGTGCTGCGCGCGGTCATCGGGGCAAGCCTGTTCCTGGCCGTCTCCGGGCTGCTGGCTTTCGGGCTCGGCGCCGTCTTCCGGTACACCACGGGCGCCATCATCGCGGCGATCACGGTGCTGTTCATGTCGCTCACCCTGGAAGCGTTCCTGCCCGGCACCTTGCAGACGGCCGTGGACAAGTGGATCCCGCTCAACGCGGGCAGCCAGATCTGGTCCACCGTCAGCGTTCCCAGCGCCCACCAGTTCTCGCCCTGGGCCGGGTTCGCGGTGTTCACCGCCTACGCGGCGGCCGCTCTCGCGGCCGGGGTGGTGCTCTTCCTGCGGCGCGATGCCTAGCAGGCGCCGTACAGCATTGACCCCATCCGGCCGGTACAGGCCAATGAAGCAGACCTGCGGTATGACCAGAACCTGAAGAGCGTGCCGAGGCAGATGCCGAGGAAGAGTGCGACATTTGAGGAGAACTTGTCGGTCATCCCGAGCGCGTAGTTGGTGAACCCCAGGCAAGCCAGCTGGATCGCCAGCCCGATCCCATTGAGTCCGAGGAAAAGGACGGTCTCGCGGCTGAGGCCAGCCCGCTCGCGATGCCTGAACGTCCAGTACCGGCTACCGAGGAAGGTGACGACAGTGGCGGCCAGCGTGGCGATTACGTTCGACTTCAGCCAGCCCAGGTTGAGCGCGGACTGGAGCGCGTTCGTACCGCCATCGGCTATCACGAACCCAATTCCGCCGACGACGGCGAACTTGGCGCCTTCGTGGATCAGCTGCCGGAACCGCCTGTACAACCCCAGAAAGCTGTCCACCCAGCGCGACCTGCTCTTTCCTTGCGTTGCCAAGCTGCTTTGCCTGGAACCGGCTGACCCTGTGAGAGTACCTCCCCCGAAGAAGCAGTAGCAGTAATTGCGTTGCCGACGGCAGGCGCGGTGCGCGAGTGTCAGATCGTGCGGGCCACCAGCGCTGAGGGGAGAGCGGATCGGCTTTGATGCCGCCCCTGGCCCGGGCGGGCGCTCCTAGGCGGGCAGGGGCCGGTCGTTGACGACTTGCTTCATCACCAGCGTTGACGTCATGCGCTGGACGCCGGGGAGGGCGGACAGCTTCTCGTCTTGCAGGCGCTGGTAGGCGGCCAGGTCGGTGGTGACGACGCGCAGCAGATAGTCGGGGTCGCCGAAGAGACGCTGGGCTTGCATCACGTGCGGGATGGCCGCGACTCCTTCCTCGAACCCCCGCAACGTCTCCTGGTCCTCCTGGCGCATGGTGACGAAGACGAGAGCCTCGAATGCCAGGCCGAGGGCGTCAGCATCGACGAGGGCGCGGTAACCGCGTATCGCGCCGCTGCGCTCGAGTTCGCGCAGCCGGCGATGGCACGGGGAGATGCTCAGGCCCACCCGGGCCGCCAGTTCCGTGACGGTCAGGCGCCCGTCCTCCTGGAGCGCAGCAAGAATTTTCCGATCCACGGCGTCCATGGGGTGGATTCTTCCACCATCTGATGTCCATTCGACGGAACTTAGGAACACTTTCTGGCCGATCAGGGATATTTTTCTCTTACATGCGGTAATTCGAGGGAGAATTTTCTATGGCCGCCAGTTCCGTAGCCGCCTTCTGGGTGGTGTGCCTCCTGCTGATCATCGTGCCGGGCGCGGACTGGGCCTTCACCATCAGCGCGGGACTGCGGGGCGGCTCCGCCTTCCAGCCGTCAGGGCCTCGTGCCGGCTACGCCGCGATGACCATCGCCGTGCGGCGGGCGTCGGAGCGCTCGTGGCCCGGTCACCGGCCCTCTCACCGGCCTCACCCTGGCCGGCGGCCTCTACCTGATCTGGAACGGGACGAGAACGTCGCCCGCCCCGCCGGCGCTGGCAGCCGCGGCGGGCGCACCGCCCGGACACGCCGGGCCACGCTGCCGGGCCCGGGGTCAGCGGCCTCAACCCCAAGGGCCTGCTGCTGTTCCTCGCGCTGCTGCCCCAGTTCACCAGCCCCCACTGGAGCTGGCCCCTGGCTATCCAGCTCGGCTTCCTGGGGCTGGTCTTCATGATCACCTGCGCGGTGTTCTACCTCTCCCTCGGTTGTTTCGCGCGGAAGATCCTGCGCGCCCGGCCGGCCGCCGCGCGCGCGGTCACCCGGTTCTCAGGAGCGGCGATGATCGTCATCGGTGCCCTGCTGCTCGCCGAACGCCTCATCGCCTGACGTGTGCCCGCGGTCGGGCATCACGCGGGCAGCGTCGTCGTGAACCGGAACTCGCCCGAGCCGACGCGCTGGTCAGGACGGCCGGGCAGCCGAACGGTGGCGGTCGCGCCGGCCGGCACGCTGACGTCCAGCCGCACTGACCGGCCGGAGCGCTGCCACGACGTCGACACCGGGCCGCGCGGCGTGCGGTACTGGGCGGTGACCGAGGTGAGGTCGCCGACGATCGCCGGCGCGATCAGCAGGTCCTCGTACGCCACCGAGGACGGGCTCTGGTCGATGCCGCCCAGCGACGTGGTGAACCACTTGTCGATCGCGCCGAGCATGAAGTGGTTCTGCGAGCCGGTGCCGTCCCAGAACTCGGTCAGCGACGTCGCGCCGCGGGCCAGCATCGCGCCGTAGCTGGGCGGGGTGGTCTGCGTGGCGATCTGGTAGACGACGTCGTTGCGGCCGGCCGCGGCCAGCGCGTCGAACAGGGCGGGCAGCCCGATCTCGCCGAGGTTGAGGTGGTAGCCGTTCGCGGTCAGGTTGGCCACGAGGTGGTCGGCCACGCCTGCCGCGCGACGCCCATGTCCAGCGCGAGCGCGTCGCTGCACTGGGAGCCGGTGGCGTAGGTGTGGTTGGCCGCGTCGTAGTACTTCGCGTGGAACGCCTGCCCGATCGCGTCGCGCAGCGACCGGTACGCGGCCGCGTCGGCGCTGTTGCCGAGCACCGCGGCGGCCGAGGCCAGCGCGTCGGCCGCCTTGAAGTAGCCGTACGTGGCGGTCACTCCGGTCGGTGTCGAGGCGTTGATCGTCGCCCAGTCGCCGAGGCCGTAGTCGAGCAGGTTGCCGCTGGCCAGGCCCTGCAGGTAGCCGACGTACCGCTTCATGTTCGGGTAATAGGTCTCGAGCAGCCCGCGGTCGCCGTAGGCGCGGTACAGCTTCCACGGCACGAGCACCATCGAACTGCCCCAGTTGGGGTCGTCGCGGAACCCGCCGCTGAACACGGTGAACTCCGGGGCGATGTCCGGCACGAGCCCGCTGGCCAGTTGCGCGTCGGCCATCGCCTGCACCAGGTCGGGCCCGTACGCGGCGATGTCGTAGTTGCGGGCCACGGTGTCGAAGACCAGGTGGTCCTCCTCCATCCAGCCGAGCTTCTCCCGGGTGGGGCAGTCGGTGAGGACCGAACACATATTGCTCTGCGTGGCGCGGTCGATGATCCGGTGGATGTCGTTCAGCAGCTGGGTGGAGCAGGTGAACGAGCCCGCGCTGTCGTTGGCCGCCCGCAGCACCAGCGCGGTGATGGTGTCCGCCGAGGGCGCCGACGGCAGGCCCTCGACCTGGATGTACCGGAACCCGTGGTAGACGAACTCCGGGTGCCAGGTCTCGACGACGCCGCCGCCTCCAGCGTGTAGTCGTCGTAGATCGGATTGCCGGTGCTGCCGTAGTCGATCGTGCCGTCCGCCGCGAGCAGCTCAGCAGGCCGCATCCGGATCGTCGTCCCCGCCGGGCCCTGCACCCTGAGCTGCTGCCAGCCCGCGAGGTTCGTCCCGATGTCGAAGACGTACACGCCGGGCTTCGGCTGCGTCACCTTCTGGGCGGGGCGTACGTCGACGATCTCGACCGGCGGCCCGGATCGGGTGGTGAGCACCGTGCCGCTCGCCGGTGCGGCGGACGCGCTCACCGCCGGCCATGCGGACAGGTCGGCGCCCGGCTCGTCCCAGCAGGCTGGCAGCCGGCGCGCGTCGCAGTCCTCGCCGCCGTACCAGTTCGAGAAGGTCGTCGGGCCGTCGGTGGTGCGCCAGGTCAGGTCGGTTACGACCGTGTGCCGGCGCCGGCCGCGTCGGTGACCTCCAGCTGGGCCAGCAGCTTCGGCGGCCCGATGCGCGCGCGGAACTTCGCGTAGCGGCTGTTATAGCTCAGCGTGTCGTAGATGCCGGTACCGAGCCGGACCCCGAGCGCGTTGTTTCCCTCGCGCAGCAGGCCGGTGACGTCGGCGGTCGCGTAGTCCAGGTGCCCGGTGTAGGTGGTGTTGCCCGGCTCGAGGACCGCGTCGCTGACCCGCTGGCCGTTGATCGTCGCCGTGTAGACGCCGAGGCCGGTGATGTACAGCCGGGCCGACGCCGGCTCGGCAGGCGGAACTGTGTGGCGAAGACCGGCAGGGCGGCCGGGAGCGGCGCCGGCTCCGGCGCCTGCTGGCCGGTGATCGCGGTGGCGTCGGTGAACGGGCCGGCGGCGGCGTCCGCGACCTGCACGGTGTAGTCGACCGGGAAGTTCGGCGTCTGGCCGTCCGCGGTGAGCGTGTCGGTGCGCGGCCAGAGAACGAGCCGGTCGAAGGTCTGCGCGGAGCCGAGGTCGATGGTGACGAGGATCGGGCTGGCCGAGACGTCCTGCCCGTGGTGCTCGAGGCTGGTGAACCCGATCGGCGGGGTGTCGCCCGAGGTCTTACCGTCGGTCAGGTACTCCGGCTCCCAGTAGCCCGGCACCGGGTACACGTCGGTGCAGGTCACCGGGGCGTGCAGCGCGAGGTCGGTGTCCGGGTGCGCGGAGTCGACGACCTGGATCTCGGCCAGCTGCAGGCGGGAGACCGGGTCGGGCCATGCCCCCTCCTTCAGCGGCAGGCCGAGCTTGGTCACCGACAGCCGGACGAACCGCGCGGTCTGGGCCGGGATCGCGACGGTGGCCGGCGGCGTGGGGCGGCCCATCGCGTCCCACCCGGGATTGCCGACCCACTGCGCGGTCCAGTCGCGCGGGGCGAGCAGGCCCATCTCGAAGGCGGCGGCCGGGCTCCACGCGGACACCCGCCCGCGCTCGTCCCACACCCGCACCTGCCAGTGGACGGGAAGCCGTGAGCTGAGCGCGCGCCCGCCGTACCTGACCTGGACGCCGGCCGAGGCGACCCGGCCGGTGTCCCACAGGTCGGCCCGGCCGCTGCGCAGCCGGCCCGTGCTGGTGGCTGCGCGCACCTGGTAGGCGCGCTGCTCGTGACCGGGGCCGGTCACCTGCCAGGACAGCAGCGGGTGGGCGTCCTGGACGCCGAGCGGGTCGCGGCGCGCACCTACGCGCAGGAACCCGGCCCGGACCGGCGCGCCCTCGGCCAGCGCCCGCCGGGGAACCTCGCCGTCGGCCAGCGCCTGCCCGGGCACCCCGCCCACGGCCAGCGCGCCGGCCCCGGCCGCCGCGCCGGCCTGCAGGAAACGCCGCCGGCTGAGTTCGTTCGGCTGCTGCATTGGGCTTCCCTCAGTGGCCGGCGACGGTGAAGTGGTGCCGGCCCGACCCAACGTGCACGGTGCGGCCGCCGGGCAGGGTGACGGTCCCGGACGTGCCCGCCGGCGCGTCCACGGTGAGCTGGAAGGCGTGTCCGCCGTTGGTCCAGGAGACCTGCAGCGGCCCGTGCGGCGTGGGCAGCTGGCCGCGGGCCCAGCGCACGCTGCCCGGGTGCGGCGTCACCGTCCAGGTCGCGTAGCCGGGCGTGGCCGGGGCCGCGCCGAGCAGCTGGTTGGTCAGCTCGGACACCACGCCGGTCGACCAGCCGTGCGCCGCGGAGGTGTACGGCCCCTCGTACATTGACCCGCCGGCGCCGATGCCCTCCCAGTCGGTGGTGCCCGGGTCGTGGCTGGCCATCCAGCCGTACAGCCGCTTGATCTCGTCGATCGCCGAGCCGGCCGCGCCGGTCATGAACCGGGCGGTGATCTCCGGGAACGACGTGAACGCGTACACCCGCTGGGTGCCGTCGGGCACCAGCGTGTTGTTGTCCATGAACGAGTTGCCGTACGGGGTGGCGGTGTGCGCGGACAGGTAGCTGAGCGCTGAGGCCGCGCGGCAGGCGGGCGCGACGCCGGCCAGCACCGCGTACCCGTTGCCGTCCTGCCCGTGCCGGACGGGGCCGACCGCGGAGTCGAGGTAGGCGCCCGCGCTGGCGTCCCACAGGTGGGCGTTGATCGCCGCGGCCACGGATGCCGCGCGGTCGTTCCACCGCTGCGCGTCGGCCGGGTGGCCGAGCGACTGGGCCAGCTGGGCCGCATCCCGCAAGGCGAGGACGTACAGCGCGTTGTAGTACGTCACCTCGCCGGTGCGGCCGAGGAACGCGTAGTCGCCGTAGCCGCCGGTGTTGTTCAGTCCCTTCTGCAGCAGGCCGTTGGCGTCGGTGACCGACGGGTACCACTGGTCGAGCACCTTGACCAGGTTCGGGTAGTAGGTGCGGCCGTAGCCGACGTCGCCGGTGTAGAGGACGTAGTCCCAGCTGGCCGTGACCCAGTACATCGGGTAGTCGAACAGCGGGAGCGTGTAGTTGTTGATCGACGCGGGCGGGATCCAGCCGTCGCTGCGCTGGTGATCGGCCAGGTCGGCCAGGACGTTGCGGGGCGCGGCGCCGGCGTCGTGGGTCAGGTAGTCGGTGACGCCGGAGACGAAGACGTCGCCGACGTACGGGTCACGGTCCCGTTTCGCGCCGTCGGTGAGGACCAGCTTGCCGTCCAGCGTCGGCGAGTCGGCGCCGCGCGGGTCGATGTCGTTCGGGCGGAAGGTGTCGGTGATCAGCTCGTTGGTGTACGACGCGTCGTACCAGTACTGGTTGAGCGCCGGGTCGGAGGATTCGAACCATCCGCGGTAGGTGCTGGGCGTGCCCAGGTAGGGGGTGAAGTCGAGCGAGACCCCATTGATCCGAACGGTTCCGTATGCCGACGTGTCCGGCGCGTCGGAGGCCAGCGCGTCCAGGCTGATCTTCACGTAGCGGAAGCCGTGCAGCCCGTCGGCGCAGACCTTGGTCCCGTCCGCACAGCCATGCGTGTCGGTCCAGGTGCTCGGCTGGGCCTGGCACGGCGTGCTGGTCGCTGCCGGGCGTGATCGAGTCGCCGTTGTACGAACGCGAGAAGTCCGAGGTGTCGCCCAGGTACTGCGTTGTCTCGGAGAACGAGAGCCGCGACGCCCGGCGAATTGCCCGAGGCGCCGGCGAAGTGCAGGACCGGGTAACCGGCGACCACCTTGCCGAAGTCGAGGGTCACGCTCGGCACCGCCGGGTCGTCCGGGACCAGGCCCGGATAGACCTCGTTGATGCGGGTGAACTCCCCCTGGGGGGTGGCCTGGTCCTTGGTGACGGTGATGCGCACCTGGGTCGTGCTGACCGGGCTGGCGAACGGGACCCGGCGCATCACCGTGGTGTTGCCGGTCACGGTGGCGGCCGGCTGCCACGCTGACCCGTCCCAGACCTCGACGGTGTAGTCCTGCGGCACGCCGTCGCTGTTGGACAGCACGGTGATGCCGGGCAGCGTCTGCGCGGCCGGCGTGGTGATGGTCAGGACGTCGGGGTAGGCGCCGATCGTGTCGTCGTTCCAGAACGTGTCGGTGTTGCCGTCGATCGCGTTGCCCGGGACGTACGTTCGCGGCTGGCCATTGTCGCCGGTGTTCGGCGCGTGGTAGGAGGACGCGGTCGCGCTGGTCCCGGCGGGCCAGCTGGGCCGGGCCGGCGGCTGGGGCCGGGTCAGGGTGGCGGCACCGTGGCCGAGCGCGCCGCCCGGGTTGGTGACGTCCCCGGTGGTGGCCAGGACGCGCACCGGCTTGACGTCCCGCGAGGACGGTGCGACGACGTACTTGGCCCAGGACGGCTGGTCCGCGTGCGCGGTGGCCGGTGCGGCCGCGCCGGCCGCGGTGTGCGCGGCGCCGGTGAGCAGGGCGGCCATGGCCACTGCGCAGGTGGCGGTGGATAGAAGCCTGCGGCGCACGGCCGCTCCTCTCGTCGGGCGGGTCACGGCGCGAGTTCCGCGACGCGGGTGAAGTTGCCGTTCTGGGTCTGCGAGGCGGTGACGACGATCTGGACCTGCGTAGTCGTCACCGCGTGCGGGAAGGCGATCCAGCGGTAGAGGTCGCTGTTGCCGGTGACGGTGGCCTGGGTCGTCCACTGGCTGCCGTCCCACGTCTGGATAGAGAAGTCGGTCGGGACCCCGTCGATGATCGAGGCGAACCCGACCCCGCTGAGCGGCACGGCGGACGGCGCGGTGATCGTCAGCGTGTCGGGGAAGACCCCGGGGGTGTCGTCGTTCCAGAACGTGGCCAGGTTGCCGTCGATCGCGTTGCCCGGGTCGTAGGTGCGGACCTGGCCGTTGTAGGTGTTCGGCGCGTGGAAGCTGGACGCGGTGGCCGTCGTGCCGGCCGGCCACGCGCCGAAGTGCAGCAGCGTCGCGGTGGTGGTCGCCGTTGCTCCGTCCGCGGTGGCGGTGATCGGCACGCTGAGCTGACCGCCGGAACCGCCGCTCGGCGCGCGCACGGTCAGCTGAACGACCGTCTGCACCGGCCCGTCGCGCGGATCGAGGGCGAAGCTCGCCGGGCTGGCCGTCCAGCCGGCCGGGACGTTCGCGGTGACGCTGCCCTGGACGGCCCGGCTGCCGGTGGCCCGCACGGTGACCGGGATCGTCACGCTGCCGCCGGGCAGCACCGGGGTGGTGGTCGTGCTGGTCAGGGCGGCGGTGAGGGTGGTGGGCACGTAGCCCGCCTGCACGCTGCGGATGCTCGCCCGCGCCGGCAGCCCGGTCAGGACGACCGCGTCGCCGTCGAGGTGCGCGCCGTACGCGCGGCTGTGCCCGGCCACCCATGCGACCCGGCCGTTGACCGTCACGACCGTGGGCGCGCCGAAGGTGGGCACCCGGACCTCGTGGACCGCGGCGACCGGGGCTTCCAGCTGCTCGGTGAACGTGCGGGTGCGGACGTCGTGCCGCCAGGCCAGCTGGATGTCGCCCAGCGGGGTGCGCAGCGACCCCTCGGTGGAGGCGAGGTCGCCGGGCTGCGGGGCGATGTCGTAGCCGCCGGTGACCGTGGCCGGCTGGATGCCGAGGACGTAGAACGTCAGCGCGGACGTGGGCCCGGTGGACCAGCCGTGCGACGCGCTCATGTACGCGCCGCCGTAGCCGAGCTGGCCGTTCGCGAGGTAGCCCTCCCAGAACGTGCTGCCGGTGCCGAGCGGTGAGCTGAGCATGTATCCCCACTCGCGGCGGATCAGCGCCAGCGCGGTGCTGGTGTCGCCGGCCTGCAGGTGGGCCTGCACTTCCATGGAGCCGGGGAAGGTGCCGATCTCGCCGTTCTTCTCCGGCGTCGTGGCGCCGTAGGCGTTCCAGTTGGTGGTCAGTGCGGCGCTGACCCGGATGGCGCGGTCCGGCGGCGCGATGCCGTACCAGACGGCGAGGGAGTTGCCGTCCTGCGGGAGCAGGTCGCTGGTCGGGTTGTCGCGGTACTGGCCCGCGGCGTCGTCCCACAGCGTGGCGTTGACGGCCGCCTTGAGGGTGGCGGCGACGGCCGTCCAGTGGGCAGCGTCGGTGGCGTCGTTCTGGGTCGCGGCGAGCTGCGCGCCGGTGATCAGCGCGTGGTACAGCAGCGCGTTGGCCTCGATGTTCTCGCCGCCCTGGTCGCTGCGGGCCCAGTCGGCGGTGCCGGTGACGTTCATGAGCCCGTCGCTGCCGACCTTGCCGAGCGAGAAGTTCATCGCGCGTACGTAGCTGGCCCACTCACCGGCCAGCCAGCCGAGGTCGCGGGAATACTGGACGTAGTTGGCCGTGCCGATCAGCGTCCAGAGGTGGTAGGTGTCCGAGCCGTAGAAGTTGACCTCGGGGCCGGCGAATGGCAGCTCACCGGACGGCTGCTGGTGGGCGTACAGCATGGTGAGCGCGTTGCGGGTCGGGGTGACATCGCCGAGCGAGGCGTACTCGGTCGGGACCGAGACGCCGAGATCGCCGGGCCATACCGTGCGGTCGCGCTTGGCCCCGTCGACGAGCACGGCGTTCCCCACGCCGACCGTGGCGCTGTTGTCCCACCCGCTGGCCGGGGGCCCCCAGACGCGGCCGGTGTCCGGCGCGATGGTGTTGGTCTGGACGGTGTACGCGCCGGCGTACCAGATGTGGTTGAGCAGCGGGTCGCTGGAATGGAAGTAGTTCGCATAATCGCGCAGGTTCGTCATGTTCGGCGCGAACGTGATGTGCAAAGTCACCTGGTCCAGCGCGATGGTGCCGCCGGTCTGCGTGAACAGCGTGAGGTAGCGGAACCCGCCGCGCAGCTTGTCCTGCGGCATCGTCCAGCCGGCGCCCGGGGTGAGGCCGGCGGTGAGCGCGCCGTCCGGGCCGCTGCCGCCGTTGCTCGCGTCACTGCTCGTACCGACATACTGCGACGACTCGGTGAACGCCAGGCCGAGCTGCTGGCCGGGGTCGGTGGCGCCGGTGGCATGCACGGTGACCAGGCCCCCGACCTCCTCGCCGAAGTCGAGGGTGACCGACGCGCCCGCGCCGTGCAGGGTGGTCGTTCCGCCGTGGAGGACGGCCCCCGGATCCGAGACCGAGCCGGTGGTCCGGTAGACGCTCCGGGCGGTGACCGTCCGGCTCGCCGGGGCATTGTTGTCCCCGCCCCCGGGGGCAGCCGGGGCCTGGGCGGCGGGACGACCGGCCGGCGCCGGACCAGCCTGCGCGTCCGGAGCGATGGCCATGACGAGGGCCGCGGCGGTGCCGAACGCCGCCAGTGCGGTCCGGTTCCGCATGCGCGCCTGCGCCCGGGTCCGTGTAAAAATGTTCACAATCGTCATTGCTATGGCACGGCGCACAGCAGGACAAGAGCGCAGGAAGAGGATGGCCGACTCCGGCCAGCCGTCAGGGCCGGGGCAGGACCGGCAGCATGACGCACGAGCGATGCTGAGCGTCACAATAGATGCCGAACGAGCACCGCATGGCCCTGGTCGCCGTGCCGAAGGGCTCGCCCGTCCCGAAGTTCCGCGCGAACCGCGGGAACGCGCCCCCGCTGATCTGGACGCGGATCCGGTGCCCGGGCCGGACCCGGTAGGCGGTCGGATACAGCTCGACGTCCACCGCGAGGATGCCGTCGTCGCCGGCCTGGACGTCGGCGGCCGGCACGGTCTGCGGGCTGAGCCGCCGGATTCCGTCGACGACGTTGCGGGAGACGCCTTTGTCGTCCACGTCACAGACCCGGACGAAGAGGTCGGCGTGCTCCCGGCCGGCGCGGACGAAGATGCGGGCCCGGACCGGCCCGGCCAGGTCGAGGGGCGCGGGGATCGGTTCGGACGTGTAGGTCAGGACGTCGGCCCGCGCTTCGAGGGCGGCGTTGTCGGCCTGCTTGGCCGGTGGCTGCAGGAAGGGCCCGCCCACCGGCCGGCGTCGGGTCCGCCGGGTCGTAGACGAACGTGCCCGGTGCCGCCGGCGCCGGGTTCGGCGTCGCGGGCCAGGCGGCCCGGGGCGCGCAGGTAATAGGTGGTGGCGACGGACGCGGGCGGTGGCCACTCCTCGAAGTCCAGCCAGGCGCCGGCCTGTTGCAGGAAGACCCGCACCGGCGCGCCGGGCGGCGGCGGGCCACCGCGGAGATGGTGGTCCAGCCACGCGATGTCCTGGCGGGTGATGGCCCTCATCTCGCCGGGCTCGCCGTGCCGCCAGGGCCCGACGGTGAGCCGGGCCGTGCCGCCCGCTTCCCGGATGGCCGCGAAGTTGCGTAGCTGCTCGGGCAGGAACAGGTCCCACCAGCCGGTCACCATGCTGACCGGCGGAAGCCGGGTCAGGTCGGCGCGGTCATGATCCGCCTCGGCCCAGAAGTCGTCGCCGGGAGACCCGTGGCCGACGAAGTCCCGCCAGAACGCGACCGGTGCGCCGGCCACGTCGACGTCGGCCGCCTGCAGCGGAATCTTCCGCACGGCTCGTTTCATCCGGGCCGTCTGGCGCGGGTTCGGGACGCTGGCCAGAGCGCCCCGTTCCTGCCGGCCGATGAGCCCGGACCAGTCCAGCGCGTTCTTCAGACTGGGCGCACCGTGCGCGTAGAAGCAGGCGCTCATCTTGGCCGCGGTGATGTTGAGCGAGACCGACCGCAGCGGCGGGTCGGCGTAGGGCGCGACGGCCCACTGCGTGTGCCCCAGATAGCTGCCGCCGGTCATGGACACCTGGCCGTCGCACCACGGCTGGTCGCGGAGCCAGGCCAGGGTGGCCAGGCCGTCCTCCCGTTCGTGCCGGAACGGGCGGAACTGGCCGCCCGAGCCGAACGTCCCGCGCGTGCTCTGGAGGAACACCTGGAAGCCGCGGCGGGCCAGCGGCGCCGCGAACAGGATCGCGGCCAGGCCTCGCCGTCCGTACGGCGAGCGGATGAGCACGACCGGAAGCGGGCCGCCGGGCCCGGCCGGCCGGTAGTGGTCGGCGAGCAGGACGACGCCGTCCGGCATCGGAACCGCCACGCCGGACCGCACGACGTACGGTGCCGCCACCGGCGGAAGCCCCATCGCGCGGTCAACGACCCGGCCCGCGACCCGGGACAGCGGGTTCATGCCGCCTGGTGCTCCAGGGCCCGCCGGGTCAGGACGCGCGCCAGGTGCTGGCGGTAGGCCCGGTCGGCGTGGATGTCCTCGGCCGGCTCGGTGTCCTCGGCGGCCAGCCCGGCCGCCTCCGCCGGGCTGGCCCCGCCGGCCAGGGCCTGCTCAGCGGCCCGCGCGCGGAGGGGGACGGGGCCCATGTTGGCCAGGGCGATCCGCCCGTCGATGGCCGCCGCCCCGACGATGGCCCAGTCGTTCGCCCGCCGGACGAACTTCTGGTACCCCCAGGGGACCCCGGCCGGCGGGGGACGCGCACCGCGCTGAGCAGCTCGCCAGGCTCCAGGCTGGTTTCGAAGAACCCGGTGAAGAAGTCGCCGGCGGCGACGGTCCTGATGCCGCCCGGCCCCATGACCTCGACCGAGCCGCCCAGCGCGACCAGCGCCATCGGCAGGTCGGCGGCCGGGTCGGCGTGCGCGAGCGAGCCGCCGATCGTGCCGCGGTGGCGGATCTGCGGGTCACCGACCTGCGCGGCCGAGTGGGCCAGCAGCGGAGCCTCGGACTGGACCAGGCCGGAGCGCGCGACGTCGGCGTGGCGGGTGGTCGCGCCGATGACCAGGTCGTCACCGTCGGACCGGATCCCGGCCAGCTCACCGACCCGGCCGATGTCGATCAGGGCCGCGGGGACCGCCAGCCGCAGCTTCATCATCGGCAGCAGCGAATGCCCGCCGGCCAGCAGCTTGGCGTCGTCGCCGAACGTGGCCAGCAGCTCCAGGGCGTGCGCGGCCGAGCGGGCCGCCGCGTACTCGAACGGTGCGGGGATCACCGGGCGGCCTCCGTCGCCATCGCGCTGGCCGCGGCCAGCACCGCCCGGACGATGTTGTGGTAGCCGGTGCAGCGGCAGAAGTTGCCCTCCAGGGCTTCGCGCACCTCGGTCTCGGTGGGATGCGGGTTCTCGGCCAGCAGGCTCGTGGCCGCCATGACCATGCCCGGTGTGCAGAAGCCGCACTGCAGCCCGTGTTCGGCCCGGAATGCGTCCTGCACCGGATGCAGCTGCCCGCCGGGCGCGAGGCCTTCGGCCGTAGTGACCTCCTGGCCGGCCGCCTGCACCGCGAGCACGGTGCAGGACTTCACCGACTCACCGTCGAGCAGGACGGTGCAGGCCCCGCAGGACGTCGTGTCACAGCCGACGTTGACCGCGCCGAGCCCGCATCGTTGCCGCAGGTAGTGCACGAGCAGCAGCCGCGGCTCCACGTCATCGGACCGGTCCTGCCCGTTGACCGTGAGCTGGACCTTCATCTACGCATCCCTCGATTCACTCGATCCGCCTGCCGGGCTGGCGGACGCTGACTGCAGTGCCTGCCACACCCGCTGCGGGGACGCGGGCATGTCGATGTGCCGGACGCCGAGGTGGCCGACCGCGTCGACGACCGCGTTCTGCACGGCCGGCGTGGCCCCGATCGTGCCCGCCTCGCCGATCCCCTTGGCCCCGAGCGGGTTGTAGCTGGTGGGCGTGGCCATGTCGGCCAGCTCGAAGCTGGGAACCTCGGTGGCCGACAGGAATGGGTAGTCGGCGAAGCTCGCGGTCAGCGGATTGCCGTCGGCGTCGTAGACGACCTCCTCCAGGAAGGCCTGGGCCGCGCCCTGGGCGATGCCGCCGTGCCGCTGGCCCTCCGCGAGCAGGGGGTTGACCAGGGTGCCGGCGTCGTCGACGGTCACCATCCGGCGCAACGTCACCTTGCCGGTCTCGGTGTCCACGTCGACCACGGCCACGTGCGCGCCGAACGGGAAGGTCGGGCCGGGTGCGCTGAACACCGTCCGCACGACCAGGCGCTCGGTCTCGGCCAGCCGGGCCAGCGGTACCGAAGCGTCCGGGTCACCGGCCACGGAGAACGCGCTGCGCCCGGTGTCGAAGATCAGGTCGGCCGGGTTGGCTTCCAGTTCGCCGGCGGCGCGCTGCCGGGCCTCGTCGATCAGCTCCCGCGACGCCTGCTGCACGGCCGCGCCGCCCTGCTGCAGGCTGCGCGAGCCGCCGGTGCCGCCGCCCTCGGGGATCAGGTCGGTGTCCCCCCACTTCACCGTGATGGCCTCGACCGGGATGCCGAGCTCCTCGCTGGCCAGCATCGCCCACACGGTGACGTGGCCCTGCCCGTGCGGGGAGGTCCCGGTCAGGATCGTGGCGCTGCCGTCGGGATGGACCTCCACCGTGGCGTTCTCGTGCGGCTCGCCGGCCTCGTCTCCGCCCCCGGTGATCTCCACGTAGCAGGCCAGGCCGATGCCGAGCTGGACCGCTTCGCCGGAGGCGCGCCGCCTCATCTGCTCTTTGCGCAGTCCCTGGTAGTCGGCCGCCTCGAGGGCCTTCTCCAGCGCGGTCCCGTAATCACCGCTGTCATAGGTGGCACCGAACGAGGTCGTGTGGGGCTCACTGAACTTTGGCAGGAGGTTCTTGCGCCGGACGTCGGCCGGATCCATGCTGATCTCGGCGGCGAACAGGTCGATGGCCCGCTCCACGGCCGCCGTCGCCTCGGGCCGTCCCGCACCGCGGTAGGCGCCGATCGGTGTCGTGTTGGTCACCACCGACGTGGCCACCGCCTCGGCCCGCGGGATCGCGTACGGCCCGGGGGCCATCAGGATCGTGAGGGACGGGAGGATCGCGCCGAGTTTCGGGTAGGCGCCACAGTCCTGCAGGATCTCCAGCCGGTAGGCGGTGACGGTCCCGTCCCGGCGGCCGCCGATCGTGACCGTCTGGAGCTGGGCCCGCCCGTGCGTCATCGCGAGCATGTTCTCGTTGCGGGTCTCGGCCCAGCGCGCCGGGCGGCCCAGCCGCCGGGCGACCCAGCACACCACCGCGTGCTCGGGGTCGGCGCCGAACTTGGCGCCGAACGCGCCGCCCACGTCGGGGGTGATGATCCGCAGGGTGGCCGGGTCGATCCCGAGCATGCCGGCCAGGGCGTCGCGGGTGCCCTGCGCCCCCTGGTTGGGGATCCACGCGGTCAGCCGCCCGTCCTCGCCCCAGGCGGCGATAGCCGCGCGGGTCTCCATCGGGGCCGGGGCGACCCGCTGGTTGAGGATCGTGCGGGTGACGACCACCTCGCACTCGTCGAACAGGCCGGGGTCGAAGTCGGCGACCTCACCGAACGAGGCGGCGACATTGGTTCCGGCCTCGGGAAACAGCAGGCCTGCGCCGCCGGCGGCCGCGGCCATGTCGACCACCGGGGGCAGGAGGTCGTAGTCGGCGTCCACCAGTTCCGCGGCGTCCTCGCCCTGGTACGGGTCCTCGGTGACGACCACGGCGACCGGCTCGCCGACGAAGCGGACCACATCCCGGGCCAGCACCGGCTGGCGCATCCGGCCGTCGATCGCGCCGGGCACCATCGGGCCCAGCGGCGGAAGATCGGCCAGGTCAGCGCCGGTGAACGCGGCGATAACGCCGGGCGCCTCCCGGGCCGCGCTGACGTCGATGGAGGCGATCCGCGCGTGCGCGACCGGCGACCGGACGAAGAACACGTGGCACGCGCCGGGCAGCTGCACATCGTCGGTATAGACGCCGCCCCGGGTCAGGAAGCCGGGATCTTCCGTCCGGACCACCCGGGTACCCAGAATGCTCAAGCCAGCTCCTTCTCAGCAGTTCTGACTCTGGGACTTTAGCGGTTAGTCCACCGGGGCCGGGTTGACGCCGGTGAGGAGCATATGGCCGGCGTCCACCGGCAGGGCCACTCCGGTCACGGCGGCCGCGCCGTCTGAGACCAGCCACAGCGCCGCGTCGGCCAGCACCTGCGGGCTGAGCATGCCCGCTCCCTTGAGGGCGTGGAACGACTTAGCCCCGGCGAGCAGGTCGTCGCGGGTCCCGCCCTCGTGCCCGGCGAACATGTCGTAGGCGCCCGGCCAGTTCGTCATCCCGGTGTCGATCGCGCCGGGGCAGATGGCGTTGCACCGGATGCCGTGCGGGGCCAGTTCCAGGGCGACGTTTTTCATCAGGCCGATGACACCGTGCTTGGCCGTCACGTAGTGGGCGTAGTTCATCCCCGGCTCGAGGCCGTTGACCGACGAGGTCATGACGATGGCGCCGGTCTTCCGCTCGATCATGTGCGGGGCGACCGCCTTGGCCGAGCGCCACACGCCGCTCAGGTTGGTCCCGATCATGTCGGCCCACTCGGTCTCGCTGAGCTCCCAGAACGGCTTCATGGCCCAGATGCCGGCGTTCGCGATCAGGATGTCGATCTGGCCGAACTCGGCCAGCCCGCGGCGCACCGCCTCGTCGAGCTGCTCCTGGGATCGCACGTCGGCCCGCACGGTGATCACCCGGCGATCCAGTTCCTCGATGCCCTTGGCCGTCTCGGCCAGGTCATCCGGCGTGCCCATCGGGTAGGGGACGGTGTCGATCTGATCGGCGATGTCGACGGCGATAATGTCGGCGCCGTTGCGGGCCAGGGTCAGCGCGTGCGCGCGTCCCTGACCACGGGCGGCGCCGGTGACCAGGGCGACTTTGCCTTCGAGTCCGTTCATGATGCACCTTCTTCGCTGGTACCGAGCCTCCGGCTGAACCCCGGCGGGATGATGATGTCGTCCGGCGTCAGGTCGTGGATCGAGGAGTGCCCGAGGCCGAGCAGCGCGGAGTCGATCCCGCCGCGCAGGATGTCGAGCACGTTCTCCACCCCGGCCTGCCCGTTGGCGGCCAGTCCCCACAGGTAGGCGCGGCCAATCATGACGGCCCGGGCGCCGAGGGCGAGGGCCTTGACCACGTCGCTGCCGCGCCGGACCCCGCCGTCGAGAACCACCTCGACCTGCTGGCCGACGGCGTTGGCGACCGCGGGCAGGGCCCTGATGGTGGCCGGTGTCCCGTCCAGGTTGTTGCCGCCGTGGTTGGACACGGAAATAGCCGACACACCCGCGTCCACCGCCCGCTTCGCGTCGTCGACGCGCATGACGCCTTTGAGCATGAACGGGCCGTCGCCCCACTGCTTCCGCAGCCAGGCCACGTCGTCCCAGGTCGGCAGCGGTGAGGCCATCCATTGCCCGTAGGCACCGAAGAAGGTCGGCACGGGCTTGCCCTCCGGGCCGCGGAGGTTCGGCACGGTGAGGTCCGGGATGTGGCCGCTCTTGGCGTAGTTCCACAGCCAGCGTGGCCGGGTGATGGCCTGCGGCGCGTAACGCAGCATGGCCCGCAGGTCCATCGTCTCCGGGATCACCGGTGAGCCCCAGTCGCGGCCGTTGGAGAACGACCAGTCCAGCGTGACGATGATGCCGACGGCGCCGCTGGCCCGGGCCCATTCGATCCGGCGCAGCATCTCGTCGCGGGTGCCCACCCAGTAGCTCTGGAAGAAGGTCCTGGGGTTGGCCGCGACGACCTCCTCCAGCGGCTTGCTGGCAAACGAGCTCAGGCCCATCGCGGTGCCCCGCGCGGCCGCGGCCCGGGCCACCGCGACTTCGCCGTCCGGGTGCACCGCCTGCACCCCGGTCGGGGAGATCAGCACCGGGAGGGCGATCTCCTGCCCCATGACGGTGGTGGCCAGGTCGCGGCTCTTCGACAGGCCCGCGACGTGCGGAGCGAAACCCAGTTCGCTGAACGCCGCCATGTTGTCCCGGCTCGTCAGGCCCTTCTCCGAGCCCGCGACCAGGGCGCCGTACACCGACGCCGGCAGCCGCTTCTTGGCCCGCCGCTGCGCCTCGGCCACCGTTTCGAACCATTCGTTGACCATCTGGTCAGCCTTTCTGCGCCATCGCCAGTGCGGGCTCCGCGCCCGCCCGGCGAGCGCTCATAGAGTTCCCTGCTGGGTGGTGCCGGCCGGGTGCGGGGTCAGGTTGACCACCTCCAGCTCGGCCGTCAGCTTGCCGTCCAGATCGGCGATCAGCTGCGCCAGTCCCGCACCGCGTGAGTGTGCGTCCAGCGCGGCCTGGTCGGCCCATTTCTCGATCATGACCAGCCGGTCCGGGGCCTCGTGCAGCGCGTACAGCAGGCAGCCCGCGTCGTCGGCGTGGGTCCGCTGGATCGCCTTCTCCAGCGCCCCGATCACCTCGGCTCGCTGCTCGGGGTGGGGACGGATCGTGGCGACGACGATGACGGTCATGCTCAGCTTCCTCTCTGCGGATGGAGGCCCGGGGTAGCGATCGTTCGGCTAGGTCAGATAAATAGGGACGAGAGGGCAGGGCCGACCGCGCGGTGATCGGCGGCCGTCGCCAGCCGGCCACGGCCGATCCGGGCCAGGTCGCGGGCCAGGTCGAGATCGTGCTCACCCGACGTGTCGAGCAGGACGTCGAGGCGGGACAGGCGGGCGGCCGCGATCCGCGGATCGGGTCCGGCGTTGTGCACGCAGTCCGACAGCAGCAGCACCCTCGCGTCCCGGGCGGGAACGGCGGCCAGCTGCTCGTGGGCCAGCTGCAGCGGGAACGAGATGTTGGTGAGCCCGCGGGCCGGGATGCGCAGCAGGGTGTCCAGGACGCGCGCGGCCGAAACCGGCCGGCCGAGCGGCACCAGCAGGGCCGCGTCGGACCAGAAGGCCAGCACGGCCAGGTCGTCGCGGGCCAGTTCCGCGACCAGCGCCCCGACCGTGGCCGCCGCGGTGCGGATGCGTTCCCCGCGCATCGAGCCGGAGACGTCCACGGCCAGCACCACCGATCGCCGGGTCCGGATGCGGTCCCGGACGACGATGTCGTCGTCCTCGGGCACCAGGTGCTCGACGAGGTTTTCCAGGGTGGCGTCCAGGTCGATGTCGTCTGATCCGTCGCGGTACCGGACGCTGGCCAGCTCGCCGATCCCGCGCCGGCCGGTGGTGTCGCGGCGCGGACGGGGGATGGCCAGCCGCGCCGCGATCTGCTGCGCCCGCCGCACCGCCTCGGGATCGGGTGATGCGCCGTCGGCCTGCACGTCGAGCAGTTCGGCCTGCTCGTCGGTGAGGGCCGGGGCACCGTTACCGGCCTGGGGGGCCGCGGACGGCCGCCACTACGGGCCCGCTGGGCGCTGAACACGACGCCGCCACCGGCTCCGGCACTGGGCCGGAAGACCGTCGGCTCGGTGTCGAGCTGCTTGGGCCGCCGCCGCAGGGGACGGGTACCGGCGGGCCGGCTGTCCGGCCGGGACCGGCGGACCGGGGAGTCGGCCTCGACGGCTCTTCAACCGGGCGCGGCCGTCGCCGGGTCCAGCAGAAAGCGGTCCTCCCAGATCTGCCGGAGCACCGATTCGGGCGTGGCGTCCACCGTCTCGTCCAGGTGGATGCGCCCGGACAGGGCCACGGTCATCGCGTCGAACACCGTCTCGGCGTAGGCGGTCCGCGCGGCGTCATCGGGCCGGGCCGGGCCGCTGCCGCCGGTGCCGCGTATCCCGCGCAGTCCCAGCAGTTCCCCGCCCACCAGGGTCAGGTCGATCGCGCCGCGGACGCTGCTGCCCTGGCGCACGTCGGGGTGGACCCGGGTGGCCCGGGTCACGGCGACGGCGTCCCGACGCAGCGCGCCGGCCACCTCGGCCGGGGCCTGCTCGGCGGACAGGCCGGCCCGCAGGGCGACGATGCCGAGTTCCGATTGCTCGTCCTGGTAGGTCACGGCCAGCCGGCACAGCCGGTCGTGCACGCTGGTCGACAGCCGGGTCGTGCCGACATTGTCGAACGGGTTCATCGACGCGATCACCCGGAACGTGGGCCGCGCGGTCACCCGGCCGACCCGGGGCACGGCGACCTCCCGTTCGGCCATCGCGGTGAGCAGGGTGTTGATGGTGTCCTCGGGAGCGCGGTTGAACTCCTCGATGTACAGGAAGCCGCCTTCCCGCATCGCTTCCAGCAGCGGGCCGTCCACGAAGTTCTCCGGGCTGTAATCCTCGCGCAGCACCCGGGCCGGGTTGTGGTGCCCGACCAGCTTGGCCGGGGTCAGGTCGGCGTTGCCTTCCACGAACACCAGCGGGATCCCCCACTCGGCGGTGATCGCCCGCAGCAGGGTGCTCTTGGACGTACCCGGCGGCCCTTCCAGCAGCATGTCCCGGCCCGCCGCGACGGCCGCCAGTATCAGGTCCAGTTCCCGCTCGCGACCGACGACTTGCCCCGCGATCCGGGCCCTGGCCTCCGCGACCCGCTGCGGCGCGGTAACCTCGCGGCCGTCTTCCGTCCGGCTGCTCCCGTTCATCGCCCCCACTACCTGGCTGGTCACTTGATCAGCTGCCCGGCGTCGATCGACAGGGTGACACCGGTGACGTAACGGGACTCGTCCGAGGCCAGCCAGAGCACGGCGTTGGAGATGTCGACCGGCTCGACCCACGGGACCGGCAGTGCGTTCAGCGTCAGGAACCTCTCCGTCAGCCGCTCCCTGGTGCGGTCCTTCTCCGGCAGGTCCGGCGCGAACAGCTCGTAGGTCGCCGGATTGTGGATCATGTCCGTGTTGACGGTGGTGGGGTGAATGCTGTTGACCCGGATCATGTCCGGGGCCAGCTCGAGCGCGAGGGTCCGCATCAGTCCCACGAGCCCGTGCTTTGACGCCACGTAGTGGGCGAGGTTCTCCATCGCCAGCAGCCCGGCGTTGGAGCTGGTGAGGATGATCGAGCCGCCGCGCCCCCCGGCCCGCAGATGCGGGATCGCTGCCTTGGCCGCGTGCCACTCGCCGGTCAGGTTGACGTCGATCATGTCCCGCCAGGCCTGCTCGGGCAGCTCGTCGGCCCGGCCGTAGCCGGAGATGCCGGCGTTGGCCGAGACGATGTCCAGCCGGCCGAGCTGGGCGACGCCGTCATCGACCGCGGCCTTGAGTGCGCCGTAGTCGCGCACATCTGCCTCGGTGGCGACGATCCGGCGGTCCAGCGCCTCGACTTCCTTGACCGTCTCGGCCAGGTCGCTCGGGGTGGCCATCGGGTACGGGACCGAGTCGATCTGCCCGGCCAGATCGACGGCGATGATGTCCGCGCCCTCCTGGGCGAGCCGGATGGCGTGGCTGCGGCCCTGGCCGCGGGCCGCGCCGGTGATGAACGCGACCTTGCCCTCGACCCGCCCGGTCACTTGATCACCGCCCCGGCGTCGACCGGCAGGGTCACGCCGGTGATGTAACGGCCCTCGTCCGAGGCCAGGAACAGGAGGGCATTGCTGATGTCGACCGGCTCGACCCACGGGATGGGCAGCGCGTTCATGGCCTGCGAGACCGGCCTGAAGTCGTCGATCGTCGGATGCTCAATATCCGGGCTGAACAGCTTGCGGGTCGGCTCGTTCATGATCATGGGGGTGTCGACCTGGTCGGGTGCAGGCTGTTGACCCGGATCATGTCCGGGGCCAGTTCCAGCGCCAGGGTGCGCATCAGCCCGACCACGGCGTGCTTGGCCGCCACGTAGTGCGCCGGCGCCGGGTAGGCCATCAGCCCGGCCGCCGAGCTGGTCAGGATGATCGAGCCGCCGCGTCCCCCGGCCCGCAGGTGCGGGATCGCGGCCTTGGCCGCGTGCCAGACGCCGGTCAGGTTGATATCGATCATGTCCTGCCAGGTCTGCTCGGACATGTCGTCGAGCGTCCCGAAGCTGGCGATCCCGGCGTTGGCCGAGACGATGTCGAGGCGGCCGAACTGCGCGACGCCGTCGTCGACGGCGGCCTTGAGTGCGCCGTAGTCGCGGACGTCGGCCTCGGTGGCGATGATCCGCCGGTCGAGGGCCTCGACCTCCTTGACCGTCTCGGCCAGGTCGCCGGGGTGGACATCGGGTACGGCACCGAATCGACCTGGGCGGCCAGGTCGACGGCGATGATGTCCGCGCCCTCCTGGGCGAGCCGGATGGCGTGGCTGCGGCCCTGGCCGCGGGCCGCCCCGGTGATGAATGCGACTTTTCCTTCTACCCGTCCCGGCATCATTGCCTCCTTGGGATAAGACGGATCGTGGTCAGCCGGTGATCGGCGCGGGGAGGGGTGGTCGCCCCGGCGCCTCAGTAGACGCCGCACATACCATCGATGGAGACTTCCTCCACGAGGAGCTCGGCATCCAGCAGCTCGTCAGCAGCGTGCCCGTCGATAGCGGACCACTAGGCTGTCCGGTGGTGACAGTGCGTTCATTGCCCATCACAGCCTCCTGACGAGGGGAAACTAGCAATATCGTCACTGTAATGGCACTGGGTGCAGAATGTAAATGGCACCGAGTGCAGAATTGGGAAGGGGCGGCGTGACAGCGACGGCGGCGGGCGGAGCCGGTGAGGACAGACCCCGTGGGGGGCGGCCGCCTGCGACCTCGCGTTCGGAGCTGGAACGGGTGGCCTTCTGGCTGTTCGACAAGCACGGGTTCGACGAGACCAGCATCGACGACATCACCGCGGCCGCCGGGATCGCGCGGCGCACGTTCTTCCGCTACTACCCGTCCAAGTCCGACCTGGTCTGGGGGGACTTCGACGAGCAGTGCGAGCGGCTTCGCCAGTGGTTCAGCGCCGTCCCGCCCGAGATGCCGATGATGGAGGCGATCCACCAGGCCGTGCTGGACTTCAACCGGCTTCCGCCCGGTCAGGAGCCGGCCCACCGGCGGCGCCTCGGCCTGATCCTCGGGGTGCCCAGCCTGCTGGCCAACTCCACGCTGCGGTTCGCGCAGTGGCGGGCCGAGGTGGCCGCGTTCGCCGCGCGGCGGCTCGGCCTCGCCCCCGACGCCCTGCTGCCCCAGGTGATCGGCTACAGCGCGCTCGGGGCCACGCTGGCCGCCTACGAGCAATGGCTGCGTGACGAGGACGCCGACCTGATGTGCCTGCTGGACCAGGCGCTGGGCGAGCTGGCGATCGGCTTCGAGTACCACGACAGCGTCACGCAGTCACCCAGCGCCGGTTAAGCGGCGGCCGCCTCCAGGCGCTTCCTGGCTTCGTCGTAGAGATCGGCCGGCAGCGGGCCCTTCTCGGCGATGGCCACGTTGGCCCGCACGTGGTCCGGCTTGGAGGTGCCGACGATGGCGCTGGACAGGGCGGGATGGCTGAGGGTGAAGCGGAGCATGAACTCCAGCCGCGGCATCTCACCGAGCACGTCCTCCACCCCGGAGGACTCCCAGCGGCGCTGCCCCTCCCCGGCGGGCATCCCGAGCGGTCCCTGCCGCCACGCCTTGTCCGCCGCCGGGCCGCCCCGGGCCGTGCCGCCCCGGATGAGGATGCCGGCGCCGGTCCCGGCCGCGGCGGTGATGAGGTCCTCGTGCTCGCGCTGGACCGCCGAGTAGGGGATCTGGAAGACGTCGAAGATGCCCATCGCGATGTGGTCCGGCAGGTTGGGGAGGATCCCGGACATGCCGATGAACCGGGTCTTCCCCTCGGCCCGCAGGGCCCGGACGGTCTCGATGGTGTCGTCGGCTTCCATCCGGGCCAGGCTGGGGGACATGTGGATCTGCAGCAGGTCGAGCCGGTCGGTGCCGAGCCGGCGCAGGCTCTGCTCGATCCCGGCCCGGATATTGGCCGGCCGGTAGTCGTGCTCGTACGGCGGCGTGGCGCTGCGCGCCGGGTCGAGCGGGCAGCCGCACTTGGAGGCCAGGAAGTACTCGTCCCGGCGGTGGCCGATGTGGCGCCCGATGAGTTCCTCGCTGCGGCCGTAGTCGACCGCCGTGTCGATCAGGTTGATCCCGCTGTCGAGCACGGCGTTGAGCAGCCGCCCGGGATCCTCGATCACCGGCTCCCGGGGCATGCCGCTCAGTTCCATGGCCCCGTACCCGAGGACCGTCACATTTGTCCCGGTCCGCCCCAGCGGCCGCGTCTGCATCGCCATGATCGCCACGCTACCCATCCGCGGCCCCCAGCGGCAGTGGCGCAGGCCCGCGCCGCACCCCCGCCGCCGCCGCGCCAGTCACTCCATCACCACCAGCCACTCCCGCCGCGCCGGGGCCAACGTTGCGACCATGATCATGTGAAGAAAACGTCGTATTTCGCGGCAAACTTCACATGATCATGAAAACCGCTGGCTAGCTGGTCGGGGCTGGGGCTGGGGCTGGGGCTGGGGCTGGGGCTGGGGCTGGGGCTGGGGCTGGGGCTGGGGCTGGGCGGGGCGGGGCTGGGGCTGGGGCTGGGGCTGGGCTGGGGCCTGTGCGCCGGGCGGCATGGTGTTGGTGGGCGGCACGGTGCCGGTGGGCGGCGTGGTGTCGCTGGCCTGCCGGCGTCGGTGAACTCGACGTCGTGGCGGACCGTGCCCGCCGAGCCGGTGATGTGCAGGGCGCTGGCGGCCGGCGGGAAGCCGCTGGCGAGCGCGGTGTACTCGCCGTCGGCGAGGCCGTCGAAGGCGTACCGGCCGGTCTCGTCGGTCTCGGCCACCGCCACGGCCGCGCCCGAGGTGTCGAGCAGTGTGACGCGGGCCCCGGGCACCGGGCTCGCGCTGGCCTTGGTCAGCACCCGGCCGGACAGCTGCGCGTAACCGGCCGGCTCGAGGAGGACGTTCACGACTGCCCCGCCCGCCGCTTCCCGGACGGTGACCGTGGACGCGGCCGGCCGGTGCGATCCTGCGGAGGCGAGCAGGACGTAGCTCCCGGCCTCGGGCGCGTCGAGCCGGTATTCCCCGTCCGGGCCGGCCGCGGCCCGCGCCACCTGCCGCCCCCGCGGGTCGATCAGGGTCAGCACGGCCAGCCCCACGCCGGCGCGCCGGCGCCGTGGATGCGGCCGCGGACCTGTATTCCGCCCGAGCCGGCCAGCTGGGTGTCGTAGTCGGCGATGCGCAGGCCCAGGTATTCGGCGGCCCGGGCCATGGTGCCGTCGATGAGCTTGAGGTCGCGGATGGCGAGCTGGTCCGGCCCGACGGTGCTGGAGCGTTGCTCGAGGCGGCGCTCGGCCCGGTCGAACAGCGCTGATGAGCGGGTGTAGGTCGCGTCCCGGGACCCGGTCAGCGCGTCGGCCACCACGTCCAGGGACTCGCGGAGGGTGGCGCTGGCCAGCTCGATGTCCAGGCGGGTGCAGGCATCGGCCAGCCCGGCCCGCTCGGTGTCGGCGACCAGGTTGCGGCTGTAGTTCCGCGCGGCTGAGGCGAGCCGGACGGTCCGGCTGGCGTCCTCCTCCATGGTGCCGAACAGGTTACGGCGCAACGGCTGGGCCGTCGCCGTCAGCGCCTGGTAGGCCGCGTCGACGGCCCGGGCGTCGGAGCGCAGTGTGGTCTCGGTGCCGTGGTCCCGGCCCAGCAGATGGTCGGTGGCGTGGCCGGCGAGCCGGGCGACCGCCTGGACGTGGTCCCGGACGGCGATGCGCAGGACGCGGCGGGTGCGCAGTGGGAGCACCAGCATCACCACGGCGATGGCGACGCCCGCGCCGAGGGCCGTCTCCTCCAGGCGGAGCAGCAGCAGCGAGTTGGAGAACTCGTTGAGCTGTACGTAAAGCTGGGAGATCATCACGGTGATGCCGATGACCATGAAGGCGTAGTTGATCCGCATCAGGTAGAAGCCGAGGAACAGGGAGGCCAGGATCACCGCGATGGACCAGTAGGTATGGTGGCCGACCGCGGTGACCAGCAGTGAGCCCACGCCGATGCCGATCACGGTCCCGGCCACCCGGAACAGGGCCTTGCGGACCTGCTCGCCGGAGTTGTTGGCGCCCATGAAGGTGATGAAGGCGGCGATCACGGCCCAGTAGAAGCGGCGCGGGGACAGCAGATCGCCCAGGGCGATGGCCGCGCCGACGGCGACGCCCATCTGGATCGCAGTGCGGCTGTAGAGGGCCAGCCGGATGCGCTCACCGAGCCGGATACCGGGCTCGAGCGACGCGACGGTGCTGACCATGGCCGAGCCGGGCAGCCACCCCCCGAAGAGCTGGACCGACGGCTGGAAGGCGCCCCGGCCCTCGCCGGTCGCGCCGGCCGCCATCCACTCGGTCATGGCATCGGCCAGGGTGATGACGGAGCCGGCGAAGCGGTGCACGACCACCACCACGGCCCGGTCCTCGCCGTCCGGGACCGGGCCGGCCTCACGGACCAGGTCGATCAGCCGGGCGGCGTGGGTCCTCGCTCCCTCGTTCTCGCCCCGGACCACGTCACGCAGCGCCAGGCGGGCCTCGAAGTGCTGCGGAGCCGGAAGGCCGGAGCGGGCCATGGCCTGCGCGAAGCGGGCGATGTTGGTCAGGGCCAGCTCGACGTCGAACAGGCGCTGATGAAGCACCTGAGCCGACGAGCCGTCGGCGACGGCGCCCGGGTCCCCGAGCTGGGCGTCGATCATCAGGGCGGCCTCGTTGAGCCGGACAAGCTGCCGGTGCAGGCGGTGGGTGTCCCGGGCGGTAGGCGCGGGGCCGTCGAACAGCTCGAGCGCGAGGGCGGCGACCTTGCGGGCCCGGGCCGCGAACGAGTGCTGGGTGCGCTCCAGGGCCTTGGCCTGGCGCGGGTAGAACAGGGCGAACCGTACGGCCAGCGCGACGGCGATGCCGACGCCGATCTCGGCGACGAGCCAGCCCAGGTCCCCCAGCGTGATCGCGCCATGCAGGAAGAAGCCGAGGAAGTCGCCCATGAACAGCAGCATTCCGGCGATGAAACCCCGCGGGCCGAAGCGCCGGAAGTAGGTGCCGATGGCCAGGATGACCGCCAGTGAGGCCATGGCCGGGACCCGGTGGCCGCCGAGGGTGATCCCGAGGACCAGCGCCGCGATCATCGGGACGGGCAGGAACAGCGTGGTGACCAGCTGGCCCCGGGCCGTGGAATCCATGACCCCGAAGCTCGACAGCATCCCGACGATCGCGCCGATCAGCATGGCGATGACGAGGAACGCATGGTTGGCCGCGGCTACCTGGGCCGCCTGCGCGGCGGGAAGCCGGGCGCCGTGCGTCTGGATCTGCAGGGCGTGCGTGAAGTGCACGAAGAGCCACTCGGCCTCGAGGATGATCCCGATGGTCAGAACGCTCTGCAGCGCCATGCGGAACCGGTTGAGACCGGGGTCGGAGCCGACGAAGCGGTCCACCCACCGGTCCCAGACCCGCACGGCGGAACCGGGCGGCGCCGCGTCAGATGGGCCAGCCGCCGGAAGTGGGCGCCGGGTCGTGGTGGCGCGCGTCAAAGGCTGCCGACGATCTCAGCGTCCCGCGCAAGCATGGCTCTGGCCCGCTCCACGAAGGCGGCGTCGGCCCGCTTGAGCTCGAAGTAGTGCTGCAGCGCCCGGCGGAAGACCTCGTTGACCGATATCTCTTCCGTCCGGGCCACGATCTCGGCCGCCCGGGCATCCTCGGGGTCGAGACGCACGGTACAGACCTTCACTGACGACATGACAGCATGCTATCAAACTGTCATGCTGGCACGTGACCTAGGTCTGGGCGGCGGCCTGGTGGATGATGGCCAGGGCCTGGTCGACGTGCTCGCGGTGGGTGCGGTGGGACAGGACGCACAGCCGCAGCGTCACGCGGCCGGCGATGCGGGTGCTGGAGGTGAAGATCCGGCCATCCGCGTTGATCGCTTCGAGCAGGCGCCGGCTGGCGTCGTCGCCGCCGTCCCGGAGCCGGAACGCCACCACCGACAGGTCCGGCTTCCACGGCAGTTCCAGCCGGGGGTCCGCGGCCAGGTCACGGTAGGCGGCCCGGGCCAGGGTCAGTTTCTCGTCCAGGGCGTCCCGGAACGCGGCCACGCCGTGCAGGCGCAGCGGCAGCCACACCCGCAGCCCGCGGAACTCCCGGGTCAGCTCGGGCCCGAGCGCGCCGAAGTCGGGCAGGCCGTCGTGGCCGTCCAGGTCCTGCAGGTAGCTGCCACCGCCGGAATGGGCGTCGCCCAGCGGGGCGACGTCCCGGACCAGCAGGACGCCGGTCCCGTACGGCAGGAACAGCCCCTTGTGCGGATCCAGGACGATCGAGTCGGCGACCTCGATGCCATCCAGCGCCGTCCGGCCGCGCTCGGTGAGCTGGAAGAAGCCGCCGTACGCGCCGTCGGCGTGGAACCAGAGATCTTCCCGGGCGGCGAGCTGCCCGAGCGCGCGGATCGGGTCGACGGTCCCGGTGTCGGTGCTGCCGGCGTTGGCGGCCAGGAAGAAGGGCCGCAGCCCGGCCGCCCGGTCCCCGGCGATCATGCGGGCCGCCGCGCCGGGATCCATCCGCAGCTCATCCGTGACCGGTACGACCCGCACCCGGGCGGCGGGGAATCCGGCCACCCGCGCGGCCTTGGCCACGCAGTGGTGGGTGTGCGCCGTGACGTAGAGCGTCCCGCCGGTGAAGTCCTCGCCCAGCTTGTGGTGGCGCGCGGCCACGATCGCGGACAAGGTGGCCATCGACCCGCCGGTCGTGATCAGGCCGCCGGCCGTCCCGGGCAGCCGGAACTCGCGGCACAGCCACTGCAGCACCCCGTGCTCCATCGCGACCAGTTCGGGCGCCATCGCGGCCAGCCCCGTGTACCGGTTCACGCTGCGGGCCAGGAACTCGGCCAGCGCGGAGCTGAACAGGCCGCCGCCCGGGATGTAGGCGAGATAACCGGGGCCCGCCGTCTCGACCGCCTGGCCCGCCGCCGCACCGAACGATTTCAGCAGCGCGCCCCAGTCCGACGGGTCTTCCCCGGGCGGGGCCAGCAGCGTGTCCCGCAGGCTGGCGTCCGGCTCGGCCCCGGTGGCCGGGGCATGGGCCAGATGCCCGATGAAGTCGGCCACGAAATCGACCGCCGCCTGTCCCATGCCCAGCATCTGGTCCCGGTTCGGCTCCAGCGGATGTGTCATGCCGGTCATCGACCCTCCCTGCCGTCCGCCGAGCCCACGGGACGACCCGGACTCCTTGCTGGTCCCAGGGATAGTACGCCGCCGCGCCCGTGACCCGGTTGACCCGGGATCTACCGCCGATGGAAGCTGGGGGCGGCCCGCCTCCGGAGGGGAGCAAACCATGGGAATCCAGCGCCTGGCCCGGCGTTGGCCCGAGGCTGATCGTCGCCTGCGCCCGCATGTCGCGCCGGCGTGGCGAGGTCTCGGCCTGCGGTGGTCCCGGTCCTGGTGGATGGACCTGGCCTGGGTCGGGTTCGTCGGGCTCAACCTGGCCGCGATGCGGCTGCTGCCGGCCTGGCAGACGGTTCCGTTCCTCGCCATCTGGGTCAGCCTGACCGCGATCTACGGCTTCCAGCTCTGGCGGCTGCAGCCCACCATCTTGACCGTCGCCGCGGTCACCCTGGCCACCGGCGGCATCATCTTCGTGCAGGTCCTCAAGGGACGTCAGGACGCCGACTACCTGGCCGAAGTCCCGCTGATCGCGCTGATGTTCCTGGTCATGGTCTGGCATGGCCGCCGGCGGCTGGCCGCGATGGAGGAACGGCTGACCGTGATGGAGGAGGTGCAGCGGATCTCCGAGCAGAACCTGCGCCTGCTGGAACAGCAGCGCCAGTTTCTGCAGGACGCCTCGCACGAGCTGGGCACCCCGATCACCGTGGCGCTCGGCCACGCGGAACTGATCGAGCGGACGGTCACCGACCCGGTGGTCACCGAGGATGCCCGGGTCGTGGCGGGTGAACTGGCGCGGCTGCGCCGGCTGGCCAACCGGCTGCTGCTGCTGGCCTCGGCGGGAAGCCCGGACTTCCTGCAGGTAGCGCCGGTCGCGGTTGACTCCGTCATGATCGAGGCGCTGGACCGCTGGCGCCACACCCCTCGCCAGTGGCGGCTGGGCGAGGTCACCGAGGCCACCGTGCTCGGTGACCGCGACCGCCTGGCGGTGGCGCTGGACGCGCTGCTGGAGAACGCCGTCGCTCACACCGGGGAAGGCGACCGCGTCGAAGTCAGCGCCCGTCTCGCGGACGGGCACGCCATCCTGGCCGTCGCGGATTCCGGCTGCGGCATCCCGGCCGGCGAGCTGGAACGGATCTTCCGCCGGTTCGCCCGGGCCAAGCCGGGCCGCAGCCGCGAGGCCGGCGGGTTCGGCCTCGGCCTGCCCATCGTGCAGGCCATCGCCGAAGCCCATCACGGCTCGGTCCGGGTCCACAGCACCGACGGCCACGGCGCCACGTTCGAGATGCTCATGCCGCTGGCGCTGACCGCCGCGCCGGCCAGCACCCCGGAGTCATCGGCCGTCCCGCCCTGACCGGCGGTCCCGGCCCGGACGCGGAGGCCTGGGCGTCAGCCGCCGGGAGCCCCCGTGGCCACGACGACGATGTGGCCTTCGCCGTGGGCCGGGGCCGGGCCCTGGGCGATCGGCCTGACCGTGCAGGACGCGCCGCAGCGCACGGCGATCGTCTGCGCGCCGCCTTCGGTGGCGATCAGCAGGTCGCCGGGGCGGACGCCCGCCTCCTCGAGGTCCGCGCCGGCCGCCCGCAGGATGCTGTTCGTCCCGGGATGCGCGTTCCCGGCTGAGAAGCGGTCGGCCAGGTACGCGGCACCGCCCCGGCCGAATCCGGGCGGCACGAAACCGGCGCTCTCCACCCCGATGTCGCCCCCGCTGGGCAGCCCCGACTCCACGAGGGTCACGACGTGCCCGTCCGGCTGAAAGGCGAAAACTCCTCCGTGTGTTTCGTTCGGCGCAAACAAATCTCCACCGAACCGGCCGAACGAGGAGGGGGCGACGGTGATCCCGCCCTCGACCGTCGGCCCGCGGGCGACGACCGTCGTGACCCGCCCCCGGCAGTCGATGCCGAACAGCGTGGTGCCACCGTGGCCCCCGGCGGTGACGAGCAGCCGGTGGCCGAACCGGCCGACCGCGTCGAACGCGATCCCGCTGGGCGCGGAACCGCCGGGCAGGCTGGCGTAGCGGCTGGCGTGGCCCTGCGGGTCGACCCGGATGACGCCCGGCCGCGGGCCCGGCTCGATGGCGTAGGTCGTGTCCCGGTGGAACGAGCACCCGCTGGCCGGGACGGGGTCGTCCCCGGTGAGGGCGATGTAGGGCTCGGTGCCGGTCGCGGTCGAGTAACCGCCCGGCCCCCGGGCGAACGGGCGCAGCGCGCCGTCCCGGCCGAGCAGGAACAGATGCCCGGCCGCGGCCACGGTGAAGGACCCGTCGGCGCGCGGCCCGGCCAGATCGACAACCCCCGGGACATGCCGGAACGGAGTCCACAGCGCGGGAAGAGCGGGACGTCCGGAAACCGGCGGGCTGCCCGACGCGCAGCCGGTCAGCGCCGCGGAAACCAGCACCACACCCGTCGCCAGTAGCCGTATCCGCCGCCGCATCCGGACCATCTCCCTGGTCAAGCGTGGCCGGCGCGCTCCTCTTCGGGCAAGCCGGCTGCCGCCCAGCCTCCCTGAGACCGGCGCTCAGCCTGCTGCGAGGATGAAGCCTGAAGCCAGCGCAACGACTCCGGATCCCCGATTGATCGCGGAGGGACAGCTGATGGCCACCACAGTGGCTGACGTGATGATGTCTACGCTGAAGGCGTCCGGGGTGCGGCGAGTCTACGAGATTCCCGTTGACTCGCTCAACGGGTTCACCGACGCGCTGCGCCGGGATGGCGGGATCGCCTGGGAACATGTCCGCCACGAGGAGGCCGCCGGGTTCGCGGCCGCCGCGGAGGCGGCGCTGACCGGCGGGCTGGCGGTCTGCGCGGCCAGTTGCGGGCCGGGCAACCTGCACCTGATCAACGGCCTGTTCGACGCCAACCGCAGCGGGGTGCCGGTCCTCGCGATCGCCGCGCACATCCCGCGCGAGAGAGATCGGCGGGGAGTACTTCCAGGAGACGCATCCGCAGGCGCTGTTCCGTGAGTGCAGCGTCTACTGCGAGCTGGTCAGCGTGGCTAGATCAGCTCCCGCGCCTGCTGGAGATCGCGATGCGCGCCGCGCTGCAGCGCGACGGGGTCGCTCGTCCTCGTGGTGCCGGGCGAGGTCTTCCTCGACGACGCCCCGTCCGGCGCACGGTGGTACCGGTGCGGGCCGAGTCGCCGGTGATCCGGCCAAGCGAGCAGTCGCTCGCGGCCGCCGCGGAGGTGCTGAACGCGGCCAGCCGGGTGACGATCCTGGCCAGAAGGGGCTGCGCCGGGGCCCACGACCAGCTCATCGGCCTCGCGGAGGTGCTGAAGGCGCCGGTGCTGCACATGTTCCGCGGCAAGGAGTTCGTCGAATACGACAATCCGTACGATGTCGGGATGACCGGGCTGATCGGCTTCAGCTCGGGCTACCTGGCCAGTCAGGACTCCGATGCCCTGTTATGCTCGGAGCACCGACTTCCCGTACCGGCGTTCTTTCCCGAGGCGTCCCGGTGATCCAGGTCGACGTGCGCGGCGAGCGGATCGGCAGCCAGGTGCCGGTGGCGTTCCCGCTGGTCGGCACGGTGAAGAACACGGTCGACGCCCTGCTGCCGATGATCACGGTCAAGACCGATTCTGGCGCACCTGGACCGGATGACCGCCCACTACCGGCGGGCCCGCGGCCGCGTGGACCACCTGGCCGAGGAGCTGCTGCAAGCTCGCCGATGCACCCGCAGTTCGTCGCGGCGACGATCGACCGGCTGGCCGCCGGGGACGCGATCTTCACCGCGGACGTCGGCACGCCGTGTATCTGGGCCGCCCGTTACCTGCGCATGAACGGCTCCCGCCGCCTGATCGGCTCGTTCAACCACGGCATCGATGGCCAATGCGCTGCCGCACGCCATCGGGGCCCAGGCCAGCCAGCCCGGCCGTCAGGTCGTCAGCCTGTCCGGGTGACGGCGGCCTGGCCATGATGCTCGGCGAGCTGATCACCCTGCGCCAGCAGCGGCTCCCGGTCAAGGTCGTCGTGTTCAACAACGGCGCGCTGTCGTTCGTGGAGCTGGAAATGAAGGCGGCCGGGATCGTCACTTACGGCACCGACCTGGACAATCCCTACTTTGGTTTACCGGCGCGGGCATGGTGCACGGCGTCCTGCTGCGCGACTGCCGTGCCGAGTGGTACCGCAACCGCTGGGTCCGCTCGCGGGACGCGTGGCCGGCGCGCTGCGCGAGGAGTGGCCGCGCAGGCCCGGTCCACGACGAACATCGACTTCGCGGCCAACACGCACATCATCGGGCTACGGCGGCCGCATCTCTGGCCACGGTGGAGGCCGTGCCGCTGCCGTATGAGCTGACGCCCGAACTGGACACCGTGGGGCCGTGTGACTTCGCCGCGCACGCTGCCGCGAGTATTCGCCGCCCACACCAAGGCCGACCTCGCGGACCGGGGACCTGCATGCGATCGCGTACTTCTGCGCCTGAGACCACGTCCAGCACATCGTCATCGACCCGGCCGCGAAGGTGACTCCGGACCACCGGCATCCCCGTGCCCGACGCGCCGATAGTGCACGACTTCGCGCTCACCGAGAAGTACGTGGTCCTCTTCGACCTGCCCGTGACCTTCAGCATGGACACTGCCGCGGCCGCGCTGAAGCTGCCCTACACGTGGAACCCCGATCACCCGGCCCGCGTCGGCCTGCTGCCCCGCCACGCGGGCGCGGCTCGAGATCTCGCTGGCTTGACATCGACCCGTGCTGGATCTTCCACGTCCTCAACGCTTACGACGACCGCGATCCGTGTCACGGTCGACGTGTGCTGTTACGAGTGGAGCGTTCGATGTATGGCTCGCTACGGTCCCCAGTTCGGCCCGGACATCACGTTCCTGGGCGTCGCCCGGTGCGACTGGGCCGACCCGGCGACCTATGCGGATGCCGATGTGGTCATCATCGGCGCGCCGTTCGACGGCGGCACTTCCTACCGGTCCGGGGCCAGATTCGGGCCCCAGTACATCCGCCAGACCTGTTACCTGGCGCACGACGGGTCGCGGCCGTCGCTCGCGCTGCGGGCCGACGGGCTGCGCGACCTGCGCGTCTACGATGCGGGCGACGTGGAGATGTTCTCGGGCGACGCGGCCCGGTCGGTGCGGGACCTGCAGACGTGCGTCCACGCGGTGGCGCGGACCGGCGCGATTCCCCTGATCCTCGGCGGCGACCACACCATCACCTGGCCCGACGCGGCCGGAGTGGCGCAGCATGCGGGGGAGGGCCGGGTCTCGATGCTGCATTTCGACGCGCACGCCGACACCGGCGACGTCGAGTTCGGCTCGCTGATCGGGCACGGCCAGCCGATGCGCCGCCTGATCGAGTCTGGCGCGGTGCGCGGCGACCGCTTCCTCCAGATCGGCTTGCGCGGGTACTGGCCCGGGCCGGACACGCTGGCGTGGATGGCCGCGCAGGGCATGCGCTCGTACGAGATGACCGAAATCGTCGCGCGCGGGCTGGAGGAGTGCCTCACCGAAGCGTTCGGTATCGCGGTTGACGATTGTGAGGGCGTCTTCCTGTCGGTGGACATCGACGTGTGCGACCCCGCTCATGCGCCGGGCACCGGAACTCCCGAGCCGGGCGGCCTGTCCGCCCGTCAGCTGCTGGATGCGGTCCGGCGTATCTGCTACGAGCTGCCGGTGGCCGGAATCGACCTGGTCGAGGTGGCCCCGCCCTACGACCATTCCGAGATCACATCCTCGCTGGCCAACCGGGTCGTGCTCGAGGCCCTGTCGGCGCTGGCCCGCAAGCGCCTCGACGCGGCGGGCGGGACGCCCTGGGAACCGGGCCGCCCGCTCCTCGATGGCCGGTAGGCCGGCCGGGCGCATGGCCGGGCCCCGGCGCGGGTAGCCAAGGGGAGCCGCTGCCCACAGCGGGCCAGCGGCACCGGATGGTGGGCGCATGGCGAATCTCGATGCGATCGTGGTGGGCGCGGGGCCGAACGGGCTGGCCGCGGCGATCACGCTGGCCCAGGCCGGCCTGGGCGTCATGGTGTACGAGGGTGCGGACACCGTCGGCGGCGGGGCCCGGACCGAGGAACTGACCTTGCCGGGCTTCCGGCACGACCCCTGCTCGGCCGTCCACCCGCTCGGGGCGGGATCCCCGGCCCTGCGGTCCTGGCCGCTCGAACGGCACGGGCTGTCCTGGATCCAGCCTGACCTGCCGATCGCCCACCCGTTCCCGGACGGATCCGCCGCCGTGCTGGCCCGCTCGGTCACCGAAACCGCGGCGTCGTTCGGCGTCGACCGGCAGGCCTACCTCCAGCTCATGCGGCCGTTCCGCGGCCGGTGGGACGACCTGGCCGTGGACCTGCTGCGCCCGCCGCTGGCCGGCCTGCCGTCGCATCCCCTGCTGATGGGCTACTTCGGGCTGCTCGCCGGGGCCCCGGCGGCCGTGCTGGCCCGGTCCTTCCGCAGCGAGCACGCGCGCGGCCTGCTGGCCGGGCTGGCGGCGCATGTGACCGCGCCGCTGACCTCGCCGGCCACCGGGGGCGTAGCGCTGATGTTCGCGCTGGCCGCGCACGAGGTCGGCTGGCCGTTCCCGCGGGGCGGCACGCAGGCGCTGTCCGATGCCATGGCCGGGCTGCTGACCTCGCTGGGCGGCACGATCACGACCGGTCATCCGGTCAGATCGCTGGCCGGGCTGCCCCGGGCCCGCGCCTACCTGTTCGACACCTCGCCGGAGCAGCTGGCCGCCATCGCCGGCTCCCGCCTGCCGGGGCCGTACGCCGAGCGCCTCCGCCGCTACGAGCGCGGGCCCGGCCGTGTTCAAGATCGACTACGCGCTGAGCGGGCCGGTGCCGTGGACGGCCGAGCCGTGCCGCCGGGCCGGCACCGTCCATCTGGGCTCGTCGCTGGCGGACATCGGGACGGCGCTGCGATCGGTGCACGACGGGCGGGCACCGGACCGGCCGTTCGTCATCACCGCCCAGCCGAGCCGGTTCGACCCGTCGCGCGCGCCGGCCGGATCGCAGACCTTCTGGGCCTACAGCCAGGTGCCGAACGGCTGGCGCGGGGACTTCACCGCCGCCATCGAGGGGCAGATCGAGCGGTTCGCGCCCGGATTCCGCGACCTGGTCATCGCCCGCACCGTCACCGATCCGGCCGGCATTGAGGCGCGCAACCCGAACAACGTGGGCGGCGACATCGCCGGCGGCCGGTGCGACCAGCTGCGCCTGATGTTCCGGCCCACGCTGGCCCGGGTGCCGTACGCGACCCCGGACCCGTCCATCTACCTGTGCTCGTCGGCGACGCCGCCCGGCCCCGGCGTGCACGGCATGTGCGGCTACCACGCGGCCGCGACCGCGCTGCGGCGGGTATTCGGGATCCAGGAGCAGCCCCGGGCCGGGTGGCTGGCCGGGACGGGGGAACGGATAGGGAGGTGACGACATGAGGTGGTTCGCGGCGCCGGACTACTGGCTCGGCCGCCTCGTGTTCGAGCGCGGCCTGGCCGCGATCTACGTCATCGCGTTCCTGGTCGCGGCCAACCAGTTCCGGGCGCTCCTCGGTGAGCGGGGCCTGCTGCCGATCCCGGCCTACACCGCGCGGGTGCCGTTCCGCCGGTCGCCGAGCCTGTTCTATCTGCACTATTCGGATCGTCTCTTCGCCGCCGTCGCGTGGGGCGGCGCCGCCCTGGCCGCCGCGGTGGCGGCCGGCCTGGCCGATGCGGTGCCGTTGTGGGCGTCGATGCTGTTGTGGGCGGTGCTGTGGGCGCTCTACACCTCGATCGTCAACGTCGGGCAGGTCTGGTACGGCTTCGGCTGGGAGACCCTGCTGCTCGAAACCGGCTTCCTGGCCATCTTCCTGGGCAACGCGCGCACCGCGCCGCCGGTCCTGGTGCTGTGGCTGATCCGCTGGCTGATCTTCCGGGTCGAGTTCGGCGCCGGGCTGATCAAGCTGCGCGGCGACCGCTGCTGGCGGGACCTGACCTGCCTGCGCTACCACCACGAGACCCAGCCGATGCCGGGCCCGCTGAGCTGGTTCTTCCACCATCTGCCGGATCCGCTGCACCGGGTGGAGGTGCTGGCCAACCACTTCGCCCAGCTCATCGTGCCGTTCGCCCTGTTCGCTCCGCAGCCGGTGGCCAGCATCGCGGCCGGGGTGGTCATCGTCACCCAGCTCTGGCTCGTCCTGTCCGGCAACTTCGCCTGGCTGAACTGGCTGACGATCGTCCTGGCCGCCGCCGTGTTTTTCAGCACCGGGGCCTTCAGTTCCGCGGCTGGCCGGGTTCTGCACCTGCCCGCGGCGCCCCGGTTCGGCCCGGCTCCGGCGTGGTTCGAGGGCCTGGTGGTGGCGGTGACCGTGGTGGTGGCCGTGCTCAGCTACTGGCCGGCCCGCAACCTCGTCTCCCGCCAGCAGCTCATGAACTACAGCTTCGACCCGCTGCGCCTGGTCAACACCTACGGCGCCTTCGGCTCGATCGGGCGGCAGCGCTACGAGGTCATCCTCGAGGGGACCCGCGACCCGGAGATCACCGAGGGCACCGCGTGGCAGGAGTACCAGTTCAAGGGCAAGCCGGGTGACCCGCGGCGGCGGCCGCCGCAGGTCGCGCCCTATCATCTGCGGCTGGACTGGCAGATGTGGTTCGCCGCCCTGTCGCCCCGCTACGCCGAGCCGTGGCTGGTGCCGTTCCTGTACAAGCTGCTGACCGGCGAAAAGGACGTCCTGGCCCTGCTGCGCTACAACCCGTTCCCCGGCGCCCCGCCGACCTTTGTCCGGGCCCAGCTCTACCGTTACCGGTTCACCAGCTGGCGGCAGCTTCGGGAGACCGGCGCCTGGTGGGAACGGACCGCGGTCCGGGAGTACGTCCCGCCGGTCAACCTGCGCGCGCCGGATCAGGTAACCTGACCTGCGGGCCGTTTCGCGTCTCTTCGGGGGAAGCCAGGCGCGGCGGCAGTGGCGGAGTAGCTCAGTCAGGCAGAGCAAGCGGCTCATAATCGCTGTGTCGCCGGTTCAAGTCCGGCCTCCGCTACGAGATACGCATGGGTAGCGCTTGATACGCTTACCCGTTGTCCGCTTGACGAGAAAGGCGCTTCACCGTGGCTGCCACCGATGTCCGGCCGAAGATCACGCTGGCTTGCCAGGAGTGCAAGCACCGCAACTACATCACCCGCAAGAACCGGCGCAACGACCCTGACCGGCTCGAGCTGAAGAAGTACTGCCCGAACTGCCGCTGCCACCGGCCGCACCGCGAGACCCGCTAACCGGGGATGGCCGTCAACCGGGAGTACGCCGGCCGCAGCTTCCCGCCGACCGAGCCGTACGAGGTGAGCCGGGTCAAGATCGCCGAGTTCGCGAACGCGATCGGCGATCCCAGCCCGTTGTGCCGCGACCGGGACGCGGCCCAGGAGGCCGGCTACCCGGACGTCATCGCGCCGCCCACCTTCGCGATCGTCATCACCATGGCCAGCAGCGCTTATGCGATGGCCGACGAGGACCTGGGCCTCAACTACGCCATGGTCGTACACGGCGAGCAGCGGTTCGAGCATGCGCGGCCGCTGCACGCCGGGGACGTCGTCGTGGCGCAGTCCACGATCACCGACATCCGGGACGCCGGGCGCAACGTGATGCTGACGACCAGGACCGACATCAGGACCATGGGCGGTGAGCACGTCTGCACCGCGCTGTCCACGCTGGTGGAGCGCGGCGCGACCAGCTGAGCAAGCCAGCTGAGCTAAGGGGAAATACCGGGGCTGACGGGGGTACGGCCGCAAGTCATTGAACGAGAGGCGGGAACGGTGGCAGCGACGGTCAGTTACGCAGGTGTGCAGCCCGGCGCCGAACTGGAGTCGAGAAGTTACCAGGTCACCCGGCTCGATCTGGTCAAGTACGCCGGCGCGTCCGGCGACTTCAACGTCATCCACTGGAACGAGCGCATCGCCAAGGCGGTCGGCCTGCCCGATGTCATCGCCCACGGCATGTTCACGATGGCCCAGGCCGGGCGGTACGTGAGCGAGTGGGCCGGTGATCCCGGCGCGGTGGTCGAGTTCGGCGTCCGCTTCTCCTCGCCGGTCGTCGTCCCCGACGACGACAAGGGCGCGACGATCGAGATCGGCGGCACGGTCGAGGACAAGCTCGACGGTAACCGGGTCGTGCTGTCACTGGTGGCCCGTTCGGGCGACGCCAAGGTGCTGACCCGGGCCCGGGCGGTCGTGGTCCTGCCCTGAGGATGCGGGCGGACGTGACGCGCACGCGGGTGCCGCTCGCGGCCTACACGACGCTGGGCATCGGCGGCCCCGCCGCGACGTTCCTCGAGCCCTCGGAGGAAACCGGCCTCACCTCGGCCGTGCGCTCCGCCGACGAGCGCGGGGAACCCGTGCTCGTCCTGGGCGGCGGAAGCAACGTGGTGGTCGCCGACGAAGGTTTCCCCGGCACGGTGATCCGCGTGGCCACGCGCGGGATAACGATCACTCACGCCGACGGCGCAGTCACGATGACCGTCGCGGCGGGCGAGGACTGGGACGCGGTCGTGGCCCGGTGCGCGGGCGAGGGACTGGCCGGCGTGGAATGCCTGTCTGGCATCCCCGGCCTGGCCGGGGCGACCCCGATCCAGAACGTCGGCGCCTACGGCCAGGAAGTAGCCGACACGATCACCGCGGTGCGCGCGTACGACCGCCAGCGACGCTCGGTGGCCGAGATCCCGGCCACGGAGTGCGGGTTCGCCTACCGGACGAGCGCCTTCAAGCGCACGCCGTTCCCGGGCGGCGCGGCCGCGGGACGGTTCGTGGTGCTGGCCGTGACCTTCCGGCTGTCCCGCGGCGCGCTGTCCGCCCCGATCCGCTACCCGGAACTGGCCACCACGCTCGGCGTCGCGCCGGGCGAGCGGGTACCACTCGGCGAAGCTCGTTCGGCCGTCCTGAAACTGCGCTCCCGGAAGGGAATGGTCCTCGACGCGGGCGACCCCGACAGCCGCAGCGCCGGGTCGTTCTTCACCAACCCGGTCCTGACCAGCGCCGAGTTCGCCGAGGTCGAGGAGCGGGCGCGGCGTGCGTGCGGGCCCGAGACCCGCGTGCCTCGTTTCCCGGCGGGCGACGGCCAGGTCAAGGTGCCGGCCGCGTGGCTGATCGAGCGGGCCGGGTTCCGGAAGGGCTACCGCCCGGCCGGCGGGCCGCCCGGCGCGGCCGCCCGGATCTCCTCCAAGCACACCCTGGCCCTCATCAACCCCGGTGACGCCACGGCGGCCGGTCTCCTGGCCCTGGCCCGGGAGATCCGCGACGGCGTGCGGGCCAACTTCGGCGTCACCCTGGTCATCGAGCCGGTCCTGGTCGGCCTGACCGTCTGAGGCGCCTAACCCGGCGTGGCGAGCCAGGTGTCGATGCCGGTGAGCAGGTCGGAGCGGACCGGTTCCGGCGCGGCGGAGCCCTTGACCGACATCCGGGCCACGTCGGCCAGCTCGGCATCGGTGAAGCCGTGCTCGCGGCGGGCGATCTCGTACTGCACGAGCAGGCGCGAGCCGAAGAGCAGCGGGTCGTCGGCGCCCAGCGCGACCGGGACGCCCGCCTCGAACAGCCTCCGCAGCGGCACGTCGCGGGCGCTCGGGGCGATGCCCAGCGCGACATTGGACGACGGGCACACTTCCAGCGTGACGGCCCGGCTGGCCAGCCGCTTGACCAGCTGGTCGTCGGCGGCGGCCTGCACCCCGTGGCCGATCCGGTCGGCGTGCAGCTCATCCAGGCATGCCATCACGCTCGGGGGACCGACCAGCTCCCCGCCGTGCGGCACGGCCAGCAGCCCGCCCCGCTCGGCGATACGGAACGCGGGCGCGAAGTCTTCGGCCCGGCCGCGCCGTTCGTCGTTGCTCAGGCCGAAACCGGTCACCCCGCGCCCGGCGTACCGCACGGCCAGCCGGGCCAGCGTGCGCGCGTCCAGCGGGTGCCTGGTCCGGTTGGCCGCGATGATGACGCCGATTCCCACCCCGGTGGCCGCGGTGGCCGTCGCCGCGGCGTCGAGCACCAGTTCCACCGTGGGCGTCAGCCCGCCGAACCGCGCCGCGTACCCGGAGGGATCCACCTGGATCTCCAGCCACCCCGAGCCCTCGGCCCGCTCGTCCTCAGCCGCCTCGCGGAACAGCCGCCGCATGTCGTCGGGCGTCCGCAGGACCGAGCGGGCCGTGTCGTACAGCCGCTGGAACCTGAACCAGCCTCGTTCGTCCGCGCCGCTCAGCTTGGGCGGCCAATCCTCGGCCAGGGCCGAGGGCAGGTGGACGCCGCGGGCCTGGGCCAGATCGACCAGGGTCGAGTGCCGCATCGCCCCGGTGAGGTGCAGGTGCAGGTGCGCCTTGGGCAGCGCTTCGAGCGGACGGGCCATCCGAATAGTGTGGCCCGTCCGGACCGGTTACCTGGCCTCGCCCAGCAGCTTGCCCATGCGCGTGATGCCTTCCTCCAGGTCGGCATCGCCCAGCGCGCAGGACAGCCGGAAGTATCCCGGCGTGCCGAACGCCTCACCGGGCACCACCGCGACCTCGGCCTCGTCCAGGATCAGCGCGGCCAGTTCGGTGGACGTCTCCGGCTTCCGCCCGGCGATCTCCTTGCCGAGCAGGCCCTTCACCGACGGGTAGCAGTAGAAGGCGCCCTGCGGCTCGGGGCAGACCACGCCGGGGATCTCGTTCAGCATCCGGGTCATCGTGCGCCTGCGCCGGTCGAACGCGTCGCGCATCCGGGCCACGGCGGACAGGTCGCCCGAGACCGCGGTGAGGGCGGCGGCCTGCGAGACGTTGCTGACGTTCGAAGTGACGTGGGACTGGAAGTTGGCCGCCGCCTTGATCACGTCGGCCGGGCCGATCATCCAGCCGACCCGCCAGCCGGTCATCGCGTACGTCTTGGCCACCCCGTTGAGCACCACGCACTGGTCGGCGACCTCGGGCGCCACCACGGGCACGGAGGAGAACTCGGCGCCGTCGTACACCAGGTGCTCGTAGATCTCGTCCGTGACCACCCACAGCCCGTTCGCCGCCGCCCAGCGGCCGATCTCGGCCAGGCGGGCCGGCGGGTAGACCGCGCCGGTCGGGTTGGACGGCGACACGACGAGGACGATCTTGGTTCGCTCGGTGCGGGCCGCCTCGAGATCGGCGACCGAGGTCAGGTACCCCGTGCTCTCGTCGGTCAGAACGGGGACGGGTACGCCTCCCGACAGCTGGATGGCCTCCGGGTACGTGGTCCAGTAGGGCGCCGGCATGAGCACCTCGTCGCCCGGGTCGAGCAGGGCCGCGAAGGCCTGGTAGACGGCCTGCTTGCCGCCGTTGGTGACCAGCACCTGGCTGGCCTCCACCCGGTAGCCCGAGTCGCGGGCCGTCTTGTCCGCGATGGCCTGCCGCAGTTCGGGCAGCCCCGCGGCGGGCGTGTACTTGTGGAACCGCGGCTCCGCACACGCTCGCTGGGCCGCCTCGACGATGTAGTCCGGCGTGGGGAAGTCCGGTTCGCCGGCGCCGAAGCCGATCACGGGCCGCCCGGCCGCCTTGAGGGCCTTGGCCTTGGCGTCGACCGCGAGGGTCGCTGATTCGGCGATCGCTGACAAGCGCGCTGACACGCGCGGATGAGAGTTGGCCATGTCCTCTATGGTGGCATCTCCCGCGCGCGCCCTGCACGCCGATAAAACCGGGGCCAGCAACTTGGTTCGACGGGGGCGCGTCTTCCGCGTATGCTTTCGGGTCTGATGGTGTTCCGTCGCTGCTGGCGCATGCCCTCCGGACGATTCCGCCCGCCAGGCGGCTACCGGGAGGCAAGGCTGGCCAGGTCGCCAGTCAAAGGGCAGTAGCTCAATTGGCTAGAGTCCCGGTCTCCAAAACCGGTGGTTGGGGGTTCGAGTCCCTCCTGCCCTGCACATGCGGTCCGGCGCCGCCGCGACGCGAACGCCAGACGACGGCACAGTTCCCTTCAGCGCTTCATAGGTGAGGACATGGCGACTCAGACGCGCGGTGAGGCCGCGGAGAGACGGGGCGGCCCCAAGCGCCCCGATCGGCGCAGCCGGACTACTCCCGCGCTGTTCTTCCGCCAGAGCGTCGCCGAGCTGCGCAAGGTGATCTGGCCGACCCGGAAGGAACTGGTCACCTACACGACTGTGGCCCTGGTGTTCGTGGTCGTTATGGTGGCCATTGTGACCAGCCTGGACTACGGCTTCACCAAGCTGATCATCGCGGTCTTCGGCTGACGATGACCGGCAGGCGGCGCCGGGACGGCTGACCGCCGGCCGTGGTGCCGGCGATGCACGGCGGCCTGGCGCGAGCACGAAGCGGCGACGGGGGAGTGCGCTGTTGGTGCCCGCGGCGCCTGGAAGCGCGGAGAGATCCGCGACGAAGCCTAGGAGAGAAGAGCAATTGTGTCCGAGCCCCAGGTAAAAGTGGGCGGTTCCGCCGAGGCGGACGAGGCAATCGCAGGATTGAATGAGCGAGGCGGGGAGGCCGACGTGACCGAGGACCACGAGCAGGCCGACACGATGCCTGCGGACGCTGGCGCGCATGAAGGCGCGGACGGAGCTGAGGACGCCGCGGCGGCACAGGCCGAGGACGGCGAAGCAGCGCAGGCCGAGGACGACGAGGCGGCGGCCCCGGCCCCGGCCGGCCCAGAGCCGGAGGCGGGCGCGGTAGCCCAGGCCGAGGCGCCCGGGGACGGGGAGCCGGAGGCAGGCGAAGAGGCGGCCGATTCCGCGGAGGCGCGGTTCGAGGCCGACCCGGTCGAGGAGTTCATGCGCCAGCTGCGGGCCATGCCCGGCGACTGGTACGTCGTCCACTCCTATGCGGGCTATGAGAACCGCGTGAAGACGAACCTCGAGAACCGGATCCAGTCCCTCAATATGGAGGACTTCATCTTCCAGATCGAGGTCCCGGTGCACAAGGTGACCGAGATCAAGCAGGGCAAGCGCCAGCAGGTGCAGGAGAAGGTGCTGCCCGGCTACATCCTGGTCCGCATGGAACTGACCGACGAGTCATGGGCGGTGGTCCGGAACACCCCCGGGGTGACCGGCTTCGTCGGCCTGTCGAGCCGGCCCTCGCCGCTCAGTCTCAGCGAGGTGGCCAGCCTCCTCGCGCCGGAGCCCGAGGAGCAGGTGAAGCAGGCCGAGGCGGCCAAGGCGCCGACCGTGGACTTCGAAGTCGGAGAGTCGGTTACCGTGATGGACGGCCCGTTCGCGACGCTTCCGGCGACCGTGAACGAAATAAATCCTGACACTCAGAAGCTCAAGGTGCTGGTGTCGATATTTGGCCGGGAGACCCCCGTGGAGCTCTCCTTTGACCAGGTAACGAAGATCTAACGAGGAAAAGGAACAGGAAGAGATGCCTCCAAGGAGGAAAAGGGTCGCGGCAGTGGTCAAGGTCCAGCTGCCCGGCCAGGCCACCCCGGCGCCGCCCGTCGGTACCGCGCTCGGCCCGCACGGCGTGAACATCATGGACTTCTGCAAGCAGTACAACGCGGCGACCGAAAGCCAGCGGGGCAATATCGTCCCGGTCGAGATCACGATCTACGAGGACCGGTCGTTCGAGTTCGTCACCAAGACGCCGCCCGCGCCGGAGCTGATCAAGAAGGCCGCCGGAGTGGGTAAGGGCAGCAGCGAGCCGCACAAGACCAAGGTCGGTGCCATCACCGCCGCTCAGGTCCGTGAGATCGCGCAGACGAAGATGCCCGACCTCAACGCCCGGAGCATCGAGATGGCGGAGCGGATCATCGCTGGCACCGCCCGCTCGATGGGCATCAGGGTCGAAGGCTGAGATAGGAACAGGTTGGCGTGGGAGGGCCGGGCGCGGCCCGATTACCACGGCCTCCTCAACTGAGCAGGAGAAAGAATGAAGCGCAGCAAGGCATATCGTGCCGCCGCGGAGAAGATCGACCACGACCACCTCTACAGCCCGCCCGAGGCGGTGGCGATCGCCAAGTCGGCGCCGGTGACCAAGTTCGACCCGACCATCGAGGTCGCGCTCCGGCTGGGCGTTGACCCCCGCAAGCAGGACCAGATGGTCCGCGGCACCGTGAACCTGCCGAACGGCACGGGCAGGACGGCCCGGGTCCTCGTCTTCGCGACCGGCGACCGGGCCGAGCAGGCCAGCGCGGCCGGCGCGGACTACGTCGGCTCCGACGACCTGGTGGAGCGGATCCAGGGCGGCTTCCTGGACTTCGACGCCGTGGTCGCCACCCCCGACATGATGGGCAAGGTCGGCCGCCTCGGCCGGGTCCTCGGCCCGCGCGGCCTGATGCCGAACCCCAAGACCGGCACGGTCACGCCCGACGTGGCCCGGGCCGTGACCGAGATCAAGGGCGGCAAGATCGAGTTCCGCACCGACCGGCACGGCAACCTGCACTTCGTGATCGGCAAGGCGTCGTTCACTCCCCGGGCGCTGCTGGAGAACTACGCAGCCGCGCTGGACGAGGTGATGCGGCTCAAGCCGGCCGCCGCGAAGGGCCGCTACGTCAGGAAGGCCACGATGACCACGACGATGGGCCCCGGCATCCCGGTCGACCCGAACAAGACCCGTGGCTTCATCGAAGACGAAGAGCCCGCCGCCTGACACCGGGCCTCGTTCCGGATCGGGCAGGGTTTTCCGCAGCATGTGCGGATTACTCTGCCCGATCTTTGTGTGCCTGGCGCTTGGGCAGGCGTGGGGGCGGCGATTTGGCGGGGACGGGCGCGGGCACGTATGCTGACTGCGCCGAAGACCGCAGGTTGTCACGAGCCGTCAGGCTCAGGGTGACCGAAGGCCCCGTGAGAACGGGCATCCTGCGCAGGTGAGACTGAGCTAGCTGACGGTCCCCGGTCTCACCGGGACTGTGACGATGCCCCAGTGCGCCTGCGCCTGGGGCGTTTTGCTTTTGTGGGCGCTTCTTCGCGCGTATCGGAGACATTCCCGGCCCGGCCGCGGTTCCGCACGAGTCCTGAACGGGCTCGCGGGGGCGCCGCGCGACGGCAGAGCCGGGCCCGGCAGGAGAGAGGAGGCCCATGGCGAGAGCGGACAAGGTGGCTGCCGTTGCGGAGCTCACCGACCGATTCAAGGACTCGGGAAGCGTTGTGCTGACCGAGTACCGCGGGCTCACCGTTTCGCAGCTCTCCGAGCTTCGCCAGTCGCTCGGGGAGAACGCCACGTTCAGCGTGGTGAAGAACACCCTCACCAAGCTCGCGGTCAGTGAGGCGGGCCTGGAGGAGCAGCTCACGTCGCTGCTCGAGGGCCCGTCCGCCATCGCGTTCGTCGGCGGCGACGTGGTGGAGGCCGCGAAGGGCCTGCGCGATTTCTCCAAGGACAACCCGGCCCTGGTGATCAAGGGAGGCGTGCTCGACGGCAAGTCGCTCACGCCCGACGAGATCACCCGGCTGGCTGACCTGGAGCCGCGTGAGGTCCTGCTGGCCAAGCTGGCCGGCGCCATGACGGCGTCCATGTCCCGCGCGGCAGCGGTGCTCAACGCGCTGCCGACGCAGGTCGCCCAGCTCGCCGAGGCCCTGCGGGTCCAGCGTGAGCAGCAGGGGGGCGGCGAGCAGGAAGCAGCGCCGGAGGCGCCCGCCGAGGCGCCGGAGGCACCAGCCGAAGCCGGCGCCGAGGGCTGAGCAGCCCCGCGCGGCAAGACTTTGGGAATTAAGGAACAGGAAGGGAACCCATGGCGAAGCTCAGCACCGACGAGCTGCTCGGCGCGTTCAAGGAGATGACCCTCCTTGAGCTGTCCGAGTTCGTGAAGCAGTTCGAGGACACGTTCGATGTCAAGGCGGCCGCACCGGTCGCCGTCGCGGCCCCGGCCGGCGGCGGCGCTGGCGCCGAGGCGCCCGCGGCCGAGGAGAAGGACGAGTTCAACGTCACCCTCGAGGCCGCCGGCGACAAGAAGATCCAGGTCATCAAGGAAGTCCGGACCCTCACCAGCCTCGGGCTGAAGGAGGCCAAGGACCTGGTCGACGGCGCGCCCAAGCTCGTGCTCGAGAACGTGAACAAGGAGACGGCCGAGAAGGCGAAGGCGGCGCTCGAGGGCGCCGGCGCCACCGTCACCGTCAAGTAAGTCTCGTGGGCCCGGACACCCGGGCCCGGAGCGGAAAACGCGGCGCGAGCCAGCCCTGGGCCGGCTCGCGCCGCGTTCGTCTGCTCACCGCGCTGTACCGCCAGTGGCCACTGGACCGCTAGCGGGGCCACTGGAGAGGGCGGCCAGTGGGGTCGGCTCAGCGCCGTATCATGGCCTCTACCAGCGCCGCAACCGTCCGGAAGAAAAAATCCTGAGACGGAATACCGGCGGTGAACTAAGGGTTATACCCATCGAGTTACCGCTCACACGTCAGAGGTTGTGTGGCATCTGTCACTGCATGAAGTCGCCCGAAGTGCCCGGTTTCGGCTTGACGTTTCGGCGCAGACGAGCAATGCTGCGGAGCAGTTGTGATCCTGATCGTGGCGTATAGTTGACTAGCAGTGTGGCCTTGGGCTACACTGCTCATTTGCGCTGCACTCTAACGTCCTCGGTGTAAACCTCGCCCTCAGGCGGCACTGCCGCAGGGCGTTTGGCGTGCGTGCGGTGATAGGTCCGCCACAAGTTCGGAAGGATCCCTGTTGGCAGCATCGCGCAGCGCCTCCGCTTCTAACTCCCGCCGCGTCTCCTTCGCACGTATCCAGGAACCCCTGATGGTTCCGGACCTGCTGGCCCTCCAGACCGAGTCGTTCGACTGGCTGCTGGGCAACGAAAGGTGGAAGGGCCGGGTTGAGGCCGCGAAGGCGGCAGGGCGCAAGGATGTCCCTGAGCAGTCCGGGCTCGAGGAGATCTTCGAGGAGATCAGTCCCATCGAAGACTTCTCGGGAACCATGTCCCTCTCGTTCCGTGACCACCGGTTCGAGCCGCCCAAGTACTCATCGGATGAGTGCAAGGACAAGGACATGACCTACTCCGCCCCCATGTTCGTGACGGCGGAGTTCATCAACAACACCACGGGTGAGATCAAGAGCCAGACGGTGTTCATGGGCGACTTCCCGCTCATGTCCGCCAAGGGCACCTTCATCATCAACGGCACCGAGCGCGTGGTCGTCTCGCAGCTGGTCCGCTCGCCGGGCGTCTACTTCGACCGCCAGGTCGACAAGACCTCCGACAAGGACATCTACAGCTGCAAGGTGATCCCGTCCCGGGGCGCCTGGCTGGAGTTCGAGATCGACAAGCGGGACGCCGTCGGCGTCCGCATCGACCGCAAGCGCAAGCAGAGCGTCACCGTCCTGCTCAAGGCGCTCGGCTGGGACGACGCCCGGATCCTCGAGCGCTTCGGCGGCTACGAGTCGATGCGCGCGACCCTGGAGAAGGACCACACCACCGGCCAGGACGACGCGCTGCTCGACATCTACCGCAAGCTGCGGCCGGGTGAGCCGCCGACCCGTGAGTCGGCGCAGGCGCTGCTGGAGAACCTGTACTTCAACTCCAAGCGCTACGACCTGGCCAAGGTCGGCCGGTACAAGGTCAACCGGAAGCTCGGGCTCGACTCCCCGCTCCGGCAGGGCACGCTGACCGAGGACGACATCGTCTCCACCATCGAATACCTCGTCCGGCTGCACGCCGGTGAGGAGGAGATGAAGGTCGGCACGGCCACCATCCCGCTGGAGACCGATGACATCGACCACTTCGGCAACCGGCGGCTGCGCACGGTCGGCGAGCTGATCCAGAACCAGGTCCGGCTCGGCCTGGCCCGCATGGAGCGGGTGGTCCGGGAGCGGATGACGACGCAGGACGTCGAGGCGATCACGCCGCAGACCCTGATCAACATCCGGCCGGTCGTCGCGTCCATCAAGGAGTTCTTCGGCACCAGCCAGCTCTCCCAGTTCATGGACCAGACGAACCCGCTGGCCGGGCTGACCCACAAGCGGCGGCTGTCCGCGCTGGGCCCGGGCGGTCTGTCCCGTGAGCGGGCCGGGTTCGAGGTCCGGGACGTGCACCCCAGCCACTACGGCCGGATGTGCCCGATCGAGACGCCGGAAGGGCCGAACATCGGCCTGATCGGCTCGCTGTCCTCCTACGCCCGGGTCAACGCGTTCGGCTTCGTCGAGACGCCGTACCGCAAGATCCGCGCCGGCAAGGTAACCGACCAGATCGACTACCTGACCGCCGACGAGGAAGACCGGCACGTCATCGCGCAGGCGAACACGCCGCTCGCCGAGGATGGCTCGTTCGCCGAGGATCGCGTCCTGGTCCGCCGGAAGGGCGGCGAGGTCGACCTGATCAAGCCGGACGACGTCGACTACATGGACGTGTCCGCGCGCCAGATGGTGTCGGTGGCCACGGCCATGATCCCGTTCCTCGAGCACGACGACGCGAACCGCGCGCTGATGGGTTCCAACATGCAGCGCCAGTCCGTGCCGCTGCTGCGCAGTGAGGCACCGCTGGTCGGCACGGGCATGGAGTACCGGGCCGCCGTCGACGCGGGCGACGTCATCGTGGCCGAGAAGGCGGGCGTGGTCGAGGAGGTCTGCGCCGACTTCGTCACGGTCATGGCCGACGACGGCACCCGCAAGACCTACCTGGTCTCCAAGTTCCGCCGGTCCAACCAGGGCACCTGCTTCAACCAGAAGCCCATCGTGGAAGAGGGCATCCGGGTCGAGGCGGGCCAGGTGCTCGCCGACGGGCCGTGCACCGACAACGGTGAGATGGCGCTGGGCAAGAACCTGCTCGTGGCGTTCATGCCGTGGGAGGGCCACAACTACGAGGACGCGATCATCCTGTCCCAGCGGCTGGTCCAGGACGACGTCCTCTCCTCCATCCACATCGAGGAGCACGAGGTCGACGCCCGGGACACCAAGCTGGGTCCCGAGGAGATCACCCGCGACATCCCGAACGTGTCCGAGGAGGTCCTCGCGGACCTCGACGACCGGGGCATCATCCGGATCGGCGCGGAAGTGGTCAACGGCGACATCCTGGTCGGCAAGGTGACCCCGAAGGGCGAGACCGAGCTGACCCCGGAGGAGCGCCTGCTCCGTGCGATCTTCGGTGAGAAGGCGCGCGAGGTGCGCGACACCTCACTGAAGGTGCCGCACGGCGAGGAAGGCAAGGTCATCGGCGTCCGGGTCTTCACCCGGGAAGACGGCGACGAGCTGCCGCCGGGCGTGAACGAGCTGGTCCGGGTGTACGTCGCCCAGAAGCGCAAGATCACTGACGGCGACAAGCTCGCGGGCCGCCACGGGAACAAGGGCGTGATCGCGAAGATCCTGCCGGTGGAGGACATGCCGTTCCTCGAGGACGGCACGCCGGTGGACATCGTGCTCAACCCGCTCGGCGTGCCCGGCCGTATGAACGTCGGCCAGGTCCTCGAGACGCACCTGGGCTGGGTGGCCAAGACCGGCTGGCAGGTCGACACCGGTGACGAGCAGTGGAAGGCGCGGCTGCGCTCCGTCTCGGTCGACAGTGCCGAGCCGGGAACACCCGTGGCCACGCCGGTGTTCGACGGTGCCCGCGAGGAGGAGATCACCGGCCTGCTCGGCAGCACCCTGCCGAACCGGGACGGCCAGCAGCTGGTCGGCTCGAGTGGCAAGGCGCGGCTGTTCGACGGCCGGACCGGTGAGCCGTTCAAGGACCCGATCGCGGTCGGCTACATCTACATCCTCAAGCTGCTGCACCTCGTGGACGACAAGATCCACGCCCGTTCGACCGGCCCCTACTCGATGATCACCCAGCAGCCGCTGGGCGGGAAGGCGCAGTTCGGCGGTCAGCGCTTCGGTGAGATGGAGGTGTGGGCACTGGAGGCGTACGGCGCCGCCTACGCCCTGCAGGAGCTGCTGACGATCAAGTCCGACGACGTCCTCGGCCGCGTCAAGGTGTACGAGGCCATCGTCAAGGGCGAGAACGTGCCGGAGCCGGGCATTCCCGAGTCCTTCAAGGTGCTCATCAAGGAGATGCAGTCGCTGTGTCTCAACGTGGAGGTGCTGTCGAGCGACGGCGCGGCGATCGAGATGCGGGACACCGATGAGGACGTGTTCCGTGCGGCCGAGGAACTCGGCATCGACCTGTCGCGGCGTGAGCCGAGCAGCGTTGAAGAGGTCTGAGCGCACCTCGGGCAGCCCCGCATCGCGGGGCTGCCCGGCCACGCTCAAAATCCGGATCTAACCAGGGGAAGTGCAAGTGCTGGACGTCAACTTCTTCGACGACCTACGAATCGGCCTCGCAACGGCGGACGACATCAGGCAGTGGTCGCACGGTGAGGTGAAGAAGCCGGAGACCATCAACTACCGCACCCTCAAGCCGGAAAAGGACGGGCTCTTCTGCGAGAAGATCTTCGGCCCGACCCGGGACTGGGAGTGCTACTGCGGTAAGTACAAGCGTGTCCGGTTCAAGGGCATCATCTGTGAGCGCTGTGGCGTGGAAGTTACCCGCGCCAAGGTGCGGCGTGAGCGGATGGGCCACATTGAGCTGGCCGCGCCGGTGACCCATATCTGGTACTTCAAGGGCGTGCCGAGCCGTCTGGGCTACCTGCTCGACTTGGCGCCGAAGGACCTGGAGAAGGTCATCTACTTCGCCGCGTACATGATCACACATGTCGACGACGAGGCGCGGGCCCGTGACCTGCCGTCGCTGGAGGCGAAGATCTCCGTCGAGCGGCAGCAGATCGAGCAGCGCCGCGACGCGGACATCGAGGCCCGGCAGGCCAAGCTCGAGGCCGACCTGGCCGAGCTGGAAGCGGCCGGGGCCAAGGGCGACGCCCGCCGCAAGGTGCGGGAGAGCTGCGACCGCGAGTGCAAGCAGATTCGCGACCGCGCGCAAAAGGAGCTCGACCGCCTCGACGAGGTGTGGAGCAGGTTCAAGAACCTCAAGGTCCAGGACCTCGAGGGCGACGAGCTGCTGTACCGCGAGATGCGCGACCGCTTCGGCCGTTACTTCCGCGGTGGCATGGGCGCCCAGGCGATCCAGGACCGGCTGGGGACCTTCGACCTCGACGCGGAGGCGCAGTCGCTGCGCGAGACGATCCGCAGCGGCAAGGGCCAGAAGAAGGCCCGCGCGCTGAAGCGGCTCAAGGTCGTGTCGGCGTTCCTCAACACCCGCAACAGCCCGATGGGCATGGTTCTCGACTGCATCCCGGTGATCCCGCCGGACCTGCGGCCGATGGTCCAGCTCGACGGTGGCCGGTTCGCGACCTCGGACCTGAACGACCTGTACCGCCGGGTCATCAACCGGAACAACCGGCTGAAGAGGCTGCTGGACCTGGGCGCGCCCGAGATCATCGTCAACAACGAGAAGCGGATGCTCCAGGAGGCCGTGGACTCGCTGTTCGACAACGGCCGCCGCGGCCGCCCGGTCACCGGACCGGGCAACCGCCCGCTGAAGTCGCTGTCCGACATGCTCAAGGGCAAGCAGGGCCGGTTCCGCCAGAACCTGCTCGGCAAGCGCGTCGACTACTCCGGCCGCAGTGTCATCGTGGTCGGCCCGCAGCTCAAGCTGCACCAGTGCGGCCTGCCCAAGCAGATGGCGCTCGAGCTGTTCAAGCCGTTCGTCATGAAGCGCCTCGTCGACCTGAACCACGCGCAGAACATCAAGTCCGCCAAGCGGATGGTGGAGCGCGCGCGGCCGGTCGTGTGGGACGTGCTCGAGGAGGTCATCACCGAGCACCCGGTGCTGCTGAACCGGGCGCCGACGCTGCACCGGCTCGGCATCCAGGCGTTCGAGCCGCAGCTGGTCGAGGGCAAGGCGATCCAGATCCACCCGCTCGTCTGCACCGCGTTCAACGCGGACTTCGACGGTGACCAGATGGCCGTGCACCTGCCGCTGTCGGCGGAGGCGCAGGCCGAGGCGCGGATCCTGATGCTGTCGACCAACAACATCCTCAAGCCGGCCGACGGCAAGCCGGTGACCATGCCCACCCAGGACATGATCATCGGGTTGTTCTGCCTGACGCGGGAGACCGAGGGTGCGCCTGGCACCGGGCGCAGCTTCGCGTCGACGTCGGAGGCCGTCATGGCCTACGACCGCGGCGAGCTCGACCTGCAGGCGCGGGTCGAAATCCGGCTGGAGAACGTCACACCGCCCCGCGGCATGACGATGCCGGACGACTACGTGGCCGGTGAGCCGTTCCGCTTGTCGACCACGCTGGGCCGGACGATCTTCAACGAGACGCTGCCCGCCGCCTTCCCGTACGTGAACTACGAGGTCGGCAAGAAGCAGCTGACGGTGATCATCAACGAGCTCGCCGAGCGTTACCCGAAGGTCGAGGTGGCCGCGGCGCTCGACGCGCTCAAGGACGCCGGGTTCCACTGGGCCACGCGGTCCGGCGTGACGATCGCCATCGAGGATGTCATCGCCCCGCCGAACAAGCAGCGCATCCTGGAGGACTACGAGCGCCGGGCCGACAAGGTGCAGCGTGAGTACGAGCGCGGCCTGATCACCGACGACGAGCGCCGTCAGGAGCTCATCGAGATCTGGACGCACGCCACCGCCGACGTCGCGCAGGACATGGAGGCGGCCTTCCCCGAGACCAACTCGGTCTGGATGATGGTCAACTCCGGTGCCCGTGGTAACCCGATGCAGGTCCGGCAGATCGCCGGCATGCGTGGCCTGGTCTCCAACCCGAAGGGCGAGACCATCCCGAGGCCGATCAAGTCGAGCTTCCGGGAAGGCCTGTCCGTGCTGGAGTACTTCATCTCCACGCACGGCGCGCGCAAGGGCCTGGCGGACACCGCGCTGCGGACCGCCGACTCCGGGTACCTCACCCGCCGGCTCGTGGACGTGGCGCAGGACGTCATCGTCCGCGAGGATGACTGCGGGACCGACCGGTCGATCGTCATGAAGATCGCCGACCGGGACTCCGCGGGCAACCTGCGCAAGCTGCCCAACATCGACAACACGGGCACCGGCCGCACGATCGCCGAGGCCGTCGAGGTGGGCGGCGAGGTGATCGCGGCCGGGGGTGAGGACACCACCGAGACCATGATCGATCGCCTGGTCGCGGCCGGGGTGGACGGTGTCCGCACCCGCAGTGCAATGGTGTGCGAGGCCAAGACCGGCGTCTGCGCCGCGTGCTACGGCCGGTCACTGGCCACCGGCAAGCTAGTGGACGTCGGCGAGGCCGTCGGCATCGTCGCCGCCCAGTCGATCGGCGAGCCCGGTACGCAGCTCACCATGCGTACCTTCCACACCGGAGGCGTGGCCGGCCAGGACATCACCCACGGCCTGCCCCGAATCCAGGAGCTGTTCGAGGCGCGCATCCCCAAGGGGCTGGCGCCGATCAGCGAGGTGGAGGGCCGGGTCAAGATCGAGGAGACCGAGAAGACCCGGAAGATCATCGTCGTGCCGGATGACGGCGCGGAGGAGATCGCCTACCAGGTCAGCATGCGGTCCCGGCTGCTCGTGGCCGACGGGGAGCACGTGTCGGTCGGGCAGCAGCTCGTCTTCGGCGCGGTGAACCCGCACGAGGTGCTCCGGATCCTGGGCTCGCGGGCGGTGCAGCTGCACCTGGTCCACGAGGTCCAGGAGGTGTACCGGTCGCAGGGGGTCTCGATCCACGACAAGCACATCGAGATCATCATCCGCCAGATGCTCAAGCGGGTGAACGTCCTGGAGTCCGGCGACACCGAACTGCTGCCGGGCGAGCTCGTCGAGCGCCCGCGGTTCGAGGCACTGAACCGCGCGGTGGTCAGCGAGGGCGGGACGCCGGCGTCCGGCCGTCCGGTCCTGATGGGGATCACCAAGGCGTCGCTGGCCACGGAGTCGTGGCTGTCGGCCGCCTCGTTCCAGGAGACGACCCGGGTCCTGACCGACGCGGCGATCCACGCCAAGTCGGACTCGCTGCTCGGGCTGAAGGAGAACGTCATCATCGGGAAGCTCATCCCGGCCGGGACCGGTATGCAGGTGTACCGGAACGTCCGGGTCGAGCCGACCGAGGACGCGCGCTCGTCGGCGTACCCGGCCGGCGCCTACTCCGAGCAAGAGGCGTACGCGTTCGGGCAGCAGGGCTCCGGCGAGGCCGTCCCGCTCGAGGAGTACGACTTCGGCTCCTACAACCGGTAACAGCGGCTCGCATCACCGAAGGCCCCGGGGCTCGTTCCCGGGGCCTTCGGCATGATGGGCGGTCATGATTCCGAACGGGAGGTGGCTGGCGTCCCGTCTCGCCCAGGAGCCTTTCGCGTGGTGCCCCGGCCCGGCTGCCAGCCCGGGGTTCGCAGGGAGCCCACGCTGCCTGCGGGAAATGAATCCGGGGGTCGCAACGTTGTGTAGACTAGTTGCGTCACAGCGGATCTCAGGCTGGGCCTCATTTTGACCAGAGGGGCTTAGCGTGGGTAACCTGTGTCTTCGTGCCCGTCATGCGGCGGACACGTGTGCAGTGCCAGCAGGCGGGACGGCTGTGAGCCCAGAGCCTTAGGGCCGGGTACAGGCCGGATAGCCATGGCCGCTCGGTTTTCTCCCCAAGACTGGTTCGGCTCGTCATGGGCCGGGTACGACCCGAGGGCAGCGACACGCCCGACCTCGGGGGTCGGTGGAGAAGCTAAACGTGCAGGTGTAAGCCGCGCTAGACCGCGCGGATTGGCAGGAAGAGACGCGCCCCGGCGCGCCAGCGAAGACAGAGGGAAGACGGAGACTCGGTGCCCACGATCCAGCAGCTTGTCCGCAAGGGCCGCCAGGAGAAGGTGGCGAAGACCAAGACGCCGGCGCTGAAGGGAAGCCCGCAGCGCCGCGGCGTGTGCACGCGTGTCTACACGACCACGCCGAAGAAGCCGAACTCGGCGCTGCGCAAGGTGGCGAGGGTCCGGCTGACCAGCCAGATCGAGGTCACCGCCTACATCCCCGGTGTCGGGCACAACCTCCAGGAGCACTCGATCGTGCTCGTCCGCGGTGGCCGGGTGCGCGACCTGCCCGGTGTCCGGTACAAGATCATCCGCGGTTCGCTCGACACGCAGGGTGTGCGCAACCGCAAGCAGGCGCGTAGTCGTTACGGCGCGAAGAAGGAGAAGAGCTGACATGCCGCGCAAGGGCCCAGCGACGAAGCGGCAGCTCGTCACCGATCCGGTTTACGGCTCGCCGCTCGTCACGGCGCTGGCTAACAAGGTGCTCAAGGACGGCAAGCGGTCGCTGGCCGAGCGGGTCGTCTACGGGGCGCTCGAGGGCTGCCGGGACAAGACCGGCAACGACCCCGTGGTCACGCTGAAGCGCGCTCTCGACAACGTGAAGCCGACGCTGGAGGTGCGCAGCCGCCGGGTGGGCGGCGCGACCTACCAGGTCCCGGTCGAGGTGCGCGCGTCGCGCAGCACCACGCTGGCGCTGCGCTGGCTGGTGCAGTACGCGCGGGGGCGGCGCGAGAAGACGATGACAGAGCGGCTGATGAACGAACTGCTCGACGCGAGCAACGGTCTGGGCGCGAGCGTGAAGCGGCGCGAGGACACGCACAAGATGGCCGAGTCGAACAAGGCGTTCGCCCACTACCGCTGGTGAATTTCAAGAGCTTAGGGAACGAGGGCACACTACCGTGGCCACCAAGACGGCCGTAGATCTGGCCAAGGTCCGCAACATTGGGATCATGGCGCATATCGACGCGGGCAAGACGACGACGACCGAGCGGATTCTCTTCTATACCGGCATCAATTACAAGATCGGTGAGGTCCATGAGGGCGCGGCCACCATGGACTGGATGGAGCAGGAGCAGGAGCGGGGGATCACGATTACCTCCGCGGCCACGACCACCACGTGGCGCGACCACACCATCAACATCATCGACACGCCCGGGCACGTGGACTTCACCGTCGAAGTCGAGCGCTCGCTGCGCGTGCTGGACGGTGCCGTAGCCGTGTTCGACGCCGTCGCCGGCGTCGAGCCCCAGTCGGAGACGGTGTGGCGGCAGGCTGACCGGTACGGCGTGCCCCGGATCTGCTTCGTGAACAAGATGGACCGGGTCGGCGCGGAGTTTCACCGCTGCGTCGACATGATCGTCGACCGGCTCGGCGCCACGCCGCTGGTCGTGCAGCTGCCGTGGGGCGTCGAGTCCGACTTCCGCGGCGTCATCGACCTGATCCGGATGCGCGCGCTGCTGTGGCAGACCGAGGGCAAGGGCGACAAGTACGACGTCGTCGCGATCCCGGACGACCACGCCGACGCCGCGCGGGAATGGCGTGACCGGCTGCTGGAGGCCGTCTCCGAGAACGACGAGGAGATGATGGAGCTGTACCTGGAGGGCACCGAGCCCACCGAGGAGCAGCTTGTCGCGGCCATCCGGCGGGTCACCATCGCGGGCGGCGTGACGCCGGTGCTGTGCGGGACCGCGTTCAAGAACAAGGGCATCCAGCCGATGCTGGATGCGATCGTGGACTTCCTGCCGAGCCCGGTTGACATTCCCTCCATCCAGGGGCATGCGGTCGGCAACGAGGAGACCGTGGTCGAGCGGCACGCCGACCCCGAGGAGCCGTTCTCGGCGCTGGCGTTCAAGATCATGTCCGACCAGCACCTCGGCAAGCTGACCTACATCCGGGTCTACTCCGGCACGGTGGAGACCGGCAGCAGCGTGCTGAACACGATCAAGGGGCGCAAGGAGCGGATCGGCAAGATCTACCAGATGCACGCGAACAAGCGCGAGGAGCGCAACATCGCGGTGGCCGGGCAGATCGTCGCGGTGATGGGCCTGAAGGACACCACGACCGGTGACACGCTGTCCAGCCAGCAGAATCCGGTGATCCTCGAGTCGATGACGTTCCCCGCGCCCGTGATCCACGTGGCGGTCGAGCCGAAGACCAAGAGCGACCAGGAAAGGCTGGGCACCGCGATCCAGCGCCTGGCCGAGGAGGACCCCACCTTCCAGGTGAGGACCGACGAGGAGACCGGCCAGACGATCATCGCGGGCATGGGCGAGCTGCACCTGGAGGTGCTGGTCGACCGGATGCGCCGCGAGTTCAGGGTCGAGGCCAACATCGGCCGGCCGCAGGTCGCCTACCGGGAGACCGTGCGGAAGAAGGTCGAGAAGGTCGAGTACACCCACAAGAAGCAGACCGGCGGGTCCGGCCAGTTCGGCCGGGTCGTCATCAACCTGGAGCCGACCGGCGGCGACGGCGGTGGGTATGAGTTCGAGAACAAGGTGACCGGCGGCCGCATCCCGCGGGAGTACATCCCGTCGGTCGACGCGGGCTGCCAGGAGGCCGCCGAGTTCGGTGTGCTCGCCGGGTACCCGATGGTCGACGTGAAGGTCACGCTGACCGACGGTGCCTACCATGAGGTGGACTCCTCCGAGCTGGCCTTCAAGATCGCGGGCTCGATGGCGTTCAAGAAGGCGGCCGCCCAGGCCAGCCCGGTGCTGCTCGAGCCGATCATGGCCGTCGAGGTCAGGACGCCCGATGAGTACATGGGCGAGGTCATCGGCGACCTCAACGGCCGGCGGGGCCAGATCCAGGCCATGGAGGAACGCTCCGGGGCCCGGATCATCCAGGCCCACGTGCCGCTGTCGGAGATGTTCGGCTACGTGGGGGACCTGCGGAGCCGTACTCAGGGCCGGGCGGACTACAGCATGCAGTTCGACTCGTATGCCGAGGTGCCGCCCACGATCGCGAAGGAAATCATCGCCAAGGCCCGCGGCGAGTAGGTAGCAGCAGAACAGCAAGAACGTCAGAAATCACGGCGCCCGACGGGAGCGCCTGAGCCCCACCGAGGTGGGGCCGATCGCAACGAGGAGATACCAGTGGCGAAGGCCAAGTTCGAGCGGACCAAGCCGCACGTCAACATCGGCACCATTGGGCACATCGACCATGGCAAGACGACGCTGACCGCGGCGATCACCCGGGTGCTGCACGACAAGTACCCGGATCTCAATCCCTTCACCCCCTTCGACCAGATCGACAACGCGAAGGAGGAGAAGGAGCGCGGGATCACGATCTCGATCTCGCACGTCGAGTACCAGACCGAGAAGCGCCACTATGCACACGTGGACTGCCCCGGTCACGCGGACTACATCAAGAACATGATCACTGGTGCCGCGCAGATGGACGGGGCGATCCTCGTCGTGGCGGCCACCGACGGCCCGATGCCGCAGACGCGCGAGCACGTCCTGCTCGCCCGCCAGGTTGGCGTGCCGTACATCGTCGTAGCCCTCAACAAGGCGGACATGGTCGACGACGAGGAGATCCTCGAGCTCGTCGAGCTGGAAGTTCGCGACCTGCTCACCGAGTACGAGTTCCCCGGCGACGACGTGCCCGTGGTGCGGGTGTCGGCGCTCAAGGCGCTCGAGGGTGACGCCGAGTGGAGCGAGAAGGTCACCGAGCTCATGGCGGCCTGCGACGAGAGCATCCCGCAGCCGGTGCGCGAGATCGAGAAGCCGTTCCTGATGCCCGTTGAAGACGTCTTCTCCATCACCGGCCGCGGCACCGTGGTGACCGGCCGGATCGAGCGCGGCGTCATCAAGACCGGCGAGACGGTCGACATCATCGGCATCAAGGAAAAGCCGATGACGACCACCGTCACCGGTGTGGAGATGTTCCGCAAGATCCTCGACGACGGCCAGGCCGGCGACAACGTGGGCCTGCTCCTGCGCGGCATCAAGCGCGAGGACGTGGAGCGCGGCCAGGTCGTGATCAAGCCGGGCACCAACACCCCGCACACCGAGTTCGAGGGCCAGGTCTACATCCTGTCCAAGGACGAGGGCGGACGGCACACGCCGTTCTTCAACAACTACCGGCCGCAGTTCTACTTCCGCACGACGGACGTGACCGGCGTGGTTCAGCTGCCCGAGGGCACCGAAATGGTGATGCCGGGTGACCGGACCGACATGAAGGTGGAGCTCATCCAGCCCATCGCCATGGAGGAAGGGCTGCGCTTCGCGATCCGGGAGGGCGGCCGCACCGTCGGCGCCGGCCGGGTCACGAAGATCATCAAGTAGCGGCTGTTACGGCGGCCGGGCCGACCCGGCCCGGCCGCCGAAACACGCTAGGGCACAGCGGCACTGAAGCGAAGGACAGGAATAGGCCAATGGCGGGACAGAAGATCCGCATCCGGCTCAAGGCATATGACCACGAGGTCATCGACAACTCGGCGCGCAAGATCGTCGACACGGTGACCAGGACCGGCGCGCGCGTGGCCGGCCCGGTGCCGCTGCCAACCGAGAAGAACGTGTACTGCGTCATCCGGTCCCCGCACAAGTACAAGGACTCGCGGGAGCACTTCGAGATGCGGACGCACAAGCGGCTGATCGACATCATCGATCCGACGCCCAAGACGGTCGACTCGCTGATGCGCCTCGACCTGCCGGCCGGTGTCGACATCGAGATCAAGCTCTGAGGGACGCACCGACATGGCCAAGCAGATGAAAGGGATCCTGGGCACCAAGCTCGGCATGACCCAGGTCTTCGACGAGAACGGGCAGGTCGTGCCCGTCACCGTCGTCAAGGCGGGTCCGTGCGTCGTGACCGCCGTGCGGACGCCCGGCCGGGACGGCTACTCGGCCGTCCAGATGGGCTTCGGCGAGATCGACCCGCGGAAGGTGACCAAGCCGGTCGCGGGCCTGTTCGCCGAGGCCGGCGTGACACCGCGCCGGTACCTGGGCGAGGTGCGCACGGACGACGCGTCGGAATATCAGGTCGGCCAGGAGGTCACGGCCGAGGTCTTCGAGGCGGGTCAGCTCGTCGACGTCACCGGGACCAGCAAGGGCAAGGGCACGGCGGGCGTCATGAAGCGGCACGGCTTCAAGGGCCTCAGCTCGTCCCACGGCACCCAGCGCAAGCACCGGTCGCCCGGCTCCATCGGAGCCTGTGCCACGCCGGGCCGGGTGTTCAAGGGCGTGCGCATGGCGGGCCGGATGGGCGCCGCGCGGACCACCGTGCAGAGCCTCACCGTGCACGCCGCCGACGCTGACCGCGGGCTGCTGCTGATCAAGGGCGCGGTGCCGGGTGCCACCGGCGGGCTCGTCCTGGTGCGCAGCGCCGCTAAGGCCCCGCTGGCCACGAACTCGAGGGAGGCCTGATGACCACCGTCACCGTGGTCGGCCCGTCCGGTGGTAAGAACCAGACCGCCGAGCTCCCCGACGAGATCTTCGACGCGAAGGTCAACGTCCCGCTGATCCACCAGGTCGTGGTGGCGCAGCTGGCCGCCGCGCGTCAGGGCACGCACGCGACCAAGACGCGCGGCGAGGTCCGCGGCGGCGGCAAGAAGCCGTACCGCCAGAAGGGCACCGGCCGGGCGCGTCAGGGCTCCCTGCGCGCTCCCCAGTACGCCGGGGGCGGCGTCGTCCACGGCCCGCAGCCGCGTTCCTACGCGCAGCGGACGCCCAAGAAGATGAAGGCGGCCGCGCTGCGCGGTGCGCTGTCCGACCGGGCCCGGCACGGCCGGGTGCTGGTGGTGAGCGAATTCGTCGGCGGCGAGGCGCCGAGGACGAAGGATGCGCTCGCCGTGCTGAGCTCGGCCACCGGCGCCGGCCGCGGCACGTTCAACGTGCTCGTGGTCATCCGCCGCGACGACGAGCTGACCAGGAAGAGCCTGCGGAATGTGGCCGGCGTGCACGTGCTGGCCGACGAGCAGCTCAACACCTACGACGTGCTCGCCGCCGACCAGGTGGTCTTCACCGCCGAGGCGCTGCGGGCGTTCGTGGACCGCGGCGCGTCAAGCGCGAGGAGGCAGCCCAGAATGAGCAGGGGCAGCGACAACCCGAGGGACATCCTCGTGCGGCCGGTGATCTCGGAGAAGAGCTACGGGCTGCTCGATGAGGGCAAGTACACCTTCATCGTGGCGCCGGACGCCAACAAGACCGAGGTCCGCCTGGCTGTCGAGGAAGTCTTCGGGGTCAAGGTGACCGGAGTCAACACCGTGAACCGGAAGGGCAAGCGCCGCCGGACCCGGAACGGCTGGGGCAAGCGGGCTGACACCAAGCGCGCGATCGTCACCCTGGCCGCAGGCGACCGGATCGATATCTTCGGCGGCCCGGTCCGCTAGCGGCAGGCCACGATACAGGAGATTTGAGCACTCATGGCTATCCGTAAGTACAAGCCGACCACGCCGGGCCGGCGCGGCGCCAGCGGCTCCGACTTCGCCGAGATCACCAGGGACGAGCCGGAGAAGTCGCTGGTGCGGCCGCTGCATTCCAAGGGTGGCCGGAACGTGTACGGCCGGATCACGACGCGGCACCAGGGGGGCGGCCACAAGCGCGCCTACCGGCTGATCGACTTCCGCCGTCACGACAAGGACGGTGTGCCGGCCAAGGTCGCGCACATCGAATACGACCCGAACCGGACCGCCCGGATCGCGCTGCTGCACTACGCGGACGGCGAGAAGCGCTACATCATCTGCCCCCAGGGCCTGGCTCAGGGCGACCGGGTGGAGAGCGGTGCGGGCGCTGACATCAAGCCGGGCAACTGCATGCCGCTGCGCAGCATCCCCACCGGCACCGTCGTGCACGCCATCGAGATGCGGCCCGGCGGCGGCGCCAAGATCGCCCGGTCGGCCGGCTCCGGTGTGCAGCTGCTCGCCAAGGAGGGCGGCTACGCGCAGCTCCGGATGCCGTCGGGGGAGATCCGGCGGGTCGCGGTCGACTGCCGCGCGACGGTCGGCGAGGTCGGCAACGCCGAGCAGGGCAACATCAAGCTCGGCAAGGCGGGACGCAACCGGTGGAAGGGACGCCGGCCGTCCGTGCGCGGCGTCGCGATGAACCCGGTTGACCACCCACTCGGCGGCGGCGAGGGCAAGAGCTCCGGCGGGCGCCACCCAGTCAGCCCATGGGGCCAGCCAGAAGGCCGGACCCGGCCAGCACACAAGCCAAGCGACCGGCTGATCAGCCGCCGCCGTGGCCGGAAGAAGCGGTAGGAGCAGTACCCGATGCCTCGTAGCCTTAAGAAGGGCCCTTTCGTCGACGACCACCTGATGAAGAAGGTGGAGACGCAAAACGACAAGGGCAGCAAGAACGTCATCCGGACCTGGTCCCGGCGTTCGATGATCATCCCGGCGATGCTGGGCCACACGATCGCCGTCCATGATGGCCGCAAGCACATCCCGGTGTTCATCACCGAGTCGATGGTCGGCCACAAACTCGGGGAGTTCGCGCCCACGCGGACGTTCCGCAGCCACGTGAAGGACGATCGGCGCAGTCGGCGCTAGATCCTGTTGACGCATGCAGAGACGGAGAAACTGATGGAAGCGAGGGCAAAGGCGCGCTACGTGCGCGTCACGCCGCGGAAGGCCCGCCGGGTGGTGGACCTGATCCGCGGGATGCCCGCCGAGCAGGCCCAGGCGGTGCTCGCCTTCGCGCCGCAGTCAGCCAGCGGGCCGGTCGGCAAGGTGCTCGCCAGCGCGATCGCCAATGCCGGGACGCCCGACCGGCGGTCCGACCGTGGCGCGCTCGTGGTGAGCAGGGCATGGGTCGACGAGGGCCCGACGCTCAAGCGGTTCAGGCCGCGGGCCCAGGGCCGGGCGTACCGGATCAACAAGCGCACGAGCCACATCACGGTGATCGTCTCGGATGAGGCCGAGGGAGGGACTCGCTAGTGGGACAGAAAGTGAACCCGCATGGGTTCCGGCTTGGCATCACCACCGACTTCAAGAGCCGCTGGTATGCCGGCAAGCTCTACAAGGACTACGTCGCGGAAGACGTGGCCATCCGCCGGATGCTTCAGAAGGGCATGGAGCGGGCCGGCATCTCCAAGGTCGAGATCGAGCGGACCAGGGACCGGGTGCGGGTCGACATCCACACCGCCCGTCCCGGCATCGTCATCGGGCGCCGCGGCGCCGAGGCGGACCGCATCCGCGGCGACCTCGAGAAGCTGACCAGCAAGCAGATCCAGCTCAACATCCTCGAGGTCAAGAACCCCGAGATCGACGCCCAGCTCGTCGCGCAGGGTGTTGCCGAGCAGCTGTCCAGCCGCGTCTCGTTCCGCCGGGCCATGCGCAAGGCGATGCAGAGCGCGATGAAGGGCGGCGCCAAGGGCATCCGGGTGCAGTGCTCCGGCCGCCTCGGCGGCGCGGAAATGTCGCGCTCGGAGTTTTACCGCGAGGGACGGGTGCCGCTGCACACGCTCCGCGCCGACATCGACTACGGCTTCTACGAGGCCCGTACGACGTTCGGCCGGATCGGCGTGAAGGTCTGGATCTACAAGGGCGAGGCGCCCGCCACCCGCGCGGCCCGCGAGGCAGCGGCGGCGGCCGCGCGAGCCGGCGGCCCGCGCCGTGACCGGCCGGGTGGCCCCCCGCCGCGCCGCCGCCCGGACCGCCCGGACCGCCCGGACCGCCCGGAGCGTCGTGAGCGAGGCGAGCGGCCCGACCGCGGTGCGGGTGCGGGCAGCCCGGCGGCTCCCGCGGCCCCGGCCGAGGCCCCGGCCAGCTCGGGCCCAACCGGGGCGGAGGGCTAGGACATGCTTGTTCCACGCAGGGTTAAGCACCGCAAGCAGCACCGGCCGGACCGTCATGGCATGGCCAAGGGCGGTACGCACGTGGCCTTCGGTGAGTTCGGGATCCAGGCGCTTGAGCACTCCTACGTGACCAACCGGCAGATCGAGGCCGCCCGTATCGCCATGACGCGGCACATCCGCCGTGGCGGGAAGGTGTGGATCAACATCTTCCCGGACCGGCCGCTGACCAAGAAGCCGGCCGAGACGCGGATGGGTTCCGGCAAGGGATCACCGGAGTGGTGGGTGGCCAACGTCAAGCCGGGCCGGGTCATGTTCGAGCTGTCCGGAGTGGACGAGCCGGTGGCCAAGGAGGCACTCCGCCGGGCCATCCACAAGCTCCCGATGAAGTGCCGGGTCGTCAAGCGAGAGGTGGGCGAAGCTTGATGTTCACCCACAAGCTCCCGATGCTGTGCCTGCTAAAAACGGGCCGGGTCGTCAAGCGAGAGGTTGGTGAGGCGTGATGGCAACGGGCCTGACCGCCAACGAGCTGCGGACGAACACGGAAGACGAGCTCGGCAGCAAGCTGGCCGAGGCGAAGGAAGAGCTGTTCAACCTGCGCTTCCAGGGTGCCACCGGCCAGCTGGAGAACCACGGGCGGCTGCACGCCGTCCGCAAGGAGATCGCCCGCATCTACACGGTGATGCGGGAGCGCGAACTCGGCATCGTCGTGGAGGTCGCGGAGGAGCCGGAGCCGGCCAGCGAGCCGGCCCGGCGCCGCGCCGCGCCGCGCGGAAGACCGAGACGGGAGTGAACGCCGGGAACGCCGGCGACGAGGAGGCGGACCAGAGTGAGTGAGAACACGGGGACCGCTGTCGACGCGGACGTGAAGCGTGGTTATCGCAAGGCCCGCGAGGGCCTCGTGACCAGCGCCAAGATGGACAAGACCGTCGTGGTCGAGGTCGAGGACCGCGTGAAGCACCCCAAGTACGGCAAGGTCATCCGCCGTACCAAGAAGTACCAGGCGCACGACGAGGCCAATGCCTGCGGCATCGGCGATCGTGTGCTGCTCATGGAGACCCGGCCGATCTCCGCCACCAAGCGGTGGCGCGTCGCCGAGATCCTCGAAAAGGCCAAGTAAGCAAAACCCGCCGGCCGCGATGCCCGGCGTGAAGAAGCAGGAGTTGACGTGATCCAGCAGGAGTCGCGGCTTAAGGTCGCCGACAACACGGGTGCCAAGGAGATCCTCTGCATCCGTGTGCTCGGCGGCTCCGGCCGGCGATACGCGGGCATCGGCGACGTCATCGTGGCTACCGTGAAGGACGCTCTTCCCGGGGCCGGCGTGAAGAAGGGCGACGTCGTCAAGGCCGTCGTCGTACGTACCCGTAAGGAGCGCCGCCGTGGTGACGGCTCCTATATCCGCTTCGATGAGAACGCGGCCGTCCTGATCAGGGACGGCGGCGATCCCCGCGGGACCCGTATCTTCGGCCCGGTCGGCCGCGAGCTGCGCGAGAAGCGGTTCATGCGGATCATCTCGCTCGCGCCGGAGGTGCTCTAGTGAAGATCAAGAAGGGCGATCACGTGATCGTCGTGGCGGGGCGTGACCGCGGTCGCGAGGGAACGGTCATCGCGGCCTACCCCGAGCGTGAGCGGGTGCTGGTCCAGGGCGTGAACATGGTGAAGAAGAACACCAAGGTCACCCAGGGCATGCGCGGCGCGAAGGAGGGCGGCATCGTCCACCAGGAAGCGCCGATTCACGTGAGCAACGTGCAGGTGATCGACCCGGACACGAAGAAGCCGGCCCGGGTCGGTTACCGGTTCGGCGACGACGGCAAGAAGGTCCGCATTGCGCGACCGAGTGGTAAGGACATCTGATGCCAGCAGCGACGAGGGAAGCGACCACGGCGGGGCCGCCCGAGCCGGGCACGCCGCGCCTCAAGGAGCGCTATCTCAGCGAGATCGTGCCGGGGCTCCGTGAGGAGTTCAAGTACAGCAACGTCATGCAGGTGCCCGGCCTGGCCAAGATCGTCGTCAACATGGGTGTCGGTGAGGCAGCCAGGGACGCCAAGCTGATCGAAGGCGCGGTGCGGGACCTGTCCCTCATCACCGGCCAGAAGCCGGCCGTGGCCCGGGCCAAGAAGTCCATCGCCCAGTTCAAGCTGCGCGAGGGCATGCCGATCGGGGCGTACTCCACCCTCCGGGGCACCCGGATGTGGGAGTTCTGCGATCGGCTGCTCACGATCGCCCTGCCGCGGATCCGTGACTTCCGCGGGCTGTCCGACCGGCAGTTCGACGGCCGGGGCAACTACACCTTCGGCCTGACCGAGCAGCTCATGTTTCACGAGATCGACCCCGACCGGGTGGACCGGCAGCGCGGCATGGACGTCACCATCGTCACAACCGCGACCAACGACGAGGAAGGCCGCTCGCTACTGCGGCGCCTCGGATTCCCCTTCAGGGAGGGCTGACAGTGGCGAAGACGGCGCTGATCGTTAAGTCAAAGCGGACGCCGAAGTTCAAGGTGCGCGGCTACACGCGCTGCTCGCGCTGCGGGCGGCCACGGGCCGTGTACCGCAAGTTCGGCCTGTGCCGCATCTGCTTCCGCTCGATGGCGCACCGCGGCGAACTACCGGGCATCACCAAGTCCAGCTGGTAGACGACAACCAACGGCGGCCAGCACGGCCGCCACTCAGAGACAGACCGACTTGGGTGCGCACCGCGCACCCACTGACCACACCGAAGGTCCGCCAGGAAACCGCGGTGAGGAGGGCCACCAGGCCATGACGATGACCGACCCGATCGCAGACATGCTGACCCGTCTGCGCAACGCGAATTCCGCGTACCACGACACGGCGGCGATGCCGTACTCGAAGATCAAGTCCCACATCGCCGAAATCCTCCAGCAGGAGGGCTACATCGCCGGCTGGCGAGTGGAAGATGCCGAGGTAGGCAGGAAGCTGGTCGTCAGCCTGAAGTACGGCAACTCGCGCGAGCGCTCGATCGCGGGCATCAAGCGCGTGTCCAAGCCGGGACTTCGGGTGTACGCGAAGAAGGACAACCTGCCGAAGGTCCTGGGCGGCCTGGGCGTCGCGATCATCTCGACGTCCAACGGCCTCATGACCGACAAGGTGGCCAACCGGCGCGGCGTGGGCGGCGAAGTCCTCGCCTACGTCTGGTAAGGGGGAGCGGCTATGTCAAGAATCGGACGGCTCCCCGTGACGGTACCCAGCGGCGTCGACGTCACCATCGACGGGCGCGACATCACGGTCAAGGGCCCGAAGGGAACGCTCCAGCACACGGTGCCGGAGCCGCTGACCATCGTCCGCGAGGACGACGTCATCCGGGTCACCCGGCCCAATGACGAGGGCAAGGTCCGCGCGCTGCACGGCCTGTCCCGGACCCTGATCGCCAACATGGTCACCGGGGTCACCGATGGCTACCGCAAGACCCTGGAGATCGTCGGGGTCGGGTACCGCGTCCAGGCGCGGGGGAGCAACCTCGAGTTCTCCCTCGGCTACAGCCACCCGGTGATGGTTACCCCTCCGGAGGGCATCAGCTTCCGTGTCGAGGCGCCCACCAGGTTCGTCGTCGAGGGCATCGACAAGCAGCAGGTGGGCGAGATCGCGGCGAAGATCCACAAGCTGCGCAAGCCCGATCCATACAAGGGCAAGGGTGTGCGGTACCAGGGCGAGCAGATTCGCCGCAAGGTCGGGAAGGCTGGGAAGTAGCCATGGCTAGCACGAAGACCAGGTCGCGTGCGCGCAGCGGGCGGCGCCTGAGTGCCCGCGCCGCGGCGCAGGCCCGGCGGCACCTGCGGGTCCGCAAGAAGGTCAGCGGCAGCGCGGCGCGGCCCCGGCTGGTCGTGAACCGCTCCGCGCGGCACATGTTCGCGCAGATCGTCGACGACACGGCGGGCCGGACGCTGGCTTCCGCGTCGACGCTGGACGAGACAATCCGCGGCGGCGAGGGTGACAAGACGGCCCAGGCCAGCCGCGTCGGCGAACTGCTGGCGAGGCGGGCGGCCGAGGCGGGCATCGCCGCCGTGGTCTTCGACCGCGGCGGCTACGCCTACCACGGCCGGGTGGCCGCGCTCGCCGCGGCGGCCAGGGAAGGCGGGCTGGAATTCTGATGGCCCGTGACAGAGCTATACGTGAGATGAGGACGAACTAATGCCAGGAGCTCCGCGTCGCGGCCCCGGCGGCGAGCGGCGTGACCGCCGCGACGACCGTCGTGGCGGCGGGGCCGACAAGCAGCCCGCCTACCTCGAGCGCGTGGTCACCATCAACCGGGTGGCCAAGGTGGTCAAGGGAGGCCGCCGGTTCAGCTTCACCGCGCTCGTCGTGGTGGGCGACGGCAACGGCATGGTGGGCGTCGGATACGGCAAGGCCAAGGAGGTGCCCGCGGCGATCGCCAAGGGCGTCGAGGAGGCCAAGAAGCACTTCTTCCGGGTGCCGCGCATCGCCGGCAGCATCCCGCACACGGTGCAGGGCGAGGACGCGGCCGGTGTCGTGCTCCTGAAGCCGGCCAGCCCCGGAACCGGCGTCATCGCCGGCGGCCCCGTGCGCGCCGTCCTGGAGTGCGCGGGCATTCACGACGTGCTGTCCCGCTCGCTCGGCTCCTCCAATCCGATCAACGTCGTGCACGCGACGGTGACCGCGCTGAAGAGCCTGAACCGGCCCGAGGAGATCGCGGCCAAGCGCGGTCTGCGGATCGAGGACGTCGCCCCGGCGGCGATGCTCCGGGCGCGCGCGGCCGCGGCGAGCTAGGCGGGAGCGTCACCATGGCACAGTTGAAGGTCACCCAGATCAAGTCGAAGATCGGTGGCACGAGTGGCAGCGTGATTCGCTGCGCTCGCTCGGGCTGAGGCGGATCGGGCAGGTCGTCGTCAAGCCGGACAAGCCCGAGTTCCGCGGCATGATCAAGGCCGTGCGTCACCTGGTCAGCGTGGAGGAGGTGGACTGATATGGCAGCAAGGAAAGAGACGGCGGGCGACGCCGCCGGGGGTGCGGCCGAGGGCAGCGCGACTGGCCGCGGCCTGAAGCTTCACCACCTCAGGCCGGCGCCGGGCGCGAAGACCGCGAAGACCCGGGTCGGCCGCGGCGAGGCGTCGAAGGGCAAGACCGCGGGCCGGGGTACCAAGGGCACCAAGGCCCGCAACACCGTGCGCCTCGGCTTCGAGGGCGGCCAGATGCCGCTGTACCGGCGGGTGCCGAAGCTGAAGGGCTTCTCCAACGCCGGGTTCGGCACGAGCTACCAGGTGGTCAACACCGGCCGGCTCGCGGAGCTCTACCCGTCGGGCGGCGACGTGACCCCCGAGGACCTCGTGGCCAAGGGCGCCATTCGCAAGGGCGAGCGGGTCAAGGTACTGGCCGACGGCGAGATCGCGGTGGCGCTGCGGGTCAGCGCGCACAAGTTCTCGGCCACCGCCCGGGAGCGGATCGTCGGCGCGGGCGGTTCGGTCACTGAGCTCTGAACCCCCGCCCCGCCTTGCTATTTTCCGGTTCTGAGCGCCCGCCGCAGGCGGGCGCTCAGACCTTCTGGGAGAAGACAATGCCTGAACGGCCGGGTAGGATACGGGAGCCGCTTGACACTGCTGGACGGCGTCACGTCGGCCGTGCGAAGCCGGCGGACCTGATGGCCGGCTCGGCGGGATCCTCGCGACCTGAGGGCAGACCGACCAGGAGCGGCTGGAAGACATTGATCAATCGAACTGAGGACTGCGCATGCTGACCGCCTTCCTCCGGGCGTTCAGGACGCCCGACCTGCGCAGGAAGCTGCTGTTCACCGTCGGCATCATCGCGCTGTTCCGGTTCGGGGCCGCGGTACCGACCCCGGGCATCTCCGAAAAGGCCGTCACCATCTGTGCGGGCGCCGCGACGACCAGCGGGGCATCGGCGGGCGTCTACCAGCTCGTCAACCTGCTCAGCGGGAACGCGCTGCTGCGCATGTCCGTCTTCGCGCTCGGCATCATGCCGTACATCACGGCCAGCATCATCCTGCAGCTGCTCACCGTGGTCATCCCGCGGCTCGAGGCCCTGAAGCAAGAGGGCCAGGCGGGCACCGCGAAAATCACCCAGTACACCCGGTACCTGACCATCGGGCTCGCGGTGCTGCAGTCCACCGGATACGTCGAGCTGGCCCGGTCCGGCCTGCTGTTCCCGAACTGCTCCCAGTCCCTGATACCGAACTCGTCGATCTTCACGATCGCGACCATGGTGATCACCATGGTGTCCGGCACCGCGGTGATCATGTGGCTGGGCGAGCTGATCACCGACCGTGGTGTCGGCAACGGCATGTCGATCCTCATCTTCACCCAGGTGATCGCGGTCATCCCCGGTGGCCTGCTGGAGATCTACCGCACGAAGTCGGCCTTCGTCACCGGCGTCGTGGTCGTCGTGCTGATCGCGATCGTCGCGTTCGTGGTGTTCATGGAGCAGGCGCAGCGGCGGATTCCCGTCCAGTACGCCAAGCGCATGGTCGGGCGGCGGATGTACGGAGGCACGTCCACCTACATTCCGCTGAAGGTCAACCAGGCGGGCGTCATCCCGGTCATCTTCGCGTCGTCGCTGCTGTACATCCCGCAGCTCGCGGCGTCGCTGTTCGGGAACCAGACCAAGCCGCAGGGCTGGGTCGCCTGGATCGACCGCTACGTGGCCTCCTCGTCCTCGGCGCTCTACATGATCGCCTTCTTCGTGCTGATCGTCGGCTTCACCTACTTCTACGTGTCGATCACGTTCAACCCGACCGAAGTCGCCGACAACATGAAGAAGTACGGCGGCTTCATCCCCGGTATCCGGCCCGGCCGGCCGACCGCGGAGTACCTGAACTACGTGCTCACCCGGCTGACCGCGCCGGGCTCGCTGTACCTCGCGATGATCGGCCTGATCCCGATGGTGGCGTTCGCGCTGATGAACGTGAGTAACCAGATCCCGTTCGGCGGCACAAGCCTGCTGATCATGGTCGGTGTCGGCCTCGACACGGTGAAGCAGATCGAGAGCCAGTTGCAGCAGCGCAACTATGAGGGTTTCCTCCGGTAGTGCGCATCGTCCTCGTCGGGCCCCCCGGAGCGGGCAAGGGGACACAGGCCCAGTTCATAGCGACGCACCTGGCGATCCCGAAAATATCGACAGGTGACATCTTCCGGCACAATGTCACCAACGGGACACCGCTCGGCCGCCAGGCCAAGGAGTTCATGGACCGGGGCGACCTGGTGCCTGACGAGGTCACCATCGCCATGGTCCGTGACCGCCTGGGGGAGGGCGACGCGCAGACCGGGTTCCTGCTGGACGGGTTCCCGCGGAACGTGCCGCAGGCCGAGACGCTGAAGAAGCTGCTGTCGGACTGGGACACCCGGCTCACCGTGGTGCTCGAGCTGATCGTGGACGAGGACGAGGTGGTGCGGCGGCTGTCCGGGCGCCGCACCTGCCGCCGGTGCGAGCGCGTCTGGCACATCCTCTTCGATCCGCCGACCCGGGAGGGGATCTGCGACGCCTGCGGCGGCGAGCTGTTCCAGCGCGACGATGACCGGGAGGAGACGGTGCGGCACCGTCTCGAGGTCTACAAGAAACAGACCGCGCCGCTGGTCGCCTACTACGCCGACGAAAGAATTCTCATTGGCATCGATGCGACTGGCCCGGTCGAGGAGGTCACCGAGCGGGCGCTCGCCGCGCTGCGGCCGTTCGCCCGCTGATGAGATGGGGACGCCGATGAAATCCAGGTCCGGGATACAGATCAAGACCCCCGAGCAGATCCTGGCCATGCGCCGGGCCGGCCTGGTGGTGGCCCGCACGCTGCAGATGCTCCGTGAGGCGGTGCGGCCCGGCATCAGCACCGCCGACCTGGACGAGCTGGCCGAACGCGAAATCCTCATCGCCGGGGCCACGCCGTCCTTCAAGGGCTACCACGGGTATCCCGCATCGATCTGCACCTCGGTGAACGAGGTCATCGTGCATGGCATCCCGCGCCCGGACAAGGTGCTCCGCGAGGGGGACATCATCTCGATCGACTGCGGCGCCATCGTCGACGGCTGGCACGGGGACGCGGCGCTCACCGTCGGCGTCGGCGAGATCGCCCCGGAGCGGGCCCGCCTGCTCCAGGTGTGTGAGACGGCGCTGTGGCACGGACTGGCCCAGGCCCAGGCCGGCCATCGGCTCACCGACATCTCGCACGCCGTGGAGGAGTCCGTCCGCGGCGCGGGCCCGTACGGCATCGTCGAGGAGTACGTCGGGCACGGGATCGGCACGGCGATGCACATGGAGCCGCCCGTGCCGAACTACGGCCGCCCCGGCCGGGGGCCGCGGCTGCGGGAGGGCATGGCGCTGGCCGTGGAGCCGATGGTCGTGCTGGGCAGCCCGGAGACCGAGCTGCTGGACGACGGGTGGACGGTGGTCAGCGCGGACGGGAGCCCGGCGGCACACTACGAGCACACGGTCGCGATAACCCCGGACGGCCCCTGGGTCCTGACGGCGGAAGATGGCGGCCAGGCCGGGTTCGCGGCGATCGGCGCCCGCATCATTTGCCGGATCGGCCGCCCGAGGGGGCACTCTCAGAAGAGAGGCTCCGGCACTAGGCCCGGGGCCGGCCTCACCCGCCGAGGCAGGGAGGAGGCAGGGAGGATGACGCCGATGCCGGCTGGACGGATCCGCGCCTCTGATGCCGACCGCGACCGGGTCGCTGCCGCGCTGGCTGAGCACTACGCCGCCGGACGGCTGAGCACCGAGGAGTTCGATCAGCGGGTGGACGCGGCGATGGCCGCGCGCACGCTGGACGACCTCGACGCCCTGCTCGCCGACCTGCCCCACGTCGACCTCCGCCAGTACCAGCTGCCCGACGCCTCGCTGCGCCGGCCTCCGTCGACGGGCGCGCTGCCGGCCACCGGCCTGCCCGGGCCGGACCGCCCGGGTCACCGGAAGGACGGCGCGGCATAAAACCCGCCCCCGGTCGGTTGTACACTTCGCGGACGGGAACCTGACCCGGCGGCGCAGGCCGCTGAGCCCGTCCGCGGCGCCGGTGGCTGCGGACGCCAGTTCGCATTGACGGCGCGTTTCGCGTAAACTCACGTGCGGCCCATGGGCTGTCTTCTCGCGTAGCTTTACCGCGAAGTCGCGTCGGCAGTCATCCCGCCTCGGACCACCAGGCCGCGAGGTCGGTGAGGCGGCCAGGCAGAAAATGTAGCAATGCAACGCCGCGTGCTCGACGCGCGCGGCTGAGCCGGATAGCGAAACGCGGAGGATATGCCCAAGAAAGACGGCGCCATCGAGATTGAAGGCACGGTTGTCGAGTCCCTGCCAAACGCCTTCTTCCGGGTGGAGCTGGACAACGGGCACCATGTTCTCGCTCACATCAGCGGGAAAATGCGGATGCACTATATCCGCATCCTGCCCGACGACCGGGTTGTGGTGGAGCTAAGCCCCTACGACCTGAGCCGCGGCCGGATCGTGTACCGGTACAAGTAAGCCGAACAACGAGCGAGCACACAGGGCCGTCCACGGGGCGGCCCGCCCATGAGGAGATAGGACCGTGAAGGTCAAGCCGAGTGTCAAGAAGATCTGCAGCAAGTGCCGGATCATCCGCCGGCATGGCCGCGTCATGGTCATCTGCTCAGATCCTCGGCACAAGCAGCGCCAGGGCTGAGACAGCCCCGGCGGAACAACTAAAAGACGCGCACCGCAAGGTCGGCTGACGCTGACCTCACCCCCGGAGGAGGCCGGGGCCGGCCCGGGCAGGGGCCGGGACGCGGCGCGAAGGACCTCCACAAACCGAAGGAGCACTGCCCGCAGATGGCACGTCTAGTCGGCGTCGACCTCCCCCGCGAGAAGCGGCTGGAGGTCGCGCTCACCTACATTTACGGCATCGGCCGGACCAGGGCCCTGGAGACGCTGCAGGCCACTGGGGTCAGCCCCGACTCCCGGGTCGGCGAGCTGAGCGAAGACGACCTCGTCCGTCTCCGTGACTGGATCGACGCGACCTACCGGGTCGAGGGCGACCTGCGCCGTGAGGTTCAGGCCGACATCCGGCGCAAGATCGAGATCGGCTGCTACCAGGGAATCCGGCACCGCCGCGGACTGCCTGTGCACGGCCAGCGGACGCAGACCAACGCCCGCACCCGCAAGGGCAAGAAGAAGACCGTGGCCGGCAAGAAGAAGGCCGGCAAGAAGTAGTCCGCTAGGACCGACCACCTCCAGGAGTTAAAAGCACATGCCGCCAAGGAGCCGCACGGCGGGCGCCAAGAAGGTGCGCCGCAAGGAGCGGAAGAACGTCGCCCACGGGCACGCCCATATCAGGAGCACGTTCAACAACACGATCGTCTCGATCACCGACCCGACCGGAAACGTCATCTCATGGGCGTCGTCGGGCCAGGTCGGGTTCAAGGGCTCACGTAAGTCGACGCCGTTCGCCGCGCAGATGGCCGCGGAGGCCGCCGCCCGCCGGGCCATGGAGCACGGCATGCGCAAGGTCGACGTTTTTGTCAAGGGTCCCGGTTCGGGCCGGGAAACCGCCATCCGGTCGCTGCAGGCGACCGGCCTGGAGGTCGGTTCGATCCAGGATGTCACCCCGGTTCCGCACAATGGCTGCCGCCCGCCCAAGCGGCGCCGGGTCTGAGGAGTTAGAAGAGCAGATGGCTCGAGACACTGGCGCAGACTGCAAGCGCTGCCGCCGCGAGAAGATGAAGCTGTTCCTGAAGGGCGCGAAGTGCGACTCGCCGAAGTGCCCGATCGAGATCCGGCCGTACCCGCCGGGTGAGCACGGCAGGAACCGGCCCAAGGAGAGCGAGTACCTTCTCCAGATCCGGGAGAAGCAGAAGGCTCGCCGCATGTACGGCGTGCTGGAGCGGCAGTTCCACAACTACTACGAAGAGGCGACCCGCCGCCACGGCAAGACGGGCGAGAACCTGCTCCAGATCCTGGAGAGCCGCCTGGACAACGTGGTGTACCGCGCGGGCTTCGCCAAGAGCCGCGACATGGCCCGGCAGCTCGTCGGGCACGGGCACATCACCGTGAACGGCCGCAAGGTGGATATCCCCTCCTACCGGGTGGCCGAGAGCGACATCGTCGAGGTCCGGGGGAAGTCGCGGGAGATGACCCCGTTCGTCGTGGCGCTGGCCGAAGTCGGCGAGCGTCAGGTCCCGGCGTGGCTCGAGGTCGTTCCCGACCAGATGCGCATCCTGGTGCACTCGCTCCCGGTCCGGGCGCAGATCGACACCCAGGTGCAGGAACAGCTCATCGTTGAGCTTTACTCTAAGTAAATAGATAGTCCGCCGGGCCCGGCCCGGCGGAGCGGCCGGCCGAAGGGCCGGCCGCGAAGTCGCGACTGTCAAATAGCGGGCGTCGCGGGAAGGAAGGGCACATGCTTATCGCTCAGCGTCCCACCCTGACGGAAGAGCAGATAGGCGATTCCCGGTCCAGGTTCGTCATCGAGCCGCTGGAGCCGGGATTCGGGTACACGATCGGCAACTCGCTCCGGAGGACGCTCCTGTCGTCCATCCCGGGCGCGGCCGTGACCAGCATCCGGATCGAGGGAGTGCTGCACGAGTTCTCCACGGTGCCGGGTGTGAAGGAAGACGTCACCGACGTCATCCTCAACCTCAAGGGCCTGGTCGTCTCGTCCGAGCACGACGAGCCGGTCGTGATGTACCTGCGTAAGCAGGGACCGGGCGTGGTTACCGCGGCGGACATCACGCCTCCGGCGGGCGTGGAGGTCTACAACCCGGACCTGCACATCGCCACGCTGAACGGCAAGGGCAAGCTGGAGATGGAGCTGACCGTCGAGCGCGGCCGCGGCTACGTCTCGGCGACGCAGAACAAGCAGCCCGGCCAGGAGATCGGCCGGGTGCCCATCGACTCGATCTACTCACCGGTTACCCGGGTGAGCTACAAGGTCGAGGCCACCCGAGTCGAGCAGCGGACCGACTTCGACCGGCTGATCCTCGACGTGGAGACCAAGGCCTCCATCCGTCCGCGGGACGCCGTGGCCAGCGCCGGCAAGACCCTCGTCGAGCTGTTCGGGCTGGCCCGTGAGCTCAACGTGGATGCCGAGGGCATCGACGTCGGCCCGTCGCCCACGGACGCGGCGCTGGCCGCCGACCTGGCCCTGCCGATCGAGGACCTCAACCTCACGGTGCGCTCCTACAACTGCCTGAAGCGCGAGGGCATCCACACGGTTGGCGAGCTGGTCTCACGCAGCGAGCAGGATCTCCTGGACATCCGCAACTTCGGTGCGAAGTCCATCGAGGAGGTCAAGCAGAAGCTGATCGACATGGGTCTGGCGCTCAAGGACTCCCCGCCCGGGTTCGACCCGAGCAGCGCGGTGGACAACTACGCGCCCGACGAGGACGACAGCTACGTCGAGACCGAGCAGTACTGACGTCTCGCGTAGCACGACACTGACACACCGAGAAGAGGGATCAGATGCCCACGCCCACGAAAGGGCCGCGGCTGGGCGGTAGCTCGGCCCACCAGCGGCATATCCTGTCGAACCTGGCCGCAGCACTGTTCGAGCATGGGCGGATCACCACGACCGAGGCCAAGGCGCGCAGGCTGCGCCCGGTGGCCGAGCGCCTGATCACGTTCGCGAAGCGGGGTGACATCCACGCCCGGCGGCAGGTGCTCACGGTCGTTCCCGACCGGGGAATCGTGCACTCGCTCTTCACCGAGATCGGGCCGGGTTTCTCCGAGCGCCACGGCGGTTACACCCGGATCACCAAGATCGGCCCCCGCAAGGGCGACAACGCCCCCATGGCCGTGATCGAGCTGGTGCGCGACGAGGTCTCGTCCCGCCCGCGCCGGCGGATCCGCCGGCCGAGGGAAGAGGCCGCGGCGGCTCCGGCTGCGCCCGCCGAGGAGACCACTCCCGCTGAGGACGCCGCTCCGGCCGAGGAAGCGGCGCCCGCCGCCGAGGCGGCCGCCGCGGAATCCGAGGCGGCCGGCGAGACCGCGGACGACGCGGTGGACACGGCCGGGACGGCGGAGGCCGATGCCGAAGGCGACGAGCCCAAGGCGTCAGCCAAGGACAAAGACACCGCCTGAGATACCGAACGATTCGCAGGCAGAAGTGACGGGCTGTTCCCGGGTATCCGCCGGGAGCAGCCCGTCTCTTCGTGTCCGGGAGCCCGTCCTGGCTGACCAGGTGCACACGGATCTCGTTCGGCTGCGGCTTGATCTTTCCTACGACGGGACCGGGTTCTCCGGGTGGGCGGCCCAGCCCGGCCGGCGGACGGTGCAGGCGGTCACCGAGGAGGCGCTGGGCCGCGCTCTCCGGCTGCCGGCATCGGCCGGGCCGCCCCGGCTGACCGTGGCCGGCCGGACCGACGCCGGCGTGCACGCGCGCGGGCAGGTGGCTCACGTGGACGTGCCCGCCGAGGCCTGGGCGGCCGGGGCCGGCCACGCGGTCCGCCGGATGGCCGGCGTGCTGCCGCCCGACATTCGGCTGCGCGGTCTCGCGCCCGCCCCGGACGGGTTCGACGCGCGGTTCTCCGCGCTCTGGCGCCGGTACCGCTACCAGGTGTGTGACGATCCTGCGGCGGCGGATCCGCTGCGCCGGAACGAGACCCTCTGGTATCCGCGCCGGCTCAGCCTGGAGGCGATGAACACCGCGGCGGCCACATTGGTCGGCGAGCACGACTTCGCGGCGTTCTGCCGCCGGCGTGAGGGCGCGACCACCGTCCGGGAGCTGCTCCGCCTCGACTGGGCCCGCGGGGACGACGGCGTGGCCGTGGCCACCGTCGTGGCCGACGCGTTCTGCCACAACATGGTGCGCGCCCTGGTCGGGGCGCTTCTCGCGGTCGGGGATGGGCGCCGGGACCCGGGCTGGCCCGGCCAGGTGCTCGCGGCGGCCGAGCGCGACCACGCCGTGCACGTCGTCCCGGCCCACGGCCTGTGCCTGGAAGAGATCCGCTATCCGCCGGACGCGGAACTGGCCGCGCGCTCCGCCGCCACCCGCCGCCTGCGCTGCGCGCCGCCCGGCTAAGGGTGCCCGTTCACCATGCGGTTGCTCAGGCCGATGTTCGCGCTGCCGCTGATCAGGTCGGAAGAGAAGGTCTCGAGCTCCGTACGCTGCGCCGTGGTCGACGGCGACCTGAGGTTCGTGAACTCCGCGAAGATCAGGATCAGGTAGTGGCCCTTGTATTCGGCCTGGACCACGCCCGTTCCCTTGCTCATGTTCTTCGTCGGCCCGGTCGTGCCGGCCAGCGGGGTGATGAAGTTGTCGGCCCCCGTGGCCTGGCCCACCTTGGCGGCGTCCGTGGCGTTGGCCAGGTTCACCACGCCGACGGTGCCCATCATCTTCCCGCTGGAGGACATGTAGCTCGCGCGCAGCACCTGCGTGCAGCCGTTGCTCTGGGCCGCCGCCTGAAGCTGCGAGCCGAACAGGCCCGCGTTGCAGTCATTGTCCGAGCGGTCGACCGTCCTGACGAAAGAACTGCCGTTGATCAGGAACTGGGCCGGGTAGAGCTCCCCGACGGTAAGCGGCGCCTTGTCGGTGGCCCGGCTGGTGATGTACTGCCACTTGCCCAGCTTCGCGCCGGCCGACGTGTTAGAGGGCGTGGGCTGATTGGTCGGGAGCTTCGGGGCGGCCACGGCCGAGGAGTTCGGCGAGTTCTTAGCCGAATGCCCGGCCAGGAACGTGTAGGCCGTGGCCGCGAGCGCGGCCACCACCACGGCCCCGGCCGCGGCCAGGATGATGGTCCTGTTCCTCGATCCGCAGGCCGGCCCGCGCCTGAGCGCGGCCGTCTTCTTCGCGGCGCCGGTCTTCGTCCCGTTCGTGGCGCTTAGGCCCCGGCCGCGCGGACGCCGGGTTATCCCGGGGCCGGGCTCGTCGCCGGCATCCGGTTCTTCCGCGTACCCGTCGTCATATTCGGCCGGGTAACCGGGCGATTCCCAGGCGTCGCTATGAGGGCCGGCCCCACCGCCGCCGTGCCATGCCCCGGCCGCTGTCTCCCACTGGCCGTCCGGGGCCTCCTGGACTTGCCACTGGCCGGTCGCCGCGTCCCAGTGCGCGCCCTGTTCCTGCCACTGGCCGGCCGTCCCCTCCCAGTGCCCGCCCTCGCCGCCCCCGGCCCACTCGCCGGCCTGGTCCTCATCGGCCCAGTCGCCGGCCTCCCGGGGCGCCGGCCTGCGGGGCGGCGGTCGCCCAGCTGCCCGTCGTCGCGGCGCCCTGGTTCCAGTGGCCGCTGTGCTCCCCGTCCCACGCGCCGGCCTCGTGCCCGGTATCCCATTGCCCGGCTTCGCCGGGGGACTCCCAGTGGCCGGCTTCGCCGGGGGCCTCATCCCAGGGGGGTGGCCCCGCTGCGCGGCATCGTCGTTGGTGGCCCAGGATCCGGTGGTCGGGCCCGGGACCTGACTCCACGAGTCGAAGTCACTGGTCGGGTACACGGGATCGGGCTGATCCGGGGCGGGCGGAAACCCGCGCGCCGGGCCTCGCGCCGCCGAGCCCTGGGCCAGGCCGGCCAGGCCGTCGTCGGTGTAGCCGTCGCCAGCGGCCGGCCACGCGGCCTGCCATTCGCCGCTGCCGAAGCCGCCGCCGTCGCCGGCGTCGTCCTCGCCGGTGGCGCCGGAGCCTCCGTCGCCCGTCTCGAGGGCCGGGGCCGCATGCGAGCGAGGACGCCCCGGCCGCTGGCTGCGCCAGTCGGCCGGCGTGCGGGAGCCCTCACTGCCCCGATGTCCCATAAAGTTGAGGTTATCGTCCTGCTCTGGCCCGGCAAGGTGGTCGCGATAATTTCCCTGCCGCGCTCTCGCTTTGCCAAGCAGGCTTGACACCGAGTATTCTTTGCATTCGCGTCCATGTGTAGTGAGCATGCACGTGGCGTCCGTGCAGGCGTATGCGCCGCGGACGCGGCCAGCGTGGCGGGTCTCCTCATCGGATGGTTTCCGCGACGCGGGTCTTGACCAAAGTCCCACATGCGAAAGGCTCGACTGTGCGCACGTTCAGCCCCAAGGGCAATGACATCACGCGGCAGTGGCACGTTGTTGACGCGTCCGGTGTCGTTCTCGGCCGCCTGGCCAGTCAGGTGGCTGTGCTGCTGCGCGGCAAGCACAAGCCGATCTTCGCCCCGCACGTGGACACCGGGGACTTCGTGATCATCATCAACGCGGACAAGGTCGAGCTCAGCGGGAACAAGCTGGAGCGCAAGATGGCCTACCGGCACTCCGGTTATCCCGGCGGGCTGCGGTCGGTCAGCTATGCCGAGCTGATGGAAAAGCACCCCGAGCGCGCGGTCGAGAAGGCAGTCAGGGGCATGCTGCCGAAGAACTCGCTGGGCCGGAAGACCCTGCGCAAGCTCAAGGTGTACGCGGGACCCGATCATCCGCACTCGGCCCAGCAGCCTGTGCCCTTCGAGATCACGCAGGTCCCGCAGTAGATGCCAGCCTCCCGTCCGCCGCAGGCCAGGTCGTGCGGCGCGCAGATGACAGCCGAGCAGACGACAGCTCCAGGCCAGGAAGTACGAGGAAGTAACGGTGGCTGAGCCCACAGTGGAGACGCCCGTCGATGACGCAGGCGTTGAAGGCGTAGACCTCGGGGAGTTCGGGGAAGACGTCCCCTCCGAGTACACCAGCGAGACGCCCGGGGACGCGCCCGGCCAGGCCCGCAGGCCCGTGACGACCGGCCAGAGCGCCGGCACCGGGCGCCGTAAGGAAGCGATCGCGAGGGTTCGCATCGTCCCCGGCACCGGGCAGTGGCAGATCAACGGGCGGACGCTCCCGGCGTACTTCCCGAACAAGGTGCACCAGCAGATCGTCGGCGAGCCGCTGGTGACCCTGGGCGCGGAGACCCAGTTCGATGTGATCGCCCGGATCAGCGGCGGCGGGGTCACCGGCCAGGCGGGTGCGCTGCGGCTCGGGATCGCCCGCGCCCTCATCCTGATCGACATAGAGAACCGCCCGGCGCTGAAGAAGGCCGGGTTCCTGACCCGCGACGCGCGGGTCAAGGAGCGCAAGAAGTACGGCCTGAAGAAGGCCCGGAAGGCTCCGCAGTACTCCAAGCGCTGACGTCGCGCGTCTTCCATACGACCGGAAACCTGGCGGGGCGGGAGCACAACCTCTCATGGGTCGGCTGTTTGGTACTGATGGCGTACGCGGTGTGGCTGGACGTGACCTGACGGCACGGCTGGCGCTCGATCTGTCCGTGGCGGCCGCGCACGTGCTCGGGCTCGCCCGGCGGGAACGGGCGGCGGCCGGTCGCGGTGGTCGGCCGGGATCCCCGGGCCTCCGGCGAGTTCCTCGAGGGCGCGGTGGTGGCGGGCCTGGCCAGTTCGGGCGTGGACGTGCTGCGCCTCGGGGTGATCCCGACCCCAGCGGTCGCGTACCTGGCCAAGGCGCTCGATGCCGACTTCGGTGTCGTGCTGTCGGCCAGTCACAACCCGGCCCAGGACAACGGGATCAAGTTCTTCGCGCGCGGCGGCCTGAAGCTGCCGGACGCGGTCGAAGGCGAGATCGAGGATCTCCTGGCCCACGGCGCCCCGGAATCCCCGGCGGGTGAATTCGGCCGGGTCACCGACGCCCAGGCCGAGCAGGAGCGTTACCTGCATCATCTGCTTTCGTCGCTCGACGGGGGCGAGTGGCTGTCCGGCGGCCAGCCGCCGCTGTCCGGCCTGCGGGTGGTCGTCGACTGCGCGCACGGCGCGGCGTACCGGATTGCGCCGGAGGCGCTTCGCCGGGCCGGAGCCGAGGTCATCACGATCGGTGTCGCGCCCGACGGCCTGAACATCAACTCCGGATGCGGCTCGACCTGCCTGGACGCTGTCTCTGGCGCCGTCGTGGCCCACGGCGCCGACGTCGGCATCGCGCACGACGGCGACGCCGACCGGTGCCTGGCGGTCGACGCCGACGGCCGGGTCATCGACGGTGACCAGATCCTCGCCGTCCTCGCCACCGACCTCAAGGAGCAAGGCCGGCTCGCCGGGGACACCGTGGTCGTCACCGTCATGTCGAACCTCGGGTTCCGCATGGCCATGAGCGACGCCGGAATCAAGATCATCGAGACGCCGGTCGGGGACCGGCACGTCCTCGAGGCCATGCTCGCCGGGCACCATGTGCTGGGCGGCGAGCAGTCCGGCCACATCATCCTGGCCGAGCACGCGACCACCGGCGACGGGATTCTCACCGGCCTGCAGCTGCTGGCGGTGCTGGCCCGCCGCGGCCTGCCGCTGGCCGAGGCCGCGAAGGTCATGACCAGGTACCCCCAGGTGCTGATCAACGTGCCGGGCGACAAGTCGCGCGCGGCCTCCTCGCCGCAGCTGGCCGAGGCCGTCGCGTCGGCCACCGAAGAACTCGGCCAGTCCGGCCGGATCCTCGTCCGCCCGAGCGGCACCGAGCGCGCCATCCGCGTCATGGTCGAGGCGGTTGAGGTCGCCCAGGCGGAAAGTGTGGCCCAGCGGGTAGCCGACGCCGTCCGCCTAGCGGTGTGTTAGCCCGGGGGGCGACCCCCCGGAACCCCCGCGACGCCCCGGCATGGTGCTCGCCGTGGCACCGGTCGCTCACCCAGGCCGGCGGCCTGGATTCGCGGCCGGTAACGGTCGCTTGGCCGTAGCACGCGTGCGGTGCTCGCCGATATGCACCGGCCGCTCGCCCGGGCCGTTGGCCCGGGCTCCCAGCCGGTAGGAACGCCTGGGGTGCCTGCTGAGCCAGGCCCATGACAGGCTTGGGCCATGCGGGAAGCTCATGAAGTCGCTAAGGTCCGGGCGGCCGAGCAAAAACTGATGGCCACGCTGCCCGAGGGCGCGCTGATGCAGCGGGCGGCGGCCGGCCTGGCGTCGGTGTGCGCCGCGCTGGCGCGAGGGGTGTATGGCTCGCGCATCGTCCTTCTTATCGGAAGCGGCGACAACGGCGGGGACGCGCTGTACGCCGGGGCGCGCCTGGCCCGGCGGGGTGCGGCGGTGGTGGCCGTCGCGGCCGGATCGCATGCCCATGAGGCCGGAGCGGCCGCGCTGTGCGCGGCGGGCGGGAGAATCGTCGGCAGCGCCGATCCCGCGGTCGCGCCCGCGATCGACCAGGCTGACCTGATCCTGGACGGGATGCTCGGCATCGGGGGCCAGGGGGGCCTGCGGGAACCGTACGCGGCGCTGGCCGGCCTGGCCGCCCGCTCCACGGCCACCGTCGTGGCGGTCGACCTGCCCAGCGGCGTCGACGCCGACACGGGCGCGGTGGACGGTCCCGCGGTCCGGGCCGACGTGACCGTCACGTTCGGCACGTGGAAGCCGGGGCTGCTCATTGATCCCGGCGCCTCCCACGCGGGCGTGGTGGAGCTGGTCGACATCGGGCTCGGCCCCTATCTCGGCGCCCCCGACGTCGCCGCCGCCCAGGCCGCGGACATCGCCGCGCTGCTGCCGTCGCCCACCGCCGAATCGGACAAGTACCGGCGGGGCGTCGTCGGCCTCGTGTCCGGCAGCGAGCGGTTCACCGGCGCCGCCGTCCTGTCCGTCGGCGGCGCCATCCGGGGCGGCGCGGGGATGGTGCGGTTCGTCTCCGCCCAGCCGGCCGTGGACGTCGTGCGGCAGTGGTGGCCGGAGACCGTGATCACCGTCCTCCCGCCGGGCGGCGAGGACGACCATTTTCACGCGGTGACGGCGGAGGACTTCCTGGCTTCCGCCGGCCGCGTCCAGGCCTGGGTGGTCGGCCCGGGCATGGGCACCGGCCAGGACGCCGCCCGGCTGCTGGCGGCCGTCCTCCGCACCGACCTCCCGGTGCTCGTCGACGCGGACGGCCTGACCGTCCTGGCCGCCCACCGCGACCTCCTGCCCCGGCAGGCGCCCACACTGATCACCCCGCACGCAGGCGAACTGGCCCGTCTCACCGGCGCCGACCGTGACGATATCGAGGCCCAGCGAATGCGGCACGCGCGGGCGGCCGCCCGCGACCTGGGGGTCACCGTGCTGCTCAAGGGCTCGACCACCGTCATCTCCGCGCCGCCCGAGTCACCCGGGCCCGACCTGGTGAACGCCACCGGGACGCCCTGGCTGGCCACGGCCGGCACCGGTGATGTCCTGTCCGGGCTGGCCGGCGCGCTGCTCGCCCAGGGTCTCGATCCGGCCGCGGCCGGCATGGCGGCCGCCTTCCTGCACGGCGTCGCGGCGCGGCGGGCGGCAGCCGGCGATCTGACCGAGGCGGACCTGGACGAGGCGGGTGACGGGGCATTCGCGGAAGGCGCGCCCATCGGTGCCGCGGACGTCGTCCGGGCCCTGCCCGACGCCATCCGCGCCATCCGGGCCTGATCATCGCCGCGCCGGACCGGGTAGTGACGGCGGGCTGGCAGACTTGAGTCCCATGGAAGGGCCCGTGGACAGTCCTCACGCCCAGGCGCTGGTCGATCTGGGCGTGATCACTCGCAACGTGGCCGCGCTGCGGGAGCGCATGAGCGGCAGCCAGGTCATGGCCGTGGTCAAGGCCGATGGATACGGCCACGGCATCGCCGAGGCGGGCCGGGCGGCCGTGGCCGGCGGCGCCGACTGGCTCGGCGTCGTGCACGTCGCGGAGGCGATGCGGCTGCGCCGGGCCGGGATCACGGTGCCGGTGCTGTGCCTGATGGCGCTGGGCGACGACGCGCACGAAGACGCGATCCGGGCCGGGATCGACCTGTCCGCCGGGTCGGTCCCGATGGTGCGGCGAATCGCCCGCGCGGCCGCCGCGGCGGGAACACCCAGCCGGCTCCACCTCAAGGCCGACACCGGGCTGAGCCGGGGCGGGGCGACCGCGGCCGAGTGGCCCGGGGTGGTCGACGCGGCCATGGCCGCCCAGGCCGAGGGTCATGTCCGGGTCACCGGCCTGTGGTCGCACTTCGCGTGCGCCGACGAGCCCGGGCATCCGTCGATCGCGGCCCAGATCACCCGGTTCGGTGAGGCGGCCGACTACGCGGAGAAGGCCGGGCTGGCCCCCGAGGTCAGGCACATCGCCAACACGGCCGGGGCGCTGACCGTCCCGCAGGCCCGGCTGGACCTGGTGCGGCTCGGCGGCGCGATCTACGGCCTGTCGACTCTCCCGGGCGGGGCTCCCGGGTGGCTGCGGCCGGCCATGACCCTGAAGACACGGCTGGCTCAGGTGAAGCGGGTGCCTGCCGGCACCGGCGTGTCCTACGGGCACCGCTACGTGACCACGGCGGAGACCACGCTGGGCCTGGTGCCGCTGGGATATGCGGACGGCGTACCGCGCGCGGCGGCGGGCCGCGCGCTGGTCCAGGCGCGCGGCCGGCGCTGGCGGATCGCCGGCACGGTCTGCATGGACCAGTTCGTGGTCGACTTCGGCGACGAGCCGGTCTCGGCCGGGGACGAGGTGGTGCTCTTCGGGCCCGGCGATGACGGAGAGCCCACGGCCCAGGCCTGGGGCGAGGACCTCGGCACGATTTCCTATGAAATCGTCACCGGCATCGGTGCCCGGGTGCCGCGGGCCTACACGGACGGACAGGTGAAGCGGGCCGGGGAGGCGGGTGGGCAGTGAGCGGGCCGGTAGTCAGCGAGCAGGTCCAGGTGGCGACGGCCGACGACATGCGCGCGCTGGGCCGCCGCATCGCCGGCCATCTGCGCGCGGGTGACCTCCTGATCCTCAGCGGGCCGCTCGGCGCGGGGAAGACGACGCTGGTGCAGGGCATCGGCGAGGGCCTGAACGTGCGCGGGCCGATCACCTCGCCGACGTTCGTGATCGCGCGGGTCCATCCGCCGCTTGGCGGTGGCCCGGCCCTGGTGCACGCGGACGCCTACCGCCTCGGCGGCGTGGCCGAGGTAGACGACCTCGACCTTGACTCCGACACGGCCAGTTCGGTGACCGCCGTCGAGTGGGGTGAAGGTCTGGCCGAGGGACTGTCCGAGGACCGTCTCGAGATCGCCATCGAGATTTCCGGTACGGCGCGGACCGTACGGATCAGTGGCGTCGGAACCCGGTGGGCCCACCGGGATTTCCCGCGGGCCACCACCTCCGTGCCCTAGGATCTAGCATCGAGCGTTCCCCCGGTCCGGCGATGTCGATGCCGATGCCGGGCCTGCCCCGGCCGCTGGTCAGGGCACAATCCCGCCCGCCGCCGTAAGGCACGGCCTTATTTCCCTTCCCCCGGAGGCGCGCCGTGACAGAGCAGGGGTCACTTCCGTCCCGCTCAGCCTCGCCGATCGACGATGACCTGCCCTACCCGCCCGGGCCGGAGCGCCGGACCCGCTCCCGCCGCCACGGCCGCGGAAAGCGCGGCCGCCCGCTGCTGTGGGGTGGTTCGGCCGCGATCGTCATCGTCGCCGTGGTGGCCGTGGTCCTGGCGCTTCAGGGCGGCTCAGGTCCGGCGAGCGTGACACCAGGCTCGCTGATCACGACGTTCCTGCCGGGCGAGATCCAGAAGGTACCTAACGCCTGCGCTTCTGTCCCGGCCGGGACGCTGGCCACGTACCTGCCGGGCCAGCGGAAGATGGCCGTCCCGCCCGCCCTCGACGGCGCGCTGGACAGCCAGTGTGACTGGACGCTCGATCAGCGCCCCACCTACCGCCTGCTCCAGCTGGACATCCAGGCCTACTCGCCGAACGGCCTGGCCAGCGGGGACGGCAGCGCGACGTTCGCCGCCATCGACGCGTACGACCAGGCCCAGCAGCAGCGGGAGAATCCCGCCCGGTCGACCGGCGCTCCGCCGGCCCAGGTCACCACGGTGGCCGGTCTCGGCACGGCCGCGTTTACCGCGACGCAGGTCTACCAGGTTGGCGGGGCGATCACGGACATGGCCACGGCGATCGTCCGCTACCACAACGTGGTGATCACCGTCCAGATGAACGGGCTCGACCGGTCGAACACGGGCGGCTACGGCCCAGTGTCCATGACCGACCTGTCGGCCGGCGCCCTAGCCGTCGCCCGCGACGCGTTCTCGAAGCTGCACTAGCCGGGGGACGACCCCCCGGGCCAGCACTAATACTCGCGCTGGATGTGGAAGGCCCAGCCTTTGGGGAGGGACTGGGTGACCACGTAGTTGTGTGACTTCATCGCGCACCAGGCGGGGACGTCGTTCTCCGCGGCCGGGTCGTCGGCCAGGACCGCGATGATCGCCCCGACCGGGACCTCGTTGATGCGCTCGGCCAGCATGATGATCGGGATCGGGCATTTGCGGCCGAGCGCATCGATCGTCAGCGCGGGCACGGGCGGCGGCCCATCCGCCGCGGGCCCGGGGCCGTCGCCGGCGCCGCGGGACGGCAGCCCGCCGTCCGGGGCTCTCCTGACCGCGGCCCTGGCCCTGTTTCCGGCCGGCGGCCAAACCACCGGTTGCTCATCCGATCACGCCCACGCTGTTCCAATCACGCACAGCCCAATAATGCCCCGGCACATATGTCCTACGCTCGAAAATACAGTATGAAACCAGGCGGCTCCGTTTCGTTATAAACACTCCCGGCGGACCATGCTGGTCCGCCGGGCGGGCGCGTGCCGCAACCCCCGGCGGGCACTGGTCACCGGGGGTCCGCGGAAACGCCGGGGGTCCCCGACGTCAGGGCGAGCGGGCACGATACTGTTTTCCACGACACGCTGTAGAAGGACCTGAGCACCCGGCTCGTGAGCCGGAGATACCCCTTGGGAAGGCTTCCGTTGACTCCCATCCGCCCCGCCCGCGGACGCGCAGGCAGACCGCGCCGCTGGGTGCCGCGCGTGGCCGCCCTCGCCTTGGTGCTGACCGCACTGACCGGCTGCACGAACGACACGTTCACGCGTATCGGTTTCCCGGATCCCATCACCACGCAGGGGGCGATCACGCTCCACCTGTGGCAGGGATCGTGGATCGCCGGCATGGCGGTCGCCATCGTCGTGTGGGGCCTCATCCTGTGGGCGGTGATCTTCCACCGCAAGCGGTCGGACCGGCTGCCCCCGCAGGTGCGCTACAACCTGCCGATCGAGATCCTGTACACGGCCCTGCCGTTCGTGCTCATCGCGGTGCTCTTCTACTACACGGCCAAGGACGAGAACACCATCGACCAGCTGTCACCCAAGCCGGATGTCACCGTCAACGTGGTCGGCTACCAGTGGAGCTGGCAGTTCAACTACCCGCAGTACAACGTCACCCAGAACGGCGTGATGTACCCGGGGCCGCTGCCGCTGCTCGAGCTCCCGACCGGCGAGACGGTCCGGTTCAACCTGACGTCGCCCGACGTGATCCATTCGTTCTGGGTGCCGGAGTTCCTGTTCAAGCGGGACGTCATCCCCGGCCACCCGAACCACTTCGACGTGAATCTGACCAAGACGGGCACGTTCATCGGCCATTGCAGCGAGCTGTGCGGCCTGTACCACAGCCGCATGCTCTTCACGCTCAAGGTCGTGACCCCGGCGCAGTTCCAGCAGTGGATCGCCGGGCGGCAGGCCGCGGCTAAGACGTCATCCGGCGGGCAGACGGCATCGAAAACGGTTTCCAGGAGTGGTGCCCAGTGAGCACGATCGAGCAGCAGCCGGCCACCGGGACCCCGATCGTCCCGGGGCGACGGACGGAGCGGAAGGGCTCGGTCCTCGCAGGCTGGCTGTCATCCACGGACCACAAGGTCATCGGGTACATGTACCTGATCACCTCGTTTACGATCTTCATAATCGCCGGCATCATGGCCATCATCATCCGGCTCCAGCTCTTGGAGCCCGAGAACCACATCGTCTCGGACCAGCAGTACAACGAGCTGTTCACCATGCACGGCACGCTCATGCTGCTGCTGTTCGCCACCCCGCTGTTCATCGGTTTCGCGAACGTGATCATGCCGCTGCAGATCGGCGCGCCGGACGTGGCGTTCCCGCGGATGAACCTGATGAGCTACTACTTCTTCCTGTTCGGCGCCCTCATAATGCTGGCCAGCTTCCTGGCCCCAGGCGGCGCGGCCGCCTTCGGCTGGTACGCCTACGCGCCGCTGACCAACGCGATCTACTCGCCGGGCATCGGCGGTGACATGTGGGTCATGGGCCTGATATTGTCCGGGCTCGGCACGATCCTCGGCGGCGTGAACTTCGTTACGACGATCTTCTGCCTGCGCGCGCCCGGCATGACCATGTTCCGGATGCCGATCTTCACCTGGAACGCCCTGCTCACGTCGCATGCTGATCCTGCTGGCGTTCCCCACGCTGGCCGCGGCGTTGTTCGTGCTGGAAATCGACCGCCGGCTCGGCTCGCACGTGTTCGACGCGGCCAGCGGCGGTGCCCTCCTGTGGCAGAACCTGTTCTGGTTCTTCGGCCATCCGGAGGTCTACATCCTCGCGTTGCCGTTCTTCGGCATCGTCACCGAGATCCTGCCGGTCTTCAGCCGCAAGCCGCTGTTCGGGTACAAGGGCCTGATCGCGGCCACGATCTCGATCGCCGGCCTGTCGATGACCGTGTGGGCCCACCACATGTTCACCACCGGCGGCGTGCTGCTCCCGTTCTTCTCGTTCATGACGTTCCTGATCGCGGTGCCGACCGGCGTCAAGTTCTTCAACTGGGCGGGCACGATGTGGAAGGGCCAGCTCACCTTCGAGCCGCCGATGCTGTTCGCGGTCGGCTTCCTCATCGTGTTCCTGTTCGGCGGCATCACCGGCGTCATCCTCGCGTCGCCGCCGCTGGACTTCGCGACCAGCGACTCCTACTTCGTGGTGGCCCACTTCCACTACGTGCTGGCCGGGACGGTGCTGTTCGCGATGTTCGGCGGCTTCTACTTCTGGTGGCCGAAGATGACCGGCAAGATGCTGGACAACCGGATCGGCAAGCTGCACTTCTGGCTGCTGTTCATCGGGTTCAACGTGACGTTCCTCGTCCAGCACTGGATCGGCGTGGAGGGGATGCCCCGCCGGACCGCCAACTACCCGGACCTGCCGGGCAACGTCACGACCCTCAACCAGATCTCCTCGGCCGGGTCGTGGATCCTGACCCTGTCGATCCTGGTCTTCTTCTACAACGTGTACAAGACGTGGCGCTACGGCGAGAAGGTCAACGTCGAGGACCCGTGGGGCTTCGGCAGTTCACTGGAGTGGGCCACCTCCTGCCCGCCGCCGCGGCACAACTTCTACCGGATCCCGCGCATCCGGTCGGAACGGCCCGCGTTCGAGCTCCACTACCCGCACATCAAGTCGGGTACCGCGTCCCGGGAGCTCAGCCAGTCGATGTCCGCCCCGCCCGCCGGGCCCGAACAGTGACGGAAGGCATTACTGACCATGCTTGGCGACGACAGATGAGGCTCGGATGAAGGTCGAAGGCTGGCTGTTCCTGGGCTGCGCGGCGTTCTTCGGCGGCTCCGACATCGTCTACTGGTACTACTCGAAGGACCCGACCGGCACCGCGGCGCTCGCCTTCGCCGTGTGCCTGGCCATCCTGACCGGGTTCTACGTCCTGTTCACGGGCCGGCGGCTTCCGCCGCGCCCCGAGGACCGGCCGGACGCGGACATCAGCGAGGGCACCGGCGAGATCGGCTTCTTCAGCCCGCGCAGCTGGTGGCCGCTGTTCGTCGGCTTCTCCTGCGCCGTGGCCGCCCTCGGCTTCGCGGTCGGCTGGTGGCTGTTCCTGATCGGCGCGCTGATGACGATGTTCACGGTGATCGGGTTTGTGTTCGAGTACTACAGAGGGCACTACGCTCATTAATTCGGGGGGCGACCCCCCGAACCCCCCCGCGACGCCCCGCGCATGGTGCTCGCCGTGGCACCGGCCACTCGCCCGGGCCTTCGGCCCGGGACTCGCTGGGCCGGTATCGGTCGCTTCGGCGTAGCACGCGTTGGTGCTCGCCGATAGCACCGGTCGCTCACCCAGGCCGGAGGCCTGGATTCGCGGCCGGTATCGAGCCCTTGGCGCCGCAGGGCCTGGCTTCCATGATCGTGTGGAGTTTGCCGCTGCCCGCGACTGGTTCTTTCCATGATCGTGTGGAGTTTGCCGTCGTATAAGACGTTTTCTTCACGCGATCATGAGTTGGCCGGGGCGGAATGGTGCCGGTGTGGTTGGAGGGGCTGCCTGGCGGGCGCGCGGAGTGCGGGGCCGAGCAGGCACGGGGACTGGTAGGCCGGCCCTCGTCGGCGCGGCGCCAGCGCAAGGCTCAGGCCACGGTTACTAGGCCGCTCTGGTAGCCCAGGATCACCAGCTGGACGCGGTCGCGGGCGCCTAGTTTGGCTAGGAGGTGGCCTACGTGGGTTTTGGCGGTGGCCGGGCTGATGACCAGGTGTTCGGCGATTTCGGCGTTGGACATGCCTCGGGCGACCAGGGTGAGGACCTCGACCTCGCGGTCGGTCAGGCCCGCTAGCTTGTCGCCGGGCAGGCCGGCCGCCCCGCTGGCCGGAAGGCGCGCGAACTCGCCGATCAGGCGGCGCGTGATGCTCGGCGCCAGCAGCGCGTCGCCGGCCGCGACCACGCGGACCGCGCTGAGCAGGTCGGCCGGGATGGTGTCCTTGAGCAGGAACCCGCTGGCCCCGGCCCGCAGCGCCGCGTAGACGTACTCGTCCAGGTCGAATGTGGTCAAGATGAGCGTCCGGATGTGACGGGTCTCCGGGGCGCGGGTGATCTGGCGGGTCGCCTCGATGCCGTCCATCACCGGCATCCGCACGTCCATCAGGACCACGTCCGGGAGCGTACGGCGGGTCACCTCGACCGCCTCCTGCCCGGTGCCGGCCTCGCCGACCACGGTGAAGCCGGGTGTCGCGTCGATGATGCCCCGGAAGCCGACCCGGACCAGCGCCTGGTCGTCGGCGACGACGACCCGGAGCGTCATGCCGGGCCGCCGTTCAGCGGCAGGGTCGCCGCCACCCGGAAGCCGCGCCCGGGCAGCGGCCCGGCGCTGAACTGACCGCCGCACAGGTGGGCGCGCTCACCCATCCCGATGACCCCGTGGCCGGACGGGACGGCCGCCGGGCCCGAGCCGGGCGCTCCGCTCGCGCCCACCGGGAGCGCACAGCCGCGCCCCTCGTCGACGATCTCGATGCTCAGCTCATCCTCGCCGTAGTCGAGCATGACCCGGCAGTCCGGGGTGGCAGCGTGCTTGACCACGTTGGTCAGGGCCTCCTGGACGATGCGGAAGGCGGACAGGTCGACCCCGGCCTGCACGGGCCTGCGGTCTCCGCTCACCTGCAGGTCCACGTGGACGCCCGCGTGGCTGACCCGGGTAATGAGCCGTTCCAGGTCGGCCAGGCCCGGAGCGGGCCGCAGGGGGGCCGCGGGAGGCCGCTGAGCGTCCGTGCCGCCGTCCGCCGGCGGCGAGGAGGCTCCCCCGGCCGCCGTTGCGCCGCCGCCGGGCTCCGCCATCATCTCGGTGAGCCCGTAGGGCCGGCTGGGCCCAGTGCCCGATCCGGCCTGCCGGGGCTCGGGCTGCCGCAGGACGCTGAGCATGCGGCGCATCTCGTCCAGCGCGTCGCGGCTGGTGGCCTGGATGGCCCCGAGCGCCTCCCGCGCCTTGGCCGGCTGGTCGTCGATCACGTAGCGGCCGAAGCCCGCCTGCACCGCGATGACGCTCATGCTGTGGGCGACGACGTCGTGCAGTTCGCGCGCGATCCGCAGCCGTTCCTCGGCCACCGCCTGGCTGGCCGCCTGCTGCTGCAGGTCGGTGGCATACGCGCGCCGCTGCCGCATCATCGACCCGAAGGCCCACGCCACGACCAGGATAAGGGCGAGCGGAATCGCGGCCTTGCCTGCGCCGGCGCCTATCGGCGGCTCCAGGAGCGCCTCGGCGACGAGGAAGGCGAGCGAGGCGCACAGCGCCAGCCCCGCCACCTTACGGGAGGAGACGGCCGCCACCAGATAGATCACGTAAGCCACGGCCGGGAAGACCGGGAACTGGTTCGCGTTGTCGGTCACCGCCAGCTGCACCAGCACGGATACGCCCAGCAGGACGGCGAGCGCCAGCACCGGCCGCAGCGGCGCAACGCGACCGGAAAGGCGGCCGCCAGCGCCAGCACCACGATAATCGGCGGTCCGGACATACCGTTGAAGTCCCGGTGGAGCGTCACATACATGGTCAGAGCCACCGGCACCGCGACGAGACAGTCGAGCGCGACCCAGTGGCGCAGCTTGAGCCGTTTGGTCAGCGGCGGCCGCACCCGGGCCTGCGCGCCGTCCGGCTCGGTGTACACCCCTCCACCGTAGCCTCACCGGCCCCTCGGGCGCGTCCCCCAGCGGGCCTACGCCTGGGGGCGTAGGCGGCGGGCGGTCAGCGCGCCAGGGGGGACGGGAAGTTCGCTCCGCCGGGCGACGACAGGCCCCATGGCCGCCCGCCATCGTGGGGATGCGCCACTCGTGGCGCCCCGGCCGGTGGCCGGGCCACCTCCGGGAAGAAAGCAGGTACGCCATGGTCGGCGACTCTCCGGGCGCCGTCATCAATACGACCGTTCTGACCAAGCGATATCCGGGAAATGTGCTGGCTCTGGACGGTCTCACGATGAGTGTGCCGCCCGGCATCACCGGTCTCGTCGGGGCGAACGGCGCCGGCAAGTCAACCCTGATCAAGATCCTGCTCGGGCTGCTGCCGCAGACGAAAGGCCGCGCCCAGGTGCTCGGCCTCGACAGCCAGCGCGACGGGATGAGGATCCGGGCGCTGGTCGGGTACATGCCCGAGCACGACTGCCTGCCACCCGACGTCACCGCCACCGAGTTCGTCACCCACATGGGGCGGATGTCGGGCCTCCCGGCGGTGGCGGCCAAGGAGCGGGCGGCGGAGTCACTGCGTCACGTCGGCTTGCACGAGGAACGGTACCGGCAGATCGGCACCTATTCGACGGGCATGAAGCAGCGGGTCAAACTGGCGCAGGCCCTGGCCGGCGACCCGCATCTGATGCTGCTCGACGAGCCGACCAACGGGCTCGACCCGGCCGGGCGGGGAGCCATGCTGGAGCTGATCGCCAGGATCGGCGCGGAGTTCGGCATATCGGTCGTCGTCGCCTCGCACCTGCTGGGCGAGATCGAGCGCATCTGCGACCATCTGGTGGCCATCGACGCCGGGCGCCTGCTCCGGTCCGACACCATCACCAGCTTCACCCAGTCCAGCCAGGTGCTCGTGGTCGAGGTCACCGACGGCACGGCCGACCTCGCCGCCGAACTCGGCCACCGGGGCCTCGATCCCCGTCCGGCCGGCCGCGGCCTGCTCGTCCCGATCACCGACGAGGCCACCTGCGACGTGATCCGCGATGCCGTGGCTGACCTGGAGCTTTCGCTGGCCCGCCTGGAGCAGCGCCGGCACCGGGTCGAGGAACTGTTCCGCGACGCCGAGGAGCCCGCGGGTGTGGCCGCCGGGGCGAAGGAGGTCTCTGATGTCCGCTGAAGCCGCCGGCGTCATCCACGATCTGGGCTACCAGCCCTACGAAGGTGACCGGCTGGGCCGTCTGGCCATCGTGCGGACGCTGCACATCTACAGCTTGCGGGCCGCGTTCGGGCTGGGCCGCGGGGCCCGGGCGAAGATCATTCCGGTCAGCGCCTTCGCCGTCATGTGCGCACCGGCGCTGGTCAACGCCTACATCGTGGCCCGGGGCAGCAGCCGGGCCTTCTCCTACGACACCTACGTCTTCCAGTTGCGGGTCCTGATCATGACGATCTTCGTGGCCGCCCAGGCCCCCGAGCTGGTCTCGAGGGACCTGCGCAGCCGGGTCCTCCCGCTGTACTTCGCGCGGCCCATGCGCCGCGGAGACTACCCGCTGGCCAAGTTCACGGCGCTGACCACCGCCTGCCTGGCGATGATCGAGATTCCGCTGCTCATCCTGTACCTGGGCACGATCGCCTCCGCCCATGGCGGCAGCGCCGTCTGGGCCGAGACCAGGGCCCTCATACCCGGCCTAGCGATCGGCTTGCTGTGGGCGGTCGTGCTAGCCGCGATCGGGCTGGCCCTGGCCTCACTGAGCGGGCGGCGGGCGTACGCGACCGGCGCCGTCGCGATCTTCTTCTTCCTGAGCTGGACGCTCTCGGAGATCCTGATCGCGGTCGGGCGGGGCCGGGGCCCGCTGAGCGGGGGAAGCGGCGGGATACCGACGACCGGCGCGCAACTGGGCGGCCTGGTCAGCCCGTTCACGATCCTGGACGGCGTGCGGCGGTGGCTGGGCGGGACAAGCCCCGGCCCCGTTCCCGACCTGGGCGGCTACGGGCCGGCCTACGGCGTGGCCCTGGTGGTCCTGCTGGCGGCCAGTTTCGCCGTGCTCGCCACCCGCTACCGGAAGGCGGACGCAACATGACGGCCATCGAGCTCCGCGGCGTCTCGCAGTGGTACGGGAACGTCGTCGCGGTCAACGACATCACCATGACCGTCGGGCCCGGGGTCACCGGCCTGCTGGGACCGAACGGAGCGGGCAAGTCGACCCTGCTGCACATGATCGCGGGATTCCTCCCGGCCTCGCGCGGGCAGGTCACCGTGGGCGGCACGCCGAGCTGGCATAACCCGGACATCTACGCCAAGGTCGGCCTAGTTACCGAACGAGACGCTGCGTACTCGTTCCTGACCGGCGAGGAGTTCGTCCGGGCCACCGCCCGGCTGCACCGGCTGGCCGATCCGGCCGCCGCGACCCGCCGGGCGATCGGGCTGGTCGACATGGTCGGGCCGATGGGCCGCCGGATTTCGACGTACTCCAAGGGGATGCGGCAGCGCATCCGGGTCGCCGCCGCCCTGGTGCACGACCCGGAGGTGCTGCTGCTGGACGAGCCGTTCAACGGGATGGACCCCCGCCAGCGGCTGCACATGATGGACCTGCTGGGCCGGCTCGGCAGCCAGGGCCACACGATCTTGTTCAGCTCCCACATCCTGGAAGAGGTGGAGCAGCTGTCCGGGACGATCCAGGTCGTCGTGGCCGGCCGGCTGGCCGCCTCCGGGGACTTCCGGGCGATCAGGCGGCTGATGACCAGCCGGCCGCACGTCTTCCTCGTCCGGACCTCCGACGACCGGCGGCTCGGCGCGGCGCTCATCGGCCGGCCGGCGGTCACCGCGGTCGAGCTGACCCGCCAGGGCCTTCAGGTCCGGGCGTCCGACTACGGCGCGTTCAGCGCGGACATCGCCCGGCTCACCCGGGACGAGGGCATCCGGCTGCGCGAGCTGCTCCCGTCGGATGAGTCCCTGGAGAGCGTCTTCGCCTACCTCGTCACCTCGCCCTGAACCGGAAGGAAAGCACGCCATGTCCGCGTACAACGGAACGGTCGCATCGATCACGCTCCGCGCGGCGATGGGCCGCAAACGAGCCTTGCTGTTCGCACTGCCGCCGCTGATCCTGATCGGCACCTCCGCCGCGCTGCGGCTCAGCCATCCCGCGGTTGTCTCGTGGCCGGCCACGATTCTCGGCCAGTTCGGTTTCTCGGTCGTCCTGCCGCTTACCGCCCTGATCATCGGCACCAGCGTGATCGGGGCGGAGATCGACGACGGGAGCATCGTCGCTCTGCTCGCCACCCCGGTTCGGCGCAGCTCGGTCGTCGTGACCAAGTTCGCCGTCGCCTCGGCGGCGACGATCGTCTTCGCCGCCGTCCCGGAGCTCATCGCCGGCCTGATCGCGACCGGCGGGGCGACCCGGCTGGCGGTCGGCCTGTTCGCCGGCGCCGTCGCCGGCTCACTGATCTACAGCGCCCTGTTCGTGGCGCTGTCGGTGGCCACGAGCCGGGCGCTCGCGGCCGGGCTGTTCTACGTCCTGCTATGGGAGGGCCTGCTGGCCAACTTCGTCGGGGGCGCCCGGATGCTGTCGGCCGGCCACTACGGGCTCGCGGTGGCCAACTCGGTCGCCCATGACCCCGGCCTGACGCCCGGGATGGGCCTGGCGACGGCGGTCGTGCTGGGCTCGGCCGTGACCATCGCGGCCCTGGCCGTCGCGATCAGGAAGCTGTCGTCCTTCTCGCTCCGCGGCGACGCGGCCTGAGGGCCCCGGGGCGGCCCGCCTCGCGGGGGCCGGACTGCCCTGAAACGCCGGAGGGCGGCCACCCACACGGGTGGCCGCCCTCCGGGCGGTGCGGACTCATGCCGCGTATCGTTCGGCTGATTATTTGTTCCCGTCCTGCGGGTGGCTTCCGTCCTCGACCTCAGCGGGACGGGCGCCGCCGCCCACCGCGGCCGGTTCCTCGGCCGCGTGCCCGTTGCCGTGGCCGTTCGGGGGCGCGAGCGAGACGCCCTCGGCGAACATCGCGTTCACGCGGGCCCGCAGCCGGCCCTTGATGCCCCGCATCTCCGGCGTGGGCACCCCGTTCTCGTCGACGGCTTCGGCCGGAAGAAGCTCGGCCACTGGCGGCCGGGCGACGAGCACCGCGATCTCCTCCTCGTCCAGCGGCCGCTCGGCCTCGACGAACGCGCCGTTCGGCAGTTGCCGGATGATCCCGGTCTCCACGCCGTGGACGAGCATCTGGGCGTCCTTGTGCTGCAGGCCGATGCAGATCCGCCGGGCGACCACGAAGGCCAGCACCGGACCGATGAAGATCGCGTAGCGGGCGATCTCCGTGGTCAGGTAGAGCGGGATCTGGAAGTGATTCGCGATGACGTCGTTCGCGCCTTCCAGCCACAGAACGCCGTAGAACGTGATCCCGGCGAAGCCGAATCCGGTCCGGGTCGGTGCGTTGCGCGGCCGGTCGTTGACGTGGTGATAGTTGTGGTCGCCGGTGGCCCAGCGTTCGAGCATCGGCCACACCCCGAGCGCGGTGAACAGCAGGCCGATCACCACCAGCGCCGGTATGAAGACGTTCCAGGCGACGGTATGGCCGCCGATGTCCCAGGTCCAGTTCGGGAACATGCGCAGCGAGCCTTCGAGGAAGCCCATGTAGAAGTCGGGCTGCGACCCGGCCGAGATCGCCACCGGGGTGTACGGGCCGACCTGCCAGATCGGGTTGATCTGCGCGAACGTGGCGAGCAGGGCCAGCACGCCGAACACGAAGAAGAAGAACGCGCCGGTCTTGATCATGAAGTACGGGTACATGGGCTGGCCGACGACGTTGGCGTCGGTCCGGCCCTTGCCCGGCATCTGGGTGTGCTTCTGGTGGATCATCAGGAACAGGTGCGCGCTGACCAGGGCGAGCAGCAGGCCCGGGATCAGCAGCACGTGAATGATGTAGAACCGGGCGACGAAGTCGGTGCCGGGGAACTGCCCGCCGAACAGGAAGAACGACAGGTACGTCCCGACCACCGGGATGCCGAGCAGGACACCCTCGGCGATCCGGACACCGGTGCCGGACAGCAGGTCGTCCGGCATGGAGTAGCCGAGGAAACCCTCGAAGATGCCGAGGGTGAACATGCCCAGCCCGATCAGCCAGTTGGTCTCACGCGGCTTGCGGTAGGCGCCGGTGAAGAAGATCCGCAGCATGTGGCAGATGATCGCGGCCAGGAACACGTCCGCGGCCCAGTGGTGGATCTGCCGCATGAGCAGGCCGCCGCGCACGTCGAAGCTGATCCGCAGCGTGGACTGGTACGCCTCGCTCATCGTGACGCCGTTCAGCTTCGTGTATGACCCGTGGTAGACGACGTCGGTCATGCTCGGGTTGAAGAACAGGGTCAGGAAGATGCCGGTCAGGATCAGGATGATGAACGAGTAGAGCGCGATCTCGCCCAGCAGGAACGTCCAGTGATCCGGGAAGACCTTCCGCAGCAGGGTCCGGACCCCCTTGGCCGCGTGGAACCGGTCGTCGAGCTCGGCGCCCTGCTTCTCTAGCGCCTTGGGCAGCTCGAGCCGCCCGTTGTTATTGCTCATCCCCGCTCCCAGAAGCTCGGGCCGACCGGCTCCGTGAAGTCGTGCTGAGCCACCAGGTAACCCTGGGCGTCGGTGGTGATCGGCAGCTGCGGCAGCGGCCTCGGAGCCGGTCCGAAGGTGACCGTCGCGCCGCGGGTGGCGTCGAACGTGGACTGGTGGCACGGGCAGAGGATCCGGTGCGTCGTCGACTCGTACAGCGCGGCCGGGCAGCCGACGTGCGGGCAGATCTTGGAGTAGGCGACGATGTTGTCGACCGTCCAGTTCAGGTTGGTCGGGGCCTTCAGCTGGCCGGGCTCCATCTTGATGATGATCGACGTGGCCTTGGCCAGTGCCTCCTGGTTGTCCTGGAAGCCGTCGGGCACCACGGTGATCATGCCGCCGACCGAGTCGAAATCGGCCGGAGTGATGGGCTGGTTGCTGCCGTAGACGAGCAGCCGCATCCCCTTGCGCCACACGGTGTGCCGCAGGCTGGTGCCGGGCAGCGGGCCCATGTCGCGCAGCAGCACCAGCGGGGCGACCGCGACCGGGACGGTCGCCGCGATCAGCGTGCGCCGCAGCAGCGGGCGCTTGGTGATCTGGCTGGCCTCCGCGCCCTCGATGAACGTCTCCGCGAACGCCGCCCGGTCCTCCGGCGCCGACGCCAGGGGATGACGTTCCTCGGTCAGTTCGACCGGCGGCATGATGTGCCGGACCCAGATCGTGAAGCCGGCCCCCATGGCGAGCATGGCCACGCCCAGCGAGGTGCCGAGCCCGAGGTTCGACCGGAGCACCGCGACCAGCACGTTGCCCTTGTCGTGTACTTCCAGCCCGACATAGGCGGCGATGAACCCGCAGCCGGCGATAAAGGCCAGGATGAACAGCGCCGCCGCGGCCCGCTCCCACCGCTTGGCCTGAGATCAGGTCGGGCGGATCGGCGGGAAGCTCGCGGAGTGCTGGCGCCTCGGCCTCACCGGGGGACTGCGGCTCGGTGCCGCCCGCCGGCCCGGCAGTCGGCCAGCAGCCCGTGCGAGGGCGGGGGAGTGCCGATCACCCGATGCGGCGCCGGCCGCTCCTCCGGCGAGTTCTCCTGGTCCCTGTCGTTGTCGCTCATCGGTTATCCGTGTTCTCCCGTGCGCTCTTCCCGGCGCTTCGCGGTGATCCACATGGCGGCCAGGACGAGGGCGACGATCCCGCCCAGCCAGGCGACCAGGCCTTCGGTGACCGGCCCGACGCGGCCGAGGCTGAACCCGCCCGGGTTGGCCTCGGTACGGGTCTGCGTGACGTAGGCGATGATGTCGCGCTTGTCAGCCGGCGTGATCGTGCTGTCGTTGAACACCGGCATGGCCTCGGGCCCGGTCAGCATGGCCTCGTAGATCTGCCGGTTGGTCGCCTGGGTCAGCGGCGGCGCGTACTTGCCGTCGGTCAGGGCGCCGCCCGCCCCGGCGTAGTTGTGGCACTGGGCGCAGTTCGCGTTGAACAGCGACTGGCCGAGGCGCCGTGTCCGCGCCCGCGCTGCTCACCTGCGACCCGCTCGGAACCGCCGGGCCGCCGCCGAGCGAGGCGACGTAGGCGGCGATGGCGTAGATCTCCTGCTGGGTGAACACCGGCGGCTTGCGCGGCGCCTCCGCGTCGGTCTCCTTCAGGGGCATGCGGCCCGTGCTCACCTGGAAGTCAACGGCCGCCGCGCCCGCGCCCACCAGGCTCGGCGCCTCCGCGCTGCCCTGCGCGTACTCGCCGTGGCAGGTCGCGCAGGAGACGGCGAACAGGTTCTTGCCCTGCGTGATCTGCTGCTGGGACGGAGCCGGCGACGACGCCGACGCGTTGCCGCTGCCCAGGCCGCTCACAGCCGCGTACAGCATGCCGACCGCGACAAGCGCCATCAGGACGGCCGCGTAGCCGACGATCGGGCGCCGTCGCCGGGCGGTGATCCACCTCACTGCTGCCCTCGGTTTTCCGGTTAGTGGTCCAGTGTTGTCTGCTGTGGCGACACTCGCGTGTCAGTGGATCAGGTAGATAGCGGTGAACAGGCCGATCCAGACGACGTCCACGAAGTGCCAGTAGTAGGACACGACGATCGCGCTGATCTGCTGCTCCCGGGTGAACCGTTTAGCCGCGTAGGTGCGGCCGAGCAGGAGCAGGAACGCCACCAGGCCGCCGGCCACGTGCAGGCCGTGGAACCCGGTCGGGATGTAGAACACCGACCCGTAGGCGCTGGAGGAGAGGGTCAGGTGCTCGTGCCGGACCAGGCTGAGGTACTCATACCCCTGGCCGAGGTCGAAGTACAGCCCCATCAGGAAGGTCAGCACGTACCACTCGCGCAGGCCCCACTTCCCGACGTTGAAGACGCTGCCCAGCCGGCTGATCTGGCCGCGCTCGACCGCGAACACGCCCATCTGGCAGGTGACGCTGGACAGGAGCAGCACGGTCGTGTCGATGGACCCCAGAGTGATGTCCAGGTGCGCGCCGGGCCACGGCAGGCCCTCGCCCTTCTGCACCGAGCGGATCGTGAAGTACATCGCGAACAGGGCCGCGAAGAACATCAGTTCTGAGGACAGCCAGATGATGGTGCCGACACTGACCAGGTTGGGCCGGTTGGCCGGCGTTCGGGGTGCCGTCTCGGTTACGGATGCTGTCGCCACGAGGGCCATTATTACGACACCCCGTAGGCGGTCGGCAGCCGCCCCCCCAACTCAGTACCATTTATTCCCGTGAAGGTCGTTGTATACAGCCACGACGCCGACGTGCGCGCTCAGATCCGGTTGGCCATCGGCCGCCGGCCTGAGCCCGACGCCCCGGACGCCGAGATAATCGAGTGCGCTACCGAGCCAGCCCTGTTCAGGCTGCTGGACGAGCGTGGCGCCGACGTGATGGTCCTGGACGGAGAGGCCCAGCCCGCGGGCGGGATGGGCGTGTGCCGCCAGGCCAAGGACGAGATCTACCAGTGCCCGCCGGTGCTGCTGATCACCGGGCGGGTCGACGACGGCTGGCTCGCCACCTGGTCCCGGGCGGACGCGGTGATCAGTCATCCGATCGACCCGCAGCAGCTGGCCAGGGAACTGGCGGCGCTGATGCGGCAACGGGCCGGGCACTCCGAGATCACCCCGGCCTGAGGGCCCCGCCATGGAAGCCCGGACCAACTGGCCGGCGCTCATCGGCGCGCTGGTCAAGGGGGAGTCGCTTACCTCCGACGAGTCGGCGTGGGCGATGAACGAGATCATGGAGGGCGCGGCGACGGACGCCCAGATCTCGGGTTTCGCCATCGCGCTGCGGATCAAGGGCGAGACGCCCACCGAGCTGTCCGGCCTGGCGCGGGCCATGCTCGACCACGCCACCCCGATCAGCGTGCCGGGGCGCCTGGTCGACCTGGTCGGCACGGGCGGGGACGGGGCGCACACGGTCAACATCTCCACCATGGCCACGATCGTCGCGGCCGCCGCCGGCGCGCGCATGGTCAAGCACGGCAACCGGGCCGCGTCGTCCAAGTGCGGCGCGGCCGACGTGCTGGAGGCGCTCGGGGTCGTCATCGACCTCCCGCCCGCGGCGACCGTGGAACTCGCCCAGGAGGTGGGGGTGGCCTTTCTCTTCGCGCCGCTCTATCACCCGGCCCTGCGCTACGCGGGCCCGACCCGGAGCCAGCTCGGTGTGGCGACCGTGTTCAACTCCCTCGGGCCGGTCGCGAACCCGGCCCGGCCCCAGGCGCAGGCCGTGGGCGTGGCCGACCGCCGGATGGGGGAGGTCATCGCGGGCGTCCTGGCCGCGCGAGGGTCGAGCGCGATCGTGTTCCACGGCGGGGATGGCCTCGACGAGCTGACCACGACCACGACGTCAGCGGTGTGGCTGGTGCACGGGTCGGCCGTGGCCGCGGCCGAGCTCGACCCCGGCGAGCTGGGGATCGCGCGGGCCGACCTGGCCGACCTGCGGGGCGGCGACGCGGCGCAGAACGCGGCCGCGGTCCGGGCCGTGCTCGCCGGGGATGCGGGCCCGGTGCGCGACATCGTACTGCTGAACGCGGCGGCGGCCCTGGCGGCCGACGCGGGCGTGAGCCGCCCCGAGGACCTGTCCCCGGCGCTGTCCGCTGGCCTGGCCCGGGCGGCCGAGGCGGTCGACTCCGGGGCGGCCGGGGCGCTGCTGGAGCGGTGGGTGAGGGCCAGCCGCCGGATGGCGCCTTCCGCTTAGGCCGGCTTAGGCGTTGCTGGAGGCGCCCAGGGAGAAGGCGGCCTCGAGATCGTGACGCGAGTAGGCGCGGAACGCGACGTGAGTCTCGGTGTGGGTGACACCCGCCACCTTGTTGAGCCGGCCGGGGATGACGTCGGCCAGTTCGTCGTGCCCGCGGACCCGGACGATCGCGACCAGATCGAATCCGCCGGTCACCGAGTACACCTCACTGACCTCGGGCAACTGGGCGATCATCTCGGCCACCTCAGGGATGCGCTGGATGTCGGCCCTGATCAGAACGATCGCGGTGACCATTTCGCTGCCTCCTCGCCCGTCTTCTCGTGCCTCCCGGCTGGCGGGCTCAGGCTACCGCCAGCCAGTCGGCGAGCTGGTCCAGGGTGCGGATTCCCCGTTCGGCCAGCCGCCTGATCAGCGCGTCCAGCACGGCTGCGGTCGCGCGGGCGTCGGCCAGGGCCCGGTGGCACGGCCGCGTCCTCGCGCCGAAGAACGAGGCCAGCGTGCCGAGCTTGCAGTTGGGAACCTCGCCCTCGGCGAGCAGCTGCCGGGCGACGGGGACGGTGTCCACCACGGCGAAGTCCGGCCAGGGCAGACCGCAGTCGCCGCACGCGGCGGTGAGGAACCCGACGTCGAAGGGGGCGTTGTGCGCGGTGAGCACGCATCCGTGGGCGAAGCTCAGCAGGGCCGGCAGCACGTCGGCGGGCTGGGGCGCGGCGGCGACCATCTGGCTGCTGATGCCGGTGAGGGCCTCGATGCCGGCCGGTACCGGCATCCCGGGGTCGACCAGGCTGCCGAACTCACCGAGCACGCGTCCGGAGCGCATCCTTACCGCCCCGACCTCGGTGATCCTCGCCTCGTCCGGCGACCAGCCGGTCGTCTCCACGTCGATGATCACGAAGTCGATCTGTGACAGCTCGAGCCCGGATCCCGGCGCGCTGGTGCCCAGGGCGGCGGTGCCCGGGGCGGTCGGCGCCCAGGCCGGTGCGGTCATGGGCAGATCTATCACGATTCTTACGGTAGGACGGCCCGCCGACAATTCCCCGGGAGGCGCGCCGGGCGGAATGTCAGTGGCCGCTCCTAACGTGGGCCGCGTCGATTCAGGCCATGAACGGAGGGTGTCATGCTGATTGATTGCGGCCGGTGCGAACTGCGGGAACTGGCGTGCGGTGACTGCCTGGTCACGGCGCTGCACGAGGACGACGCGCCGGCGGGCCGCCAGGCCCTCGGGGCGCGGGAACTCCAGGCGCTGAGCGCGCTCGCCGCGGCTGGCCTGGTGCCGCCGCTGCGCTACCGGCCGGCCCCGCCCGCCAGCCGGAGCACTTCGGCAGCGAAGGCAGCGGCCGTGATTGTAGCGTTATACGGTCTTGCCTGCGCGGTTATTGGCGAAATCAGGGCGAGACTGGCCGAACCGGTTGAATCGGGCTAATGCCTTCACTATGGTCAGCTCCGGTTACATCGCTCAATTGCGCCATCCATTGCGGGCACTGGGCGGTCACTATCCATCGCCTTCCCCCGCCGTACCCGCAGGCGGGACATGGGATAAGGAGCGTGTCTGGCACGTGCGTACACCGCTACCGGGCATTAGGTCCCGGCTTCGAGGCAGTGTCGCGATCGCGGCGGCTGTGGCCGCCGCCACCGGCGTTGCCGTCTATGCCGGAGCGGCGGGCGCTGCCCCGCAGCCGAGCGTGAGCCAGGTCCAGCAGCAGGTCAACCAGCTGCAGTCAAAGTACGACCAGGCCAACCAGACGTACGACCAGGCCGCCCAGGATTATTCGGGCGCCAAGGTGAAGCTCTCCCGGCTCAACGGCCAGGTGGCCGCCGCCCAGAAGAACTTCAGCAGCATGAAGGCGGACGTCGCGCAGATCGCGGCGCAGAGCTACGAGAACAGCAACATGAACTCGATCGCCGCCCTGCTGACCTCCAACAATCCGCAGGCGGTCCTCAACCAGGGCGTCCGTGCTCCTGGAACTGTCCGGCACCAGGAACCAGGAGATGACCCAGTTCCTGGCCGACGCCCGTCAGCTCAACCTTGACCAGCAGAAGCAGCAGGCCGGGCGTGAGCACGCTGGCCGCCCTGAAGTCGAAGGCCGACAGCCTGAAGCAGCAAGCCTCCCAGGCCCTGGCGAGCAAGAAGGCCACGCTCGCCAGCCTGACCGCGCCGGTGCAGCAGGCGGTCGCGTCGGCGAGCATCGGCGCCGGCGGGACCATCTCGGCGGTCTACACCGGGACCACGGCGACTCAGGCCGGGAAGGCCGTGGCCTTCGCCTACGCCCAGCTCGGCAAGCCGTACGCCTGGGGCGCGACCGGGCCGGACTCCTATGACTGCTCGGGCCTGGCCCAGGCGGCCTGGGCCGCGGCGGGCGTGTCGATCCCGCGGACGACCTACGACGACTGGGCCTCGCTTCCGCACGTGTCGTCGTCGTCGATGGAGCCGGGTGACCTGATCCTGTTCAGCGGTGAGAGCCACGTCGCCATCTACGTCGGCGGCGGGAAGATCATCGACGCTCCGCAGACCGGGTCTAACGTCGAGCTTGTCTCCTTGAGCGGCTGGTACGCCAGCAGCGAGGACGGCGTGGTCCGGCCGTAACGCGCCCGCTACCAGATGCCCGATGAGCCCGGCAGGCCACCTGCCGGGCTCATCGGCGCCCGGCCCATAGACTCGGGCGCTATGCGCGGCACGCTGATCGTCACCAATGACTTCCCGCCCCGGCAGGGCGGGATCCAGTCGTTCGTGCACGGGCTGGCCGCCCAGCTGCCGCCCGGCCGGGTCGCCGTGTACGCGCCCGCCTGGGACGGGGCCAAGGACTTCGACGCCCGGCAGCCGTTCCCGGTCACCCGGCACCCGACGTCGCTGATGCTCCCCGTCCCGTCGGTCGCCCGGCGTGCCGTGGCGGCGCTGCGCGACTATGACTGCGACACCGTGCTCTTCGGGGCGGCGGCGCCGCTGGGCCTGCTGGCGCCGGTCCTGCGGCGGGCTGGGGCCACCCGCCTCGTCGCCCTGACCCATGGCCACGAGGCGGGCTGGGCGGCCCTGCCCGGCGCCCGCGGCCTGCTGCGGCGGATCGGTGACACGGTCGACGTCGTCACCTACCTCGGCGAGTATTTCCGGGCGCGCCTGGCCCGGGCGCTGTCACCGGAGGCCGCCGCGCGCATGGTCCGGCTGGCGCCCGGGGTCGACGTGGCGGCGTTCCGGCCGGGGCGCCCGGAGATCCGGGAGCGGCTGGGGCTGAGCGGCCGCCCCGTCGTGGTGTGCGTGTCCCGGCTCGTGCCGCGCAAGGGCCAGGACACGCTGATCCGCGCCTGGCCGCAGGTCCGGGCCGCGGTGCCCGACGCGGCCCTGCTGCTCGTCGGCGACGGGCCGTACGGGAACGACCTGCGGCGCCTGGCCACCGAGCTGGGCGTGGCCGGCTCGGTCACGTTCACCGGAAGCGTCCCGGCCGAGGACCTGCCCGGTTACTACGGTGCCGGGGACGTGTTCGCCATGCCCTGCCGGACCCGGCGGCATGGCCTGGACGTAGAAGGCCTCGGCATCGTCTACCTGGAGGCCTCCGCGGCCGGGCTGCCCGTCATCGGCGGGGACTCCGGCGGCGCCCCGGACGCGATCCTGGACGGCGAGACCGGCTACGTGGTCCCGGGACGCAGCGTGCCCGCCCTGGCCGCCCGCCTGACCGAACTGCTCACCGACCCAGCCCAGGCCAAGGCCCTGGGCCAGCGCGGCCTCGCCTGGGTGCAGCAGGAATGGGACTGGTCGAAGGTGGCGGGGCGCCTGGGGAAGGTGCTGGGCTAGCGGCGACGGGCGGGCGGCTCGCCGGCAGCCGGACCCGATCCGGGCCCCTTTCCCGTGATCGTGTGAAGTTTGCCGCTAGCTCGGGCGTCTTTTCCCATGATCATGTGGAGTTTGCCGCCGCATACCACGTTTTTTACGCACGATCATGGTTCGGCTGGTCGTGGAGCCGCGCCCGGGCGTGTCCGGTGCCGCTGAGCCGTCGCGGCCAGTTCCTCGGCCAGGTCGCGTCGAGGCGTCCCTCAACGAGACGCCCCGCCACCCAGATGGATGACGGGGCGTCAGAGGAGCCGCGCGGCCGGCAGGCCGCGCCCTTATTTAGGAGTACAGGGCCTCGATGTCGGGGGCGAAGTCCTTGGCGACGACGTTGCGGCGCACCTTGAGGGACGGGGTGATCTGGCCGTCCGCTTCGGTGAAGTCACGGTCGAGGATGCGGAACTTCCGGACCGACTCGGCCCGGGACACCGTGTGGTTGGCGTCGTCCACGGCGACCTGGATCTCGGCGACCAGATCGGGGTCGTCGCGCAGGTCGGCGGCGGTCGCGCCGGCCGGCTTGCCGTGCTTCCCCTTCCACGTGGGGAACGCCTCCTCGTCGATCGTCACGAGCGCGGCCACGAAGGGCTTACCGTCACCGACGACCATGGACTGGCTGACCAGCGGGTGGGCCCGGATCCGGTCCTCCAGCGGCGCCGGCGCCACGTTCTTGCCGCCCGCGGTGACGATGATCTCCTTCTTCCGCCCGGTGATCCGCAGGAACCCCTCGTCGTCGAGTTCGCCGATGTCGCCGGTCCGCATCCAGCCGTCCTCGGTCAGCGCCTCGGACGTCGCCTCGCTGTTGTGCCAGTAGCTGGAGAAGATGTTCGGCCCCTTGATCAGGACCTCACCGTCGTCGGCGATCTTCAGCGAGTCGCCGGGAACCGGGGGGCCGACCGTGCCGATCTTTATGTTGCCCGGCCGGTTCACGGTCGCCGCGGCCGTGGTCTCGGTCAGGCCGTATCCCTCGAGGATCGTGATGCCGACGCCCCGGAAGAAATGGCCGAGCCGCTCGCCGAGCGCGGATCCGCCGGAGACCGCGTGGTGGACCCGGCCGCCGACCGCCTCGCGAAGCTTGCTGTAGACGAGCCGGTCGAACAGGCCGTGCGTCACCCGCAGGCCGATTCCCGGGCCGTGGCCGCCCCTGGCCTTGTCGTCCAGGGCCCGGCTGTAGGCGATGGCGGTCTGGGCCGCGCGGCCGAAGATCGCTCCCTTGCCGTCGGCCGCCGCCTTCTGCGCGGCGCCGTTGTAGACCTTCTCGAACACGCGGGGGACGGCGAGGAGGAAGGTTGGCCGGAACGAGCCGAGGTCGGGGAGGAGGTTGGTGACATCGGGGCTGTGCCCGAGGATGATGCCGTCCTCGATGCAGCCGACCTGGATGACCCGCGCCAGCACGTGGGCGAGCGGCAGGAACAGCAGCGTCGAGGCATCGGGCACGTTGAAGATCTCCGGCACGGCCGCGCTGGTGTTGCGCACCTCGGCCAGCAGGTTGCGGTGCGTGAGCTCGCACCCCTTGGGGCGGCCGGTGGTGCCGGACGTGTAGATCAGGGTGGCCAGGTCGGCGGCGCCGGCGGCCGACGCGCGCTCCTTCACCACGTCGTCGGAGACGGACGCGCCCTCGGCGACCAGCGCCTCCAGCCCCGGCGCCTTGTCACCGGCCGCGGCGTCCCCGCCGGCGGGCTCGATGCGCCAGACGTGATCGACGCTGGTCAGCCGGTCGCGGAGCCCGGTGACGATCGCTTCGTGCGCGGTGGTCTCGACGAAGATCGCCTTGGTGCCGGAGTCGCCGAGAATCCACTCGACCTGGTCGGCCGAGGAGGTCTCGTAGACCGGCACGGACACGGCACCCGCCGTCCAGATGGCGTAGTCGATGAGGGTCCACTCGAACCGCGTGCGGGACATCAGGGCTACCCGGTCGCCGACGCCGATTCCCGCGGCGATGAGCCCCTTGGCCAGCGCCGTCACTTGATCGCGGAATTCGGCCGCCGTCACGTCCTGCCATTGCCCGCTGTCCGCCTTGCGGCGCAGCGCGGACTGCTGCGGCTTCTCGGCGGCACGCCTGGTCACCACGTCGGCCAGGTTCGCCGAATCGGGAATCTCCACGAGGGCCGGAATGCTGTACTGGCGCACGACGCTGTCTCCTTACGGTTCCCTTGCCGCCGCTGGCGTGTCACGCCAGCGGTCTGCGCCTCTCAGCCGACGCGACCTGCGCCGACGCTTTCCTCTCGAATGCCAAGACCGTACCGCGTAAAGCTACTGGCCGGTAGTCCAAAGTTCCGGTTTCGTTGCGTTCGGGTAAGCACGGCGTGTAGCGGCCAAGATCAGGCTACGCGCTGGCGGCCTACTTTTGTCCTATGCGCATTCATGTGGTGAGCGACGTGCACGGCCGGTCCGACGCGCTGCCGGACGCGGCGCGCGGCGCCGACGCCCTCGTCTGCCTGGGCGATCTGCTGCTCTTCCTGGACTACGCCGACCACCGGAAGGGCATCTTCGCCGATCTGTTCGGCGCCGAGCAGGCCCGGCGGTTCATCGAGCTCCGCACGGCCAAGCGGTTCGACGAGGCCCGGGAGATGTCCGCCCGGCTGGCCGCCGGGCTGCGCCCCGGCGCCGGATCGCCGACGGTCCGCACGGTGGTCGAGGAGGCGGCCTCCCGGCAGTACGCGGAGCTGTTCGCGGCGCTCCCCGAGCCCGCCTACCTCACCTACGGCAACGTCGACATCCCGGCCATGTGGGGCCAGCACCTGAAGCCGGGGCACCATGTCATCGACGGGGCGCGGGCCGAACTGGACGGCTGGACGTTCGGCTTCGTCGGCGGCGGCCTGATCTCGCGGTACCGGACGCCCAACGAGATCACCGAGGACGCGTACGCGGCCAAAATCGAGGAGGTCGGCGCGGTCGACGTCCTCTGCACCCACATTCCGCCCGCCGTGCCCGAACTGCTCTACGACACGGTCTCCCGGCGCATGGAGCGCGGCAGCGAGGCGCTGCTGGCGGCGATCCGGCGGACCCGGCCCCGGTACGCGCTCTTCGGCCACGTGCACCAGCCGCTGGCGCGCCGCGTGCGGGTCGGCACCACGGAGTGCATCAACGTCGGGCACTTCCGCGCCAGCGGCATGCCTTATGTCCTGCAGTGGTAGAGGTACCCTCCAAGGAGGCATGCGACAGCAGGAGGCGCCAGGTGACCGAACGGGATAGCCAGCCAGACCCGGTTGGTGACCTCCAGCGCTGGCTGATGCGCTCGGGCGCGCGCAGCCTCAGCAAGGACGTCACCGGCCAGCTCCGCCGGGCCCTGGGCCAGGACACTCCCGGCAGGCGGTCCGACGTGTGGGACACCGCCACGAACCGGCCTGACTACGGCGCGGGCGAGGCCCCAGAGTGCCCCTGGTGCCCGCACTGCCGCGCGGCCCGGATGCTCCGTAACTCCCGCGAGGCGGGAGGCGGCGTCGGGACCTATGTGACGGGGGCCAGCGACGCGCTGGCCGCGGTCGTCCAGGAGGCCTACTCCGCGTTCGAGGCGGCCATGAAGGTGCCGCATCAGCACAGCCGCCCGCAGGAGGAGCCGCCTGCCCGCCCGCCGGCCGCCGATCCCTGGGAAGACGCCGCAGGTTCCTGGGAAGACGGTGGTCGTGCGCCTGACGATCGGCGTTGATGTTGGGGGGACCAAGGTCGCAGCGGGGGTCGTCGGCAGCGACGGGCGGATCGTCGAGAAGCTGAAACGCCTGACCCCGGCGACCAGCGCGGCCCGGACCGCGGAGGTCATCGCGGACGTGGTGACCGAGCTGCTGTCCCGTCACGAGGCGGACGCGGTCGGGCTCGGAGCGGCGGGCTTCATCGACAAAGCCAGCTCGACGGTCCTGTTCGCCCCCAACCTCGCGTGGCGCAATGAGCCCCTGCGGCGTTCCGTTCAGGATCTGGTGGGACTGCCGGTCTTGGTGGAGAACGACGCCAACGCGAGCGCGTGGGCCGAGGCCCGCTACGGGGCGGCCCGCGGTTACCAGGACGTGCTCCTGATCGCGGTGGGGACCGGCATCGGCGCGGGCTTCATCATCGGGGGCGACCTCTACCACGGGCGGTGGGGCATCGCCGGCGAGCCCGGCCACTACCGGGTCGTGCCGGATGGACGGCTGTGCGGCTGCGGCAACCGGGGCTGCTGGGAGCAGTACGCCAGCGGCAACGCCCTCGTCGCCGAGGCGCGCGACTTCGCCCGGCGGACCCCGGAGGGAGCCAGGCGGCTGCTGCAGCTCGGCGGGGGCACACCCGAGGGGATCTCCGGCCCGCAGGTCACTCAGGCGGCGCGTGAGGGTGACCCCGCGGCGCTGCGCTGCTTCCAGATCGTGGGCGGCTGGCTGGGACAGGGCATGGCCGACCTTGCCGCGATACTCGATCCGGGCTGCTTCGTCATCGGGGGCGGCGTGTCCGAGGCCGGGGACCTGCTCCTCGATCCGGCCCGGGCCGCGTATGAGAAGGCGCTGCCCGGCCGGGGCTACCGCCAGTTCGCCGACGTGAAGATCGCCGAGCTGGGCGCCGACGCCGGCGTGGTCGGCGCCGCGGATCTCGCCCGCCGGCACGCCGACGCCCGCCCGCCCGTCGACGCCCGTCCCGTTTAGACCACGGCGCCGTTGCCGGGCCCGGAACCGTCCCGCGGCTCGTCGCCCATGCGCAGCACGAGGACCGCGAAGCCGCCGACGAACGCCGCGATCGCGAAGAATGCCGCCGCCGCGGGCACCGTCCAGCCCACCGCGGTCGCGATCAGCAGGTAGGCCGGGCCGCCGAACAGCGCCGCCCATGCTCCCTTGGCCACCGGATCCAGCTTGGGCAGCGGGGGTGGTGGCGGCGGGATGTAGTGGTCCTCCTGCGGATCCGTCGCCTGGTGGGGATCCCCGGCCGGCTTCGGCTGGGCCGGCTTCGGCTGGGTGGGCTTCGGCTGGGCCGCCTGCGGCATCGGGGCCCGCGTGGGTTCGGGGCCATGCGCCGGGGGCGGCGGCGGCTCGGCGGCGCGGAACGGACTGTGCGGGGCTTCCGGGACCTGAGGGGGCTGTGTGACCTGGGAGGTGCCAGGGATCGGCGCGTTGTCCGGTGCGCCCAGGTTCTCGCGGTCGGGCCACGGGATGCCGTCTGCGGCATCCGCGGGCGCATCGTAATGCGCGATCAGGTCGAGCCAGGCCGCCTCTTCGTCGTTCTCGCCGCTGGTCACGTCCCTTTCTCACGCCTCCCTCCCGCGGTGCGGTGCCACTGTGCTGGTGCGGAGGGACGACCCCCCGCCTGCTCGCGCTACGTCGTCTCCCGCCACGTCTCGTCCCGGCAGTGGGCCTGGACGAACTCCAGGCTCCCCGTGAAGATAGCCTGCGCGTCGTTGTCCATGGTTGCAACGTGATAGCTGTCATTGCAGGCCCGGATGGTCAGCCGACCCGAGGGCAGGCCGGCCTGGAGCGCCCGCATGCTGGCCGGGCCGACGACGTGGTCCTCCGCACTACGGTAGGCCAGCACCGGCTGGCTGACATCCCCCAGATTCTGGGTTGTCTCCCGCCAGAGGGCGGGCAGTGACGCCGCGGAGCGGACGGGAACCCGGTCGTAGGCCAGTTCGCTGACCCCGGGCTTCTTGATGTCGCTGCCGACCCCGCGCAGCGCCGGCACGACGTGCTTGAGCAGCGGGGCCAGCGCGAAAAGCCAGGTGTCGGGGGCCAGTGAGGGATTGACGAGCACCAGGCCGCTGATCTGGGTCCCCCGGCGTTCGGCGAGCCGCAGGGCCAGGCAGCCGCCCAGGGACAGGCCCATCACGAAGACCTCCGCGCACTGGCCGCGCAGGTCGTCCAGGGCGCCCTCGGCCGCGGCATACCAGTCACCGGACGTGGTGGTGGCCATGTCGCGCCAGGTGGTGCCGTGCCCGGGAAACAGCGGCACGGAGACGGTCAGCCCGTTGTCGGCCAGGTATTCGGCCCAGGGCCGCAGTGACGCCGGGTTTCCCGTGAATCCATGGCAGAGCAGCGCTCCCACGGGGCCGCCCGCACGGAAGAATGGCTCTGCGCCCGGCATCACCTGTGCCATGAAGCGACGTTCCTTTCCCAGCCGGGCCCGCCCGGGCTCCGGTGCTGGCCTCCTTGGGCTGGCCTCCCCGGGCTGGCCTCCCGGTGCTAGGCATCGTCGCACGCGGGCGGACATATCGCATCCGCCCATAGCCAAAAAACCCGCCGGCCGTGGGAACATTTGGACGTGTACTACAAATTGGCCCAGCTTACGCTCGGGGTGATGCTCAAGATCGTCTTCCGTCCCTGGGCGGAGGGCGCCGGAAACGTGCCGAAGCGGGGGCCGGCGATCATCGCCAGCAACCACCTGTCGTTCTCCGACCACTTCTTCGGCCCGTTGCCGCTGCGCCGCCAGGTGATTTTCCTGGCCAAGTCGGAGTACTTCACCGGGCGCGGGCTCAAGGGCCTGATCAGCAAGGCGTTCTTCAGCGCTCTCGGCCAGATCCCGGTCGACCGGGGCGGCGGCGCGGCCAGCGAGCGCGCGCTGCGGACCGGCCTGCGCGTGCTGGCCGACGGCCACCTGCTGGGCATCTACCCGGAGGGGACCCGCAGCCCCGACGGCCGGCTGTACCGGGGCAAGACCGGCATCGCCCGGCTGGCCCTGGAGGGGCAGGTGCCGGTGATCCCCTGCGCCATGGTGGGAACGTTCGAGTTCATGCCGTCCGGCCAGACCCGGCCGAACTTCCGGATCCGTCCGGGCGTGCGGTTCGGTGAGCCCATGGACTTCTCCCGCTTCTACGGGAAACCCACCGACCGGAAGGCGCTCCGGGAGGTGACCGACGAGGTCATGCGCGAGATCATGAAGCTGTCGGGCCAGGAGTACGTGGACATCTACGCCCAGACGGCCAAGCAGCGGCTGGCCGCGGGGCAGGCGCTCGAGGGGCCCAAGGCGCCCGACGGGCAGCCGCAGGCCGAGGAAGAAGAGTGAGGTTCACGCCCCGGTCAACCTGGGGCCCCAGGTTGCGGCCACGGCATCCGCGGGACGCCGCCACGGGCTAGTGTTGGCCCCATGAGAGTGGGAGTCCTCACCGGGGGCGGCGACTGCCCCGGCCTGAACGCCGTGATCCGCGCCGTCGTCCGCAAGGGCGTGCAGGAGTACGGGTACGAATTCGTCGGCTTCCGCGACGGCTGGCGCGGGCCGCTGGAGGGGGACACGGTCCCCCTGGACGTGCAGGCCGTTCGCGGCATCCTGCCCCGCGGCGGGACGATCCTGGGCACGTCCCGGACCAACCCCTTCGCCGATGACGGAGGCGGCCGGTCCGGGGTCGAGCGGATCAAGGACAACCTGGCCGGTCTCGGGGTGGATGCGCTTGTCACCATCGGCGGCGAGGACACGCTCGGCGTGGCGACCCGGCTGCATGCCGAGGGCATCAACGTCGTCGGCGTGCCGAAAACGATCGACAACGATCTGAACGCCACCGACTACACGTTCGGCTTCGACACCGCGGTGAACATCGCGATGGAGGCCATCGACCGCCTGCACACGACGGCGGAGAGCCACCATCGGGCGCTGATCGTCGAGGTGATGGGCCTGGCATGCTGGCTGGATCGCGCTGCACGCGGGGATCGCCGGCGGCGCCAACGTCATCCTCATCCCGGAGAAGCCGTTCGAGCTCAAGAAGGTATGCGAGTACGTCGAGCACCGCTTCCAGACCAGGTACTCGCCGATTGTCGTGGTCGCCGAGGGTGCGCACCCGGTCGAGGACGACCTCACGGCCAGCGAGCAGCAGGAGGTCGACGCGTTCGGCCACGTGCGGCTCGCCGGGCGCGGCGTCGGCCAGATGCTGGCCGACGAGATCGAAAAGCGCACCGGCAAGGAGGCCCGCGCCGCGGTGCTCGGGCACATCCAGCGCGGCGGCACGCCGACCGCGTTCGACCGGGTCCTGGCCACCCGCTTCGGGGTGCACGCGATCGAGGCCGTGCACGACGGCGCGTTCGGCACGATGGTCGCGCTGCGCGCCACCGACATCGTCCGGGTCCCGCTGGAGGACGCGACCAGCGAGCTCAAGGTCGTGCCGCCGGAGCGGTACGCCGAGGCCGAGGTCTTCTTCGGCTGACCGGCCCGCGCACGTCGCGCGGGATGAGCGCGACCGCGGAGACGGCGAGGATCACCGCTACGGCCGCGTACTGGGCCTGCCGCACGCCGATGACGGCGGCGACCGGCCCGGCGGCCAGCGCGCCCACCGGCATGGCCATCATCGAGCCCAGCGCGTCATAGGCGGAGACCCGGGCCAGCCGCTCAGGCGGGATGTTCCTGGCCATCGCCACGGTCCACTGCACCATCATGATCTCCGTCATGAGGCCCACGCCGAACGACGCCAGGCAGATGAACGGCAGCGGCCACAGCATGGCCAGCGACAGCGGCGACACGGCGATCACCGCGCCGATCAGGACAACGAACAGCATCGGCCGGCGGGGCGCGCGGCCCAGGGCGATCAGGCCGCCCGCCACCAGGCCGACCGATTCGGATGCCGTGATCGCGCCCCACGCCGCCGGCCCGCCCAGGTGCGCCTTGGCCACCACCGGGCCGAGGACCTGGAACGACCCGTACCAGGCCATCATGACGATGCAGTACTGCCCCACGATCGCCCACAGCCAGGTGTGCGAGCGGAACTCGGTCCAGCCCTCACGGATGTCGGCGAGCATGCCTGCACCTGGCAGCCGGTCGCGGGCGCCCGCGCGGATGCTGAGCAGCGCCGGCACGGTCCCGGCCACCCCGATCGCGCAGAAGGCCAGCGCCCAGCCGGGGCCGATCGCCGCGACGACCACGCCGGCGACGGCGGAGCCGGTCATCTGCGCGGCGTTCATCGCCAGGCGGCTCATCGCGCTGCCCTGCTGGAGAAGCTCGCCGGGCGCCACCACCGGCAGCAGGGCCTGCGACGCCGGGTAGAAGATCGCCATGCCGGTGCCGGTCACCGTCTCCAGCAGGATCATCTGCCAGAGCTGCGGCCCGCCGGTCAGCACCAGCAGCCCGAACGTCCCCTCGCCCGCCGCGATCATCAGGTTGGCCGCCGCGATCACCCGCTGCGGCGCGATCCGGTCGGCGACCACGCCGCCGATGAGCGTGAACACCAGGGACGGCGCGATCTGCGCGGCGAGCACGTAAGACAGGCCGGCGGCCGACCCGCCCGCGTCGAGCACCGCGAAGGACACCCCGACCAGGGAGAAGGCGAATGCGCCCGGTGCGATCAGCCGATCGGCCAGCAGCAGCCGGAAGTCACGGCTGGAAAGCACGGGGAAGCGCTGGGTAGCCGATCGCCACAGCATGAGGGTCCGATCTGGGTTGGCTCGAGCGCCGGTCGAGACTAACCAGCCGCGCACGGCCAGAGCAAGCCATTTTCCAGGCAGGATGGTAGCTATCCACCCACGACAGGAGGTCGCATGCCGGCACTCGGCCAACACGACGCGCGTCAGTGGATCGACCGCTGGGAACGGCAGCAGGAGGACCACCTGCCGGACCGGGAGGAGCGGTTCACGGCGCTGATCGACGCGGTGGAGGCGGGAACCGGCCGGGCCGACCCCCTGGTGATCGACCTCGGCAGCGGGCCGGGCTCCCTGTCGGTGCGGCTGCTCGACCGGCTGCCGGACGCCCGGGTGGTGGCCGTGGACACCGACCCGGTCACCCTGGCCCTGGGCCGCGCGGCCTACGCCGGCCGGCCGGCCTGCGTTTCGCCGAGCTGGACCTGCGCACGGCGGGCTGGCCGGCGGGCCTGGGCCTGGACGCCCAGGCCGACGCGGCGGTGAGCACGACCGCGCTGCACTGGCTCGGCCCGGAGGAATTGCGCGCCATGTACGCCGAGCTGGCGACGGTGCTCCGGCCGGGCGGCCTGCTGCTCAACGGAGATCATTTCGCCGTGGAAGAGGCGGCGTCGCCGGTCCTGGCCCGGCTCGGGCACGCGCTGATCGAGCGCGAGGAGCGCCGCCGGTTTCCTGGCGGGCACGAGGAGAGCTGGACCGGCTGGTGGGAAGCGGTGGCCGCCGACCCGGCCCTGGCCGCCGCGGCCGCCGAACGGGCCGGCCGGGCGGTGGACGCCAATCATCATGGCTCGCCGTCGGGCCTGCTGGCCACGCACACCGACGCGCTCCGGGCGGCGGGATTCACCGAAATCGGCACGTTGTGGCAGCGTGGAGACAATCGGCTGCTCTGCGCCGTGCTGGGCTGACCGGCGCGGGCACCGGGCCAGAAACATCGCCGTTTGCTGGCAAACTAAGGGAATGTCCACGATGGAAGCTGTCGATCGCGGCGTGTCAGCGCCGGAGGATGTCGTAAGCGAGCCCTGCGTCCTGCTCAAGCTGGGCGAGATCGTCCTCAAGGGCCGGAACCGGCAGCAGTTCGAGCACATTCTGCACGGCAACATCACGATGGCGGCGAAGACCACCGGCATCCCGGTGAAGGTCTGGCAGCGGGACGGCGTCATCGTCATCCGCATGAACACCCCGGCCAGCGAGGCGGCCGCGGCCGCCGACACCGTCGCGGCCCGCCTGCGCGACGTGCCCGGCATCGTCCGGGTCTGCCGCGCCCAGCGGGTGGCCAAGACCGCCGAGGCGGCCGTGGCGGCGGCGATCGAGCTGACGGCGGGCAAGCAGGGCACGTTCGCGGTGCGGCCGCGCCGCCGGGACAAGCGCTTCCCGGTCACGTCCGCCGAGCTGGCCGTGCTGATCGGCCGGCGCGTTCAGGAGACGCACGGCCTGGCGGTCGACCTGAGCCACCCCGACACGCGGGTCTTCGTCGAGGTCGACCAGAGCGAGATCTTCGTCTTCACCGAAGGCATGGCCGGGCAGGGCGGCCTGCCGGTCGGGATGAGCGGCCGGGCGATCGTGCTCATGTCCGGCGGGATCGACTCCCCGGTGGCCGCGTACCGGATGATGCGCCGGGGACTGCGCTGCCTGTTCGTGCACTTCTCCGGCATGCCGCTGACCGGCCCGGAGTCGGTCTACAAGGCCTACGCGCTGGTCCGCGGCCTGGACCGGTTCCAGGGCGGCTCGCGGCTGTTCGTCGTCCCGTTCGGCAAGGCCCAGCAGCGGCTCGCCTCCTCCGGCGCCGACCGGCTGCAGATCGTGGCCCAGCGCCGCCTGATGCTCAAGACCGGCGAAGCCATCGCCCGGCGGCTCGGCGGCGGCACCCTGGTCACCGGCGACTCGCTCGGCCAGGTCAGCAGCCAGACGCTGACCAACATCGCCGCCCTCGACGACGCGGTGACCCTGCCGATCCTGCGCCCGCTGATCGGCTGGGACAAGACGGAGATCATGGCCGAGGCGCGCCGCATCGGCACCCTGGACATCTCCGAACTGCCCGACCAGGACTGCTGCACGCTGCTGACTCCGCGCCGCGTCGAAACCCGGGCCAAGATCGACGACCTGCGCCGGATCGAGGGCCGCCTCGACGCCGGCGACCTCGCCGACGAGCTGGCCGCGACGGCCCAGGAATACCGGATCGAAGACCAGGGCCTGTCCGCCCCCGGCCTCACCTGCCGCTAGTCGCCGCCCCGTCCGTGGTGGGGATGGGGCAGCCGGCGGGATTTCGTCGCGGGCGCGGAGGGCCTTGAGGGTGGCGATGTCGCGGGCGGCCGCCTCCCGGCCGCCGGGGGTCTCGACGACGAACGGCACGCCGGCCAGCATCGGATGGCGCAGCAGCTCACCAACGGCGCGCGCCCGATCTCCCCGGCGCCGATGTTCGCGTGCCGGTCCCGCCGCGACCCGCAGCCGGCCGCGGAGTCGTTCGCGCCTAGCTTAGAAGCCGGCCCACAGTGTGATCGTCGTCCCCTTGGGCTGCTGGCCGCTCGGGGTGAAGTCGAACACCTTGTTGAACGGCCCGAACCGCTTGACCGACACGTTGAAGCCCAGTTGCGTGAGCGTCTGCTGGGCCACCTCCACGGTCATCCCGTCCACGTTCGGCACGGCGACCTGGGGCGGTCCGGTCGATACCCCGACGGTGACCGTCTCGTTCGGGCTGATCGGCGTGCCGGCGGCGGGGGACTGCCGGGTGATGATCCCCTGCGGCTGGGTGCTGCCGGTGTCCTGCTGGACGTTGAGCGTGATGCCGTTCTGGGACGCCCACTGCTGGATCGTCTGCTCGTTCTGGCCGACGAAGCTGGGCAGCGGGGGCCCCTCGCTCACCATGAGGACGACCGGCTGCGGCTGCGGCCAGAGCGCTCCGGCGGCCGGCTGGCTGCTGATGACGACCCCGGCGGCGGCCGAGGAGGCGACCCGCTGCACCTGGCCGGTCAGCCCGGCCCCGCGCAGGGCCGCCTGGGCGGCGGTGACCTGCTGCCCGGCCACGGCGGGCACCTTGATCATCACCGGGCCGGCCGACGGGATGAGGGTGACGGCCGAGCCTTTCGCCGCCCGCCCGCCAGCGCCCGGCACGGTGCGCACCACCGTGCCCTGCCGCTCGTTGTTGTCCGTCACCGCCGGGCCGATCCGGACCCGGAAGCCGTCGGCGCGCAGCGCGGCCACGGCCGCGCCGTCGGCCATGCCGGCGACCGAGGGCACCTTCGTATAGCGGCCCTGGGTGAACCACCAGCCACCCGCCCCGGCCAGCGCGAAGACGACCAGCGCCAGTGCCACCAGGGCGCCCACCCGGCGACGGCGCGCGCCGCCCCCGTCATAGCCGGTGTCGAAATGATCGGTGTCGTACCGTCCGGCGCCGTCCCCGGCGAAGCCGAGATCCTCGCGCGGAGCGACGATCGTCCGTCCGTCGGCCCCCAGCACCTGCGTGCTGAGCCCGTGCCCGCCGAATCCGGGGCGGCCGTACGGGTCGGCCAGCAGCGCCGCGGTGCCCACCGGGGACGGCCCGCCGCCGGGCGGCAGGCCGCCGATGACGCTCTCCGCCATCCGGAGGAACTGCCCGGCGTCGGCCGGGCGGCCCCGCGGGTCCCGGCTCGTCGCCATCGCGACCAGCCGGTCGACCTCCGGGGAAATGCCCTCGACCATCTGTGACGGCGGCGGGACCTGCTCGTTGACATGCTTGTAGGCCACCGCGAGCGGGCTGTCGCCGGTATGCGGCTTGGCCCCGGTGAGCAGCTCGAACAAGACGATGCCCGCCGCGTAGACGTCGGTGCGGGCATCGGCGCCCGTGCTGGACACCTGCTCGGGCGCCAGGTAGGCCACCGTCCCGATGATCAGGCCGGTCCGCGTCTGGCTGCTGACGGCTCAGCGCCCGGGCCAGGCCGAAGTCGACCACCTTGAGGTGGCCGTCCGGCGCGATGAGCACGTTCTCCGGCTTGACGTCCCGGTGAATGATCCCGGCCGCGTGCGCGGCGGCCAGGCCGGACAGCAGCGGCACCATGATGCGCAGGGCCTCGCGTGGCTCGAACCAGCCGCGCTCGTCGAGCAGGTCCCGCAGGGTCCGGCCGGGCAGGTACTCCATGGCCAGGTACAGGTAATACCCGTCACTGCCCTGGTCGTAGACCGAGACGATGTTCGGGTGCGACAGCCGCGCCACGGCCTTGGCCTCGCCGATGAACCGGTTGACGAAATCCTGGTCGCGCGCGAGATCCGCGTGCATGACCTTCAGTGCCACCCGCCGTTCGAGCCGGGTGTCAATAGCGAGGTAGACCGTCGCCATCCCGCCGCGCGCTACGAGCGACTCCACCTGGTACCGGCCATCGAGCAGCCGGCCGACCAGAGGGTCCGCGAGGCTTGTGTCCATCGCGGCAATTGTACGAGTCCGATAACCGGGCCGTGCCCGTCTTACCGGCTTTTAGGTCAGCCGTTCGCGGGCGGTGACGACGCGCTGGCGTACCGGCGCTGCGGAACCCGGCCGGCCAGGCGGGCCAGGCGCCCGGCGATCACCGCGTGCCGCATCGCCTCGGCCATCATCTCCGGGTCACGGGCCCGGGTCACCGAGGTGGCCAGCAGCACGGCGTCGCAGCCCAGCTCCATCGCGATGGCGGCGTCGCTCGCCGTCCCGACGCCCGCGTCGAGAATGACCGGAACGCCCGCGTCCTCGACGATCAGCTCGATGTTGTGCGGGTTCCGGACGCCCAGCCCGGAACCGATCGGCGCACCGAGCGGCATGACCGCCGCGCAGCCCGCCTGCTCCAGGCGCCGCGCGAGCACCGGGTCGTCGTTGGTGTACGGCAGCACCGTGAAACCCCGGGCGACGAGCAGGTCGGCCGCGTCCAGCAGCTCGATCGGGTCGGGCAGCAGGGTGCGCTCGTCCGCGATCACCTCGAGCTTCACCCAGTCGGTGCCGAGCGCCTCGCGGGCCAGTTCGGCGGTGCGCACCGCGTCGGCCGCGGTGTGGCAGCCGGCGGTATTCGGCAGCACCCGGATACCGCGCTCGGCGAGCAGGCCGAGGACCGACTGGCCTGGCGTACCCGGGTCGACCCGGCGCATCGCGACCGTGGTCACCTCGGTGCCGGACGCGGCCAGCGCCCGGTCGAGGACGTCCAGGCTCGGCGCCCCGCCGGTTCCCATGATCAGCCGGGAGCCGAACTTCTCCCCGGCGATGATGAGCGGATCTTCCATGGTCACCCTCCCTGGACCGCGGTGAGCACCTCGACCTGGTCGCCGTCGGCCAGCCGGGTGGACTCCCATGCCGAACGCGTCACCACCTGGCCGTTGACCGCGACCGCGACGCCCTTGGGCGCGTCCGTCAGCAGCCGGACGGCCTCCGCCGCGGTCGCGCCGTCGCTCAGATCCTGCTCACGGCCGTTGATCGTGATGTTCATGCCCGCCTCTGGAAGCGTTCGATCGTGAAGTGCGCCGCCACCTCCGGCATCCGCCCGGTCTCCAGGTAGCCGGTGATGACGTCGGCGGTGACCGGCGCGAGCAGCACCCCGCTGCGGAAGTGGCCGGTCGCGAGGACCAGGCCGTCCGCGCCGCACGGGCCGAGGACCGGCGCGTTGTCCGGCGTCCCCGGGCGCAGGCCGGCGACCGCCTCGGTGAACTCGAGCTCGGTGATCCCGGGGACCAGGGTCCGGGCGTCCCGCAGCAGCTCCCACAGGCCGCCGGCCGTGACCCGGGTATCCGGGCCGAGCTCCTCCTGGGTCGCGCCCACCACGAGCTCGCCGTTCTCCCGGGGCACGAGATAGACCGACGATCCCTTGACCACCCCGCGGACCGAGCGGCGCAGGAAGCCGCCGTCCGGGGCGCGCAGCCGGACGACCTGCCCCTTCACCGGCCGGACGGGCGGGACGCAGTCCGGGGGAAGGCCCGCGATGGCGGCCGACTCCCAGCCGGCCGCGAGGACCGTCCAGTCCGCGGTGATCGTCGCGCCGCCGGCCAGACTGACACCACGAATTCGTTCGGTATATGGATCTCTGGCTATCTGGGTGACGGGCTGGGCCACCATCCGGACGCCAGCCCGGGCGGCGGCTGCCTGCAGCGCCCGGGTGAGCAGCCGCGGGTCGACCGATCCGTCCCCCTCGACCAGCAGCCCGCCGCGCACCGACGGATCCAGCATCGGCTCGAGGCGCCGGCACTCCCGCGCGGTCAGGCGCTGGCCGGGGACGCCGAGGCTCTCCTGCAGGACGCGCAGCTCGTCGATGACGGCGAGGTCGTCGGCGTCGTAGCCCACCTGGAGGGTCCCGGTCTGGCGGAAGCCGGTCGGCTCCCCGCTGGCCGCGGTCAGCTCGGCGGCGAACGCCGGATAGAGCCCGAGCGACGCCGCGCCCAGCGCCAGCAGTTCCTTCTCCGCGTACGCGGCCTCCGAGACGGGAGTCAGCATGCCGGCCGCGGCGTGACTGGCGCCCCGCCCGGGCGCCGGGTCCACGACGGTCACGTCGAACCCCCGCTGCGCCGCCCGCCAGGCGACGCTGAGGCCGATCACCCCACCGCCGGCTATCACCACTGTCGCCACGTGCTCTCGCTCCCTTCGCCGGCATGACCCGGATCAGGTTCCTGCGGTCGGAGGCTCCCCAGCCTCCCTCTCAGTCCGGTCCGCACCGGACTCCCGCGCGTCACCTCTTAGCCTATGTCCTTATGGATCCCGAACGAGGCGGTGGCCGGCGTTGACATCTGGTCAGGTCGTCATCGCGGGCGGGGGCCTCGCCGGCCTGCGGACCGCGGAGGAACTGCGCGCCCGGGGCTACCAGGGCGCGCTGACGATGCTCGCCGCCGAGGACCGGCCGCCGTACGACCGGCCGCCGCTGTCCAAGGCAGCCCTCCTCGGGGAGCCCGACGCGGCGGAGCTCGGCGCCGAGCTGGATACCACGCTGAAGGCGGACTTCGGTGCGCTGGGGGCCGACCTGCGGCTCGGTGAGCCCGCGACCGGCCTGGAACTCGCGGACCCCGGCGCGGCCGGAGCGCCTGGCGGGCCCGGCGGCCTGGTGCGGACGGCGCGTGCCGCGTACCCGTTCGAGACCCTGGTCGTGGCGACCGGCGCGGCGCCGGTGGCGCTGCCGGGACGTGGCCGCCAGCGGTTCCTGCGCACCCATACCGACGCGCTCGAGCTGCGCAGGCTGCTCCGTCCCGGGCTGCGCCTGGTCATCGTCGGGGCCGGCTGGATCGGGGCCGAGCTCGCCACCGCGGCGGCCGCCCGCGGCTGCCGCGTCACCGTCGTCGAGGCCGGGCCGGCGCCGCTCGCGAGCGCCGTCGGCGCCGAGGTGGGGTCGAAGACGGTGCCCTGGTACGCGGCGGCCGGGATCGAGCTGCGCACCGGGCAGGCCGTCGAGTCGGTCGAGGACGGCGGCCTGGTGCTGCCCGGCGGCGGATGGCTGCCGGCCGATGAGGTCGTGACCGCGGTCGGCGTCCGGCCGAACGTGGAGTGGCTGGCCGGTTCCGGCGTGCGGCTGGACAACGGGGTGGCGGCCGACGAGCGGCTGCGGGCCTCCGTCCCGGGCGTGTACGCGGCGGGCGACTGCGCTTCGTTCACCTCGCTCCGGTTCGCCCGGCGGCTCCGTTTCGAGCACTGGGACGTGGCGCTGCACGCCCCCGAAGTCGTCGCGGCCAACATCCTCGGCGGTGACGAGGTGTACGACCCGGTGCCGTACTCGTGGTCGGAGCAGTTCGGCCGGATGATGCAGTACGCCGGCTATCACGCCGACGCCGACCGGCTGGTCTGGCGCGGTGATCCGTCCAGCGCGCCGGCGGAATCGGGCGGCGCGCCCTGGACGGCGTGCTGGCTGTCGGGGGCCCGGCTGGTCGCGGTCCTGGCCGTCGACCGGCCCCGCGACCTGATGCAGGGGCGCCGCGTCATCGCCTCGGGCGCGCCGGTGGATGCCGCCCTGGTCGCCGACCCGGCCGTGCCGCTGAAGAACGCCACGGTTACCACCGTGAACTAGGCTGTTCATCCGTGCTGCTGCTTGCCTTCGACACCGCGACGCCCGCCGTCACCGTGGCCCTGCACGACGGGGGCCGGGTGCTGGCCGAGGCCGTCATCGTGGACGCGCGCCGGCACGGAGAGCTGCTCGCCCCGTCCATCGCCAAGGTCATCGCCGACGCCGGCGCCGAGCCCGGTGATCTCACCGCCATCGCCACCGGGGTGGGCCCGGGCCCCTATACGGGCCTGCGGGTCGGCGTCGTCACCGCCCGGGTATTCGGCCAGACGCTGGGCGTTCCCGTCTACGGCGTCTGCACCCTCGACGTGGTCGCCCGCGCGGCGGTCCCCGCCGCGGCCGGCCGCGAGTTCCTGGCCGCGACCGACGCCCGGCGCAAGGAGGTCTACTGGGCCCGGTACTCCCCGACGGGCCAGAGGCTGACCGGCCCGGAGGTGAGCCGCCCCGGCGAGATACCGGACGGCGCGTCGATGCCGGTGGCCGGGCAGGCGGTGGCGCTGTACCCCGAGGCGCTCGGCGAGCCGATCTGGCGCGAGCATCCCTCGGCCGGTGTCCTGGCCGGGATGGTCGCCGAACGCCTGGCCGCCCTCGAGCAGCCTGGCCCGGGCGGCGCGGACGGGACCGCCGCCGGGGCCGTGGAACTCCTGCCGCCGGAGCCGCTGTACCTCCGCCGGCCGGACGCCCGGGTTCCCGGGCCGCCGAAGCGAGTGACGTCCCCGTGAGCGTGCGTTTGCGCTCGATGCAGCCCGGCGACGTGGCGGCCGTGCTCGAACTGGAGCGGACGCTGTTCCCGGACGACGCCTGGTCGCCCGGCATGTTCGAGACCGAGCTCGCCCTGGAAGGACACGGGCGGCACTACGTCGCCGCCGAGGAAGGACAGAAGCTCGTGGGATACGCCGGGATGATGCTGCCCGGCGGCCGTCAGGCCGAGGTGCTGACGCTGGCCGTCGACGCTGGTCACTGGGGCCGGGGGATAGGTTCGGCGCTGCTGACCGACCTGCTGGAGGAGGCCGGGCGCCGCGACTGCACCGAGGTCTTCCTCGAAGTGCGGGCCGACAATTCGCGGGCCCAGGACCTCTACCGGCGGTATGGGTTCGGTGAGATCGGCGTCCGGCGCGGCTATTACCAGCCGTCCGGTGTCGACGCGGTCGTGATGCGGCTGGCCCGGCCGGCCCGGCCTGGCCACGGTGGGCAGGGTGCGGCGCGGGCCGGAGGCGAGCGATGACCGAGCCACTTGTCCTCGGCATCGAGACCTCGTGCGACGAGACCGGCGCCGGGCTGGTCCGCGGCAACGAGCTGCTGGCCGATTCCGTGGCGTCCAGCGTCGACGAGCACGCCCGCTTCGGCGGTGTCGTCCCGGAAGTGGCCAGCCGGGCCCACCTGGAGGCGATGGCACCGGCGGTCGAGCGGGCCCTGGCCACGGCCGGGGTGAAGCTGGCCGACATCGACGCCGTCGCGGTCACCGCGGGTCCCGGGCTGGCCGGGGCGCTGCTGGTCGGCGTGGCCGCGGCCAAGGCGTATGCGCTCACGCTCGGCAAGCCGCTGTACGGCGTGAACCACCTGGCCGCGCACGTCGCCGTCGACCAGCTCGAGCACGGCCCGCTGCCCACGCCGGTCATCGCCCTGCTCGTGTCGGGCGGCCACTCCTCGCTGCTGCTCGTCCCCGACGTCACCGGCGAGGTGATACCGCTCGGCGTGACCGTGGACGACGCGGCCGGCGAGGCCTACGACAAGGTGGCCCGGGTGCTCGGCCTGCCGTTCCCGGGCGGCCCCCCGATCGATAAGGCGGCCCGGTCCGGCGACCCGGCCGCGATCGCCTTCCCGCGCGGCAAGTACCACGACGGCTCGCTGGACTTCTCCTTCGCCGGCCTGAAGACGGCCGTGGCCCGCTGGGTCGAAGACCGGTCCGCCCGAGGGGAGCCCGTCCCCGTCACCGACGTCGCCGCGTCCTTCCAGGAGGCGGTGGCCGACGTGCTGACCCGCAAGGCGGTCGAAGCCTGCCGCCGCCACGGAGTCGAGCACCTGGTCATCGGCGGGGGAGTAGCCGCCAACTCCCGCCTCCGCGCCCTGGCCGAAGAACGCTGCACCAAGGCCGGCATCCGCCTGCGTGTCCCGCGCCCCGGCCTGTGCACCGACAACGGCGCGATGGTCGCCGCGCTCGGCGCCGAACTCGCCTCCCGGGGCCTTCCGTCGTCGCCGCTGGACCTCCCGGCCGACTCCTCCCTCCCCGTCACCGAAGTGGTCCTGCGCTAGACCACTGGTACCGGCTGGTGGCGGAACCGGTGGGCGTCTCCCCCGAACGCGAACGGTCCGTCGTCCTCCCCGCCGGCCACGGCGCTGACCTGGCTGATGCTGGATGCCTACCGCGCCGAGCGCGCCCACCCGCTGCCCGAGGCCGCCCTGACCGACGATCAGATGAAGCTCGCCACGGCCCGCATCATCTCCGGCCATGGCAGAAGTGTCAGCAACGAGACCCAGCCCAACTGACGGACTGATCACAGCCGGGCTGGCCAACGTCGTCCAGCAGGACGAGGCTGTCGCAGTCGTGGGTGAAGCCGGTTCGGGCGGCAACGCTGAGCGAGGCGGAATTGGCCTGCCAGGCGCGGTATAGGACGACCGGCCGGTGGCTGAGGCCTTCGTGGGCGGCGGCGGCGACAACCATGCAGGCCAGGCCCCGTCCGCGAGCGCCCGGGTGAGTGAGGACCCCGATGGTAGGCATACTCCGCGTATCGCGGGGAGGCTCCCTGCGGTGGCGTACCCGTACCAGGCCGGCCCGAGTACTCGCCCGGTCCGCGAGCCCAGCATCGCAGCGAAATGGTCAGCATCAAGGATTTGGCGGTGGCGTGTCCCCTTCAGCAGCCCGCGCAGGGTCGGCAACGCCTCTGAGGGTCCGTACACCACTGGGGCGGCCGCCCCGGCCACGGCGATGATGCCAACGTGGTCGAAACGGCTGGCCGGGAAGACCCCGCCCGCGTGCAACGCGGCGACCGGCACGCCCAGCACCTCGGCCCACCACTGGTCGACCTCGACGCGCCAGTCCGCCACGTCATTAGTCGGCCCCCGCTTGGGTTCTGCGGCGATATGACTCTCGCCCACGCGCGAGACGCCTGTTAGGGAGGTGACCCGCGTCGCGGCCGTTGCTAGGCCGCCGCCTTGGTTAGGCGGCTTGGCCGGGTGGTCCGTGGCTGTGCAGGGTCTGGCCGTGGGGGCCGTGGGCGGTGGTGGTGCCGTCGGGGTGGTAGGTCAGTTCCCAGCCCCATTGATGGATCGCGATGAGGTGGTGGAACCGGCAGAGCAGGGTGAGATTGTGCAGCGCGGTGGTGCCGCCTTTGGAGCGGGGGATCCGGTGGTGGCATTGGCTGAGTGACGGCGGCTGGAAACAGCCCGGGAACTGGCAGTGCTGGTCCCGCAGGATGACCGCGCGGCGCAGGTGCGGGGGGATCTCGGCGGTGGGGGCGCCCAGGTCCAGCGGCTGGCTGTGCCCGGTGTAGGGGCGGGCCAGCAGCTGGGTGCGCAGGTACCCGGCCAGCCCGCCGGGCCCGGACAGCAGGTCGGCGCCGACCTGCAGCAGGGCGTCGTGCAGCCGTTGCCGGATGTCGGGGGTCAGCGGGTGCGGGGCGGGGCAGTTGCGGTCCTGGCAGGTGCAGCCGCTCAGCGGGCCGCCCGGGCCGCGCCCCGCGGGCCGGGCGCCGGGACGGCCGCGGTCCGGGCCGGCCCCGTCCTGCCGCCGCCGCCGCCGCCGCTGGCCTGGCCAGTCGGCCCGCCGTCGTCATTGTGGCCGCAGCCGTCGCTGTGGGTGCCGCTGTCGAGTTCGCGCGGCCGCCGGCGGCGTGGCCCGCTTGCTGGCGGTCATCGCAGTCATCGTCGCGGCCAGCCGGGCGGCCGTCGCTGTGGTCGTC
>CAVQZM010000006.1:0-27938 GCA_963718475.1 uncultured Actinomycetes bacterium | reverse complement strand
CCACATCCGAACGCTGTTTACATGTGCTTTAAACAGTCCAGGCCGGTAACACCATGTCGCTTAGCCCTGTCTCCTGTTCACATCGCTACAACCCGGCGGCTACCCGCGACACCAGCCACTATTCGTTAGGCAAGCTAATTCTCAGAACTTCAAAGATCTTGATCCCGAACGAAAGGTGGCGATAGCCCGCCGCCGGATCAACGTCACTGGCGCAAGAGGCCCGAAGGGGACCCAGCGGATGGGAGGTTTCCACCGGACGCGAACCCCGGGCCACCGGCCCGGGTGAGCGCCCGGTTCATATCGGCGAGCACCACAACCGGGCTATGGCGAAGCGATCTTACGGCCCAACGAGCCCGGGCCGAAGGCTCGGGCGAGCGGCCGGTGCCACGGCGAGCACCGCAGCGGGAATCCGGGGGTTCCAGGGGGTCGACCCCCTGGGCTAACACTGGTTCCAGGGGGTCGTCCCCCTGGGCAGATACCGTGGGGCTAGATGGACTTGAACCATCGACCTCCTCCTTATCAGGGAGGCGCTCTAACCGAGCTGAGCTATAGCCCCAGGCGCGGGCGCTAACACGCGCACGCCGGGTTAGGTTACCGCATCTTGCGGTGCCCTGCCGAACTGGGGGCAGGGGCCGTTACTCGGTCTCCTTCAGTGTGACCTCGACCCCGCCGACCAGGTGCGCCGCGAGGTTGTACACGACCGAACCGACGGTGGCGAACGCGGTGATCAGCACCACGTCTAGGATGCCCAGCAGAGCGGTGTAGGTGAGGACGGTGGACGCGGAGAAGTAGTGAGACAGGTTGACCCCGCTCGTCCCCTGGCCGGAGGTGACGTTCGACAGCGCCTTCTGGATCGCGTCGAAAACGCCCAGCCCGGCCAGCGTGCCATACAGGAGGGCCACGGCGACGAACAGGATGATGAAGCACACCAGCGAGACCATGAAGCTGAACTTCATTACGGACCAGGGCTCGAACCGGGAGACCGTCAGGTGCGCCTGCCTGGCCGTGGACCCGTCCTTATCGGTCCGCGTGGCCTTGGGCCGCTTGGGGACGACCTGCGGCCGGGGCATCCGGGCCGTAGCCGCCTGCCATCCCGCGCGACGCCGCCGACCTCGCTCGACCGGGAAGGCCGCTCGGGCTCGGGATCCGGCGCGGGCGACGATACCTGGGACGGATACGGTGCGGCCGAGTAGTCGCGCTGCGTCCCGGAGGAACCGTAGACGCTCTCGCCGGGGGGCGCGGGATATGCACGGTCCGTCGTGGACGGCGCGGGGTACTCGTGGCTCGTCGTGGACGGGGCGGAATAGTCCCGCTCAGCGCGGGACGGGGCGGAGTAGTCCCCCTCGGTGCGGGACGGGGGGAGTAGTCCCGCTCGGTGCCGGGGGGCCCGTATCCGTCGTCCACCGTGGGGCCAGCGTAGGCGCCGGCCACCTCGGTGGACGAGTAGCTGCCATCCCCGTGCGTCGCCGGATAGGCGCCGTCGGATGATTGGTAAGCGCCGTCGGATGACGGGTAGGTGCTGGCCGGCGGATACGTGCCACCAGCGGCCGAGGCCGGATAGTCCGGCTCGGTGTCAGCGGATCCGCCGGACGCCGAGCGCCCGGCCGTCCAGCCGGCTGGTTCCTCCGGGGAGCGGCCGTTTACCTCTCCGGCGTCCTCGTCGGCGGTCGCCGCGGCGTCCGTCTGCCCGTTGTCATCGGCAGGCGGTCCCGCATCTCCCGCGGCTAGCCGCGATAGCCGCGTCGTTTCGTCCGCGCGTTGCTCCACGCCGTCCTCCTCGGCTGCAGTCCCTCCGGTGAGGCTACCTCCGCAGGGCAAGACGTAACGTAATAAGACATGTTGCCGCACCCTCCGAACGTTGGCCGTCCCAGGTAACTGCGGTCCCTTCCGTCACTGTCGCCACCGGCCATCGGTAGCCGGGGGTGCAGCACCGGCCTGGCTGGCCGGGGCGGCTCACTCCCCGCCGGGTGCGTCACCGTTTTCCGCTGGCGACTCGGCGGCGTTGTCTGGCTCATCGGGCTGGTCGTCGTCGGCCACGTCCAGCGACTCGGCCGATTCGGCGTTGCGCGCGAGCCCGACCACGCTGTCCCCCGACGCGAGGTTCATCAGCCGGACGCCCATGGTCTGCCGGCCAGATCGCTTGATCTCACCGGCCCTGGTCCTGATGACACCGCCTGCCGACGTGATCGCGAAAATCTCATCGTCCGGCCGTACCATCAGGGCCCCCGCGAGCCGCCCGCGCGTTTCCACAATCCTCGCCGTGACGACACCCATGCCGCCACGGTTCTTCACAGGATACTGATCCGCTGGCGTCCGTTTTGCGTATCCCCCTTCCGTCGCGACGAGCACATCCTCGTCCTCGCGGACGACGTACATGTCAAGCAGCTCATCACCGTTGGCGAAACGCATTCCGATCACGCCGGACGTCGCCCGGCCCATCGGCCGCAGCGACTCGTCGCTGGCCCGGAACCGCAGCGCCTGTGCCTTACCGCTGACCAGCAGCAAGTCCTCCTCCGGCGCGACCAGCCGCGCGGCGATGACCTCGTCGTCCTCGCGGAGGTTGATCGCGATGATGCCGCCGGACCGGGGCGAGTCGAAGTCGGTCAGCCGGGACTTCTTGACCAGCCCGCTCTTGGTCGCCAGGACCAGATAGGGAGCAACCTGGTAGTCGCGCAGCGCGAGCACCTCGGCGATCCGCTCATCCGGCTGGAAGGCCAGCAGGTTGGCCACGTGCTGGCCGCGGGCGTCACGGCCGGCCTCGGGCAGCTCGTACGCCTTGGCCCGGTACACCCGGCCCTTGTTCGTGAAGAACAGGATCCAGTGGTGAGTGGTCGTGACGAAGAAGTGGTCGACGATGTCGTCGGTCCGCAGCTGGGCGCCGCGGACCCCCTTCCCGCCGCGCCGCTGGGCCCGGTACAGGTCGGTCTTGGTCCGCTTGGCGTAACCGCCGTTGGTGATGGTGACGACGACGTCCTCTTCGGCGATCAGGTCCTCGTCGGTCACGTCACCGTCGTAGGCGATGATCTCGGTCCGCCGCTCGTCGCCGTACCGCTCGACGATCTCGGCCAGCTCGTCGCCGACGATGGTCCGCTGCCGGACGGGCGAGGCCAGGATGTCCTCGTAGTCGGCGATCTTCGCCATCAGCCCGTCGTACTCGTCGACGAGTTCCTGCCGCTCGAGGGCGGCCAGCTTGCGCAGCTGCATGTCCAGGATGGCCCGGGCCTGGATCTCGTCGATCTCCAGCATGCCCATCAGGCCCTGCTGGGCCTCGGAGGCCGAGGCGCTGCCCCGGATCAGCGCGATGACCTCGTCGATCCGGTCGATCGCCTTGAGCAGGGCGCGCAGGATGTGGGCCCGCTCCTGGGCCTTGCGCAGCAGGTAGCGGGTGCGCCGGACGATGACCTCGATCTGGTGCGCGACCCAGTACCGGATGAACTGGTCCAGCCGCAGGGTCCGCGGCACGCTGTCGACCAGCGCCATCATGTTGGCGCCGAACGTGTCCTGGAGCTGGGTGTGCTTGTAGAGGTTGTTCAGCACGACCTTGGGGATCGCGTCCCGCTTCAGCACGATGACCAGGCGCTGGCCGGTCCGGCCGCTGGTCTCGTCCCGCACGTCGGCGATGCCGCTGATCCGGCCTTCCCTGACCAGCTCGGCGATCTTCAGCGAAAGGTTGTCCGGGTTGACCTGGAACGGCAGCTCGGTCGCGACCAGGGTCGCCCGGCCCCGCTGGTCCTCTTCCACCTCGACGACCGCGCGCATGGTGATCGACCCGCGCCCGGTGCGGTACGCCTCCTGGATTCCGCGACGGCCGACGATCAGGCCGCGGGTCGGGAAGTCCGGCCCCTTGATCCGCGCGACGAGCGCCTCGAGCAGATCCTCGTCAGAGGCCTCGAAGTTCTCCAGGTACCACTTGACGCCCTCGGCCACCTCACGGAGGTTGTGCGGGGGAATCTTGGTGGCCATGCCGACCGCGATGCCCTCGGACCCGTTGACCAGCAGGTTCGGGAACCGGGCCGGCAGCACGACCGGCTCCTGCGACCGCCCGTCATAGTTGGGGCGGAAATCGACGGTCTCCTTGTCGATGTCCCGCAGCATCTCCATGGCCAGCGGCGCCAGCCGGCATTCGGTGTACCGCATGGCGGCCGGCGGGTCGTTGCCCGGCGACCCGAAGTTGCCCTGGCTGTCGACCAGCGGGTAGCGCATCGACCACGGCTGGGCCAGCCGGACCAGCGCGTCGTAGATGGCGCTGTCCCCGTGCGGGTGGTAGGTACCCATGACGTCGCCGACGACCCGCGCGCACTTGAAGTAGCTGCGATCCGGCCGGTAGCCGCCGTCGTACATCGCGTAGAGAACCCGCGTGTGCACCGGCTTGAGGCCGTCGCGCACGTCCGGCAGCGCCCGGCCGACGATGACCGACATCGCATAGTCGATGTAGCTGCGCTGCATCTCGAACTGGATGTCGACCGGCTCGGTGCGGTCATGCTCCGGCGACGGCGCGCCCTCGGTTGTCACGTCAGTCACTGAACGTCCTTGTTTCTTCTGTATAGGCCGCGCTGCTTCGCACGGGCCAGCAGTGGTTCTGCCGCGAACGGTTAGATGTCGAGGAACCGGACGTCCTTGGCGTTGCGCTGGATGAACGAGCGCCGCGCCTCCACGTCCTCACCCATCAGCACGCTGAACAGCTCGTCGGCCTGCGCCGCGTCGTCCAGCGTCACCTGGAGCAGCACCCGGCGCGCCGGGTCCATGGTGGTCTCCCACAGCTCGTTCGGGTTCATCTCGCCCAGGCCCTTGTACCGCTGGACCCCGTCCCGCGGACGAGGGATCCCGCGGCCCGCCGCGATGCCCGCCTCGATCAGCCGGTTCAGCTCGGCATCGTTGTAGGCGTGGTCGGGCTGCACACCCCGGCCTTCCCACTTGATCTTGTAGAGCGGCGGCTGGGCCAGGTAGACGTACCCGGACTCGATCAGCGGCTTCATGAACCGGAACAGGAGGGTGAGCAGGAGCGTCCGGATGTGCTGGCCGTCCACGTCGGCGTCGGCCATCAAGATGATCTTGTGGTAGCGGAGCTTGGTCATGTCGAACTCGTCGTGGATGCCGGTGCCCAGGGCGGTGATCATCGCCTGGACCTCGTTGTTCTTCAGCACCCGGTCGATCCGGGCCTTCTCCACGTTGATGATCTTGCCGCGGATCGGCAGGATGGCCTGAAACTTCGGGTTCCGGCCGCCCTTCGCGGAGCCGCCGGCCGAGTCCCCCTCGACCACGTAGATCTCGCACAGCGCCGGATCCGACGACTGGCAGTCGGCCAGCTTGCCCGGCAGCGAGCTGGTCTCCAGCAGGCTCTTGCGCCGGGTCAGGTCGCGGGCCTGCCGCGCCGCGACCCGGGCGTGCGCGGCCTGTATGGACTTGGTGATGATGTCCTTGGCCTCGCCCGGGTTGCGGTCGAACCAGTCGCGCAGGTGGTCGTTGCAGACCTTCTGCACGAACGACTTGGCCTCGGTGTTGCCGAGCTTGGTCTTGGTCTGGCCCTCGAACTGCGGGTTGGCCAGCTTGACCGACACGATCGCGGTCAGGCCCTCGCGCACGTCCTCGCCGGTCAGGTTGTCGTCCTTGTCCCGCAGCAGTTTCTGCTCGCGGGCGTACCGGTTGATGATCGAGGTGAGCGCCGCGCGGAACCCCTCCTCGTGCGTGCCGCCCTCCGCGGTGTTGATCGTGTTCGCGAAGGTGTGCACCGACTCGGCGTAGGACGCGTTCCACTGCATCGCGATCTCGGCGGCAATCCCGTCCCCGTCTTCGCCGAATTCGATCACCGACGCGTGGACCGGCTCCTTGGAGGAATTCAGGTACCGAACGAAGTCGGCGATTCCGCCCGCGTACTGGTATTGCACGACACGCGGCCCGTCACCTTCGGTGTCCGGCCGCTCATCGGTGAGCGTGATGGACAGCCCCCGGTTGAGGAACGCCATTTCCTGGAGCCGCCGGGACAGGGTCTCGAATTTCCAGCTCGTGGTCTCGAAGATCTGCTCGTCCGGCCAGAACGTCGTGATGGTGCCGGTGTCGGAGGCGGGCTCGCCGCGCTCCAGGGGCCCGGTCGGGACGCCGCGCTCGTAGGCCTGCCGCCAGACGTAGCCGTCCCGGTGGATCTCCACCTCGAGGCGGCGCGACAGGGCGTTCACCACCGAGACGCCGACGCCGTGCAGGCCGCCGGAGACCGCGTAGGACTTCCCGTCGAACTTGCCGCCCGCGTGCAGGGTGGTGAGCACCACCTCGACCGCGGGCCGCTTCTCCACCGGGTGCATGTCGACCGGGATACCGCGGCCGTTGTCCTTGTTCCGCACGCCCCCGTCGGGGAGCAGGGTCACCTCGATCGTGTCGCAGTACCCGGCCAGCGCCTCATCGACGGAGTTGTCGACAACTTCCTGGACGAGATGGTGGAGTCCGCGCTCCCCGGTTGAGCCGATGTACATGCCGGGCCGTTTCCGGACGGCCTCAAGGCCCTCAAGTACCGTGATTGAGCGTGCGTCATATGACAAGTGGAACTCCATCCTGCAGGAACACGCGCGAGGCACCCCCAGCGCCATAGCGTGCGCGCATCACCTATTCTAGCTGGGAATTCTGGGTGACACGGGCATTCCTAGCCGTACGTGTCGCCTGGTCCGCGGCTTCCCGGGACGCGCCATCCGCCGCGTTGCCGGGGTCCCGACGGACCGCGGACCTTGACCCGCCGGACCGCGCCGTCACCGAGCTCCGCATTGAGCCTGCGGACCAGCATCGATGCGAGCAGCCTGACCTGTGTCGCCCACGCGGTCGAGTCCGCGGCGATTGTTAGCTCGCCGTCGGCGAAACCATCCGGGCGGGTGTGGGCGGCCAGGTCCGCCCCGACGATCTCGGCCCAGTTGCCGAACACCGAGCCGACCGCGGCCCGCTGCTTCCATCCGTGATCGGACAGGAGCCCGCCGATGGCTGTCCCCAGCGGCTGCGGGTCGTCCCGGCGGCCACGGCGCGCGCCGCGGAGAGTGCCACCAGATCCCATTTCGTTACTATTTTCAACGTCCGCGGCGCCCCCGGTGTTCCCGGGCGAGCGGCCGGCCGACGGCCATTCGCCCCGGGCCCGGGCGTCCGCGATCACCTCGGCCAGCGCGGCGGCCGCCCGCCGCAGCCGCTCGGCCCGCGGCACCAGGGCCGGGTCACCGTGCTGGCCGTCAGCCGGCACGGGTGATCACCCCGTCGGCGACGTGGAACCTGGCCCCGATGAGGGTGGCCGGGACGTCGGCGGTCACCGCGGCGGTCACGACCACTTGCTCGGCCCCGGCGACCAGGGCGGCCAGCCGGTCCCGGCGGCCGGTGTCGAGCTCCGCGAAGACGTCGTCGAGGATCAGCACCGGGTCCTCGCCATCGGACCGCAGCAGCTCGTAGGCGGCCAGCCGGAGGGCCAGGGCCAGGGACCAGGACTCACCGTGGCTCGCGTAGCCGCGGGCGGGCAGCTCACCGACCCGGAGCTCCAGCTCGTCGCGGTGCGGCCCGACCAGGCAGACACCGCGTTCCAGTTCTCCGGGCCGGGCCTCCTGAAGCGCCTTGCGCATGGCGTCCTCGAGGCCCGCGGCGCTGTCCGCATCCTGGTCCGGCTCGAGGTGCCATCCCCGGTCCAGCGGGCGCGCCGTCCGCTCCGGCCGCGGGCCGCACCCTCGGGCAGCGCGAACGACGGCCGGTAGGCGATCCCGGCGGGCCCGCGGTCCCCGGACACCGCCGCGTAGGCGGCCTCGACGTGCGGGCGCAGGCCCCGGACGAGCGCAGCCGGCCCGCGAGCAGTTCGGCGCCGCCCGGGCCAGCTGGTCGTCCCAGGCGTCGAGGGTCGCGGACATCGCGGCCGGCATCGACCCGGCCGTCCGCCGGACGCCCGCCGGACGCCGCCGCGCCGGGCCCGGCCGCGTGGAACGCGGCCGCCCGCCGACTTCAGCAGCGCGGTCCGCTGCCGGACCACCCGCTCGTAGTCGGAGCGGACCCCGGCGTACCGCGGTGCCGTGGCGACCAGCAGGTCGTCGAGGAAACGCCGCCGTTCCCCGGGGTCCCCCTTGACCAGCGCCAGGTCCTCCGGCGCGAACAGTACGGTGCGGAGGATCCCGAGGATCTCGCGGGGCCGGGGCAGCGGCGCCCGGTTCAGCCGCACCCGGTTCGCCCGGCCCGGATTGACCTCGATCTCGACCAGCGAGCTGCCCCGGCCCGACGCGACCGCCGCCCGGATGATGGCCCGGTCGGCGCCCTGGCGGACCAGCGGCGCGTCCGTGGCGACCCGGTGGCTGCCCAGCGTGGCGACGTAGCCGATCGCCTCGGCCAGGTTGGTCTTGCCCTCGCCGTTCGGCCCGCTCAGGGTGGTCACTCCCGGTTCGAGCATCAGGTCGGCCGAGGCATAGGACCTGAAGTCGGTGAGCGCGAGCCGGGTTAGGTGCACGGCTGTAGAGGGTAGCGCCCAGGCGGCCGGCTAACCGGCGGAGCGGATCGGCATCAGGACGTAGCGGTAGTCCGGCTGGCCGTCCTCGCCGCGCTTGCCGGTGACAACGGCCGGCCTGGTCGGCGTGGTGAAGGAGATCCGGGCCGTGTCGGAGTCGATCGCGCTCAGCCCGTCGAGCAGGTACTGCGGGTTGAAGGCGATCTGCAGGTCGTCCCCGTCGAAGCTCGCCTCGAGCGTCTCCAGGGCCTGGGCCTCGTCGCCGGCGCCCGCCTCCAGCATGAGCTGGCCAGTCGTGAAGGCCAGCCGGACCGGGGTGTTGCGCTCCGCGACCAGCGCCACCCGCTTGACCGACTCGGCGAACGGCGCCGCCGGAAGCTCCGCCACCGCGTTGAACTCGCTGGGCAGGAGCGTCTGGTAGCGCGGGTACTCACCGCCGAGGAGCCGCGTGGTGGTCTGCCGCCCGCCGCCCTCGAACCCGATGATGCCGTCGCCGGGTGTGCCGTCCTCACCGGGGACGCTCAGCGCGATGGACACCTCGGCCGCCGTGGTCAGTGACCGGGCCGCGTCGACCAGCACCCGCGCCGGGACCAGGACCGCAGCCGACAGGTCGGGCCGTCCCGGCTGCCAGTGCAGCTCGCGGACGGCCAGCCGGTAGCGGTCGGTGGCGACCAGGGTGACGGTCTCGCCCGAGATCTCCATCCGGATGCCGGTGAGAGCCGGGCAGCGTGTCGTCCCGGCCGGCGGCGATCGCGACCTGGCTGATCGCCGAGGCCAGGATGTCGGCGCCCACCGACCCGGCCTCGGGCGGCATCCCCGGCAGCGTCGGGTATTCGTCGTCAGGGAGGGTCATCAGCGTGAAGACCGCGCTGCCGCACTTCAGGGTGGTGCGGGTCCCTTCCGTGCTCATCTCGACCGGCCGCGCGGGCAGGCTCCGGACGATCTCGGCGAGGAGCCGCCCCGACACGAGGACGGCCCCTTCTTCGTCGGTGATCACCGGCAGGCTGGCCTGGGCCGAGACTTCGTAGTCGAACGTGGACAGCGTGAGCTGCTGGGCGGCCGCAAGGTGCATGCCAGCCAGCACCGGGACCGCCGGGCGGGCCGGCAGGGCGCGGGCCGTCCAGGCGACGGCGTCGGCGAGTACGTCTCGCTCAACCTGGAACTTCACGGGGAACTGCCTCCTGCACGGTGTGTCTGTCCGGGTTGGTGTTGACGATAGACGCCCGGGGCCCGGTGGTTGCCGCCCCACGGGTTTAGTGACCGCGAGGCCGCTGGGTATACGAGCCGCTGGGTCTCGTTCTGGCGCACGGCGGGCCGGGCACACTTTCCCCGGCCCCTACTTGGTGTTGTTTCTTTTCTAGTTAGAGAACCGTCATAGTCATAGGTGCGGTGGACGCTGGGGAGAAGTACCATCCTGGCACGTCAGTGGCCATATGGGTGTCCACAGGAACTGTGACTGCGCCGGGGACGGCGGCTGGTCTCATTGTGTCCCGTGAATGCCCGGCTGGTTCGGACCCACCGGTTGTCCCCGCTCTCCATCTGCCATCCACAATGTTTTCCACAAGCTGTGTGCACAGTACTGACTACTGGGCTGACCACGGGCCGGGCACAGGTGCGGCTGATCGCCGGAGGTGCCCGTGGCGACGGGCACCGTTCAGCCCGTCCGGGCCTGCTGCTTGATCCGGTTGGTGAGCTCCGTGACCTGGTTATAGATCGACCGGCGCTCGGCCATGAGAGAACGGATCTTGCGGTCGGCGTTCATCACGGTGGTGTGATCGCGGCCGCCGAACTGCTGGCCGATCTTCGGCAGGGAGAGATCGGTTAGCTCCCGGCACAGGTACATGGCGATGTGGCGGGCGGTGACCAGGACCCGCGAGCGGGACGTGCCGGACAGGTCCTCCATCGACAGGCCGAAGTACGAGGCCGTCTGGCCCATGATCGTCGCGATGGTTATCTGCGGTCCCTGGGCCTCGGGAATGAGGTCCTTGAGAACGATCTCCGCGAGCTGAAGATCGACCGACTGCCGGTTGAGGCTGGCGAACGCGGTCACGCGGATGAGCGCGCCCTCCAGTTCCCGGATGTTCGTGGAGATCCGGGAGGCGATGTATTCGAGCACCTCGGGCGGCGCGTTCAGGCCTTCCTGGATCGCCTTGCGGCGCAGGATCGCGATCCGCGTTTCCAGTTCGGGTGGCTGCACGTCGGTCAGGAGACCCCATTCGAACCGGCTGCGCAGCCGGTCTTCCAGGGTCACCAGCCGCTTGGGCGCCCGGTCGCTCGAGATGACGATCTGCTTGCTGGCGTTGTGCAGCGTGTTGAACGTGTGGAAGAACTCTTCCTGCGTTCCTTCCTTGTTCTCCAGGAACTGGATGTCGTCGACCAGCAGGACGTCGACGTCACGGTAGCGGCGCCGGAAGCCGTCCTGCTTGCCGTCCCGGATCATGTTGATGAAGTCGTTGGTGAACTCTTCTGAGCTCACGTACCTGACCTTGACCCCCGTGTACAGGGTCTGGGCGTAGTGCCCGATGGCGTGCAGCAGGTGGGTCTTGCCCAGCCCGGAGTCGCCGTAGACGAAGAGCGGGTTGTACGCCTTGGCCGGCGCCTCGGCGACCGCGACGGCGGCCGCGTGCGCGAACCGGTTGCTGGAGCCGATGACGAAACTCTCGAACGTGTACTTCGGGTTCAGCCGGGCGCCGCCGGGCCGGGGCGCGCCATGGACGGGAAATCCGTGTGCCTCGCGCCGGGCCGGGGCCGCGTCGTCATGCCGCCCGGGATAGTCAGTATGAGGGTGCGGGGCCGCGCCGGCTGCCGGAGCCTCGTGCGGGGCGGCGTCGGGCCGGGGGGACGCGGGCATCACCGCCTGCTCGCTGGTGTCGTGCGGGATCCCGCCGTTGAAGCCGCTCGCCCCGTCGGGCCGGCCGAAGGGGCCGCCGCCGTCGCGGGTAGTGAAGCCGTCGGCCGCCTCGCGGGAACCGAAGCCGTCTGTGCTCGCCGGGCGCCCCTCGGTGCTGTGGTCCCGGGCGCCGTCACGGTGGTCTCCGGTGCCGTCGACGGTGTAGTCGGCCGGAGCGGCGCCCGCGGCGGAGGCTGGGTCGACCGTGACGGCCAGCTGGATGCTCCGGCCGAGCTCGGCGGAGAGCGCGTGGGTGACGAGGGCCCGCAGCCGCGTCTCCAGCTGCTCCTTGACGAACTCGTTCGGCGTCGCGATCAGAGCCGTATTCTCGACCAGTCCGAGCGGCCTGGTCAGCTTCAGCCAGGCCCGCTGGTGCGGCTTGATCTGGAGATCGGCGAGGCCGTCCAGGGACCGTGCCCACACGTCCGCGAGGTCTGTTTCACTCACTGCCCGCTCCCCTCGCGCGCACCATACTCAGTCCACAGGTCTGTCCACAGGTTGTGCACGTAGCACCCCCGCTCCACCCCGTTACCTTCCTGTCCCGCGAGCGTAAGGCGGCTTAACGGCTAACCCCGTGAGCTTGCGTGGTTGTCCACAGCCTAGGCCGTCGAGCCGCTGACGGGGGCCGGGTTCGGTAAACGACAGTGTTCCAGTATGGCGCTGGGGCAAACGTCCGGGGTCGGGTTGTCGCACATCGAGAAGACGGCGACTGACCTGGGCGCCCACCCGGTCGGGGGCGCTGGTTTGACCGCCGCCCCCCCGGGCGCTTACCGTAAAAGGCCGAATCCCGCGGCGGTGGTCACGCATGCCCATGCGGACGCCGCGTGGCGGGGATGTCACACACAATGCACCTGGAGCTCCGGTGAGTAAGCGCACGTTCCAGCCGAACAACCGCCGCAGGGCGAAGACCCACGGCTTCCGGCTGCGCATGCGCACCCGCGCCGGCCGTGCCATTCTCATGGCGCGTCGCCGCAAGGGGCGCGTGCGCCTCAGCGCCTGACGGTGCCGGGACACCCCGGCACCGTCATCCGCAGGATCCCCGGACGTGCTTCCCAGCGAATCCAGAATGCGGCGCCGCTCAGAGTTCACCCTGGCGGCGCGCCGCGGCGGCCGCGCCGGGCGTCCCACCGTCACCGGTCACCTGCTGACGAGGGGTCAGTGCGCCGAACCGGCCAGGGTAGGATTTGTAGTCAGTCGCGCGGTTGGCACCGCCGTGGTGCGCAACCGGGTGAGACGTCGTCTTCGTGCGCTCGTGCGCGGGTATCTTGGCGTGCTGCCGGCAGGTAGCCTTCTTGTGGTCCGCGCCAATCCTCCGGCCGCGGCCGCACGCCAGGCGGATCTGGCCGCCGATCTGAACCTGGTAATAAGCAGATTGCTGCGGCGGCAGGTTGGGGCGCTGCACCAAGAATGAGCGCAGGAGAGGATGGCCGGTTCGAACCGGCCGCTCTCGACATCCCGGTGGCCCGGCACGAAGGGCCGACGGTCGTGGCACGCGTGCTCATCGCCGCGGTGACGGGTTACCGGCGGTTCGTGAGCCCACTGCTGCCGCCCCGATGCCGGTTCGAGCCGTCATGCAGCGCTTATGCCCTCGGGGCCCTGCGGGAACATGGCGCGGCACGCGGCGTGTGGCTGGCCGTGCGGCGTGTGGCCCGCTGCCATCCGTTCAACCCGGGCGGCTACGATCCGGTGCCGCCCCGCGGCACGGGCGGAAAGCCGTCCCGGGCCTGGGCCGGTCCGCTGTTCACAGGAAAGCAAGGGAGCTAGCAGGTGGGGTTGCTTAACCCGTTCTACGATGCGGTCGCGTGGGTGCTGATGCGGCTGCACGCGCTGCTGAGCATCCCCTTCGGCGCTTCCAGTGGCTGGTCCTGGGGACTGTCGATCGTCCTCCTGGTCGTCATCATGCGCGCTGATTCTGCTGCCGCTGTTCATCAAGCAGATGCACTCGCAGCGCAAGATGGCCTCCCTCGCCCCCCAGGTCGCGGCGATTCGGAAGAAATACAAGAACGACAAGCAGACCATGAACCAGGAGGTCATGAAGCTCTACCAGGAGAACGGCGCGAACCCGCTTGCGGGCTGCCTTCCCCTGGTCGTCCAGCTTCCTGTGTTCTTCGCCTTGTTCAACGTGCTGCGCACGATTGCCGAGGACAAGATCGCCTACGGGCTGACCCCGGCCATCGTGGCCAGCGCGCAGAAGGCGCACATCTTGACCGCGACGATCGCCGACCGGGTCGTCACCACGCCGCTTCCGCCGTATCACCTGGCCCCCGGCCCGGTGAGCGCGAAGATCGTCATCGGTATCACGGTCCTGATCAGCGCGACGACCACGTTCCTGACCGTGCGGCAGAGCGTGAAGCGCGGGATCGGCCAGGTTGGCCAGGACCCGAACAACCCGATGGCGAACTCGCAGAAGTACATGATGTACATCGCGCCGCTGTTCGCCCTGAGCGGTATGTACTGGCAGTACGGGCTCGTCCTGTACTGGGTCACGACGAACGTGTGGACCCTGGGCCAGCAGCACATCCTGTTCAAGAACTTCGTGCCGATGGCCGAGGCCGACGCGGCGAGCGCGACCGCACAGGCGACGAAGGGCACACCCGGTCCCGGGGGCACCACCGTGTCCCGCAGCCCGACGAAGGGCACCGGCTAAGAGTGCTGTGGCCGCCGGGGCCAAGGGAGCCAGCACCACCGGCACGGGTGGCAAGGCAAGCGCGGGCGCCGGCAAGGCCCCGGCCAAGCAAGGGTCTGCTGCGCGCCGCGGGCGGCACGACAGCCAAGACCGGCACGACAGCCAAGACCGGCGCGAAGGGCACGGACGGCCAGCGCAAGGTGACGCAGCCAGCGTCCCGCGGCCCGCCCCGCCGCCGCCGCAGGCTCCTCGCGGCCGCAGCCCGCCAAGGCCGCCGACGGGTCGCCGAACGGCGCGGAGCGGCGAGGCCTCGGCCGGCTGATGAAGGGCAAGCCCGAGCCTGAGCCAGAACCGGAAGTGCCGGCGGCTAGGCTCGTCAGGCAGCAGCCGGTGCGGCAGTCGCGCAGCAAGCGTTCGGGCAAGCGGTGACTGTAGCGAAGAGAACCGGCTGCCCTCGACGGAAGGTCCGGTCGTGAGCCAGGCGGAGGACATGCTGAGTGACGTACCAGGGGAGCACCGGGACACCATGGTGAGTGCGAATTCTGCGGAAGCCGCCGCTGATGCGGAGACCGCCGCTGGAGCCGAGGCCGGTACCGACCCGGACCGGGCCCAGGATCTCGCCGATTCGGGCGCGGATGACGGCAGTCTGGGCGAGGAGCGGGCTGATTCCGATGCCGCAGCCGAGTCCAACGGGGACGGCGCCGACGCGGCCGGCGGCGAGGAAGCCGTCATCGAGATCGCCGACCTGGAGCAGGAAGGTGAGATCGCGGCCGACTATATCGAGGGCCTGCTCGACATCGCTGACCTAGACGGCGACATCGACATGGACGTCGAAGGCAACCGGGCCGTCGTCTCGGTGGTCGGGCGCCACGCTCGACGAACTGGTCGGCCGGCGCGGCGAGGTGCTCGAGGCGCTTCAGGAGCTGACTCGCCTGGCCGTCCACCGGCAGACGGGCATGCGGGCCCGGCTGATGCTGGACGTGGGCGGCTACCGCGAGCGCCGCCGGGCCGAGCTGACCGAGGTCGGCCGGGACGCGGCCGATGAGGTCAAGCGGACCGGCACCCCGAAGCCGCTCGCGGCGATGACGCCTTTTGAGCGCAAGATCGTGCACGGCGCCGTCGCCGAGGTCGGCCTGCAGAGCGAATCTGAGGGCGAGGAGCCTAACCGGCGGGTCGTCGTTTACCCCGCTGAATGACCCAGCCTGCCCGCCCGGCCCGGGCCGCCGAATCCGCGCCGCCGCCGCCGGACGCCGCGGCGAAGATATTCGGCCCCAACCTGGAGCTGGCGTGCCGGTTCGCCTCGCTGCTGGCCGCCGATGGCGTCGAACGGGGCCTGCTGGGCCCGCGCGAGGTACCGCGGCTCTGGGAACGGCACCTGCTGAACTGCGCGGTGGTCGCGGAACTGGTGCCGCCGGGAGCGTCGGTGGTGGATATCGGCTCTGGGGCGGGATTGCCCGGCATCGTCCTGGCCATGCTGGTGCCCGAGGTGCGTGTGACGCTGCTCGAGCCGATGCTCCGGCGCACGACGTTCCTCGGCGAGTGCGTCGCCGAGCTTGGCCTCGGTAACGTCACTATCTGCCGGGCCCGCGCGGAGGACATGGCCGGGAAACTGCAGGCGGACGTGGTGACCGCGCGCGCGGTCGCTCCGATGGACCGGCTGGCCGGCTTGTCGGCCGGGCTCGTCCGGCCGGGTGGCACCGTCCTCGCGCTCAAGGGACGCGACGCGCGGGCGGAACTTGATCAGGCCGAACCGGTGCTGCGGCGGCTTGGTATGCGAAGCGCGGAGGTTCTGGCGGTTGGCCACGGTATCGTCGAACCACCGACAACGGTGGTCCGTATCCTGGCGGGCTGACGGCGGGACCTCCGGGCGCGCCGGTGGTGCGTATCGGCGCGGACGTTGCCGTGATACCGCCGCTGACCCCGGAAACCTGGGTCTTCTTGCTGGCGTGTAACGGCCGGCGGAGCACGTGGCTTGCGGAGAGGAGCAGCGTGATGGTGCCTGCGGAGGGCGTCGGATGGCCTGGCCGGCCGGCTGCCGGTACTCCGGGCTCCGCGACCGCCACCGGTCTGGGCTGGCCCGGCTGGATACCGGACGGAGCCGTGGTGACCGCCGCGACCGCCGCCGGGTCCACGTCGGCTCCGGAAGTGAACGGCGAGGCCCGGCCGACTGGATCCGGGCCGCCCCGGGTACAGCAAGCATTGGCGGCCGCAGTTTCACGTGAAACCAGAGTTGCCGGGGCGAGGACGCCGTCGGCGCGGCAGGCGGTTGCAAGTCCGGTTACGAGCCCAGTGATGAGCCCGGTGATAAGCCCAGTCATAAGCACAGTGGAGGGCGCGATGCATGGGGGAACGACGGCGCATAACAATGGCGACGTCGGCTCGGTGGTCATACCAGAGGTGCCGCAGAATCCGCAGGACACTCCGATCGCCCGGGCCGCCGAGGCGGCCGTCGGCGTGCGGGGCGCCGCCGATGACCGCTCCTGGCCGCGGCCGGGCGAATGCCGGATCATGACCATCGCCAACCAGAAGGGCGGCGTCGGGAAGACGACGACGGCGGTCAATCTGGCCGCCAGCCTCGCCCAGCACGGGGTCCGGGTGCTCGTCATCGATCTGGACCCGCAGGGAAACGCCTCGACGGCACTGGACGTGGATCACCACGTCGGAACGCCGTCCGTGTACAACACGCTGGTCGAGGATCGTCCGCTGGCCGATATCGTCCGCCCGGTCGAAGGCCTGCCCGGGCTGTACTGCGCGCCGGCCACCATCGACCTGGCCGGGGCCGAGATCGAACTGGTGCCACTGGTCGCGCGTGAATCGAGGCTGTCGCGCGCGGTGGCCGCCTACGACTCCTCCGAGCTCGACTACATCTTCATCGACTGCCCGCCGTCGCTGGGCCTGCTCACCCTGAACGCCCTCGTCGCGGCGCGGGAAGTGCTGATCCCGATCCAGTGCGAGTACTACGCGCTCGAAGGCCTGGAGCAGCTTCTCCGCACCGTGGATCTGGTCAAGGGCCACCTGAATCAGGACCTGCAGATCTCGACCATCCTGCTGACGATGTACGACGGGCGGACCCGGCTGGCGTCGCAGGTCGCCGACGACGTGCGATCGCACTTCGGTCAGGTCGTCCTGCAGTCGATCATCCCGCGTAGCGTGCGGGTGTCCGAGGCGCCGAGCTACGGGCAGTCAGTGATCACGTACGACCCCGGCTCGAGCGGTTCGATCGCTTACGTTGAGGCGGCGCGGGAACTGTCCATGCGCCGCCGCCCGGAGATGGCGGAGTAGCGCCTGCTCCGCTGCCGCCAGGCGGATAACCGCGTCTGTGGCCTTCGGTGGTGCTAGACCCGCGACGACCTGGCAGGATAGCCGGTGGGCTAGACGTTGCGGAGCAAGGAGATGCGGTGACCCAGCAGAGGCGAGGGCTTGGCAAAGGGCTCGGCGCGCTTATTCCGGCCACGGTCGGTACCGGCGAGGGTGAGCAGTCGGCCGGCGGGGTGAGGACGGCCGGCGGCCCGGAGCAGCGTCCAGCGGGCACGCCTGCGGGCGGGGTGGTCACGGCGGAACCGATCGAAGGCGCGTACTTCGAGGAGGTGCCGACCGGCTCGATCACGCCTAACCCGCGCCAGCCCCGGCGGACCTTCGACGAGGACGCGCTGGATGAGCTGGCGTCGTCCATCCGTGAAGTGGGCCTCCTGCAGCCGGTCGTCGTCCGCAAGGTCATGCCCGGCCGCTACGAGCTGATCATGGGTGAACGCCGGTGGCGGGCCAGTCAGCGCGCGGACCTGAACCACATTCCGGCCATCGTCCGGGAGACGGCCGACACCGACCTGCTGCGCGACGCGCTCATCGAGAACCTGCACCGCCAGCAGCTCGACCCGCTCGAGGAAGCCGCCGCGTATCAGCAGCTGCTCGACGACTTCGGCGCCACCCACGAGCAGCTGGCCCGGAAGATCGGCCGCTCGCGCCCGCACATCTCCAATACCCTCCGGCTGCTGAACCTGCCACCGGCCGTGCAGAAGCGCGTGGCCGCCGGCGTGCTGAGCGCGGGTCACGCCCGTGCGCTGCTGGCCGTGGAAAACCCGGACGCGCAAGAGCGCCTCGCGCACCGGATCGTGGCCGAAGGCCTCTCCGTGCGGGCGGTCGAGGAGATCGTCGCCGTCGGCCATGATGACCAGGCCAAGCCCAAGCGGCAGCCGGCGGCCAAGCCGACCGCTCCGGGGCTGCGTGACCTAGCCGACCGCCTCTCCGATGTGCTGGAGACGCGGGTCAAGGTCGAGCTCGGCCGGCGTAAGGGGAAGATCGTGGTCGAGTTCGCCACTCTCGACGACCTGGACCGGATCGTTAAGGCCATGTCCCCCGACGCGGAGCAGGCCGAGTCGTCCGGCCCGCCGGCCGTCGCGAGCTGACCGTACGTCAGCACCGGGCGACACCGAAGCACCGTTGAGGGTCAGCGGCCGAAGCACCGCTGGGCGGCCCGCCCCGTTCGTGGGCGGCTTAGCACTGAGCGGCTGCAGACGCTCGTTTCACGTGAAACAGGGAATCGCCGCACGGGTGGCGTCTCGGCGAAGCGGCTGTTGCCGTTCCACGTGAAACATCCCGAACGGATCGGTCACCTCGTGCCGGTTACGCCGAGCGTTTAGCCGGGACTTAGCGCACGACGTCCCGCACGCTGGCGACGAAGCTGTCCACGTCGGCTTCGGTGGTGTCGTAGGCACACATCCAGCGGACCACGGAGGTCCGCTCGTCCCAGACGTAGAAGGACCAGTCTTGCTGCAGCGCCTCGATGTGGCGCGGGTCCAGCCGGGCGAATACCGCGTTGGCCTCCACCGGCAGGCATACCTCGACCCCGGGCAGGTCGCGGACGCCATCGGCCAGCCGCCGGGCCATCTCGTTCGCGTGGGCGGCGTTGCGCCGCCACAGGTCGTCGTCGAGCAGGGCCAGGAACTGGGCCCCCAGGTACCTCATCTTCGATGCGAGCTGCAGCTGCTGCTTGCGAAGGTACGGGGCGTCCGCCGCCAGCCCATCCCGCATGACCACCACGGCCTCCGCGCCGATGGCGCCGTTTTTGGTCGCCCCGAAGCTCAGCACGTCGGCACATTCGGCCAGCTCGGCCAGCGAGCAGCCCAGGAACGCCGCCGCGTTGGCCAGGCGGGCACCGTCGATGTACACCCCCAGGCCGTTTGACCGGCAGAACTCGCTGATCTTACGCAGCTCCTCCAGCGAGTAGCAGGTGCCGAGCTCGGTGGTCTGCGTGATCGCGACCGCTCCCGGCTGAGCGCGGTGGTCATCCCCTCGGGCGGCCAGCTGCTCGGCGATGAGATCGGGGGTCAGCTTGCCCTCGGGCGCGGGCACCACGAGCAGCTTGGTCCCGAGAATGCGCTCGGCTGCGCCGCATTCGTCGGTGTGGATGTGCGCCGACTCGGCGCAGATGACGGCCTCATGCCGGCGCAGCAGCAGGCTCAGCCCGAGGATGTTGGCCGCGCTCCCGTTGAATACCAGGAACACGTCACCCTGGGCGCCAAACCGGCGGCGCAACTCCGCCGTAGCCCGCTGCGTCCATGGGTCAGACCCGTACGCGACCGCGTCGCCCGCGTTCGCCTCGATGACCGCGTTCAGGATGGCCTGATGGGCGGCCGCGTGATTGTCACTACCGAAACTCTTGCGCTCAGCCATGAGAAATAACTTAGTGGGGTGCTGGCCCGGGGGGACGACCGGTGCTGGCCAGGGCGCTACGGCAGGTCCTGCGATGGGTTCTGCGATGGGTTCTGCGATCGGGTCGCCTCCGATGCCTTGACCCAGTCGCCGTATCGGTCAGGCTGGGACCTGGGCGCTCAGTTGCCGCGGGCGGCGGCCAGGCCGAGCAGGGTCAGGCATGCTTCACCGAACTCGTGGCCGGCGGCGTCCAGGCCCATCGGGAGGGTGCTGGTGTCGGTCATCCCGGGCGAGACGTTGACCTCGAGGAAGTAGACGTCGCCGGACTCACTGACGATGAGGTCGGTCCGCGAGATGTCGCGGAGCCCCAGGGCCGAGTGGGCGCACGCCGCCGCCTTCGCAGCGGCGTCGGCTGCGGCGTCGGTCAGCCGGGCCGGCGTGTAGAACTCGGTCTGGCCGGCCGTGTACCTCGCGGTGTAGTCGTAGGCACCGGTGCCCGGGACGATCTCGACCGGGGGCAGCGGCTGCGGCCCGTCTCCGAGGTCGACCACGGAGACGGTGATCTCCGTGCCGTCAATGAACCGCTCGATCAGCGCGGTGTCGCCGTAGGCGAAGCAGCTCACCACGGCGGTGGGCAGTTCCGCCGCGGTCCGGACCGGGCTGGCGCCGAGCGAGGAACCGCCGCGGGCGGGCTTGACGAACAGCGGCAGGCCGAGCCGCTCGATGATCCGCTCGATCACGGCATTGGCCCCGAGGTCGTGGAAGACCTCGCGGGGCAGCGTGACTGACTCCGGCGTCGTGATCCCGGCCGCCGCGACCAGCGCCTTGGCGGTCGGCTTGTCGAACGCTCCGCGGCACGCGCTCGCGACAGATCCCACATACGGGACGTTCAGCAGGCCCAGGATCTCCCGGATGGCGCCGTCCTCGCCGTAGCTGCCGTGAATGGCCGGGAACACCGCGTCCGGCGGATCGGCCAGCAGGGCCGGGATGAGCGCCGCGTCGGCATCCGCGATCGTCGCGTCCACCCCGGCCTCGTCCAGGGCGTCCCGGACCCGGCGTCCCGAGCGGAGGGAAACGTCCCGCTCGGGTGAAAGGCCGCCCGCCAGGACCATAACGTGGTCGAGTTTTGTCACCGCAATGCCGCCATCTACAGATCGCCGGGGCCAGGAGTGTCGGAGCCCACGCTGCTGTGCGCGGGAACCGTGCCAAACGTGGCGTGCAGGTCGATCTCGGTCTCGATAACCGACGCGAGTCGCCGCACGCCTTCCCTGATGCGCTCGGGCTCGGGGAAGCAGTAAGAAAGCCGGAGGTGGTCGGTGCCGGACCCGTCGGCGTAGAAGCCGGTCCCGGGCACGTACGCCACCCGTGACGAGACCGCGCGCGGCAGCATCGCCTTGGAGTCGATGCCGTCGGGAAGTCTCAGCCACACGTAGAACCCGCCGGCCGGGGTCGTCCACCGGCAGCCGTCGGGCATCTGGGCCGACAGCGCGTCGAGCATCGCGTCACGCCGCTGCCGGTACAGCTCACGGAAATCCTTCACCTGCTCGCGCCACGGCTGGGTGATCAGGTACTCGCGCACGGCGAGCTGGGAGAAGCTGGAATGGCACAGGACGGCCGACTCGGCGGCGAGCACGAGCTTGTCGCGTATCGCGGACGGGGCCGCGGCCCAGCCCACCCGGACGCCCGGCGCGAAGGTCTTGGAGAAGGTGCCCAGATACACGACACCCTCGGCGTCGTCGGCGCGCAGCGCGCGCAGCGGCTCACCGTCGAAGCCGAGCAGCCCGTACGGATTGTCCTCGATCACCAGCAGCCCGGCGGCCTGGCAGATGTCCAGGATCCGCTGACGCCGGGCGACGGCGAGCGTCACCCCGGCCGGATTATGGTAGTTCGGCACCGTATACAGGAACTTGATCCTGCGTCCCGCGACGGTCAGCCGCTGGATCGCCTCCTCCAGCGCCTCCGGGACCAGCCCCTCGTCGTCCATCTGGACGTGGACGACGTCCGCCTGGTAGGCCGCGAACGAGCCGAGTGCGCCGACGTAGGAGGGGGCCTCGGCCAGTACGACATCGCCGGGGTCGACGAAGATCCTGGTGATCAGGTCGAGCGCCTGCTGGGAGCCCACCGTGACGACCACGTCGTCTGGGTGGGCCCGGATCCCCTCCAGCGACATGACCTCGCAGATCTTCTCCCGCAGCCCCGCATCGCCCTGGGCGGTGCAGTACTGCAGCGCGACGCTGCCCTGGTCGGCGACCAGCTGGCCGACCATGTTGCCCACCACGTCGAGCGGGAGCGCGGTTACGTAGGGCGATCCGCCGGCCAGGGAGACGATCTCGGGCCGGGCGGTCACGGCGAACAGGGCCCTGATCTCCGAGGCCACCATGCCGCGGGCTCGCTCCGCATACTTGTCGAAATACGGATCGATCCTGGAACCCTGCGGGCGGAGATGCGCGTGCCGTGCGCCATCGCTCATGGCCTCGTCTCCCAACGGTCGGTATCATGCCAGCATAAGGGCCGGGAGCACAGTGCCGCTCGCGTATATCACGCGCTGAGACTTTGGGGGCCGGGTGTCGCGCCGACTCGTCAACATAACCCTGGATAACCTCGATGACCTGCCGCCCAAATGCCGGGCGTGCGTCTTCTGGGAACTGGATCCGATTGCCGGGACCCGGGCTGGTGACGCGGGGCAGCCCGGACTGGAAAAGGAATCCTGGGTCTCGTCGGTCCTGCTCGAATGGGGCAGCTGCGGCAAGATCGTCTATGTGGACGGGGCCCCGGCCGGCTACGCGCTTTACGCGCCGCCGCCCTATGTGCCGCGTTCGGTCGCGTTCCCGACCAGCCCGGTAAGCGGTGACGCGGTGCTGCTGATGACGGCTCACGTGCTCACCGAATTCGCGGGGGGAATAGGCCGCATGCTCGTGCAGAGCATGGCCAAGGACCTGACCCGGCGCGGGGTCAAGGCGATCGAGGCATTCGGAATGCGGAACTGGGAGCCGTTCTCCTGCATGCTCCCCGCCGATTATCTGCTCGCCGTCGGCTTCAAGACCGTCCGCCCCCACCACCAGTACCCGCGCCTGCGCCTGGACCTCAAAACAGCCATGTCGTGGCGCGAGGACGTCGAGGTGGCCCTCGAGCGCCTGCTGGGCTCTATGGCGCCCAGCCGGGCTCCTGAGGGGGCTCTGCGGCCCGCCTGACGCGTCAGCGGAAACCCCCCGGCGGCCGGGCCGCCTACCGCCCAGACCTACCCGCCCTAGATCCCATCCCCCCACACAAGGACCCCCCACCGTTCCCGCGTGTCCGGGCTCGATGGGGGGTCTTGGTGTGGCGTGCGGAGACCCTAGCGCGTGTGCCGACGGTGGCCGCGGGGCTGGACGGGGACGACCTGATTGGCGCCCGGGATCGGCGGCAGCGGCAGCGTCGACGTGTAGCTGGCCAGCTGGAGCTCGCCGGCGGTGTCGGGGAGGACGGGCGGCGAGGGGTCATACCCCGGGCCGCTGAACGCGCCGGTGAAGTCGCTGACGGTCTGCCGCCGCCAGGCGCTGATATTGGTGGCTGGCACGCCGGTGACCACTTCGCAGAACTTCAGGCACGAGGTGTGGTCGCTGACGTCGGAGCACACCCAGCCGCCCTGCGTCCACGGGGAGACGATGATGCACGGCACCCGGAAGCCGAGCCCGACCGGCAGCCCGCTGCCCGGCACCTTGGACACCGGATCTGTGGCCGTCACGAACTCGTCGGGCGTGCCCGCCGGCGGGGTCGGCGGCGGGACATGGTCGAACAGTCCGTCGTTCTCGTCATAGTTGAGGATGACGACCGTCGACTCCCACAGGTCGCGGTTCGCGGCGATGGCATCGAGCTTTCCCATGATCCAGTTCGCGCCGTCGGCGGGCCAGCCGGACGGGTGCTCGCTGTGGCTTCCGGGGTCGATCCAGGTGACGGTGGGGAGATTGCCGTTCAGGCAGTCGTACTCGAACTTCCCGGCGGGCTGGGGGGCTATGCCGGAGTCGTACAGCACCGAGCCCGGCTTGGCGTTCTTGAAGTTCACGAAGTTCCCGAGCACGATGCCGCCGCCGCCCTCGGAGTAGACCTTCCAGCTGACGCCGGCGTCGGTGAGGGCCTCGGCGTAGGTCGACCACGAGCCGGTGAAGCCCTCCGTGTTCAGGATGGGGCCGCCGGCCACGCCATTGGGGTCGAGGGTGCCGGTCATATGCATGAGGCGATTCGGAGTGGTGGGGCCCATCACCGAGCAGTGGTAGTTGTCCAAGATCGTGAAGTTCTCGGCGAGGAACCGGTGGAAGGGGATGTCCTGCTGCTCGTAGTACCCCATGGTGAACGGGCCGTGGGCGTCGCCGTCCGCGGCCCGGTGCGCGGGCAGCCAGTTGTCCATCTTCCCGCCGTTCCAGGCGGAGTGCTGCACGAGCCACGCGTGGCTCGTGTCCGGGATCGCCTGGGCGCCGGTGGAGCGAGTGTCCAGGTGGAACGGCAGCAGGTAGCCGTCCGGGTTCTTCGGGTCTGGCTGGTAGAACACCGACTGGCCGGTGCTCAGGGTGATGGCGGCCGGGTCGCTGAAGCCCCTGACTCCGGGGAATGTCCCGAAGTAGTGGTCGAAGCTCCGGTTTTCCATCATGATCAGAACTACGTGCTTGACCTCCTTGGAGCTGAAGCTCCGCGGGGACGTGGCAGCCGTGGCGGCCATCGCCTGGCCGAGGTTCGACGGCAGGGCGAAGGAGGCGGCGGTGAAGCCGCCGAGGGCAGTAGCGCCGGTCAGCAGCTTGCGGCGGGATAGGCGAAACGAATCCTTCTGGGGGGCGTCGTCAGGCACGATGGGGCTCCTCTGTGCGGCCGGGGTGGCGGGTGCTGATGGCTTCCGCCGCCAACTCATCGATATCGCACACTGTCGCACCCATCCGGACATCCTGCTGACAGCATCCGACGCCCCGGTGAACGCATCCGGAAATGTAATGCTGTTGCAAAGCGTGCTTACTGGCGTGCGCTGCCCGGGCTCCTGAGTGGCTCTACGGCCCGCCTGACGCGTCTGGACCCTGCCGCCCGCAGGGGCCAGGCAGGGTCCAGGGTTTGGTCCCTAGCGCGGGGTCACAGGAACTCGGCGAGCTCCTTGAGCATGGCCGACTTCGGCTTGGCCCCGACGATCTGCTTGACGACCTGGCCGCCGGAGAACACGTTCATCGTGGGGATGGCCATGATGCTGTAACGCTGGGCCACCGTCGGGTTCTCGTCGATGTTGAGCTTGACGACCTCGATCTTGTCGGCGTGCTCGGCCGCGATCTGCTCCAGCACCGGCGCCACCATCTTGCACGGCCCGCACCACTCGGCCCAGTAGTCCACGACCACCGGCTTTTCGCTCTTCAGGACCTCATTTTCGAAGGTCTCATCGGTCACAACCTTGGTCGCGCCCAACCCGTTCACTTCCCTTGTTGTCGATTCGTTTCTCTGTTCAGGATTCCTGGCTGGCCAGCCAGCGTTCCGCGTCGATCGCGGCGGAACAGCCGGTGCCAGCGGCGGTGACCGCCTGGCGGTAGATGTGGTCGACCACATCACCGCAGGCGAAGACCCCGGCGATGCCGGTCCGGGTCGTCGGATGGTCGACCTCCAGGTACCCCTCGGAGGTGGTGGCCAGCTGGCCGTTGAACAGCTCGCTGCGGGGATCGTGGCCGATCGCGATGAACACGCCGCCCGCCTCCACGACCTGCTCCTGGCCGGTCTTGAGGTTCCGGACCCGCAGGCCGCTGAGCTTCTTGTCCCCGACCATCTCGAGCACCTCGGTGTCCCACAGGAACTTGATCTTGGGGTTGTCGTAGGCGCGGTCCTGCATGATCTTCGACGCGCGGAGCGTGTCGCGCCGGTGGATCACCGTGACCGACTTCGCGAACCGGGTCAGGAAGGTGGCCTCCTCCATCGCCGAGTCGCCCCCGCCGACCACCGCGATGTCCTGCTCGCGGAAGAAGAACCCGTCACAGGTCGCGCACCAGGACACACCGTGCCCGGCGAGCTCCTTCTCCCCGGGTACGCCGAGCTCGCGGTACCTCGAGCCGGTGGCGACGATCACCGACTTGGCCAGGTAGGTCTCCTCGCCGACCTTCACGACCTTGGGGTCGGCAGTCAGATCGACCGAGGTCACGTCGTCAGTGACGAGTTCCGCGCCGAAGCGCTCCGCCTGCTTGCGCAGGGAGTCCATGAGGTCCGGGCCGAGCACGCCGTCCGGGAAACCGGGGAAGTTTTCCACATCGGTGGTCTGCATCAGCGCGCCGCCCGCGGTGACCGCCCCCTCGAACATCAGCGGCTCTAGCCGGGCGCGGGCCGCGTAAATGGCAGCCGTGTACCCGGCGGGTCCCGATCCGATGATGATGACGTTGCGCACCGAGCTCATTTCTTGCTGCCCTTCCTTGGCTGGCACCGGGATTCAACTGATCCTAGGGGGGTTTGATTCCCGCAGGCAGCACCGCCCGCCGGCCAGCCGGCGTGCCGCCAGAGGCCGCGTGCAAGCCCGCTACCGGCCAGGCCGGGGTGAGGCTGGGGAGAAGGCTGAGGCGCCTGCTAGCCACCGGTGCTGGACAGCTGCACGTGCTTGAGGGTGTCGTTCGCCTCAGCCGAGCAGCGCGGGCCCACGATCCAGGCCTGGCCGAGCTGCGTCGCGCTCGGGGCCAGTGCGATGACCATGGCCGGCTGCCCGTCGTACCGGGCCTCATCGACGAGCGTGGGCCGTGTCCCGCCGGTGACCCGGTACACGCAGTCCTCTTCCGTGGTGCTCGACACGTGTTCGGTGCCGCCCGGGCCCGCCTGGGCCAGTGCGCTCTCGATCTGCGCGGCGAGGTGGGCGGACCGGAAATCGGTGCTGCTCCGGACGACCGTGAACGTCGGCAGCACGGTGCCCGGGGGCGCGCTGGTCCCCCGGGTGGGCTGTGGCGTGATGAGACCGCCCTTCGGCCCATTCGCGTGGTTCGGGCCATAGCCGGGCACCGGCGGGCGGCCTCCCGCCCGCGGCCGTGCCGGGCCCGCCGCCCCGTGCGTGGTCAACTGCATCACCGTGTACCCGCCGGCCGCGAGCACGCAGGCCGCGGCGGCCGCGGCGAAGGCCCGGGCCGCCACCGGTCCCGTGAGACCGCGCCGGGTGCGGGAAGGGGCACCACGGCCTCGTTCGGGATCATGATTGAACGCTTTACGGCCGGTGGGCCGGGCCGGGGCCGTGGCCGTACCGGAACGGGCCGCCGCCTCCTCGGCCAGCGCTGAACTCAGCCGCGCGGTCACCGACTCGGGCATCGCGGGCGATGGAACGGCGGCGAGCAGGACACTCACGGCGGACAGCTGGGCCATGACGCCGGCGCACCGCTCGCATCCGGCCAGGTGCGCGTGTATCCGCGTGGCGCGCCTGCCGCCGATCAGCCCGGCGCTGAGCTCAGCCAGGACGTCCGCGTCCACATGCGCCGAATGACGCCTCATCCGTCTCCTCCTTGCCCTGGTGAGACGCTGCCGGTCGCGGTATGGTTCCGTGAATTTCCTTCTTCCGTCACTGGATCGTCGAGGCCAGCGCCGGCCCGGAGATGTCGCAGGTGGGGAAGCAGCCGGGCCCGGCCGCGGGCGCAGCGGCTCTTCACGGTTCCGACCGAGATCTCCAGCACGGCCGCGGCGTCGGCCACCGGGTAGCCGAGCATGTCGACCAGGACGAGCGCGGCGCGCTGTTCGGGCGGGATGAGGCGCAGCGCGGCCTCCACGTCCAGCGCCGTGTCACGGACGCTAGCTGGATCGGTGGTCGCCGGGACCCGGCCCTGGGTCGCGAGGAGGTCAAGAGTGCCCTCGTCGCCGACGGAGGTGGCGGAGTGCGCGCTCCTGCGCCGCAGCCGGTCCAGCGAGGCGTTCACCACGATCCGGTGCAGCCACGTGGTCACGGCCGAATCGCCGCGGAAGTCACCGGCCCGGCGGAACGCCGAGATCATCGCCTCCTGCAGCGCGTCCGCGGCCTCCTCGGGGTCGCAGAGCGTCCGCAGGGCCACCGCCCACAGGCGGTCCCGGTGACGCAGGAACAACTGCCCGAAAGCCTCGGGGTCGCCGTGCAGGTGGCGTTCCAGAAGCTGGGCGTCGGTAAGGTCCGGCAGGCTGTCGGTCACGGCTGGGCCAGTGAGCTTCAGCTCGACCCGCGCACGGTGACGTTGTAGACCTGGGCCATGTACTGGCTGTTGCCGCCAGCCATCGGCGGGAGGCTGGTGAACCAGATCAGCACGTAACGTCCCTTCGCTGAGCTCGTGACGTGGAACGTCGTCCCGTTGACGGCGCTGGACGAGCTGGCGACGGTGGTGAACGTACCGAGCGTGGCCGGG
>CAVQZM010000005.1:0-29265 GCA_963718475.1 uncultured Actinomycetes bacterium | reverse complement strand
GGGACACGCCTCCGGCGCCGAGACGCTAGGTCCGCGCGGCCGCCAGAACCGGCACCAGCCCGCGGCGGCGGCGGATCGACTCGTTGAGCACGTTGAACAGGATGTCGACCGCGATCCCGAGGACCAGGATGACGATCATCATCGATATCACGCCCGTCATGTCCGACTGCTGCTGATCGGAGGAGAGCAGGACGCCGATGGAGGGCTGGTTCGCGACGATGACGAGCAGTTCGCCGGCGAACAGCCCGTGCCAGGCGAAGGCCCAGCCCTGCTTCAGCCCGGCGACGAACGGCGGCAGGGACGCGGGCAGGATCAGGTGCCGGTACAGCGCGACCCGGCGCAGGCCCATGGTCTTGCCCGCGCGCAGCAGCACCGGCGGGGTGAAATCGACCCCGGCGATCAGGCCGTTGGCGATCGACGGGGCCGCGGTGATGACCACCATGAACAAGATGGCGGTGGTGTTGGTGCCGAACAGGATGATCGCGAACGGGATCCAGACCACCGACGGGATCGTCTGCAGACCGGTGATCAGGGAGCCGACCGCCGCCCGTACGGCCCGGACCCGCGACACGAGGAGGCCGACCACTGTCCCGACGATCAGCGCCAGCGCGAAGCCGATGACGGCGCGGCGCATGGTGGTGCCCATGGCCTGCCACAGCTGCCCGTGGTTGAGCTGGCTCCAGAGGTTCGGGAAGACCTGGGCCGGACCGGGCAGGATATCGTGCGGTTTGAGCTGCAGCACGTAGACCAGTTGCCACAGCCCCAGCGCGATGACGATCGCGAGGAGCTTGGGCCACAACGAGCGCCAGACCTTGCCGGTGATCTCGCGGGGGCTGCGCGCCTCACCGCCGCCGGGGCCGACTTCCAGGTTGTCGAGGCCGGTGAGCGCGGCCGCCTGCCTCAGTGTCAGCTGACATGCCGCATCACCTCCTCGTTCAGCCGCTGCTTGATCTGCATCGCCCGCTCCACGGTCTCGGCGGAGTCGATGCCGCGCGGCCGGGCGATGCCGACATCGAACTCCTCCAGGACGCGTCCCGGGCGGCTGCTCAGCAGGACCACGCGATCACCGAGCCGCACCGCCTCACGGACCTCGTGCGTGACGAACAGGACGCTGAACCCCTGCCGGCGCCAGATCCCCTCGAGCAGCTCGTGCAGGAGATCGCGGGTCATCGCGTCGAGCGCGCCGAAGGGCTCGTCCATCAGCAGCACGTCGGCGTCCTGGGCCAGGGCGCGGGCGAGCGCCACCCGCTGCCGCATCCCGCCGGACAGCTCGTGCGGCCGAGCGGCAGGCGAACCCGCCGAGGTGCACGGCGTCGAGCAGGTCGCGGGCCCGCTGCTGGCGCTCCTTCCGGGCCACGCCGTTGGCCCGCAGCGGAATCTCGACATTCTGGACGGCCGTGAGCCACGGGAACAGTGCCGGTTCCTGGAACATGAAGGCGACCCGGCGGCCGCCCGCCGACACCGTGCCGGCCGTGGGCGCGTCCAGGCCCGCGACCAGCGAGAGCAGCGTGCTCTTGCCGCAGCCGGACGCGCCGACCAGGCAGACGAACTCACCCGGCGCGACCGACAGCGATACCCCGTCGAGCGCCCGGACCGCCGAGCTGCCCCGGCCGAACGTCTTGCTGACGTCGGTGATCTGGATCGCCGGAGCGGCCTCGGCCCGATCCGCTTCGAGCGTGGCCGCCTGCGGTCCCTCGCCCGTTGAGCGTGCTGCGCTGGCCTGTCGTGCTCATCGGCTCACCTCATGACTTGACTTGCGGCTCGCCGGCCGCCTTCAGCAACTGGTTGAGCGGCCCGAGGTCGTAGATGCCGCTCAGTTTGACCGGCTTCAGCAGCCCGACCGCCTGCGCTTCCTGCGCATCCGTCGCCAGCGACGCGGCGTCCGGGTCGTTGGTGAAGGTGATCTCCTTGAACGCGGCCGGCAGGACGCTGGACTTGATCCCCTTGCCGGTCAGCGCGGTGAGCTCCGCGTTGGCTGCCTGCTGCGCCGCCGCGCCGTTCTTGGCGATGTAGTCGTTCGCCTGGATCTGGCCCTTCAGCAGGTCGCTGACGATGGCCGGATGCGCGGTCAGGAAGCTCTGCGTGACGACCAGGTTCGTGGTGACACCCGGCTCGCTGAACAGCACCTTCCCGCCGTCCTGCACCATCTCCACGTCGTAGGGCGACGGCTCGGAGCCACCGGCGATCTGCCCGGACTTGAACTCCAGGACGGCCGCCGAGTTGGGGTTGGTCGGCTTGACCAGGACATCTCCCCCGCCCGTGGTCGTGGTGGCCAGGCCGTTCTGCTTGAGCCAGTAGCGCACGGCCACGTCCTGGGTGTTGCCGAGCGAGGGCGTGGCGACCGACTTGCCCTTGAGCTGGGCGGCGCTGGTGGTGCCCGGCTTGACGACCACCGAGGCGCCGCCGGTCGCCGCGCCAGAGATGATCTTGATCGCCGTCCCGCTGGACTTCTGCCAGGCGTTGATCGCCGGGTTCGGACCCACGTAAGCCGCGTCGAGCTGCCCGGCGAGCAGGGCGGTCGTCTCCTCGGTGCCGCTGTTGTAGATCGTGGTCTGCAGCTTCCCGGCACTACCCAGGGCGCCGGTGAAGAAGCCCTTCTGCACCCCGATGAGAGCGGAGGCGTGGGTGATGTTGGCCAGGAAGCCGAGCCGCAGGGTCACCGGCGCGCTGGCCGAACCGGAACTACTGGAACTCGATGTGCCGGCCGCCGAGCTGCACCCGGCCAGCAGGAGCGCCGCCGCCGCGAACGCGCCCAGAACTGGTCTCCGCATAGGTCTCTTTTTCCATCAGGTTAATAGGTATTGCCTGGATAGTACTACAAGCCAGGCAATCAGAGTTATGGTGGTAGACCGGGCCATGGCATCGATGTCCTATCTAGCCGATGCCCGGATCGTGCTGCGCCGCGTCAGGGGGCGGTGCCAGCTGCCCGAGGGGACGCGGAACCGCGTCAGTTGCCCTGCTGCTCCAGGTTGACGCCCTGCACGGCGCGGAAGTCCGACAGGCATTTGGTGAGTCTCGCGATGTCCGCGTCGGACGCCTGGTCGATCCGGAACCGCACGTCGTACTGGCCGTTCGTCGCGTTGGCGCCGGCCGGTACCGCCTCCGGGGTGGCGCCCGGCATGCCCGAGCACGCCGACCGCACCTTCATCATCGCGTCCTGCGAGGTGCCCGGCCGGAACGCCACGACCGCCTCCTGCTTGCCCAGGGAGGAGTCGAACTTGGCGCACCCGGCGGCGGAGCACGCCGCCGCGGCGATCACCACGCTCGCCACCGCCGCGCGGCGACCCGTGCGGGCGCCGGCGGCGGCCGGCCGGCGGCCCGGGCGCGCGTCAACTACCCGGCGTAGTGCTCGCATGCGGCCTAGCCTACGTGGCCCGACGCGTGACGAACATCGCGGGTGCCCGTCACCTGTGCCCGGTACGGTAACCAGCAGCGGAGGAATCAGGAGGACGTGTGGCGGGACGCATCGAGGACTACGCGATCATTGGCGACATGCAGACCGCCGCGCTGGTCGGTGTGGACGGATCAATCGACTGGCTGTGCCTGCCGCGGTTCGATTCGGGCGCCTGTTTCGCGGCCCTGATCGGTACGGAACGCCACGGTCACTGGCGGATCGCGCCCACCACGTCCATCGCCCAGGCCCGCGGCGGCAGCGGAATGAAGGCCGGAACGGGGCCGGCGCGGTCAGCCGCCGGTACCGGGGGGACACGCTCGTCCTGGAGACCCGGTGGGAAACCGCGGGCGGGACCGCGCGGGTCATCGACTTCATGCCCCCGCGCGACGGTGTGCACCCCCTCGTCGTGGTGCGCATCGTCGAGGGCCTGCACGGCGCGGTCGAGATGGACTGCACGCTGCGGATGCGATTCGACTACGGCCACGTCGTGCCGTGGGTGCAGCGCTCGGACGGCCGGATCTCCGCCGCCGCCGGCCCCGACTCGATCTGGATCGATTCACCCGTCCGGCTGACCGGGCGCGACCTGAGCCACCACGCCACCTTCACGGTCAACTCGGGTGAGCGGCTGCCGTTCGTGCTCAGCTACATGCCGTCGCATCTTCCCGAGCCCGACCGGGTCGATCCCGTGGAACTGCTGGCCTCGACCACCCAGTTCTGGACGGACTGGGCCGCGCGCTGCTCCTACCACGGCCAGTACCGCGACGCGGTGGTGCGGTCCCTGATCACGCTCAAGGCGCTCACCTACCAGCCCACCGGCGGAATCGTGGCCGCGGCGACCACCTCGCTGCCCGAGGACATCGGCGGCGAGCGCAACTGGGACTACCGGTACTGCTGGCTCCGCGACGCGACCCTGGCCCTGGAGGCGTTCCTGCGCACCGGCTACACCGACGAGGCCCTGGCCTGGCGCCACTGGCTCGGCCGTGCGGTGGCCGGCGACCCGGCGGACGTGCAGATCATGTACGGCGCGGCCGGGGAGCGCCGGCTGGCCGAGTGGGAAGCAAGCTGGCTGCCTGGCTACGAGGCCTCCTCCCCCGTCCGGATCGGCAACGCCGCGGTCGATCAGCGCCAGCTCGACGTCTACGGCGAGGTCATCGACGCGCTGCACCTCAGCACGTCCGCGGGCCTGCCGGCCAGCCGGCACACCTGGTCACTCCAGCGCGCGCTGCTGGATTTCCTCGAGAAGCACTGGGCCGAGCCGGACAACGGGCTGTGGGAGGTGCGGGGCCCGCAGCGTCATTTCGTGCATTCCAAGGTCATGGCGTGGGTCGCGTTCGACCGGGCCGTGGACACCGTGGACAACGGCCACGCGGACGGGCCGTCGGCCCGCTGGCGGGAGCTGCGGGACCGGATCAAGCGCGAGGTGTGTGACAACGGCTACGACGCCGACCGGGGCGCCTTCATGCAGTACTACGGCGCGACCGAGCTCGACGCGGCGGTCCTGCTCATCCCCGAGCTGGGCTTCCTGCCGGGCGACGATCCGCGGGTGATCTCGACCGTCAACGTCATCAAGCGCGAGCTCGTCACCGACGGCCTGGTCCGCCGCTACCAGCTCGACGCGGGCCAGAAGTCCGCCGTCGACGGGCTGAGCGGCAGCGAGGGCGCGTTCCTGGCCTGCAGCTTCTGGCTGGCCAACGCCCTGCAGCTCACCGGGCAGGATGACGAAGCCATCGAGATGTTCGAGCACCTGCTTTCGTTCCGCAATGATGTCGGGCTGTTGAGCGAGGAGTTCGACCCCCGGCATGGGAGGCTGGTCGGCAACACGCCCCAGGCTTTCAGTCACTTCGCCCTCATCCAGACGGCGCTCAATATCGAGGATCACGCCGCACACCATCGCCGGAGCATCCATGCCTCCCCGGCGATGACGCGCAAGGGATAAGCGCATCGATTCGATGCCAGACTGGTACCAGCTATGCCATCAGCACGCCACATTCTCATCGTCAACGGCCGGAAGGTCCAGCGGCCGGTGTTCATCATCGGCGCACCGCACTCCGGCACGCACCTGCTCGCCGGGGCGCTTAAGCGGGCCGACGGGGTGCACCTCACGATCGGCCAGTCGAGCGTGCTGCGGGTCATCTACGCCTTCGCCCGCCGTCCCTCCATCCACAACGGCCGGGGCGAGGCCGCGGCGTCCGTGCTGCGGGACGCGTTCGGGCAGGGCTGGCGGATCACCACCCACGGGTGCCTGGAGTGCGTCCCGCAGTGCCGGGAGGCGGCCGGGCTCGGCTCCGGCCCCGGCCCGTGCGCGACCGAGCGGGGCCTGACCATCTACGGGGACGCCAGCCCCGACCTGACCTACTGCGCGGAGGCGCTGACCGACGCGTTCCCGGACGCGCGCATCGTGCAGTTCATCCGCGACGGCCGGGACGTCGCGGCGTGCATGCTGCGTGACCCGGCCATCCTGTCCTGGTTCAAGCCGAGCTTCGCCAACGTCGACTCCGAGTTCCCCAATCCCTTCTTCGGGGTGGAGACCGAGGAGGACCGGGACGGCTGGGGCGCCTTGTCGCTGGCCGCCAAGTGCGCGCTGCGCTGGCGGGGCGCCGTCCGGCTGGCGGCCCGGCTGCGGCGCAGCCTGCCCGCCGAGCAGCTCTTCACGGTCCGCTACGAGACGCTGCTCGAGCGGCCCGGCCCGACGGCGTCGGCGATCTCCGCGTTCGTCGGCACGCCGCTGGCGCCGGACCAGATGCGCGAGCCGGCGCAGGCCCAGCCGGTCGGTGCGGGCGGGTGGCGCCGGGCGCTGTCCGCCGACGAGGCGGCCGACGTGGAGAAGGTCGCGGGCGAAGAACTGCGGCGGGTCGGCTACGCCCTGTCCAGCGGCGCGAACGGCGGCCGCCGCTGAGGATCGCGGCCGGTGACGGCCGCTCCGGCTAGGACGTGGCCGGGGCGATGCGCTCCTGACCGGCGAACTGGGTGTGGTACAGCTCGGCGTAGAGGCCGCCCGCGGCCAGCAGTTCCTCGTGGGTGCCGCGTTCGGTGACCCGGCCGGCTTCGATGACCAGAATCTGGTCGGCGTCCCTGATCGTGGACAGCCGGTGCGCGATGACCAGCGATGTCCGGCTGGCCAGCGCGGTCTTCAGCGCCCGCTGCACGGCGGCCTCCGACTCGGAGTCCAGGTGCGCGGTCGCCTCGTCGAGGATGACGACCGTCGGCGCCTTGAGCAGCAGCCGGGCCAGCGCCACCCGCTGCTTCTCCCCGCCGGACAGCCGGTAGCCACGGTCGCCGACGACGGTGTCCAGCCCGTCGGGCAGCGTCTCGATCAGGTCCCAGATCTGCGCCGCCCGGCACGCCTCGATCAGGTCGGCCTCGCTGGCCCCCGGCCGCGCGTAGGCCAGGTTGGCCCGGAGCGTGTCGTGGAACAGGTGCGCGTCCTGGGTGACTACGCCCACCGCGTCGTGCAGGGATTCCAGCGTGACATCCCTGAGGTCGTGGCCGCCGATCCGGACCGACCCAGTTCCGGGGTCGTAGAGCCGGGCCGCCAGGTGGGTGATCGTGGTCTTCCCGGCGCCCGACGGGCCCACGAGCGCGGTCAGCTTTCCGGACGGGGCCACGAAGCTGACCCCGTCGAGCACGTTCCGCGCCGCGTCCGTCCGCTCCGGCACGGGCAGCGCGACCGACTCCAGCGACGCCAGCGACACGTCGGCCGCCCCCGGATAGCGGAACGAGACGTCGGTGAACTCGATGTCCGGGGCCGGCCCCGAGCCGTTGCCGGACATCGTCCTCGGCATCGCGACGGCGCCGGGCTTCTCCTCGATCAGCGGCTTGAGGTCCAGCACCTCGAAGACCCGGTCGAAGCTGACCAGCGCGGTCATGACACTGACCTGGACGTTGGACAGGGCCGTGATCGGGCCGTACACCCGGCCGAGCAGCGTGGTGAGCGCGACGAGGGTGCCGAGCTGGAAGGCGCCGCTGATGACCAGGCTGCCGCCCAGCCCGTACACGACGGCGGTGGCCATCGCCGCGAGCAGCGTGAGGGCGATGAAGAACACCTGCCCGTACATGGCGATGGTGACGCCGATGTCGCGCACCCGCTCGGCCCGCCCGGCGAACAGTTCGGACTCCTCACGCGGCCGGCCGAACAGCTTGACCAGCATCGCGCCGGCCACGTTGAAGCGTTCGGTCATCGTCGAGCCCATCTCGGCGTCGAGCTGCATCGACTCCCGGGTCATCCGCTGCATCCGGCGGCCAACCAGCCGGGCCGGGAGGATGAACATCGGGATCAGCGCCAGGGCGATGACGCTGACCAGCCAGGACAGGTAGAACATCGTCACCAGGATCACGATCAGGCTGAGGAAGTTCGACAGCACCGAGGACATGGTGGAGACGATGGCCTGCTGCGCACCGATCACGTCGCTGTTCAGCCTGCTGACCAGGGATCCGGTCTGCGCCCGGGTGAAGAACGCGATCGGCTGGCGCTGGACATGGCTGAAGACCTGCGTCCGCAGGTCGTAGATGAGGCCCTCGCCGATCCGGGCCGAGAACCACCGGTTGGCGAAGCCGAGGAGCGCGTCGAACAGGGCCACGCCCGCGACGGCGCCGGCGATCCCGATCACGATCGCCTGGTTCTTGGCCAGGATGCCGTGGTCGATGAGGTACCGCAGCAGCAGCGGGTTGACCACGGTGATCAGCGCGTCCAGCGCGGTCGTGACCATGAACGCGGCCAGCGCACCCCGGTAGGGCCGCGCGTAGGTGAGGATCCGGCGGACCGTCCCCGGCTTGATCTTCTGGTGGGTGATGTTGGGGTCCTGCCGGAAGGACCGCATCATCGTCATGCTGGACCGGGCGTACATGCGCTCGGAAACCTCCGTCCGCCCGTGAATTCTTCCCGTCCGGGGCGGAAACCGCGTCCGCCCGCAGCGAACCGCGCCTGTTCCCCCGGGGGCCGCAGGTCACAGAGGCCTCAGCGGCCGCCCGAGGACCGCCCCCGCTGCAGCGCGGCCTGCGCCGCCCGCTCCGCCGCCGCCTGCTGCTCAAGCGTACGCGCGGGCGCCCCGGCGAGCAGCTCCTTTGTGGCCCGGGCGGCCGCCGCGTCGGTGGCCAGGAGCGCGGCGACGAGATCGCTGACCGCATCGTCGAGGTCGGCCGCGGGCACGACCAGCTCGGCCAGCCGCAACTCCCGCGCCTCGGCCGCCGTCACCGTGCGGGCCGTGAGGCAGAGCTCGATCGCCCGGGGCAGGCCCACGATGTCGACAAGTGGCTTTGTCCCGGCGAGATCGGGCACCAGGCCGAGCGCGGGCTCCTTCATGCAGAGCTTCGCGTCGTCGGCCAGGACCCGCAGGTCGCACGCGAGCGCGAGCTGGAACCCGGCCCCGATCGCATGGCCCCGGACGGCCGCGACCGAGACGATGTCCGGCCGGTGCAGCCAGAGGAACCCGGCCTGGTAACCGGCGATGCGGTCCTCGAAGCCGGGGCTGGACGGATCGGCGAGTGACTCTTCGCCGGGCACGCCTTCGGCGGAGAACAGGCGCAGATCGATCCCGGCCGAGAAGGACGGGCCGTCACCGCGGACGACAACCACCCTCACCTGCGACGGGAGCGATTCGCCGATTCGCGCGAGCCCGCGCCATATCGCCGGAGTCATCGCGTTGCGCCGCTCCGGGCGGCTCAGCGTCACGGTGGCGACCGCGCCGTCGATATCGAGCTTCAGGCCCATGCTTTCGGGCCCGTCCGGGCTGCCGGTCATGCTTATCCTCCTGCCGCGATCACCGCCTGGGCCCCGCGGCGCGGCGCGCTCGCCTGAGCCCGGTTCAGCGCTTCGACGATGCCTTGCCGCGCGTGGCCCCGCCCCGGCCGCGCAGCTTCACCCCGGTCTCGCTGAGCATCCGGTGCACGAAGCCATAGGACCGCCCGGTCGAGGCGGCCAGCGACCGGATGCTCTCGCCCGCGTCATACCGGCTCTTGAGGTCGGCCGCGAGCTTCGAACGGTCCGCGCCCGTCACCCGTGTGCCTTTCTTCAGGGTCTCAGCCACATGTACCTCCGGTTAGGTAGGGTCACCGCTGCGTAACATCACCCCCCCGCCATGATCAGGCACCGCCGCCGGAATAGCCACCCGCATTGAGGTAAACGATCATTATTTTCGCCAGCGGCGCCTGATGGCGACAAGCTCACGCAAGCGACACCAGATCCTCGAAATCTTCGTTCCAGGCGTCCTCTACCCCGTCCGGAAGCAAAATGACTCTCTCCGGCGAAAGCGCCTCAACCGCTTCCTCGTCGTGGGTGACCAGGACGATCGCGCCGCGGTATCCTCGCAGCGCCGACAGGATCTCGGCGCGGCTGGCCGGATCCAGGTTGTTGGTCGGTTCGTCGAGCAGCAGCACGTTGGCCCCGGATACGACGAGCAGTGCCAGCGCCAGCCTGGTCTTCTCCCCGCCGGACAGGACGCCGGCCGGCTTGGCCACGTCGTCCCCGGAGAACAGGAACGACCCCAGGACCGTCCGCTGCTCCGACTCGGTGAGGCCCGGCGCGGCCGAGCGCATGTTGTCCAGGACACTGCGCTCGACATCGAGCGTCTCGTGCTCCTGGGCGTAATACCCGAGGCGCAGGCCGTGCCCGGGCGAGACGGCCCCGGTGTCGGGCGCCTCGATCCCGGCCAGGAGCCGGAGCAGGGTGGTCTTGCCCGCGCCGTTGAGGCCGAGGATGACGACCCGGCTGCCCCGGTCCACCGCGACGTCGACGCCGGCGAACACCTCGAGGCTCCCGTACGACTTGGCCAGGCCGGACGCCGACAGCGGCGTACGGCCGCACGGAGCGGGAACCGGGAAACGCAGCTTGGCCACGCGATCGGCGGCCCGTTCGCCGTCCACGCCGGCCAGCAGGCGCTCCGCCCGGCGCTGCATGCCCTGGGCGGCCCGGGCCTTCGTCGCCTTGGCCCGCATCTTGTCCGCCTGGGCGCTCAGGGCCGCGGCCTGCCGTTCGGCGTTCGACCGCTCCCGCTTGCGCCGCCGCTCGTCGGTTTCGCGCTGCTGCAGGTACGGGCGCCAGCCCAGGTTGTAGTAGTCGAGAGCGGACCGGTTCGCGTCGAAGTAGAAGACCTTGTTGACCACCGCTTCGAGCAGCGTCACGTCGTGGCTGATCAGTATGAGGCCGCCCCGGTAGCCGCGCAGATGCTCGCGCAGCCACGCGATCGAGTCGGCGTCGAGGTGGTTGGTGGGCTCGTCCAGCAGCAGCGTCTGCGAGTCGCCGAACAGGATCCGGGCCAGTTCGACCCGGCGCCGCTGACCGCCCGACAGCGTGCCGAGCGGCTGGTGCAGCACCCGGTCGGGCAGACCCAGGCTGGACGCCAGCGCCGCCGCCTCCGCCTCGGCCGCGTAGCCGCCCAGGACCGACATGCGCTCTTCGAGCCGCCCGTACTTGCGGATGGCCGCGTCGGCCCGGGCCCGGTTCGGGTCCGCCATCTGGGCCTCGGCCTGCCGGAGGGCGGCGCGCAGCTCGTCCAGGCCCCGGGAGGACAGCACCCGGTCCACCACCATCATGTCCAGGTCGCCGGTGCGGGGATCCTGCGGCAGGTAGCCGATCGGGCCGGTGCGGCGGACCGTGCCCGCGCCCGGCAGCGACTCCCCGGCCAGCACCTTCAGCAGCGTTGTCTTGCCCGCGCCGTTCCGCCCGACCAGGCCGATCCGGTCGCCCGGCGCGACCTGGAAGGAGCCGTCGCCGAGCAGCAGGCGCGCGCCCGCGCGCAATTCGATGCCGCTTGCCACGATCAAGAAGGACACTCCCGTAACTGGATCAGCGCGAAACCGCGGACACTCGGTGTCTTACCGCCCGGCCCCGTTCACGCCCGCGATGGCGGCCCTCAGGGGAGCAGTGGAAGCATGCAGTTCAGCTTACCGGACCCCTATACCAGCGCCCGAACCCTTATTTTTATGCCGGGCCGGGGGAAAGGGGGGCCTCATCCACCGCGAAGGCGCCATTGCGGTGGCTAGGCGCCACGCAAAGGTCCCATCGCGGTGGCGGGCCCGCGTGGCGCGCCGCGGGCGGGCGGGGCGCGGGGCGGGGGCGCCGGCGCGGGTCCAATGTCCACGGGGTGCCGTTGTGGTGACTGGGGCAACTACGGAGGCGCCGCCGTGGTTACAGGAACGACGCAGGAGCGGGCGCGGCTCGGTCACGCGGATGCGGATGGCGCGGAACAGGCGCGGGCTGTCGCGCAGGACCGGCAGCCGTGGGTCGGGCACGGTGAGGAAACGCTCCGTGGCCAGGGCCAGGTAGGGCCGCAGCCTCGGCTCGTCGCGCAGCCCGGCGGCCGTCCGGCGGTCCCCGCCCAGCACGACCGCGTCGAGTTCCGCGGGGAAGGCGCCGAACACGCGGACGGCCGCGCCGGCCGCCGCGTCCAGCGCCTCGGCCGCCTGCTTCTCCCGGCGCCGCGCGAACCGGTGCTGGGACCATCCGCCCGCCGCGCTGCGCCCGTGGACCGGGCGGGAGCCGGTCTTCGAGGTGACCAGTTCCGGCGGCGACCCGGCGAAGACGCCCGCCGCGTACCCGCCCAGACGGACCAGCAGCACCCCTACGGTCCGGGCCGCGGCGGCGTGCGCGGCGGCAGCTGAAGCAGACGCGGCGACAGAACCATCCGCCTCCCCCGGGCCCGCGGGCATCGGCGGGAACGGGACGTGGCATTCCGCCACCGCGCCGTCGGTGGCGGTCAGAACCAGCCCGGCAGGACCACCCGCCGCGCCTGGCCCCGCCGTGGCGCCGCTCGAAGGCTCCGGCCCAGGTAGGGAACCGTTCCGGCGCGACTTCGACCCATCGGCCGCCGCCGGCTGCCGGATTTCCCACTACGCACCGCCTCGAAGCGTTTACTATCCGTACCAACGAATTCGCGATCCATGCGATCACCGTGACCAGCGCGCGGACCCGCCCGGCCACGACGACCCGCACGGACAACAGGCAAGGATGACGACCGATGACCCCGACCGGCCCTGGTTTTCCCATAGACCCGCGCGGCCACACCGGTGGGCGTGACGGTACCGCACCCGCGAACGGCAGGCCGCGCGGCGGCGTGGTCATGCACGAGGCCGCCGCGCCCGGCCGATCACCGGCCTGGCCGCAGGACGACGGCGTGGAACAGGCCCTCGCGGCCTCGGCCAAGGACGGCGAACGGCTCAGCGAGCTGCTCGACGAGCTGAGCCGCGGCCGCCTGTGGCTGCCCCTGCCTGACGACGGCGGCCCGGTGACCGACGGCTCGGCGATACAGCTCCCGACCGTCGTCTACCTGGGCGCGGAGTTCGTGCCCGCCTTCACCTCGGCCGAGCGCCTGGCCGGTTATGACCCCGGCTACCCGCTGGCCGGCGCGGCATCGCGCGGGACCATCTGGGCGTCCGACGGCGGCGACGCCGCCCCCCAGCCGGTGCCGCACGTCATCGTCCCGGCGGCCGAGCTGGCCAGGCGGCTGCCGTCCGGGCTCGGCATCGCGCTCAACCCGGGCGCGGAAGCGAGCGTGCCCATCTACCCGGAAGGCGTCGCCTACCTCGCCGCCGCCGAATGCGCGGCCGGGGACACCCGGATCCGGGTGGGCCAGCCGCCGGCCGAGCCGGAGATCCTGCTCCGCGAGGTCTCCGCGTGCCTGCGCTCGGTCCCGGCCGCGCGCCAGGCGTCGCGGGCCTGGCTGTCGGTGCCCGGCGCCGGCGAGGGCCTGGTCATTTCCGTGCTGCTCGACGACCCGGCGGACAAGGCGTCGCAGGAGGCGGTGATCACAGCCGTCGAGCACGCGGCCGGGACGGTCGGGTCGAAGGCAGGCTTCCCGATCGACGTCACCTTTCCCGGCGAGCAGGACCCGGACGATGTCGACAAATGGATTTCCGACCACGCCATCCCGTTCCACCTGCGCGCCTGAGCCGGGCGGGTATCGTCGCCAGGCATGAGCGCAGCCGCGGCGCGCCCCGCCCGCCGCATCGTCACCGCCGCTACCCGGCTGGCCACGGTGCCCTTGGTGCCGGAGATCAGGCTGCACCAGGCGGACGAGCCGTACACCGTGTGGGAGCGGACGGAGGAAGCGGCCGGGCGGGAAGGCCTGCCCCCGCCGTTCTGGGCCTTCCCGTGGGCCGGGGGCCAGGCGCTGGCCCGGTACCTTCTCGATCACCCGGCGGTGGTGGCCGGTCATCGCGTGCTCGACGTCGCGTCGGGCTCGGGCCTGCTGGCGATCGCCGCCGTACGGGCCGGCGCGGGCCCGGTCACGGCGGCCGACGTCGACGAACTGGCCATCGCGGCCATCAACGCCAATGCCGCCGCCAACGGCACCCGGCTCACGCCGCTGCTCGCCGACCTGCTGGATGGCGACGCCGCCGGAGCCGACGTCGTTGTGTGCGGCGACGCGTTCTACGAGAAAGCTTTGGCCGAACGAATGCTGGGATTCCTTAAGCGCGCACGTGCGAAGGGGGCACGGGTGCTCGCCGGGGACCCGGGCCGCCGGTTCCTGGCCACCGCCGGTCTCATCCCGCTGGCCGACTACCAGGTTCCGGTGACGATCGCCCTGGAGGGCATGACCGAGATGCGGGCCACCGTCTACGAGGTGGCCTGAACACATGGGCGACCGTTTGCCCCTGCCGGCTCTGCTGTCCCAGGCCCTGGTCGCCTTCACCGTCGAGTTCGACAACGAATTCGAGCACCGGATGCCGCACCGCATCACCAGTCACAGCGCGGCGGCCGACGGGCAGCGTGGCCCGTGGCTGGTGTCCATGGCGATGTGGCTGAACTGCATGCGCTTTGTCGGCGAGCAGGCAATGCCGGTCACCGAGCTCGAACGCCTGGCCCGGACGAAGACCAACCTCGATGGCATGCGCCGCTGGGGATATGTCCGCCTTGAGCCGGATCCGGCCGCCACCCGGCCGAAGCCGCCGCGTTCCGACCTGACGATCCGCGCCACCCGCATGGGCCGGGCCGCCCAGGACGTGTGGCGGCCGCTCGCGACGGTCATTGAGGATCGCTGGCGGGAACGGTTCGGCCCGGACGAGGTTGCCCGGTTCAAGGCGGCGCTCTGGGCGCTGGCCCGGCACGGCCCGGCTGGCCTGCCCGACTGCCTGCCGATCCTGGGCTACGGGCTGTTCACCAAGTCCGGGGTAACGCCCGGCGGTGGTGAGCCGGATGCGGAGCCTGCCGCCGATCCCGGGCTGCCGCTGCCGACGCTGCTGGCCCGGGTCCTGCTGGGCTTCGCCCTCCGGTTCGAACGCGGCTCGGAGCTGTCGCTGGCCATCTGCGCCGACGTGCTGCGCGTCCTGGACGGCGACGGAGTGCGCGTCCGCGACCTGCCCGCCCTGAGCGGCGTGTCGAAGGAGGCGATCAGCATGGCGATGGGCGTCCTGGAGAAGAAGGGCGTGGCCGTCACCGGGCCGGATCCGGCCGGGCGCCGGTGGAAGGTGGCACGCCTCAGCCCGGAAGGTCTGGCGGCCCAGGCGAAGCTACCACGCGCGGCTGGCGCGTATCGAGAACGGCGCCCGCGAGCGGTTCGGCGCGGTCCTCGACGACCTGCGCGACGCGCTCGGGCCCTTCGCGGGCCGCCCCGGGACGCGACCGTCTCCCCTGTTCCAGGGCCTGGAGCCCTACCCGGACGGCTGGCGCGCTTCGGTCCCTCGACCGCAGACGCTCCCCCACTACCCGATGGTGCTCCACCGGGGCGGCTACCCCGACGGCAGCTGAACGCGAACCCAGGTCAGCGGGAGCGCGCTTGTTCCGCCTTCACAGCGCGGGCAAACGCCCGCCAGGCGCCTGCTGAAGACCAGCGCGGGCCCATCGGGGCTCTTGCTGTCGCGGACGGCAATGGCCTCGCCGGTGGTGCCGACCTCGACGCAGTTCCCGCCGTTAGCACCGCTGTAGCTCGACTTCCGCCACCTCATGCGGCTCAATTCCATTCCTGTTCAGCAACCTTCGTAATCATGTCCCGGGATGCCCCACGTGGCAGGGCCTCAGATCGGAGCGTATCGAAGCGCAGGATGACCGCTGCCACCGTGGCCGCATCCTCGACAGTCTGTCCGTCGGCTGCCGTCTCCAAATAGACGACGGATGGCGCGTTCTCGAAGTCAGCGATGACGAACGCACCGAGAAGCCCAATGTGTCCGCCCGCGCTGTACGGGATGACTTGGAGCGTGACATTGGGCCGGTCCGCCAACTGCGCGAGGTGCAGCAGCTGGCCGTGCATGACCTTGGCGTCGCCCACCGGCCGGTGCAGAACCGCTTCGTCAATGACAGCCCACAGCAATGGCGGATCGTCCCGCTCCAGGATGGCCTGCCGGGCCAGGCGAGCCTCGACCAGCGCATCGACCTCGTCGCGCGCCGTGTTCGGGCGGGTGCCGACCACAGCCTCCGCGTAGTCCGGCGTCTGCAGCAGTCCCGGCACCAGCGTGTGCTCAAAGGTCCGGAGGGAGATGGCGAGCTCTTCATAAGCCGCGAACGGTCGGAACGACACGGGAAACGGCAGATTCCGCAGGCGCTGCTGCAACCGCATGAAGGTGCCAGGCGTGCCGAACGCGACGTCACAGCGATGGGCGAAGTCAGTCTGGGGAACCCGGTGCAGGCCCTCGACCATGCCGACCAGCGATCCTGAGTAGTTCAGCTTGGCGGCCAGCTCGTCCCGCGACAGCCCGGCCTGCTCACGGGCGGCCCGCAGCTCGTCCGCGAACAGGGCCAGCGTGGCTCGGTCTGGGTCACGTCCTAACGCCATCTGTCACAACACCTCACGTGCCGGAGCGGATACGGAACAGCCAGCGGTAAGGACCACTACCGGCTGGCGCTCGACCCCCGCAGCGTAGCCGGGGCGGCGGATGCTGTCAGCACATATGACGGCCAGCCATCGGAGAGGGGATTCCCACTGATGACCATGATGGAGACGCCACGAGCGGCGCAGCAGTCGGCGCTCGACGATCTCGACGCCCAGTGGGGAGCCTTCTACGACCTCGCGGTCACCCGCCAGGGGTGGGCCGCCTGCCGGCTCGGACAACGGACGGTGGCTGCTCGCCGGCAGCGCCCGCGAACTGGCCGCGCTAATCAAAGCCGACTCCGACCTGGAGCCCACGCGCCGACGGGTCAAAGAGTAGGCCCCATCAATTCCCGGCCAGCGGGGCACTTGCTGGCCCGCAGATGCCCCGCTGGGAGGAACCTACTTCGTGGTGACGACCTTGACTGTCCAGTTCCCCTCGCTGCTCACCTGCAAGTAGTGAGTCCCGGCGTCGTTGTACACGTGCGTCACTCCGGAGCCACCTGAGCCGAGCTGGTTGGGGCCCGTCAGGTTGGTGTCGCTGTACCCATCCGCGGTGAAGTCGAAGTTCACCGAGCTGCCCATGGTCCCCTCGTTGTAGGTCCAGTCGACGTCGTAGTCGCCGGACCCACCCACGGTGAACTTCTGCGTGGTGTACTCCCCGCTGCCGGAGACGTTCAGCAGCGTCTGGGCATGGAAAGCCGCGGGCGCCCCCGCGGGGGCCTTGGCCGCCGGGCTGGATTTGGTCGCGGTGGCATCAGGCGGGGCCGCGAACGACGGGCCGTTGCTGCTGCCACTCCCCTTCGCAACCGTGATGATGACGATGAGCACGATGAACCCGGCGAAGCCCAGGAAGGTGTTCCGCACCCAGTGGCGCTTCTTCTTCGGCGGCTGCGGCGGCTGCGGCGCTTGGAACTGCGGGCCGACGGGGCCCGGTGGCTGCTGCGGGTAGAACTGGGGGCCGACCGGGCCCTGCGGTGGGTAGAACTGGCCGCCGACCGGGCCCTGCGGTGGGGGTGGCGCGTACTCCCCGTTGGGGATCGAACTGCGGCTGCTGCGCCCGCGGTACCTGCCCGGCGGCGTAGCCCTCTGGCCGGTAGCGAGCGTAGGGGTCTTGCGGCGGCTGAGTCATTCGGTTTTAGCTCCTGTTCAATATTTGATGCATCAAGAAGACGCGCCCCGGATGACGTGGGTTGTCATCGGGGGCGCGCCAATGGATGCGTTATTGGTCCAGGAGCCGGTCGCCCGTCACGGCCGAGAATGAGAGGCTAATGGTATGACCAATCGTTCTGCGGATACGGTCCATGCTCGGTCGTTCGGTGCCGCGGCCGCCCAGTACGAGCGCGGGCGGCCGACGTACCCGGCTGAGGCGCTGGACTGGCTCCTGCCGGCCGGGGCGCGCCGGGTCCTCGACCTGGGGGCCGGCACCGGCAAGCTGACCCGCCTGCTAGTGGACCGCGGCGTGGACGTCGTGGCCGTCGAACCGTCCGACGGCATGCGGGATGAGCTGGCCCGCGTTCTGCCCGGCACCCGCGCCCTGGCCGGCACGGCCGAACAGATCCCGCTGGACGACGGGGCGGTGGACGCGGTCCTGGTCGCCCAGGCGTGGCACTGGATCGATCCGGAACGCGCCGTGCCGGAGGTGGCGCGCGTCCTGGCCCCCGGCGGGACGCTCGGGCTGCTGTGGAACATCCGCGACGAACGGCAGCCCTGGGTCGCCGAGCTCGGGCGGATCATCCACGAGCGCCCCGAGCAGCGGACCTATAGCGCGAGCCCGCAGGTGGGACCGCCGTTCTCCCCGGTCGAGCGGTTCGACGTCGAATGGACGTACCGCATCACCGAATCGGTCCTGCTCGACATGGTCGCGTCGCGCAGCTACGTGATCACCGCGCCGCCGGAAGAGCAGGACGCCATTCTCGGCCGCGTGCGGGACCTGCTGAATCGGCATCCGGCGCTGGCCGGCCAGGATGACATCCCCATGCCGTACGTGACCCGCTGTTCCCGGGCCCGCCTGACCTGAGCCGACGGCCCGGGCGCGGGCGGGTCAGAGGTTGAAGCCGAGGGCGCGGAGCTGCTCGCGGCCGTCGTCGGTGATCTTCTCCGGGCCCCACGGCGGCAGCCAGACCCAGTTGATCCGGAAGTCGGACACGACGCCGTCGAGCGCCTCGCGGGCCTGGTCCTCGATCACGTCGGTGAGCGGGCAGGCCGCGCTGGTCAGCGTCATGTCGATCGCCGCGTTGCGCTCTCCGTCGAGGGTGACCCCGTAGACGAGGCCCAGGTCCACGACGTTGATGCCGAGTTCCGGGTCGACGACGTCGCGGAGCGCCTCGAGCACGTCCAGTTCTTCCTGGGTGGCGGCTGACTCAGCCGTCTCCAGTCCTTCGGCCTCGGCCGCCTCGGCGGCGAGCCCGGCGTTTTCCTGGCTGGTCATGTTCTCGGTCATTGATGCCTGTCCTGTCGTGGTTTCCAGCGCCTGCCCGGTGGCGTCCTTCCAGGCCATCCAGCCGAGCAGGGCACACTTGATCCTCGCGGGGTACTTGGAGACGCCGGCGAAGGCCACGGCGTCCTCCAGCACGTCCTCGTCCGGCTCCGCATTGCCCTTCGACTGCATCAGCTCGAGGAACTCCTGCGAGATCCGCATCGCCTCGCTGACCGGCTTCCCGATCACCAGGTCGGTCATGACCGACGCGCTGGCCTGGCTGATCGAGCAGCCGAGGGCGTCGTACGACACGTCCGTCACGACCGGGTCCCCGCCGGCATCCTTGAGCGTGACGCGCAGGGTGACCTCATCGCCGCACGTGGGGTTCACGTGGTGAACCTCGGCGTCGAACGGCTCCCGCAGTCCCTTGTGGTGCGGGTTGCGGTAGTGATCCAGGATCATCTCCTGGTACAGCGACTCGATTTGCATCACATAGGCCCTAAGCACATCTCCGGCGAGTTATTCCCGCACCTGTGGCGTCGCCGGTCACGCGACGCCGAAGAACTGCTGCGCCTGGCGGATCCCGGCGGCCAGGGCCGCCACTTCCTCCTGCGTGTTGTACAGGTAGAACGATGCGCGGGTACTCGCCTGGACGCCCAGGGCCCGGTGCAGCGGCCAGGCACAGTGATGCCCGGCGCGCACGGCGATGCCCAGCTCGTCGAGAACCTGGCTCACGTCGTGCGGATGCACCCCGTCCACCTCGAACGAGATGGCGGTGCCCCGGTCGACGGCCTCGGCCGGCCCGAGGATCCGCAGCCCGCTGATCTCGCGTCAGCGAGCTGAGGGCGCTGACCAGCAGTTCCTCTTCGTGGAGCGCGGATGGACTCCCGCCCGATCTCGTTCAGATAATCGATGGCCGCGGACAGACCGGCCGCCTCAGCGATCGGCATGGTCCCGGCCTCGAACTTGTGCGGCGGGGCGGCGAACGTCGTCCGGTCCATCCAGACGGTCTCGATCATCTCGCCGCCGCCGAGGAACGGCGGCATCTCGTCCAGCAGTTCCCGGCGGCCCCACAGCACGCCGATGCCGGTCGGCCCGCACAGCTTGTGCCCGGTGAAGCCGAGGAAGTCGGCCCCCAGGTCCTGCACGTTGACCGGGATGTGCGGTACCGACTGGGCCGCGTCCACCAGGACGAGCGCGCCGACGGCGTGGGCCCGGTCCGCGATCAGCCGGACCGGGTTGATCGTGCCCAGCACGTTGGACTGGTGGACGAGCGACGACCAGCTTGGTGCGCTCGGTGATCAGGTCGTCGATGTCCGACAGGTCGAGCCGGCCGTCGGCGGTACCCGAACCAGCGCAGCGTGGCGCCGGTGCGCTGGCACAGCAGCTGCCACGGCACGAGGTTGGAGTGGTGCTCCATCTCGGTGACGACGATCTCGTCGCCCGGGCCGAGGCTGAACCGGCCGGCGCCCGGCCGGCCGAGGCGTTGCCCATCGAGTAGGCGACCAGGTTGATCGCCTCGGAGATGTTCTTGGTGAACACGATCTCCGATTCGTCGTGCGCGCCGATGAACCCGGCCACCTTGATCCGGGCGCCCTCGTAGGCCTCGGTCGCCTCCTCACCGAGCTGGTGGGTGGCCCGGTGAATGTTGGCGTTGTGCCGCTCGTAGAAGCCGCTGATGCCTCGATGACCTGCCGCGGCTTCTGCGAGGTGTTGGCGCTGTCCAGGTAGACCAGTGGCCGGCCGCCGCGGACCTGCCGCTCCAGGATCGGGAAGTCCTTGCGGACCATCCCGACGTCCAGGGTCATGCCGCGGCCTCCGCCTTGATGAACTTCTCGTACCCGTCGCGCTCCAGCTCCTCGGCCAGCTCGGGGCCGCCCTGACGGACGATCCGGCCGGCGACGAAGACGTGCACGTAGTCCGGCTGCACGTAGCGCAGGATCCGGGTGTAGTGCGTGATCAGCAGCACGCCGTGGCCCGGGTCGGCCCGGAACCGGTTGATTCCCTCGGAGACGACCTTCAGAGCGTCGATGTCCAGGCCCGAGTCGGTCTCGTCCAGCACCGCGATCTTCGGGTTCAGCAGCTCGAGCTGGAGCACCTCGTGGCGCTTCTTCTCACCGCCGGAGAAGCCCTCGTTCAGGTTCCGTTCGGCGAAGGCCGGGTCGATGGACAGGTCGGCCATGGCCGCGCGCATCCTCTTCATGAAGTCGCGCAGCTTCGGCGCCTCGCCCTGAACCGCGGTGACCGCGGTGCGCAGGAAGTTCGACACCGAGACGCCCGGCACCTCGACCGGGTACTGCATGGCCAGGAACAGGCCCGCGCGCGCCCGCGCGTCCACGCTCATCGACAGCACGTCCTCGCCGTCCAGCGTGACCGAGCCCTGAGTTACGTGGTACTTCGGGTGCCCGGCGATCGCGTAGGCCAGGGTGGACTTGCCGGAGCCGTTCGGCCCCATGATCGCGTGCGTCTCCCCGGCATTGACGTCGAGGTCGACGCCGCGCAGGATCTCCCGCTGGGTGCCGGCCGCCTCCTCCACGTTGACGTGGAGGTCGCGGATCTCAAGGGTCGCCATTCAAAGTCTCCAGATGAATTTCGTATTAGCTGACGGCGACGTACACGTCGTCGCCTTCGATCTTGACCGGGTAGGTGGGCACCGGCTCGGTCGCCGGGGGGCCAGTCGGCTTGCCGGTCCGCACGTCGAAACGCGACCCGTGCAGCCAGCACTCCAGCGTGCACCCGTCGACCTCCCCCTCGGACAGCGGGACCTCGGCGTGGGAGCACACGTCCCGCAGCGCGTAGACCTCGCCGCCGGCCCGGACCACTGCGACCGGCGTGCCCTCGACGTCTACCCCGAGGACGCCGTCCTCCGGCACGTCCGACAGCGAGCAGGCCCGCACGAAGGTGTGCTGCGCGTCCTGACGGGTGCCCTCGGTGTCGTGCTGCGTCATGCCAGCTCCGCCTCCACCGCGGCCGCCACCCGCTCCCGCTGGTCCGGCACCTTGATCTTGTCGATCAGCTCGCCGAAGAAGCCCCTGATGACCAGGCGCCGGGCCTCCTCAAACGGGATGCCCCGGGCCATCAGGTAGAACAGGTGCGTGTCCTCCAGGCGGCCGTTGGCGCTGGCGTGGCCGGCGCCGCGTATCTCACCGGTGAGGATCTCGAGGTTCGGCACGGAATCGGCGCGCGCCCCGTCGCTCAGCACCAGATTCCGGTTGTACTCGTAGGTGTCCGTGCCGGTCGCCTCGGCGCCGATCAGGACGTCCCCGATCCAGACGCTGTGCGCGCCCTCGCCCTTCAGCGCGCCCTTGTACAGAACGCGGCTGCGGCAGTCGGGCATCGCGTGGTCGACGAACAGCCGGTGCTCCAGGTGCTGCCCGGCGTCGGCGAAGTAGAGCCCGTTCAGCTCGGCGTCGCCGCCCGGGCCGGTGTAGGCCACCGACGGGACGATCCGGACCACGTCCCCGCCGAAGGTGACGACGGTGTGCGAGATCCGCGCGTCCTTGCCCAGCCGCGCGTGGTGATGGGAGAGGTGAACGGCGTCGTCCGCCCAGTCCTGCAGGCTGAGCACCGACAGCGAGGCGCCGTCGCCCACGGACAGCTCCACGTTGTCCGCGTAGACGGCGCTGCCCTGGTGGTCGAGCACGAGCGTGGCGCTGGCCATCGGGCCGATGTCCACGACCAGGTGCCCGAACGCGGCCCCCTCGGTGCCATTCCCGCGGACCCGGACCACGGTGGGCGCCGTGGTCACCGCCTCCTTGGGGACGGTGATCACGGTGGCCTCGGTGAACGAGGCGAACGCACGGGCGCTGACCCGGTCCGCCGGCACGTAGGAGCCGCCGACCCGCGGATCGTCCCGCCCGGCCCGCTCGACCGTCACCTCGGGCGAGGCCTCGACCTCCACCGTGACGGTGCCGGTAGCCAGCGGTTCCGCGCCGTGCAGGCCGTGAAGCCGGCGCAGCGGCGTGAACCGCCACTCCTCCTCGCGGCCGGTCGGCACCGGGAAATCCGCCGGGTCGAACGACTGGTGCTCGTGCAGCCTTGATGCGGGCGCCGTCGATTCCAGCGCCCCCTGAATCCCCGCCATCAGCCGACCGCCCCCTCCATCTGGAGCACGATCAGGCGGTTCAGCTCGAGCGCGTACTCCATCGGGAGCTCGCGCGCGATCGGCTCGACGAAGCCGCGGACGATGGTGGCCATCGCCTCGTCTTCGGTCATGCCGCGGCTCATCAGGTAGAACAGCTGGTCCTCGGAGATCTTGGAGACGGAGGCCTCGTGGCCCATCTCCACGTCGTCCTCCCGCACGTCCACGTACGGGTAGGTGTCCGAGCGGCTGATCGTGTCGACCAGCAGCGCGTCGCACTTGACCGTGGACTTCGAGTGCTCGGCGCCCTCCTGCACGTTGACCAGGCCGCGGTAGGAGGTCCGGCCCCCGCCGCGGGCCACGGACTTCGACACGATGGTCGAGGAGGTGTTCGGCGCGCAGTGGACCATCTTGGCCCCGGCGTCCTGGTGCTGGCCCTCGCCGGCGAAGGCGACGGACAGCGTCTCGCCCGTGGCGTGCTCGCCCATCAGGTAGACCGCCGGGTACTTCATCGTCACCTTGGAGCCGATGTTCCCGTCGATCCACTCCATGGTCGCGCCCTGCTCGGCGATGGCCCGCTTGGTCACCAGGTTGTAGACGTTGTTCGACCAGTTCTGGATCGTGGTGTAACGGCAGCGGGCGTCCTTCTTCACGATGATCTCGACGACCGCGGAGTGCAGCGAGTCGGACTTGTAGATCGGGGCGGTGCAGCCCTCGACGTAGTGCACGTACGCGCCCTCGTCGACGATGATGAGCGTCCGCTCGAACTGGCCCATGTTCTCGGTGTTGATCCGGAAGTAGGCCTGCAGCGGGATGTCGACGTGCACGCCCTTCGGCACGTAGATGAACGAGCCACCGGACCAGACGGACGTGTTGAGCGCGGCGAACTTGTTGTCGCCCGGCGGGATCACCGTGGCGAAGTACTCCTTGAACAGGTCCGGGTGCTCCCGCAGCGCCGTGTCGGTGTCGAGGAAGATGACGCCCTTCTCCTCAAGGTCCTCGCGGATCTTGTGGTAGACGACTTCGCTCTCGTACTGGGCCGCGACGCCGGCGATCAGGCGCTGCTTCTCCGCCTCGGGGATGCCGAGCCTGTCGTAGGTGCTCTTGATGTCGTCGGGCAGCTCGTCCCAGCTCGCCGCCTGCTTCTCGGTCGACCGGACGAAGTACTTGATGTTGTCGAAGTCGATGCCGGACAGATCGGCGCCCCAGGACGGCATCGGCTTGCGCCCGAACATGCGCAGGCCCCGCAGGCGCAGGTCCAGCATCCACTCGGGCTCGTTCTTCTTGCCCGAGATATCCCGGACGACGTCCTCGGACAGGCCGCGACGTGCGGACGCGCCGGCCACGTCGGAGTCGGCCCAGCCGAACTTGTACGTGCCGAGGCCGTCAAGCTTGTCGTGCGCGGTGGTCGTCATATGAAGAGCCCTCCGGACTCAGAAAATGTTTCGTCATGCCTCTTCATCGGTCTTTAACCAAACCCGGGGGCTCATGTTCCCCCGGAGCTTTCCCGGTCGCCCGCCTCGGTGGGCGGCGCGCTGGCCACCAGCGAGCGGTCGGTGACGTGCGTGGTGCAGATGCCGTCGCCGTGGGCGATCGTCGCCAGGCGCTGCACCGGGGTGCCGAGCAGCCGGGCGAAGGCTTCCGTCTCCGCCTCGCACAGCTGCGGGAACTCGGCCGCCACGTGGGCGACCGGGCAGTGGTGCTGGCACAGTTGCTCGCCGCCCGCTGCCGGTACGTCGCCCGCCGCGGGGGCCGCATACGCCGATGCGGCGTATCCGTCCGCGGACAGCGCGTCGGCCAGGGCCTGCACGCGCTCGCCGGGAGCCGCGTTCGCCACCGCCGGGCCGTACCGGCGCTCGAGCTCGGCGACCTGCCGGCGCGCGAACTCCTCCACGGCGGCCGGGCCCGCGGTCTCGGCCAGAAACCGGAGCGCGCTGCTGGCCATATCGTCGTAGGCGTGCTCGAACGCGCTGCGCCCCGCGTCGGTGATGGCGAAGAGCCTGGCCGGCCGGCCGCGTCCGCGGCTGGCGTAGGTCCGCGCGGTGCGGGTCTCGATCAGGCCCTCGGTGAGCAGGTTGTCCAGATGCCGGCGGATCGCGGCCGGGGTCAGGCCCAGCCGTCCGCCGATCACCGACGCCGTCGACGGGCCCAGCTCCAGGATCAGGCGGGCCACTCGCGCGCGGGTGCTCCGCTCCGACCGGGCCTGGGATGACAGCTCACCCTGGGCCCCCGGCGCTCCCGCCGGGCCCGGGGCTGGGGCCGGGCAGGCGGGAGCGCCGGTGAGAGCGCTGTGCGCTGTCCCGGGCCTCGCCTCCACTGTCCCCATGTTTTTCACAACACCAGTATGCCGTAAATCGTTCCGGTCCGGCAAGGTTTACCTAACGGGAGTGTGACGTAAATCGCTCTCGGCCGCTCTGGCCTGCCCTGGCCCGCCCCGGCCTGCAAAACATCAGGGCCCGGCGAATCCACCGCGCCACCGAACCGCGTGAAGCACCGTAACGTCTTATGCATGAGAGCGTGCGCGCACCCCGGTCCCGGCTTGGCCGCGGGCCGTTGAGGGGAGGACACAGTCATGGCCTCGCCGCAGCCCGACGTCGCTGAACTGCTCGACGTCCCGGTCCCGGCCGGCAGCATGGTCCTCGCCATCAGCGACCTGCACCTGCCGCCGCAGCGCACGGACGTGTCCGGCCGGTCGTGCCAGATCCTGGCCAGCCGCCTGTCGCAGGAGGCCGGCCCGGTCACGGTGGTCCTGGCCGGCGACGTCCTCGAGCTGCTCGGCTACCCGCAGGCCACGGCGGCGGAGATCCTCCGCGAGCACGAGGACCTGTGCTCGGCGCTGGCCGCGGTCAGCGAGCGGGGCGGGCAGGTCATCTACGCGATCGGGAACCACGACGGCGAGCTGGCCTGGGACGTCAAGGCGGCCGACGCGGTCCGGGAGATGACCGGGGCCCGGTTGTGCCTGGCCGCCGACATCGTGCTGCCCGGCGGCGGCCGCGTGCGGGTGGAGCACGGTCACCAGCTCGACCCGTACAACTGCCTCCACGATCCGCGCAACTGCCTGGACACCCCGCTGGGCCATCACATCGTCCGGGAGGTCCTGCCCCGCATCGAATTGCTGGGCCGGGACTGGCTGACCGGTGCGCACGAGATGGCCGACCCGACCGACTTCCCGTCCTTCGTCGGCTCCCGGCTCGTCTACCGCAAGCTGGTCAGGCACGCCTGGTGGCTGCTGCTCCTGCCGGTCGTCCTCCTGATCGTGCTGCGGATACCGGAGTTCGTTGACTTCCAGACCCGCTATCCGGACACCACCAGGTGGGTGCACGGCAGCGAGATTCTCGGCTACGGCGCCGTCGTCGACCTGGTCGTGGTGGCCGCCGTGATCGCCGTGCTGACCCGTCGGGCGTGGACGTCGATCAGCGCCCTGGCCCTGGACGAGCGGGGCTACGGGCAGAACAAGGCCGCGCGGCAGCGGGCGGCCGACCTGACCGGCGACGGGTACCGCGGTTTCCTGTCCGGCCACACGCACCATCCCGAGCTGCGGGAAACCGGGGGCGGCTTCTACGCGAACACCGGATCCTGCACCACGGTGGTGGAGTCGATCGGCACCCGGTTCGGCATGCCGCCCGCCTACCTGCGCACCCAGCAGATCTGCTGGGTGGAAATCGCCGGCGAGCCGGGGGGCAGGGCGAGCATGTGGAGCTGATGTCCGCGCGGGTCGAGCTGCCCGGGGCGACCCGGCTGGAGCGTTTCGCCGCGGGCCGCCACCGGCCGTTCTCGCAAACCCCGGCCCGGGTCGCGGTGTGGCCCGGTGGCCAGGACTGGCCCGGTCCCGCCGGAGAGGACCGATGACGGGGCGGGCGCGGCGCGGGGTCCATGGGCGCGGCGCGGGCCGCCGCCCTTAGACTCGCGAGCGTGAGCAGCGTCCCCGCCGTCGAGATCGCGAGCCTGGTAAAGCAGTACCGGCACGCGGTCGCGGTGGACGGGCTGACCCTGACCGCCGCCCGCGGCGAGGTGACCTCGATCCTCGGGCCCAACGGGGCGGGCAAGACGACCACGATCGAGATCTGCGAGGGTTACCGCCGCGCCGACGGCGGCACGATACGGGTGCTGGGGCTGGACCCGGCCCGCGACGCCCGCGCCCTGCGGCCCCGGGTCGGCGTGATGCTGCAATCGGGCGGCATCCCCCCGGCCGTCACGGCCGGGGACTACCTGCGCCTGCTGGCCCGCTTCCACGCCCATCCGCTGGACCCGGCCGGCCTGCTGGACCGGGTCGGCCTCATGAGCGCGGCCCGGACCCCGTACAAGCGCCTGTCCGGCGGCCAGCAGCAGCGGCTGGCCCTCGCCGCCGCCATCATCGGCCGGCCCGAGCTCGTCTTTCTCGACGAGCCGACGGCCGGCATGGACCCCCAGGCCCGGCACGCGACCTGGGACCTGGTCACCCAGCTGCGCGCGTCCGGCGTGAGCGTGATCCTGACCACCCACTTCATGGAGGAGGCGGAGCGGCTGTCCGACCAGGTGGCCATCATCGACCACGGCCGTCTCGTGGCCGGCGGGACCCCGGCCGAGCTGGCCGGCGGCGCGGGCCAGCTCCGGTTCCGGGCGGAGGCCGGCCTGGACACCGAGGCGCTGGTCTGCGCGCTGCCAGCCGGCAGCCTCGCGAAGGAATCCCCGGCCGGGCACTACATCATCGAGGTCCCGGACGGGGTCAGTCCCCAGCTGCTCGCCTCGGTGACCGCCTGGTGCGCCGAGCACGGCGTCCTGCCGACCAGCCTGCGCATCGAGAGCCGGACGCTGGAGGACGTGTTCCTGGAGCTGACCGGACGGGAGCTGCGCACGTGAGCACCGCTGATCCGGCGGCGACCGGGGTGTTCGCGCCGTCACCCGGCGCGGCGCCGATGCCCCGGATGATCGCCGCCCAGACGGCCATGGAAACCCGCACGCTGCTCCGCAACGGCGAGCAGCTCATGGTCACCATGGTCATCCCGCTCGGGCTGCTGGCCCTGCTCAGCCTCGAGCCGCTGGTGAACATCGGCGCGGGAAGCCGGATCGACTTCCTCGCCCCCGGCGTCATCGCACTGGCCATCATGTCCACCGCGTTCACCAGCCAGGCCATCGCGACCGGCTTCGAGCGCCGGTACGGCGTGCTCAAGCCCTCGGGGCGACGCCCCTGTCCCGGGGCGGCCTGATCTCGGCCAAGACGGCCACCGTGATCCTCATCGAGCTGCTGCAGGCCGCGGTGATCACGGCCGTCGGCACCGGGCTCGGCTGGCGGCCGCACGCCAGCGCACTGGCCTTCATCACGGTCCCGCTGCTCGTGCTGACCGGGACCGCGGCGTTCAGCGGTCTGGCCCTGCTCATGGCGGGCACGCTGCGCGCGGAGGCGACGCTGGCCCTGGCCAACCTGGTCTACATCGTGCTGCTCGGGATCGGCGGGGTGGTCTTCCCGCTGACCAAGTTCCCCGCCGCGGCCCGGCCGTTCCTGACGCTCCTGCCGACCGGCGCCCTGGCCACCGGGCTGCGGTCCGTGCTCCAGGACGCGGCGGGCGTCCCGCTGCGCGATCTCGCGGTGCTCGCCGCCTGGGCCGTGGTTTGCATCGCCCTGGCCGCCCGCACGTTCCGCTGGGAGTGAGTGCGCGACCTGGGGCGGGTGGCCCCCCGCCGGAAGCAGGCAGCCCGCCGGCCACGGGCGGGTCGCCGGCCGCGGGCGGGATCGGCGGGGGGCACCGGCCGCCGCTGGCTGGCCCGGCCGCCCTGGTCCTGGTCGGCATCGTGTCCGTGCAGCTCGGCGCGGCCTTGCCACCCGCCTGTTCAGCGAGCTACCCCCCGCCGCGGTGACCGGCCTGCGGCTGTGGAGCGCCGCGGTCGCCATGCTGATCATCGGGGCCCGCGGGCCCAGCCGGCTCACGACGGCCGTGGCGGGTGTGCTGCGGCGCCGCGCATGGCGCGACGCCGCCACCGTCATCGCGTTCGGCGTCTGCCTGGGCGGGATGAACTTCGTCTTCTACCAGGCCATCGCGCGCATCCCGCTCGGCGTGGCGGTCACCATCGAGTTCCTCGGCCCGCTGGCCGTCGCGGTGGCCAGCTACCGGCGGCTGCTCGACCTGGTCTGGGTCGGCCTGGCCGCCGCCGGTGTGGTGCTGCTCACCGGTGACGGGACCGCGCACCTCAACGTGGCCGGCGTCGTCTTCGCCGCCCTGTCCGCGGGCCGGCTGGGCCGCCTACATCATCCTCAGCTCGGCGACCGGCCGCCGCTTCCGCGGATCGTCCGGCCTGGTTATCGCGATGCTGATCGCCGCGGTCGTGGTGACGCCACCGGCGGTGGCCACGGCCAACGGCTCGCTGCTGCGCCCTTCGGTGATCTTGACCGGGGCCGGGGTCGGCCTGCTGTCCTCGGCGCTCCCCTATGGCCTGGAGCTCCAGGCGCTGCGCCGGCTGTCGACGCGGGTGTTCGGCATCTGGATGAGCCTCGAGTAGGCCGCCGCCGCGCTCATCGGACTGGCCCTGCTGGGCCAGCGACTGTCGGCCGCCGAATGGGCCGCCGTCGCGTGCCTCGTGGTGGCCAGCGTCGGCGCCGCCCGCCGCGCCCCGCCGTCCCCGGCCCGGCCGACCCGCCGTAGCGGGCGTTCCATGATCATGT
>CAVQZM010000004.1:0-230491 GCA_963718475.1 uncultured Actinomycetes bacterium | reverse complement strand
CGACCCAGAAGATCCCCAGCAGCAGGGCGAGCGCGACGATCGTGAGCAGCACATGCCGGACCGCGTATAGGCCGATGATCAGCGAGAGCACGCCGAGCATGACCCGGGTACCCGTGGACTCCTCCGGGGCCGCAAACGCCGCGACCAGCCGGTAGATGCCCGCCACGATCAGCTGGACGCCGAAGACGACCGCCGCGGCGAGCAGCGTGATGCCGGGCCAGACCAAGGCGCAGATCCCGGCCGCGATCGTAAGGATGCCGAAGGCCAGCATCCAGCCCCAATGCTTCCCGATCCGCCCGATCGCCTCCGCCGGCCGGGACTCCGTTGACTCAGTTGTGGTTGTCATCGCTGGGCTCCTTATGGGGAAAGCCGGTCGAGCAACATTCAACCGACAGGTTCGCCGGGCGGGCCGTCGCCGCACATCCACCGATCGGGTAGTTGCCCGCGGTCGCCATCGCCGCCGCGGTCCTAGCCGGACGGGGGATACGGTGCGACCCGGGTGGCCCGAGGCTGAGCCGTAAGGACCCGAGGCTGGGTCGACCTGCGTGCCCGGGGAGAGCGGCCGGGCCACGCCGGGATCGCAATGCTGGGGCCAGCCCGTTCCGGGATGGCCCCCGGACGCGGCACCCGGGCCGCCGTGAGAGTGTTCAACGGCTTGCCCCGACGATCTTTATTGCCCGCAACTGGGTTCGAATCAGTGACCCCTCGCTTGTCACTGACGTTACGGTCTGGATGCTCCGGGCCGGATTGTGCCGTCTGCCCCGCCGCTCTAATCGAGGCAGGTTGCGGCAGTCCGCTGCAGGGACCTTTCCTGGTTGAAGGCTAGGCGGCGGCGAGGATCCGGACAGGAGGGCTATCCAGGTAGGCGCGAGCCATCGCATATCGGCGCTCGATGTGGCCTAGCGCGATGTTGCAGGTATGGCACAGGAGTCCCCGGATGCACTCTCCGCACGATCGGTTCTTCCCCCGGCAGCACCGTGATCGTGGTCCACGTGGATGAGTTGCCCCTCCTCAAACGGCTCGTGGCACATGCCGCAGGTGTGCTGCTGCGCATCCAGCAAGCGGTCGAATTGCTCCTGAGTCAGTCCGTAGCTAGAGATCCGGTAGGTTGCGTCCGCTGACGTGGTGGCCGGTTTTGCGCTGGTGAGCGTGGCGTCGTGACGTGAAGGCGGCCACCGCGTGATTCTCGTCGAGTTCCGACCAAAGATCTCGACGAGAAGGAGCCACGCGATGGCCGCAGGACCCAGTATCGATGTTTCGGGCTGGCTGGAGGAGCAGCTCGCGCAGGCGAGCCCGGATCTGCTGCGCTCGATGGTGCAGACCTTCGCGGAAGCGCTGATGGGCGCCGAAGCCGACGCGGTCTGCGGCGCCGCCTATGGCGAGCGCAGCGACGAGCGGGCGAACACCCGCAACGGCTACCGGCGCCGGGAATGGGACACCCGGGCCGGCAGCATCGACCTGGCGATCCCCAAGTTGCGGCAGGGCAGCTATTTCCCGGACTGGCTGCTGGAGCGCCGCCGCCGCGCGGAAGCGGCCCTGGTCACGGTCGTGGCCACCAGTTACCTGCTGGGGGTCTCCACGCGGCGGATGGAAAAGCTGGTGGAGACCCTGGGGATCACCCGGCTATCCAAGTCGCAGGTCAGCGAGATGGCCAAGGATCTGGATGCCCAGGTGGAGGCGTTCCGGACCCGGCCGCTGGACGCCGGGCCCTACACATTCGTGGCGGCGGACGCGCTGGTGCTGAAGGTCCGCGAGGGCGGCCGCACCGTGAACGTGCACGCCCTGCTGGCCACCGGCGTCAACGCGGACGGCTACCGGGAGATCCTCGGCCTGCACGTCACCTCCGCTGAGGACGGCGCCGGATGGCTGGCCTTCTTCCGCGACCTGACCGCCCGCGGCCTGACCGGCGTCGCACTGGTGACCAGCGACGCGCACCGGGGCCTGACCGAGGCGATCGGCGCGACGCTGCCTGGCGCGTCCTGGCAACGGTGCCGCACCCATTACGCGGCCAACCTGATGGCCGCCACGCCCAAGAGTGCCTGGGGCTGGGTCCGGGCCCTGCTGCACAGCGTCTATGACCAGCCCGACGCCGCCTCGGTGCACGCCCAGTTCGACCGCGTCCTGGACGCCCTGACTGAGAAGCTGCCGCAGGTGGCCGCCCACCTGGACGCCGCCCGGGCCGACATCCTGGCCTTCACCGCCTTCCCCAAGGCGATCTGGCGGCAGATCTGGTCCAACAACCCCCAGGAACGGCTCAACCGCGAAATCAGGCGCCGCACCGACGTCGTCGGGATCTTCCCCGGACGCGACGCCCTCATCCGGCTCGTCGGCGCCGTCCTGGCCGAACAGCACGATGAATGGACCGAGATGCGCCGCTACATCGGCCTGGACATCCTCGCCAAGTCACGCCCCGCCCAGGACAAGCCAGCCGAGGAGGTTCCGCTGACCGCCATCACCGCATAAAGTCCCAGCTGAGAATCACGCGGCGCTCCCTTCACACACCACGCCGCAGGACGTGACCCTCTCCGCACGATCGGTTCTTCCCCCGGCAGCACGCGTGATCGTGGTCCACGTGGATGAGTTGCCCCTCCTCAAACGGCTCGTGGCACATGCCGCAGGTGTGCTGCTGCGCATCCAGCAAGCGGTCGAATTGCTCCTGAGTCAGTCCGTAGCTAGAGATCCGGTACTTCCGGTTGGACTTCTTGCGCGACTCCGATGACTCGGGGTGCCGGTGGTTGCGCCGGTATTCCCTGCGGCGCGCCATGTTGTCGGCTGTCATGCACGGCCCACCGTGGCGCGGCGTGCGCGCACATGTGGTCTTCTTGCGGGGCATCCACTGAGCGCACAGGGCTTCAGCCGTACCGCTGTAATTAGCTGACATGGCGCTTCACCTACCTTGGCCCGTCAGAGCCTGGACACGGACTCGAAATCCGTGGGCGCAGGTGGGTTCGAACCACCGGCCCCTCGCTTGTAAGGCGAGTGCTCTACCACTGAGCTATGCGCCCCCCGTCCCGGCTACACCGGCCGGCGACAGGATCGCAGCTAGGGTACCGGTTCCCGCGCCCGCGGCACACCGGCGGCGCTCCCTCCGGCACAGAGTCCCCGGCAAGCATCTCGATGCTGGACCGCTTGACTTAACGCTAAGCGGCCTAACTCCCCCGCCCGAAGGGAGTCCATCGTATCCACCGGTGGCGGCGCCGGCGCCGCCTCCGCCCGCTGCGCAGCCCGCTCGCCGCCCCAGGCCCCAGCCAGGAAACAGCGGAGCGCCCAACCCCCCGCGCGGACCCCCCCGCGCCGACATCGCGACGGCCAGCGCCAGCGTGAGGCCCTGGGCTGCAGCCGCGCTGGCCGTGCTGTCGTGGATCGGCGCCTGGTTCACCACTGGAACTCGCAGGCACACCTCACGAGCTGGTCAGGAGCTGAGGGGCTGCTTTGCCACCGACGCCTGGTATATCTGCGCGATCGATGAATCCAGCTGTGCGTTGAACTGTTCATCGGTCTGGCTTTCGGTGAGCCCTTCGAGTAGCGCGCGGGAGAAGCTGGCGATGAGGTACGGGTCCCGCTGGAGGAGGGTGCAGGCTTCGTCGCGGCTGTACCCGCCGGACAGGGCAAGGACCTGAAGAACGCGCGGATCGGAGGCCAGGCCACCGTAGAGGCCCGGTTGCGTCGGGATGGTGAGTTTCAGCATCACGGTCGCGTCTTCCGGCAGCGCCTCGATGCGCTTGTGCAGGGCGTCACGCAGCAGCGTTTCGGCTTGTTCCTTGTGCGGGCTGGCGATGCTCACTTCGGGCTCGATGATCGGGACGAGGCCCGTGGCCAGGATCCGGCTCGCGTAGTCGAACTGCTGGTCCACGATGGCCGAGATCCCCGGCTCGTTCGCGTCGTTGATCACCGAGCGCATTTTGGTGCCGAAAATCCGGTGCCGATGCGCGCGCTCCAGCAGTTCGTCGAGGGTGTCGATGGGCTTCATGACCTGTACGCCGTCCTGCTCGCCGGCGAGCCCCTTGTCGACCTTCAGGAACGGCACTACATTCTTCCGGTCCCATAGGTACTGGGCGGTCGGCATGCCGTGCACGTCCCGTTCCATGGTCTGCTCGAACAGGATTGCCGCGAGGATGCGTGAGCCGTCGAACGCGGGGCTGGTCAGCACGCGGGTACGCATGGCGTGCACCAGGTCGAACATTTCGGCCTCGGAGCCGTAGCGATCCTCTGCGATGCCGTACTCCGCTAGCGCCTTGGGCGTGCTGCCGCCACTCTGGTCGAGGGCCGCGAAGAAGCCACGACCGGCCTTGATCTTGTCGAGCTGCGCGGCGTTCACGCTCTCCATTCTGGCATCACATGAACAGCGCCGCATCCTGGCCGCACTGGCGTGCTCAGGGGTTTTCTGCACTCCGGAGGGAGCGGACCACGCACGCATGCTCCCGCATTGTCTCGGTGCCGTCCGCGCCGGGCTGGCGGCCGAACCCGCAGTACATCGCCACGCCGAAGTCAGAGATGTAGCGCGACGCCGTGGCGTGCCGGCGCCGCAGCCCCGGGCTGCCATCGATCGGCAGCACGATACCCAGGAAGACGCGGGCGTCGCCCGGCTCCAGGTCGACCAGCGGGCGGAAGAAGCTGCGGTCCTCGCTGCGCAGGTACCGCGGCCCGGCCAGGTGCAGCCAGTCCACCGTGCGCCCCGAGTTCGCGACCGCGAAGTTCGCCATCCGCACCAGCAGCGCCATGTCGCGCGCCTCGTACATCGGCCATTCCGGGAACGTCCCGTAGCACAGGTGGTAGCCGACCAGGACCTCCTCCGGGATCAGCCGGGTCAGCCGGGTGACCGGCCCGGCGAACCGCTCCCACGCGCCTTCCGGCGTCCACGCGAGCACACCCTCCAGGTCCTGGGTCTCATAGGCCAGGTCCCACTGGATCGCCAGGTCGCCGGGCGGGATGGCCGCGGTCAGCCGGTTCAGCTCACGGGCCACCAGATCCTCGAACGCCCGCGCCGCGACGGGGTAGTCGGCGGCGAAGTCGGCCTTGAACCCGTTCAGCGCACTGGACGGGAACGGGAGTCCGACCTGAAACCGCAGATGGGCGGGGACCACCCCTTCCTCACGCAGCGCGCTGAACACCTGGTACGAAGCGATCGCGTCATCGATGCGCGGCCAGGAATCCCAGTGCAGTTCATCGACACCGGGAGCCAATGCCGAACACCGGGGTTTCGTACGCGTGGCGCGGCAGCCCGGTCGGCGACTGCGTCTCCTGCAGGACGACGACGCCCGGGGTCGGCCGGACGAGCCGCTCCCGCTCATAGCTGACCCACCCTGCCCTGGGACCGGTCTCGCCGTCCGGCAGCGCGAACACCAGGTCACCGAAGAACCCGGCCGCACCGCGCAGCGCGGAATCGGTCGAGTCCGCCGGCAGGCTCCCCACCAGCAACAGCTCACTGTCCACCCGCGGCGCCATCGCCGCCTCCTTCCTCCCGGCCCCCACCCGCTGCGCGATCCGCCGGCGCGGGAAACGCTCGCGCCCATCCTCGGTCGTAGCCTGCACCTGATTCGGTGGTGGACCGCGGTGATCCCATGTGATGGCTGTCGTGCAATTGTGCCGCGCCACCCGGCTCAAAGCGATGCGGTCTCCCGCGCGCTTCAGACTTGGATTATTCGTTGTCTTGGATCGTTCGTGTTAATGACGATAGGTTTGGCGTCATGACCGCATCCCAGACTCCGGCCACCGCCGAGGAGCTGCGTGGTGCCGGCCTGCGCGTGACGGCCGCCCGCGTCGCACTGCTCGAGACCGTCCGGGACGGTGACCACCTGGGCGTCGAGGCGATCGCCTCCGGGGTCCGTGATCGCATCGGCCATGTCTCCCTGCAGGCCGTGTATGAGGCCCTCCACGCGCTCACCGCGGCGGGACTCGTACGCCGCATCGAACCGGCCGGCGGCCCGGCCCGGTTCGAGGGACGCGTCGGGGACAACCACCACCACGTCGTGTGCCGGTCGTGCGGTGTCGTCGCTGACGTCGACTGCGCGGTCGGCGAGGCGCCCTGCCTGACCGCGTCCGACGACCACGGCTTCTCGATCGGCGAGGCCGAGGTCGTCTACTGGGGCCTGTGCCCCGGCTGTTCCACCGCCCCCAGTTCCTGAGCACCGTGATCCGCCTAGCCCGGAAGGATTCGCATGTCCGAGAACCATGATCCAGTAGTCGCCGAAGGCGCGACCCCGGAGAGCCGGGGGATGTCCGGTCGTGCCCGGCCTCACGCACCCCACCATGGGTGACGCCAACCGTGACTGGTGGCCGAACCGGCTCAACCTGAAGATCCTGGCCAAGAACCCCGCCGTGGCCAACCCCATGGGCGAGGAGTTCAACTACGCCGAGGCGTTCAAGACCCTCGACCTCGCCGCCGTGAAGCGGGACATCGCGGAGGTGCTGACCGACCTCCCAGGACTGGTGGCCGGCTGACTTCGGCCACTACGGCCCGCTCATGATCCGGATGGCGTGGCACAGCGCGGGCACCTACCGCATCAGCGACGGCCGCGGCGGCGCCGGGGCCGGTCAGCAGCGTTTCGCGCCGCTCAACAGCTGGCCGGACAACGTCAGCCTGGACAAGGCCCGCCGGCTGCTGTGGCCGGTCAAGAAGAAGTACGGCCAGAAGATCTCGTGGGCCGACCTCATGGTCCTCACCGGCAACGTCGCCCTGGAGTCGATGGGCTTCAAGACCTTCGGCTTCGGCGGCGGCCGCGAGGACGTCTGGGAGCCCGACGATGGACGTCTACTGGGGTCCCGAGACCACCTGGCTCGGCGACGAGCGCTACACCGGCGACCGCGAGCTCGAGGAGCCGCTCGGCGCGGTCCAGATGGGCCTCATCTACGTCAACCCGCAGGGCCCGAACGGCAACCCGGACCCGCTCGCCGCGGCGCGCGACATCCGCGAGACGTTCCGCCGGATGGCGATGAACGACGAGGAGACGGTCGCCCTGATCGCGGGCGGTCACACCTTCGGCAAGACCCACGGCGCGGGCCCGGAGGACGCGGTCGGCCCCGATCCCGAGGCCGCCCCGATCGAACAGCAGGGCCTGGGCTGGAAGAGCACGTACGGCACGCGGCAAGGGCGGCGACGCGATCACCAGCGGTCTCGAGGTCACCTGGACCGACACGCCGACCAACTGGGACAACAGCTTCTTCGAGACCCTCTTCGGTTATGAGTGGGAGCTGACCCAGAGCCCGGCCGGCGCGCACCAGTGGCAGCCGAAGGACGGCGCCGGGGCGGGTACCGTCCCCGACCCCCACGACCCGTCGAAGCGCCGCGCCCCGACGATGCTGACGACCGACCTCTCGCTGCGGTTCGACCCGATCTACGAGCCGATCTCGCGGCGTTTCATGGCCGACCCGGACGCGCTCGCGGACGCCTTCGCCCGCGCGTGGTTCAAGCTGACCCACCGCGACATGGGCCCGGTCGTGCGCTACCTCGGCCCGGAGGTCCCGTCCGAGACGCTGATCTGGCAGGACCCCGTTCCGGCGGTGACGCACGAGCTCATCGACGCCGCGGACATCGCCGCCCTCAAGGGCCAGATCCTCGCCTCGGGCCTGTCGGTGTCCCAGCTCGTGTCCACCGCGTGGGCGTCGGCCTCGTCCTTCCGCGGCAGCGACAAGCGCGGCGGCGCCAACGGCGCGCGCATCCGCCTCGAGCCGCAGCGCGGGTGGGAGGTCAACCAGCCCGACCAGCTGGCCACGGTGCTGCGCACCCTGGAGGGGATCCAGCAGGCCTTCAACGCCGCCCAGACCGGCGGCAAGCAGGTCTCGCTGGCCGACCTGATCGTGCTGGCCGGCGGTGCGGCCGTCGAGCAGGCGGCCAAGGACGCCGGCTTCGACGTCGAGGTCCCCTTCACGCCGGGCCGCACCGACGCGTCGCAGGAGCAGACCGACGTGGAGTCGTTCGCCGCGATCGAGCCGAAGGCGGACGGGTTCCGCAACTACCTCGGGAAGGGCAACCGGCTGCCGGCTGAGTACCTGCTGATCGACAAGGCGAACCTGCTCACCCTGAGCGCGCCCGAGATGACGGTCCTGGTCGGCGGCCTCCGCGTCCTGGGCGCGAACTACCAGCAGTCGCCGCTCGGCGTCTTCACCACGACCCCCGGGTCGCTGACCAACGACTTCTTCGTCAACCTGCTCGACATGGGCACGACGTGGAAGCCCATGTCCGAACGTCGTCCGAGGACGCGAACACGTTCGAGGGACGCGACGCCGCCACCGGCGAGGTCAAGTGGACCGGCAGCCGCGCCGACCTCGTCTTCGGGTCGAACTCCGAGCTGCGCGCGCTCGCGGAGGTCTACGCGAGCGATGACGCGAAGGAGAAGTTCGTGCACGACTTCGTCGCGGCGTGGGACAAGGTCATGAACCTCGACCGGTTCGACCTGGCCTGATCATGACGTCCAGGCCGGCCCGCGCTGGCCGGCCTGGACGTCCTCAGCCCGAGGATCCCGGCCCGCCGGACGAGAGACGAGGACCTGACACCCGCGCGGGACCGCCGTAGGCTGCGAGGAGGAGGCGGCCATGGGATTCCAGCACATCCTCGTTGAGCGTTCGGGCGACTTCGCCACCGTCACGATGAACCGGCCGCAGCGGCGGAACGCCTTGTCGCGGGAGCACATGCGCGAATTGATCGCCGCGTTCCGCGAAATCGGGGACAGCGACGCGCTGGGCATCGTGCTGGCCGGGAACGGCCCGGTGTTCTGCGCCGGGCATGACTTCGCGGACGTCGCGGACGCTGACCTGCCGCGAGGTCCGCTCGCTGCTGATGCCTGCACCGAGCTGATGACGCTGATCCAGCAGGTGCCTCAGCCGGTGGTGGCGCGGGTCCATGGCCTGGCCACGGCGGCCGGGTGCCAGCTGGTGGCCAGCGCCGACCTCGCGGTGGCCAGCGAGGAGGCTGGCTTCGCCGCGCCCGGCGGCAAGGGCGGCTGGTTCTGCCACACCCCGATGGTGGCGGTGGCCCGGAACGTGGGCCGGAAGCGGGCGATGGAGATGGCCTTGTCGGGCGACGTCATCGACGCGGGGACCGCGCTGGACTGGGGGCTGGTCAACCGGGTGGTGCCGGCCGGGCAGCTCGACTCCGCGGTCCAGGATCTTCTCGACCGCGTCACCCGGGGATCGGCCGACAGCAAGGGCATCGGCAAGCAGGCGCTCTACGCCCAGATCGACCTGGACCAGCCGAAGGCCTACGCCTACGCGGTCGAGGTCATGGCCGCGACCAGCCAGCTGCCCGACGCGCGGGAAGGGATGCACTCGTTCCTGGAAAAGCGCAAGCCACAGTGGCGGCGCGGCCGGTAGCGGGAACTCAGCTAACCGTTCGTTCGGTATCGCTTGGGCGCTTTACTGCTGCCAGTCGGGCAGGGCGTCGATGTAGGCGTCGACGCGCGGATCGGCGGCGTAGGTCACAGCTAGCGCTCGCGACGCTCGCGGCGCTTGAGCAGGGTCAGCACCAGGATGATGAAGACAACCAGTGCGCCTGATATCAGATAGTCCGTCATGCCGCGCATGTCTCCATTCCCGGAGCGTAGCAACCCATCCGGGGCGTCGGGTAGCGCGGCCCGGCCCGTGCGGACCTCGCGTGAGCTGCGCAGGCGGCGCATGACAGACTGCTAAGCGCTGTCCGCCTCGAATAGGAGCCGCTATGAAGCTTGGCCTGCACGTTCCGGATTTCACGTTTCCGGACGGCCCGCCCAGCCTCGGCCGGGATCTGGCTCGCATCGCTTCGGCCGCGGAAGACGCGGGCTTTGCCAAGCTCAGCGTGATGGACCACGTCTGGCAGATCGGCGTGATCGGGCCACCGGAGCACGAGATGCTGGAGGCCTACACCACGCTCGGGTTCCTGGCCGCGAACACGTCGCGCATCGAACTGCTCTCGTGGGTGACGGCCGTGGTCTACCGCGAACCGGGCCTGCTGGCCAAGATCGTGACCACGCTGGACGTGCTGTCGGGCGGCCGGGCCTGGCTCGGCATCGGCGCGGCGTGGAACGCGGAGGAGTCGCGGGGGCTGGGCCTGCCGTTCCCGCCCACCGCCGAGCGATTCGAGCGGCTGGAAGAGGCGCTGCAGATCTGCCTGCAGATGTGGAGCGACAACGACGGCCCGTACAACGGCAAGCACTACCACCTCGAGCGCACCCTCAACTCGCCGCAGTCGCTGCAGCGCCCGCACCCGCCGATCCTCATCGGCGGCGGCGGGGAGAAGAAGACGCTCCGCCTGGTCGCGCAGTACGCGCAGGCCTGCAACCTGTTCGGCGGGCCCGAACTGGAGCACAAGCTCGACGTGCTCCGCGGGCACTGCGAGGCGGTCGGCCGGGACTACGACGAGATCGAGAAGACCGTGATGTTCCCCGTCGACCCCGGGCCGAACGGCGAGAACGTCGACGACCTGCTCGAACAGCTGCGCAGCTTCGCGGCACTCGGTATCGCACACGTGCATTCGCGGGTGCCGAATGTCTCCGCGATCACCCCGCTGGAGCTTCTGGGCGAACGCGTCATCCCGGTCATCGCCGAGTTCTGACCCGGGCGCCCGCGCCCTCCCGCCCGCTCCACTGTCCCCTCCCCCCGGCCGTGATCCGCCTCACAGTCCGGAATACCCTATAGGGGTATCTGGGTTGCCCCGGGCGTTGCGGAGGCAGCCGGAGGGAAGGTAAACGGAATGCACGCGGTGATCCACGCCCTGTCCATCACCGGGGCGATGACGTGGCAGATCGCCTGGGCCCTGATCCTGGGCTTCGCGCTGTCGGCCGTCATCCAGGCCGTGATCCGCAAGTCGACCATCGCCCGGCTGCTGGGAGATGACCGGCCCCGGACGCTGGCGCTGGCCGCGGCGTTCGGCGCCGCGTCCTCGTCGTGTTCCTACGCGGCGGTGGCCCTGGCCCGCGCGCTGTTCCGCAAGGGGGCCAGCTTCACCGCGGCCATGGCGTTCGAGATCGCCTCGACCAACCTGGTCATCGAGCTGGGTGTCATCCTCGCGCTGCTGATGGGCTGGCAGTTCACGCTGGCCGAATTCACCGGCGGCCCGATCATGATCGTGGTGCTGGCCGCCCTGTTCCGGCTCTTCCTGCGGGACAGGCTGCTGCGCGAGGCGCGCCGGCAGGCCGGCCGCGGCCTGGCCGGGTCGATGGAGGGGCACGCCGCGATGGACATGTCCGTCGCGGGCGACGGCTCGTTCATCCGGCGGCTGCTGTCCCGGGACGGGTTCACCGCGGTCGCGAACGTCTTCGTCATGGAGTGGGCCGCGATCCTGCGCGACCTGGTCATCGGGCTGTTCATCGCCGGGGCGATCGCCGCCTGGGTGCCGGATTCGTTCTGGCAGGCGTTCTTCTTCGCCGGGCATCCGCTCGCCGCGAAGCTGTGGGGCCCGCTTATCGGCCCGGCCGTCGCGATCATCTCGTTCGTCTGCTCGATCGGCAACGTGCCGCTGGCCGTGGTGCTGTGGAAGGGCGGGATCAGCTTCGGCGGCGTGGTCGCGTTCATCTTCGCCGACCTGATCATCGCCCCGATCCTGAACATCTACCGCAAGTACTACGGCCGGAGGATGGCGCTGTTCATCCTGGCCACGTTCTACACCGCAATGGCTGTGGCCGGCTACGTGGTCGAGCTGGTCTTCGGCGGGCTCGGCCTGATCCCGGACCGGGCCACGGCGAAGATCCCCACCCAGGGCGTCTCCTGGGACTACACCACCTGGCTGAACATCGTGTTCGGCATCCTCGCCGCCGTGCTGGTGGCCCGGTTCGCCCGGACCGGCGGGCGGCCGATGCTGCGGATGATGGGCGGCTCTCCGGAGTCCGGGGAGGCGACCGCCGCAGACTCCGGAGACGCCGCCGGTCAGTGGACGGTGAGGTAGATCAGGCTGCCGAGGCCGGCCACGAAACAGTAGATGGCGAACGGCATCAGGGTCTTGGTGTGGTCCTGGAGGTAGCGCATGAGGAACCGGATGGCCAGGAAGGCGCCGACGCCGGACAGGATGCTGCCGGCCAGGACCTGCCCGCGGATCCCGTTGCCGAGCGGCCCCATCAGGTCGGGAACCTTCAGCATCCCGGCGGCCAGGATGACCGGGGCGGACAGCAGGAACGAGAACCGCGCCGCGTCCTGCCGGGACATCCCGCGGAACATGCCGCCCACCATGACCACGCCGTCCCGGCTGATCCCGGGCAGCAGCGCGAAGACCTGGATGGTCCCGAGGATCACGGCCTGCACGAATCCCATCCCGGCCAGCCGGCTGTCGGCCTCGATGGCCTCGCTGACTTCCTGCTGGCGGACCGCACGCTGGCCGCTGGAGTGCCGGGCGCCCCCCGGGCCCCGCGGGTCGGCCCCGTACTGGTCGTTGCCGTACGGGTCGTTGCCATACGGCTCGCCGCAGTACGGGTCGCCCTGATACGGGTCGCGGCGGTACTGGTCACCGCCGTACGGGTCCGCTCCGTACGGGTCGGCGTAGGCCATCGCCTGACCCGGAAGCGGCCGGCCACCCGGCGCCGTCCCGGCACCGCCCCGGGCCCCCGGGCGGCCTCCCGCCCAGGCCGGGTCGGGGTCATAGCCCTGGCGGCCATCGTCCGGATCCCGGTCAGCGGCCACTTCCCGGCGCCGCAGCCGCTCGCCGCCGAACAGCACGATGCCGTTGACGGTCAGGAAAAAAGCGGTCAGCGTCGGCTTGGCGAACGTAGTCCGGAACGTGTGCTCCAGCGCCAGCCCGGCGATGCCAACCGGGATCGTCGCGATGATGATCATCCACGCGAGCTTCTGGTTGGCGGTCTCGACCTGCCAGGCGCCCGATCGAGGAGAAGAATCCGCCGAGGATCCGCAGCCAGTCCCGCCAGAAGTAGGCGATCATGGCGATCGCCGTCGCGACGTGCATGCCGACGATGAAGGCCAGGTACGGAGACTCCGGCTTGGAGACGTTGAGGTCCTGCGCCCAGCTGCCGCCGACCAGCGCCGGGATCAGGACGTTGTGCCCCAGGCTGGACAGCGGGAACAGCTCGGTCACGCCTTGGATGAGGCCGACGACGATCGACTCGGCGTAGGTCAGGTGAGACATCCGGGATGGCTCGCTTTCGCCAGGGCCGCCGGGAGCGGCAGAGATGGGCGGGACACCCAGTAACTTCTACAGACGTGTAGATGTTACTCCAGAAACGGCTGGCGCGGAGCCATCTCCGCCGTCAGCGGCACCTTTCCATAGGAGGCGCCGGCCCCCCGGCCAGATACCGGCTCCCTTACGAGACACCGGGTACCTCGGCCCCGCTGCGGCCGGCCGCGCGGGTGAACGCGGCCTCGACGACCTCCACCGCCATGGCGCGGTCCTGCCAGCCCCGGACGTCGGTGCTCTTCCCGGGCTCGAGTTCCTTGTAGATGTCGAAGAAGTGACCGATCTCGGCGGTCAGGTACTCAGGCACGTCCGCCAGGTCCTGCAGCCCGGCATACCGGGGGTCGTGGGCGGGAACGGTCAGCACCTTCGCGTCCGGGCCGCCCTCGTCATGCATCCAGAACACGCCGATCGGCCGGGCCGTCACCAGGCAGCCGGGGAAGGTCGGCTCCTCCAGCATGACCATGGCGTCCAGCGGATCGCCGTCCTCGGCCACCGTGTCCGGGATGAACCCGTAGTCCAGCGGATAGCGGGTCGAGGTGAACAGCATCCGGTCCAGCCGGATCCGGCCCGTCTGCTGATCCATCTCGTACTTGTTCCGCGAGCCCTGCGGAATCTCGACGAAAACCTCTATCTCCACCGCACCTCCTCAGCTGGTTCTCCTCAGCTGGCCACGTGCGAACCGCCCACCTCCGCCCGGCCGCAGGACCCTTACCAGGCCGCGCCGGCCGTCCGGCCCAGCACCTTGGCCAGGGCCCGCTCGACCTCCGCGGCCAGTTCCGGATCGGGCCGGCCGTCCCGTGGTCGACGTCGGCCAGCGCGGGTGAGCCGCCGCGCAGTCCCGGCACTCCACCTCCTGTCGAGCCGCCGGACCAGGTGCGCGCTGCCGCACTGGCCGCAGCGGTCGAGCTCGGCGGTCCAGTCGCGCGACGTCTGGCATACCGGGCAGACGAGAATCTGGTGATCGTGCAGGACACCGCGCGTCCAGGGGCTCTCGCCCCGGTCCGGGTCAACCTGCCGGATCCCGCACTGGTAGCAGGGCATCCCCGCCATCTACTCCTATCGTGCCGAGCGCCCGCCCCGGGCGCGCCGTGGGGTCAATTCCGTGGGCACGGCGCGGCCGGATGCGGGTCTTAGTCCAGCTCGGCGAGCGCCTTCTGATATTCGCTGATGTCGCGCGCCTGCGGGATGGGGTTCACGATCTTCCACCGCACGACGCCGGCCTTGTCGATGATAAAGGTGCCGCGCGTCGCGATGCCCTTGGCTTCATCAAAGATTCCGTAGGACTTCGCCACGTCGCCATGCGGCCAGAAGTCGGACAGCAGCCCGAAGCTGAAGTGCTCGGCGTCCGCCCACGCCCGGTGGGTGAAGGTGGAGTCCACCGACACCGTAAGCAGCTCGACGTCATCCCGCGTGACCTCGGGGAATTCGTCGCGCATCGCGCACAGCTCGCCAGTGCACACACCGCTGAACGCCAGCGGGTAGAAGACGAGCACGACATTCTTCGAGCCGCGGAAGCTCGACAGCTGCACCGGGGTGCCGTGCTGGTCGGCCAGCTCGAAGTCGGGAGCCTGCTCGCCTACCTCTACCGCCATGCCTGGTCCTTTCCGTGGAACCGTCGGTGGAAGCGCCCGGAACCGGGCCCGGGGCTTTCGCCCCGCGCCCTAAGTCTGCCACTCCGGCCGGGTACTCCTGACGGGTCCCGTTCGGCAGCACATGACCTGGTTATGGCGGCATGCTCACGCCTGGCCCCCCCGGCCCGCCGCGACTCGCTCAGCGGCGCGCTTTCGGCGCCACCAGCCGGGAACCCGACCAGTCGCGGGCGGCGCTGATGCTGGACGTCTGCGACAGCCCGGCCGTCGGCGACGCCTCGCCGATGTCACTCGGCTCGACATGGCCCGCCCGGCCCGCCTTCGGCGTCAGCAGCCAGATGTACCCCCCGTCGGTGAGCGGCGTGAGCGCGTCAACCAGGGCGTCGACGAGGTCACCGTCTTCGTCGCGCCACCACAGGAGGACCACATCAACTACGTCGTCGTAGTCCTCACCGACAAGCTCCACGCCGTCTACTTGGCCGATCGCGTCGCGCAACTCCTCGTCGCAATCGTCGTCATAGCCGATCTCCTGCACCACCTGGCCCGGCTTAATACCGAGCCGCTCGGCCTGGCCGCGTTGATCCTGGGCCTGGCCCGCGGTCGCGCTCACTGACGTCCTCCTTGCACCCTCCCCGCGTCATCGCACGTGCGCCGGCCCGTCCGCGCGGCTCCTGACCGCGACGTGGTACCTGGCGGCGATGACCGCGTCAGCACTACTTGTTGGGACAGTTCACACTGGGTCGGCCCGGCGCGCAAGTGGCAATCGCGCTAGCCGGGCAAAACTACTGACACAATTTGGCTGCCCGGCCCCGGCGCCGGGATGCGGGCCGCATCGGCCCGCGATCAACCCGTCCCGCTGCGTCCGTGGTCCGCCCAGGCCCGGGGACCAGGCGGGACAGGCCGCTCCGGCGGCTTGGTTACCGTGTAGTAGAGATGCAAATCCTGGCCATACGTACGACGATTGGTCTGGACATCATCGATTGGAACGCGGCGAACAGCCGCCCCGAACTTGCGGAAGGCGAGGCTACCCCGTGGCTTCCGGACGCCAGCGCTTCTCGATCATCAATGACGGGCTGCCGACCCAGCTGCCCGACATCGACCCGGACGAAACCCGAGAGTGGGTCGACTCATTTGACACGGTCGTCCAGACCCGCGGCCGAACCCGCGCCCGCTACGTCATGCTCCGCCTGCTGGAGCGCGCACGTGAGCAGCAGGTCGGCGTGCCGGGCCTGCGGAGCACCGACTACATCAACACGATTTCGCCCGAGCGCGAGCCATGGTTCCCGGGCGACGAGTACATCGAGCGGCGGATCCGCGCCTACATCAGGTGGAACGCGGCGGTCATGGTCTCCCGGGCCAACCGCCCGGGCCTCGGCGTCGGCGGCCACATCGCCACCTACGCCTCGGCCGCGAGCCTGTACGAGGTCGGCTTCAACCACTTCTTCCGCGGCAAGGACCACGGCGAGTCCGGCGACCAGGTGTTCTTCCAGGGCCACGCGGCGCCCGGCATCTACGCCCGCGCGTTCCTCGAGGGACGGCTGAGCCAGGACCGGCTGGACGGCTTCCGGCAGGAGCTCTCCCACCCGGGCGGCGGCCTGCCGTCCTACCCGCACCCGCGGCTGATGCCGGGGTTCTGGGAGTTCCCGACGGTCTCCATGGGGCTCGGCGCCATCGACTCCATCTACCAGGCCCGGTTCAACCGGTACCTGCTGGCCCGCGAGCTGCACGACACCAGCCGCTCGCACGTATGGGCGTTCCTCGGCGACGGCGAGATGGACGAGCCGGAGGCACTCGGCGCGATCGGCCTCGCGGCTCGCGAGGAGCTCGACAACCTCACGTTCGTCATCAACTGCAACCTGCAGCGGCTGGACGGCCCGGTCCGCGGCAACGGCAAGATCATCCAGGAGCTCGAGGCGTTCTTCCGCGGCGCCGGCTGGAACGTGATCAAGGTCATCTGGGGCCGCGACTGGGACCCGCTGCTGGCCCAGGACACCGACGGCGTGCTGGTCAACAAGATGAACACCACGCCCGACGGGCAGTTCCAGACCTACTCGGTCGAATCCGGCGGCTACATCCGGGACAACTTCTTCGGCGGGGACCCGCGGCTGCGCAAGATGGTCGAGCACCTGTCCGACGACGACCTGCGGAACCTGTCCCGCGGCGGCCACGACTACCGCAAGGTCTACGCGGCGTTCAAGTCGGCGCGCGAGCACGTCGGCCAGCCGACCGTGATCCTGACCCACACCATCAAGGGCTGGACGCTCGGGCCGGACTTCGAGGCGCGCAACGCCACCCACCAGATGAAGAAGCTCACCCACGCCGAGCTGAAGGAGTTCCGCGACCGGCTCTACCTGCCGATCCCGGACTCGGCCCTGGAAGCGGAGCTCCCGCCGTACTACCACCCGGGCGAGGACTCCGACGAGATCCAGTACATGCGCGAGCGCCGCGCGGCGCTCAACGGCTACCTGCCGAGGCGCGTCGCCGCGGGCCAAGCCGCTGCCGCCCGTCCCGGACAAGGTGTACGACGAGCTGAAGAAGGGCTCGGGCAAGCAGGCCGATCGCCACGACGATGGCGTTCGTCCGGCTGCTGAAGGAGCTGATGAAGGACAAGGAGATCGGCGCGCGGTTCGTGCCGATCATCCCCGACGAGGCCCGCACGTTCGGCATGGACTCGCTGTTCCCGACGGCGAAGATCTACTCCCCGCACGGCCAGACGTACGAGGCCGTCGACCGGAACCTGCTGCTGTCCTACAAGGAGTCCGAGCAGGGCCAGATCCTGCACGAGGGCATCACCGAGGCCGGCGCGATGGGCTCGATGATCGCGGCCGGGACCTCCTACGCCACGCACGGCACGCACATGATCCCGGTGTACATCTTCTACTCGATGTTCGGCTGGCAGCGGACCGGCGACCAGATGTGGGCGTTCGGCGACCAGCTCGGCCGCGGCTTCCTGCTCGGCGCGACCGCGGGCCGGACCACGCTGACCGGCGAGGGCCTGCAGCACAACGACGGCCACTCGATGCTGCTGGCCTCGGTCAGCGAGGCGTGCCTGTCCTACGACGCCGCGTATGCCTACGAGCTGGCCTACATCATGAAGGACGCGCTGCGGCGGATGTACTCCTCGACCCCGGACCACCCGGACGGCGAGGACATCTTCTACTACCTGACCATCTACAACGAGCCGTACCCGCAGCCCGCCGAGCCGGACGGGTTCCCCGGCGGCCAGGCCGCGCTGGAGCAGGGCATCCTGCGCGGGCTGTACGAGTACGCGGCGGGCCCGGGCCAGGAGCCGTTCGGCACCGGCGCCACCCGCCTCGGCGAGGACTCCCATGATTCCGAACGAGACGGTGGCGCGAGTCCGCCCCCGGTCGCGCAGATCCTCGCCTCGGGCGTGGCGCTGCGGTCGGCGCTGAGCGCGCAGAAGCTGCTCGCCGAGGACTGGGGGGTGACCGCGTCGGTGTGGTCGGCGACCTCGTGGACGGAGCTGCGCCGCGACGCGATGTCGTGCGAGGAATGGAACCTGCTGCACCCGGAGGCGGAGCAGATGGTGCCCTACGTGACGCGGATGCTGGACGGCCGGCCGGGACCGGTCGTCGCGGTCAGCGACTGGATCCGGGCCGTCCCGGACCAGATCGCGCGCTGGGTGCCGGCCCCGTACACGTCGCTCGGCACCGACGGCTACGGCTTCTCCGACACCCGGGCGGCGGCCCGGCGGTTCTTCCACGTCGACGCCGAGTCCATCACCCTGGCCGTGCTCAGCCAGCTGGCCAAGCGCGGCGAGGTCAAGCCCGACGTCCTCACCCAGGCCATCGAGAAGTACCGCCTGGACCTCCCGGTCAGCGAGGCCCTCAGCTAGCCCGCCGCCTGCCGGCGCCCCGGGCGCCCCCGGGCCGCCCTAGCTAAGCTCGGGTCGGGTTTCCCGCAGGATCTGCGGGAAACTCGACCCGACCCACGTTCCCCCTGCGCTGCGGCCATCTCGCAGGGCACGGCGCATGGCACCCCACCAAGGGTATGAAGACCCGGGTCGGCGTAGCGGAAAAGTACGCACGATCATGGTGTTCGCACCCGCAAAGGTCACCGCCCGCGTCATGAGCGTGGATACTCCTGATATGGCACGGGCACGGTTAAGTTCTTCAAGCCGGACAAGGGGTACGGGGCCATCTCCCCGACCTGCCGGACGGTCTCGCCGCGTGGGTGCACTTCAGCGCGATCGAGATCGACGGTTACCGCTCGCTCGAACCGGCGACCGGGTCGAGTTCGACTACCAGCCCGCCCAGCAGGACAGTTTCCGGTTCGTCGCGACCCGTGTTCGCAAGCTCTAGCCCGGGGGACGGGCCGCGTCGTGCGCGGGTGCTAGCTGGCGGCCAGGGCGCGCTGGTGGAGACGGCGAAGGCCGGGGACCTGGTTCGGCGCCCAGCTCCTCGATCAGGCGCCGCCGGACCCTCGCGTAGACGTCGAGTACTTCGGCGCGGCGGCCGGTCGAGTGCAGGGCTGACATCAGGTCGGCCCAGCACGCCCTCGTCCAGCGGGTGCCGCGGCCAGGCCGTACAGGACGCTGACGGTCTCGTCGCGGCGGCCAAGCTCGGCCGCCGCCTGAGCCAGCGATGCGCGGCCCGCAGCCGCAGTTCCTCCAAGCGCACCACCTCGGCCTGCAGCGGCGTTCCCACCTGCAGGCCCTCCAGCGGGCGGCCGCGCCAGAGCCCGAGCGCCCGCCGAACTGGCCTGTGGGGCGGGCTCCACGGTCACCGCTGCGCAGCGCCGCGTCGGCCCGGCTGATCAGCTCGGTGAAGGCCACGGCGTCGACCTCACCGGGGTGGACGGAGAACCGGTAGCCGCCCGGCTGGGCCGTCAGGCGGCAGGCCCGTTCACCGAGGCCGCGCCGCAGCCCGCTTACGTAGGTGCGGATGTTCGATTCGGGCGGCCCGCCGGCCGCTCCCACACGGCCTCGGTCAGGTACGCCCATCGTCGATACGCGGTTGGGCCGCATGAGGAGCGCGGCCAGTACCGCCCGCTGGCGCGGGCCGCCCAGCGCGACCTGCCCGCCCGGTGAGCGGGCCTCCAGCGGGCCCAGCAACTGAAATTCCATCCGCCCCCCGGTCAGTCATCGCCACGGCACCTCGCTTCCACATCACAATGGCAGCCTGGCGCTGTCAGATCTCTTCCCAGCGCGCTGTCATGCCCGCTGGGCCCGCCCGCCGGCGGCGGTGAACGGCCCGCCGCTGCTGACCATGCGGGCGTAGCGGCCTCCCGCGCTGAACAGCGCCGCGTGCGGGCTTCGTCGACGACGGACCCGTGGTCGAGCACGATGATCTGGTCGGCGTCCCGGATGGTCGACAGCCGGTGGGCGATGGTGATCGTGGTCCGGCCCGCGGCCAGGGTGTCGAGCGCCCGCTGCACGGCGTGCTCGGTCTGGGTGTCCAGCGAGCTGGTCGCCTCGTCCAGGATGAGGACGGGCGGGTTGCGCAGCATGGTGCGGGCGATAGCGATGCGCTGCTTCTCGCCGCCGGAGAAGCGGTAGCCGCGCTCGCCGACCAGCGTGGCGTACCCGTCGGGCAGGCTCGCCACCAGGTCGTGGATCTGCGCCGCGGCCATCACGGCGACCAGTTCCTCCTCGGTCGCGCCGGGCTTGGCGAACCGCAGGTTGTCCGCGATGGTGGTGTGCAGCAGGTGCGGCTCCTGCGACACGACGCCGACCGCCGCGGCCAGGTCAGCGAAGCTGAGGTCACGGACATCGACACCGTCGATCGTCACGCGTCCCCGGTCACGTCGTACAGGCGCGGCACGAGGTAGCCGAGCGTCGTCTTGCCCGCGCCGGTCGCCCCGACGACGGCGAGGTGGCCGCCGGGTGGCAGGTCGATGTCGATGCCGCGCAGGGCCGGTTCGCCGCCGTAGGAGAATTCGACGCGCTCGAACCGGACGTGCCCGCGCGGGCTCGCCAGCGGCACCGGGTGCGCTGGCTCGGCGATGTCGAGCGGCAGGTCGAGGTATTCAAAGACCCGCTCGAACAGCGCGAGCGAGCTCTGCATGGCGATGCCAACCTGCATGAGCTGCTGGACGGCCCGAAGAGGCCCTGCTGGAGGCTGGTGAAGGCGACCAGCCCCCCGATCGAGATCCGCGGTGGCCATGCCCGGCGGTCAGGCCGGCGCCCCAAGTAGATCAGCACCGGCATCGCCGCCATGGTGATCTGCACGGTGGACTGCCGCCAGCGGCCCGCCATGTTGGAGCGCACGATCATGTCCGTGAGGACCTGGGACTCGGCGGCGAACTCGTCGTGACGGCCCGCCGACCGGCCCATGATCCGGCCCAGCATGAACCCGTTGACCGACAGGGACTCCTCGAGAAGCGAAGTGATCAGCGAGAGCTGCTTTTGCCGCTCCATGCTGATCTGGCGGCGCTCGCTGCCGACCCGGCGGCTGATCCAGACAAAGACCGGCAGCGTCAGCAGCGACACGATCGTCAGCTGCCAGTCCAGCATGGTCATGGCGACCAGGCTGCCGGCCACCGTGGTCACCGACCCGACCACGGTGGTCGCGACGGTGGTGACCGTCTGGCTCATGCCGCCGATGTCGTTGACGATCCGCGACTGCACCTCACCGGTGCGGGTCCGGGTGAAGAACGCCAGCGACATGCGCTGCAGGTGCTGATAGACAGCCTGGCGCAGATCGTTCATCACCCGCTGGCCGACCGTCAGCGACAGGTAGTTCTGCAGCACCGAGATGACGCCGGTGACCACGGCGACCAGCAGCATCCCGGCGGCCAGCAGGGACAGCAGCCCGGTCCGTCCCCGGGGCAGGGCCACGTCGAGGATGGCCCGCAGCAGGAACGGCGACACGAGCGAGATCAGGGACGAGCCGATGATGCATCCGAAGACGACGGCGAGCCGCCTGCGGTACGGCCCAAACAGGCGGGCCACCCGCCGCATCGGGACGCGCGGGCGGTCCGCCCGCGCGGGGCTGGCCGTCATGTCAGGGTCAGGAACCCCTCCCTGACCAGGGTCGTCAGAAGTATGAGCCGACCCGGTCCGTCCAGGTCACCAGGGATGTCCTGGCCGGTGAACCCGGACCCGTTGCTCCGGGCCACGTAGCTCACCTCATCGGTTACCGAGGCCGGGAATTCGACCGTCTTATTGTGGAAGCTGAGGCGGACCACGTCGCCGCCGGTGGTGAGGTGCCACCTCTGGTCGGGGCGCCGGCGTACCCGGGTACCGAGGCCGAGCCGGTCCAGCTCTTCGAGGTCGACGAGGTGGTGACGTAGCGCCGGCCAGCTGACCGATGCTCCGCGTTCCACCGCCGCGTCGGCCAGGGCATCCGGGGTGATCCGGGACCGCAGCGCCTCCAGCAGTTCGGCGGCGGCCACCGCAACCCCAGGCCGCAGCCCCTCGTCGTTGACGAAGCCGATCGGCAGCCCCGTGCGGAACCGCACGTCCTCGGCGAACAGATCCTTCGCCGCGCCGAGGATCACGTCGGACCACAGCAGCGGGTGCATGCCGATGGTGGCGTGCACGGAGACGGCGTCGTTGGACGCCGCCCAATGGACGGTTCCGCGCGGCAGGTACAGCATGTCACCGGCCCGCAGGTCGAACTCCAGGTCCGGTTCCGGCTCGGGCTGGGACTTGTCGTACTGCTGGTCCGCGAGCGGAAGCCGGTACGGCTGGCTGGCCACCCTCCACCGTTTGGACCCATGGACCTGGGCCACGAACACGTCGTGCGTGTCGTAGTGCGCCTTGAATCCCTGATTCCCGGCCGGCGTCACGTAGATGTTCATCTGGAATCGCGCGTTTACTTCCGCGGCCAGTTCGCGGGAGAGCCGTTGCAGGGACGCGGAGCTGTCGTCGAGACGGTTGAGCACGATGGTCCAGCCATTACGGTAGTGCTCGTACAGGCTCTCAAGTGAGTTGACGCCGGCGGCGGCCCGCAGTTCGGAGACGGCTCGCTCCCGGCCGTTCACGACCACGCGCACGTTGCTGAGCTGGTGCCCCGACGTTGACAGCAGCCGGTCCACGTCGTCGAGCGTCAGCAGGTCACGGTAGTAGGCCGGATCGTCGCGCTGGACGAGCAGCGGTTTGCTCTCCCAGTAGTCACGCTGGAAAAGCGCCACATCAATCGGGCTGATCAGGGAGGAAAGACCAGAGAAAGACCGCGCGGACGCGACGGCCTTCCCCTGGTCCGCGAGAAGAGTCATGAACCGAGTTTCCTCACGGATGGTCGTGCTACTGGATCAGAAGAAGTCGTCTCCGTCGCCACCTCCGGGATTCCAGATATCGTTGTCATCAACGTCCTGGCCGTTGTCCCAGAAGTTGCCCGCGGGCGTGGCGCTGGTGCCGTCATTGCGCTGGACGGAAATGTCGCCCGCACCAAGGGTCTTCGCCATGTTCACCTCCTCTTCGTGCCGCTTTCCCGATACGCAATAACGATGGTGCCTCGGCGGCGGCACAGATCCCGCACAGGCGGCGCACAGGACGGCCCGCGGGGCCCGCTCACGGGCCCCGCGGCGCCAGACGCGAGGCGGGTCAGCCGAGGAAGGAGAGGCGGACCTGGCGGGTCTGGTTGTCGGTGTTCAGGTCGACCAGGGCGACGGACTGCCAGGTGCCGAGGGCCAGGCGGCCGCCGATGACCGGGACCGTCGCGTACGGCGGGATGAAGGCGGGCATCACGTGGGACCGGCCGTGCCCGCGCGAGCCGTGCGCGTGCCGCCAGCGGTCGTCGGCCGGCAGGAAGTCCGCGAGCACGGCGAGCAGGTCACGGTCGCTCGATGAGCCGAGTTCCATCAGCGCGACGCCGGCCGTCGCGTGCGGAACGAACACATTCAGGAGGCCGTCCCCGCCTCCGGCGGCGCCGGACGCGAAGGCCTCGCACTCGCCGGTGATGTCGAACACGCCCTCGGAGCGGCCGGTACGCACTTCGATGATCTCTGTCTTCATGTTCCCGTGATACACGGCGCGCTGGAGGAGGCGGGTACCAGGCCTTCGTTCGGCGGGCTGATCAAAACGTGACACGCTAGGCGCATGACGGCGAACAGGCAGGCCAGCCGCCCGGGCGGGGCCGGCGCGGACGGCCCGCGCGGCGCCGGGTCCAGCCGGGTGCACGCGGAGACCGTGGCCCGCATCGAGCGCTCGATGGGCAGCCTCGGCACCGCCGCCATGGCCGCGATGGACAAGCGGCTGCCGTGGTTCCGCGCGATGTCGGCCGAGAACCGGTCGTGGCTCGGCCTGGTCGCGCAGGCCGGGATCGCCGCGTTCGTGGACTGGATCCGCCATCCTGAGCGGGAACGGCCCGCCGTGGCCGGCGAGGTGTTCGGCACGGCGCCGCGGGAGCTGGCCCGCGCGGTCAGCCTGCAGCAGGCGGTCGAGATGGTCCGCGTCATCATCGACGTGGTCGAGTCCCAGGTCGACGAGCTCGCGGCGCCGGGCGGCGAGGCGGAGCTGCGCGAGGCGGTGCTCAGGTACACCCGGGAGGTCGCGTTCGGCGCCGCGCAGGTCTACGCGCGGACCGCCGAGGCGCGCGGGGCGTGGGACGCCCGGCTGGAGGCCCTGGTCGTGGACTCCCTGGTCCGGGGCGAGACCGAGGAGTCGCTGCGCTCGTGGGCGTCCGCGCTGAACTGGTCGTCCTCCCCCGTCGCCGTCATCGCCGGGATGGTCGAGGGCGAGGAGACCGAGACGGTCATCGACGACCTGCGCACGCACGCCAAGCGGGCCCGGCTCGATCTGCTGGCCGGCGTGCAGGGCAGCCGCCTGGTCGTCCTGCTCGGCGGGACCGACGATCCGCTCAGCGCGGCCGAGCGTTTCGCCGGGCGGTTCGGTGCCGGTCCCCTGGTCGTCGGGCCGGTCGTCCCCGATCTGCGGTCCGCGTCGGTATCGGCCCGGGCCGCGCTGGCCGGCCTGCGCGCGGCCGCGGCGTGGCCGGATGCCCCGCGGCCGGTCACCGCGGACGAGCTGCTCCCGGAGCGGGCGGTGGACGGCGACGCCGACGCGCGGGCCGAGCTGATCGCGCAGGTCTACGAGCCGCTGCTGGCCGGGGGGTCGGCGCTGGTGGACACCCTGACCACGTACCTGGACCAGGGCTCCTCGCTGGAGGCGACGGCCCGGATGCTGTTCGTGCACCCGAATACCGTCCGCTACCGGCTGCGCCGGGTAACCGAGCTGACCGGCTACACGCCGTCCGACGGCCGGGACGCGTTCGCGCTCTGGATATCGGTGGTGCTCGGCCGCCTCGCCGCCAAGCGGGCCTAGCCCGGCTCAGGCCGGCGGCGCGACCCGCCGGCCGGTGACCCGGGTCGGGACGATACGCAGAAAGAGTTCTCTCTCCCCGGCCACCCACGACTCCACACCCGCCTGTACCACCGCCGCTCGCTCGGATTCGGAGTCGACGTGGTGGGCGTCCCCCTGGATCAGGACGTTCCACCCGGATCGCGCGGCCATGTCGTAGTTGTCGATCTCGAACGCAACCTTGTATTCGGCGTGCGCGATCCCGGTGCGGAGATCCTCGCCCATCGCGCTGTGCTGCGCGGTCCGGAAGATGATCGCCTTGTCGAGCACCTTGTAGTTGACCGGCTGGATCATCGGGCCGTACCGGCCGGAGTAACCGATCCGGCCGATGCCGCCCGCCGAGATCAGCTCCCAGCACTCGGCCTCGCTCAGCGACTCCAGGTTTGATTTCGTGAGATCAGCCATCAGCGATCCTGTTCCTGATCGGGGCACGACGATCACGGCTGACGCCGGCACTGCCGACGCTATACCCATTATCGCGGCCGTCCCGGGGCCGCCGCCGGCCTCGGGTCACGGGTGGCTACGCGCCGCGGGCACCGGCCGCGGATGGGCCCGGATGCCGCGCCGGCACCGCCAGCGCACGCCGCTACGGGCTAGTGACGCGCAGGTGAACGCTATTTGTCGAAACGGTACAAGGTTTCATGGCTAAAGTTCGTCATATTCGTCGTGGGAGTAGCGGACTCCTACAGTGCAGGCTTAGTCAGTGCTCGTAATTACCGCTCCCGGCCAGGGCGCACAGACGCCCGGCTTCCTCTCACCCTGGCTCGACGTGCCCGGCGTCGCCGAACGTCTCGGCGTATGGTCTGAGCTGGCCGGATGCGACCTCATCCGGTACGGCACCTCGGCCGGCGCCGACGAGATCCGGGACACGGCGATCGCCCAGCCGCTGCTGGTCGCCGCGGGCCTGGCCGCTGCCAGCGCCCTGTTCGGCGAGGACGGCCCCGCGGCCGGCCGCGATCTGGCCGCCGCCGGCCACAGCGTCGGTGAGCTGACCGCCGGGGCCATCGCCGGGGCGATCAGCGCCGGCGACGCGCTGCGGCTCATCGCCGTACGCGGCCGGGCCATGGCCGCCGCGTCCGCCGCCCAGCCAACCGGCATGACCGCGGTGCTCGGCGGGGACGAGGCCACCGTGCTGGCCGCGATCGAGGCGCACGGGCTGACCCCGGCCAACGTGAACGGAGCCGGGCAGATCGTCGCGGCCGGCACGCTCGAGCAGCTCGGCGCGTTCGCGGCCGACCCGCCCGCCGGGGCCCGGCTGCGGCCGCTGTCGGTGGCGGGCGCCTTCCACACCCGCCACATGGAGCCAGCCGTCGGGGCGCTGAAGGCCGCCGCCGAGGGTGTCACGGTCAGCGATCCCCGTATCGCCCTGCTGTCCGACCGGGACGGCGCCGTCGTCTCCTCGGGCGCCGACTGGCTGGCCCGGATCGTCGGCCAGGTCGCCGCGCCGGTCCGCTGGGACGAGTGCATGCGGACGATGGCCCGCGCGGGAGTGACCGCGCTGATCGAACTGCCTCCCGCGGGCACCCTGACCGGCCTGGCCCGGCGGGCGCTCCCGGGCGTCACCGTACTGGCGGTGAAGAGCCCTGACGACCTCGACGCGGCGCGCAAGCTGATCGCCGAGCACGCCCCCGGCGCCGACGCCGGGACCGGGGGCGGACCGGGGCTCGGCTTCGCACCGGTCACGATCCCGGCCGTCGGCTCAGCGGGCGGTGACTCACCCGACGACGACGAGACCAGCGCGGCCGACGCCGATGCCACCGCCGCCTCGGCCGGTGAGCTGCCCGAGTGGCGGCTGCTGGTGGCCCCGCTCGGCGGCACCTTCCGCGCGGCGCTCGGCGCGGCGGCCAGCGGCGGCAGCACGGCCGGCTGGGACAGCGTGGGCACCAGCACCGAGCTCGGCCACGTGGAGGCCCGCAGCGACCGGCGCGCGATCATCCCGCAGTGGCGCGGCGCGATCATCGAATGGCTGGTGCAGGACGGGGACCCGGTCAGCATGGGCCAGCCGCTGGCCCGGCTACTGCCCGAAGGAGCCGAATAACCGCGGCCGGGACACTGCGGTCCGCGGGCCCCGGCGATGGGGCGGAAGGAAAGTGGGCAGCGGCGCCCGCCAGCGACGGCGGGCCCAGCAACATGGGGAGACCAGACGTGTTTCCCGGGACGACAGAGGAAGGCGGCGCGTTCATGCGACTCCCCCATCCGGCCGCGGGCGCGCGGATACTTGCGTTCGGCGGGTACCAGCCGGACAACGTCGTGACCAACGACGACCTCGCGGCCGTCATGGACACGACGGACGAGTGGATCCGCAGCCGGGTTGGCATCGCGAGCCGCCGGATCGCCGCACCCGAGGAGACCGTGGCCGACATGGCCGTGGCCGCGGCGGGCAAGGCGATCGCCGGCAGCGGCGTCGGCCTGGGCGACATCGATCTGGTCATCGTCGCGACCTGCACTCCTGAGTCACTGATACCGAACGTGTCCGCGACGGTCGCGCACCGGCTCGGCATCGCCGCGCCGGGCGCCTACGACCTCAACGCCGCCTGCGCCGGCTTCTGCTACGCGCTGGCGACGGCCAGCGACGCGGTCCGGGCGGGCAGCGCCCGGCATGTCCTGGTGATCGGCGCGGAGAAGATGTCCGCCTGGGTGGACCAGACCGACCGGTCGACCGCCATCATCTTCGCGGACGGCGCCGGGGCGGCCGTGGTGGGCCCGGCGGATGACACCCAGCGCGGGCCCGGGATCGGCCCGGTGGCCTGGGGCAGCGCCGGCGACCTGGCCAGCAAGATCATCATCAAGGACCGGAACTCATGGCTCGTCCAGGAGGGGCAGGCGGTCTTCCGCTGGGCGACCAGCGAGCTGCACCCGCTGGCGCTGGATGCCTGTAAGCGCGCCGGCGTGCGGCCGGAGGATCTCGCTGCCTTCGTCCCGCACCAGGCCAACCTGCGGATCATCGAGGCGGTGGCCCGCAAGGTCGGCGTGCCGCGTGAGCGGCTGGCCGACGACATCGTTCACGCCGGGAACACGTCCTCGGCGTCGATACCGCTGGCGCTGGCGCGGATGACGGAGCGCGGCGACCTGGAATCCGGCGCGCCGGTCCTGCTGATGGGCTTCGGCGCGGGCATGTGCTACGCGGCGCAGGTCATCACGGTACCCTAGCCGGGCTCTGCTCCCGCTGGGCGCGTAACCAACCAAGGATTAAGGAGTTAGCAGGCAGATGGCAACGACAGAGCAGGAGATTCTCGCCGGGATCGCGGAGATCATCGACGAGATCGCGGGTGTCCCGGCCGACGAGGTCACCCCGGAGAAGAACTTCGTCGACGACCTCGACATCGACTCCCTGTCCATGGTTGAGATCGCCGTGGCCGCGCAGGACAAGTTCGGCGTGGAGATCCCCGACGACCAGCTCAAGGACCTCAAGACGGTCCAGGACGTCATCAACTACGTGCACAAGCACGCGAGCTAGCCGCTTGCGCCGGCCTGCGCCGTGCTCGCCGGCACCGTCGCCGGCGAGCAGCCGCGGGCCCGGCGTCACCGAGAACCTAGGAGCCGATCACAGTGGGCAGAGACGACACAAGCGTCGTCGTCACGGGAATGGGCGCGATCACGCCGCTCGGCGGCGACGTCGCGTCCACCTGGTCAGCGATGCTCGCCGGCCGCAGCGGCGTGCGCGCGCTGACCGACGACTGGGCAGCAGACCTGCCGGTGCGGATCGCGGCGCCCGCCGCGGTCGATCCCGCACTGGCCGTGGGCCGCGTGCAGGCGCGCCGGATGGACCGCTGTGAGCAGTTCGCCCTGGCCGCCGCCCGGGAGGCGTGGGCCGACGCCGGCCAGCCGGACGTCGACCCGGAGCGGCTCGGCGTCGCGGTGACCAGCGGTATCGGCGGGATCGGTTCCACCATTGCCGCCTACGACACGCTCAAGGAGAAGGGCTGGCAGCGGATCTCGCCGTTCACGGTCCCGATGCTGATGCCGAACGGCGCCGCCGGCTGGATCAGCGTCGAGCTCGGCGCCCAGGCCGGGGTGCACTCGGTGGTCAGCGCCTGCGCGTCCGGGGCCGAGGCGGTCGGCTACGGGGCCGACATGATCCGGTCCGGCCGGGCCGACGTCGTGGTGGCCGGCGGCACCGAGGCCGCGATCATGGCCCTGAACCTCGGGGCTTTCGCGGTGATGCGGGCGCTGTCGCCCCGTAACGACGAGCCGGAGCGGGCCTCGCGCCCGTTCGACAAGGGCCGCGACGGCTTCGTGCTCGGCGAGGGCGCGGGCATCCTGGTGCTGGAGTCCGCCGCGCACGCGGCCGCCCGCGGAGCGACCGTCCACGCCGTGGTGGCGGGGGCCGGGTACTCCTCGGACGGCTACCACATCGCCCATCCGCACCCGGAGGGCACCGGCATCAAGCTGGCCATGGCGCGCGCGCTCGCCGACGCCGGCGTCGACCCGGACCAGATCGTCCACGTCAACGCGCACGCCACGTCGACCCCGGAGGGCGACGTCGTGGAGGCACAGGCCATCGTGTCGGCCCTCGGCCCGGCGGCGGACAACGTCGTGGTGACCTCCACCAAGTCGATGACCGGGCACCTGCTCGGCGGCGCGGGCGCGATCGAGTCGGTGGCGGCCATCCTCGCCCTGCGCGAGCGGGTCGCGCCGCCCACGATCAACCTGGAAGATCCAGATGACGGGGTGGCCGTGACGGTCGCGACCGAACCGCGGGAACTGCCGACGGGCGGCAGCAAGCCGATGGCCGTGCTGAACAACGCGTTCGGCTTCGGCGGCGCCAACGTCAGCCTGATCTTCACCGCGCCCTAGCCGGAGGGGACGCCGCTCCGGGGCCACCCGAACTGGCCGGCCCGGCCCATCGTCTTCATCCGCTCCCAAGGAGAACTCAGGTGACCGTTGTCGGACAACCCTGGCGCTGCTGCGGGGCCAACGCCCGCCCCGGCGGCACCGGCCGACGCGGCGCTGCCCCGTGATGCGGTGGGCCGCCTGGACGGCCCTGTTCGACGCCGGCTCGCTCGAGCTCATCGTCGCGGACGCCCACGACGGTGCGATCGCCGGCACGGGCCTGATCCACGGGGCCGGCGCGGTGGCATTCGCCTCCGACCCGCGGGTCCAGGGCGGTGCCGCGGGCGAGGCCGGATGCGCGGCGATCGTGGCCGCCTATGACGAGGCGGTGACGCGCGGCGTACCCGTAATCGGGCTGTGGCATTCGGGCGGGGCGCGGATCGCGGAGGGCGTGGCCAGCCTGCACGCGGTCGGTACCGTGTTCGCCGCGATGACCCGGGCCTCGGGAGTGGTCCCGCAGATCTCGGTGGTGCTCGGCCCGGCGGCCGGAGGCGCCGCCTACGGCCCGGCGCTGACCGACATCGTGATCCTCTCCGCCCACGGGCGGATCTTCGTTACCGGCCCCGACGTGGTCCGCAGCGTGACCGGCGAAGACGTGGACATGGCCCGGCCTCGGCGGCCCGGAGCCGCATTCGCGCCGGTCCGGCGTGGCCTCCCTGGTCACCGAGAACGACGCCGACGCGATCGCGCAGGCCCGGCACCTGGCCGCGCTCCTGGCCGACCAGGGCAAGGTGGCCGACGACACGCCCGACGCCGACTTCGCCGGGCTGCTGCCCGACTCCCCCCGGCGGGCCTACGACATCCACCCGCTGATCGACCTGCTGCTGGACGGTCCCGGCATCGAGCTGCACCCGAAGTGGGCGCCGAACGTCGTAACCGTGCTCGGCCGGCTCGGCGGCGGCACCGTCGGCGTGATCGCGAACAACCCGATGCGCCTCGGCGGCTGCCTGGACGCGATCTCGGCCGAGAAGGCGGCCCGGTTTGTGCGGATGTGCGACGCGTTCGGCGTGCCGCTGGTGGTGCTGGTCGACGTCCCCGGCTACCTGCCCGGGGTCGGCCAGGAATGGGACGGCGTCGTGCGCCGCGGCGCCAAGCTGCTGCACGCCTTCGCCGAGGCGGTCGTGCCGCGGGTCACGCTGATCACCCGCAAGGCGTACGGCGGGGCCTACATCGCGATGAACTCCCGCTCGCTCGGAGCCACCCGGGTCTTCGCCTGGCCGGGGGCCCAGGTAGCGGTGATGGGCGCGGTCGCGGCGATCCGCATCCTGCACCGGCGGACCCTGGCCGCCACCGATCCGGAGCAGCTGCACGAGGTCGAGACCGCGCTGGCGGCCGAGCACGAACAGACGGTCGGCGGCCTGCAGCGGGCCCTCGACCTGGGCGTCATCGACGAGATCATCGACCCGGCCCAGACCCGCCACGCCATCGCCCGCGCCATCGCGGAATCCCCACGGGCCCGCGGCGCCCACCGCAACATCCCGTTGTAGAGGTGCTGGCCCGGTCTAGGGTGGGCGGGTGAGGCTGGACGGGGTTGGGAAGCGGTACCGGGTGAGGGGGCCTTGGGTGCTGCGGGATGTCCACGCGGAGGTCGGGGCGGGGCAACTGGTGCGGGTGACGGGGCCCAATGGATGCGGGAAGTCGACGTTGCTGCGGCTGATCTCGGGGGCGTCCGCGCCCAGCCGGGGCCAGATCACCTCCCGTCCTCCGGCCGGTTATGTGCCGGAACGGTTCCCGGCCGCACTTCCGTTCAGCTCGCGCGCCTACCTGATGCACCTCGGCCGGGTGCACGGCCTGCGCGGCGCCCCGCTGGCCCGCGCGGTCGGCGACGCCATCGATCGGCTGGGCCTGGCCGATGACGCGGGCACGCCGCTGCGTGAGCTGTCCAAGGGCACCGCCCAGAAGGTCGCGGTCGCGCAGGCCCTGCTGGCCCGGCCGGGCCTGCTAGTGCTGGATGAGGCGTGGACCGGGCTGGACGAGGGAACCCGGGCGGTGCTGGATGGTGCGGTGGCCGAGCGCCTGGCCAGCGGGGCCGAGGTCGTGTTCGTGGACCACGACCCGGCGCGGCTCGCCGGCTGGGTCGCGGTGCGCTGGAAGGTGGGCCGGGGCCGGGTGACGCCGGAAGCGGTGGCCGGAAACCCGGGCGAGCCTGGCGGGCTGGTGGCCCTGGTCATAGAGGTCGAGGGGTACGCCGGTGACGCCGCCGGGCTGGGGGCTCGGCCCGGTGTGCTGGCCGCGGAGCAGCCAGGCGGGCGGGGGCGTCCGGCTGCGCGTCCGGGCCAGCGCCTCGGACGACGTGCTCCGCCACGTGCTGGCGGCTGGGACCAGCGGTTCACGTCCGGAGCATCCGCCCGGAGCCGGGCCAGGACGCCCGGCCATGACGGCGGTGCTGCGCTATCAGCTGGCGCTGCTGGTGCGGTCGCACCGCTGGCTGCCGCCGGCCCTGCTGTACGCCGTTCTGGTCGTGGCCGGCGATCGGCGGGATGCCGCTGGCCGGGGCGCTCGGCTGGAGCAGCGCGATGCCGGTGCCCGCGGCGGGATGCTGTCTACCGCGGTGATCGCGGTCACCGCGATCGGGGCGTCGATCTCCCCGGCCAACGCGGCCATCCGGGCCGCGGGCGTCGCAGGCCGGGGATCATACGGCCTGCCGGTGGTCCCGATCGGCCTGGCGCTGGCGCTCACCGCGGTGGCGTGGGCCGCCTCCGTCCAGGCCGCCGCGCGCCGCTCAGCTGGGTGACGGGGGGCTGTCCGGGCCGGCCGAGGTGCCGGGGCCGGGCTCAGCCGGCGGGGCGGACGGGCCGACGGCGGGAGGCGCCTCGGGTGCGGGAGACGAGGGGCGGCTCTCCGCGAGAAGCTCCTCCAGGCGCGCGCCCTGCAGCCGCCGGAACGTGCGGTGCGGCCGGCTGCGGTCGAGCACGGCCACCTCGAGCTGGCTGGCGGCCATGTCCGGGCGCTCGCCGTTGCCGGGAGCGGCCAGTGCGGCCAGCGCGGCGCTGAGCGCGTCGGTCAGGGACATGCCGTCGGAGTAGCGTTCCTTCAGGACCGTAGCGACCTGGTCGGCCTGCCCGCCCATGGCCGCGAATCCCTGCTCGTCGGTCACCGACCCGTCGAAGGTGATGCGGTAGATCTGGTCGCTGTCGGCGCTCTCCCCCGCCTCGGCGACGATGATCTCCACCTCCAGCGGCTTGCTGCTCTCGGTGAAGGCGAGGCCGAGCTGCTGGGCGTACCAGTTGGCGATGCCACGCGCGGTGACGTCGCGGCGGTCGAACTGGTAACCCGGTGACGTCCGCGTAGGTGACGCCCAGCTTGCGGAGGCTCTCGTACTCGTTGTAGCGGCCGACCGCGGCGAACGCGATGCGGTCGTAGATCTCGCTGATCTTGTGCAGCGCACGTGACGGGTTGGGCGCCACGAACAGGATGCCGCCGGCGTACTGGATGACGACCCCGCTGCGGCCGCGCGCGATTCCCTTGCGCGCATAGTCCGCCTTGTCTTTCATCACCTGTTCAGGTGACACGTAGAACGGCATGGACACCGCAGGCGCTTCCTTTACTCGCGAGTTCGGCTGGATTCGGGCTGGCGGGACTGACGGGCCGGTCGGGGCCCGTGGGATGGGCGGCTCAGGCTCACGTCACCGGGGCCGACGGGCCGTCCGGGGAATGCATCCGCTCGTCGACCACGGCCCGGACGTACTCCTCGGCCTCGGCGTCGGACAGCCGGTGGAAGCCGTCCGCCGTCAGCACCGCGACCACCGGGTAGATCTTGCGGGTCAGGTCAGGGCCGCCGGTCGCCGAGTCGTCGTCCGCCGCGTCGTACAGGGCCTGCACGCACGCCATCACCGTGTCCCGGACGGGCATGCCGTCCTTGTACAGCTTCTTCAGCGAGCCCCGGGCGAACACCGACCCGGAACCGATCGAGTGGTACCGGTGCTCCTCGTACGGGCCGCCGGCCACGTCGTAGCTGAAGATCCGGCCGATTCCCGCGTCCTCGTCAAAGCCGACGAACAGCGGGACGACGGCGAGGCCCTGCATGGCGCCGGCGATGTTGCCCCTGATCATGCTGGCCAGGCGGTTGGCCTTGCCCTCCAGCGACAGCGACCGGCCTTCCATCTTCTCGTAGTGCTCGAGTTCGACCTGGAACAGGCGGACGAACTCCAGGCCCACGCTGGCCACGCCCGCGATACCCATCCCGGAGAACTCGTCGGTCCGGAACACCTTCTCCACGTCACGCTTGGCGATCATGTTGCCCGCGGTCGAGCGCCGGTCCCCGGCCAGGATGACGCCTCCGTCGCAGACCGCCGTCACGATGGTCGTCGCGTGCGGCAGGTCGGAAACGGCGCGGCCGCCACCCGGCGCCCACGGCAGCGTCTCGGCGCCGGCCGCCGGAGCCTGCGGCGCCCACCGGCCCGGCAGCAGGTCCGGCGCGTAGGAGGCGAGGAAGTCAGCGAACGAAGACGTCCGGGCGGCCATGAATGCTCCAGGAAACCGCCTGTTCCCTTCCCAATCAGAGCCCACGCGTGTCCCTTCCCTTATCTGAAAGTCGTCTCTGAACAGACCCTACTGCGGCGCGCGGGCCCCGCGCACATGAGCCGTGCTGTGGCCGTCAGCCCAGGGCGAACTGGCCGTTAGCGCACGTGAGGCCCGAGCCTCACGTGCACCGTCTCGCGACCGGCCCTCACCGGCTGCCGGTCACTGGCCGCCCTTCTGGACGTAGGACCGCACGAACTCCTCGGCGTTCTCTTCGAGTACCTCGTCGATCTCGTCCAGGATCGCGTCGACGTCATCGGCGAGCTTCTCGTGGCGTTCCTTGACCTCTTCGGTCGAGGCGGCCTCGGTCTCCTCGGCCTCCTCCGTGCGCCGCGACGTCTGCCGCTGGCCGCCGGTGTCCTTTGTTGCCATCCCGGTACCTCCGTAGATCGGGGGCCTTTCCTGCTCCAACGCTATCCTCGCCCGCCGACATCCCGTTCAACCCCGCAAAAGCGATCGGCCTGAATTCGGCACTACTCGGGCTGGCCGGTCAGCGCGGCCACGAGCTCGGCCGCGCTCCTGCACCGCTTGAGCAGGTCGCCGACGTGGGCCTTGGTGCCCCGCAGCGGCTCGAGGGTGGGGACCCGCTGAAGCGACTCCCGGCCCGGGATATCGAAGATCACCGAGTCCCAGGATGCCGCGGCGACCGCTTCCGCGTACTGGCGCAGGCACCGGCCGCGGAAATAGGCCCGGGTGTCCTCGGGCGGCTCCTCGATCGCCCGGCGCACCTGCTCCTCGGTGGCCAGCCGGACCATCCGGCCCTTGATGGCCAGCCGGTTGTACAGGCCCTTGGACTGCCGCACGTCGGAGTACTGCAGGTCGATGAGCTGAAGCCGGGGATGATCCCAGCTGAGCCCGTCCCGGCTGCGGAAGCCCTCCAGGAGCTCGAGCTTGGCCACCCAGTCCAGCTCGCGGGACAGCTGCATCGGGTCGTCGGACAGCCGGTTCAGCACCGATTCCCACCGGTCCAGCACGTCGGCGGTCACCTGGTCGACGTCCGAGCCGAACTTGTCCTCGGTGTACTTGCGGGCCAGTTCCAGGTACTCGCGCTGGAGCTGGATGGCGGTCATCTTCTTGCCGTTCCGCAGCGTCACCAGGCGGCGCAGCGACGGGTCGTGCGAGATGGCCCGCAGGTCGGCGACCGGGGACTCCAGGGACAGGTCCGCGTCGAGGAACTTGTCCTCGATCATCGACAGGACCAGGGCGGTGGTCCCGAGCTTGAGGTAGGTGGCCACCTCGCTCATGTTCGCGTCGCCGATGATGACGTGCAGCCGCCGGTATTTCTCCGGGTCGGCGTGCGGCTCGTCGCGGGTGTTGATGATGGGCCGCTTCAGCGTGGTCTCCAGGCCCACCTCGACCTCGAAGAAGTCGGCCCGCTGGCTGAGCTGGAAGCCGACGCCCCGGCCGTCCGCGCCGATGCCCACCCGGCAGGCGCCGCAGATCACCTGGCGCGAGACGAAGAACGGCGTCAGGTGCCGGACGATGTCGGCGAACGGCGTCGCCCGCCGCATGAGGTAGTTCTCGTGGGTGCCGTAGGAGGCGCCCTTGTTATCGGTGTTGTTCTTGTAGAGCTGGATCGGCGCGGCCCCGGGGATCGTCGCGGCGCGCTCGGCCGCTTCCGCCATGATCCGCTCACCGGCCTTGTCCCAGATCACCGCGGACAGCGGATTGGTGCATTCCGGTGTCGAGTACTCCGGGTGGGCGTGGTCGACGTAGAGCCGGGCGCCGTTCGTGAGGATCACGTTGGCCAGCCCGAGGTCCTCGTCGGTCGAGCTGGGTCGAGTCCGCGTTTTCCCGGGCCAGGTCGAAGCCGCGGGCATCGCGGAGCGGGTTCTCCTCCTCGAAATCCCAGCGGGCGCGGCGCGCCCGGGCCGCGGTGGCGGCCTGGTAGGCGTTGACGATCTGGGACGAGGTGACCATGGCGTTGGCCCCTGGCTGGCCGGGCACCGAGATCCCGTACTCGGTCTCGGTGCCCATCACCCGCAGCACGCTCATATCAGAAGCCTATGCCGCCCGGAGCGCACCTATGCCTCTGACACGCGTCGCAGCAGCGGCGCGTGCCGTCCACAGGCACGTCACAGGTACTGGCCCGTGTTGGCCACGGTGTCGATGGACCGGCCGGCCTCGGTGCCGGTCTTGCCCGACACCAGCGTGCGGATGTAGACGATGCGCTCGCCCTTCTTACCGGAGATACGGGCCCAGTCGTCCGGGTTGGTCGTGTTGGGCAGATCCTCGTTCTCGCTGAACTCGTCGACGCAGGCCGAGAGCAGGTGGGACACCCGCAGGCCCTTCTGCCCGGTGTCGAGGAACTCCTTGATGGCGTTCTTCTTGGCCCGGTCCACGATGTTCTGGATCATCGCGCCGGAGTTGAAGTCCTTGAAGTACAGGACTTCCTTGTCGCCGTTGGCGTAGGTGACCTCGAGGAACCGGTTCTCCTCGGTCTCGGTGTACATCCGCTCGACCACCCGCTGGATCATCGCCTCGACGGTCCCGCCGCGCGAGGCGCCGTGCTCGTTGAGGTCGTCGGGGTGCAGCGGCAGTTCGGTCAGGATGTACTTCGAGAAGATGTCCTTGGCCGCCTCGGCGTCCGGCCGCTCGATCTTGATCTTGACGTCGAGCCGGCCCGGCCGCAGGATCGCCGGGTCGATCATGTCCTCACGGTTCGAGGCACCGATGACGATCACGTTCTGCAGGCCCTCGACGCCGTCGATCTCGCTGAGGAGCTGCGGCACGATCGTGTTCTCGACGTCGCTGGAGACCCCGGAGCCCCGGGTACGGAAGATCGAGTCCATCTCGTCGAAGAACACGATCACCGGCATGCCCTCGCTGGCCTTCTCGCGAGCACGCTGGAAGACCAGCCGGATGTGCCGCTCGGTCTCGCCGACGTACTTGTTGAGCAGCTCGGGTCCCTTGATGTTCAGGAAGAAGCTCTTGCCCGACGAGCCGGGCGGCACCACGCCGTCCGCGGCCGTCTTCGCCGCGACCTGCTTGGCCAGGGAGTTCGCGACCGCCTTGGCGATCAGGGTCTTCCCGCAGCCGGGCGGGCCGTAGAGCAGGACGCCCTTCGGCGGGCGCAGCTGATGCTCGCGGAACAGGTCCGCGTGCAGGTACGGCAGCTCGATGGCGTCCCGGATCTGCTCGATCTGGGAGGCCAGGCCGCCGATGTCGGAGTAGGAGATGTCCGGAACTTCCTCCAGGATGAGTTCCTCGACCTCGGCCTTGGGGATGCGCTCGAAGACGTACCCGGAGCGCGGCTCGAGCAGCAGCGAGTCACCGCTGCGCAGCGTGGACGCGCGCAGTGGGTCCGCCAGCCGGACCACGCGCTCCTCGTCGGCGTGCGAGATGACCAGCGCGCGCTCGCCGTCCTCGAGGAGCTCCTTGAGCATGACCACCTCGCCGGCGGTCTCGTAGCCCTCGGCGAGGACCACGTTGAGTGCCTCGTTCAGCACGACTTCCTGGCCCGGCCGCAGCTTCTCGACCTCGACCGCCGGGCTCACGTGCACACGCATCTTGCGCCCGCCGGTGAACACGTCGGCCGTGTTGTCGTCGCTGCCATTGAGGAACACGCCGAAGCCGGATGGCGGCTGAGCCAGCCGGTCCACTTCCTCCTTGAGCGCGACGATCTGGTCCCGGGCCTCCCGGAGCGTCCCGGTCAGCCGCTCGTTCTGTGCCGTGACGGCGGCCAGGCTGGCCTCGGTCTCGCGCAGCCTCTCCTCGAGAAGCCGCGCCTGGCGCGGTGAATCCGCGAGCCTGCGGCGCAGTGCGGCGATCTCCTCGTCAAGGAAGGAGATCTGCGCGGTAAGGCCTTTGACCTCATCGTCGTGCCGTGAGGCTCGTGAGCTCTCGTCCCTGCCTCCCACGGCCCTCACCTCCTCCCGGTGCCTGAATTACCTAGACCCTACCTATCGATGAGCCGTTCGTAACCTCCCGGCTCACGTTAGGCAGAGCACATCCGACACCGAATTAATGCCCCGTGGCGCAGACGTCAAAGCTGCCCGCAAGGCTGATCGTTACGGTATAGACACTTTTCGTTAGCCTAGCGGGCCAGGCGGCGAGGATTCAGGGGCCTGCCGGATCCGTGTCCTCCTCCGCCGGATGGGCGCCCTTGGCCGGCCGCCGCCGCCGGGGTGGCGGCGTGACGCCGTCGGCCAGCCGCCGTGCGGTGACCAGAAAGCCGGTGTGGCCCACCATCCGCTGTTCCGGCCGGACGGCCAGGCCCTCCACGTGCCAGCCCCGCACCAGCGTTTCCGACGCGGCCGGCTCGTCGAAGTTCCCGTGGCCGCGCAGCCCCTCGACCGTGCGCGACAGTTGCGTGGTGGTCGCCACGTAGCAGCAGATGACCCCGCCGGGGACCAGCGCGCGCGCCGCCGTCTCCAGGCAGTCCCACGGCGCGAGCATGTCGAGGACGATCCGGTCGGCGTCGGCCGCCTGCTCCGGGTCCGCCGCGCCGAAATCGCCCTCGATCAGGGTCCACGCCGGATGGGCGCCGCCGAAGAACCGTTCCACGTTGCGCCGCGCGATCTCGGCGAAGTCGCCGCGCCGCTCGAACGAGATCACCGCGCCGCACTCGCCGGCCGCCCGCAGCAGCCAGCAGGTCAGCGCGCCGGACCCGCGCCGGCCTCGATCACCCGGGCGCCGGGGAAGATGTCGGCCATCGCGACGATCTGGGCCGCGTCCTTGGGGTAGACGACGGCCGCGCCGCGCTTCATGGCCAGGGTGAAGTCCGCCAGCAGCGGCCGGAGGGCGACGTAGGCCGTGCCGCCGGACGACGTCACCACGCTGCCGTCCGGCCGGCCGATGAGGTCATCGTGGCTGAGCGACCCGCGATGGGTGAAAAAGGACTTGCCCGGCTGCAGGACCAGCAGGTGCCGGCGGCCCTTGGGATCGGTGAGCTGGATTTGGTCGCCTGCCGCGAACGGGCCGCGACGCCGTGAGATCATGCCCGCCAGGGTAACGGGACGCGGGTCATACCCCGGCGAAGGCGCCGTCCAGGTCGCTGGCGGTCAGCACGCCGTAGACCTGCCCGGTCGGCTCCACGACCAGGTACTCGCTGGCGGGCGATTTGCGCACCGCGTCGAGCAGCGCCATCCCGGACAGGTCGGCGGACAGCACGAGGCCGGGGTCGAGCTTGCGGGCCAGCGTCCCGGCCTCGATCCACGGGCGGCGCTGCGGCGGGGTGGCCATGACGGCCGACTCGTTCACGATAGCGATCGGCGTGTTCTCGTGATCCACCACGACCAGCGCCCGGGCGTTGGTCTCGTCGGCGCGCCGGATCGCCTCGGCCAGCGGCAGGTCCGCGGGGATGGGAATTGCCTTGCGGGCCAGCCGCCGCGCCTGGATGCCCGGCAGGCGTTCCCGCAGCCGCGTGGCCTTGATCGACTGCCCGGCCCCGATCCACATGAAGGCGGCGATGACGGCCAGCCAGGCGATGCTCATGAGGTTCTGGTTCTGGCCCCGGGCCATCGCGAGGGTCAGGGGCACCACGAGCAGGGCGACGGCGAGCACCCGGCCGGACCACGCCGCCGCGATGGTCGCTGAGGCCGGGCGCGCCGTGACCTTCCAGATGACGGCGCGCAGCATCCGGCCGCCGTCGAGCGGCAGGCCGGGAAGCAGATTGAACAGGCCGACGACGAGGTTGGCCCACCGGAGCTGGCTCACGATGGTCCAGCCGATGGTGCCGGCGGGGACCACCTTCATCAGCCCGTAGCCGACGGCCGCCAGGACCAGCGAGAGCGCGGGGCCCGCCGCGGAGACGGTGAACTCCCGGCCGGGGGTCTGCGGCTCGCGCTCGATCTCGGAGATGCCGCCGAGCGGGTACAGCAGGATGCGCCGGACCGGAAGGCCGTAGCTCCGGGCCACGAGCGAATGGCTCAGCTCGTGCACCAGGACCGAGGCGTACAGCAGGACGACGAACGCGGCCGCGACGACGTACCGGACATTGCCGTCCACGGTCCCGGCCAGGTCGTTGGCGTAGATGACGATGAACACGCCCGCGATCACGAACCAGTACGGCGAGACGTGCACCGGAATGCCGAAGGGACGCGCGATCACGATCCCGGACCCGGACTGCTGCCGCCCCTGGCGCTGGCCCGGCTTGTCGGGCGTCATGCCTGCCACACCCCGATGCTACGTGCCACAGCGGGCCGTGCGACCCGTACCGCGCGGTGGCCCGGGCGGCCCCCGCGCCCTCCCGGGCGACACCGGCCGGGCGGGAACGCGAAACCCCGCATACTGTCGGTGCCCTCCCCTACGCTCGTGAGCGTGGATGAACTCGTCGCGGTGGAGGTGGCCGCCCCCGGGCACCCGGAGGACGGAAGTCCGGGCTGGGACGGCTCGCGGGCCCTGTCGCCGTCCCGGGCCGCCGATTTCATGACCTGCCCGCTCCTCTACCGGTTCCGGGTGATCGACAAGCTGCCCGAGCCCCCGACAGCCGCCGCGGCCCGCGGCACGCTCGTGCACGCGGTGCTGGAGCGCCTGTTCGATCTGACCGCGGCCGAGCGGACCCGTGAGGCGGCGCATTCGCTGGTCCAGCCGGAGTGGGAGCGGCTCGCGGCCGCCGAGCCCGGCCTGGCCGCCCTGTTCTCCGACGATGCCGGGCTGGCGGCGTGGATCGGCGACGCGGGAGCCGCCCTGGACAGCTACTTCACGCTGGAGGACCCGCGCCGCCTGGAGCCCGCGGACCGTGAGCTGTACGTCGAGGCCGTGCTCGGCTCCGGGCTGCGGCTGCGCGGTTACATCGACCGGCTGGACGTGGCCCCGGCCGGGGAGATCCGGGTCGTCGACTACAAGACGGGGAAGGCGCCGCCCCCGGACTTCGAGGCCCGGGCGCTGTTCCAGATGAAGTTCTACGCGCTCGTGCTGTGGCGGGCCCGCGGGGAGATCCCGCGCCTCCTGCAGCTCATGTACCTCGGCGACGGCCAGGTCGTCCGGTACGCCCCCGACGAGGCCGACCTGCGCGCCACCGAACGCAAGGTTGAGGCGCTGTGGCAGGCGATCGAGCGCGCCCGCAAGGCCGGCGACTGGCGGGCCCGGCCCAGCAGGCTCTGCGACTGGTGCGCCCACAAGGCGCTGTGCCCGGAGTTCGGCGGCACTCCGCCGCCCCTCCCCGAGACGCCGGTCCTCAGCGCGGCCGAGACCGGCCGGGAGCGGGCCGCGGACGCGCCCGCTAGTTGATGCCGCGGCGGCGCAGGATCTCCTCGATCTCACGCATGTCGTCGTCGGCCGGGGCGCCCTTGCCCGCCTTGGCCGGGCTCGGCTCCACCGCCTTCCGGGCCGCCGCCCTTCCCATTGCCAGCCGCCGGCGCCGCCTCGCGGGCTCAAGCTCGCGCCCGGGCGCGTGCCGTCGGCCTTCTCGGCGCGGCGGGCCCGCTTGCGGCGGCGCCGGGCGGTTCCCGAGACCACGAACAGCACGGCCGCGACCCCCGCGACCACGACCCCCGACCACACCTTGGGCGACAGGACGAAGGACGTCGCGAAGGCGCCTATCGCGCTGCCGATCTTGTAGAACATCTGGATGGAGCCGGTCAGGTAGCGCGGCCAGCGGCAGAAGGGACCAGGCCGCTCCGCGCAGGCCGGCCGCCAGCCCGCGTTTGCGCATCGCGAACCAGCTCGCGATCAGCCCGATCCCCGTAAGCCCGGCACAGAGTGGCAGCCAGGCGATCGCGTTGTATGTCGACATCTGCTCACCTCGACGGCATAAGCACGGAGCCTGCTCGAGGGCGGCGCCCTCCCCCATCGTCGCACAGCTGACGGACCGGCCGGACCGCCCGAGGTGCCCGCGCGGCCCCGGTCAGTCGGCCCGGTCAGTCGGCCCGGTCAGTCGGTGCCGGTCGGGCGCTCAGCCAGGCGGCGCCCGGCCGAGGCATCCTCGGCCCAGGCGGCCCGGAGCCAGGCCAGGTCCACGTCCTCCAGCGAACGGACCACCAGCCGCCCGGGCCGCGGCTCCATAGCCCGCAGGGTCGGGACGGCGACGACGAGGCACCCGGCCGCCTCGGCGGCGGCCACTCCGGTCGGTGAGTCCTCCAGGACCAGGCACCGGCCCGGTTCGGCGCCCAGGCGCCGGGCCGCGAGGAGGTACGGCTCGGGATCGGGCTTGCCCCGCGTGACGTCGCTTCCGGTCACCACCACCGGGAACCGCAGGCCGGTCCGGGACAGCACGGCGTCGACGAACCGGCGCTGCGAGGAGGTGACGAGCGCGTACGGCACCCCGGCCGACGCGACCTCCGCCACCAGGGCGGCCGCTCCGGGCATGACCGTGACGCCCCGGCTGGCCACGCGGGTGACCATCCCGCCGATGAGCCACTCGGCCACCTCGGCGGGAGCGGCCGGCACGGTCGCCCGGTCCAGGAAGTAGGGGACCGAGTTCTCGAGTGAGCTGCCGAGAAGCTGCTTCTGGTCCGCCTCGGTCCAGGTGCCGCCCAGCCGGGCCATGACGTCGGTCTCCACCTCGAACCACAGCGGCTCGGAATCGATGAGGAGCCCGTCCATGTCGAACAGGACGGCGTCCGGGCCGTCGTTACCCGCCGGGCCCGCCGCGCCCGGCCTGCTGGCCCCCGTCACGTGCTGAAGTACTTCGCCTCGGGGTGGTGCACCACCAGGGCATCGGTCGACTGCTCGGGCACGAGCTGCATCTCCTCGGATAGCTCCACGCCGATCCGCTCGGGCTGGAGCAGCCGCGCCACCTTCGCCCGGTCAGCCAGGTCGGGGCAGGCCGGGTAGCCCAGGGAGTAGCGCGCGCCCCGGTAGCCGAGCTTGAAGAAGTCCTTGATGTCGTCGGGGTCCTGGGCGCCGTACCCGAGCTCACGCCGGATCCTGGTGTGCCAGTACTCCGCGAGCGCCTCGGTGAGCTGTACCGAGAGGCCGTGCAGCTCGAGGTATTCGCGGTAGGCGTTCTTGGCGAACAGCTCACCGGTGGCCTGGCTGACCCGCGACCCCATCGTGGCGAGCTGGAACGCCACCACGTCGGTCTTCCCGGATTCGCGGGGCGCGAAGAAGTCGGCCAGGCACAGCCTGCGGTCGCGGCGCTGGCGCGGGAACGTGAAGCGCTCCGCCTCGGTGCCGTCCTCGCCCAGGATGACCAGGTCGTTGCCCTCGCTGACGCAGCGGAAGTAGCCGTAGACGACGGCCGCCTCCAGCAGCCCCTCGGTCCGGGCGCGCTCCAGCCACATCCGCAGCCTCGGCCGGCCGTCGGACTCGACGAGCTCCTCGTACGTCACCCCGCCCTGGCCACGGGAAGGCTTCAGGCCCCACTGCCCCATGAACGTGGCCCGTTCGTCCAGGTAGGCCGCGTATTCAGCCAGGGGAACACCCTTGATCACCCGCGTGCCCCAGAACGGCGGCTCCGGGATGTCGTCGATCAGCGCGACGTCGGACCGGGCCGCGTCACCGGCTTCCGGGCCGCCATTGCCGGCCGGCATCCGCGGGACGGCCAGGCGTACCTGCCGGGTCCGGCGCTCGGGCAGCCGCGCACCCTCTTCCCCGCGCCGGACCGCCATCACGGCGTCCATCAGGCGCAGGCCCTCGAACGCGTCGCGCGCGTACCGGACCTCCCCGTCGAACAGCGCGGCCAGGTCCTGCTCGACGTAGGCGCGGGTCAGCGCGGCCCCGCCGAGCAGGATCGGCCAGCGCGAGGCGAGGCTGCGGGAGTTCAGCTCGGCCAGGTTGTCCCGCATCACCACGGTCGACTTGACCAGCAGGCCGGACATGCCGATCGCGTCGGCGCCGGAGTCTTCCGCGGCGGCGATGATCGCGGAGATGGGCTGCTTGATGCCGATGTTGACCACGTCGTAGCCGTTGTTGGACAGGATGATGTCGACGAGGTTCTTGCCGATGTCGTGCACGTCGCCCTTGACCGTAGCCAGTACGATCTTGCCCTTGCCGTCCTCGCCCGTCCGCTCCATGTGCGGTTCCAGGTAGCCGACGGCCGCCTTCATCACCTCGGCCGAGGCGAGCACGAACGGCAGCTGCATCTGCCCGGAGCCGAACAGCTCGCCGACCGTCTTCATGCCGTCGAGCAGGACGTCGTTGACGATCTCCAGCGCGGGCCGCTCGGCCAGGCCCTCGTCCAGGTCGGTCTCCAGGCCGGTCCGCTCGCCGTCGATGATCCGGCGCTTCAGCCGTTCCCAGAGCGGCAGGCCGAGCAGCTCGGCCGCCCGGCTTTCCTTGAGCGCCGCGGAGTCCACGCCCTCGAACAATTCCAGCAGCCGGGCCAGCGGGTCATAGCCGGGCCGGCGCCGGTCGTAGACCAGGTCCAGCGCGACCTGCCGCTGCTCGTCGGGAATCCGGGCCACCGGCATGATGCGCGACGCGTGCACGATGGCCGAGTCCAGCCCGGCGCGGACACACTCGGCCAGGAACACCGAGTTGAGCACGGCCCGCACGGCCGCCTTCAGCCCGAACGACACGTTGGAGACGCCCAGTGTCGTCTGGACCTCCGGGTAGCGGCGCTTGAGCTCGGCGATCGCCTCGATGGTCTCGATCCCGTCCCGCCGGGTCTCCTCCTGGCCGGTGGCGATGGGGAAGGTCAGGCAGTCCACGATGATGTCCTGGACGCGCATGCCCCAGTTGCCGGTCAGGTCGTCGATCAGCCGGGTGGCGACAGCCACCTTCCAGTCCGCGGTGCGGGCCTGGCCCTGCTCGTCGATGGTGAGCGCGATGACGGCGGCGCCGTGCTCCCGGACGATCGGCATGACGGTGGCGATCCGCGATCCGGGCCCGTCGCCGTCCTCGTAGTTGACCGAGTTGACCACCGCGCGGCCGCCGAGCAGTTCAAGGCCGGCCTCGATGACGGGAGGCTCGGTGGAGTCCAGGACGAGCGGCAGGGTGGCCGCGGTGGCGAAGCGCCCGGCTATCTCGCGCATGTCCGCGACGCCGTCCCGGCCGACGTAGTCGACGCACACGTCGAGCAGGTGGGCCCCGTCGCGGGTCTGGGCCCGCGCGATCTCCACGCACTCGTCGTAGCGGCCGGCCGCCATCGCCTCACGGAACGCCTTGGAGCCGTTGGCGTTGGTCCGCTCCCCGATGGCCAGGAACGTGGTGTCCTGCTGGAACGGGACGTGGGCGTAGAGCGAGGCGACCCCGGCTTCCGGGCGCGGCCGGCGCTGGGCCGCGGGACGGCCGCCCACCCGGTCCACCACCGCGGCGACATGCTCCGGGGTGGTGCCGCAGCACCCCCCGGCCAGCGAGACGCCGAACTCGGCGGCGAACCGCTCGTGGGCATCGGCGAGCTGGCCCGGGGTGAGCGGGTAGCGGGCGCCGTTGGAGGTCAGCTCGGGGAGCCCCGCGTTGGGCATGCAGGAGAGCGGGACGCGCGCGTGCGCCGACAGGTAGCGCAGGTGCTCGCTCATCTCGGCGGGCCCGGTCGCGCAGTTCAGGCCGATGAGGTCGATGCCGAGCGGCTCGAGCGCCGTCAGGGCGGCCCCGATCTCGCTGCCGAGCAGCATCGCCCCGGTGGTCTCGATCGTCACCTGGGCGATGAGCATGACGTCGGCCGACGCCGCGGCGATGGCCCGCCGGGCTCCGATGATGGCCGCCTTGGCCTGCAGGAGATCCTGGCAGGTCTCCACGATGATCGCGTCCACGCCGCCACTGAGCAGGCCGTCCGCATTCTGCTGGTAGGCATCGCGGAGCTGCGCGAAGGTCACGTGGCCGAGCGTCGGCAGCTTGGTCCCGGGCCCCATCGAGCCGAGCACGTACCGCGGGCGGCCCGGCTCGGCCTGCGCCGCCGCGGCCTCGCGGGCGATGCGGGCGCCGGCCTGCGACAGTTCCGCGATCCGGTCCGCGATCCCGTACTCCGCCGAGGTTGGCCAGGTTCGCGCCGAACGTGTTGGTCGTGATGCAGTCCGCGCCGGCCGCCAGGTAGGCGTCGTGCACGGACCGGACGATGTCCGGGCGGGTCACGTTGAGGATCTCGTTACAGCCCTCGAGGCCGGCGAAGTCATCCAGGACCGCATCGCTGGCCTGCAGCATCGTCCCCATCGCGCCGTCCGCGACCAGAACACGGCTGGTGAGCGCCGAGCGCAGGAGGGCTCCCCCGGACGGTGCTGCTGTATCTCCCTCAGGCGCACTCATCGTGCCCTATTGTACGGGGCTGCACCCCGTCAGGCAGCGCGGCCGGAAACACAGCGGGCCGGGGACCCGGGAGGTTGACGCCCGCAGCGCCGCCGGCAACGTAGGCTGGACTCACGACAGCGCTCGGTGACGAGACGCTGCGTGTCAGTGCCGCAGGCGCACGGGCACGGGCACGCGGCGCACGCCGCGGGCAGGTCTACGCGGCCCACGCCGCGGGCACGTCTAGGGAGCGGGCACGTTCAGGGAGGAGGGGGGAGGCATCGAGTTCGATCGTCTGGGCAAACTCACCTCGCCCGTCGCCATCGCCGCCTTTGAAGGGTGGAACGATGCCGGTGAGGCCGCGAGCGGCGTGATCAGTCATCTGGGCATCGCCTGGCAGGCGACCCCGATCGCCGCCGTCGAACCCGAGGACTTCTACGACTTCCAGGTAACCCGGCCTGTCATCGAGATCTCCGGCGGCCGTATCGAGCGGCTGGTCTGGCCGACCACGCGGCTGTCCGTAGCCAAGGCGGACGGCTCGCCGGGACTGGCGGGCGGCGGCACCGCGGCCGACCCGGCCGCCGCCGAGGAGGCCGGCCAGGAGGGCTCGGCGAGCGCGACCGGGCTGGACCGGGATGTGGTCCTGGTGCACGGGATCGAGCCGAACATGCGCTGGCGCACGTTCACCGACGAGCTGGTCCAGGGCCTGGTCGACCTCGGCGTCGAGATGGTCATCCTGCTCGGTGCGCTGCTGGCTGACGCGCCGCACACCCGGCCGGTGCCGGTCTCGGTCGGCGCGTCCGACCCCAAGCTCTCGGCCACGGTGACCGCGCCGTTCTCGGACTACAAGGGGCCGACCGGAATCCTCGGCGTCGTGCAGCACGCGTGCGCCGGGGCCGGCATTCCGTCCGTGTCCCTGTGGGCGTCGGTGCCGCACTACGTGGCGACGCCGCCGAACCCGAAGGCCACGCTGGCGCTGCTGCGCGGTGTGGAGGACATCCTGGACGCGCCGCTGCCCCTGGCCGACCTGGCCGAGGAGGCGCGGGCCTGGGAACGCGGCGTCGACGAGCTGGCCCAGCAGGACTCCGAGGTCGCCGACTACGTCCGGACGCTCGAGGAGGCGAAGGACGCCACCGATCTCCCCCAGGCCAGCGGTGATGCCATCGCCCGCGAGTTCGAGCGGTACCTGAGGCGCCGCGGGCGCCGCGGAGAGCCAGGCGGAATCTGACCCGTGGGCCCGGGCGGTAAGGGATCCAGACCGCTGGACCGGCTGGCTGTCCTGGCGGTGTTCGGGGTGCTGATGGTCCTGCCCTCCGGGGTGACCCGGCTGGTGAGCTCGGATGTGCGGGACAGCCGCGCCGCCCGGGGCAGCGTGTCGGTCCTGGAAGTGCGCGGGCCGTCGGACCGGCGGAATCATCCGGTGTGGGTCTGGCGGCCACCCGGGCCTGACGCCGCGACGATCCCGGTGGTCTACTTCCTGCACGGCTACCCGGGCCAGGCCAGTGACTGTTTCAGCCACGGTCTCGCCGCGGAGCTCAACCGGCGGCTCGACGAGGGCTACCCGTCGTTTGTCTTCGCGTGCCCGGACGGGAACGGGGAGCAGCATTCGGATACCGAATGGGCCAACTCCTACACCGGCGACGACCAGGTGGAGAACCGGGTCCTCGACGCGGTGATCCCCGCCGTGGAGGGCCGGAGCACCCGGAACGCGGGGCACCGGGCGATCGCCGGGTTCTCGATGGGCGGGTACGGGGCGGTGAACATCGCCCTCCAGCATCCGGGGGTCTTCGGCCAGGTGGTGTCGATCGCCGGTTACTTCCAGACCAACGACCTGTCGGATATGTTCGGCGACCGGCCCTCGGTGCTCGCCGCCAACACCCCGGCCGATCACCCGTGGCGGGCCCGCGGCCTGCGCGTGCTTCTCGCCGAGGACGCGTCCGACCCGGAGCCGCTGATCAGCGGCCAGGCCGTGATCTTCGCCCACCTGCTGGCCCAGGTACCACGTTTCGTCGACCGTCCGCATTTCGCCCGGATCGCACGACTGGGACTATGCGATGACCGCGTTGAGCAGCTCGTTCAGTTTCCTGGTCGACGGCTGGCAGCAGGCCGCCGAGAGGGAGACGGCCGCAGGCCACGCGAGCGTGCGCTAGGGCGGACGCTCAGATGGGCGGCCACGGGATAGCCGGCCAGTCCTCGGGCGGGTAGGGGTGGACCCGGTGCTTGAGCAGCTTCTCCACCCTGATGGTGGTCGCGTACAGCTCGCCGGGGCTCAGCCACTGGGACAGCTCGTCGGCCAGCTCGCCGTTGACCAGCATGTCGTGCAGCCGCCGGAGCGCGTCCACGGCCCGCCTCGGCAGGCTCTTGCCCCGCCACTGCCACAGCACCGTGCGCAGCTTGTAGTCCTCGGCGAAACAGACGCCATGATCACAGCCGTAGAGGTGGCCGCCGGGCACCGGCAGCAGATGCCCGATCTTGCGGTCGGCGTTGTTCACCACCGCGTCGAAGACGGCCAGGTCGCGAAGGCCGCCGTGATCGCCGCGGCGGGACAGCTCGATGAGGTCGACGTCCGGATCCACGTCGATCCACAGCTGGCACATCCCCGGACCGTACGGACCGTCACGCATGACCGTCGGCGGAACCACGTTCCAGCTGGCGGCCCGGGAGACGGCGTAGGCGGCGACCTCCCGGCTGGCCAGCGTCCCGACCGGGAAGTCCCACAGCGGGCGCTCCCCGGCGACCGGCTTGTAGACGCAGGCGGCCTCGTAGTCACCGGAACTCACCGTGCAGTACCAGGTCTCGTTCGACGCCTCGATCAGCCGCCCAACGATCTCCAGGCTGCCCTGTTCCAGCAGCTGAAGCGCGGTTTCGTCCCCGGGCGGAGAACCGGGCCCGGTCCCGTCCGCGCCGGGCGTCCGGGCCCGGTCGCGGCGCCGGGAGCCCGTTCGCCGCCCGGCGCCGGACGACCGGCGCTTGGGCGGGCTGGCGAAGGGATCAAGCATGGCCCACGCGGTGCCCGTTCTGGCGCGGGCAGATGTGCCCATCGGCGCTGAGCGGCAGGCCGCACAGCGGGCACGGCGGCAGGCCCGCGGCCACGATCCGCAGCGCCCGCTGGGCGAACGCCCGGGCGGCGCCGGGGGTGATCCGCACTCTCAGCACGGCCGGGCCGTCCACCGGAATCTCCTCGGCCAGCGGCTCGACGGGCTCCTCGGTCGCCTCCTGCGCTTCGATGACGACCCGGCCCTCTTCGCCGTCCCAGGCCAGCGCGATCGCGCCGACCCGGAAGTCCTCCATGACCGGCATGTCCAGCGGGCCGTCGTCCTGCAGGCCGGTCGGCGCGGCCGCCGGGACCTCCGGCGACCCGCCACTGCGCCGGAGCACCTCGTCGAGCAGCTCATCCAGCCGTTCCGCCAGCAGGCTCACCTGGAACTTCTCCAGGGAGACGCTGGTGAGGCGACCCGGGGACTTGGCCTGGAGATAGAACGTGCGATCTCCCGGCTGCCCGACCGACCCGGCCACGAACCTGTCCGGCGGGTCATACATATAGACCGGCATCCTCCTATCCTCGCGCGTCCCGTGACCGTTCGCGAACGGCACGCACTCTCGCCCTGACCTCCGCGAGCGCCCCGCCCGCCGCGCCATTGCCTCCGGCCCCGCCACCGACCACGGCGTCGCTCTGGCCGCGCCGCCGTGACCGGCCGTTACGGCCCGGCTGACCGTCCTTCCGGGGCATGAGGTCCTCGACTCCCCCGCCCGTATCGTTCATCCGCACCAGGAACGGCCGCAGCGGCGTGTAGCGGATGACGGTCAGCGAGCAGGGGTCGACCTGTATCCGCTGGCTCATGTCCAGGTGCAGCCCCAGGCAGTCAGCGATGATGCCCTTGATCACATCACCGTGGGAGCAGATCAGGTAGGTCGCGTCGGGGCCGAGCCCGGCGTTCCGCTCCCGGATGGCGGCCACGGCGCGGTGCTGCGTGTCCAGCATCGACTCGCCCTCGGCGCCGGGAAAGCGGACCGCGCTGGGGTGGGCCTGGACGACCCGCCACAGCGGTTCCTTGGCCAGCTTTTTCAGGGGCTTACCGGTCCAGTCACCGTAATGGCACTCGCCGAACCGCTCGTCCTCGCGGATCTCCGGCCGTTCCCCGCCAGCGGCCGCGACCGCCTCGGCCGTCTGCCGGCAGCGATCGAGCGGGCTGGTGACGATCGCGTCCAGGGGCAGGCCGGCCAGCCGGGTGCCGAGCGCCCGGGCCTGAGCGAGCCCGCGCTCGCTCAGCGGTATCCCGGGCGTCCACCCTGACAGGGTGTGGCCGGTCGCCGCGGTGAGGCCATGGCGCACCAGGAGGACGGTCGTCACCTGCCTGACTTTAGCCGGGCCCGCAGATGACAAAGACGGCGGATCCGAAGGCCACCCGGTCTCCGGCCCGCACCGGCACCGGCTCCCGGATGCGCCAGCCGTTCAGCCGGGTGCCGTTGGTGGAGCCCAGATCGGTGAGCAGCCAGCCGTCGCCGGCTCGCTCCAGCCGCGCGTGCATCCTGGATACCGTCAGGTCCTCGATGAGCAGGTCACATTCCCGTTCCCGGCCGATCGTGTACCACCGGGCCGCGCCGGGCGGGAAGATCAGGGCGCCGGGACGGCCATCGCCGGCCGCACGGTCCGGCCCCGCGGTGCGGGGCCCGGCCGGGCCCGGCGGGCCGGACGTCCCGTATCGCCGCCGAGAGCGCCTCTTTCTCCGCGGCCAGCATGCCGAGCGCCCGGCGAGTGCGGCCCCGGACTCCCGCCACCAGGCCAGGCCAGGGCCCCGGCCGCCCGGCCGCGCGGAAGGTCGGCCAGCAGCCGGTCCAGCTGGCGGCGGTCCCGGGCCCCGAGGGCGGCGTCCATCCGGTGCATGAACGTCTCGTGCGAGAGCCGTCCCTCGGCGAACTGCTCGCGAAGCTCGCCGACCGCCTGGTCGCGCTCCTCATCGGAAACGCGGACCGACTCTGGTGTTGTGGGCGCCTCCGCCGACGACCCGGCCATAAATGGGAGTATCAGCGCCGAACTGCCGTTGAGGCAAGCGATGCCGCGAACGGTATTGGGCTACGCTGGCCGGGATGTCCACGGTGAGTGACGAGACAACAGCCGGGCTGTTCGGCGAATTCTGTGCCTCCGGGCTGTGGCCGGGCGCCGGCCGCGGCATCGCGGAGAAGCTGCGGGACGCCGGGATCACCAGCCCGGCCGACGTCACGGCCGGGCGGCTGGAGCTCGTCGAGGGCATCGGGCCCAAACGGGCGGCCAAGCTCGCCGCCTCGTTCGCGAGGGCCCGTCCGTCCTATGAGACCGCGGAACTGCTGGCCGCCTGCCGGGTACCGGTGAAATTCGCCGGTTCCGCCGTGGCCGTCCTCGGCCCGTCGGCCGCGCGGCAGCTGCGTGAGGACCCGTGGAAACTGCTGCTGCTCTCCCAGGTCCGGCCCGATCAGGCCGACTGGTTCGCCCGCCAGCTGCTCGAGGAGCAGGCGCACCCGCAGGATCCCCGGCGCGGCCGGGCGCTCGTCGCCCACCTGCTGGCCAAGGCGGCCCGGGACGGCCACACCGCGGTGCCGGCCGAGGCGGTCATGACGGCCCTGGGCCGGTTCCGCATCGAGGACCCCGGCGCGGCCGTGGAAGCGGCCGTCGACGACGGCGGCGTCCTGCCCTTCGACCTGCCGGGGCCCGACGGGGAAGCGGGGGCCGCCGCCTCGGGCGACGCGCCCGGCGAGGATGCGCTGGACGAGGAAGCGGAGGCCAGTGACGAGGCGGGCCCGGACGGCGGTGTCCCCGGCGACGTGGGGCAACTGCTCGCGCTGACCCAGTACGCGATCGCCGAGGACGCGGTGGCCGAGGGCCTCCAGCGCCTCGTCGCGACGGCCGAATCGCTCCCCGGCGGGGGCGGCGCCGACGGCCCGGACGACTCAGAACTCGACGATCGCCAGCGGGCGGCCGTGGCCGCGGTCGCCGACCACGGAGTCTCGGTGCTGACCGGCGGCCCGGGCACCGGCAAGAGCCGGACGGTCGCCGCCGTCGTCTCGCTCGCGGCCCGGCGCGGACTGCGGGTCGCGCTGGCCGCGCCGACCGGCCGGGCGGCCAAACGGCTGGAGGAGCTGGCGGGCGCGCCGGCCACTACCTTGCACCGGCTGCTCGGCGCGCAGGGCCGCGGCGTGCCGCGGGCCGGCCAGGGCGACGCTCCCGGCGACACCATCCTGGCCGACGGAACCGGGCCGGGAGCCGTCTTCCCGGACGGTGGCGCGGTCCCGTCCGACGGTGCCCGGGAGGGAAACTGGGTCTTCGCCCGGGGCGAGGAGTGGCCCCTGGACGCGGACCTGGTGGTCGTCGACGAGAGCTCGATGCTCGACGTGCAGCTGGCCGCGGCGCTCATCGAGGCCTGCGCGGACGGCACCCGGCTGCTGCTGGTCGGCGACCCGGCCCAGCTGCCGTCGATCGGTCCCGGCCGGGTGCTGGCCGACATCATCGATTCCGGCGCCGTTCCGGTGACCGAGCTGACCACGCTGTACCGTCAGCGCGACGGCGGGACCATCGCCAAGCTGGCCACGGCGGTCCGCGGCGGCGACCTGGCGCCGGTGGACTCCCCCGAGCGGGAGGTCGTCATCGTGACGGCGCGCGGCAGCGCCGAGGCCGCCCACCGCGCGGTTCAGCTCGTCACCGACTCCATCCCCCGGGCGCTGGGGATCGCGTCCGAGGAGGTGCAGGTCGTGACGCCGGTGCACAAGGGCCCGGCAGGAACGATCGAGCTCAACCGGGCGCTGAAGGGCAAGCTCAACCCCGGGCCGGGCGCGCACCGCGGGTTCGATCTGGGCGACCGCGTGGTCGCGGTGGCCAACCACGCCGACGAAGGGTTCGCGAACGGCGAGGTCGGCACGGTCGTCGCGGCCAGCGGCGACGGCCTCACGGTGTCGTTCAGCGGCACGCCGGTCACCGTGCCGTCCCGGCTCCTCGCCGACCTGCGGCACGGCTGGGCGCTGACCGTCCACCGGGCGCAGGGCTCCGAATGGCCGGCGGTGGTCACCGTGTTCCCGGCCGAGGCGTCGGGCATGCTGTCCCGGCCGCTGGTCTACACCGCCCTGACCCGGGCGCAGCAGCACCTCTCGGTGGTCCACGGCGCCGGCCCGGCCCTGGCCCGCGCCGTCCGCACCGTCGGCGAGCGCCCCCGCGTCACCCGCCTGTCGCCCCTCCTGATCGAGGCTTTGCCAGCCTAGGCCGCGTCCGGCCGGCAACAGCGAGCTACGGACACGCGATCGTTACCGGCCCGGGGAGTCCGGGCCTCCGGCCCGGCGAGTGGCCGGTGTGTCGCCTGTTGCTGGGCGCAGCGGCCGGCCCCTGGCGTCGGCCCCTCGCGCCACTCACACCACACTCGCACCGCCGCCGAGGGCCTCGACCATGATCATGTGAAGAAACGTCGCATTTGGCAGCAAGCATCACACGATCATGGAAAGTCCGGGCCCCCCGGGCTAACCCGGCCGCTAGGCGCCGATGGCGTGGGCGCCGCCGTCGACGTGGACGATCTCGCCGGTTGTGGCGGGGAACCAGTCGGACAGCAGGGCCACGCAGCCGCGGGCGGCGGGCTCCGGATCGCTGATGTTCCAGCCGAGCGGCGCGCGCTCGCCCCACAGGCCCTCGAACCGCTCGAAGCCGGGAATGCTCTTGGCGGCCATCGTGCGCAGCGGCCCGGCCGAGACGAGGTTGACCCGGATGCCCTGGCCACCCAGGTCCCGGGCCAGGTACCGGGCGCATGATTCAAGACCGGCCTTGGCCACGCCCATCCAGTCGTAACCGGGCCACGTGTGGCTGGCGTCGAAGTCGAGGCCCACGATGGAGCCGCCCCCGGTCATCAGCGGCCGGGTGGCCACGGCCAGGGCCTTCAGCGAGTAGGTGGACGCGTGGATCGCGGTGGCGACGTCCTCCCACGAGGTGTTGAGAAAGTTGCCGCCCATCGCCTCCTGCGGCGCGAACCCGATCGCGTGCACCACGCCGTCCAGCCGATCGACGTGCCCGGACACCCGCTCGGCCAGCGAGGCGAGCTGGCCTTCGTCGGTGACGTCGAGCTCGAGGACCGGCGGCGGGTCCGGCAGCCGCTTGGCGATCCGTTCCACCAGGCTCAGCCGCCCGTAGCCGGTCAGGACGACGGTCGCGCCTTCCTCCTGCGCCACCCGGGCCACGTGGAACGCGATCGAGGAGTCGGTCAGCACGCCTGTCACCAGGATGCGCTTCCCCGCGAGGATTCCCATGCCGCTCCCTAACCTCCAGGACCAATATTTGACGACGGGACGAATGTTTCACAGAATCGCAAATATTTGACGAGAGTCTAACTACTGCCTATTGCCGCAATGTTTGTCGGATTCCGCCAGCGGGCCGGGCTCAGTGGCCCATGCCGAGGCCGCCGTCCACCGGGATGACGGCCCCGGTGACGTAGGCCGCGTCGTCGCCGGCCAGGAACGCCACCGCCCCGGCCACCTCGTGCGCGGCGGCGAACCGGCCGAGCGGAACCGCCCCGAGGATCGCCGCCTTCCGCTCCTCGGGCAGCCCGGCCGTCATGTCGCTTTCCACGAAACCGGGAGCGATCACGTTGGACGTGACGCCCCGCGACCCCAGTTCCCGGGCCAGCGACCGGGCGAAACCGACCAGGCCGGCCTTGGACGCAGCGTAGTTGGCCTGGCCGGCCGACCCGTACAGGCCGACGACCGAGGAGATGAAGATGATCCGGCCCCGGCGGGCCCGGACCATGCCGCGCACCGCCCGCTTGGCCACCCGGTAGGCGCCGGTCAGGTTGGTGTCCAGGACGCTGGTGAAGTCTTCCTCGCTCATCAGCGCGAGCAACTGGTCATGGGTCGCGCCGGCGTTGGCGACCAGGACCTCCACCGGTCCCTGCTCGGCCTCGACCTCTTTGAACGCGCCGTCCACCGCCGTCGCGTCGCGCACGTCGCAGCGGACCACCGACAGCCCCTCGACCGGATCCCCGGAACGTGAGGTCACGGTCACGCTGTCGCCGCCGGCGGCGAGCCGCCGGGCAATCGCGAGCCCTATCCCGCGGTTCCCGCCCGTCACCAGGACCGATCGTCCCATCGCCGTTCCACCTCCGCACCGAGCGCGCCAGCAACCGTGGTGAGCGTACCGGGCCGCCTGCCTCCCCGTCGCCCCAGGCCGGGACGGGGAGGTGAGATAGGTTGCTGCAGTGAATCATGCTCGTTCAGAACCCAGCCAGCATGACGTCGATCCTCAGTTCACCCGGCTGCCTCTGCGGGCGCTGGCCGACGCGGCACTGCAGCAGGCCGCCGACCTCGGCGCGGGCCACGCGGACTTCCGCGCCGAGCAGATCCGCAGCCAGCAGGTCACGCTGTCCGACGGCAACCTGGAGACGCTGTTCGACGCCGACGACGTCGGCCTCGCGGTCCGGGTGGTGGTGGACGGCACCTGGGGCTTCGCCTCGGCCGTCGACCTCACCCCGGACGCGGCAGCCCAGGCGGCCCGGGAGGCGGTCGAGGTCGCGAAGGTCGCGGCGGCCATGAATACCGAACGGATCGAGCTGGCTCCCGAGCCGGCCCACGGTGACGTCGTCTGGGTGTCGGCCTACGACGTCGACCCGTTCGACGTCAGCGTGGCCGACAAGGTGGCCCTGCTCGGCGACTGGAGCACCGGCCTGCTCGCCCGCGACGGCGTCGACCACGTTGACGCCGCGCTGCTCCAGGTCCGGGAGTGCAAGTTCTACGCCGACGGCGCGACCACCACCACGCAGCAGCGGGTCCGGCTCCATCCCGCCCTCACCGCCGTGGCCGTGGAGAAAGACGGCCGGTTCGAGACCATGCGCACGCTGGCGCCACCGGCCGGACGGGGTTTTGAGTATCTGAACGGGACGGGATGGGACTTCCGCACCGAGCTGGACCGGCTGCCCGAGATGCTCGCCGAGAAGCTGGCCGCCCCGACGGTCCGGCCCGGCCGCTACGACCTGGTCATCGACCCGTCCAACCTGTGGCTCACGATCCACGAGTCGATCGGCCACGCGACCGAACTGGACCGCGCCCTGGGCTACGAGGCCGCCTACGCCGGCACCTCGTTCGCCACCCCGGACAAGATCGGGAACCTGCAGTACGGCTCGCAGATCATGCGGGTCACCGGGGACCGCACCGCCGAGCACGGCCTGGCCACCGTCGGGTACGACGACGAGGGCGTGTCCGGCCAGTCCTGGGACCTGATCACCGGCGGCGTGCTCACCGGATACCAGCTCGACCGCCGGATGGCCGCGCTGCGCGGCCTCGGCCGGTCGAACGGGTGCGCCTTCGCCGATTCACCCGGCCACATGCCGCTGCAGCGGATGGCCAACGTCTCCCTCCAGCCGGCCGACGGCGGCCCCTCCACCGAGGACCTGATCGCCGGGGTCGAGGACGGCATCTATATCGCCGGGGACAAGAGCTGGTCGATCGACATGCAGCGGTACAACTTCCAGTTCACCGGGCAGCGCTTCTACAAGATCACCGGCGGCCGCCTGGCCGGGCAGCTCCGCGACGTCGCCTACCAGGCGACGACCACCGACTTCTGGAACGCGATGGAGGCCGTCGGCGGGCCGCAGACCTACGTGCTCGGCGGCGCGTTCAACTGCGGCAAGGGCCAGCCGTCCCAGGTTGCTCCGGTCAGTCACGGATGTCCCTCGGCGCTCATGCGCGGCATCCGGATACTCAACACGGCGGAGGAAGCGGCATGAGCCAGCGACCGCAGGACACCATCGAGCGCGCGCTGGCCGCCGCCCGGTGCGACGACTGCATCGTGATCGCAGACGAGGCGTCGACCGCCAACCTCCGGTGGGCCGGGAACACGCTGACGACGAACGGCGTCGCCCGGTCCCGCCGCCTCACCGTGATCGCCGTCGACCGCCACGCCGGCGGGGCCGCGGTCGGCGTGGTCTCGCGGTCGGGCGTCCGGGACGACCAGGTCGAGGAGGTGGTCCGGGCGGCGGAGAAGGAGGCCGCCGAGGGATCACCGGCGGAAGACGCCGAACCGCTGATCGGGCCCGACGCCACCGATTCGTCCGGCAAAAAAGACGAGGGGCAGCCGGGCTGGGACGATCCGGCGGACAGCACCGGTATCGGCGTGCTGCGGGGCTTCGCCGCCGAGCTCGGTGAGACGCTGCGGGCGGCCGGCTCGGCTGGGCGGAAGCTGTACGGCTACGCCGAGCACGAGCTGACCAGCACCTTCCTCGGCAGCTCGACCGGGCTGCGGCTCCGGCACGACCAGCCATCGGGCAAGGTCGAGCTCAACGCGAAATCCAATGACCTGACCCGGTCGGCGTGGGCGGGCGAGGCGACCCGGGACTTCGCCGGGGTCGACGTGGCGGCCCTCGACGCGGGGCTGGCCGAACGGCTGGAGTGGGCCCGGCGGCGCGTCGAGCTGCCGGCCGGGCGGTATGAGACGCTGCTGCCGCCGACCGCCACCGCGGACCTGCTCACCTACTTGTACTGGTCGGCGGGGGCCAAGGACGCGCTCGACGGCCGGACCGTGTTCAGCAAGCCGGGCGGCGGCACGCGGGTCGGGGAACGCCTCACCGGCCAGCCGGTGACCCTGCGGAGCGATCCGGCCGCGCCCGGGCTCGCGTGCGCCCCGTTCGTCATCGCGCACGCGTCCAGCCGGAACTCGTCGGTGTTCGACAACGGGCTCCCGCTCGGGCCGACCGACTGGATCCACCGCGGCGAGCTGTCCGCGCTCACCCAGACCCGGTATACCGCCCGGCTGTCCGGCCTGCCGGTGACCCCGGCCATCGACAACCTCGTCTTCGAGACCGACGACCCCGGCGCGCCGGGGATGGCCGACATGATCGCCCGGACCGAGCGCGGGCTGCTCCTGACCTGCCTGTGGTACATCCGTGAGGTCGACCCGCAGACGCTGCTGCTGACCGGGCTGACCCGGGACGGGGTCTACCTGGTGGAAAACGGAGAGGTCACGGGCGCGGTGAACAACTTCCGGTTCAACGAGAGCCCGGTCGCCATGCTGGGCCGCCTGGCCGAAGTCGGCGCCAGCGGGCCGGCCTGCCGCGCGAATGGGGCGACTACTTCAGCCGTGTGTCCATGCCCCCGGTGCGGGTGGAAGGGTTCAACATGTCGTCGGTGAGCCAGGCCAGCTGACCCGCCCGGGCCCCGCTGCGCCGGATCGAGGACGTCGCCGCCGCCGCCGACGGCGCGGGCGGGGCGTGGTGGCCTGCGCCGGGCATGGCGCAGCCGGCGTGATCGTGTCGAACCACGGCGGCCGCCAGCTCGACGGGGCGGTCGCGACGGCCCGACGCCCTGCCGGCCGTCGCGGCGGCCCTGCGCGGCTCGCCGGCCGAGGTGTACGTGGACGGCGGCATCCGGACCGGTTACGACGTGCTCGCCGCGCTGGCGCTCGGCGCGCGGGCCGTGTTCGTGGGCCGGCCGGTGCTCTGGGCGCTGGCGTGCGGCGGGGCCGACGGCGTCCGCGGCGTGCTCGGCAGCCTCACCGCGGAACTCGCCCGGGCCATGGCCCTGGCCGGCGCCGCGACCGTGGCCGGACTGGAGGACGTCGCGGCCCGGCACGGACGCTTCCTCGAGGGTTCGTCAGGGTACCGGCTTAGGAATACCTTAGAGGCATGAGGATCGGGCAACTGGGCGGCAACCGCGACGTCCATATGGTCACGCAGGCGCGGCGCCCGATGTCCGAGGACATCGCTTACCGGCAGCGCCGGTACCTGTGGATGATGGGCTTCCGTGCCGTGTGCTTTGGCATCACCATCATCTTGTTCATCAACCATATCGGCTGGCCCGCTGCGATCCCGGCCGTTTTTGCCATCTTCATCCCTTACGTGGCCGTCGTTTTCGCCAACGGGGGCCGCGAGCCTGACAACGTTCGCGGATTCATGGAGTACCGCCCAAACCTCCCAGAACGGCGGCGTGTTCCACCTGGTCAGGACGGCGCGAGCAACGGACATCAAGGCCCAGGAGATCAGTCGGCGCAGCCCTAGCGGCACCGCGCGGCCAACGCCGCCGGAGCCCTCCCCGAGACCCGCTCGTAATTGGGTCTTGACACATAGGGGGGGTTTTCCGTGTAGCATTCATATCGGTGCTCTGGTCCCCCGTCGGAGCACCACTACCGGCGTTCCGGGCCCCCGTCGGAACGCCGATGATTGCGACGCCGGGTGGTTTGCCCCCGTAGCCACCCGGCGTCGCCCCATGTTTGGCGACCTTCGGTCACCTGCACCGATGGCTCGCAACGCCCTCCCGGGGGGACGACCCCCCGTACCCCCCGCGTGGCCCTCCGTCCCGTGCCGCTCGCTCGCCGTTGGCCCCCTTCCGGCCGTTTCGGTCTCGCTTCGCTCGGCCCCTCCTCTGACCGTAACTCGCTTGCTAATCAGGGGCTAGAGGCCAGTTTCGGTTGCTCTCCGTTAGCCCGCCAAGCGTCCCTTTTACGCTCGACCCCCTGGCCAGCTACGGAGTCACGCACCCACTCACAGCTCGCTACAGTAAGTGACCGGTACCGGACTCGTTGTGGACCGCTTGGCGTACGCCCCGTACCTAAGCGAGCCTGAAAGCACCCAGCATCGCGAGCCCCCCGGGAACCCAGTGGCATGCGACGACCCAGTGTGCGATGCGGTTTCGCTGCGTGGAGCGGAAAACCAGGCCGGCATCGCCGGGATCTCCCCCCGGCCCACCGGATAACTCGGTCTTGTTGAACTCGGCGATCGCCACGCCGCACATCGCCGCACCCATCGCCGCCACGATGCCAAGGGAAAGCCCGAGCGGAACCACCCATCCGCCCCACGAAACCCCGGGGGCCAGTGTGTTCATCGCCGCCGGGCTGATGTTCAGGTGGCTGAAGACCGCGCGCCGCATCGGGTCGACGATGTAGGTCAGCGGGTCGATGCGGGTCAGGACGGTCAGCCAGGCCGGCAGGCCGTTCAGCGGGTAGAGCGCCCCGGACAGGAAGAACAGCGGCATCACGAGCATCTGGGTCAGCGCCATGAACGCCTGGAACTGCTTTATCCGCGCCGCCATCATCACGCCGAACGCGGTGAGCGTAAATGACAACAGCAGCAGCTCGCCGATTAGCGTCAGCAGCAGAATGGGGTTGTAGGGCACCCCGGCCAGGCCGGCCAGGATCAGAACGACAATCCCCTGGAATGTCGCGACGGTCGTGCCGCCGAGGCATTTGCCCAGCACAATTGCCCCACGACTCACCGGCGCCACCAGCATCTCGCGCAGGAAGCCGAACTCGCGGTCCCAGACGATTGAGCCGGCCGAGAAGATCGCGGTGAACAGGACGCCCATGGCGAGAACGCCCGGGTAAATGAAGGTCTTGAAGCTAATCCCCGGCGGCAGGCCGTGCCCAGCGAGTGAGCCCAGTCCGGTCCCGAGGACGAACAGGAAAAGCACCGGCTGGATCAGCGACGTGATCAAGCGCAGCCGGTCGGTGCGGAACCTGATCAGCTCCCGCCGCCAGACGATGCTGATCGCCCGCAGGTCCTGGCGGAGCCCGTGCTCGGGTACCGCGACCCGGATGACGTCGCTGAGCGTTTCCCCGGCCGGCGCCGCGGCCGCTTCGGTGGTCGGGCTAGCCATGTCTCATCGCCTCCCCCGGATGCGCTGCGCCATCGCGCGCATCGCGTCTGCCCCGGTCGCTTCGGTGTCGCGGATGGTGCGGCCGGTGTAGGACATGAACACGTCGTCCAGGGAGGGCCGTGACACGCTGACCGACCGGATGGGCACGTCCAGCCCGGAGAAGAGCCGCGGCACGAACTCCTCACCGGACTCCACCGAGAACGTGACGAGGCCCTCGTGGACCGAGGCCTCGATGCCGAACCGGTCCCTCAGTTCGGCGATGGCCGTCTCGTCGTCGGCCGTGCTGATCTGGACGCGGTCCTTGCCGATGCTCGCCTTCAGCGCCTCGGGCGTGTCGATCGCCACGATCTTGCCGTGGTCGATGATGGCGATCCGGTCGCAGTGCTCCGCCTCGTCCATGTAGTGCGTGGTCAGGAAGATCGTGATGTCCTCGCGCTGCTTGAGCTCGTTGATGTACTGCCAGATCGAGGACCGGGTCTGCGGGTCGAGACCCACGGTCGGCTCGTCGAGGAACAGCACGTGCGGGGCGTGCAGCAGGCCACGCGCGATCTCCAGCCGGCGCTGCATGCCGCCCGAGTAGGTGCTGACCAGGCCCTCCCGCCGGTCCCACAGGCCCACCATCTCCAGCACCTGGCGCATCCGGGGCCCGACCGCGGCCTTGGGCACTCCGTACAGGTCGGCGTGGAAGCGAAGGTTCTGCTCGGCGGTCAGGTAGCTGTCCAGGGTGGTGTCCTGGAACACCAGCCCGATGTTGCGGCGCACCGTGTCCCGCTCGCGGACGACGTCGTGCCCGGCCACCATGGCCTTCCCCGACGTCGGGTTGATCAGCGTGCAGAGGATGCTGATCGTGGTCGACTTGCCCGCGCCGTTCGGCCCGAGGAAGCCGAACGTCTCTCCCCGGGCCACGTCGAAGTCGATGCCGCGCACCGCCTCGACCTGGCCATACCGTTTGGTCAGCTCACTGACCGATATCGCCGTTCGCTCCCCGTCGCCGGAGCGCACCGGGCCAGTCTGCGCGGACCCACCGGGATCCGCGCCGGTTTGTACGGCCACTCGTCTTGCCTCCATCTGCGGGCTCTTCCCCTTTCGAGCCTAACCGTGCCGCCGCGACCGGCCCCCGGTACGGGTACCGGCCGCGGCGTGCGGATCCCGGCCGGGGCCGGGCGCTGGCGCTGGCCCCCAGGCCTGCCTGCGCCGGGCTCACTGTGCCGGGCTCACTGGCGCTGGGCTCACTGCTCTGGGCTGCCGTCTCGCCCTCGCCGTCGGAGGCGAGTATCCGGTACAGCGCGCGGCGGGTGTCGGTCAGGACCTTGGCCGCCTGCGCCACCTGGGCCGCGGAACCGGCCTGCCCGACCTGCATCACCGCCACCATCAGCGAGCGGATCAGCCCGCGCAGTTCGACCTCGGAGTCGTCGACGCTCCCGGTCACCGCCTCCCATGACGCGCTGAGCTCGTCGGCATGTGAGGTGGCGTACGCCTGGCCCTCGTCGGTCAGCCGGAACGCCTTGCGGCCGCTCTCACCGGTCTCGGCCTGGATGAGGCCCTCGTCCTCCAGCTGCTGGAGCGCCGGGTAGACGGAGCCGGGACTCGGCCGCCATACGCCGTCGGTGCGCTCGCTGATCTCCTGGATGATCTGGTAACCGTTCCGCGGCCCCTCGGCCAGCAGCGACAGCGCCGCCGCCCGGACGTCGCCCCGCCGGACCCGCGGCCCGCGCGCGAACCTCGGGCCGCCGCCGAACGGGCCGCCCCGCATCATGAACTCGGGCGGCGGTCCCCAGCCGCCCCGGCGGCCACGTCCGCGACCGCGATGCCCGCCCCGGCGGGCCCACTCTTCTTCACGCATCTCTTCATGCATCGTGCACTCCTTTTATCTTCCTGGCGGCTAGACGCGCCAGTGCATCTAGATATCCCTGTAACTGTCTAGCTAGGTCAACGATATATCGGTATCGTTCGGATGACAAGCCCGGGACGGCGTGGGGGCATGGCGGGTGAGCACCGCGAGGCCCAGAGCGGCGCAACGTCGGCGCAGAGGGCGGCATTACGCGACCCCGGCAGCCTCCTTAACCACAGCGGCACCATTAGCACCACCGCCAGGAAGATCGGGTGGCGTTTTCTGCCGTATTTGCGGAAGCCTCCGCCCGATCCTGAAGACCAGCGCTGCAGCCAGACTGATGGGCCGGGCGATGACGGGGCTAGCGGATCGGCAGCGTGTAGACGCGGCGGATGCTGGAGCCGAGGCGGGCCAGGTCGGCGCCGTAGATGTGCATCGAGACGGCGACACCGTCCCCGGCGTTGCGCACCCGGTGGATGTCGCCGGGCGGGGCGAATCCGGCGACCGTGCCGGCCGGATTCTGGCGCCGGGCCGTCTCGGTCAGGACGCCACCCGCGGCGTCGAGGGCGAAGATCTCCTCGTGCTCCGTGCCCTGCAGCACGCCGGTGACGCACCAGGAGACGTGGTCGTGGACCGGCGTCACCTGACCCGGCCGCCACACCATGGCTGCGATCGAGAACGAGCCGTCGGGTTCGGCGTGCACCAGGTGAGTCTGGTAGCCGGCCGGATCTCCCTCGAGTTGCCCCGGGGCCAGGATCCCGGGCCCGGGCAGGTACTGCCGCAGCTGGGCGGCCACCCGGTCGGCGGTCTGCTGCCGCCCGCCTCCCGTGCTGGACGGCCCGCCGGATCGCGCTGAGGAAACCGGCCGGGCACCCGGACGGCTCGGACGACACCCCGCTGAGGCGGGACATCCTGCTGCTCACGGACACGGCCACTCCCCTCGCTTGCCCGCTGACGAGCCCACGCTAATCGCCCGCGATCCATAGCACTAATGCCGATTACGTAGATGACCCATAGATGTCGCCGATATTTCAATCCGAGGCCGGCCGGCCTCCGTATCAAATGCGGGGTGCAAGGACGGGGAGCAGGCGCCCGCGGGAGGGGACGGGCGCCGGCGGGAGCGGCGGGGCGCCGGCGTTAGCGGGACGTCGGCACGGGCGGGGGGTAGGTGTCGGCGTCCGGGGGGACGCCTGCGCCGCCCGCCCCGCCAGAACGCAGCCCGCCACAACACAGCCCGCCAGAACACGGGGCCCGGCCAGCGGGATGCCGCGGCCGGACCGGGGCGTCAGACTTAGGGCATGACCGTACTGGTGTGGGTGGCCGAGAGCACGTGGAAGGCCAGCGTCGACGCCGCGCGGGCCCTGGCGCCGCCCGGGGCCGACATCGCGCTCCTGACCGTCATCGACACCGGGACGGCCGAAGCGGCGCACGGCGCGTTCGGGGGCATGCTCGGCCGCGGCGGGGACGACCCGGCCCGGCGGCTCTCGGAGGTCGCGGAGGCGGCGGCGGACGACCTGCTCAACGCGGCGCGGGCCCGGCTCGGCCTGCCCGCCGAGCTGATCCGGCTCCGGGGACGCGGAAAGCACGAGATCGTGGCGGCCGTCGATGGCGCGGCCATGCTCATCGTGGCCCGTGACGGGCACGGGCCGGGCCCCAAGAGCCTGGGCAAGGACGTCAGGTTCGTCGTCGACCACGCCCCATGCCCGGTCCTGCTGGTGTGGTCGGGACCACCCCAGCCCGCTCCGCCCCCGCCCCCACCCGGTAAGCGCCCGCCGCCCCCGCCCCCCAGAGGCTTACGCCAGCCCGGGTGAGCGGCCGGTGCCACGGCGAGCTACCACAGCGGGGCGTCGCGGGGGGATCGGGGGTCGCCCCCCCGAATTAATCAGCGACCGTCGAGTAGGCGACCACGCCGCGGCGGATGGCGTCGATGGAAGCGCGGGCCGTCTCGGCCAGCGACTCCCCCGCCGGCCGGCCTTGGGCGCGGCGGCGATCTGGTCCAGCAGGTCGATGAGCTGCTTTACGGCCCGGACGAAGTCGCCCGGCGTCAGGTCGGCCAGTTCGAGCACGTCCTCCAGCCGGGCGCCGCCCGCCCACTGGTAGGCGGCCCAGGCGAAGCGGAGGTCCGGTTCGCGCAGGAACGAGACCCCCATCTCCTTTTCCAGCTCGTCCAGCTGGCCCCAGGCCCGCATCATCCGCCCGAGCACCTCACGGACCTTGGGTGAGGGCAGCCTCGGAGCGGCCGCCTCATCGGTCTGCCGGGACTCGAACGACAGCGCTGAGACAACCGCGGCCAGTTCCTGCGTGTCGAGGCCCTCCCAGTAGCCCCGGCGCAGGCACTCGGCGGCCAGCAGGTCCAGCTCGGTGTACAGGCCGCCCAGCATCCGCCCTTCGGCGGTGACGGCGTCCCCGGTGAGGTAGCCGAGCCGCTCCAGCACGGCGCAGACCCGCTCGAACGTGCGCGCGATGACGTGCGAGCGGCTGGCGACCCGCCGCTCCAGGGCCTCGGTTTCCCGGCGCAGCCGCAGGAGCCGTTCGGCGTACCGGGCGTGCTCTTCGCGGTCCGGGCAGCCGTGGGACGGGTGCCGGCGCAGGCGGCGCCGCAGCTCCGCGATCTCCTTCCCGGTCGCGTCCTTGGGCTCGGGCCCCCCGGGATGGCCCGCCGTGGCCAGGTCGTCGTCCCAGCCGGACACCCGCTGCGGGCCGGCGACGTCCCGTCCGGCCAGCCGGTTGCGCACCGTGGCGGCGAGGTCGCGCCGGTGCTGCGGTGAGCGCACGCTGAACGACGACGGGATCCGGACCCGGTCGATGGCCTCCACCGGGACGGGGAAATCAGCCAGGGTCAGCCGTTTGACCTGGCGGTTAGCGGTGAGCACCAGCGGACCCTGGCCGGCCAGGTCGGCCACGCGGGAGTCGTCGCCGGAGAACCCGTTGGGCCGCGAGGGCCCGCTCCGGCCATTCTTGCCGTTGCGGTTACCCGGGCCGGGGCCCCGCCCGCCGCGATCGCCGCCGCGGTAGGGTCCGGGCCCGGGCTCGAGGACAACGGCCATCCCGGCCCGGCGGCCACCGGGCACCCGGATGATGTCACCGCGCTTGAGCACCTCCAGGGATCGCGCCGCCTCGGCGCGGCGGGACACCGCCCGCCGCCGGGCGAGGTCCCCCTCGCGTTCGGACAGCTGCCTGCGGATGTCGGCGTAGGCGGCGAAGTCACCCTGGTCGCAGGCCATCTTGGCCTCGAGCTCGGCCATGGCTTCGGTGTTGCGGCGCACCTGCCGGGCCAGCCCGACCACGCCGCGGTCCGCCTGGAACTGGGCGAACGACGATTCGAGCAGGCGTGGCCGCCTTGACCCGGCCGACCCGCCCGGTCAGGTTGACCGCCATGTTGTAGGAGGGCCGGAAGCTGGAGTTCAGCGGGTAGGTCCGGGTCCCGGCCAGCCCGGCGACGGCGGCCGGGTCGATGCCGGGCTGCCACAGCACCACCGCGTGTCCCTCGACGTCGATGCCGCGCCGCCCGGCCCGGCCCGTGAGCTGGGTGTACTCACCGGGGGTCAGCTCGGCGTGGGTTTCGCCGTTCCACTTGTCCAGCCGCTCGATGACCACGGTGCGGGCGGGCATGTTGATGCCCAGGGCCAGCGTCTCGGTGGCGAACACCACCCGGACCAGGCCCGCGGAGAACAGTTCCTCCACGACTTCCTTGAACGTGGGCAGCATGCCGGCGTGGTGGGCGGCGATGCCCCGCTGCAGCCCGGTGAGCCATTCGCCGTAGCCGAGCACGGCGAGATCCTCGTCGGGGATGTCCGCGGTCCGGGCCTCCACGAACTCGGTGATCGCGACCGACTCGTCGGGCTCGGTGAGCCGGAGGCCGGCGGTGAGGCACTGGATCACGGCCGCGTCGCACCCGGCCCGGCTGAAGATGAACTCGATCGCCGGGAGCAGGCCGGCCGCATCAAGCCGGGACACGACCTCAGGCCGGTACGGGGGCCGGGACCGGGCCGGCCGCTGGCCTGGCCTGACCAGACCGGCCGCCCGGGTGACCGCGCCGTCCCCCGCGATCCGGCCGGCTCGCCCAGTCACCGCGACCCGCTGCTGCGCCCACCGGTCCCGCTGCGCGATCCGCAGCAACTCGGGGTTGACCTGGGTCCCGGCCGGGTCGGTGAACAGGTCGTAGAGCCGGTTGCCCATCATCATGTGCTGCCACAGCGGCACCGGCCGGTGCTCGTCCACGATGACCGCGACGCCGTTGCGCAGGCCGTCCAGCCAGTCGCCGAACTCCTCCGCGTTGCTCACCGTGGCCGAGAGCGCTGCCACCTGCACGGACTCCGGCAGGTGGATGATCACTTCCTCCCAGACGGCGCCCCGGGACCGGTCGGCCAGGTAATGAACCTCGTCGAGCACCACGAAGCCGAGCCCGCGCAGGGTGGCCGACCCGGCGTAGAGCATGTTCCGCAGCACCTCGGTGGTCATCACGACCACGGGTGCCTCGCCGTTGACGCTGTTGTCGCCGGTGAGCAGCCCGACCGTCTGGCTGTCGTACCGGCGGACGAGATCGGCGTACTTCTGGTTCGACAGGGCCTTGATTGGCGTCGTGTAGAAACACTTGAGTCCCCGGGCGATCGCCAGGTGCGCGGCGAACTCACCGACCACCGTCTTGCCCGAACCCGTCGGGGCGGCGACCAGCACGCCGTTGCCCCTGCTCAGCGCCTCGCACGCGTCGAGCTGGAACTGATCGAATTCGAAGTCGTACAGCGCGCGGAAGCTGGCGAGTTCCGGGTTCGACCGCCGGTCGCGGAACTGCGCGTAGCGCTGTGCGGGGGTCCTTGCCGGGCGCTCCGCGGAGCCGCCGTCTCCCCGGTCGAGCGCAGGGGCCATACCCCCAGCCTAGGCGGCCAGCCGACCGCCGCGTGCACAGGCCTTAATTCAGGCTGCTCCGGTCGGCCGGGCCGGGCTCGGGGTCCTCGTCCGGCTCGATCGGCGCCAGCTGGTCGTCGGCGAGGTCGGCGTACGGATCGGGGATGCGGGCCCGCCGGCGGTCGTTGGCCCAGACGATCACCTCGGCGATCTCGACCAGCACCACGCAGGGCACCGCGAGCAGCAGCATGCTGACCGGGTCCGGGCTCGGGTTCGCGATACCCGCGAACAGGAAAGCGGCGAAGATCATCATCCGCCGCCACTTGGCGAACCGCGCATGGGTGAGAATCCCGGCCAGGTTGAGCATGATCAAAGCGAGCGGCAGCTCGAAGGCCAGGCCGAAGCCCAGGATCATGGCCTGCACGTAGTTCAGGTAGGTGTCGATGCTGGGCAGCACGGCCACCCCGTGCGGAGCCAGATTGAGCAGGTAGCGCAGCCCCCGGCTCATGGCCAGGTAGGCCAGGGCGGCGCCGGCCGCGAACAGCGGGACCGCCGTCCCGACGAACGCGTACGTGTACCGCTTTTCCTTCGAGTAGAGGCCCGGGGCGATGAACGCCCAGAGCTGGTAGAGCCAGACCGGCGAGGAAACGACCAGGCCGACGAAGAACGCGATCTTCACGCGGACCATGAACGGGTCGAAGACCCCGTTCACGACGAGCTGGTCACCCAGCACCCGGCAGCCGGTGCGGCCGTTGATGGTGGCCGAGCAGAACGGGTGGGTGATGAACTTCCACGCCGGGTTGAAAATGATGAACCCCAGCACCATGCCCAAGATGAGGGCGAGCGCCGCCTTGACGATCCGGTTACGCAGCTCACGGATGTGCTCCATGAGCGGCATCCGGCCCTCGGGATCCGCCGATTTACGCACACGGGAACCAACCACGCGGGCGGCCATAACCGCATCAGGCAGCTTCGACATGTCCGGTTCCCGGGATTCCTGCTGCTCAGTGCGGCTGCTGCGTCCGGCTGTCGGCGGGCACCGTCGCGCTCTCGCCGGCCGGGGTGTCCTTCAGGTCGCGGATCTGCTGCTGCAGCTCGTCGATCTGCTGCTGAGCCGTCAGCTGCTGCTGAGCCGTGATCTGCTGCTGGGCCGTGGGCTGAGCCGGCGGGGCGGCCTCGGACTCGGACTCGAGGTCCTCACCATGGAGGCCCTGCACCTCGGTCTTGAGGATGCGCATCGACTTACCGAGCGAGCGTGCCGCGACCGGGAGCTTCCTGGAACCGAAGAGCACGATCAGCACTACGGCAACGATCAGGATCTTCCACGGACTGTCAAACAGGTCGCCGATCATGTCCGTCCTCTTTGGCGGGGATGATGCCCCCCCGCAGTCGGGGCTTTTCAACGCGAGTGTACACGTCAGCCCTCTCCCACAGCAGCCCTGAGTGTCCGGCGCGCGCTTTGCGGGCCGGTGAATTTTCACCCGGTACGCGTGCTGTGACACCGGAGCGCCGGACGGCGCTTATGTCGATGATCAATCCGTTTTGTTCCACTCCGCTCCGGGAGGCACGTTGCGAGCAGCACGGCGTATCGATGTGACGTCGGCGGGCGACGTTGAACGACGGTACTGGGCACCAGGCGGCGCGCGAGCCTACGCGGTCCCGGGGCAGGAGCAGCGCACCGCCGATTCCGCACGGCGGCCCGGCGAGCGCACGGCCCGCGGCCCGAAGCTCACGGCCCGCGAAACGGCCGCCGTCCTGGGCCTCAGCCAGCAGGAGCTGGCTGACCTCGCGGCGAGCGGACTGCTGCGGCCGACCGGCCCGGACCGGCCGGAGGCCCGCCGGTTCCCGGCCGCCCAGGTCGAGGCGGTGCTGAACGGGACGGCGGAACCCCTTCGCCTGGTCCCGGTGGACGGAGGGGCCGCCGCCGGCCCGGCCACCAGCCGCGGGCCGCGATCGTCCGGCGACGGCCAGGACGGCCAGCCACGCGGCGCGGGCCGGCCCGCGGACCGTCCCGCCGCCGTCGCGCGGCCCCGCGGGCGGTCGCTGCCCCGCCGGAGACAGATCCGGCCATCCGGGCCCAGGGCCGGTACCTGCGCGCCCTGGCCAAGGCGATCACCGGCGCCGTCGGCGAAGACGCCGGCTGCGAGCTGCGGCGCCAGGAGGCGCAGCCGTTCCTGCCGTACCTGCGGGTGCGGGAAACGCCGGTGTGGGCCGTGTCGACGTCGTCGGGATGGCGGTTTCTGTGGAACCGGTACCGCTCGCACCCGGTCACCGATCCGGCCGGCGCGGCCGAAGCGATCGTGACCGACCTCGGCCTCCGGGGTCGTCCCGAGGGCTGACGCGGGCTGAGGCGAGGCACCGCCACCGACCGGGGAAGCTGACGGAGCGGTCAGCCGCTGGCGTAGCGGGACAGGGCGGCTGCGGCGTCATCGCGGATCCGCGCGCGGAGGTCGTCCGGCGCGGTGACGCGGCCGTCCTCGCCGAGCCGCAGCGCCAGCCGCCGCACCCACTGGGTGTCCGGCGTGCGCAGCCGGACCCGCAGCCAGCCGTCGCCGAGCTCCTCGACCGATTCGCACGGGTAGTACTCCGCGACCCAGCGGCCCGCGGCCGACACTTCCAGCACGACGTGCACGTCGTCCGGGGACGGGCGGAACAGGCCCTGGTCCACGTCGACGGGCCGCGCGCTGTCCGGCACCGAGGCGGGCACGTCCAGCACGTCAACGCCGAGGATCCGGTCCAGCCGGAACAGCCGCACGCCGTCGGCGCGCCGGCACCAGCCCTCCAGGTAGGCGCGGCCCTCCACGACGAGCAGGCGCATCGGGTCGACGTCGCGTTCGGTGGCCTCGTCGCGGCCGGGCACGTAGTACCGCAGGTGCAGGCGGCGGCGGCGGTCAAGCGCCTCCTTGACCGGCACGATCACCCCGTCCCCGCTCGGCCGGTCGACCTGCACGGCCACCTGGGCGCTGGGCCCGGCCGCCTCACCGGCCGCCGCCTCGAGCTTGGCGATCACCCGGCTGAGGGCCGACCGGTCCTGCAGTCCCGGCACGTCGGCGAGCATCCGCAGCGCGACCAGGAGCGCGCTGGCCTCGTCGACCGCCAGCCGCAGCGGCCGCCCGATCGACTCGGCCTGGCTGACCACGATCTCGCCGCCCTCATACGACAGGTCGATCGGGCAGTAGGGGTCCGGGTCCCGCAGTTCGACGCACCACAGCAGGTTGAGGTCGTCGACGAGTTCCCGTTCGCTGAGCCCGAACGCGGCCGCCGTGTCGGCCAGGCCAACGGCCTTCCGGCTGACGACGTACGGGACCAGGGCCAGCAGCCGCTGGAGCCGCTCTGCCGAAGTCGCAGCCTGGCCAGTCATGCCAGGACCCCCTTGAGCCTGCTGATGACCGCGTCCCGCAGATCGGGCGGGTCGATGACCACGACGTCGGCGCCGAACGAGGCGACATGGTCGGCGAACCAGCCGACATCGGAGAACGGCACGGTGATCTGGTCCCAGCCGTCGGTGGCCTCCCCGCCGGCTCCGTCCGTCTGGCCGGTGGCGTAGCGCCGCAGGCCGTAACCGGCGCCGGGCCGGAGCCGGAGGACCGCCGTGTGCTCACGGGGCGGGGCCGAGTCCCAGCTCCGCACCACCTCGCGCACGTCGGTGCCCGGCGGCACGGTGATGCTGCCGGTTGGGCCGGAGAAGCGGACGGCCCCCTCGATCCGGCTGAGCCGGAAGACCCGCACCGCGTCGCGGCCCCGGTCCCGGCCGGCCACGTACCAGCGGCCGTGCCGGTTGACCACTCCCCACGGCTCGAGCTCGCGGCTCTGCGGCTCGCTGCGCCCGGCGGCCCGGTAAGTGAAGGTCACCGGCCGGCGGTCGCGGACCGCCTCCCACAGCGGGCCGAACGCCGGCTCGGTGGTGTGCACCCGGGGCTCGATCCCCTCCCGCCCGGGGTCGTCGGTCTCGATGCCGGCCGCCCGGAGCTTCAGCAGCGCGCCCGCCGCGGCCCCGGCCAGCTCCGCGTGCCGCCACACCCGCGCGGCCAGCCCGAGCACCGCGGCCTCGTCGGCCTCCAGCCGCAGCTCGGGCAGCTCGTAGGCCTGCCGCTGCACCCGGTAGCCGGTGTCCTCCCCGTCCAGCGGGCTGATCGGCCCGGTCTCCAGGGGGATGCCGAGCTCGCGGAGTTCCTCTTTGTCCCGCTCGAACATCCGCTTGAACGCCTCGGACTGCTCCGGATAGCCGGCCACCGCCTGGCGGATCTGCTCCGCGGTGAGATAGCGCCTGGTGGACAGCAGGCAGACCACCAGGCTTAGCAGCCGCTCGGTCTTGCGCCGCGACATCGGCACCTCTCTTCCCCGTCCCCATACATTCTCGCCTACCCGGCCAGGTCCAGGGTCTTATTCAACCGCTCCCCGCGGGTAATCTGCGCGCCGGATACTGCCGCCCGGCCGGCGACGCTAACCTGCCGGAGTGATCACCTGGCGGAACGGCACGGTGTCCCAGGTCCGGCGGGAATGGCCCGGCGCCGTGGAACTGGACGTGACGATATCCGGACGCGACGACGCACCCGCGGCGCGCCACGCCGGGCCGGTCCGCGCGCTGGCCTACCCGGCCCTGACCGGGCGGCCGGAGCCAGGCGACCGGGTCCTGCTCAACACCACCGCGCTGGACCTGGGCCTCGGCACCGGCGGGTACGCGCTGGTCGTCGCGGTCCCCGACCGGCTGCCGCCGGACCGGTCCGGGCCCGGGCACCTGGTCAAGGCCCGCTACACGCCGTTGCAGGCGGTGGTCCTCGGCGCCGACGAGCAGGGCTCCCCGCACCACGACACGCTGCGCGACGCGGATGACATCGCGGGAATGCCGGTTGTGGTGGCCGACCTTCATTCCGCGCTCCCGGCCGTGCTGGCCGGGCTCTTCGCCGATACCGAACGAAGCCGTAGGTGACGTCCGCCGGTCGCGCGTCTACGTGATGACGGACGGCGGGGCGCTGCCCGCCTGGTTCTCGCGGTCGTGCGCGGCGCTGAAGGAGGCGGGCTGGCTGGCCGGGACGGTCACCGTCGGCCAGGCGTTCGGCGGCGACCTCGAGGCGGTGACGCTGCACACCGGGCTGCTCGCCGCCCGGCACGTGCTGGGCGCGGACGTGGCCGTCGTGACCCAGGGCCCCGGCAACCTCGGCACCGGGACCAGGTGGGGCTTCTCCGGCGTGGCGGCCGGCGAGGCGGTCAACGCGGCCGCGGCGCTGGCGGGCCTGCCGGTGGCCGCGCTGCGGGTCAGCCACGCGGACCCGCGGGATCGTCACCGCGGCGTGTCCCACCACAGCCTCACGTCCTACGGCCGGGTGGCACTCGCGCCGGCCGATGTGGTGGTGCCGGCCCTGCCCGGCGAGTTCGGCGCGCGGGTCGCGGCGGAGGCGGAGCCGCTGGCGGCGCGGCATTCGCTGGTCCGGGTCGCCCTGGACGGCCTCGATGAGGCTCTGCGCCGGTCCCCGGCCCGGCTGTCCACCATGGGCCGCGGGCTGAATGAGGACCGGGCCTATTTCCTCGCGGCCGCGGCGGCCGGGCGGCACGCCGCCATGCTGCTGCGCGAATGACCCAGCGCGGTCAGCGCCGGGGTCCCCTGGCGGTGGGGCGGCCGGGGACGTAGGAAACAATGGGATCTTGCTCGTCCAACCGAAGGAGAGCTGAATGAAACTTCCGGTGAAGGCGCGTCATCTTCCGCAGCGCATGGCGACTGGCGCGTTCATCCTGAACTCCGGGGTGAACAAGCTGTCCGCCGACGAGGAGACCGCCGCGCAGCTGCACGGGTTCGCGGTCGGCACCTACCCGTTCCTGGCCAAGCTGAAGCCGAAGGACTTCGCGCGGCTCCTCGCCGTCAGCGAGATCGCGCTCGGATCCACCCTGCTCCTGCCGTTCGTCCCGTCGATCGTGGCCGGCGCGGGCCTGGCGGCGTTCTCCGGCGGCCTGCTCGGCATGTACATCAAGACGCCCGGCATGCGCAAGGAAGGCACCCCGTTCCCCACCCAGCAGGGCACCGCGCTGGCCAAGGACGTCTGGATGATGGGCATCGGCCTCGGCCTGGTCATCGACGATCTCACCAGCAACGACTGATCCGGCCAGCCTCGGCCGACCCTACCGCCGGCAACAGGACTGGTCCGGTACGCTGTCGGCGTCCTCGGACGTAGGCGATGTGCCCGATCAGGGAGGGCACGCAGGGCGGAGGCCGCAGGTGCAACTGGCGTCAACCACAGCCGACGACGCGACCGAACCGGGTCAGCGGCTGAGGCTCCGGTCGGCAGCGAACCAGCCGGCCGCGGCCGGGGTGATCGCCTTCGTGGTGGCGCTGGGCGTGGTCGTTGCGCGCCTGGTGCTGCTGGCCGGCCGGGACGTCACCGGCTTCATGCTGGTCGGGGACGAGTTCACCAAGCCGTCCCAGCTGCCCGCTGCGGTGCATGTCTTCCCCTACAGCGGCTACGACGGCCAGTTCTACTACCGCATGGCGCTGGATCCGGCCAACCTGCACCGGACCGCGTTCGGCATCACCATGGACTATCCGTACCGGTTCGTGCGGATCGGCTACTCGGCGCTGGCCTGGGTGATCTCGGCCGGCCAGCATTCGTTCGTCCCGTTCGCGCTCGTCGCGATCAACATCGTCGCGCTGGGCGTGCTCGGCCTGCTCGGCGGCGTGCTCGCTCGCGAGTCGGGTCGTCACGCGATGTGGGGCCTGCTGCTGGCCGGCTACTTCGGCCTCATGACCGGCCTGTCCCGGGACCTGACCGAGCCGCTGGGCGCGGTGTGCCTGCTGGCCGGGATCCTGGCCTACCGCCGCCGTCATCCGCTGCTGGCCGCCGCGGCGTTCGCCTACGGCTGCCTGACCCGGGAGACGGTCCTGGTCGCGCCGATAGCGCTGGCCATCGTCCGGCTCGTGCAGATCGCCCGGCGCCAGGCCCGGCCCTCGGCCGACGACCTGGCCTGGCTCGTCCCGGGGGCCGTGTTCGCTGTCTGGGAAGTGGTGCTGAAGGCGGCCACCGGCGTCTTCCCCATCCTCAGCGACGGGGGGAAGAACGCGGGTGTCCCGCTGCTGGCCGCGGCACGGGCCGTCGTGCACAACCTCGTCCACCCGACCGCGCTGATCTACGGTGCCCCCGGCGCCGTCATCATCTGGGATCTCGAGATCGTGGTCCTGGCCGTCTTCGCCCTGGCCGCGCTCTGGTCGCTGCGCGCCACCACCGCCCCGGTCTATGAGCGGGTCGCCTTCCTGCTGTACCTGGTCGAGATGGTCAGCCTGGCCCCGACCAACTGGGACGGCTACGCCGACCTGCGCTCGTTCGTCGAGGTGTACCTGCTCTCGGTCATCGTCCTGCTGGCCACGCCGCGGCGGCGACTGGCCGTCTTCGCGGCCTGCGCGGGGCCACTGCTGCTGACCGTGGCCATCTACCGGACCCAGATCTGGTTAACCGGTTACGCCCCGGCGGGCGGCACATAACCAGTGCGCTGCTCCCAGGTGCGCAACCGGTCCAGCAGGTTGGCCTTCCAGACCAGCACCGTGTAGGGACCGGTGTGGTAGGTCGCCGCGGGCGGGCCGAAGACGTTACGCACCTCCGTGCCATACATCCAGTGGCTGAAGAAACCGGCCTGGCTGTCGAGCACCACGAAGTTGGGCTGCCCCGCGCCCGGATCGAACCAGGTCCGCTTGGATTCCCACCGGTAGGGCACGAGACCGTCGCCGTGGTTGACCACCGCCCGGATCGTGACCCGGCCCCCGCTGTCCAGGGTGACGATGCTGGCCTGCCAGTAACCGCTCAGCCCCTGGGTCAGGTGGTGGCCTTCCAGCCACGCCGCCAGGCTTGTGTCGGCGGGCGGCGCCGCCGGCTGGGCCACCCCGTACGCCAGCGCGGCCACATATCCGGCCAGCACGGCCGCCAGCACCGGGGCGAGCCTGGTTCCCCGGATCCGCGGGCCGAGCATCCGGCCGGCCAGGGCCGCGCCGAACGGCAGGATGACCGCGAACTCACGCGCGTTCAGGACGCCACTGGCCAGCGTGCTCGGCACGTAGACCACCAGGTTGACCACGATGGCGACGGCCAGGACCTGGTCGACCAGGCCGGCCCGGCGGCCGAACGCGAGCAGCAGCGCGACGACGACCAGTGCCAGGCCCACCAGGTGCACGACCGCAAACACGACGGCCGCGCCGGAATGCAGGCCGGTGAAGCTGGCGCCGAACAACGCGAGCACACCCTGGGCCGTGACCCGGAGGTGGCTGGGCCAGGCGGCCACCGGGGCCAGTCTGAACGGAACGTGGTGGAGGTAGTAACCGCCGGCCGCGCTGATCAGCCGGCCGATCGCCGCCGACACGACGGCTGCGGCCAGGGCCGCCACGGCCAGCGAAAGCTCGTACCACGCGGACCGGATCGCCTCGCCCCGGACCAGGCGCTGCAGGAAGCGGAACAGGGCGACCAGGAACAGCGGGGCGACGCCGGCCACGAGCACCAGCGAGTCCGCGACCGCCGCCCAGGTCAGCAGGACACCGGCGATGACCGGGACGTACCAGCGGGGCCGGGCCCGGTCCAGGATCAGCCAGATGAGCAGCAGCGGCACGGCGGTGCCGATGTGCCCCACCGACAGCAGCAGGACGAAGATGCCCACCCCGAGCTGGGGCGCCAGCATGACGCCGGCCGAGACCAGGACCCGGGCCACGCCTTCCCGGCCCTCCGCCCGGTCCTTGGCCAGCACGGCGGCGAGCACCAGCGCGAGCGCGTAGGTCATGGCCGCCGCGATGTGCGTCACGTCAGGGCTGAGCCCGCGGATCAGGTCCAGCACCATGTATTGCGGCAGTTCGGTGGTGTAGAACGACACGTCCGACATCGACCAGGCGTGCAGGGCCACGTTGCCGTGCAGCATGTCCCACGCCATGAGGACGATGTTCGCCCCGTCGGAGTTCACCGGATAGGTAGCGGACAGCCGGATGTAGGCGGCGAACAGGACGATCCCGCCCGCCGTGAACCCGGCCGCCCACTGCCACCGCCGGCGGCGCGCCAGGCGCCCCGGGTCAGGTCCAGCCGCCCGGTGGCCCGGGCGGGGCGAGACCGCCCGGGCGGCGCCCGTCGTGTCTGGACCCGCCATGGTTGCCGGCCTCGGCTCAGCCCGGCCGAGGACGGGCTGACCGCGCCGAGGATGTCGACCACGAAGACGAGGGTGTCGGTGCCCTTGATCCCCGCCTGCGACTGGCCGGCGCTGCCGTATCCGTCGGCCGGCGGGATGACGAGCATCACCCGGCTGCCCACGGTCTGGCCGATGAGGCCCTGGTCCCATCCGGGGATGACCTGGCTCGGCGTGGCCCCGATCTGGAAGCTGAACGGGGTACCGCGCGACCAGGAGGAGTCGAAGACCGCACCGGTCCGCCAGATGGAGCCGGTGTACTGGGCGACCACCGTCTGGCCCTTGGCCACGGCCGCCCCGGAGCCCTTGATCAGCGTCTTCACGGTCAGCGCCTTCGGCGGCGTCACGGTCGTGGGGACCTTGACGGTCGGCGCGCCGCTCTTGGCCGCGGTGACGGTCGGCAGGCTGCCGCCGCCGTTGGAGACCTGGGTTCCCGAGGCGGACGCCGTGTTGGAGAACTTCTGGATCAGGTCCATGACGAACACGAGCGTGTCGGTGCCCTTGACGCCGAGCTGGGAGTTCCCGGAGGTGCCGTAGCCCTCCTTCGGCGGGATCACCGCCAGCACCCGGCTGCCGATCTTCTGGCCGACGACCGCGGACTGGATGCCCGGGAGCAGGGTCGCGGGAAGCGCCTGCGGGCTGGTCGTGTAGGTGCTGTCGAGCAGCTTGTGGGACGTGCCGCTCCACAGGTACAGGGCGAAGTTGCTGACGAAGGAGTCCGTCTTGCTGATGGTGGCGCCGTTCCCCTGGATCAGCGTCTTGACCGCGAGCGTGCTGCCCGGCGTCGCCTTGGGGATCGTGACGGTGGGCGCCTTGCCGAACGTGCCGTTCGCCGTGACGGTGGCGTTCGCCGACGGCGGCGGGGAGGACGAGCCGCAGCCGGCCAGCGCGAGGCCGGCGATCAGCGGAACGATGGAGAGCGCAAGAATGCGACGCATATGTAAGGAACCTCAGGGTGGGCGATGTCAGCGCCGCCCAGCCTACTGGGGCACGAACACTACCGGAGGCCGGCCAGCAGATTCGTGCCCCATACCAGGGCCATGAGGTTTCCGTCCTGGATTGTCCGCACCGGCGGCCCGTACGTCCTGATCGCGACCCGCTCCACGTCAGCCCAGCCCAGCGACCGGATATCGCTGGTCACGATGAAGTCCGCCTGCTGCAGCTTCGGGTTGTACCACGATCTTCTGAACCCCCACGCGATCGGGTGCACCAGGGTCCCCTGGCTCACCGATATCTGCCGGACCGTGACCCGGCCGCCGGTGTCGAGGGTCGTGCTGTTCGCCACCCAGTAGTCGGTCGTCAGCCCGGATTTCAGGTGCTCGGCAGCCAGCCAGGCGGCCAGGTTGGCGTTCTTGGGCGGTTCGGCCGGCAGCGACGCGTGGTAGCCGAGCACGACCGCGCACGCGATGATGTAGGCGGCCAGCGCGGGCACGAGCCTGGCCCTGACCAGCGGGCCGGCCAGCAGCCGTCCGGCCAGCACCGCCCCGAACGGCAGCACGGCGGAGATCTCCCGCGTGCTGAGCAGGTTCTCCACGTACGGGCTGGGCACGTAGACCGCCAGGTTGAGCAGGATCGCGAGCCCGAGCGCCGGAGCGGCCAGCTCGCCGGCCCGGCCCAGCCGCCACAGCGCCAGGCCCAGCGCGGCCGCGGCGGCGGCCAGCCCGATGACGTGCAGCACGGAGGAGAACAGCCCGATGCCGGACTCCCCGTGGAAGAAGGCGGCGCCGAAGATGGTCATCAGCCCCTGGGCCATGACCTCCAGGTGGTGCGGGATCGCGGACCAGCCGGCCGGGCTCGTCGAGACCGGCCGCAGGACGTACCCGCCGGTGACCCGGATGATGGCCTCGGCCCCCCGTGCGATCCCGAACGAGGCGCCCGCCGCCGCGGCCAGCGACAGCTCACGCCATGGGAACGTGCCCGGCTCGCGGTGCCGTAGCTTCTGCACCACCCGCGTGAGGCACACGATCAGCATCGGCGCGGCCCCGGTGAGCACCACCAGGCTGTCGGCCACCTGTCCCCAGGCCAGGACGATGGCCGCCGCGACCGGGACGTACCAGCGGGCGGGCAGGCGCTCGACCAGCAGCCAGGTCAGCAGCACCGGCACCGCGCTGCCGAGGTGATCCGGGGTCAGCAGCAGGGTGGCGGTCGCGTCATTCACCGCCGGGGCCAGCATGATGGCCGCCGCGGCCAGCGCCCGCACCAGGCCGTCCCGGCCCGTGGCCCGGCCGCGGGCCAGCAACGCGGCCAGCAGCACCAGCAGGGTGTAGGTCATCGCGCCGCCGATGTGGATGACCCCCGGGCCCAGCCCGAACAGCGCCTCCAGCAGCACATACTGCGGCAGCTCGGTCGACCAGAACGAGACGTCCGACATGGTCCAGCCGTGCAGCATCACATGGCCGTGCAGCATGTCCGAGGCCTGAAGCGCGATCGACCCGGCGTCCGAGCCGACCATCGCCGTCCAGGACTGCCGGTAGTAGCAGAAGAACAGCACCGCGACGGCGGCCACGATGCCGGCGGCCCACGCCGCGCGCCGGGGCGCCGGCGAACCGCCCGGGTCCGGCCGCGGCCCGGCGCCGGCCGTCGCCTCGGGGGCCCGGGCTTCGCCGGTCGTCAACGGGCCCTCGCCGCGACGTCGGTGGTGTCGAACGTGAAGAGGACCGGCGCCGAGGGGGCCGGTGTCGTCGTGTCGAACCAGAAGCGGGCCCCGTTGGCCGCCTCGTTCGGTGTGCAGATGAACTGCTTGGTCATCATGAACGTCCACCACGGCTGGTCGACACAGGCCCGGACGTGGGTCCGTTCCGCCTGGACCAGGAAGCCGGTGGTGTCGCCCCAGGCGCCGTGGTCGATGGTCAGGACGATCGTCCGGCCGTGGGCCAGCGCGGCGACCCGGGCGACGGCCTGGGGCAGCCCGGGACCGGTGCGGTGGGTGCTGGTCAGCAGGGCGGGCACCAGGGCGAGGACGACGAGGGCGGCCACCGCGCCGGCCGCGGCTACGGCGGTGCCGATTCGCGCCCCCAGCGCCTGGGCGACGCCGACCACGATCACCAGCAGGGTGACCAGCGGCGCGGACCAGTAGAAGTAGCCGATGTAGTACTCGGACAGGAAGTCGATCCCGACGGCCGCGTAGACGCACAGCGCCACTGACGAGACGACGTCGATGATCAGCAGGGCCAGGAAGAACCGGCGCAGCGGCCCGCGGGCCAGGCCGAACGTGACGGCCAGCGCGGCCACGGTCAGCAGGACGGGCGCCAGCCATGCGTTCCCGTGCGGCCACCAGAACCACAGGGCGAAGTGCGCGACCTGGGCGGCGCTGTGCCCGCCCGCCTGCTTGGAACTGCCGTAGGCGAAGTAGTGGGCGAAGTCCCCCGGCCAGTGCAGCGACAGGTTCACCACGATGGGCAGCGCGAACAGGGCGCTGATGGCCAGCACCGGGATCCACACGCCCCGCTGCCGGCCGAAGAAGCGCCGCAGCGACGCGATCGGCGTCCGCCGGTGGGCCCAGACCTGGGCGGCCAGCACGGCGAGGGTGATCACCGGGACGAAGAGCAGGAAACAGGCCTGGCCGTGGATGAGGAACCACGCGGTCAGGACGAGAATCCACGCGTCGCGGGTATGCCCGGCCGCGACCGACGCCGCCGCGATGACGAAGACGCAGTACGCCGGGACGTACATGTCCGGCATCCAGTCGGAGTTGACCGGCTGGGGGTGGACGATGGCGAAGATGAGGATGACCGCCAGGCAGGCCGCGGCGCCGCGCAGCGAGCCGGTCCAGCCGTAGACGACCAGCACGGCCAGGGCCATCGTGGCGCTGCTGAGGGCGAAGATGGCCAGCATGTGGGAGTTCCACGCGGTGGGCACCACGTGCAGCCCGTAGTAGAACAGCCATTGCCCGAACGCCTGCACGTACATGTACGCCGGCCCGGGATGGTGGAAGCCCTGCCGGGAGTAGTTGCCCACCAGCAGCGTGAAGTGCATGGCCTGCTGGATGAGGATCGAGTTCGCGCCCGAGTCGCCGCGCTCGTGGTGCGGGACGGTGAACACGAACCGGTTGCGGACGGTCAGCGTGGTGAACAGGACGGCGAACGGCACGGCCCAGATCCACCAGGGGCGGCGGCGGGCGCGGCCCGTCCCGGGCCCGGGCCCGGCGGCCGCCGCGGCCTCCGCCTCGCGGCCTCGGCGGCGGGCCGGTTCCTGATACGTACCACGCAGAAGAGGGTATCGGTGCGGCCGTCGCCGGGCCGCGCGTGTGCCCTCACCGGGGGATGCTCGTCAGCAGGTTCTTGTCCCAGACCAGCACGGTGTACGGGGCAAAGTGGTAGGTCCGCGACGGAACGCCGAAGTAGCGGCGGACGAGCGCGACCGGTTCCCAGTGGTTGAGGAATCCCGGCTGGCTGTCCAGGACGATGAACGTGGCCCGGTGCGCCCGCGGGTCAAACCACGATTCCTTGGCCTCCCACAAGTCGGCCGCCAGGCTGTACTGGCCGAGCGCCCGGACCTTGACCCGGCCGCCGCTGTTGACGGTGACGATGCTGGCCTCCCAGTACCCGCCGAGCCCGTAGAACAGGTGGTGGGCGGCGAGCCAGGACGCGAGCCCGGTCTTGGCCGCCGGGACGGGCGAATGGGACACCTCGGTGCCCAGGCCAGCCAGGTATCCGGCCAGCACCAGCGCCCCGGCCGTAGCGCGGCGGCCCGCGCCCAGGCCGCCACGCGGCCGGCCCGCCCCGCCGGCCCTGCGCTGACCGGCGACGAGCATCCTCCCGGCGAGGGCCGCCCCGGCCGGCAGGATGACTGCCATCTCGTGCGCGTTCAGGGTGGCCAGGTTGCTGACCAGGTAGGCGACGACGTTGGCCACGATGGCGACGGCCAGGACCTGGTCGACCAGCGACAGCCGGGTGAAGAACCGCCAGAAGGCGAGCAGCAGCGCGACGACGACCAGCGCCACGCCGGCCAGGTGCAGGTAGGCGAAGCCGCGCCCGCCCGGGGCGGAGTAGTCGGCGCCGAACAGCAGCAGCACGCCCTGCCAGGTGGCCGTGAGATTTCCGGCCCACTGGCCGACCGGCTCGATGTGGAACGTCACCGCGGCCATCCCGTACCCGCCGTTCGCGCGGATCAGCTTGACGACTGCCCACGACAGCCCGGCCGCGGCCAGCGCCGCCCCGGCCAGGGACAGCTCGAGCCACCGCGTGAGCGCAGGTCCCCGCACGCCCCGGAGCGACGCGCACCGCGCACACCAGGACCAGCGGCGCCACACCGAGCGCGAGGACGAGCGAGTCGCCCACCGCGGCCCAGGCCAGGAGGATGCCGACGACCACCGGCAGGTACCAGCGCGCCCGCATGCGGTCCAGTACGAGCCAGATCAGCAGCAGCGGCACCGAGGTCCCGATGTGCCCGACCATCTCCAGCAGGATCATGACGCTGAACCCGAGCTGCGGCGCCAGCATGATTCCCCCGGCGACCAGCATCCGGGCCACTCCCCGGCCGCCGGTCGCGTTCCCCTTGGCCAGGAGGGCGGCCAGCAGCACCGCCAGGGTGTAGGTCATCGCCGCGGCCGCGTGGAACATGCCGGTATTCAGGCCGAGGACCAGCTCGAGCAGCATGTACTGCGGCAGCTCGGTGGTGTAGAACGACGTGTCCGACACGCTCCAGCCATGCAGCAGCAGGTTGCCGTGCAGCATCTCCTGCGCCTGAAGGCCCAGATTGGCCTGGTCGGAGTCCTCCGGGAAGGTGTTCGACAGGCGCAGGTAGGCGACGAAAAGGGCCGCGGCGGCCAGGATGAGTGCGGCCGCCCAGACCCAGCGGGCGGCTCTCAGATTGTTCCGGCCTCGACCGCTGCGCTGATCCACGGGATGACCTCGTCCAGCATCTGATCCAGCGTCGTGGTGGCCTCGAAGCCGAGAATCCGCTTGGCCTTCTGCACGGACGGGACGCGGCGCTGCACGTCGTAGGCGAACGGCTCGTCGTTGACGATGCGCAGCGGCACCCCGTCCCCCTTGATCTTGCGCCAGATCATCTCGGCCAGCTCGAGCACGGTCGTGCTCTCGGCGGTGGACAGGTTGAAGTCCTCGTTGCCGGCGTCCGGGTGCTCCATGGCGGCCACCACGCCGGCCGCCAGGTCACCGCCGTAGGTGTAGTGCCGGACCTGGTCACCCGAGCCGAGGATGTGCAGCGGGTCCTGGCCTTTGAGGACCTTCTGCACCAGGTCGGGTACCACGTGGCTCATCGCCAGCCGGACGTTGCCGGACAGGATCTCCTCATCGCCGAGCGCCCGGCTCTCGCCGGTGCCGACACAGTTGAACGGGCGCGCGATGGTGAACGGCAGCTGGTACTGGTCCCATGCGGCCTGCGCGAAGTACTCGACGGCCAGCTTCTGGAACCCGTAGGACGACATCGGCGGCGGGATCTCCCGCTGCTGGCCCTCATACGACGGCCAGTCATCCGCGCCCTCGAACACCATGGACGACGACAGGTAGGTGACCTTGCGCAGCCGGCCCTCCCGGTGGGCCGTGATCGCGGCGTCGCAGGAGGCGGCGATGATCCGCTCGTTGGTGGCCAGCAGGTCGTAGGCGTAAGTGTGGAAGTAGGAGATGCCGCCGATCATGGCCGCGCCGGCGATGAAGTGGTCACAGTCGGCCAGCAGGCTCGTCATCAGGCCGGCGTCGCGGGCGTCGCCCTCGACCAGCCGGTAGTCCGGATGATCGTCGTAGGACTTTTTGACCTTGCCGTACTTGGAGAAGTTGTCCACGCCGACCACCGCGTAGCCCCGCCGGAGCAGTTCCTCGGCGACATAACCGCCTATGAAGCCGGCTGAGCCGCTGACCAGGACTTTCTCCATTACTACTGTCTGCCTTTCGGGTCGGGTGTGTTACTGGATGCGTGGTCGCGAATCCGCTCGGCGGACATGCGCGGCCCGAACGCGAACCGGTACCAGCGGAGGTAGCTGGGGATCCACTTCGCGACGTTGAAGTTGGACACGCCCGCCTGCCGGTCCAGCCAGATGGTCGGGATCTCGGCCACGGGCAGGCCGAGCCGCTTGGCCTTGGCCGTTAGCTCGATGCCGATCTCGAAGCCGTCCCGCGAGTCGATGCCGACCTCGCGGACGAAATCCGTCGCGTAGGCCTTGAACGAATTGGTCGCATCCCGGGTGCCGACGTGGGCCAGGACCCGCAGCGAGCGGCCGGCCATCCGCGACAGCGTGCCCTTGAGGATGGGGCCGCCGACCTGCTGGCCGCCGGCCATGTACCGGGATGCCGCCGCGACCGCGACGCCCCGTTCCACCAGCCGCGCGAGCTCGTCGATCTGCCGGGCGTCGTCGCAGCCGTCAGCCATCGTCACCACGGCGACCGGCGCCGCGGCCGAGTCGATGCCGAACCTGATCGCGTTGGCCGGCCCCCGGCCGTAGCTGTTGACCAGGCAGCGGAGCCGTGGCTCCTTCACCGCGTACCGCTCGACGACACCGATGGTGGTGTCGGTGGCGGTGTCGACGATGACGAGCACCTCACACGACAGGTGCACGGATTCGAAGAGCCGGTCGAGGATCGGAACGATCTGCTCGCCCTCGTTGTAGGCCGGCATGACGACCGTCACGCGCGGGTCCCCGGTCGTCATAGCCGCACACCCTGGCCGAGGATGTTCCAGATGTCGGCCACCGGCTTGTCCGTGGCCAGCTCCCGGTAGTCGGGGTGCGGCGCGGCGATCACGAGCAGGTCGGACCGGGCGATGACGTCCGGGAGCGGCTGCAGGGCCGGGTCGGAGGTGACATACGGATCGGTGCACAGCACCGCTGCCGGCCTTGAACGCCAGGATCCGCTTCAGCTTGTAGGACAGGCTGGAGCGGGTGTCGTCCGAGCCGCCCTTGAACGCCATGCCGAGGATCCCGACCGTCATGGACGTGAGGTCGAACCGCTGCTCGAGGCGGTGGACCAGGTAGAGCGGCATTCCCTCGTTGATCGTCATCGCCGTGTGGCCGAGGGCGAAGTTGTTGTTGTTGTAGTCCGCGAGCTGCATCGTGTCCTTGAACAGGCACGGGCCCGCGGCGAACCCAGCGGCCGGCATGTCGGCCGCCCTCGGGTACCCCTCGGCCAGCGCCTGCCGGATGCGCTCGAAATCGAGGCCGCGGTCGTTGGCCATCATGTAGAGCTGGTTGGCCGTGGCGAACTTGATGTAGCGCCACACGTTGGTGAACAGCTTGGCCAGCTCGGCTTCCTCCGGGGTCAGGGTCACGAGCTTGCCGGTGCGCCGGCGGAACAGCTCGCTGGCCCGGTCCAGGCCGCGGGGCGTGCGCGCCGAGACGATCTGCGGGAGCTCGAACAGCTCGGTCATGGCCTTGCCCTCGGCGATGCGCTCGGGGCAGAAGGCCACGTCGATGTCGGCGCCGAGCGCCGCGACCGTCTTTTCCACCAGCGCCGTCACGCCCGGATAAACGGTGCTGCGCAGGATGAGGGTCTGCCCGTCGCGCAGGTAGCTGGCGCATCCGCCGAGTGCGTTCGGTATCGCGGCCTGGTCCGGGTTGAGATGCTCGTCGACCGGGGTGCCGATGACTACGACCACGTGCTCGGCCTGCCCGACGATGCTGGGGTCGGCGGAGGCGGTGCAGCCGGCCCTCGGCCCGGGCCTCCCGCAGCAGATCCGCCGCACCGGCCTCGGCAAACGGCATCCGCCCGGCGTTGACCGTTGTGACCGCGTCCTCGCTGATATCGAAGATGCCGACCCGGACCCCGCGGCTGGCGAAGGCGATCGCGAGCGGCAGGCCTACGTGCCCGCAGCCGCCGATGACCACGACGTCGAGCTCGAAATTGCCTCTGCTGGGAGCGGGTGCGGTCACCGCGCGTTCCTTCCGGGCTCGGGAAGCTAGCGGGACGCCATCAGCCTATCGAGATCTTGCTCCGGGCTGTCGCGGCGGCTTGCCGGACCGTTACATTCCGGCGATGAGCTTCTCGACCCGCTCGTCCACCGAACGGAACGGGTCCTTGCACAGGACGGTCCGCTGGGCCTGGTCGTTGAGCTTCAGGTGCACCCAGTCCACCGTGAAGTCGCGGCGCCGCTCCTGGGCCCGGCGGATGAACTCGCCGCGGAGCCTGGCCCGCGTCGTCTGCGGCGGGACGGACTTCGCCTCGAAGATGTCCAGGTCACGGGTGGCCCGGTCCACCGCGCCCTTGCGCTGCAGCAGGTAGTACAGGCCGCGGCCGCGGTGCACGTCGTGGTAGGCCAGGTCGAGCTGGGCCACCCGCGGCGAGGACAGCGGGAGGTCGTGCTTGGCCCGGTACCGCTCGATGAGCTGGTACTTCGTCACCCAGTCGATTTCCCGGTCGATGAGGTCGAGCTTCCCGGAATCGATCGCGTCCAGGGCCCGGTCCCACATCGTGAGCACCCGGCGGGTGGTGTCGTCCGCGCCGTTGCCGGTCGGTGAAGTCCTGCGCCTTGGACAGGTACTCGCGCTGGATCTCCAGGGCGCTCATCTCCCGCCCGTTGGCCAGCCGGACCCGGCTCCGTCCGGTCATGTCGTGGCTGACCTCGCGGATGGCCCGGATCGGGTTGTCCAGGGTCAGGTCGCGCATCACCGTGCCGGCCTCGATCATGCGCAGCACCAGGTCGGTCGAGCCGACCTTGAGCAGCATGGTCGTCTCGCTCATGTTCGAGTCACCCACGATGACGTGCAGCAGGCGGAATCGTTCGGCATCTGCGTGCGGCTCGTCACGGGTGTTGATGATCGGCCGTGAGCGGGTCGTCGCCGACGACACGCCCTCCCAGATGTGCTCGGCGCGCTGGCTGACGCAGTAGACGGCGCCGCGGGGCGTCTGCAGGACCTTGCCGGCCCCGCAGATGATCTGCCGGGTGACCAGGAACGGGATCAGGATGTCGGCCAGCCTGCCGAACTCGCCGTGCCGCCCGACCAGGTAGTTCTCGTGACAGCCGTAGGAGTTGCCCGCCGAGTCGGTGTTGTTCTTGAACAGGTAGATGTCGCCGGCGATGCCCTCTTCGCGGAGCCGCTTGTCCGCGTCGACGAGCAGGCCCTCCAGGATCCGCTCGCCCGCCTTGTCGTGGGCGATGAGGTCGATGACGTTGTCACACTCGGGCGTTGCGTACTCGGGGTGACTGCCCACGTCCAGGTAGAGGCGCGCGCCGTTGCGGAGGAACACGTTGCTGCTCCGCCCCCACGACACCACGCGGCGGAACAGGTAGCGTGCCACCTCGTCCGGGGACAGCCGCCGCTGCCCACGAAAGGTGCATGTCACGCCGTATTCGTTCTCAAGCCCGAAGATGCGCCTATCCACAGGGCCAGGCTACGTGCCCAGGGCGGTAAGTGGCACTCCCGGCACGCCCGCAGCCTCACCACGCGGCCGCGATGTACTTCGTCTCGAGGTATTCGAGCAGGCCGTCGTGCCCGCCTTCCCGGCCCAGGCCGGACTGCTTGACGCCGCCGAACGGGGCGGCCGGGTCGGAGACGACGCCCCGGTTGAGGCCGACCATGCCGGTCTCCAGCGCCTCGGAAACACGCAGGCCACGGCGCAGGTCACGGGTGTAGACGTAGCAGACGAGCCCGTATTCGGTGTCGTTGGCCCACCGGATCACATCGCCCTCATCGGAGAAGCGAACGATCGGCGCGACCGGGCCGAAGATCTCGGTCCCGAGGATGGCCGCCGTGGCCGGGACCTGGTCGATGACCGTGGGCTCGTAGAAATACCCGCGGCGCTCGGGCGCCCGGCCGCCGAGGAGCACCCGCGCGCCCTCGGACCCGGCCCCCTCCACCAGCCCGGCGACCTTGCTCCTGGCCGCCTCGTTGACCAGCGGCCCGAGGTCGGTGGATTCGTCCAGGCCCGGGCCGAGGCTGAGCTTGCCGAGCCGGTCCGCGAGCCGGCTGGTGAACTCGTCCGCGACGGCCTCGTGGACGTAGAAGCGGTTGGCCGCGGTGCAGGCCTCGCCGCCGTTGCGCATCTTGGCCACGAGCGCCCCCTCGATGGCGGCGTCGAGGTCCGCGTCGTCGAAGACGATGAAGGGCGCGTTGCCGCCCAGTTCCATCGAGCAGTTGATCACCGTGCCGGCCGCCTGGCGCAGCAGCACCCGGCCGACCTCGGTCGAGCCGGTGAAGGACAGCTTCCGCACGCGCGGGTCGCCGAGCATGGCCGCGACGACTGGCCCGGGCTTCGAGGTCGGCACGAGGTTGACGACGCCGCGCGGCACGCCCGCCTCGGTCAGCAGCTGGGCGATGACCAGCGCCGTGAGCGGCGTGTCCTCGGCCGGCTTGAGCACGACCGTGCAGCCCGCCGCGAGCGCCGGGGCGATCTTGCGGGTCGCCATGGCGGCCGGGAAGTTCCAGGGCGTGACCAGGACCGAGACGCCGACCGGCTGCCGCGTGACCAGGATGCGGTTGGCGCCCGACGGCGCCGTGGCCACGGCGCCGTCGATCCGGACGGCCTCCTCCGCGTACCAGCGGAAGAATTCGGCCGCGTAGCTGACCTCGGCGCGGGCGTCGCGCAGCGACTTGCCGTTCTCGGCCGTCATGAGCCGGGCGATCGGCTCGGCCCGCTCCATCATCAGGTCGAACGTGCGGCGCAGGACCTCGGCCCGCTGGCGCGGCGGGGTGGCGGCCCATCCAGGCAGTGCTGCGTGCGCGGCGCCGACGGCTTCGAGGGCGTCTCGTTCGGTAGCATCGGCGACCTCGGTCAGTGCATCCTCGGTGGCCGGGTCGATCACCGGGATCGTCCCCCCGCCCCCGGTCCACTCGCCGCCGATCAGCAGGCCGGTCGGGACATCGATACCGGTCAAAGAGGCCAGGTCACTGCTCATGATCCCAGGCTATCCACGCCTGGCTCCCGGCCGTCCGTGTGCAGTGTCACTGTCATGGCCCCCGGCCGACGGCGACGTGCAGTGTAGATTAACACCATGCTCACGACCGGGTGCCGCTGACCGTGCCGCCCATGTTCGACGTGGCGGCCGGGCTCGGGCCCCGACTGCGGCAGGTCCGCGAGGAGCGTGGCCTGTCGGTCCGCGAGCTTGCCCGCCGGATCGGCTGCTCGGCCAGCCTCGTGTCGCAGATCGAGCGCGGCCTCTCGGCGCCCTCGGTGGGCATCGTGTACTCGATGGCCACCGAGCTGCGGACGTCGCTGGACTACCTGTTCGGCGTGGACTCCGCGGCCCTGGCCGACGGCAACGGGCAGCCATCTCCGGCCGCGCCGCCGCCGGAACCGTCCCGCCCGCCCCGGCCCGCGGCCCAGCCCCAGGTGACGGTCGAGCGACGGCGAATGATCCAGCGGGCCGGCACCCGGCGCATCATCGACCTGGCCAGCGGCGGCCGCTGGGAGCGGCTCACCCCGGGCCGGGACAACATGACCGACTTCCTCGAGGTGGTCTACTCCCCCGCCGGGCATTCGACCGACGAACGCCGCTCGCTGCGCCACGACGGCCACGAGTACGGCGTGATCCTGAGCGGCCGGCTGCAGGCCAACATCGGTTTCGAGACCTACGAACTCGGCCCGGGCGACGCGATCTCGTTCGACTCCTCGATCCCGCACGAGTACTGGAACACCACCGACGACTACGTCCGCGCCATCTGGGTCGTCGTCCACACCGAGCCCGGCCGCGCCTAGCGCCCACCGTCAACCTCAGGTTGACGGACTTCGGTGCGTCAACTTAAGGTTGACGCATGACAGAGTTCCCGGTCCCGTTGGACAACCTGATTACCTACGTCAAGGCCCTGCACCCCGAGGGCGGGCCGCTGGACAACGTCTCGGACGCGATGCTCGTCTCCGCCCAACTGGACGAGCAGTCCGACGCGCTGATCGGGTATTTCGTCGATCATGCGCGCCGTTCCGGTGCGTCGTGGAGCCAGATCGGCACCAGCATGGGCGTTTCCAAGCAGGCCGCCCAGAAGCGGTTCGTTGCGCGCGATGCCGAGGGCCTCGTGCCCGAAGGATCGCAGATGTTCTCCCGGTTCACCCCGCGGGCCATCAACGCCCTCGCTGCCGGTGGACGGATCGCCGGAGCGGAGCCGGTGGACGCCGCGCACATAGTGGCGGGCCTCCTCACCGAGCCACACGGCCTGGCCGCGAAGATCATCCAGCGGGCCGGGCTGACCGGCGACCGGGTCGTCGCCGCGATCGGAGCCGGCCCGGCAACGCGAGCCGGAAACGCGGACGCGGCGGCCCTGCACGAGCTGACCTTCAGCCCCGAGGGCAAGACCGCGCTGACGGGCACCTTGAAGGCGGCACTCCGGCTCGGCCACAACTACATCGGCACCGAACACATGCTGCTCGGTGCCCTGGTCGCTCCGGGCAGTACCGCAGACGCCCTGAGATCCCTGGGACTCGACACCGAGACCGCCGAGCGCCTGCTAGGCATCGAACTGGCTGAGGTGGTGTAAGCGGCTAACCGGTCCCGCCTTCTCGCGGCACTGCGTTGTTCGACACGAGCGGCGGCGTGGACTCTGTTTCTGGCCTCCGCGCTTTCTGGCTTTGCCGCCATTCGAGGGCTTCGGGTTCGTCCACCCATTTGATGATGGATGCGTCCAGGCGGGCGAGGATCTCGCGGACTTCGTCGGGGCGGGCGCGGAAGAACTCGCGGCGCATGTTGACCAGGTTGATACGTCGGTCGGCGAGCTGGTGGTGGAGGCTGGTTCTCCAGTCCTACCGCATCGTCGCTGAAGACCATGGCGTGCACGTCATAGTGGAAGGGAACGGAGGCATCGCCGAGTTCGCGGACCCGGTCCAGTGGGTTCGAGCCGCCTAGTCATTCCAATCTTGACCATGTCGGGACCGAATGCGCCGAGGTTGGAGATGACGTAGACGTGGCCAGCCCGGATGTTGGCGGCGCGCCGGGTGATGCCGTCAAGGGCATCCTGGATCTCGGTCAGCTTGGCCGCCGCATCGATCGGCACCGTCCTCGTCACCCTTGTCGCGTAGTGCGGTGACCGCCGTCTCGTAGTGGGCGTATTCCTTGCGGAGCCGTTCCTGTTCGCGTTCGTATTCGCGGCGGGCGATCTCCTCTTCCCGCAGCCTCGCCTTTTCCTCCCGGGCCCGCTCTTTCTCCTCGGCCACTTTGGCCAGGTAGTCGGCGGTGAGCTCAAGTTCCTCGATGCGCAGGCGATGGTACGGATCGGTGATCGTGATGTTCATCGTGCCTGCCGAGCCGGATGATCGTTTCCCTGGCCTTCTGCAGCCGAGCCATCGATGACTCGAGGGTGTAGGGCTTCATCGAGCGCACCGCGTTGTCGGCCTCGTTGTTGTAGGCGCGGAGCATGAGCTTGGAGAACTCGCGGACCATCTTGGAACCTTCGCGGCCGAGCCGTTGACTGTCCAGTTCGTCGCGCCCCGCACTGCGCTACCAGCCCTCACGGCATCCTTGATCTGCGCCTGCAACCCAGTCAGCCGCGTCCTTATAGGCCAGCGCATCATCGAGCGGATGCCGGTACTGATAGACCCCCACCTCCTGAAGGATCGCAGTCTCACGAGTCTCGACCAGCTGACGCGAAAGCTCCGCATGCTCAGCACGCAGCCCCGGCAACTCCGACGAGAACCGCTCTAGGACCCCCGTCTCGGCGTGCAGCGCATCGCGCCGCTGCTGTAGTTGCTGGACCTCGGCGTGCAGCGACGCGACCTGCGCGCGTTCACTAGCCAGCGCTGCCATTTCCGCGCGCAATGGGCCGACCACCGCCGACAACTGCGTCTCTTCCCGCGTCAGCCGGACAAGCTCATCACGCAACCGGCCAACCTCGGCCTGAAGCTGAACTCGCTCCGTTACTCCCATGTTGTCAACGACCTGCTGCAGCCGCTCGACCTCGGACTGAGGATCACGTTTACGGCCAGGCCGCTTCACGTGCCGCGCCGAGCCGTTGTGCCCGGTACCAGCAGCCGGGTCCACGACCCCTGCGGCATTGCCGGGAGACGCCGCCGGGACCACGGGCGCCGGGGCTGGCCGACCAGTCTGCGTGTAGGAAGCCCACTGGGTCCCGTCCCACCACCGCAGGAGCCCGGCATTCCGATAATCCGGATACCAGGCCACCCTAAGATCAGCCAGTTTTGGTGACCGCCGCTCGATAAGCGGGCAGCCAGCCCGCTAACAGCACAATCGATCCCGGAGGCTTGGGGCTTTGCGCCCGGATGCAGCCTCCCTCTAGGTATGACGCTGAGTACTGCTTACCTGATACATAAATCTGGTCACAGCACAGCATCGGAGACCGCGATCACTGCCGCGTCCGAGGTGATCACGGCTGGGTTACCTGCTCGCCGGCGATGGTGAACCAGGTGATCCATCCTCGCTGGCCGGGCCGCGCGCCACTCTCGGTAGAGAGTCGCCGGAGCAGGTAGAGGCCATGCGGAGACTCGGCCGCGTTCACGTTGCCGTCCCAGGTGCTCCCTTGGTCTTCGACCTCGGCGTAGATGCGCGTGTCGTCCAGGCTGACGCGGAGGGTGAAGCTCCCGCCCGGGTGGCCGCTGGCCGAGTGTGCGACGGCGTTAGCGGCCAGTTCGCTGGCGAGCAGGACCGCGTTCTCGGCGGCGGGCGATCCACGGAGGACGGCGGCGATGAACGTGCGGGCCTGGCGGACCTGCGCAGGCTGACCAGGGAAAGATCGTGCTCGCATGGCGGTTATGGCTGGCACCGGTATTGCCGCGTGATGACTCATGACCATCTGCCCCTGTCCATGTGGGTACCCCGGTATTAATCCGCGCTTTTAGCGTCCCGGGATCGGAGTAGATTCGTGGACAGATTTGGGCTGTGGGCGATCTATTGCCAACGTTAGCCTGCGCATGCCGTAGGCGTGCCGAAGGAGCCGGACATGGTGGCGAAAGATTTCGACCGGACCGAGACGCCATTGGGCGTATTCGGCGCTGAGCTGCGCTATTACCGCACTAACGCCGGGTTGCCGCAGACCGAGCTTGCGGCAAGAGTGAATGTCTCCCATGACGTGATCAGCAAGATCGAGACCGGGGACCGGCCGCCGGCCGAAGACTTCCCGGCCCGCCTTGACGGGGTGCCCGAGATGGATACGCGGCAGGCGCTGGGCCGGCTGTGGGGACAACTGCGCAAGGGCTTAAGGCACCGTGCCTACCCGGGCTGGTTCGGCCGCTGGGCCGATCTCGAAGCCGAGGCAACCTCGCTGCGCTCCTATGAGCCACTGCTGGTTCCCGGACTGCTCCAGACGGAGGATTACGCGCGGGCAATTCTCGCCGTCCGCCCAGGCGGGGACGAGGACGACTTGGACGAGCAGGTCGCGGCCCGGATGGAGCGGCAGACGATCGTGGAACGGCCTGGCGGCCCGCTCCTGTGGTGCGTGCTCGATGAGGGCGTCCTGCACCGGCCGGTCGGCGGAGCGAAGGTCATGGGCGCGCAACTGGAACGGCTGGCTGCGCAGGCCGAACGCCCCAAGACGACGATCCAGGTGATTCCTGCGACTGCTGGCGCACACCCTGGGCTGCTCGGCGCGTTTATGCTGGCGGAGCTTGATGGCTCTGCGGCTACGGTGTATCTGGAAACGTCGGCGGAAGGGCACGTCACCGAGAACCCCTCGGTGGTCGCTCATGTCGCGCTACGTTTCGACAGGCTCCGGTCGCAGGCGCTGCCCCGCGGAGCCTCCCGCGACCTGATTAAGAAAGTGGCTGAAGAACAATGGACCTGACCAGCGTCAGGTGACGCAAAAGCAGCTACAGCGGTGACAACGGCGGCGACTGCATCGAGGTGGCATCCGCACCGGCCGCTGTAGCTGTGCGTGACAGCAAGGACCCGGACGGGCCAAAAATCGTCTTCACCCCGCAGGAATGGAAAGCGTTCACCCGCCGCACCAAGCCTGCGGGAATGGGGCACTAGCCCGGATCAGGGCTGGGAAAGACGCTGCATCCATAGCGAACTGATGTACTGGCCGTTCTTGACGGCGTACTCGCGGAACGTGCCGACGTCGGTGAAGCCGAACTTCCGGTGCAGCGCGACCGACGCATCATTGGGCAGCGCTATGCCCGCGAGTACGACGTGAACCGACGGCTCATCGGCCAGGCAATCGAACAGGGCGCGGTACAGCGAGGTGCCCGTGCCCTGGCCTCGATGACTGACGTGAAGCGCGATGCCTACCTCGACGGTCTCCCGGAAGGCTTCGTGGTCCCGGTACGGGTGGCTGAAGGCGTAGCCCAGGACCTGATCGCCGCGCCGGGCCACGAGGAGCCGGTGGGGGCCGGCTTGAGGAGAACTGCTCGAACCAATCGCGCCGTTCGGCCACGCTGGCCGGGCGGGTCGCGAAGGTAGCGATCGAGTTCATTGCCGCGTAGTTGAGGATTTCGACGATCGCCGGGAGGTCGTCATCGGTCGCGGGCCCGATCTCGACCGGGGAGCGGTACTCCGTCACGCGGACACTTTAGCTAGCCGCCACCGCGTGCCCCCGGGTTTGCCACCGGCGGCGCTGGAGGTGGTCGACTCCCCCGCCCGGCCTTGTTACGCGCGTCGACGGTGTCCTGCGGGACCGTCGCTCGGCCAGTTCGAGGCGCTGGGGGTTAGTGGGAGAGCGCCTCGATGCAGGTGCGCAGGGCGGCTGAGAGTTGCTCTCGGTGAGCGGGGCTGAGGCCGGCCAGCATTCGTCTCTTCCACTGTGCCTGCCATCTGGTGGCAGGCCCGGGAGCGTGCTGCGGCCGGCTGGGGTCAGGTCGGTCTGCAGGATGCGCCCATGGCCGGGGTGCGGGTGACGGATCACCCAGTGCCGCTGCTCCAGCTCGCGCAGGACCTGGTTCATGGTCTGCGGGGTGACGAAGGCCCGGCGGGCCAGGTCGGCGTTGGACAGGCCCGGCTCCTCGTCCAGGGCGGTGAGCACGGCGTACTGGGTGACGGTGGCGCCGTGCTCGCGCAGCGCCCCGGCCATGGCGGCGTGCAGCGCGGCCTGGGCGCGCTTGAGAAGGTACCCGGGGCGGTCGGTGGTGCTGCGCGGGCTGGCTGCGGTGACCACGTGGCCCTCCTTGCATGTATCAGGCTTCCTGACATAGTATCAGGTGACCTGATACTAAACAAAAGGGCGTGATCATGGCTATCACCGGACCCGATTTCGTCGCTCTCCAGGTGCGTGACCTGGAGGCATCGGCCCGCTTCTACACCGAGCAGCTGGGACTGCGGCGCGCGCCCGCCTCGCCGCCTGGGGCGGTGGTGTTCGCCACCGAGCCGATCCCGTTCGCGGTCCGCGAGCCCTCCGTCGACCTGGACGCGGCGCCTGGCCGGCTGGGGCGTGACGCTGTGGCTGAAGGCCGACGACATCGACCAGCTGCATAAGAACCTGACCAGCCAGGGCGTCACCATCGTGACCCCACCGTTCGACGGTCCCTTCGGCCGGACGTTCGCGTCGTCGACCCCGACGGCTACATCGTCACGCTGCACGGCTGAGCGGCATGCACACCCTTCGACCTGACCGCGCAGGGCCCGTTCTCGCTGGCGGCCAGCACCAGGTTCCTGGAGGGCTTCACCCCGGCCACGTACACCGGGACGGCGGGCCAGCCGCTGGAGCTGGCCTTCCCGGTGGAGGGGACCTGGCCGACGGCCGGCGTGCGTGTGCGCGAGCACGGAAGCGGCGTGGCGCGAGGTCGTGAGCCCCGCGGCGCCGGACCGAGCTGGCCGCGGCCATCAGCGCGCAGGTGGCGCGGATCCTGTCGCTGGACGTGGACGGGTCCGGGTTCCCCGCCGTGGGTGAGCGTGACCCGGTGGTGGCCGGGCTGCAGCGGCGTTACCCCGGTCTTCGCCCGGTGGGCTTCTGGTCGCCCTATGAGGCCGCCGCCTGGGCCGTCATCGGCCATTGCATCGGATCCGGCAGGCCGGCGGGATCAAGGCCCGGATCGCTCAGCAGCTCGGCGAGCCGGTCACCTTCGGCGGTCACATAGTCCACGCCTTTCCCGCACCGCAGCGCCTCGCCGGGCTCAGCACGTTCCCCGGGCTGTCCGGCCGCAAGCCGGAATGGCTCCGGTCCGTTGCCCTCGCCGCGCTCGACGGCCACCTCGACGCCGCCCGCCTGCGCGCCCGGCCATACGACCAGGCCATCACCCAGCTCAAGCAACTGCCCGGCATCGGGGACTTCTCCGCCGAACTCGTGCTGCTGCGCGGGGCCGGTGACCCCGACCACATCCCCCGCCACAAGCCACGGCTCGCGCGCGCCGCCGCCCTCGCCTACGCCCTGCCGGAGCCACCCTCCAGTGAGCAGCTACAGCACCTCAGCGGCAACTGGCGGCCGTACCGCACCTGGGTCACGGTGCTGCTCCGCGCCCAGCTGGAAGACCACACCGGCGAAATCGCCGGCCCACCGCGGCCCCCTGCGCCAGCCCATGCTGTGAGTCCACTGTGATTCGTATCGGAGTTCCAGTCGGGCCGGTTCAGCCGTTCAGCGCCCTCAACGGGTTCTTATCTCGCTTCCACCGGAACCCCACCGGAGACGTTAAGAATCGCTTCTGTCCGACGGCGACACCCGTCGCCGGGACCTTGGAGGCACTCTCATGACGTCCGGCGCGAACGGAATCACCATGGTGATCGACACGGGCCTGCCCACGGGCGCGTTCACCGACCTGATCGAAAGCCATGGCCCTTACATCGACCTGGTGAAGTTCGGCTGGGGAACCGCGCTGGTCACCAAGGACATCGACCGCAAGACCGGCGTGCTGAAGGACGCGGGTATCGGCTTCTACTTCGGCGGGACGCTGTTCGAGCATTCCGTGTGGACCGGCCGGCTGGCTGACTACCTCGCGCTGGTCGAGCGGACCGGGGCCACCCACATCGAGGTGTCCAACGGCACCATCCCGCTCGACCAGGCCACGAAGGCCGGCTACGTGCGCCGGCTGGCCGGGGTCCGGCCCGTCTTGTCCGAGGTCGGCTACAAGGACGCGGGACGTTCGGCCTGCCTGTCGCCCGCGGACTGGGTGGACGCGCTCGGGGAGGACCTGGCGGCCGGCGCGGCCATGGTGATCACCGAAGCGCGGGAGAGCGGCCGCAGCGGCATCGCCCGCGCCGACGGGCGGATGCGCACGGACGTGCTGGCCGCGGTGCTGGACGCCATCGATCCAGCCGCGGTCCTGTTCGAGGCCCCGACCAAGGACCTCCAGGTCGAGCTGATCCGCACCGTCGGGCCAGAGGTCAACCTGGGCAACATCGCCACCACCGACGTGATCGGCGTGGAGACGCTGCGCCGGGGGCTGCGCGGCGACACGCTGCTGGACCTGACCACCTCGGCGGCGACCCCCCGGCCGCCCGCGCAGGCCACCCAGGCCACCCAGGCCACCCGGTCCGCGGCCTGACAGGAGGACGGCTCATGCGCGATACCCACGACGCCTGCCACATCGCGATTCCGGCCCGTGATCTGGACGAGGCGCTGGACTTCTACGTCTTCGGCCTCGGCGCCAAGCTCGCCCGCCGCTACGCCGACCGTATCACGCTCGATTTCTTCGGCGACCAGCTGGTCTGTCACCTGTACGAGGACGTGCCAGCCAGGGCGGTGGCCTACCCGCACCACTTCGGGGTCAGCTTCGCGAAGGCCGGCGACTTCGACCGGCTGGTGCGGCTGGTCGAGCACCGCAAGCTGCGGGTCCTGTCCGGGCCGTCGGTGCGCTTCGAGGGCACGGCCGAGCAGCACCGGACGATCTTCCTGGCCGACCCGTCCAACAACGTCATCGAGTTCAAGAACTATGACGACCCGCGCCTGCAGTACTGATGCGCCCGCCGACGCGCCCCTGAGGCTGGTCCGGCACGGCCAGAGCACCTGGAACGTCGCGGGCCGGATCCAGGGCCAGTCGCCGGAGGCGGGGGGCCTGACCGCAGCCGGCCGGGCCGAGGCCACCCGCGCCGCCCAGGCCCTGGCCGAGCACACGCTACCGGCCGGATCGATCGTGGCCAGTGACCTGCCGCGGGCCGCCGAGACCGCGCGGATCATCGCGGGCCTGCTCGGGTGGCCGGTGCGCTTCGATCCGGACCTGCGTGAGCAGCGGCTCGGCACCCTGGAAGGCCTGCGGCTCGCCGCGCCGCTCCGCGCGGCGGTCGCCGCCGGCCCGGCGGCGCCGGCCCGCCTCCGGGCAGGACGCGGTGGATGCGCTGTGGCGCGATCCTTACCTGCGCCCGCCCGGCGGCGAGAGCGTCGCGGAGATGTACCTGCGGGTGCACCGCGCGCTGGGCCGGCTGGCCGTCTCCCGGCCCGCCGCGATCGTCGTGACGCATGGCGGCCCGATCCGGGTGGCCACGGCCACTTACCTGCCAGCGCCCGGCCAGGCCATGCCCCGGGTGGAGGTCGGCAACGCGTCGATCACCACCGTGGATATCGGGCCGGCCTGGTAGATCTTTCCGATCAGACCGAGATGGTGGCGCCGTGACCGTCGGCGACGTGGGCCGAATCGTCGTCGAACCACATGCCGCCCTCGGCGAGGTAGCGGAACCGCAGGGTGCTGCCCGGCGTGACCGTCACCACGGTGCTGCGGGTGCCGTTGGAACGCTTCCGCAGCGGATGCGCGAACGGATCCCAGTTGTTGAAGTCACCAACCAGTGATACCGCCCCCGGCGGCTCGCTGGCTGGCAGCGCGAAGGTGACGCGGACGGAGCCGCCGCGGACCGGCTTAGATACCTTGATCACTTAACTCTCTCCACTAAAGAATTCTCATCCTCCGTGATGGGGGTATCACGCTGTGGTGAGGCAGACTATCTGCTCGCCGGGCCCGTCGCCATGTCCGCGATGCAACGCCTTGATGAAGTCGCCGCGAAGTGACCGCAGGCCCGTCTGGCCAGCGATTTCCGCCCGGCCCTACGGCACAGGAATGGGCCGCCGGGTCAGCCGGTGGCGTGCAGCCAGCGGACCGGCGCACCGTCGCCGGCGTAGCGGAACGGCTCCAGTTCCTCGTCCCACGCCCGGCCGAGCAGGCGGTCCAGTTCGCCGCGCAGGGCCGTCTCGGTCTGGGCCATCCCGATCGCGGCGCGCAGTCGCCCCTCCGGGATGAGGATGTCCCCGTTGCCACCGGTCACCGCGGTGAACGTGCCGAGGGCGGGCGTGTAGCTGTGCCGGACGCCGTCACAGCCGTCGCTGGCTTCCTCGGTGACCTCGAACCGGAGGCGGTTCCAGCCGGCCAGTGCGGAGGCGATGGCCCCCGCCGCGGACGGGCGCCCCTCCCAGGTGAGCTCGGCGCGCAGCGTTCCCGGTGCCGCGGGCTGGCTGACCCAGGGCAGATCTACGGGAACGCCAAGTACCCCCGCGACCGCCCACTCGATATGCGGGCACAGCGCGGGGGGCGCTGAATGTATATGCAACACGCCATGTGCAGACACCGTACCTCCAGGCAGCCGACGAGGTTCGCCTTCCCCTGCGTCCTCGGCGCCTGTCCGGGCGGACAGCCAGCGGCGCGCTGGCCCGGCTCTCGCGGCCGGTGGCCGCTATCCGGGTACGTGCAGCCCGGAGTCCGTATCATATTCTGCCCCATGATCACCGGTCGGCGCCACTCCCGCCGCCCAGGTGACCGCGCTTGCGCGCCACGCTGGCCAGCGCGGCGAGCGCCGCGATGCCGACGGCGGCCCACGGGACGTAGTCGCCCAGGCGGTCATACGGCGTGCGCGACGAGGTCGCCGGGAGGCCGAGCCGGACCAGCTTGACGCCCCGCTGGGACTCCCCCATCCAGGCCACCAGCCGGCCCCGCGCGTCGAACGCGGCCGAGTCGCCGGTCAGCGCGGCCTGCACGACCGGACGGCCGGTCTCGGCGGCCCGCAGCGCGCCGAGCGACGCGTGCTGGGCCAGCGCCCACGTGCCCTGGAAGGTGGAGTCGGACGTCTGGTAGACGATCAGCTGGGCGCCCTGGCCGGTGTCCGCCCGGGACATGTCGGGGAACGCCGACTCGAAGCAGATCAGCGGCCCGATCGTGAGCGGCCGCCCGCCCGGCTCGGTCACCCGGAGCACGTGCGCGCCGTTGCCGGGCACCATGTTGACCGGCGACGCCTTGCTGATCTTGGTCAGCCACGACAGCGCCGACCGGAACGGGATGTACTCGCCGAACGGCACGAGCCGGGTCTTGGCGTAGGTGCCGTCGATCCCGTCCGGCCCGACGAGCACCGCCACCTTGGACTGCGTGCCGTGCACATACGAGTCCTGGTTGACGAGGATCTGCGCCCCGGCCGCCCGGGACAGGGCCTTGATCCTGGCCAGGAGCGACTGGTCGTCCTGCAGGTGGAAGGCGACGCTGCTTTCCCCCCAGACGATCAGGTCCGGCTGCGGGCCGGCCGGGCTGCCGCCGCGGACGAGGCTCGCGGTGAGCCGCTGGCTCGCGTCGACCCCCAGCACCGGATTGTTGGCCACGCCCGGCTGGACCAGCGCGATCGTCGCGGTGCGGGCGGCCGGCGCGGCCGGCGTCAGGGCGAAAGCGAGCGGCCCGGCGGCCACCAGCACGGCCGCGGCGGCGGCGGCCACCAGCCGGGGCACGATCCGCCCCGAGACGATCGCGATGAGGATGGCCACATTCACGGCGACGAGCACGAAGCTGATCAGCCACACGCCGCCCACCGCGGCCAGGGCGAGCACCGCCGGGTGCTGCCACTGGCTGGCCCCGAATACCGCCCAGGGGCCGCCGATCGCCTGCCAGGAACGGATCCACTCGGTCACCAGCCAGAAGCTCGGCACGACCACGAGCGCGGCCAGCGCCCGCGCGGCGGTCACCGGAGGCCGTAGCAGCGCCCATACCGCCACGCCGAACGGGGCCATCAGCACGCCGAAGACGACGGCGACGATCAGCACGCCGGGCCCGATCTCCGGCGCCAGCCAGTACATCGCGGCCAGGTAGTATCCGGCGGCGAGCCACCAGCCGCGCACCGCCGCCTCGCGCGCCGACGGGGAACGCTGGATCAGCAGGAGCCCGGGGACCAGGCCGAACCACGCGACGAGCGAGAGATCCGGCGCCGGGAAGGCCAGCAGCGGCACTGCGCCGGCGATGAGCGCCCCGTACCGGGCCGGCCTCGTCATGGCCGTGGGCAGACGCATAACCCAATTGTGGGCCCCGCCGCGACCGCGCGCACACTCCCCGCACCCATTGACCAGTTGCCTCAGTCAGCAATATCTTTGACTTAGGCAAAGGAAATATCTACCGAACGGAGGCTGGGATGACGTCCCAGGCCACGGAGGATCCCGTCGCGACGGTCCGCGCGTTCAACCGGCTGTACACCAACGTGATCGGCGTGCTGCGTGGTGGCTACCTGGGCACGCCGTACTCGCTGACCGAGGCGAGGCTGATCTTCGATCTGGGCCAGCGCGACACGACCGAGGTGGCCGCCCTCCGCCGGAGCCTGGACATCGACGCGGGCTACCTGAGCCGGATCCTGGCCCGCTTCGAGGCCGACCGGCTCATCACCCGCCGGCCGTCGGACAGTGATGGTCGGCGCCAGGTGATCGCGCTGACCGGCCGCCGGGCGCACGCTGCAGGCCGAACTGGACGTCCAGGCCGCCGACCAGATCGGCGCCCTGCTGGCCGGCCTGGGCCAGGCGGACGAGCGGCGCATGCTGGCCAGCATCCAGGAGATCACCCGCGTGCTCGCCGGCGCGCCCGGCCCGCGCGCCTACGTGCTGCGGCCGCCCCGCGCGGGTGACATGGGCTGGGTCGTGCAGAGTCAGGCCGCCGGCTACGCGCAGCAGTACGGCTGGGACCGACGTACGAATCCCTCATCGCCCGGATCGTCGCCGACTACGTGGACCACCGCGACCCGGCCCGCGAGGCCGCCTGGATCGCCGAAGTCGCCGGGGAGCCAGCCGGCTCGGTGTTCTGCGTCCGCAAGGACGACCACACGGCCCAGCTCCGGCTGCTGTACGTGGATCCCACGGCCCGCGGCCTGGGGATCGGCTCCCGACTCGTCGAGGAGTGCCTCAGCTTCGCCCGGTCCGCCGGCTACAAGGAGATGATGCTCTGGACGAACAGCGTCCTGGCCGACGCCCGGCGCATCTACGAACGGGCCGGCTTCCAGCTGACCGGCGAGGAGAAGCACCACAGCTTCGGCCACGACCTGGTCGGCCAGAACTGGTCCCGCCCCCTCTGACACCCCCGCGCCACGGAATCGGGCTTACAGCGACGTTCCCCATCATCGGGTGACGTTATCCGCAGATCCTGCGGTTTTCTTGACCCGATCATGAAAGGCCCGGGGCAGCGTGGCCTGCGCGGCGTGACGGAACGGGGGATCGGGGGCATTATGTGCATCACCTATGACGGTGCGCAGCGGCCCGGTCGCCCCGCCGGGGCGGGCGGCCTCGGCGAGCGGGACATCGAGGGCATGGTCTACACCGCCGAGATGTACGGCCTGCAGCTCGGACCTGCTGGCCGTGGTGCTCGGCGGAACTTTACGCGAGGGCCCGCGCCGCCGCCGCCCGCTGGCGGCGCCTCGGTTACGCGGACACGGCCCGGCTCGGCCCCGGGACGTCCTGGGTGTGGCTCACCCGCACCGGCCTGGCCGCCTGCGGCCTGCGGTACGCGCCGATCCCGCCCGCCCTGTCCCGCCTCGCGCACATCCGGGCGGTCACCACCGTCCGGCTGGCGCTGCAGGCCACGGGCGGCTACCAGCAGGCGGGAGCGTTCTGGCGGGGCGAGCGCCGGCTGCGGGCCCGGGCCGGGAGCCGGCCCCGCGAGCACCTGCCGGACGGCGAGGTGCACTGGCCGGACGGCGCGCCGGTGCCGTGGGCCGGGGAATGCTGGGCCATCGAGGCGGAACTGACCCGGAAGACCGTCGGCCGGACCACCGCGATCATGCGCGAACTGCTGGCCCGCACGGGTGACTACGGCGCCCCGGCCGCCGACGCCGCCGTACCCGGGCGCCCCCCGCGCCATGCCCGCGCCCTCTACGTCTGCTCACCCTCCGCGCGGCCCACGGTGCTGCGGGCCCGGGCCGCCCTGGGCCCGCTGGCGTCCCGGGTAGAGATCAGGGACCTGCCAAGCCGCGCTTCCTTCGAGCCGGTCCCGCCGCCATGATCCGCCAGTACCTGGCCCTCCTCGCGCTGCGCGCCGCCGCCCGCGGGCTACGGCGCCTGATCAAGCTGACCGCCATGTCGCGCTCGCTCGTCGCGGCGGCTCCGGTGGCCGCTCGTCGCGGCCTGCGCCGCCACCTACGCCTGGCTGTCCGGCTGGCCTCCCCGCCGCCTCTACGCCGCCGCCCTGTGGTGCCTGCCGATGCTGGCCGTGTGGCTGGCCGCCTCGGCCCTGGCCGCCCCCGGCTCGGCCGGCGTCCCGGCGGCCCGGCCTGGTACCGGGTGGCCGACGCGCCGTATCACGCCTGGCTGGCCATGTGGCGGCTGGCCACGTCCGGGCACGTGCCCGCCGCCGCGGTGGCCATCGCGCCCGCGGCCATCCCGCTCGGCCTGCTGGCCGGCGGCCTGGCCTGGTCCTACCGCATTTACCGGATGGAGACCGGCAGTGGCGGGCTGTCCCCCGGCTCGGCGATCAGCTTCGACCGGCGCCAGTGGCGCCGCCAGGTCCGCAGCGCCCGGGCCCGGATCGCGGCCCCCGGTTCGGTCCCCCTGACCTACCGGAACGGGGACGTGGTGATCGGGGCCACGATCCGCGCCGTCCGGCACCCGGCCCGGCCCGTCACGGCCCTCCCCTACGCCCGGCTCCGGTCGCACCAGGTGGTCATCGGGACCACCGGCACCGGCAAGACCACCCTGCTGCTCCGGCTGTGGGCCGGGTTCATGGCGACCGCGCTCAGCCGACAGGCGGCCGGCACCGGGCGGCGCCCGCTGCTCGTGGTGCTCGACTGCAAGGGCGGCGCGGATTCGCGCCGCATCGCGGACCGCGCCCGCCGCGTGCTGCGCGACTCCGGCGCCCGGTCGACGGCGGTCTGGCCGGACGACGCTCGCCTTTCCCTATGGGACCTGCCGCCCGCCCGGCTCACCACCACGCTGCTGGACTTGATCGAGCACGGCACCGGCTCGGCCGCGTACTACGCCGACGTCATGGAGGCCATCGTGGCGCTGGCCGTGGACGCGCCGCCGGGGCCCCCGGCCGGATCAGCGGACTTTCTGTCGAGGCTGGACGCCGGCTGGCTGGCCGACGCGTACGCCGGCCCCGGCCACGAGGACGCCCTGGCCACCCTGCGGGCCGGGTCACACCTGATCCCGGACGTGGCCCTGCGGTACCGGACCCTGTGGCGCCGGCTCGGGACCGGCTTCGAGCCGTCCGGCGGCTTCGGCGACGCCGACGTCTGGTACTGCATCCTCGAGGGCACCGCCGAAACCTCGGTCGCCGAGGCGCAGGCCCGGGCGCTGGTGGACATGCTGGCCACCTACGTCAGCGGCCCCGGCCAGGACGCGGAGGTTCTTCTGGCGGTTGATGAATTCAGCGCCGTGTCGCGGCGGCTGCCGATCTGGGCCCTGTACGAGCGGGCCCGGTCGCTCGGGCTGGCCGTACAGGTCTCGGCGCAGTCCTGGCCGGGGCTCGCCGCCGACGAGGACGAGCGGTACCGCATCGCGGCGACGGCGGAAGGCGGGATCTGGCTGCTGCGCACGCCGCACCCCGACCCGGTGGTCGGGCTGGCCGGGACAAGGAGATATGTCGACAGCACCCGCCGGATGATCGCGGCGCCGGTGTGGAGCGAAGAGGGCTCGTCCCGGATCCGCCACACGCCCGTGGTCGACCCGGAGATCGTGCGCGGTCTCGGCGTGGGCCAGGCCGCCTACGTCCACCAGGGCGGGGTCACCTTCGTTCAGGTGAAGCGGCTGGTCGCGGCGCCGGCCGCGCTGTCCCGCGTGCCCGCCGGGCCGCCCGCCACCGCCGCCGCTCCCGCGGCGGCCCGTCCCGCGCCCCCGCCACCCCGCGCGCCGGCTGATGTGACCGCGTTCCTCGATGAGGCGTTCGGCCCCGAGACGGGAGCGCGCGCCGAGGAGGCCAGGTGATCACCGATCCGTTCGGAATCCTGGGCCTTACGCCCCGGCCCGATCTGACCGACGATGACATCCGCGCGGCCTGGCGGAGGATCGCCTCCGCGACCCATCCCGACCGCGCCGACGGCGGCGATCCGGCGCGCTTCGCCGAGGCGGCCGCCGCCTACACGACCCTGCGCACGGCGTCCGGGCGCGGCGAGGCCTACGCCGACCTGGCCGCCCGCCTCCGCGGCCTGTCCCGGATCCGGCATGGCCGGCCCGTGGTCCTGGGGCTGCGGGTGGCGGTCGCCGCCGCGGTCAGCGCGGCCACGATCGCCGTGGCCGGTTACCAGCCGGCCGCCGTCGCGGTCATCGCCGGCGTCCTCACCTGGCTCATCCTGACCGGGCGCCACGACCTCGCCGGGCCGGGCCTGCCGCGCTAGGTCAGCCGACCGGCTGCGACAGCATCGGGATGAGCTGATCGGATGGCGCGAGCGACCCGTGCATGCCGACCAGCGCCGACTCTCTCGGCTCCGCCTCGGTGGCCACGATCGCGTTGGTCCCGGCCGGGGCCGCGACGACGTCACCGATCCGGGCCGCCATACCCGGGTCGACCGGGCCGAACCAGCCTTCCTTGATGGCCTCGTCGCGGGAGACGACCCAGGCCCGGTTGCCCAGCATCTCCCGCCAGGTGGCGAGCACGTCGGCCGCGGCGCCCGGCACCGCGTAGACGTGCCGGGCCCGGGGCTCGCCGCCGAGCAGGGCGACCCCCGCACGCAGCTCGCCGACGGCGTCCACGTCGATCCGGTCCTCGGCCGCCACGTCGACCATCCCGTGGTCGGCGGTCACGTACAGGCAGGTGCCCTGGGGCAGCGCCGCCGCGATCTGCTCGGCGAGCTTGTCGACGTGGGCCAGCTGGTAGTACCACGCTTCGGAGCTGACGCCGAAGACGTGCCCGGTCGCGTCCAGGTCACCGTGGTAGACGGTCACGATGGAGTTCCCGGGCTCACTGGCCGCGACGGTTGCCTGGGCGGCCAGCGCGCCCATGCTGTCCGCCGGGAGGAATTCGGCGCCGCGCATCGCCGCGCGGGTCAGCCCGGTGCCGCGGAACGCTCGCTGCCCGACGTGGTAGGCCCCGATTCCGGCGGCGGCCGCGCGCTCGTAGATCGTCGGCTGCGGCTGCCACCGCTCCGGGTCGATCCGCTCGTCCCACCGCAGGCCGTTCAGCAGCCGGTTCTCGCCGGGGATGGCGACCTGGTAGCCGAGGACGCCGTGCTGGCCGGGCGCGGTGCCGGTGCCCAGCGACGTCAGGCTGGTCACGGTGGTCGCGGGAAAACCGGCCGCCAGCGGCCCGGCGTTCCTGGCCAGCTCGGACAGGAACGGCGCCGCCGCTGGGTGATCACGCAGCAGTTCCCAGCCCAGCCCGTCCACCACCAGGAGGCACGCCGTGCGCATCGCGGGCAGGCCCAGGACGTTGTCCCCCGCGCCGCCGACCGAGGCCAGCAGGGACGACCCGATTTCCGCGAGCGTACCCGACCCATATGACGGCACGAAGGGGGCACTTCTCGGCTCGGGCGTCATGCGGAAACGTTCCTTTGCCTGCTGCTCGCGCGCATCCCTGTTGTTCGTGCCTGGATCTGACCGGTCCTGCTGGAACATCCTGTCACTTGCAGGAGCGTAACGGCAACGCACATTACGCGTCCTATCGGGGCCCCTGTACCCTGCTGCGAACTTTGGGGCCAGCCCCTACCGGCCGCTGCCCGCCGTAGCGTCGGAGAGCGCGGTGGCGAAGGCGAGCACCTGGCGGACGCCGTCCTCGCCGTCGGCCGCCTCGCTCACCCGGAGCGTCAGGTCGTCGGCGGTGATCGTGCCGAGGTAGCCGTGGTCCGCTTCGCAGTTCTCGTCGCCGCAGTGTGCGGGTTCCAGTTCGACGTGGGACAGCACGTTCCACCCGATCGTCATCACGACCTCGCTCGGCATCGTCACGCCGGGCACGTAGGACGCCGGGTCCGGGACGACCCGGGTCAGCGCCACCGAGGACACCCGGGAGAAGCGGACCGCCTCGGTGCTGGTCTCCGCCTGCGGCCGCGTGTCGGGCTCTTCGGCCAGGTGCTCGTCGGTGTGGGAGTAGATCAGCCGGGTCGGCGTGAGCGCCAGCACCGTGATGTGGCGGCGGACCTCCATGCCGGGGTCGAAGATCGCGTCGTGCTGGACGAAGTATGCGCGGACGGGCTCCGGCCCAAGCGACGACCAGACGGCATCGGTGACCAGCCCGGGGTAGTAACCAGTGCGCTCGATCGCAGCCCGCAGGTCATCTGCGGTGACGCGTATTTCCCTCATTCCCCCATCCTGCACCGTGGGAGGCGGTGGATTCACCACGCACGGGGAAACGACGCGCCCGGCGCGGGTCACAATCCGGGGGTTTCCGCGAGCCCGGCCGGGACCGGCTCGGGCGGCGAGGCACCGGTGACGTCCAGTCGCTGTTCTTCGGCCGGCTCCTCCAGGGCCAGGGCGCCCGCGGCCGGCGACGGCTTCGGCCGGCGCCGTTTCCGCGAGCCGGACGCACCTCCGCGGCCCCGGTAGACGATGAGCCCGTTCACCGGGTCGGGCGCCGCGTCGAGCGCGCCGCGGACGGCGGGCAGGTTACGGAACGCCTCCCACTGGCCGTCGTCCTCGAACGCCACCTCCAGGACCACCCCGGTGCGATGCTCATGCCAGGCCCAGTCCAGGGCGCCGTTCGTGACCGCCGCCTCGATCAGCGCCTGCTCGTAGGAGTCCTTCCACCGCCTGGCCGACAGGTCGGCATGGAAGACCTCAATTGACCACCACTCCGCCATGGTTGAGATAGTACGTGTCCATTACGGGGCGGGGAAGTGCCCGTTGGGCCGGGCCGTACGCCCTAAGCTGAACCGCCATGCGCCGCGATGGACTGACCCTCTCGATAACGCTGCTCAGCGTGCTTCCGGTCACCCACCGGGGCGCCGGTGAAGGCGGTGCGGCCGAGGCACCCTCCCCCGAGCTCGCGGGCCGGGCCATGGCCTGGGCCCCCGCCGTCGGCCTGCTGCTCGGGGTCATTGCCGCCGCCGTCCTGTACGTATGCGACCACCTGCTTCACACCGGATCGTTCGTCGCCGCCGCCCTCGCGGTCGGCTCGCTCGCCGTCCTCACCCGCGGCCTGCACCTCGACGGCCTGGCCGACCTGGCCGACGGCCTGGGCAGCCACCGCCCGGCCGATCAGGCGCTGGACATCATGCGCCGGTCGGATATCGGCCCGTTCGGCGTGGCCACGCTGGTCCTGACGCTGCTGATCCAGGTCGCGGCGCTCACCCAGGCCGACGCCGACGGCCGGGGCCCGGCGGCCGTGATCGTGGCGGCGGTCACCGGCAGGCTGGCCCTCACCTGGGCCTGCCGCCGGGGCGTGCCCGCCGCCCGGCGTGACGGCCTGGGCGCGCTGGTGGCCGGCACGGTGGAGCCTGCCATCCCGGTGGTGGTGACGGTGATCGTCCTGGCCGCGACCATCGGCGGGACCTTCGCCGCCGCCGCGGTCGCGTCGGTGCCGGTCGAATGGATACTGCCGGTCGCGGTAGGCGCCGGCCTGGCCGCTTCCCTGGCCCTGGCCGCTCACGCCGTCCGCCGGCTCGGCGGCATCACCGGCGACGTGCTCGGCGCGCTGGTCGAGACGGCCACGGCCGCCTGCCTGGTGGTCACCACGATGGGCTGACCCGGCTGACCCGGCTGACCGGGCCGGGCCCGCGCCGGCGGTGGCCGGCGCAGGCCCCACTCGGGTCAGAGCGGAAGGGTGTAGCCGAGCACGAAGTTCAGTGCGACCGCGAACGTCAGGTACATCAGCCACAAGCCGGTGCCGATACGGAAGAACCCGAGGGCCCGTTCTGCCATCTGCCCAATCCCCGGCAGCTCGGCCTTGAGGCTGGCGAAGAATTCGGTCAGGTACACGCCGGCGAGGCCGATGAACACGCCTGCCACGGGCGAATCCGCGGCCCCGAAGAACACGATGATGCCGAGGACCGAGATGCAGCAGGAAGGCGACGCTCATCCCGACGTTCAGCCTCGGACTCCGTGCGCCGGATCCGGTTCCAGCCGAGCGCGAACCAGTGGACACCGAACGCCGTGAACGCGAGCGCCGCCATATACAGCGGCTTCGCCGTGAAGGTGCCGAACAGGGTCAGCCCGAGGAACAGGTAGGTCCCGGCCAGGAACTGCATGAAGCCGGGCATCCACAGGCCCCAGACACCGGACGCGTAGTCGACGCTTTCGTCCCGCTTGGGGAAGCCGAACAGTTCCTGCGGACCGTAGATCAGGTAACCGGTGCCGAGGCCGAAGAAGCCCACGGCCAGCGGCGGATACGGAGACGTCGGCAGGCTAACCGACGCGAGAAGCGACACAAAGGCCTCCTGTGAGGTGTGGTATTGGTCCCCCCAGGCGGCGTTCCCGGGGTGGAAATCCGGAAACTCCAGCAGTCCCAGAATGTAACGCAGAGCACATGACGCCGCAGCCGGCCCCAGGGCTTCGCGGCCCGGGGCGTCCGCCTTGCGGCGGATGCCGTCAGCCTGCAGGCTGACGACACGGCTGACCGGCCGTCATACGCTGATCGCGTGCAAGCGCTGTATGCCTGGCCCCGCCGTCATCCCAGGTTGCTGGACGGCGGGCTGGCGCTGGGCCTGCTCTTCCTCGGCGGCGCCATGGCGGTCCGGCCGCATGCGGGGTGGCCGCTGCACGTCGTATGGGTCATCGCCATCGTCGCCCCCGTGATGTTCCGGCGCAGGCACCCGACTGGAGCATTCGTCGCGGCGGCGGCGGCCGGTGCTCTCCAGGTCGCGCTGGGCCGACCGGTCGGCTCCGACGTGGCCATCCTGGTGCTGCTGTACACGCTGGCCGCCTACCGGCCCCGCCGGATCTCCGTTCCGGGCCTGGGCGTCTGCCTCATCGGCGCGGTCGTGGCCATTGCCCGCTGGGCGCCCGGCCGGGTGATCCGCTCGCCGCTGTCGGCCGGGGAGGTGTTCCTCTTCTTCGCCGTCCCCACCGTCCTGGCCTGGGTGCTCGGTGACTCGACCCGGTACCGGCGCGGTTACTACCGGGCCCTGGAGGAGCGGGCGGCGCGGCTGGAGCGAGAGCGTGACGCGCAGGCCCAGATCGCCGCGGCCGCGGAACGCGCCCGGATCGCCCGGGAGATGCACGACGTCATCGCCCACAACGTCAGCGTCATGGTCGTCCAGGCGGACGGCGCGGCCTTCGCCCTGGACGCGCAGCCGGAGCGGGCCCGGGGAGGCGCTGGGGGCCATCTCGCGGACCGGCGGGCAGGCCCTGACCGAGATGCGACGGCTGCTCGGCGTGCTGCGCACCGCGGACGACCGGGCCGAGCTCGCCCCGCAGCCCGGCATCCAGCCAGGTCGGTGAGCTGCTCGAACAGGCGCGAGCGTCGGGGCTGCCGGTGTCGTTCACCGTAGAGGGCCTGCCCCAGGAACTGCCCGGCGGCGCCGACCTGGCCGCCTACCGCGTCATCCAGGAATCGCTGACCAACACGCGCAAGCACGGTGGCCCCAGCGCATCGGCGCTCGGTGACCCTGGCGTACTGCGAGGATGGCCTGATGCTGTGCATCGCCGACGACGGCCGGGGTGCCGCGGCCGCCCCCGAGGCCGGCGCCACGGCCTGACCGGCATGCGCGAGCGGGCGGAACTGTACGGCGGGACCGTCCGCTCGGGTCCCCGGCCCGGCGGCGGCTACCAGGTGACGGCGACGCTGCCGTTCACCGTGCCCGCGCTGCCCGGCCCCGCGGACCTGGCCGGGCAGGCTGGGCGGGCTGGGCGGGGCGCCGCGTGACGATCCGGGTCGCGCTCGTCGACGATCAGGAACTGGTCCGGACCGGGTTCCGCATGGTGCTGGACGCGCAGGACGACATGACCGTCGTCGGGGAGGCCGCCGACGGTGTCGCCGCCGTGGACCTCGCGCGCCGCCAGAGCCGCCGACGTCATGGTCATGGACGTGCGGATGCCGCGGCTGGACGGGGTGGCGGCCACCAGGCAGATCTGCGGGACCGACGGCGCCCCGCGCGTCCTCGATGCTGACCACGTTCGACCTCGACGAGTATGCGTTCGCGGCGCTCAAGGCCGGGGCCAGCGGTTTCCTCCTCAAGGACGTGCCGCCGCAGGAACTGCTGTTCGCGATCCGCAGCGTCCATTCGGGCGATTCGGTGGTGGCCCCGTCGACGACGCGACGCCTCATCGACCGCTTCGTCCCGCTGCTGCCGGCCGACGAGCGGCCGCCGCCGGAACTCGCCGACCTGACCGAGCGTGAGCGCGAGGTACTCGTCCAGGTCGCGGCCGGCCTGTCCAACGCCGAGATCGCCACCCGCCTGTTCGTCTCCGAGGCCACGGTCAAGACCCATGTCGGCCGGATCCTGGCCAAGCTCGGCCTGCGCGACCGCGTCCAGGCCGTGGTCCTGGCCTACGAGAGCGGCATGGTCAAGGCCCGGCGCCGCTAACCCAGCCCCGCTCCGGGTCATCCTCGCGGCGTAGCCGGGCGTTCCGATGGCCCCCGGAGAGGTACGCGCGAACCAGTTTCCCGGCCGACGCGGCGCGGCGGGCCGCTCCCCTAGCGTGCCGAGCGGGCGCTGAAACGCCTGCCGGCAACGGCCCCGCTCATCCGAGGAGAGACCAGCCATGCACCCTCCCGTGCTCGCTCCCGCGCACGCCGCGCTCGCAGCGACCGACCTGGTGAAGATGTACGGTTCCGGCGATACCGCCGTTTATGCCCTGGACGGCGTCACGGCGTCCTTCGCTGCCGCCGAGTTCACCGCGATCATGGGGCCGTCGGGGTCCGGCAAATCCACACTCATGCACTGCCTCGCCGGACTGGACACGCCCACCTCCGGCTCGGTCCGGATCGGCGACACCGAGATTTCCCGATTGGGTGACCGGGCGCTGACCATGCTCCGCCGCCGGCGGGTGGGGTTCGTCTTCCAGTCGTTCAACCTGCTGCCGACGCTCACCGCCGAGCAGAACATCCGGCTGCCCCTCGAACTGGCCGGGCGCAAGCCGGACCCGGACTGGTGGGACCGGGTCATCACCTCCCTCGACCTGGCCGACCGGCTGCGGCACCGGCCGAGCCAGATGTCCGGCGGCCAGCAGCAGCGGGTCGCCTGCGCGCGGGCGCTCATCACCCGGCCGGACGTCATCTTCGCCGACGAGCCCACCGGCAACCTGGACTCCAGGAGCGGCGCCGAGGTGCTCAGCTTCCTGCGCGCCTCGGTCCGCGAACTGGGCCAGACGGTCGTCATGGTCACGCACGACCCGGTCGCGGCCAGCTACGCCGGCCGGGTCCTGTTCCTCACCGACGGCCGGGTCTCGGGCGAGATGTCCGCGCCCACGCCGGAATCGGTGCTCGACCGCCTCAAGCGGGCCGGGGAGTGACGCGGCCATGCTGCGGACCACCCTGGCCGGCCTCCGGCATCGCAAAACCCGCCTGGCGCTGTCGTCGCTGGCCATCCTGCTCGGGGTCGCGTTCGTCGCCGGCACCCTGGTGATGGGCGCATCGATGAACCAGGCCTTCTTCAGCAGCTTCGCGGCCGGCGCGAAGAACGTTGACGCGGCGGTGAGCCCCCACTCGGGCCAGGAGGCCCGCCTGGGCAGCCCGGATGCGCCGTCGGTGCCCGCCTCCGTCCTCGCCGAGGTCCGTACGGCCCCGGGTGTCGCCTCGGCCGCCGGGCGGCTGGTCGGCCGGGCCCCGCTGGTCGGCCGCAACGGCCAGGTCATCCGCAACGGCCAGGTGCCGGGCATCGGCATCAACGTCGCCAGCGACTCGCGGCTGCGCGGCTTCACGGTGTCATCCGGCCACCTGCCCAGCGCGGCTGACCAGGTGGCCGTGGACAAGGCCACCGCGGCCGACGAGCATCTCCGGCTGGGCCAGACGGTCCGGGTCGTCGACCACACCGGGCGGGTGCGGGCCTTCCAGCTCGCCGGCACGGTCGACTTCGGGGTCAACCACGAGTTCAGCAACGCGACCGTGACCGCCTTCGAGACGGCCACCGGGTTCAGCGTCACCGGACGGGCGGGCTACGACCAGGTCGTCATCCGCGCCGCTGCGGGCGTTTCCCAGGCCGCGCTCACCGCCCGGATCGCCGCGCTGCCCGGCCTGTCCAGCGACCAGGTGCAGACCGGCAGCCAGCTCGCCACCAGCGAGGCCACCGCGGCGGTGCACTTCACCCAGCAGTTCACGACGGTGATCCTGGTGTTCGCGCTCATCGCGCTGGTCGTCGCCTGCATCGTCATCTACAACACGTTCACGATCCTGATCACCCAGCGCGGCCGGGAACTGGCCCTGCTCCGCTGCGTCGGCGCCAGCCGCCGCCAGGTGTTCAGCAGCACGCTCCTGGAATCGATGGTCGTCGGCGTGGTCGCGTCGGCCGCAGGCGTCGTGGCCGGGATCGGCCTGGGCTGGGGTTTGCAGCGGCTGTTCGCCGGGTTCGGCGCATCCATCCCGTCCGGGCCGGTGGTGCTGACCCCGTCGACGGTCGCGATCTCGATGGCGGCCGGGCTGTCGGTCACCGTCGTGGCCGCGGTGGTGCCGGCCCGGTCAGCGACCCGCGTCGCTCCGGTCGCCGCGCTCAGCGGCCAGCACGAGCAGCCAGGCAACGGGAATGGGGAGGTGGGCGGGGGGCGGATCGGCTGGCTGCGCGTCGCGGTGGCCGTCGTGTTCGCGGCGGCCGGGATCCTGCTCACCTACACCGGTATGCAGCACGTCAGCGGGCAGTCGGGCTTCGTCCAGATCGCCGCGGGCGGCTGTGTCTGCTTCGTGGCCGTGCTCGCGCTCGGGCCGCTGATCGTCCCCCCGGTCATCACGTTCCTCGGCTGGCTCCCGCAGCCGCTGGCTGGCCCGACCGCGCGGCTGGCCACGGCTAACGCGCGGCGCAACCCGCACCGGGTCGCGGCCACCACCGCGGCGCTGATGATCGGCATCACGCTGATGACCGTGTTCACCGTCGTGATCTCATCGGCTCAGGCGTCCAGCGATGCGACGATCGCCCAGCACTACCCGTTCGACTACGTGGTGCAGGCGGGACGGGGCGGCCAGACGGTCCCGGCCCAGGTCGTCAGCGCGCTGGAGGCCGAGCCGTCGCTGGGCATTGTCGCGCCCGCCTACAACGGTCAGGCGCGGGTGAACGGGCAGAGCGCCGCGGTCGGCGCGATCGGCCCGAGCGCGCTCGGGGCCAGCGTCAAGCCGGCGATCATCTCCGGCTCGCTCAGCTCGGTGACGGCCGGGACGGCCGGTGTGGACTCCAGCCAGCTGGCGGCGCTCGGCATCCATCAGGACGGGACACTCGCCGTCAGCACGCCGGACGGGGGCTCGGAGGTCCTGCGGGTGGTGGCGGTGTACAACAGCGCGGGCCTGGCCATGCCGGACGTGCTGATGTCGGTCGGCGATTTCACCCGCGGCTTCCGGCCGGCCGGCGCCGACGCGGTGTACATCAATGGGGCTCCGGGCGCCACGACCGCCGCGTCCCGCGCCGCGGTCAACGCCGCGACCGCCAGCGACCCGCTGCTCGTCGTGAACACCGAGGCCGACTACAAGAGCAGCCTGGCCAACCGGGTCAACCAGATCCTGGCCCTGTTCGGCACGATGCTGGGGCTGGCCGTCCTGATCGCGCTGTTCGGCATCTCGAACACGCTCACGCTGTCGGTGATCGAGCGCACCAGGGAGTCGGCGCTGATGCGGGCGCTGGGCCTGACCCGGGGCCAGTTGCGCCGCATGCTGCTGACCGAGGCGCTGTTTATGGGGCTGCTGGCCATCGCGCTCGGCGTCGGCCTGGGCTCGGCGTTCGGGTGGGCCATGGTGCACGCCTTCATCAAGTCGACCGGGGGCCAGGGCGTGATATCGATTCCGTTCGCGGAGATCGGCCTGTTCGTGGCGATCGGCGCCGGCGCCGCGCTGCTCGCTGCCGTTCTCCCGGCGCGCCGGGCGGCCCGGGTCTCCGTGGTCAGCGCTATGGCCGAGGCCTAGGCCGGGGGCGGTGCGGGGAAGACAGGTGGCGCGGCCGCCATGCCTTCCCCGCAGCGGGCGGGCCATACTGGCGGCATGGCTGACGACAACGCACGGGACCGGGCCATCTACCACGCGCTGAAGGCGGCAGACGAAATCGCCGCCGCCCTCCAGGTTCACCTGATCGAGGAACACGGGGCTGATCCGGACCCGGACCGCGCCGACCCGCAGAACCCATCGGGCATCTCTCTCAGGCTGCTGCGGCAATCCCGCGAGCGCCTGGGCGTTGGGTTGCGGGCCATCGACGCGGACAAAATCGACGATTCCGACGAGATCTCGTTGCGCAGGAAATGATCGCGGCCACTGCCCACCGGCTCCGAGCGGATAGTGCACGGCGGTACTGAGATCCGCTGACGCCAATGATCATCGATCCGAGGCCTAAAGCGACCGGCAGCCGGGTAACCGTGCCTGCGTGGCCCTGCTGGGCCAAGCGGACGTTTTCCGCTAAATCGCGGCCTTGACACTTGGAAGGCCAGGCGCCTGGCTGGCCGGCGCTGTCGAGCTGGCCGGCGAGCGCTTCGGGGGCGCGCATCCGCCACGCGTCGGTCACAAGTTCCGACAGGCGCTCGACGTCCACCTCCGCTAGCCGCAGCATCACCAGCGGCCAGCCGTCGTACCCGGGCGTAGTGAAGAAGACCCTGGGCTCGCCGAGGAGCAGAGCCTGTTTCTCGGCCTCGTCGCCGACGAAAAGCACCGCGATGTCGGTCCGGATGAGCCGGGGCTTGCCCGGCCTGCGCTCCGGGTAGGACCAGACGAACCCCTTGCCGGCTATCCGGAAGTCGAAGCCGTCGCTGTCGATCTCCTCCACGTGCGGCAGGGCCAGCGCGAGGCGGCGTACATCGTCGGCGTCAGCCATCGAGGTTCCTCCCGGATCGCGCCATCGGCATGGAAGCAGGCTAGGCACCCCGGCACCAACAGCGCGAGTGCGGATGGGTCGGGCCGAACCTGTGCCGGACGAAGCGCATCCCCGCCGATCTGGACGGTTCAGGAGCGCCCGCCCTGCAGGTGTTCGCCCGTATCGATCACGCGAAAGAGGCGCATGAGGGCGGGCTGCAACTCCCCCCTACCTAATTGCTGATCTTCGGTCGTGCCAGCGGGCGGCACCAGCTCAAGCTCGAACGCCATCAAGCCGGCGCCGTTGGTCCGGCCGTCGAAGAGGCCTGCGGGTTCGGTCCAGCAAGCGCGAGCCGCAATGCTGCGATAGCCGGCGGTGAAATACCGTCTGGCTGACGCCGGTCATAGCGTGGAGCATGGCCACAGTCCCCAGGGGATCTGGCCGGGATCCCCGGAAACGGAGCAGATCATGACAGAAGCCTCTGCGCAGCAGCCGCCCGTGCCCCCGCCACCTGCCCCGGCCCACGTCGCCGACATCATGCGGCCGGCGGTGACGACGATAGAACGCAACGACCACGTGGCCGCGGCCGCATACCTGATGAGGCGTAAAGGTGTGACCGCTCTCGTGCTCGTGGACGCGCAGACCAGCCGGCCGACCGGCCTCATCACCGAGGCGGACCTCGTCCAGCTGATGGCGGATGGCAGAGACCCCGACGCCGTCCGGATCCATGAACTGATGGCCACTCGCCTGAGCGTCATCAAGGCGACGGCAAGCATCCGTGACGCGGCTAACACCATGATTAGCGGCCGTTTCCGGCACCTGCCGGTCATCGACGACGCCGGTCTGGCCGGAATAGTCGACATCACCGATATTTGCCGCGCGCTGCTCGACGCACTCGGGGGATGATCTGCCGGTCATCCACGGGGTGTCCACGCGGTAACCGGACGGGCCTTGAGCTCCGTCGTGGACACGTTATCTGAAGTGGTCTCTACGACGTAGTGGAAGTGATGTCACCTACGTGACCTGTGTCTATGTTGCTGCTTTTTGGGCGGGACGGCCAGATCGGGCGTCGATCAGGCGGCGAGCTGGGAGAACCATGCGCGGATCAATGGCAGGGACGCGAGGACGGAGCTCACGTGGTCGACTTCGCCCATCTCTTCGATCTGAGCGTGGCCGCCCTTGTCCTTGATTTGGCGAAGGCATGTCTCGGCGTTGGCGTAGACCACGTCGTGGTCGCCGTGCGAGGCATAGAGCCTGGTTGGTTCCTGCGGCGCCCAGTGGCACACGTGGTTAGCGCGGATAGCCATGGCGAGGCGGCCGGCCGGGTATTCGATCAGCGTGCGCCAGGCGGGTTGGAGCAGTCTGGTCGCGGGCGGAAGAGCCGCGGCGATGGTGTCGATCTCATTGTTGCCGTTGAACAGGCTGTTGATCTGATCGGCGACCCGCGGGGTGAACACGTCCTTCGGGTTGGCGTAGAGGTGGTAGAGCCGATTCCACGCCGTGAGAATGTAGGCGATGTATCCAGAGGCCCGGTGCGGGTCGACGCGGTTGGCATCGAACATCACCGGAAACTCTGAGTCCAGGTCGTAGGGGCCGGAAATGGGGGCGAGTGCGGCTACCGCCCACCGTGAGTGATTGCGCTGCATCGCCTGGCCTGTGGCCATCGCGGCCTGTCCGCCTTGCGAAAATCCAGTGAGGAACACCTTGCGGGACAGGCGGACATGGTGCTGTGCGCTGACCCGGTCAGCGGCGGTCAGCATGTCCACCGACGCCGACGCCTCCGATGAAGCCTGCATGTACGGATGCGGGAGGGGAGACACGCCCAGACCGAGGTAGTCGGGTGCTGCGATGGCGAACCCGCCGGAGGCGAAGAAGAAGGAGACTAGCCGACTCTCGTCGGTGTCCAGGAACGACGGCGCGTTGTCTTTCTTCGCGACCGTGGAATTGGTCGTAGGAGACCAGTGAGAGCGTGCCGCGCCGGCCCTGCGGAAGCACCAGCAGGCCGCTGGCGATCGTGGGCCGGTAGGAGGAGGAGACCGTGCAGTAGATCACCCGGTAGGCCTCGATGCCATACCGGGTCCCGCTGGGGAGGCCGCCGTTCTTCAGCTGCCTGGCTACCTGGGCCGGGCTCAGCTGTAGCAGCGAGGTGGCCGAGAGCTGTTCGCACGGTTCCAGCTTGAACGCCATGACTTGGGCGCCTGGGCGAACACACTGCGGTACTCACGAGGATCGATACGGATCACGGCCGAAGACTTCGACGCGTTCTTCGAGGACTACATCGCACTCCTCGGCCGCTACGCGCAGCCGGACAAGGAAAGCCAGGTCCCGGCACGGACCGTCCTCACACGCTTCCTTACCTTCCCGGCACCAGACGGGTGACCGGCCATGGAAGTAGCCATCGGCACCGGCATCAACCGGCCCGGCGTCCCGCTCGATCAGGTCGTGGCCAGCATCCGCCGCCGTCACGAATCAGGCGAGCTGGCCGACGATCTCGGCCCGGCCTGCATCGCGCTGGTGCTCTTCGCAGCCGCGGCATAGCCCTACTGCCACAGGTGGCCCGCAACCTCACCGAGCTCACCCCGGGCACCGAGGCGTTCCGGCGCGCGTATGGCGACCATCTCGCCTCCGTGATCCGCGACCATCGCAGCCCGAGCCGATGACGGGACACCCAAATTGCCGGCCCGGCTGCCTGCTCACCACGGGCAATCGCGAGCGGCCTTCCGGGCCAACCCACCTCGCGCACGCACCGAGTCGGCGCTCGGATCCCCGGAGGTGGAATGCTTTGCCTCACGCTCCGTGATCGGCTCTCGCCTCGACCGGGCGCACACTCCCGCCTACTCGGCCGTCCAATTGTCAGGTGATTCTCCTTATTGCGCCCGGAGGGAAATGTTCTGCCCGCCGCCGGCCTGTTACGCGCGGGCCCATACAGCCGGGGGCGCCACCCGGCGAAGCTGCCGGAGTGGACGGCACGGTCAGCCTCGCCGGCCCGGCGCATGATTATCGCGTCACCCGCTCGGGCCGTGGGGCAGAATCGTGCCTGATGAACCCTGGAGCTGACCCGGCTGTCACCGTAACCTTCGTCGGCTCGGGTGACGCCTTCGGCAGTGGCGGCCGCTACCAGGCGTGCATCCACCTGCGCCAGGCCGGCCGTGCCCCTGTCCTGCTGGACTGCGGCGCCACGTCGCTCAGCGCGCTCAAGAGCCTCGGCCTCGACCCGGGCGAGATCGGCACCGTGCTCGTCTCCCACCTCCACGGCGACCACTTCGGCGGACTCCCCTTCCTCGTCCTTGACGGCCAGTTCACCCGGCGCACCAGCCCGCTGACCGTCGCCGGCCCGCCCGGCACCGCCGAACGGCTCCGCCAGGCGATGGAGATCATGTTCCCCGGATCGGCCAGCGCCGATCGCCGCTTCAGCCTCGACGTGGTGGAACTGCCCCCTGGCGGCACCACCGCCGTGGCCGGGATTGAGGTCACCAGCTGGCAAGTGACCCATCCCAGCGGTGCCCCGCCGCTGGCACTGCGCCTCGGCATCGGCGGCAAGACCATTGCCTATACCGGTGACACGGCCTGGACTGACAACCTGGTGACCGCCGCCGCCGGGGCCGACCTGCTGATCGCCGAGGCCTACTACTACGACAAGACCGTCCCCCACCACCTGCGCTACGCCGATCTGGCCAGCCACGCCAGCGAGCTCACCAGCCGACGGATCGTCCTGACTCACCTGTCCGCTGACATGCTCGCCCGGCGTGACGAACTCGACTTTGACATCGCCCACGACGGGCTCACGATCCAGCTCTGAACGTCCCCGACAGGCCGGCGGCCTGGCCAGCTATTCATCACGCGACCGCAAGCGCCGCCCCGAGCTGACCCATATGTACTGCCGGTCGCTGCGCTGCCTGAGCTGCGTCCTGACTGGCCTTTCTGGCCGTGGCCTGGTCAGCCGGTGGATCGCAAGACCGGGAGCACTTCTTCGGCTATCTGCTGCATGTTCGTTATCTGGCCGGGGCCCTGGACGATGAAGCTGAATCCGGTGAAGCCGAGTCCGAGCAGGCCCTGTAGCTGGCTCACCACTTGCTTGGCCGAACCGGTGACGGCATCTGGCTGCGGCTGGGCGTCCGGGTCGACGCGGATGCTTAGGTTGAGGATGCCGCGGATCTGGTCTGGCCGTCGGCAGGCTGCTTCGGCTGCGGCGTCGATCCGGCGCCGCATGGCGGGAATCTCCTCGACTGGCATGTATCCCAATGAGGGGATCCAGCCGTCAGCGAGCCTGCCGGTGACCGTGAGCGCGCGCGGCCCGAAGGTGCCCAGCCACACCGGGACCGGGCGGATGGGCTTGGGTTCCATCTCGAGGTCACGGACGCTGTGGTGGCGCCCGTCCTGGGTGTAACCGGCGCGTGTCCAGGCGCCGCGGATAACCTGAATCGCTTCTGCGAGGCCATCGATCTTTTCGGCCGGCGACAGCACTGGGGCGCCGAGAGCGGAGATCTCCTGGTCGGAGTAGCCACCACCCAGCCCGAGGATGAACCGGCCGCCAGAAAGCAGGTCCAGCGATGCCGCGAGCTTGGCGACCATGGCCGGGCGGCGGAACGGCACGGCCAGGACACGACTGGCCACCTTGATCCGGCTAGTGTGCGCGGCGATCCAGGTCAGCATGGTCGTCGTCTCGTAGCTGGGGTTGCTGCCGCAGGGGTGATCGGCGGCGGAGACGAAGTCATAACCGAGCCGTTCCGCATCCTGGGCAAAGCCGACCGGATCGTCGCCCGGTCCGGCCGAGGAGGGTACGCCCACCCCGAATATCGGTTCAGTCATGGCGTGTTCCTTCCTGCCGGGGTAGCTCTCTTACGGTCAGCCGGGGCAGCAGCACGTGGGTGAGCGGGCCGATGGACAGCGCGTAGGCCACGGTGCCGATGCCGACGGTCCCGCCCAGAGCAGCTCCGATCGCCAGTACCGACAGCTCGATCAACGTGCGAACGGCGCGCAGCGAGTGCCCGCGTGCGGCGATGCCGGTCATCAGCCCGTCACGCGGGCCCGGGCCAAGGCCGGCGCCGATGTAGCAGGCAGTTGCCAGCCCGTTCAGCCCGATCCCGGCAGCAAGCCACACCGCCCGCCAGCCGAGCGGTTCCGGCGTGGGCAGCACGTCCAGCGCGCCGTTGACCACCAGGCCGACGATGATCGCGTTGCTCAGAGTGCCCAGGCCGGGCCGCTGGCGCAGCGGGATCCACGCCAGCAGGACGAGCCCGCTGACGCCGATAGTCACCCACCCCAGCTGCACCCCGAGAGGGCGAGCGATGCCTTGGTGCAGGACATCCCACGGGCCAAGGCCAAGCCGGGCCCGCACCATCAGCGCCAGGCTCACCCCGAAGCCCCCGAGCCCGAGGTAAAGGCGCGCCAGGCGCGCCAGCAGATGGTCGCGGAGCACCGCGTTGGGGGCAAGCCCGCGCCTCATGCGGAGCAGCACTAGTTTTGCTGACACGTCAGTGATCATACCAAGTTACTGACATGTCAGCAATGGGCTAGGATCGCAGCTGTGGCATCGACTCGCTGGCTGACCGCGCCGCAGGAGCGCGCCTGGCGCCGCTACCGGCGCATGCGCACGCTGCTTGACCTGCAGATCGCGCGCGACCTCAACCGGGATTCCGGCCTGTCTGAGGCCGACTACGACGTGCTGTCCACGCTGTCGGAGAAACCCGAGGGCCGCTGGCGAGCTCGCGACCTGGCTGCCCAGCTGCTCTGGTCGACCAGCCGGCTGGCACACCACGTTGGGCGGATGGAGCACCGCGGCCTGGTAGCGCGGCAGCCATGTCCCGGCGACGCACGAGGGGCGCTCATCAGCCTGACCGAACAGGGGCGCGCCACCCTCCGGGGCGCCGCACCGCCGCATGCCGCCTCCGTCCGTCGGCACATGATCGGCCTGCTCACCGCCGAGGAAGTAGCCACACTCGACACCATCGCCGGGAAAATCATCACCCACCTCGCCGGCGAAGTGCCCGCCGAGTTGCCGCCACGCTCGCCATGAAACGGCTTCCCGCACTTGGCCTCGAAGGCGCAGCTAACGAGTCCGACGAGGAGGATAAGAGGCCTTAGGCGGCCGATCGGGACCGTGGGGCCCCGGCGGGTTGGCCGGGGCCGCCGTGCTGGTTAGGCGGCTTGGCCGGGTGGCCCGTGGCTGTGGAGGGTCTGGCCGTGGGGGCCGTGGGGGCCGTGGGCGGTGGTGGTGCCGTCGGGGTGGTAGGTCAGTTCCCAGCCCCATTTATGGATGGCGATGAGGTGGTGGAAGCGGCAGAGCAGGGTGAGGTTGTGCAGCGCGGTGGTGCCGCCTATCTGCCCCGAGAATTCCGGACAGCGTATTTGTGGTTAATTCACGCTGCGGACTGCCGTTCCAGGTATTCGTCGCGGACTTGCTGCGGGGTCCGGTACTGAAGCCCGGAGTGCCGACGTTTCGAATTATACCAGAATTCGATGTACCTCACCACGTCCCGGCGCGCGGCTCCCGGGTGGGATACTGGGTCCGGTGGACGCGCTCGTTCTTCAGTGCAGCAAGGACGACTCGGCCATCGCATTGTCGTAACAGATCCCTGTGCGGCCGACGGAATGCCGGATACTATATTTTCTCAGCGTCGCTGCAAAATGCTGAGATGTATAGTTGCTGCCGCGATCGGAATGAAAAATTGCTTTCTCGGCGAGTGGGTGATTACGGGCGGCCATCTCGATAGCCTTCTCGATGAGCGGGGTCTTGTAGTTATTATCTGTTGCCCAGCCGATCACTTCCTTCGTTATGGCAGTCGATGACCGTCGCCAGGTAAAGCCAGCCCTCCCACGTGGAAATATACGTGATGTCGCCGACCATTTTCTCACCGGGCGCAGCGGCGGTGAAATCACGCTTCACGAGGTCGGGGATGCCGTGCTCCTGGCCGTCGCCCTCGGTGAGGCTGAACCGCCACGGCCGCGGCTGGCAGGGCTCCAGGCCCAGCTCGCGCATCATGGAGCGGACCAGCTCCGGCCCGGCGGGCGCGCCCCAGGCCGCCAGGTCCGCATGGACCCGCCGGTAGCCATAGGTCTCGTCGGAATCATCGAATGACTTCTGCACCACCAAAGCGAGGATTCCGCGTCTTTTCGCCGTCGCCGATTCCGGCGCGTTCCTGCATTCGTAGAACCCGGAACGGGATACCTCCATCCATCCGCACATTTTCACGATCGACGGCACGTACTGTTCACCCGTTTCCTGGTAAGCCGCATACTCCGCGTCGATGAACTCAAACCTATCGGTCACCGATGGTCGCGGGCGAAGTATGCCGCGGCTTTTTTCAGGAATTCGTTTTCCATCTTCAGTTCCCGGGCTTCCCGCTCGAGCTCGCGCAGCCGCGCGCGCTCACTCACGGTTAGCGGCGGCTCTTCGCGGCATGCTCACGGCGGTATATGCCCACCCAGTTACCGAGGGTGCCTTCGTTGATTCCGAGCTCCTTAGCCACTTTGGCAATCGGGCGCGACGTCTCAATCACCATCTTCACGGCTTCGTCCTTGAATTCCGGTGAGAAGCTCTTCTTCGGTCGGACGGGCAAATTACTTCACCTTTCCAGACGCCCATCCTAATGGATGGACTGTCCGGAAGGCTCGGGGCACCTCATTGGAGCGGGGGATCCGGTGGTGGCATTGGCTGAGTGACGGTGGCTGGAAACAGCCCGGGAACTGGCAGTGCTGGTCCCGCAGGATGACCGCGCGGCGCAGGTGCGGGGGGATCTCGGCGGTGGGGGCGCCCAGGTCCAGCGGCTGGCTGTGCCCGGTGTAGGGGCGGGCCAGCAGCTGGGTGCGCAGGTACCCGGCCAGCCCGCCGGGCCCGGACAGCAGGTCCGCGCCCAGTTGCAGGAGGGCGTCGTGCAGGCGTTGCCGGATGTCGGGGGTCAGCGGGTGCGGGGCGGGGCAGTTGCGGTCCTGGCAGGTGCAGCCGCTCAGCGGGCCGCCCGGGCCGCGGCCCGCGGGCCGGGCGCCGAAGTGGCCGGGGTCCGGGCCGGGGCCGCGCCGGGCCGCCGCCGGGACCGGCCGGGCCGCCGCCGGGACCGAGCGGCCGGGGCCGGCCGCCTGGCCGTCACCGGCACCCGTCCTGCCGCCGCCAGAGCCGCCGCCGCCGTCGTGGCCGCGCCGTCGTGGGCCGCCGGCGGCCGGGCGGGCTTTGTGGCGGTCGTCGCCGTAGCCGCCGCCGTCGCTGTCATCGCCGTCATCGTCGCGGCCGGCCGGGTGGCCGTCGCTGTGGTCGTCGTGGCGGTGGGCCAGGATGTCCAGGAGCAGGTCGGTGAGGTGGTCCAGGACCGTCCAGTCGATCTGGCCCGGTCACCACCGGCAGCACGGTGGCGTCACACGCGGCCGCTTCGGCGTCGGCGCCGGTCAGGTAGACCGACCCGGGGGTGACCGCCGCCCGGGCCGCCGACCAGGATTTCTCCAGGCCGGAGGCGCCGGGCAGGCCGCGCAGCTCCGCGAGGTCGATGTGCACGTTCAAATGGACGGGCTGGCCGTCCCGGCCGGGCAGCATCCGGGCGTCGATCAGCCGCAGGCACGCCTCCTGAAGCGCGTCGTGGCGGCGCTGCGGCAAACTCCGGACATCCTCCGGGCCCACCTTGGCTGACAGGGCATCCAGCACCACCTGCAGCGCGGCGGCGCAGCCGGCGGTCAGGTCCCCGTCCAGGCACCCAGCCCCGCCCAGCGTGGTCTCCAGCCCGACCTGCCGGTCAGTGAAGTCCCGCCCCGGATCCGGATCCGGGCTGCTGCGGGACCGGTCGATCATCTCCTGCGCCAGGGCACCCAGGTCGCGCAGATCCGCGCCGCCCGCCGCGGCGGCCAGCAGAATCTGATCCGCGTCGCCCCGCAGATCCCCGGGGAGCTGATCGGTCCAGGAACACAGCTCCCGGGCCCACGACGCGGTGATCTCCCCCGCCGCCAGCGCCTCGGCCACCGCCGGGTGGGCGTCCAGCCGCCGCGCCCAGCCGACCGCCCCGGCCGCCGCCCCCTTAGTGACCTTCGTCAGGCCGCGCAGCCACGGCTTCGGCCCGAACTGGCCGTCAGCCTCGAACCCCCGCGAGGAGGTGAACGCGGACAGGACCCGGGCCCGGGCCGCGGTGTGCATGCCCTCGGCCCGCTCCAGCCCGGCCAGCACCTCCGCCTGCCCGGCCACCCCCAGGCCGGGCGCGTCACAGCCGGTCAGGTAACCCAGCGCCGTGTTGAGCATTAACAGCGCATCGCCCATACACGACGGCGACGACGCTTCCCGCTGACCTTCGCACATCCGGGTCACCTCCCTCCGGCCGATCGAGGCTCGATGTCTAGTTCGACCCTACCGAGAGGGTCCGACAAAACCAGGGCCCCAGACGAACACCCGGACGAAGATTTTTAGGCCTGCTGAGGCCTACCGCCGCAACGAGTGCGGGCCCGCCTCAGCCCAGACCCACAGGAGGGAACGAGCCCGCTCCGGCCCGCCGCCACACGAACGGCGGACCCGCTCACCTCGCTGCGCGAACCTAGCGCTAAGCCTTCCCCGCGGTCGCCCGGCGCAGGGACCAGCCGAGCGCGGCGAATATGGCCAGGGGCAGCAGCCACCAGGCGTTGACGCCGGCCGCGTGGACGAGCACGGCGGTCAGGGCCAGAGCGGCCACGATCGTGACGGCGCCCCGCCAGTCGTCGCCGACCACGAAGTCGTACCAGAAATCCCAGAACGAACGAAGCCACTTCATGGCTCAGGCCTCCCAGACTCGTTGCGCGAAAGCTCATGATCAACTCACCGTCTTCCCGGACGGCCGCGCCGGCTCAGCCGTGGGCTCAGCCTCGGACTCAGCGGCCGGCGCATCCGCCGCAGCCTGCGCGTCCACCGCAGCCGACACGTCGACCGCGGCCGAGGCGTCGACCGCGGCCGAGGCCCCAGCCGGGGCCGTACCGCTGTCCGCCGCGCTGGTCCCGCCGCGGCGCAGCAGCGCCGTGTAGGCCAGGGAAACCAGGGCGAACGCGGGGATCAGGCCGAGCAGCGACGCGTCGTTGCCGGGCCAGTGGACCCCGGCGCCTTCGGCACCCCAGAAGGTGCCGAACGACGTGAGCATGATGCCCACCACGAACTTCATCGAGTTCTCCGGCACCCGGGCCAGCGGGGCACGGGCAGCGATCCCGATGGCCGTGATGACCAGCACCGCCGCGGCGGCACCGATGACCGCCAGCCAGATGCTGCCCTGGTTGATGCCGAACGTGAGGACGATAAACACCACCTCGAGGCCCTCGAGGAGCACGCCCTTGAAGGACAGCGTGAACGTGTACCAGTCGTTTACGCCACGCCGGGAGTGGCGCTCTGCGCGTTCAGCCGCCGCCACCTCGCGCAGGTAGGCGCTGGCCTCGTCGTGCAGGGCCTTGTGCCCGGTGGCCCGCAGGATGGCCTTGCGCAGCCACATCAGGCCGAAGATGGCCAGCAGCGCGCCGACCACCAGGCGCAGCGCGCTGATCGGGATAAGCGTGAGCGCGGGGCCGAGCGCGGCGACCACGGCCGCGAGGACGACCAGGGCCGCGCCCATGCCCTGGAATGTGGATCGCCACTCCCGGGTCAGGCCGGCGGCGAGCACGATCGTGAGAGCCTCGACGGCCTCGACCGCGCACGCCACAAAGACGGTGAGGATAAGGGCAAGCGCGTTCACTGGACCTCCATGGGAGCTCGCGCCTGGATGAGGAGCCGCAGGAGCAGCGGGGCAGAGCGGGTCGCCCGGCGTGCCGTGATCCGCGTCTCCTGGTGGACAATGGCCGGGTGGCCGATGACGACGACAGCGGAGCCGGGGGCTGGCTCCTCCTGATCTACCGGGTACCGTCCGAGCCAACCCGGCTGCGTTCGACGGTCTGGCGCCGGATCAAGAGCCTGGGCGCCATTTATCTGCAGAACTCCGCCGCGGCCCTGCCGGCCAGCCCCAGCGCGGAGCGGGCGCTGCGCAGGCTCCGGCGGGAGATCCTCGACATGTCCGGCACGGCCGTGCTGATGTCGTGCGACGTGCTGGCGGGCGAGCAGGAAGTGCGCGCGTCGTTCCAGGCGGCCCGGAACGACGAGTACGAGGAGATCGTCGACAAGTGCGAGGACTTCCTGCAGCAGGTGAAGAAGGAGTACGCGGCCAACCACTTCACCTACGCCGAACTCGAGGAGAACGAGGTCGACCTGGTCAAGCTGCGGAACTGGCTCGCCAAAGTCCGCGACCGGGATGCGTTCGGCGCCGACGGCCGGCAGGCGACCGAGAAGGCGCTGGAGCAGTGCGAGGAGTCGCTGGAGGCGTATGCCGCCCGCGTCTACGCCGAGGAGGCGGAAAGCGACTGACGCTTTCCTCATGGCTGCCTCCTCACTTTCGCGGTGCTCACTTGGCCTTGGGCGGTTATGCCCGCCCCGCACAAACCGACGCCGCCCACAGGCTGGCCGGGCCGGCCGACGCCTACCGTAGCCGACCGCACACGAACCTGCGCGACCCAGCTATTGTAACAGTCGTTAAATCTTTGGCATGACCAAAGTTAGATCCAGATCGTGACCAGCACTTCACCTGCTGGTCACCCGGGTGACACCGACGCGACGACTCGCCTATGCAAGCTCGTGGCCATGATTCGCTCGCCACGGCGCACCAGGATGCGCCTGATTGCCGGGCTGGCCAGCATCGGTGCGCTGGCCATTGCCGGGTGTTCTTCCGCTTCAAGCACCACGTCGCTCGTCTTCGTCGGGCACGCTCGTCGTCGGGCAAGGTGACCCTCACCGTCTACTCGGCCCAGGGTTACGACAAGGCGATGGTCGCCGCGTTCACCAAGGCCACCGGCATCCCGGTCAAGCTGGACGACAACTCCACCGGCCCCCTGCTGACCCAGATCGAGGCCTCGAAGAACAACCCCAACTGGGGGCTGCTCTTTGTCGACGGCGCCACCGCCTTCGCCGGCCTCGACCAGCAGGGCCTGCTGCTCAAGGGCTACGAGCCGAACGTGAGCTGGAACAGCCTCGGCACCCAGTCGGTGCCGGCCGACAAGAGCTACACGCCGACCGGCGTCACGCTCATGGCCGCCGTCGTCTACGACAAGACCAAGGTCCCCAGCCCGCCCGACCACCTGGCAGCAGCTCACCCAGCCGCAGTGGAAGGGCGCGGTCGGCATGAACGACCCGTCGCAGTCGGGCCCGACCTACCCGTTCATCGCCGGGATGATGAACTACCTCGGCGGCGTCAGCGCCGGTGAGAAGTACTTCACTCAGCTCAAGGCCAATGGCCTGGTCATCCACCCGACCAACGGCGACACCCTCCAGGCGCTCGGCAGCGGCCAGATCAAGCTGGCCCTGGTTCAGAGTTCGGCCGGCATCGGCGCCGTGCTCGGCGGGAAGAACCTGGCCGTCAAGTACCTGCCGCCCGTCACGCTGCTGCCCAGCGCAATCGGCATCGACGCCAAGGCACCGGCCGCGGAGCAGGCCGAGGCCAAGCAGTTCATCCAGTTCGTCCTGTCCCCCGCAGGCCAGAAGGTCATGCAGAGCGGTGACCCGACCGGTGACTCGCTCTACTACCCGGTGGTCCAGGGCGTGTCGCCACTGTCGTCGCTGCCCACGCTGTCCGGCGTAAAGACCCAGACCATCAGCCCGTACACCTGGGGCCCGCAGGAGGGCACCATCAACACCTGGTTCGACGGCAACATCGTCCGATGACCGCTGGACTCACCCCCGATGTGGTCTCCGCCCCGCCCCCGGCGGGACGGGGACCGCAGGGCCGGCGAGGGCCGGCCGCCACGCGCGGGCTGCCGGTCATCGGCCGTCTGGGCATGCCGCTGTTCTGGCTGGCCATCGTGCTGTTCATCCTCGCTCCGTGCGTGTGCTTCCTCGTCCTCGCGATATCGCCCCGGCTGTTCTCCCAGGGGACGCAGTGGTTCACGCTGACCTACCTGCGCCAGACGTTCACCGGGACCACGCTCGTCGCCGTGATCAACTCGCTGTGGGTGAGCTGCGCCGCGGCCGCACTGGGCCTGGCCATCGGCTTTCCGGTGGCCTGGCTGGCCGCCCGCACCACCCTGCCCGGCCGCCGGGGCGTCGCGCCTGCGATGTGGCTGGTCCTGCTGCTGCCGTCCTGGCTGCCCGCCCTGGGCTGGGAGCGGCTGGTCCAGCCGAACGGCGTGATGTACCGGCTCGGCCTCAACCTGCCCTGGGTCACCCACGCGATCATGGGGCCGTTCGGCGTGGTCCTGCTCCTCGGCCTGCGCTGCGTGCCGTTCACGTTCCTGGCCATCACGGCCGGGCTGGCCGGCCTGGGCCAGGAGTTCGAGGACGCCGCGCGGGTGCACGGGGCCGGGAGGTTCGCCGCCCTGCGGCTGGTCGTGCCGATTCTCGCCCCGGCCATCTGGTCCGCCCTGGCTATCGGCTTCGCCGAGTCGGTCAGCGACTTCGGCGTGGCCGCCACCCTGGCCTACAACTCGAACTTCTCGCTGGCCACCTACCAGCTCTACGCGGCGATCGGTAACTTCCCGCCCAGCTTCCCGCTGGCCGCCGGCATGAGCTGGCTGCTGGTCGCGGCGGTCGCCATCCCCCTCGCCCTGCAGGCCCGCGCGCTCCGCGGCCGGTCCTACGCGGTGCTGTCGGCCCGGTCCCGGCAGATCGCCCGCCGGCACCTGAGCCGCAAGGGCGCGATCGCCGCGGTCACGGCCGTCGGGCTGTTCTTCGTGGTGTCCCTCGGCATTCCCGCGTTCGGCGCGGTGAGCGCCTCACTGCTGGGCGACTACGGCGGCTCGTTCAGCATCACCCTGGTGAACTACCGGGCGCTGTTCCACCAGGCCGGCCTGATCGGGCCGCTCGAACGGTCGCTCCTCTACGCCGTCATCACCTCGACGATCACGGTGATCGGCGGGTTCATCGCGGCGCGGCTGCTGTCCCGGCGGCAGACCAAGGCGACCCGCGCACTGGACTTCATGCTGCTGGCGGCGGTCGCGCTGCCCAGCGTGGTCTTCGGGGCGGGCTACATCTTCGCCTACAACCTGCCGTTCATGTCGCGGCTGGGGATCAACCTGTACCAGACGGTCACGCTGCTGATCATCGCCTACACGGCGTCCAGCCTGCCGACGAACGCCCGGGTCATGGTGGGCGCGGTGTCCCAGCTGCAGCCGTCGCTCAAGGACGCGGCCCGCGCGCACGGCGCGGGCGAGCTCACCGCCTGGGCCCGCGGTGTGCTGCCGGTCGTGTCGCGGCCGATCGTCATGGCCTGGCTGCTGACTTTTTGCGGCGTCTTCCTCGAGCTGCCGCTGTCGCAGTTGCTGTACGCGCCAAGTTCGCCGCCGGCGTCGGTGGCCATCGAGAACAACCTGAGCAACTACCACTTCGGCATCGGCATGGCCCAGGCCGTCCTGGCGGTCGGGATCGCGCTGGCCGCGGTCGCGGTCGTGCTGGGCTGCTACCGGCTGGCCGCGCCGGCCGGCTGGCGCCGGATCGGAGGAGCAAGCCGTGGCTGAACCCATCACCATCGAGCACCTGAGCAAGGTCTACCCCGGCGGCAACGAGGCGCTGCGTGACGTGAGCCTCAGCGTCGAGGCCGGCACCTTCCTGGTTCTGCTCGGCCCGTCCGGCTCGGGCAAGACGACCCTGCTGCGCAGCGTGGCCGGCATCGAGCGGATCACCTCCGGCCGCATCCTGCTCGGCGACACGGCCGTCGCCGACGGGCGGGCGCACGTGCCGCCGGACCGCCGCGACCTGTCCATGGTGTTCCAGGACTACGCCCTCTGGCCGCACCTGACCGTCCGGGACAACGTGGCGTTCGCGCTGCGGCGCCGCAAGCTGAGCCGTTCCGAGTGCCGCGAGCGGGCCATCGCCATGCTCGACCGGGTAGGCCTGGGACCGCTCGCGGCCCGCTACCCGAACGAGCTGTCCGGCGGCGAGCAGCAGCGCGTCGCGCTGGCCCGGGCCCTGGTCGCCGACACCGGGCTCATCCTGTGCGACGAGCCGCTGTCCAACCTCGACGCCGACCTCCGCGAGCGCATGCGGGTCGAGATCTCCTCGCTGGTCCGCGAGGCCGGGGCCACGACCATGTACATCACCCACGACCAGGCGGAGGCGTTCGCGCTCGCCGACCGGGTCGGCGTGCTGAACGGGGCCACCTGGTCCAGGTCGGGACCCCGGAGGAGATCTACACCCAGCCGGCCAGCCCGTTCGTCGCCCGGTTCACCGGCCTGTCCGGGGAGTTCCCGGTGCGGATCCGCGGCGGGGGCGACGGCGGCACAGTGGAGGTCGAGGCGGCGGGCCTGGCCGGGGGCCGGCCGTTCCACGCGCGGCGCCCGCGGCGCCCGCGCCGGCGGCACCGGCCTGCTGATGGTCCGCCCGACCGGCATCAAGCTGGTGGGAGACCCACGCCGGCGAGCACCACCTGGCCGGCACCGTCGCCGACGTCGCGTTCCGCGGCCGGGGCTACGAGCACGCCATCGACCTGCCGGGCTACGGCCGCCTGACCGGCGTGTTCGCCAGCGCCCGGTCGGGCCGGGGCGAGCCGGTCGGCCTGCGGCTCGAGCCGGAAGGCTGCCACGTCTTCCCGCATCCCGTCCCGGACCAGGCGCCGCCCCCGCCGGACGCGGCGATGGCGGGCGGGCCGCCCGCACCGCGGGCTGACGTCCCGGCGTCCTCCCCCGTCAGCCCGGTCTGAAATCCGGGCGGCCCGGCCCTGACCTGGGCATTGGCTGAATAGAGGCCGCACGGACCGTGTCCATTCACCGAATGTCTTGTGCATAGCTGTCCGGGCTTGTGAGACTTTCGCCCAGGACTTACCTCGCATGCGGCAGGATCCCGCCACGTGCGCACATTCGGTGAAGGGAGAGTCACGGGATGGGACGGAAACTGACCACACCGGCCCGCGTGACCGGCGTCGTCGCCCTGGCTGTGTCCGCCGCCGTGTCGGTCACGGGCACCGCGGCGTCGGCCCATACGGCCAGCACGGGAACGGCCAGCGCGGGAACGGCCGGCGGGGGCCATCGCCGCCGCCGTCGCGGCCGCGCGGACCACCACGCCGATCAAGCACGTCATCGTGATCATCGGCGAGAACCACAGCTTCGACAACGTCTTCGGGACCTACCAGCCCCCCACGGGCCAGCACATCCAGAACCTGCTGTCCGAGGGCATCGTGACCAAGAACGGCACTCCCGGCCCGGACGTGGCCAAGGCCAAGCAGCTCACCGCGTCCGACACCAAGACCTACAGCCTCACACCGAAGATCACCGGCGCCTACAAGGTCCTGCCCCCGCCGAACACCACCTACGTGGCGCCGGGCTGCGACGGGCAGGCGGCCAACCGCCCCGGACAAGCGCTTCCCGGCCAACTTGGCGAACGCGCCGTACCAGATCACGAAGTACGTGCCGTACTTCGACGACCATCTGCAGTACAAGGGCGGCTGCGAGTTCTACGGCGCCTACGTCGGTGACCCGCTGCACCGCTTCTACCAGATGAGCCAGCAGACGCTCGGCTACCACGCCATGCTCAACACCTGGGTGGCCAACACCGCGGGCGACGACAACGGCGCGATCCCGCCCGCGCCGATCTACCAGGGCAGCGTCCAGATGGGCTACTACAACATGGCCCAGGGCGACGCGCCGATCCTGCGTGACCTGGCCCAGCACTACGCGATCAGCGACAACTACCACCAGGCGGTGCAGGGCGGCACGGGCGCCAACCACATCGCCCTGGGCACCGGGTTCGCCGCCTCCTACCAGAACGCCAGCGGCCAGGCCACGCCTCCCCCGCCGGGTGAGATCGAGAACCCGAACCCCAAGCCGGGCACGAACAACAACTACACCCAGGACGGCTACGGCAGCGCCACCCAGCCGAACGCCGGCGGCAGCTACTCCGAATGCGCCGACCCATCGCAGCCGGGCGTCGGCCCGATCGACCACTTCCTGGCCGCGCTCCGTACAAGACGTTCAAGAACTGCCAGGCCGGCCGGTACTACCTGCTCAACAACTACAACGCCGGCTACAACATCGACGGCACGGTGAACACGGCGCCCTACACGGCCCCGCCGCAGAAGTCCGACTACGTGACGATCGGGGACTCGCTGTCGGCCCACCGCATCAGCTGGGGCTACTTCGGCGAGGGCTACAGCAACGGCACGGTGTCGCCGGCGTACTGCGGCATCTGCGACCCGATGCAGTACTCCGCGTCGATCATGACCAACCCGAGCCTGCGCAAGAACGTGCAGCACGGGCTGACCGACTTCATCAGCGAGGCCACGAACGGCACGCTGCCCGCGGTCAGTTTCCTCAAGCCCGGCGACGACGACGGCCACCCCGGTTACTCGACGCTCGCCGCGTTCGAGAACTTCACGGCCCGGGCGATCGCCGCGGTCCAGAACAATCCGGCCGAGTGGAAGTCCACCGCCATCTTCGTCACCTTCGACGAGACCGGCGGCTACTACGACTCCGGGTACACCCAGCCGGTCAGCTTCTTCGGCGACGGGCCCAGGGTGCCGATGATCGTGGTCTCCCCCTTCGCCCGGCGCGGCGCGGTCGACCATACCTACGACGACCACGTGTCGATCCTGAAGTTCATCGAGGCCAACTGGACGCTGCACCCGCTGACCAGCTACAGCGAGGACAACCTGCCGAACGCGACGCCGGAGGCCTACGTGCCGTCCGACCGGCCCGCGATCGGCAACCTGATGACGCTGTTCGACTTCGGCGCCCCCGACTACGCCACCCTGCCCATGGCCACCCACGCCATGCCGGCCGGGAACGTGAACGGGCCCGCCCTCAGCAACCTGCAGCGCTAACCGGCTAAGAGCCGGCCGCCCGTGCCGCTTCCGTGGCGGCACGGGCGGCCGGCCTGCCCTGACCCTTCCTTGCGGCCGAACGAGACACAGCGAGACTCACCGATCCGATGGCTGTGGCCGGTCGGAGCCGTTTGCGAAGTCGGCTCGTCAGCGCGGCGGGAGCCAGTCCTCGTTGGCGCCGCACACGACCAGGCAAGGGCTGCGCCCGCGGACCCGGCCTGCCAGCCAGGCGGCGAACGGGGCCGCAGCGGCGGGCTCGACGGCCATCCTGAGTTCGTCCCACAGGAGGTCGCGGGCGGCGAGGATCTCGTCGTCGGTGACGTGGGCCAGTTCGGCCGGGCGGGAGCTCAGGATCGTGAAGGCCAGGTCGCCGACGCGGGACGCACCGAGCGCGGATGCGGCCACGCCCTCGGCGGGCGCGTCCGCCGGGGCGCCCGCCGCGAACGCCACGTGCAGGGAGTCGCAGTTTTCCGGCTCGACGGCCACCAGTGTTCGTTCGGTATCTATGGCCGCCCCGATGCCGGCCGCGAGCCCGCCGCCGCCGGCCGCGGCCACCACGACGTCACATTCCGGGCACCTGCTCGGTGATCTCCAGGCCGACCGTGCCCTGCCCGGCAACCACCGGCGGGTCGTTGTAGGCGTGCAGGTAGGTCGCGCCCGACCGGGCCGCCTCGGCCCGCGCCGCGATGTCCGCCTCGGCGTAGCGCTGGCCGTGCTCGATGACCTGGGCGCCGCCGCGGCGATGCGCCGCGTCTTCGCGTCCGGGGTGCCGTGGGGGACGTACACCGACGCGGGGATTCACCGCGCAGCCGCGCCGCGGCCGCCACCGCCGCGCCGTGGTTGCCGCCCGAGGCGGTGATCACCCGCTGGGCCCCGCTCGCCACGGCCATCGTGACCGCGTTGAGGGCCCCGCGGAACTTGAACGAGCCGCTCACCTGCATGAACTCCAGCTTCAGCGTCACCGGCCGGCCGTCGATCGTGGTGGTGAGGACCGGCGTCCGGCGCGCGTGCCCGGCGATCCGGGCCGCCGCCTGGCGCACGTCGTCAAGGGTGACTGGTTCCTTCGTCGGTGATGAAAATTGAGTCGTCACACCGGCTAGTCTGCCCGGGCTTCGGCCATGAGGGCGGCCAGGGGCGGCTCGGGCTCCAGGACATAGAGGCCGCCGGCGATCCGGTCGGTGGCCCAGACCAGGCCGGATTCGTCGACGAACAGGTCGTTGATCTGCGGGACGGCTTGGCCGGCGGCGGCTCCGGAACCCAGTGCGCGACCTCGGCCGGGCGGGCCGGGTCGGCCAGGTCGTAGACGCGGACGCCGGCGCTGAAGTAGGTGGCGAAGACGATCCGCTCGCTGCGGTAGGAACCGGCCCGGTTCTCGTGCAGGTTGTGGGCGCCGAACCGCATCGGCAGGTCGTCGAATTGAGTCGTCACCTCGGCTAGCCGGCCCGGGCTTCGGCCATGAGGGCAGCCAGGACGGCTCGGGGGCCAGGACGTAGAGGCCGCCGGCGATCCGGTCGGTGGCCCAGACCAGGCCGGATTCGTCCACGAACAGGTCGTTGATCTGCGGGACGGCTGGCCGTGCGGCGGCTCCGGACCCAGTGCGCGACCTCGGCCGGGCTGGCCGGGTCGGCCAGGTCGTAGACGCGCACGCCGGCGCTGAAGTAGGTGGCGAACACGATCCGCTCGCTGCGGTAGGAACCGGCCCGGTTCTCGTGCAGGTTGTGGGCGCCGAACCGCATCGGCAGGCCGTCGAACCCGTCCGGGTGCGGGCAGGTGGCCAGCACCCGGGGCTGGTCGCCGGTGACGTCGATGACCCGGACCTCCCGGCGGGGCGCGTTCGGGCCGTCGTTCACCTGCTCGTCGGTCGCGACGACCAGGCCCCGGCCGGGCAGTGGGAGGCAGGTGTGGGTGGACCCGCCGTCCCAGCCCAGGTGCCCGGCCTGGACCGGCTTGGTCAGGTCGGACACGTCGAGGACGACCAGCCCGGCGTCGTCGTAGCCGAGGTAGGCCCGGTCGCCGGCGATCAGCGCGTGGTGCGCCGCGTAGCGCTCACCGTCCGGCCAGCCGGGCGTCTCGTCCTCCCGCTGGCCGGGCCACCACCAGCGGGCCGCCTCGGCCGGCCGGGCCGGGTCGGCCAGGTCCACCACGACCCAGATGCGGTCCCGGAAGCCGTCGGGGATGGCGGACATGTGCGCGTAGCGGCCGCCGGTCCACACGATCCGGTGCACACCGCGTCCCCCGCTGGGCCAGAACCCGATCTGCCGCGGATGCAGCGGGTCGCTCAGCTCGTAGACGGCCAGGCCGGCCGAGAACGGCTCGGACATCACCGCCCGGTACGGGAACTTCTCCTGGTTGACCAGCAGCAGCCCGTCCGCCACCTGCACCTTGTGGGTGTGCGAGCGGGGCGGGGCGGGCCACTGGGTGACCAGGACGGGCCGCTCCGGGTCGGCGACGTCGAGGACCGAGGTGCCCATGCCGGTGGTGCCCGTGTGGCCCACGTACAGGGCGTCGCCGCTGCGCATGACCTGCATGCCGTCGCCGTGCCCGCCCAGGTCGTGGCGGGCCAGCAGACGCAGGCCGGTGGCGCTCGGCGCCGGCGCGGGCGGCATCAGCCGGCCGCGCGGCGGCTCACCCGCGCGCCGAGCTGCTCGGCCGCCCAGTCGGCGGTGGCCTGCCGGTGGAACGGCGCCAGGTTCGCGCAGCCGTGGTTGCCCTGCTCGAGCAGCAGCAGCCGGGCCGGGCCGCCCGCCTCGTCGACCAGCCGCTGGGCCTGCTGCCAGGGGATCAGCCGGTCGAGCTTGCCCATGACCGCCAGCAGCGGGCACTTGATCAGCCCGGCCCGGTCGGCCATGGTCAGCTCCTCCGCGCGGCGGCGGGCCGTCTCCAGGTCGGGTGACTTGGACCGGACCCGGAACGCCTCGCGGGTGAGGATCGGGCGGCTGTCCCAGTCGTCGGCGAAGGAGAACGGGCCGGCCAGCGCGATGCAGGCCTTGACCCGCTCGTCGCCGCTGGCCACCCGCGGCGCGTAGTAACCGCCGAGGCTGACACCCCACACCCCGATCCGGTCCGGGTCCAGGCCGGGCTCGGTGATCAGGTGGTCGACGATGGCGGCGCCCGGCACCTCCCAGTCGCCCCGGATCGGCAGGTCGTACTCGGCCTCGCCCTGGCCCGGGCCGTCCACGCTGAAGGTGGCGATCCCGCGCTCGAGGAACAGGTCCTCGGTGCTGCGGAGCTCCTCCTTGGCCGAGTCCAGGCCGGGGATCATGATCATGACCGGGTGCGGTCCCGGGCCGGCGGCTGGCGCAGGACGCCGACCATCTTCGATCCCTCGAACGGGATCTCGACCCGGCGGCCGGGCGGGTCCAGGTAGGGCAGGGCGTCGTCCAGGCAGCGGACGGCCCGCTCGTGCGCGGCCCGCATCTGGTCCAGGTCGTTGACGAACAGGAACTTGGCGAAGTGGTAGTAGACCGCGGCCTGCGAGAGGTGCTCGCCGGCCGAGATCGTGCGGCCCTCGGCGAGCGCGTCCCGGCCGAGCTGCTCGTGTTCGGCGCCGACCGCGCTCCAGGCCGAGCACCACTCGTCCCACGACGGGAGGTCCGCTGGTGATCCGGTCGAAGTCGCCCGCGGTCACGCCGTTCATCGTGAACCGTGGGGCCCAGTGTGAAATAGCCATCGCTAGCCGGTCATCCACGACAAGCCCTCCCGCGTTTGGTATGTGCAATCGGCTGGCATGTGCAATCGGTTGTTAAACCGGATTCTGCAAACGAGTGCATACTCTCTCCCGGAGAGGGGCTTTGGTCAACCGCATCGTCTTGGCCGGGCATGCGCCGGCCCGCGGATACCGGCTCAGAGCCGGGCGAATCCCCGCGGGAACCGGTGCAGGGATTCCCAGCCGGTCTCGGTGACCAGCACCAGTTCGCCGGTCTGCACGCCGGCCTGCTCGTCCCGGGTGATGACGTTCGGCTGGATGACCACGGTCATGCCGGGCTCGAAGGTGAAGTCCTCGGTGGGCCCGGATTCGAGGGCCGGGCGGGACAGCACGGGCGGGAGGTACCCGCCGCCGAACCCGTGCACCAGGTCGTCGTAGACGGTGTACCCGGCGCCGGTGATGACGCCGGCCGCGGCGAGCAGGTCGCTGGCCCGGGCGCCCGGGCCGAGTTTGGCGGTCATCGCGTCGAAGGCGGCCTCGGCCACCTCGTGCAGTTCCCGGTAGCGGGGCGGCGGCTCGCCGTCGATGGCGAACGTGCGCAGCAACTGGCCCGGGTACCCGCCGTAGGCCGCGCTGACCTCACAGGTCAGCACGTCACCGGCGGACAGCCGCCGGGCGCTCGGCCATTGGGCCGGGACGCACAGGCTGGGCCGGTCCATGGCGGTGACGCCGAGGTAGTGGATGTGGGTCTGTCCGCCGGCCGGGACGTAGGCGCTCTCCAGGGCGGCGACGCACTCGGCCTCGCTGAGGCCGGGGCGGGCCGCCTGGGCCAGGGCGGTGACGGCGGCGTCGGTCATCTCGGCCCCGGCCCGGAGCCAGGCGATCTCTTCGGGCGACTTGACCAGGCGCAGGCGGGAGTAGTCGGCGTCCAGGAAGACCGTCTCGACCGCCGCGCCGGTAAGCCGGGGGCCTGATCGGGCGGGCACCGGGCCGACGATTCCCAGGCGCCGCGGCTGGCCGGCCCGTTCGGCCAGCAGGTCTAGTGCGCCCCGCAGGGCCGATCGCCCGCCGGGCCGCACGTCCACGTTGGGCGCAAGGCGGCGGGCGTTGGGCACGTGGTTGTCGAAGCAGACGAACATCACGTCGGGCTCGCCCGGGGACAGCAGGAGCGCGGCCTCCCGGGTCACCGGCCACCCGGTCAGCCAGCCGATAGCGGATCCGGCTCGCTCGGCCCCGTATACCAGGGCATGGCCGATCTCGTGCCGGGCCAGCACGTCGGCCAGCGCGGCGCGGCGCCGGGCCATCTCGGCCGGCGTGAACACCGCACCCGCTGGATCACCTGCTGGCCAAGTCACCCGACCGAGTTTGTCACCCTCTGCAATCGAATGCAATGATCGGGTGCGAGCGGCCGCGCCGGCGGGGCACTATGGAGGAGCCATGGAAGAGAAATTCCGGCTGACGGTGAACGGCGCGGAGCACGGCGTGACGTGCGAACCGGACACGCCACTGCTCGACGTGCTCCGCCACGACCTGGGCCTGGCCGGGCCGAGGTTCGGGTGCGGGATCGGGCTGTGCGGAGCGTGCTTCGTCCTCATCGACGGCCGCGCCCGCTCGTCCTGCGACCTGCCGGTGTCGGCCGCCGACGGCCCGATCACCACCGTGGAGGGACTGCCGGCCGGCGGGCGGCTCCATCCCGTCCAGCAGGCGTTCATCGACGAGCAGGCCGCTCAGTGCGGCTACTGCATCTCCGGCATGATCATGACCGCGGTGGCCCTGGTGCGCGACCACCCCTCCCCCACCGAACCCGAGGTCCGCGAGGCGCTCGACGGTAACCTGTGCCGCTGCGGCGCCCACGGGCGGATCGTCCGGGCGGTCCTCAAGGCGGCGCAGGCCGGGGAGCCCCGGTGAGCGCCCCGCTCCGGGCCAGCCTGCCCGACAGCCTCGCGGCCAACCCGGTGCTGGCCCGGTGGCTGGACTTCAGCCGGGACGGCGAGGTCACGATCCGGTCGGGCAAGGTCGAGTACGGGCAGGGCATCTGGACCGCACTGGCCCAGGTGGCCGCGGAAGAACTCCAGGTCGCGCTGGCCCGGGTGCGGGTGGCGCCGGTGAGCACCAGCACCAGCCCCGACGAGGGGTTCACCTCCGGCAGCCGGTCGGTGCAGGACTCCGGCTCGGCGCTCCGGCAGGCGTGCGCGCTGGCCCGTGACCTGCTGCTGGCCGCCGCCGCAACCCGGCTCGAGGTCAGCCCGGACACGCTGACCGTGACGGACGGGCAGATCCAGGCGGCCGGCCGCCCAACCGGGCTGAGCTACTGGTCGGTGGCCGACGCCCGGCTGCTGGACCGGGCCGCCGACCGCCTGGTGCCGGACAGGCCGCCCGGCGAATGGACCGTGGCCGGGCGCAGCGCGCCGCGGATCGACATCCCGGACAAGGTCACCGGGCGGCCGCGGTATCTGCACGACCTGGTGCTGCCGGACATGGCGTACGGGCGGGTGGTGCGGCCCCCGTCAGCGGCGGCGGAGCTGGCCGAGCTCCCGAATCCTGAGCTCGGCGGCGAGACCACGCTCGTGCGGGACGGGTCGTTCCTCGGCGTGGTGGCCCCGACCGACCGGGCCGCGCTGCGGGCCGCGGGGCGGGTGGCCAAGGCGGCGCGATGGCGGGAGACGCCCTCGCTGCCTGACCCCCGTGACCTGCGGGGATTCCTGCTGGGTGCCCAGTCGGAGGCGGTCACGATCCTGGACCGGGCGGACGAGAAGGCCGCGGGCACGGCCGCCCGCACGCTGACCGCCGAGTTCACCCGGCCCGTTCATCGCCCACGCGTCGATCGCGCCCAGTTGCGCGATCGCCCGCTGGGACGGCGAGTCGGTCACCGTGTGGAGCCACAGCCAGGGCATCTTCGCCCTGCGCGGGGCGATCGCGGCCGGGCTGGGCCTGGAGACCGGGCAGGTGACCGTCAACCACGTCGAAGGCGCGGGCGCCTACGGGCACAACGGCGCCGACGACGTGGCCATGGACGCGGTGCTGCTGGCCCGGGCGGTCCCCGGCCGGCCGGTCCGGGTGCTGTGGACCCGCGAGGACGAGATGTGCTGGACGCCGCTCGGTTCGGCCATGCTGGCCCGGCTCTCGGCCGGGCTGGACGCCGACGGCCGGATCGTGGCCTGGCACCAGGACGTATGGAGCAACGGTTTCATCGGCCGGCCCGGCAGCGGCGGGGCGCCGCGCCTGCTCGCCCTGACCCACCTCGCAGGCGGACGGCCGATGGCGCCCGCGCCCGACGGCCCGCCGACCGGCGCGATGGGCTCCACCCGCAACGCGGTGCCGGGCTACGACATCCCGGACGTGCACGTCACCCGGCACCGGCTGCTCGAGATGCCGGTCCGCACGTCCTCGCTCCGGTCGCTCGGCGCGCACCTCAACGTGTTCGCCATCGAGTCGTTCATGGACGAACTGGCCGCCGAGGCCGGCGCCGACCCGGTGGAGTTCCGGCTGGCCCACCTGACCGACCCGCGCGCCCGGCAGGTCCTCACCGAGGCGGCCCGGATGGCGGGCTGGCCCGGCCAGGACCGCCGCGACGGCACCGGGTACGGCACCGCGGTGGCCCGCTACAAGGGCGGCGCCGGGTACTGCGCGGCCGTGGCCGAGGTGGAGGCGGACACCGACATCCGGCTGCGCCGGCTGTGGCTCGCGGTCGACGTCGGCCGGGTCATCAACCCGGACGGGGTCATCAACCAGGTCGAGGGCGGGCGCGGTGCAGAGCGCGAGCTGGACCCTGCGCGAGCAGGTCCGGTTCGACCGGGAGCCGGATCACGTCGGCGACCTGGGAGACCTACCCGATCCTCCGGTTCACCGAGGTACCCGAGGTGATGGTGCGGATCGTCGACGCGCCCGGCGAGCCGGAAACCGGCGCGGGCGAGCTGGCCCAGGGGCCGGTCGCCGGCGCCATCGGCAACGCGGTCGCCGACGCGGTCGGGGTCCGCGTCCGCGACCTGCCGCTCACCCGCGACCAGGTGGCCCGGGCCATTGAGGAGAGCTGAGAGCCGGTCAGACGGCCAGGATGAGCTTGCCGCGGGCCGCCCGGTCCTCGAACACCCGGTGGGCCTGCGCGGCCTGCTCCAGCGGGTACACGCCGGTCACCCCGAGGTCGATCTCGCCGGTGGCGACCAGCCGGACGGCCTCCTCCAGGGCCGGCCGCATCACGCCCGGGTCACGGCCCGACAGCTGGCCCGCCGAGAACCCGATGTAGCCGATGCACCGGGCGCGCAGCCACCCGGCGTCGGGCGCGGTCTCCGGCTCGCCGGAGATGTTGCTGTAGCTGACCAGCCGCCCAAACGATGCGACCAGCGGAAACGACCGGGCCCGGATGTCGCCGCCCACCGGATCCAGCACGATGTCCACGCCCCGCCCGTCGGTCGCCTTCATGACCGCGTCGTCGAAGTCGTCGTAGCCGAACACGTCCCCGAACCCGTGCTGCCGCGCGAACTCGGCCTTGCCGGCGTCGCCGGCCGTCCCCAGCAGCGGGCGCAGGCCCGCCCGCCGGGCCAGCTGGCCGGCGACGGTCCCGACCCCGCCGGCCGCGCTGTGCAGCAGCACCGTGTCGTCCGGGCCGACCCGCGCCACCCGCCCCAGCAGCATGATCACCAGCGGGACGGTGATCAGCATGGCCGCCGACTCCGGGCGGTCGGCCAGCTCGTCGGGCAGCGGGACCGTGAACGCCTCCGAGGCGGTCGCCACCTCGGCGTACCCGTGGCCCCGGCTGAACGCGGCGACCGGCTGGCCCGGGCGCAGCGAGGTGACGCCGGCTCCCACCGCGCGCACCGTGCCCGCCACCTCGACCCCGGGGATGAACGGCGGGACGCCGAGCCCGTCGCCCTGGCGGTTCCGGACGTCGGTGTAGTTGACGCCGGCGAACCGCACCGCCACCGACACCTCACCCGGTCCCGGCTGCGGCTCCGGGACATCCTGCACGGACAGCACGTCCGGCCCGCCAAAGGCCGGGACGACGACAGCACGCACGGCAGCTCCTCTTGGTGTCTTGCGCGGCGGGAAAATCCCTGCAATGGTTTGCATTATGTCCGGTGATCACCGGCTGCGCCAGCGGCGCGAGTGTCAGATCCGGGCAAGTGAGGAGAAGCATGGATGCGAGCGCGGACATCGTCGTCGCCGGCGCGGGCCACAACAGCCTGGTCGCCGCCTGCTATCTGGCCAAGGCCGGGTATCGGTGCCTGGTCCTGGACGCCAGGCATATCCCGGGTGGCGGCGCCGCCACCGAGGAACTCCTGCTCCCTGGCTTCGGGATCGACACCTGCGCCACCGGGCACACCCTCATCCGGGTCAACCCGCTGCTGACCAGGGACGAGCTCGGGCTCGTCGCCGACTACGGGCTGCGCTACATCGACCCTGACCCGGTCGCGCACGTCACCTTCCCCGACGGCGAGCACCTGACCATGTGGCTGGACCGGGACCGGACCGCGGCGGAGATCGCCCGGTTCGCACCCGAGGACGCCGTCGCCTACCTCCGGATGATGGACGAGTACGACGAGGTCAAGGAGATCTTCAGCGGGTCGCAGTTCACCCCGGTCGGCTTCGGGCCCTCACTCGACCACGGCTGGCCGAGCATCCGCGCGGCCGGCTGTGGCAGCGGCGGCGCGTCCTGTCGGCCTGGGACATCATCCGGCATGAGTTCCGCAGCCGCCACGTCCAGGCGTTCATGCTGTGGATGGCGTTCCAGACCAACCAGGCGGTGGACGTGCCCGGCTCGGGCATCCTGGCCTACTCGCTCATCTTCGGCCGGCAGCGGCGCAGCTGGTCGATCCTGGTCGGCGGGTCCGGCCAGCTCACCGCGGCGCTGACCGGCTACCTGGAAAGCCACGGCGGCACGGTGCTGTGCAACAAGAACGTCACCCGCCTGCTGCTGGACGAGGGCCGCTGCGTCGGCGTCGAAACCTCCGACGGCGAGCAGTACCGGGCCGGCACCGCGGTGCTGTCCACGATTCACGTGACCCACCTGCGGGACATGGCGCCGCCCGAGGCGTGGCCGGAGGAGTTCCACTACGGGATCGACACCTACGACGTCGGCATACCGGGCTTCGGGGTGTACCTCGCCACCAGCCTGCCCCCGGTGTACGAGACGCCGGACGGCCCGGTCACCGCGGTGTCGTCCGGGACCGTGGGCTGGCCGGAGGACGTCGTGCGGCTCGGGCAGGACCTGCGGGCCGGCCGGTACATCGACGGCGTGCCGTGGCTCCTGGTCGCCACGCCCACCCTGGTTGACCCCGGGCGGGCGCCGGCCGGTAAGCACACGGTCAAGCTGCTCAGCCAGCAGGTCTACGAGCTGCCACCGGGCATGCCGGATGCGGACACGGTCAAGGCCACTCAGGCCCGGCTCCAGATCGAGCAGTTGCGCGCCGTAGCCCCCACCTTCACCGACGACGTGATCCTGGGCCAGATGATCAAGTCCGCCGCCGACTACGAGCACCTGAATCCGCACATGGTGCACGGGGCGTTCCACGGCGGCGACCGCGGGCTGGCGTTCAGCGGGCCCAACCGTCCGGTGCCGGGCTGGGCGTCGCACCGCATGCCCATCCCCGGCCTGTACCAGACCGGCGGGTCGACCCACCCGGGCGGCTCCATCACCGGCGCGCCCGGGCGCAACGCCGCCATCGTGCTCCTGCACGACCTCGGCCACGACCCGGACGAGGTTATGAGCGCGCCGCCGGGGGCCGAGGTGGCCCGGCCAACGGTAACCGGCTGAGCAGGGCGGAACTTGCCGTGATCGTCGATGCTCACGCGCACATCGTGGTGCGCGACGCGGCCGCGGGCCCCGGGCGGACCGGGAGCTGGCGGCCGCAGGTCACCCAGGCCGACGGCCGGTCCCGGATCCGCCACGACGGCCGGGAGCTGACCTCGGTGGTCGGGGAATTCACCGATCCCGAACGGATGGCGCACGAGGCCGAGGCCCACGGGATCGGCCACCTGCTGCTGTCGCCCTGGGTGCGGCTGCTGCCGTTCGAGCAGCCCGTTGGCGAGGCCCGGGACATCTGCCGGGTGCAGAACGACGCGCTCGCCGCCCTGGTCGCCGCCCGCCCGGACCGCTTCAGCGCGCTCGGCGCCGTCGCGCTGCAGGACCCCGCCACCGCCGCCGGCGACCTGCTAAGGTGCTCGGCCGACGGGCTGGCCGGAGTGGAGCTCACGCCCGGCATCGCCGGGCGCTACCTGGGCGACGACGCGTTCGAGCCGTTCTGGGAGGCGGCCGAGGACGCCGGCGCGGTGCTCTTCATCCACCCGGCGACCCGCGGGCTGGCGCTGCCGGTCTACGACGAGTACTACCTGTGGAACAGCGTCGCCAACCCGGTCGAGACCGCCACCGGCGCGGCCCACCTGGTGATGGCCGGGGTCCTGGAGCGGCACCCGCGACTGAAGATCGTGCTGGCCCACGGCGGCGGGGCCCTGTGGGCCGTCCGCGGCCGGCTCCGCCGCGCCCACGCGCAGGTGCCCGCGGCCCGGTCCCGGCTGCGCGAGTCACCGGACACCTCGCTGGCCCGGTTCTACCACGACACGGTGACCCACGACCCGGTGCTGCTGCGCCGGCTCATCGAGGACGCCGGCGCCGACCACGTCCTGCTGGGCTCGGACCGGCCGTTCGACATGGGCAGCGACGACCCGGTAGGCGAGGTCCGCGCCCTGGACCTGCCGCCCGAGGCCGAGGCCGCGGTCCTCGGCGGCAACGCCGCCCGCCTCCTCGGCCTGGCCGACGCGGACCCGCCCGCCGGTCCCGGCCAGCCCGGCTCGTAGTGTTTGTTCCCCGTCGGCACGAGATGCAGCCCCGGCTTCTGAGGCTGGCGCGTCGTCGTCATACCGCTGAGAAGAACCGCCATCCAGAGAACAGGAAGAAACACTATGAGCTTCGCCCTCGCGACCGTCGCGATCCCGGGCTACCTGGTCGGCGTCTGGAAGGCCGACCCGGTGCACTCCGAGGTCGCCTTCTCCGTCCGTCACCTCATGGTCAGCAACACCCGCGGCCGGTTCACCAGCTACGAGGTCACGATCATCACGAGCGAGGACCCACGGGGCTCGTCGGTTGCCGCGACGATCGACCTCGCGTCCATCGACACCGGCAACAAGACACGGACAACCACCTCCGCTCCGCCGACTACCTCGAGGTCAGGAAGTACCCCACGATGAGCTACCGCTCGACCAGCATCCGCCAGACCGACGGCGGCTGGGTTATCGACGGTGAGCTCGACGTTGCACGGCGTCACCCGGCAGGTGCCGCTGACCGGCGAGGCGAACGGGTTCGGCCTGGACCAGTGGGCGGGCAGCGGGCGGCTTCATCCGCGCAGATCGAGCCGCCGCGACTTCGGCATCGACCTCACCATCCCGATGGACGGCGGTGGCATCGCGGTCGGTGACAAGGTATCGATCAGCCTCGAGATCGAGGCCGTCTCTCCGAGTGACCCGACCCGGACGGGCTGCCGCACACCGGCAGCCAGCCCGCCTGAGGTTGGGTCGAGGAATGTGATCGCGGAGGGAGGGGGATAAGGCCGTTGCCAGGAACACGGTCCAACCGGGACCCGCCAGGGCGAGTACACGATCGACACGGAAGTCCGCGGACAGGCGAGATGCCGACCCGGCCACCAGAATTGCATCAACACACGAAGAGGCGGAGCGATGAAGGCCATCCGCATCCACGAACCACCGGCATCGGGCGTTGTCTACGAAGAGGTGCCCGATGCCACGCCCGGGCTCTGCGACGTGCTCGTCGAGGTCGCCGCGTGCGGCATCACGCACCAACGAGCTGGAGCTCTGGCCTATCTGGGCATGTGCCGGGCCGGTCATCAGCGGACCTCGATCATCTCGGTAACGAGGTGTTGGGGGTCGTCGCCGCGCTGGGATACGGGACGGCCGGAATCGCCGTCGGCGACGAGGTGTTCGGGCTGACCGACCAGCTCCGTGACGGGGCGGCCGCCGAGTACGTCGCCGTCGAAGCCCGCAACGTGGCCCCGAAGCCGCAGACCGTCGGACCACGTCCACGCCGCAGCGGTGCCGCGTGGGCCGGCCACGGCATGGCAGGCCCTGTTCGACCACGGAAAGCTGGCCCGTGGACAGACGGTGGTCTATCCACGGCGCGGGTGGCGGCGGGATCGACAGCGGTCCAGCTGGCCCGCGGCCGGGCGCCCAGGTGATCGGGACCGGACGCAGCCGGCCCGGCGCGCTGCCACCGAGCTGGGCGCCGACCGCTTCATCGCCGCTGGACCCGCCGACCGCCTCGAGGACGTCTGGCCCGAGGCCGACCTGGGATTGGACACGATCGGCGGCGAGGTGCTCGCCCGCTCGCCCGCCCTCCCAGGGCGGAGGTAACCGCTTGTCACGATCAAGGCCGCCGCGACAGCCACTCTGTGCCGGCGCGGGTCGACATCAGGACGGTCTTCTTCGTCCAGGAGTCCAGCCGCGCTCAGCTGACCGAACCCGCCCGCCTGGTCGACGAAGGGCACCTGCGCCCCCAGGTCGGCGCGGTATACCCGCTCGCGCGAGCAGCCGAGGCGTACGGCGCGAAAGCCGCCGGCATCGGCAGGATCGTCCTCCAGCCCTGATCCAGGGGCCGCCTCGAGCATCGACCGACGTTCGCGACCGCCACGGTTGAGGCCCCGCGCCCGCCGTGGCGGCGCCTGGACCTGCCGCCCGAGGCCGAGGCCGAAGTGCAGGCGGCAAGCTCCTCCGCAGATGGGAGACCGCGCGAGCCAGATCAACGGCTGCAGCGCCGCGTCGCGAGCGTAGCCAGGCCGCGTCAGCCCCGAGACGCTGCTCGCCGTCGCCGCGTGGTACGAGAACCCGCTCTTCGACGACGCTGAGCGTGCCGCGCTGGCTCTCACCGAGGCCGCGATCCGGCTCTCCGACCACCCGGCGCGGTCACCGACGAGATCTGGGCCGACCCGTTCCTGGTCTTCTCGCTACTGAGAGCCTGGCTCTTCAGACCTTGCGCAGCTGGATGATCAGGGTCTCGGCCATGTCCTCCCGCAGCGAGGCGGCCGCCCCGGGGTGGGCCTTGTCCAGGCGAAGTCAGGTGCCCAGGAGCGCGGCGCCGGGACGGACAGGTGCTGGTGGATCATCTGCCAGCCGCCACCGCGCCGCTCGAAAACGCGGGTGCCCCGGGACCACGCCTCGTGGTTCGCGCGACGATGCGGTCGAGGCCCCACGTGACGGCCAGGTCGCCAGACGCGCGGATGGCCAGGTCAGGGGTGCCGAAGGCGATCCGGCCCGGTGACGACTCCAGGCCGCGCCGACACACGTCGCGGACAGCGTCGATGCCGGCGTACTGCAGCGGTTCCACCTGCTCGTACGAAACGATGTCCGGCGCGACGTGATCCATCAGCCCGTCGAGGTCCTTGGCCGCGGTGCGGTCGGACCACTGCTCGTGCACCGCCCGGACCTCGGCGGCAGAAACTTCCGGCGAGCCGGTCGCGTCCGCGAACGAGTGGTGCTCGTGGGTGACGATCCACTGGCCGTCCACCTTGGCCAGGCCGATGGTCAGCCGCAGCCGGTACTCAGGATCGCGATCGAAGTCGGCGGGCCTGCCGCACCGCAGCAGCGCGAAGGCGAACGCGACGTCCGCGCCGGCCGTGACGTCCAGCGAGTCGATCTCGAACACCGCGCCGGATGCCTGCCACTCGAAGAAGCCGGGCCAGGAGTCGCGGTAGGCCTCGATGCCGCGTACGCCCCGCTGGGGCGGCGGGACGTCGAACATGACGATGTCCGGCGCATGGCCGTCCAGCACGGCGGGCAGGTCACCGTCGTGGACGGCGATGGCCCAGCGTTCGATGAGGTCGCGGATCTGCTGTTCGTCGGTCATGGCTGGTTCCTCCTCGTTGGTGCTCTGTACGGGTGGAACCCGGCGCGTGGCCGGAATTCATCGCTGCACCGCGGCTCCGGCACGGGCCCATGACCGCGCCCGCCGAGCTCGTCGCCGCCGCTCGCCGGGGCGACGCCGGCGCATTCGAACAGCTGGTCGCGCCCTACCGGGGCGAGCTGCTGGCCCACTGCTACCGGATGCTCGGCTCGCTGCACGACGCCGAGGACGCGGTGCAGGAATCGCTGGTGCGCGCGTGGCGCAGCGTCGGTCGTCTCGACGACCGCGGCTTCGTCCGGGCGTGGCTGTACAGAATCGCGACCAACCGCTGCCTCACCGCGATCGAGCAGCGCGGCCGCCGCGAGCTGCCCGTTGACGTCTATCCCGGCCCACCGGCCACCGAGATCAACTGGCTCGAACCGTACCCCGGCCCCTCACCCGAGACCCACTATCTTGCCCGGGAGAGCGTCGAGCTGGCGTTCGTCGCCGCGCTGCAGCACCTGTCCGCGATCCAGCGGGCGGTGCTGATCCTGCGCGAGGTGCTCGGTTTCTCCGCGGCCGAGGTGGCCGACCAGCTCAGCACGTCCCCGGCGTCGGTGAACAGCGCGCTGCAGCGGGCCCGCAAGACGATCGGATCGGCCGCGCCGAGCCAGCAGGCGGTGCTGCGCGACCTCGGCGACGAGGCGCCAGCGCGATCGTGAGCCGCTGGAGCGATGCCTGGCAGGCCGGCGACGTCGACGCGATCGTCGCTCTGCTGGCCGACGACGCGCGGTACTCGATGCCGCCGCTGCCCCAGTGGTACCGCGGCCGGGACGACATCCGCGCCTTCCTGGTCCACGGCCCACTCGAGTCCCGCTGGCGATTCCGGCCCACCACGGCGAACGGCCAGCTCGCCTTCGGCACCTATCTGTGGGACGACGCCGCCGGGCAGTACATCCCCGGTGGCCTCGACGTCCTCACGCTCCGGGGCGGACAGGTCGCCGAGGTGACCGCCTTCCTGACCGCCGACCTCACCCGGTTCGGGCTGCCGGCGGCCATCCCGGCGTCAGAGGACCGCTGAGGCGGCGGCCAGCGGCAGGCCCGCCGCTTCCAGGTCGGCGGCCAGCGCGGTCAGCTCGGTCGGGGACACCTGGTTCAGCGGCGGGCGCACCGGGCCGCCGGACATCCCGAGCAGGCCCGCCCACGCCTTGATGTAGGGAACCGGGCTGCCGCCCCGGCGGGCCGCGTCGCCGTGCAGCCAGGTGGCGGCCACGGCCCGCACCGGCTCCAGCGCCGCCGCCACCTCGGCCGCCCGGACCGCGTCCCCGGCCAGCGCCAGCTCGGTGTACTCGCGCATCGGGCGCCACCCCGGCACCTGGTACAGGTACGGCGCGGCCGACGACATGAACACCCGCTGGCCGTGGTCGAGCATGTTCTCCAGCCAGGTGCCCTCGTTCGGCTCGCAGACCAGGATCCGGTCGCCGGCCAGGCGCAGCACGTCGAGGTAGCGCTCGTGGTCGCGCCCGACCTTGATCCCGCAGATGTTCTCGATGTCGGCCAGCCGGTCGATCAGCGGCAGCGAGAGGCTCACCCCGGCGTAGCGGGTGTCGAACAGCCAGATGCCGATGTTCACGTTCCGGCAGACGTAGCTGAACCACTCGTACAGCCCGTCGTCGCCGGCCTGCGGGTAGTAGGGGTTGATCAGCACGGCGAAGTCCGCGCCCGCCGCCTCGGCCTGCCGGGTCAGCTCGACCGCCTCCGTCGGGCTGTGGTGCCCGGTGTGGGCGATGACCTGGCACTTCCCGCGGGCCTCGGCCACCACCGCCGCGACCAGCCGCTGCCGCTCGGCCCCGCTGAGCGCCCAGAACTCGCTCATCACCCCGGCGCAGAACACCCCGTCCACGTCCAGTTCGCCGGTCAGCCGGTCCATGTCGTCCCGGAGCGCCCCGACGTCGACCTCGCCGTCGGCGCCGAACGGGGTCGTCGTCGCCGCCCACAGCCCGCGGAAGCGCTCCCGCGCGGCCGCCTTCGCCTCGGATCGTGTGTAGTCCATGGCCGCCTCCCGGCTAAAACCGTCTCCGCCAGCCAGTCGGCCACCATCGGCCGGGCCTTGTACCAGACGTTGTTGAGGATGTGAACGCCGTCGTCGAACACCACCGTCGAGACCGGTCCCCCGTACTCCCCGGCGACCTTCTCGGCCTGCGACGCCGGTGAGGCCGAATCCAGGCCGCCGTACACCTGCAGCAGCGGCACCGTCGCGCGGCCGGCCACGCCGGCCAGCGTGATCGACTCCATCACGGCCGCCGGGTCGGGGCCCAGGTGCTGGTACTGCCCCACCTTCGACAGCGGCTCCATGGTCTCGAACCGGCCCGCCGGGGAGTACCAGCTCGAGATGGACACCACCGCGCGGACCCGGTCGTCGATCGCCGCGGTCCGGATGGCGAACAGCCCTCCGTAGGAGATGCCGCCCACGGCCAGCCGGCCCGCGTCCAGGTCGTCGCGGGCCGCGAGGTGGTCGATGATGGCCTGCACCGCGAGCTCGTAGTCCGGCCGGAGCTTGCCCTCGAAGCTCACCGTGCCCTGGCCGGGACCGTCGAACGCCGCGAAGGCGAGGCCACGGGCCACGATGTAGTCGCCCAGGTTGTACAGCTCTTCCTTGGTGGAGTCGGCGCCGGGCAGCATGAGCACGATGGGCGGCCGCGCACCGCCGGAGGGGATCCGCAGGTAGCCGTTGAGCGTCATGCCCCCGAACGGGACGGTGAGGATCTCCATCGGCGGGTCAAGGTGCGGCGCCGCCTTCTCCCAGGCCTCTCCCATCGCGGTCAGCGCCGCGCGGAACTGGTCCTGGTCGTGGGAGAACATGAAGCTCGCCCAGTGGTAGAACAGGCCGGCCCGCAGGTAGGCGTCCCCGGCCGTGAGCGGCCGCCCGGCGGCCAGCGCCTGATCGCCCCGCTCCACGTGAGTCTCCGCCTGCCGGCACCACGCCCCGCACCACTGCTCGTAGTCGGTGATCTGCTCCCGGAGCTGCTCGAACTCCCACGGCGATACGTAGTTGGACAGGATCCGCCAGGTGAAACGGCGGTACATCGACTCCAGCCGGTCGTCCATCGAGCTCCTTTGTCAGTCCCCTGTGGTGAGTGCCGCTGTTACCGGCGGCGTGGCTGAGGCCCGGGCGGCGAGGCGGCGTTCGGCCTGGTGCTCGCCGACCCGCAGCGTCATCAGGGCGCTGGTGCCGTTTCCGTGGGTCATGGTGAGTGCGTCGCGGGCCAGCTTCTCGACGGGGTAATCGGCCATGATCCCCCGGCCCCCGAACAGGAACAGGGCCTTCTGGGTCACCTCGATCGCCACGTCGGCCCCGTACACCCGGATGCCCCAGGACAGCTCGGGATCGAAGGAAGGGGCGCTGGAGTACTCCCACGCCGCGCGGAGCAGGTAGCTGCGGGCCGCATCGAGCAGAATCCGCATCCGGCCCAGGTCATGGGCGACGAGCTGGTGGCGGTGGATCGGCACTCCGCCCTGCACCCGGTCCAGCGACCAGTCCAGCGCCGCGTCGTAGGCGGCCCGCGCGATGCCGAGACACATGGCCGCGTTCGTGATGTTGGCCGCGATCAGGCCCCGTTCGGCGGCCGTGTACCCCTCACCGACCGCGGTTACCGCGTGGTCGGCTCCGACCCGGCATTCGGTGAACCACACGTCCGACTGCGGCGAGCCGCGCTGCCCGAGCTTGGCGTACAGCGGTCCGGTCCGCAGGCCCGGCGTGCCGGCGGGCACCGCGAACATGGTCGCGCCGGTCCGGATGCCGGCCGCCGGATCGGTCCGGGCCAGGACGAAGTAGAGCGAGGCGATCGCGCCGTTCGTGATCATGGCCTTCTGGCCGTTGAGGACCCAGCCGTCCCCGTCCCGCCGGGCGCTCAGCAGGGCGCCGTGCCCCGGTGCGTCGTAGGGCAGGGCGTTGTCCGAGCCGGCCTGCGGCTCGGTGCTGGCGCTGGCCGGCACGAACCGCTCGTCCTCGGCGATCCCGCGCACGACGCGCTCGCGGACCGGTCCGGGCAGGCGCGGGACCAGCCGGGCGAACCGCCAGTAGTGCCGGAAGAAGTACGCGACCGACACGTCGCCCGCCGCGAGTTCCTCGGCCACCAGGCACTGGGTGACCATGTCCGCGCCCCGGCCGCCGAGCTCCTTGGGCAGCGGCAGTGCCTTCAGGCCCAGCGCGGTGCCTTCCCGCATGAGGTCGAACGGGAAATCCTCGGCCCGGGTCAGCTGCTCGAGCCGGGCCGCCGCCGGGCGGACGACCCGCTGGGCGTAGTCCCGGGTCCGCTGCACCAGGTCCTGCTGCTCGCCGCTGAGCTCGAAATCCATCAGCCTGGTCCCGTCACCGGCACCCGGTCACCGGCCCCGGTCCCCGGCCGTGTCGGCCTCGGGGACCTCGCTTTCCTCGATCGAGCCGCCCAGGTACAGGGCGCGCATCTGCGGGTTGGCCAGAATCTCGGCGCCGGTGCCCTCCAGCCGGACCCGGCCGGTTTCCATGACCACGCCGTGGTCGGCCAGCCCGAGCCCGACCCGGACGTTCTGCTCGACCAGCAGGATGGTCCGGCCGTTGTCGCGCATCTGCCGGATGCTGTCGTACATGAGCGCGGCGGCCCGCGGTTCCAGCCCCATCGACGGCTCGTCGAGCACCACCAGCGCCGGGTCCAGCATCAGGGCCCGGGCGAACTCGACCATCCGCTGCTGGCCACCGGACAGCTGGCCAGCCCGGTCACCGGCTCGTTCGGCCACGATGGGGAATTGCTCGGACACCGCGGTCATGCGGCGTGCGCACCTGGTCGGCATCTTTCAGCAGGTAGCCGCCCAGTTCCACGTTCTCCCGCACGGTGAGCTCGGGGAAAAGGTTCCGGGACTGCATGATCTGCACGACCCCGGACTGCAGGATCTTCCGCGGCGACACGCCGCCGATCTCGGCGCCCGCGAACATCACCGAGCCGATCCGGGGCCGCAGCAGCCCGCTCACCACCTTGAGCAGCGTCGACTTCCCGGCACCGTTGGGGCCGACCACACAGGTGATGGACCCCTTGTCCACGGTGAGGTTCACTCCCCGCAGCACGTCACCGCCGCCGTAGCCGGCGAACAGGCCGGAGATGGTCAGCATGTCAGCCAGTCCCCCTCATGTCGGTGCCGAGGTATGCCTCCAGGACGTCCGGGTTGTTGCGGACCTCCTGCGGGGCCCCGGCGGTGAGCGCGCACCCCTGGTGCATGACCAGGACCCGGTCACACAGTCCCATCACGAACTCCATGTCGTGTTCCACGATCACGAACGTGACGCCCTCTTTGTTCAGCGCGCGGATCCGGTCGGCCAGGCCGCGCAGCAGGGTCGGATTGACCCCGCCGGCCGGCTCGTCCAGCAGCATGACCGACGGCCGGGCGACCATGATGAACGCGAACTCCAGCAGCTTCTGCTGCCCGTACGACAGGCCGCCGGCCTCCTCGGCCAGCGGGGTGAGCCCGACGAAGTCGAGCACCTCCATGGCGCGCTCACGCTCCGCCGCGGAGTTCCAGGACCGCAGTTGCGACATGAAACCCTTCCGCTGGGCGGCCACATGCACGTTCTCGATGACGGTCAGCCGCGGGAAGATGCGGGTGATCTGGAACGTCCGGCCCAGGCCCTGCTGAAACACGCGGTCCGGCTTGGCCTTGGTGATGTCTTTCCCGCGCAGGGTGACCTGGCCCTCATCCGGGACCTCGTACCCGCTGATCACGTTGAACAGGGTGGTCTTGCCGGACCCGTTCGGCCCGATCAGCCCGTTGATCGCGCCCTCTTCGAAGGTCATCGTGCAGCCGGTCAGCGCCCGGATGCCGCCGTAGGACTTCTTGATGTCCGTCACCTGCAGGATGCTCACAGCGACACCTCGTCTCCGCCGGCTGGCGTCGCCGGGGCTGGGGCGGTGCCGCCGCCAGCGCCGCCACCCGGGGGCCCGGGCGGCGCCGCGGCCTGCCGCCGGGCGACCAGCACCCGCCGGTACAACTGGGTCGCGGCCGGGGCGATGCCGCCCGGCAGCAGCCGCAGGATCAGCACGAACAGCACGCCGTAGGCGATGAGGAACAGGTTGGCGTTGCCGAACTGCAGGTAGAAGTACTGCTGCAGCGGGATGAGCAGCAGTGTCCCGAGCACCGGCCCGGACAAGGTGCCGATGCCGCCCACGAACACGAGCACCGCGATGGCCAGGTCGAAGTTGGGATCGAAGCCGAACTGCGGGTAGACCGACCCGACGAACGGCGCGTACAGACCGCCCGCGACGCCCACGAAGAACGCCGACATCGCGTACGCGATGAGCTTGGTCCGGGTGGCCCGGATGCCGAGCCCCCGGGCGCGCTCCTCGTCGTCGCGGATCGAGAGCAGCCCCAGGCCGTACTTGGACCGGCGCACATACCACGAGACCGCGCAGGCCACCACGGCCGCGGCCAGGCCGATGTAGTAGAAGGGCTCGTTGAAGAAGGAGCCCTGCCAGGTGGGGAAGGGCAGGGTCACGCCGCCGGATCCGTTCGTCCAGCGCGTCAGGTTGAACGCCAGCAACTGGAAGACGAACATGACCGCGACGGTCAGGATGATGAACGTGTGCTTCCGCACGCGAAGCAGCAGGAACCCGATCGGCACCGACAGCACCGCCGCCACCAGCCCGGCCAGGGGAGCAACTCGAACGTGGTCCAGCCCGCGGTGACCTTCAGGTGGATGACCATCAGCGCCACCGTGTACTGCCCGATGCCGTAGTAGGTCGCGTGGCCGATCGAGATATAGCCCGAGTACCCGGAGAAGATGTTCCAGCCGGCCGCCGCGATCAGGAAGATCATGGTGAAGACGCCGATGGAGGTCACCGCCGGGTTGGTGAACACCAGCGGGAACGCGGCCAGGGCGACCAGCAGCAGCGCGGAGCCACCCCACCGCACCGTTTCGGCGGCTCGTAGGGGATGTGCTCGGGCGCGGCAGCCCCGACTGGGGTCACGTGGGTAGCGGTCACTGGGCACGCACCGCCTTTCGGCCGAGCAGGCCTTGCGGCCGCACCAGCAGAACGATGATGAGGATGAGGTAAAAGGTGGTCTGGCCCCAGGTCGGCGACCAGACCACGGCCACCACGTCCTGGATGACCAGCATGAGGATGGACGCGATCAGCGCGCCGCTCAGGCTGCCGAAGCCGCCCAGGATGACGATGGCCAGCAGCCGCGAAATGAGGTCGTAGGAACTGGCCGCGTCGAAGGAGTTGGTGAGACCGAACACCATCCCCCCCGCCGCGGCCAGTCCTACCCCGATGCCGAGGGTGAACGCGGATACCCAGTCGGTATCGATGCCGACCAGCCGGGCCGCCGTCGGGTTCTGCATGGACGCCCGCAGGCTGCGGCCGAACCGGGTCCGGTAGAGCAGGTAGTACACCCCGCCGAGCAGCAGCGCGCTCATTGCGAACGCGTACACGTAGATATCAGGGAACGTCAGCGCCCCGATCTTGAATGATGAATTGACGTAGGAAGTGTGGGTCTGGACCAGGTTGCTGGTGAAGACCAGGTCCAGGATCCCTTCCAGGATGGTGCCCACCGCGAACATCACCAGCAGGGACATGATCACGCGTTCTCGCTTGATCGGCTTGATCATTGTCCAGTAGATGGCAATGCCGATGACGAACATCACCGGGATGGTAATCAGCAGGCTCAGGAACGGATCGATGTGCACGTGCGTGTAGAGCGCGTAGCTCAGGTAAGCGCCCAGCACGACCAGGATTCCCTGGGCGAAGTTGACGATGTCCATGACGCCGAATACGAGCGTCAGCCCGCCTGCCATCAGCGCGTAAAACCCTCCGACCAGGATCCCATCGATGATGGCCTGGAGAATCAAGCATCGCACCGCTCCCTACGTTTTAATCCGCATCGTGTCCGGCCTGATTTCCCGATTACCATCCCGGGTCAGGTCAGCCTCCTGCGCCCCAGGCCGGCTTGGTCGCCAGGACCGGCATCGGGTTGCCCACTCCGGCCGGCAGCACGTCCTGCAGCGTGCCCTTCTGCCACTGGAACACATACGGGCGTCGCGGCGCGCGTTCTCACCGTCGGAGGGGAACTTGACCGGCCCCTGGACGCTCTGGAACGTGACGTTGGAGTGCAGGTAGGTCTGGAGGTCGGAGTTGCTGGTGCTCTTGATGTGGTCGACGGCCTGCGTGAGCACCTGGCCGCTGGCGAAGGCTTCCGCCACGTCGGCGCTGATGTTGTTGGCCGTGCCGCCGAACATCTTCAGGTAGAGCTGCACCATCTGGGCGTTCTGGTAGTAGGTCGAGCCCGGGAACCAGGTGTTCGGGACCATGAGGCCGCCGGTGTTCTTGGCCCCCACCGCCTTGACGAACGCTGCGCCCTGGTCCGGGCCGGATGCCTCGATCAGGATCTTGGGGCTGTACTTGTCCTGGATCAGGTCCTGGATGAGGGCGTACCCGTCCGGCGGCATGCTGCCGAGCACGACCACCGGTGCCTTGGACGCCGCGATCGCGGAGGCGATCGGCGTGAAGTCGGTGGTCTCCACCGGATACAGCTTGTACAGCGCGCTGGTGAAGCCGTGGGCGGTGAGGTAGCTGCGCGCGCCGTCCACCATGGGCTGCAGGAACGGGTCGGTCATCGACGCGTACGCCACGCTCCCGGCTTGCTGCGTGGCCGAGCCACTTGGCGAAGGTGATCGAGCTGGTACTTGGCCGAGGCGCTCACGTCGAAGACGTTCTTCAGGCCCTGCTGGAAGACTGACGGCCCGCCGCCGATGCCCTCGATCATCACGTAGCCGTACCGGTTGGCGATGGCCGAGGAGGGCTTGGTGAGCAGCGTGGAGTAGGGGCCCATCACGTAGTTCACGTGGTCGACCGTGATGAGCTTCTGGTAGTTCGTGACGACCTGGGTCGGGCTGGACCCGTCGGACAGGAAGTCCATCTTGACCTGGCGGCCGAGTATCCCGCCGTGCGCATTCTGGTAGGCGGCCCAGGTCTGGTAGCCCTGCTTGGTGGCCAGGCCGTCGCCGGAGAAGTCGCCCGACAGTGAGACCGAAACACCGATCGTAATCGGCTGCGAGGAATTGCCCCCGCCGGATGCGCCCGAGCTCGATGACGATCCGCATGCCGCGGCCACCAGCGCGAGCGCTGCTGCTCCCGCCGCCCATACGCCCGCGGCCCGGCCTCTGCGGCCGAGGGCGGCGTTTACATTAAGTTTCATAACAATCGATCAACCTCCTGATTCGGGGCGGCCGACCGGCCTGGCCCGTTGGCCGCATACCGCGCGGCGGGGTGAGCCGGAGCCGAGCGCTTCAGCGTGGCCATTCACGGCTCACGGTCAAGATATGGGTGGAGATCGAAGCCGGATGTGCCAATTCGATCAAGATATGGGAGCGAGTGTGCCGGCGACCGGGCAACAGTCGCCCGCTCAGCCGGACGGCGCCCATGTGCATCGGTCCCCGGCCACAGTCCACACTGTGTTAGCAGGCGGCGGGGCCCAAAACTCGACAAACGCGAAGTTTTCCGCCGAATCGTTCTCGAACCAGTGGATCTCACCCGGGCCGACCAGGGCGCTCATCCCGGCGGCCAGCCGCGTCGAGGTCTCGCCGGTGTGCAGCAGGCCCGTCCCCTCCAGCACGACGAAGACGTGATGGCAGTCCTGGTGGTAGTGGGCCGCCGCGGTGTCCCCCGGGTGGTAGACGATGCGGTCGGCCCGCAGCAGTTGCGCCCCGACCGGGACGTCGTCCGTCACCAGGTCCAGCCGGTCCCGCGTATCACGAGTCGATACCAGGTGCGGCAGCTCGGCGGCTGCGAAAGCCTTTACCAGCACGCGCCCTCCCTTGGGCCCTCTCGGCGGTGCGTCGCTCGTACCGGCCGATCTCTCATCCTGCTCGCCGCTGCGCCCGCCAGGCCGACCGCGCCGCCCGGCTCGCCGCCCGCACAGGTCGTGTGCCTCACGGAAGCCGTTTTCCCTGGTAGCGAGGCTGGCGTGATCATTCCGCCAGAGCCGCCGTAAGCCGCTCGCGCCAGCCGGAGGCCCGGGCCCCGCACCTGCCACATGCTGCTATCACTGTATGAATTTCGTGTTACACAAACGATTGCACTCATGGTACGGTGCGGCCATTGGGGTGTCAACGCTTCCCCGGCCTCGTGTCCGACCCGCAATCCGATCGTTTCCTTCGGCCCCGGCCGGGGCCCGGATGCCGCTCCTGTAGGGCTTTAAGCTGCGCCGGCGCGGTCCCGGCCCCCCCGGCCCGGGCCGTTGCTGACCGGCTGCAATCAATTGCGAACCGATCTGCAAGACCCGAGGAGCCGAGATGACAGCAAGCGGCGCCCGCGCCCCGGCGGCAGCCGGCCCGATGATCGTGGAGCGGGATCTGCCCATCCCCATGGACGACGGGCTCATCCTGCGGGCCGACGTGTTCCGGCCGCCCGGGCCGGGCCCGTTCCCGGTGATCATGTCGCTCGGGCCGTACGGGAAGAGCCTGCCGTTCGCGTCGGAATGGTTCGCGGCCCGGTGGGAACGCCTGCGGGCCGAGCACCCGGAGATCGCCGAGGGCTCGAGCTGCGCCCACATGAACTGGGAGACCGTCGACCCGGAGCAGTGGATCCCGAACGGTTACGCCGTGGTCCGGGCCGACTCGCGCGGAGCGGGCCGCTCCCCCGGGCGGCTTGACCTGCTCTCGGCCCGCGAGATCGGCGACTACTACCTGGCCATCGAATGGGCCGGCACGCGGGCCTGGAGCAACGGCCGGGTGGGCCTGTGCGGGATCTCCTATTACGCCATGAACCAGTGGCTGGTCGCCGCGCTGCGGCCGCCGCACCTGGCCGCGATCCTGCCGTGGGAGGGCGCCAGCGACCACTACCGGGACATGTCGCACCACGGCGGGATCCTCAGCAACGGCTTCTTCGAGCGCTGGTATCCGCGGCAGGTCCTCCCGGTCCAGCACGGGCGGGGCACCGCCTGCCCGCCGAGCCCGTGGACCAGCGACGGCCTGGCCACCGGCCCGGAGACGATTGCGGACGGTGAACTCCAGCGGCTGCGGGCCGACTATCTCGGCGACGTCCGCGGGCACGCGCTCGACGACGCCTGGCACGCCGAGCGCCGCGCCGACCTCGGCCGGATTCAGGTGCCGCTGCTCTCGGCGGCCAACTGGGGCGGCCTCGGGCTGCACAGCCGGGGCAACTTCGAGGGCTACGCCCGGGCCGGGTCGGCCGCCAAGTGGCTGGAGGTCCATACCGGCCGCCACGAGGAACTGTTCTACACCGATCACGGCCGCGGCCTGCAGCGGCGGTTCTTCGGCCACTTCCTCAAAGGCGAAGACAATGGCTGGGACGCCGAGCCTGCCGTCCAGCTCGCGATCCGGCACGCCGACGGCACCATCCGGCATCGCGGCGAGGAGGGGTGGCCGCTGCCCCGGACCGCCTGGACCCGCCGGTACCTGGATGCCGACGATGCCGCGCTGGGCAGCGCTCCCGCCGAGGCCGCGGGCAGCGCCGGGTTCGACGGGCGGGGCGACGGGGTCACGTTCACCTCCGCGCCGCTGCCCGCCCCGCTGGAACTCACCGGCCCGCTCGTGGCCGACCTGCACGTCAGCACCGAGGGAGACGACGCCGACCTGTTCCTGACCCTGCGCGCGTTCGCCCCCGACGGCCAGGAGGTGACGTTCCGGGGCGCCAACGACCCCCGCGCCCCGCTGTCGCAGGGCTGGCTGCGGCTGTCCCACCGGGCGGTCGATGCGGCCCGGTCCCGGCCCTGGCGGCCGTGGCACCCGCACCAGGCCGCCGAACCGGTGCGACCCGGGCAGGCCTACCCGGTGGCCGTGGAGATGTGGCCGACGTGCGTGGTGCTTCCGGCGGGCTACCGGCTGGCCCTGACCGTCGCGGCGCGGGACTTCGCCCGGCCGGACGCTTCGGATGATGGGTTCCGTGGTTCCGGGCCGTTCGCGCACGACGACCCGGCCGACCGCCCGGCGGCCCGGGCGGCGGACGTTACGCGGATTCACACCGGGGCGCGGACCCCGTCTTCCCTGCTGCTGCCGGTGATTCCCTGACGTCGGGGCTGGTACGCCGGCCAGGGCTGGGGCCCCCTCCGCCCCAGCCTTGACCAGCGCGGGTCAGGACCAGCCGTGCGGCTCGGTGTCGAGCAGGCCCAGATCCGTAAGCCCGTGGCGGAGCCGCTCGGTGCGCGGCGGCGTCCAGGTCGAGCAGGGGCAGGCGGACGCCGCCCACCGGGCGGCCGAAGATGGCCATGGCCGCCTTGACCGAGGCCGGGTAGCCGGTCTCCCGGAGCAGGTGCCACAGCGCCGAGGCGCGGTATTGCAGCGGCCGGGCGGCCGCGACGTCACCGTCCCGGCACGCCTCATACAGGCTGCGCACCAGGCCCGGGGCGATCGCGGCCGACGGTGAGAAGCACCCCGCGCCACCGACCGGCATGGAGGTCAGCAGGTATTCGATGCCGGTCAGCATCGCGAAACCGGGGCGCAGTGCGCTGGTGCGGGCGCACGCCTCGGTGAAGGACTGCATGTCGTAGCTCGCGTCCTTGACCCCGGCGAAGTTGCCGCACGCGTCGATGAGCTCGGCCAGCAGGCCGGCGTCCAGTCCGACGCCCAGCCGGCCGGGGAAGTTGTAGGCCAGCACATCCACCGAGACGGCCCGGGCCACCGCGGTGAAGTGGGCCAGCAGGGCCGCCCGGGGCGGCCGCCAGTGGTAGGGGGTGACGACGATGACCGCGGCGGCGCCGGCCTTCTCGGCGTGCTGGGCCAGCTCGATCACCTGGTCGGTGCCGGGCAGGCTCACGTGCGCGAAGACCGGGACGCGGCCGCCCACCGCGCTGACCGCGGTCTCGACCAGGTCCTTGCGCTCGGCCATGCTCAGGTTGAGCGATTCGCCCGTGTGCATGGGCAGCGCCACCCCGTGCACTCCCTGGCCGACCAGGAAATCGCAGATGCGCCCGAGCGTGTCCAGGTCCACCAGGTTGGCCGCGGTGAGCGGGGTGACCGGGGCCGCGATGACCCCGCCGATGCCGGATGCCATGTCCACGCCGGCGCTCACGCGCCGGCCGACTCGGCGACCAGGACCGCGAGGCCCTCGGGGCCGGCCGTGAGCACCAGGTCCCCGGCGCGGGCCAGCCACAGGACGCTCTCCGGCCCGAGCGGGAATCGCTCGCCGCCGGCCTTGGCGACCCCGGCGCCGGCCGCGACGTAGGCCATCGCCTCCGCGCCGGTGATCTCGATCCGCGGTCCGGTGGCCCCGGGGCCGATCCGGTACTCCCGGGCCGACATGGGGACCGGCTCCCCGAACAGCGCTGGGCCGGCGCAGGTGACTTCGGCCCATCCCGGGCCGCTGCGGGCCGGCATCTCGCCCCGCTGGAGCACTACTGGCATGGCGTTCCTCCCTAGGCGCGTCCCATGGTGATGATCGGCCGGATCGCTTCCCGGCGCTGCAGCACGCCGAACGCGGTGGCCACCTCACGGAGCGGATACTGGTGCGTGGTCAGCGGCCCGGTGGCGACCGCGCCCGAGGCGAGCAGGGCGATCATGGCCGGGTAGGCATTCGGGCTGGAGCGGACGCCGAGCAGGTTGAGCTCGTCCAGCACCAGCGGGTCCACCGGCAGATCGGCGCTGCGGCCGCCGGCCAGCCCGAGGACCGCGACGGTCCCGCCGCGGCGGGTCGCGCGCATGGCCTGGGCCAGCACGGCCGGGTTGCCCGAGCAGTCGAACACGCAGTCCACCCCGCGGCCGCCGGTCGCCGCGCGCACGCCGGCCACCGGATCGGTTCCGCTGTAGTCGACGACCTCGGTGCTGCCCAGCTCGCGCGCGGTGATCAGCCGCTTGCCCCGGCCCACCGTGATCAGCCGGGTCGCCCCGGCCGCCCGCGCCACCTGCAGCATCAGCAGGCCGAGCAGGCCAGGGCCGAAGACGGCGACGGTAGACCCGGGGTCCAGCCGGGCGCGCCGGGCGGCGTGCACCGTCAGCGCTCCCTGGTTGACGAGCGCGGCCGCCACGTCGCTGACCTCGGGCGGCACTGTGTGCAGCGCCACCGCGGGCCGCACCGCGTACTCGGCCAGCGCGCCCGGGGCGGTGTGCCCGTAGAGCTTGAAGCCGGGCTCCCGGACCCGCTCGCACAGGTTGTACCGGCCGGCCCGGCACATGGGACAGGCGCCGCAGCCGGTGTGATTCTCGGCCACCACCCGGTCGCCGACCACGAGCCCGCTGCGCTCGGTGCCGGGGCCGAGCGCGGCCACCTCGCCCGACCACTCGTGCCCGATGATGAACGGCAGGGCGGGCGGCCAGGTGCCCCGGTAGTCGCCGGCCACGATCTTCAGGTCGGTGCCGCAGATCCCGCAGGCCAGCACGCGGCACAGGACCTCACCCGGGCCCGGCTCCGGCACCGGCACCCGGGCCAGGGTCAGCTCGCCGAAGTCGCGCAGGACCGCGGCGTCCATCTCGGCCGGGACGACGGGGCCGCTCACCGCTCCGCCCCGGCGGCGGCCGCGCTGATCCCGTCCCCGGCGGTGGCGGGCACCGGCGCGGCGCCGTCCGCGAGCACGGCCCAGATCTCCCGGGCCCGGCGCACGACGTGATCGGCGACCGCCTCGGCGATCTCCTCCGCCCGTTCCTGGCCCGCCCGCTCGGGCTGCCCGTACCAGCCGGTCGGGGCGATGTCGTGGAAGTCGGCCAGCACCGGGTAGACGTCCGGCTGCCGGTACAGCCCGTGCGCGGTCTCGCCGGACGCCTGGTCGCTGGCCGCCAGCTTCTGGTCGAGATGGACCAGGCCCGGCTCGTAGGCCAGCACCGCCGCGGTCTCCATCGAGCCGGCGTGGGTGAACTCCATCTCGTCCGGATACAGGCTGTGGGTGATGACGTGCGTCTCGGCGATGACGATGCGCACCCCGTGCCGCTGCTGCGCCTCCGCCGCGGCCAGCCGCAGTGTCGCCGAGTTGCCCTCGTGCCAGTTGACCAGGACGATGCGGGACACCCCGGCCTGGCTCAGCGCGGCGCACACGTCGACCAGGACGGCGGTCAGCGTGCTGGGCGACAGGGACAGCGACCCGGCCCAGGGCAGGTGGTAGGGGGCGACGCCGACCGGTCCCAGCGGCGCGACCACCGTGTCCAGCCGGAACGCGACCCGTTCGGCAATCGACCCGGCGGCGAAGGCATCGGTTCCCAGCGGCAGGTGGCCGCCGTGCTGCTCGACGCTCCCGGCGGCCAGGACCGCCGTGCGGCTCGCGGCCAGCATCCGCGCGGCGACCGGCTGGGTCAGCCGCTCGAGCTGGCGGTCAGGATGACGCGGCATTGGGCTTCAGCCTCCATATCCGGCGGTCGCGCCGTCCGCGACCGCGTCTCGGTGTGCGCCGATCGGCGTCTGCCACGCCTCGGTGACCACGTCCACCAGCGCGGGCCGGTCACTGCGGAGGGCAGCGGCCAGGGCGGAGCCGAGCCGGTCTGGCTCGGTGACGCGGGCGGCGTGCAGGCCGAACCCGCGGGCCACGTCGGCGTAGGCCACGTCGGCGAAATCGTCGTCTTCCCAGCCGCGGCCGAACGTGATCCGCCGGTACCAGCGGATCCAGCCCAGCGAGCGGTTGTTGAGCACCACCACGGTGATGGGCAGCCGCAGCTCGGCGACGGTGGCCAGTTCACCGATCGCGTAGCCGAGCGCCCCGTCGCCGGTGAGCACCACGGTGCGGCCGGCGCCCCCGGCGCTCGCGCTGGCGGTCGCGGCGCCGATCGCGGCGGGCAGGGCGTAGCCCAGCCCGGCCTGGCCGCGCGGGCACAGCACCTGGCGCCCGGGGATCCGCTGCTCGTAGTACACCCCGCCCCAGCCGCTGGCCAGGCTGGCATCGCAGATGAGGTAGTCGTCCGGGGTGAGTGCGGCCTGCAGTTCGGCCAGCACCCGCTGCGGGGCGATGGGCACGGCGTCGCTGGCCCGCTCCTCGTCCCGGGCGGCCCGCCAGTCCGCGGTCAGCCCGGCCAGCCGGGCCCGCCAGGCGCGGCGGTCCGGCTCGGTCCCGTTAGCGGTGCCGGTGCCCGGGCCGGTCCCGGCGTCCAGCTCGGCCAGCAGCGCCGACAGCCCGGTGCGCGCGTCGCCGAGCAGGCCGGCCTCCACGTCGAAGGCCCGGCCCAGCTCGGCCGGGTCGATGTCCAGCTGGACGACGTCCTGGTCGGGCCGGGGCAGCTTCCACCCGAACGTGGCGCCGCCGCTGGCCTTGGTCCCGGCCAGCAGGACCACGTCGGCCTCGGCCAGCGCCGCGGCGGCCGCGCTCGTGCCCATGGTGCCGGTCACCCCGGCACTCAGCGGATGGTCCTCGGGGATGGCGCCCTTGCCGGTGAGGGTGGTGCCGACCGCGGCCGAGAGGCGCTCGGCCAGCGCGGTGACCGCGGCGCCCGCGCCCGAGTGCATGACACCGCCGCCGGCCAGCACGAACGGCCGGGCCGCGCGGCGCAGCACGGCCGCGGCCGCGGCCACGTCGGCCGGATCGGGGGCGGGCCGGAACGCCGGGAAGGCGCCGAAGCGCCCGGAGCTGGCCCGCGGCGCGGCCGGCTTGGCCGGGGAGTCGAGGACATCCTGCGGCAGGAACAGCGCCACCGGGCCGGGCCGGCCGCTGATCGCCTCCCGGAACGCCTGCCGGACCAGCCCCGGCATCGCGGCCTCGTCGGGGACGGTGGCCTGCCACTTGGTCACGGGCGCCAGCAGGGCCGCCTGATCCAGGGCCTGCGAGGCGGCCGACCGGTACCGGTGCGGGGCCATCCGCGCCGGAAGGTCACTGACGATCGCGATCACCGGCACCGACGCGCCCAGCGCCTCCCCCAGGCCCGAGGGCAGCTTGGCCGCGCCCGGGCCCACGGTCGCGTCGCACACCCCGACCCGGCCGGTGATCCGCGCATAGGCGTCGGCCGCGTACGCGGCCGTCCGCTCGTCACGCACCAGGACGTGGGTGAGTGCGGGGGCACGGTCCAGGATCGCGTCGTACAGCGCGAGCGTCTGGCCGCCCGGCACCCCGAAGACGTGGCGGACGCCGTGCTCGGCCAGCAGGCCCGCGAGCAGCGCCCCGCCATGACCGCCGGTCCTGTCCTCCTGCGCATTCACGCCCACGACCGGCCTTTCGGTAGATATCTGAACCCGGGAAAGACGCCGAAAACTGTGCAACCGTTTGCAACATGCTTCTACACCCGTCGTCCCTTGTCAAGCGGTCATTTCGCTGCCTCGGCGCCCAATTCGCCCGGCGGCGCGCTCGCCGGCGGGCCCGAAAAGCTGGAAAGGATTGCAGGACGCTAGCTGGCCCCGCGTTTAGCCCGCCGCCGGGCCGGTGGCGCGGTCGAGCCGCGCACGATGAGCTGGCCCGAGATCTGCACGGTCTCGGGGCTCCGGCGGGGGTCGTGCACCAGGGCCAGCAGCAGTTCGGCGGCCCGGACTCCCACGTCGTACTGCGGGATCCGGACCGTGGTCAGCGGCGGCTGGAGCCGGCCGGCCAGGAGCATGTCGTTGAAGCCCACCACCGACAGGTCGTCCGGGCAGCGCCGGCCCAGTTCGGCGGCCGCCGCGATGACGCCGATGGCCAGCAGGTCGTTTCCGGCGACCACCCCGGTGATCGTCGGGGTGGTCCGCGAACAGGCTCTGCGCCGCCGCGTACCCGGCGGCCTCGTCGAACGCGGGAACCTCCAGCGCGGTCGTGTCGGACAGGCCCAGGCGCCGCACCGTCTGCTCGAAGCTGGCCCGCCGCCGCGCCCCGTTGGAGGTGGACAGCGGGCCGCCCACGAAGGCCAGCCGGCGGTGGCCGAGCCCGTACAGGTGCTCCACCGCCTCCAGCGCGCCGTGGAAGTCGTCGGGGACGACCGCCGACACGCCACCGCGGTCGATGGTCCGGTTGACCAGCACGAGCGGCGTCCCGCCCGCCCGCAGCTCGTTGACCAGCGGATCCTCGCGGCGGGCCATGGCCAGCAGCAGGCCGTCCACCTGGCCCTCCAGCATCGCGGCGACCTGCCGCCGCGCCTTGCCCGGGTCGTTGTCCGTGCTGGACAGCAGCAGCGAGTACCCGGCCTCGTCCAGCACGTCCTCCGCGCCCCGGACCGCGGGCGGGAAGAACGGATTGGTGATGTCGGGGACGACCATGCCGATCGACAGCGACCGCTGGGTCTTGAGCGCGCGGGCCATCCCGTTCACCCGGTAGCCGAGGCCGTCGGCGGCCTCGCGGACGCGCTCGAGGGTGCGCGGGTTGAGCAGCGCGGCCGTCCGCTCGTTCAGCGCACGGGAGGCGGTGGAAATGTGCACGCCGGCCGCTTCGGCGACGTCCTTCAGCCGCGGTGAGCGCCGGTCCGCGGTCACGACGGCACCCGGCCCCCGGGTGGAGCGATCCTTACGATCGCGGGACGGCACATCCCCACGCTCCGTCGCAATCGATAGCGGTAAAAGACGTCCAAACTTTACCAGCCCGGCGCCGCCGACCGGCCGCCGCCGGGCCCGCGGCGGGCCGACCATACGGCCGCCGAACGCCCTCAGCTGGGACGCTTGACAGCGCAGGCGAGGCCATCATTAGCGTCGAGTGCAAACGGTTGCGGTTTCGTGGCCGGCCCGTGCGGATTTCCCGCCCCCGGCGGGACGGAGGGAGACAGCCCGTGCCGGACATCGAGATCACCTCGGCCATAGCCAACTGGGGTCCCCGGTTCACCGCCCAGGGCGTCGACCCGTCCGACTTCACCCGGGTGACCGGCCCGCTGGAACGCTGGGCCGACTGGCTGGACGCGTGGTCCGCCAACGGCGACCTGCACGCCGGGCTGGCCCGGGAGGCCGAGGAGGCGGGCCGGAACCTGACCGCGGGCGAGGCGTGGATCCAGGCGGCGCTCAGCTATCACTTCGCCAAGTTCGTGTGGATGCTCGATCTGGCCCGGCACCGCGCGGCCGCCGACCGGGCGGTGGCGGCCATGAGGCACGCGCACCGGCTGCTGGATCCGACCGCCGAGCGGCTGGAACTGGACTTCGAGGGGGCCACGATGGTGGGCAACCTGCGCCGGCCGCCGGGCATCGACCGGCCGCCGCTGGTCGTCCTCATCGCGGGCCTGGACTCGACCAAGGAAGAGTTCTTCGCGGCGGAGAACGTGTTCCTGGCCCGGGGCATGGCCACGTTCTCCCTGGACGGCCCCGGCCAGGGAGAGACCGGCTACACCGCCACCATCCGTCCCGACTTCGAGGCGCCGGTGGCCGCCGCCCTGGACGTGCTGTGCGCCCGCCCCGACCTGGACGGCAACCGGGTCGGCATGCTGGGCGTCAGCCTCGGCGGCTACTACGCGGCCCGCGCGGCCGCGTTCGAGCCCCGGATCCGGGCGGTGGTGATCTCCGGCGGCCCGTACGACTACGGCGCGCTGATCCGGCACCGGGCGCCGCACAGCTTCGCCACGTTCGCCCGGGGCAGCGGGACGACCAGCAAGGAGGAGACGTACGAGTTCGCCGCCCGGCTCACCCTGGACGGCGTGCTCGGCCGGCTGACCCAGCCGATGGTCGTGGTCTTCGGCCAGCAGGACCGCCTGGTGCCGTGGGAGCACGCGGTCCGGGTCGCGAAGGAGGCGCCCAACGCGGACCTGTGGCTGTTCGAGGAGGGCAACCACGTGTGCCTGAACCTCGCCTACCGCTGGCGCCCGCAGGCCGCCGACTGGCTCGCCGAGCGGCTCGCCGAACTGCCCTAGCCCGCCGGGCCGCGCGCGTGGTGCCCGGCTCGTCCCACCGTCTCGTTCGGTATATCGGAAGGGCGCTCGTCAGCGGTTGACCAGGGTCATGTCCGCGTACCGCGGCCCGGCGGCCGCTCCGGGCGGGAAGGCGTCCCGGATGCTGGCCACCTCTTCGGCCGTGAGCGTCAGGGCCGCGGCCGCGATGTTCTGCTCGAGATGGCCGATATGAGCGGTGCCGGGGATGGGCACGATGTCGTCGCCCTGGGCCAGCAGCCAGGCCAGCGCCAGCTGGGCCGGGGTCACCCCCCGGTCCTCGGCGATGGCCCGCAGCCGCGCGGCCAGCGCCGCATTGACCGCAGGTTGTCGCCCTGGAAGCGGGGGTGGGCGCGGCGCACGTCCCCGGCCCCGAGCTCGGCCGGGTCGCTGAACCGGCCGGCCAGGAAACCCCGCCCGATCGGGGCGTAGGCCACGAACCCGATGCCCAGCTCGCGCAGGACGGGCAGCGTCTCCGCCTCCGGCTCCCGCGACCACAGGCTGTATTCGGTCTGCAGGGCGGTGATCGGGTGCGCCGCGTGGGCCCGCCGGATCGTGTCCGGCGCCGCCTCCGACAGGCCCAGGTAGCGGACCTTGCCCGCCGCGACCAGCTCGGCCATGGCGCCGACGGTGTCCTCGATCGGCACCTGCGGATCCACCCGGTGCAGGTAGTACAGGTCGATGTGGTCGGTGCCGAGCCGCTCCAGCGAGGCGTCGCAGGCCTGCGGCACGTAGGCGGGATCACCGTTCACCTGCAGGAACGACCCGTCGGCCCGCCGGACATTGCCGAACTTGGTCGCCAGGGTCACCTGGTCCCGGCGGCCTGCGAGCGCCCGGCCGAGCAGCTTCTCGTTGGTGAACGGCCCGTACGCGTCCGAGGTGTCCAGGAAGGTGCAGCCCAGTTCCAGCGCCCGGTCCAGTACCCGCAGCGACCCGGTTTCCTCCGGGGTGCCGTACATGCCGCTCAGGGCCATGCAGCCGAGCCCGATGGCCGGCACCGTCAGCTCGCCCAGGTGACGGGCCCGGAGGTCGCCGCCGGGGACGGTCATGACGCGGCCGGGCCCGGGCCCCCGAGCCCGTCGTCCACCGGCGTTTCCTCCGGCGTCAGGTTCAGGCCGGAGTTGGCCGCCTGGAGCTCCAGCAGGACCGCGAAGTCCTCGGTGGTCCGGCCCTGGGCGATCACGGACTGGACCGGCTCGCGGGCCGCCGCCGTGACCGGCATCGTGACGCCGAACTCCTTGGCCGCGGTCAGGCCGAGGTCGAAGTCCTTGCGCAGCAGCACCGGCGTGAAGGTCGGCGTGAAGTCCAGGTTGACCAGGGCCGGGCTCTTGTACCGGGTGAAGATCGAGCCCATGACGCTGTTGTTGATGAAGTCCAGGAACGCGGCGCGGGACATGCCGGCCTTCTCGGCCAGGACGGTGATCTCGGCCAGGTTCTGGATCACAACCCCGAGGAACAGGTTGTGGCAGATCTTGGCGATGCGCGACAGCTCGCCCTCGCCGACGTAGCTCAGGTGCCGGCCGAGCAGCCCGATCAGCTGCTCGAGTTCGAGGTAGGCCTCGCGCGGCCCCGACACCGCGATGGCCAGCAGCCCGGCCTTCGCGACCCGGCCGTTCCCGCTGACCGGGGCGGCGAGAAACTGGGTCCCGCGGGCTGCGGCCACCTCGCGCACCCGGGCCGACGACTCCGCCGACACGGTGGAACAGTCGACCAGATAGCGCGGCGCCTGCTCCGGGTTGGCGAACAGGCGGCCGGCGACCTGCTCCAGGTTGGCCGAGTCGGCCACCATCGTGAACACCACGTCCCGGGTGGCCAGCTGGACCGGCTCGTCGGCGATCTTCACTCCGGCCGCGGCCAGGGGCTCGGCCTTGGCCCGGGTCCGGTTCCAGGCCGTGACGTCGACTCCGGCGCGGGCGAGCCGCTCGACCATGGGGCGTCCCATGTTCCCGGTCCCGATCCACCCGACGGACATGCTCGCTGGCCGGAAGTCGCCCATGGAACCTCCCCATTGGTGCCCAATTGGTCGCAAACCCTCGGGCGCTGCACACAACGCCGCTGCAATCGTTTGTGAGAGCGTATCAGACCAGGCCGTACCGGCCGGGGCCAATCGGCCAGCGTCAGTACGGGTTGGTGACGAACAGTTCCTTCGACGGGAACTTGGTGATGATCTCGACGCCGTCGTCGACCACCACCACCTCCTCCTCGAGCCGGGCGGCGGAGACCCCGTCGGCGGCCGGGCAGTAGGTCTCGAGCGCGAAGACCATGCCCTTCTGGATCTCCATCGGGGCGTCCAGGGAGGACAGCCGGCTGATGATCGGCCGCTCGTGCAGCGCCAGCCCCAGGCCGTGGCCGAACTGCAGCCCGAACGCGGTCTTCTCGTCGGCCAGGCCGATGTCCTGCGCGGTCGGCCACAGCCGGGCCACCTCGTCGGTCATCACGCCCGGCTTGATCGCCGAGATGGCCGCCTCCATCCACTCCCCGGCCCGCGCGTACGCGTCCCGCTGCGCGGCGGTGGAACTGCCCACGGCGAACGTCCGGTAGTAGCAGGTCCGGTAGCCGTTGAACGAGTGCATGATGTCGAAGAACGCCTGCTCGCCCGGCCGGATCATCCGGTCGGAGAAGTTATGCGGGTGCGGGTTGCACCGCTCCCCCGACACCGCGTTGATGGACTCCACGTCGTCCGAGCCCATCTCGTACAGCCGCTTGTTGGCCAGGGCGACGATCTCGTTCTCGCGCACGCCCGGCTTGAGCGCGTCCGTGATGTCCTGGTAGACGCCGTCCACCATCGACGCCGCGGTGCTCAGCAGCGCGATCTCATCCGGTGACTTGAGCTGCCGCGCGTCCAGCATGACCTGCTGCCCGTCACGGACGTCGATGCCCTGCCGCTGCAGTTCGAATAGCGTCGGGAGCTCGGCGAAGTCCACGCCGATCGGCATGCCCGCGACGCCGGTGTCGGCCAGCAGGCCCTTGATCTCCGTGACCGCCTTCTCCACCAGGTGCGCTTCGGGCGCGGTCGCCCCGCGCATGGTGGTGTACGAGGCGATGCAGTGCTCGGGCTTCAGCCACGGGCAGTACATCCGGTGGTGCACGGCCGCCGACCCGAAGTCCCACAGGAACAGCTCGCCCGTCCGCGTGTACAGGGCGTAGCGGCACAGCTTGTCCCGGGTCCACTCACCGATCGCCACGGCGGTCAGGTAACGGATGTTGTTGTTGTCGAAGACCAGGACGGCCCCGAGGTCGCTGGCCTCCAGCGCCGCCATGGCCCGGCTCAGCCGGTAGGAGCGCAGCCGCGCGAAGTCCACGCGCTGCTCGTAGTCCACGTTCATTCGCCCCGGGGAGGGCGTGCGCGGAAGAGCGGGAACGGCGGGTATGGGCTCAACCATGTGCCGGCTCCTGGCCTATCGGCAGCCTGTACAGCGCCATTTAACGGACGTGCAGTCCGGGTGTCAAGGTTCGGCCGGGCGGCTCGGCCCGGCCGCCGCGAGCCGCCGCCGGCAACCCCGGATATACGCGGCCGGACCAGCCACGACGCCGCAGCGGCTATATCGAGCGGATCGGGCAGGCACTAGCATCTTCAGAGTGACGATGATGATCCATACCAGCGAGACATCCGCCCGCGCGACTGAGGCGGACGCCCTCATCGTCGGCGTGATCCAGGGAGCTGACGGGCCGCGGCCCGCCCCGGGCGCCCGCGACGCCGACGAAGCCCTCGGCGGCACCCTGGCGGACCTGCTGACGGCGCTCGACGCGACCGGCAGGCCCGAGGAGATAACCAAGATCCCGGCGGCCGGGCGGCTGCCCGTGCCCATGATCGTGGCGGTCGGCCTCGGACACCGGTACCGGCAGGGCGGCGGCGCAGACGGTGCGCGCCGGACGCGGACGGCCTCCGGTTCGATCCCGAGACGCTGCGGCGGGCGGCGGGTGCAGCGGTGCGGGCCCTCACCGCAGGGCGCACGCCCACCCGGAACGGTGACCAGTCCACGGCCCCGGCCAACGGCGGCAAACGGCACATCGCGCTCGCCCTGCCGGCCCGGGACGCGGCCGAGGCCGAAGCCGTCGCGCTGGGCGCGCTGCTCGGCGGCTACGCGTTCCGGCGCTACCGCACCTCGGGGACCAGCCCCGACGCCGAACTGACCCTGCTGACCGGCCTGGCCGGGGCGGAGGGCCAGGCCGCGGCAGGCCGGGCCCAGGTCCTGGCCGACGCGGTGACGCTCGTCCGCGACCTGGTCAACACGGGCCCCTCCGACCTGGTTCCGGCCACGTTCGCGGCCGAGGCGCAGCGGGTGGCCGCCGCGTGCGGGCTGGCCGTCGAGGTGCTCGACGAGAACGCGCTGGCCGATGGCGGCTACGGCGGCATCCTCGGGGTCGGCCAGGGCTCGGTGCATCCGCCGAGGCTGGTCCGGCTGGCCTACACCCACCCGGACGCGTCCCGGACGCTCGTCCTGGCCGGGAAGGGCATCACCTTCGACTCCGGCGGCCTGTCCCTGAAGCCGCCGAAATCCATGGAGTGGATGAAGTCGGACATGGGCGGCGCCGCCGCGGTGCTCGGCGCGCTCCAGGCCATCTCGGCGCTGAAGCCCGCGGTCAACGTCATCGGCTACCTGCCGCTGGCCGAGAACATGCCGAGCGGATCCGCCCAGCGCCCGTCGGACGTGATCACCATCCGCGGCGGCAAGACGGTCGAGGTGCTGAACACCGACGCCGAGGGCCGCCTGGTCCTCGCGGACGCGCTGGCCCGCTCCGCGGACGACTCCCCGGACCTGGTCATCGACATAGCCACCCTGACCGGCGCGCAGCTGGTCGCGCTCGGCCCCCGCGTCGCGGGCGTGATGGCCAACGACGACGGCCTCGCCGCCGGCGTCGCCGCGGCCGCCGACCGGGCCGGTGAGGCCGCCTGGCCGATGCCGCTGCCGGACGAGCTGCGCAAGGGCCTGGACTCCTCCGTCGCCGACCTGAGCAACGTGTCACCCGACCGCAACGGCGGGATGCTGGTGGCCGGGCTGTTCCTCCGCGAGTTCGTCCCGGACGGCGTGGCCTGGGCCCACGTCGACATCGCCGGGCCATCGTTCAATGAGTCCGAGCCATTCGGGTATACCCCGAGAGGCGGGACGGGTGCGGCGACCCGCACGCTCGTGCAGATCGCGCAGGACGTCGCGGACGGCAAGCTAGCCTCTGAGTAGGCCGCCCGGACCGGGCGGGCCGGCCTCCGGGACGGCCTGCCATCGTGGGCAGGCTCACCCTGGCCGGCGCGTCAGCGTGGGCAAACTCGCGTCCGCACGGGCCCGCCAGGGTGAAATGATGGAACCGCAGGAAAAGTTTCCAGGACAGGAGTTATCTCGTGGCAGAGGGCAGCGGCCGCTACGACATTGTCGTGCTGGGGGGCGGCAGCGGAGGGTACGCGTGCGCGCTGCGCGCCGCCGAGATGGGCAAGCGCGTGGCGCTGATCGAGAAGGACAAGGTCGGCGGGACGTGCCTGCACCGGGGATGCATCCCGACCAAGGCGCTGCTGCACGCCGCGGAGATCGCCGATCAGGCCCGCGAAAGCGAGGTGTTCGGCGTCCGGACCAGCTTCGAGGGCATCGACGTCCCCGGCGTGCACTCCTACAAGGACAAGGTGGTCGACCGGCTCTGGAAGGGCCTGCAGTCCACCATCGCCAGCCGGAAGATCGAGACCATCGAGGGGTCCGGCCGGCTGATCTCGCCGACCGAGGTCCAGGTGGGCGACACGGTGCTGCAGGGCGACCACATCGTGCTGGCCACCGGGTCGGAGCCGCGGAGCCTGCCCGGCCTGGAGGTCGACGGCGAGCGGGTCATCAACAGCGACCACGCGCTCCGGTACGGCCGGGTGCCCGGCTCGGTGATCATCCTGGGCGGCGGCGTGATCGGCGTCGAGTTCGCCAGCGTGTGGCGCTCGTTCGGGGCCGAGGTCACGATCGTGGAGATGCTCCCGCAGCTCGTGCCGCTGGAGGACGAAGCCAGCGCCAAGCTGCTGCAGCGGGCCTTCCGCCGCCGCGGCATCGGCTACGAGCTCGGCGCCCGGTTCGAGAGCGTGAAGCACACCGACAGCGGCGTGACCGTCACCCTGGCCGGGCGGGAAGACGCTCGACGCGGAACTGCTGCTCGTCGCGGTCGGCCGCGGCCCGGTCTCGGCCTGCCTCGGCTACGAGGAGGCCGGCATCGCGATGGAGCGCGGCTTCGTCAAGGTCGATGAGCTCTGCCGGACCAGCGTCCCGACGATCTCCGCGGTCGGGGACCTCATCCCCACCCCGCAGCTCGCGCACGTCGGTTTCGGCGAGGGAATCATGGTCGCCGAACGGATCGGCGGCCTGGACGTCACGCCGATCGACTATGACGGGGTCCCCCGGGTCACCTACAGCGAGCCGGAGGTGGCGTCGGTCGGCATCACCTCGGCCATGGCCGCCGAGCGCGGCATCGAGACCACCGAGTTCACTTACAACCTCGGCGGCAACGGCCGGAGCGTGATCCTGCAGACGCAGGGCGCGGCCAAGGTCATCGCGGCCAAGGGCGAGGACGGCAAGCCGGGGCGGATCCTCGGACTGCACCTGGTCGGCAGCCGGGTCGGCGAGCTGATCGCCGAGGGCCAGCTGATCTACAACTGGGAGGCCGAGCCTTCCGACGTGGCCCAGCTGATTCACCCGCACCCGACCCAGTCGGAGGCGATCGGCGAGGCGGCTCTGGCCCTCGCCGGCAAGCCCCTGCATGTACATGCGTAAACGAGCGCCAGGCGCACATCACCTGCGCGACCTGGCGCCGATGAGCGGACAACCCCTCCGCGCGCTTTCGTGAGCGTCGGATAACGAAGGAGTCACGGGAACAATGTCGGTCTCGGTATCCATGCCCCAGTTGGGCGAGAGCGTCACTGAGGGCACCGTCACGCGCTGGCTGAAGAAGGAAGGCGAGCGCGTGGAGGCGGATGAGCCGCTCCTCGAGGTGTCGACCGACAAGGTCGACACCGAGATCCCCTCACCGGCGGCCGGGGTGCTGCGTGACATCGCCGTCGGCGAGGACGAGACCGTCGAGGTCGGCGCCCAGCTCGCGGTCATCGAGGAGGGAGCCGACGCGGTCCGGCGGCGGCGCCCCGGCGCAGGGCGGCCCGGCCGAAGCGGCGCCCGAGCCCGCCCCCCAGCAGGCCCAGCAGGCCCGCCAGCCGGAATCGGACGGCTCGGCTGGCGGCACGAACGGATACGGCGGCAGCCAGCGGCCGCGGCGTCGGCCCAGGCCCCGGCGTGGTCCCCGCCGCCCGCCCAGCCTGCTGCTCAGCAGCCCGCTCCTCCGGCCCCGCCGCAGCCGGCTCCGCAGGCCGCGCCGCCGGCACCGGCCTGGCAGCAGCCCGCGGCCCAGCAGCAGGCCCCCCAGGAGGCGCAGCCGGAGCAGGCCGCGCCGGTCGCTCCGCCGACCCCGCTTCCCACCGGCGGCGACGGCCCCTACGTCACGCCGCTGGTCCGCAAGCTGGCCGCCGAGCACGGGGTCGACCTGGAGGCGGTGAGCGGCACCGGCGTGGGCGGCCGCATCCGCAAGCAGGATGTCCTCGACGCCGCGCGGGAGCGCCGCGCGGCCGAAGCGGCCCGCCAGAGTGAGCCCGCGCCCGCTCCGGCCAGCCCGACGACTCCGGCGGAGGCGGCCGCGCCCGCGGGCAACGGGGCACCGGCGCCGGCCGCTGCGCCCCGGCGCCCGGCCATCGTGCCGTCGGCGCTGCGCGGCACGACGCAGCGGATGTCCCGGCCGCGTCAGGTGATCGCCCAGCGGATGGTGGAGTCCCTCCAGACGTCGGCGCAGCTCACCACCGTGGTCGAGGCGGACGTGACGGCCATCGCGAGGCTCCGCGACCGCGCCAAGCGCGACTTCGAGGCGCGCGAGGGCGTCAAGCTGAGCTTCCTGCCGTTCTTCGCCGTGGCCGCGGTCGAGGCGCTGAAGGTCCACCCCATGGTGAACGCCGTCATCGACACGGCCAACGCGCAGGTCACCTACCACGACGCCGAGCACCTCGGCGTGGCGGTCGACACCGAGCGCGGCCTGATGGTGCCGGTCATCCACAACGCGGGCGACCTGAACCTCGGCGGCCTGGCCCGCAAGATCTCCGACATCGCGGACCGCACCCGCTCCGGCCAGGTCGGCCCGGACGAGCTGTCCGGCGGGACGTTCACCCTGACCAACACCGGCAGCCGGGGCGCGCTGTTCGACACCCCGATCATCAACCAGCCGCAGGTGGCGATCCTCGGCACCGGCACGGTCGTCAAACGCCCGGTCGTCGTCGAGGACCCGGCGCTCGGCGAGGTCATCGCGGTCCGGTCGATGGTCTACCTCGCGCTCACCTACGACCACCGCCTGGTCGACGGGGCCGACGCCGCGAGGTTCCTCACCACGGTCAAGGGCCGCCTGGAGGAAGGCGCCTTCGAAGCCGAACTCGGCCTCTAGCCCCACCAAGCGGCCGCCCGCCCCGGGCGGCCGCCCCGGGCGGCCGCTGACGCCCGGGGCCGACTCCACGCCGGCCCGGGTTTTTCATGATCATGTGAAGCTTTCCGCCAAATACGACGTTTTCATCACACGATCATGGTCGGCCGGGCCCGCGCGCGATGCCGCTGTGGCCGCTGTGGCTTGTGGGGCTGGTGTGCGGCGGGCCGGGCGGCTGGCGCCGGGCGCGTGGAGGCGTGACCGGGCGGCCCGGAGCACGTTCAGGCGAGATCTTCTGGCCGCGCCGATCGCAGGACCAGGGTTTCGATGATCTCGGGCCTTCCCGCGCAGAAGACCGTTTGCCCGCCCCACGCGAGCATGACCGCCGAACGGCGGCCGACGTCGACCCGGGTGCCGGGCGTCTCGATGCCGTCGATCATCATCGACACGGCCGTGGTGGGCGTCCGCGCCACCTGGGCCCGGGTGAACCGGCTCTCGGTGACGTGCCGCCGGGCCCATGCCTCCGGATCCGGCCCGGGCCCGGCCCCCTCGCCGGGCTCTGCTGCGCGCTCCCGGTTCGCCGTGTTGACGATCGCGCCCGCGAGATCTTCCACCGGAAGGCCGTATGGGTCGAGGTGCTCGCGCGACCGCACGGTCCGGACGGTCAGCAGATGTCCCCCGGAACCCGAGTAGTCGACGTCGATCGACCACGGCTCGTCATCATTCGCGGTGAAGCCGACGTGGCGGGCCGCTCCGCTGACTGGCGAGGCCGGAATGGCGATCGGGCCCGGAAAGCGGTCCCACATCAGACGGAGCCGATCACCCGTTTGGCGTAGGCGTCCAGGGTGGCCTCGGCGTCGTCGTGCATCAGGTAGACGCTGAAGTTGCCCGCCCCGATCTCGCGGAGCTCCTGGAGTCGTTCCACGTGGCGTTCGGGCGGTCCCAGCAGGCAGAACCGGTCGACGACCTCGTCCGGCACGAAGGTGGTGGACCGATTGTCCGCCTTTCCGTGGTGGGAGTAGTCGTAGCCCTGGCGTTCCTTGATGTAGTCGGTGAGGGCGCGCGGGATCATCTCCCCCGAGTCCCCGTACCGGGCCACGAGGTCGGCGACGTGGTTGCCGACCATCCCGCCGAACCAGCGGGTCTGGTCCCGCATGTGGGCCAGGTCGGTCCCGACGTAGGCGGGCGCGGCGATGCAGATGGTCACGGCCGACTCGTCCCGGCCCGCGGCCCGCGCGGCCGCGCGCACGGTGCCGACGGTCCAGCGGGCGATGTCGGGGTCGGCGCACTGGAGGATGAAGCCGTCGGCCTCCTCGCCGCACATCTTCAGCGCCTTCGGCCCGTAGCCGGCCATCCAGATCTCGAGCCGACCGTCGCGGACCCACGGGATCTTGACCGCGGTGCCGTCGTAGTCGGCTTCCCGGCCCTCGGCCAGGTCGCGGATGACCCGCATGCCCCGGGACAGCGTGGCCAGCGTGGCCGGCTTCCGGCCCAGCACGCGCATGGCCGAGTCGCCCCGGCCGATCCCGCACACCGTTCGGTTGCCGTACGTGTCGTTCAGCGTGGCGAACAGGGACGCGGTGACGGACAGGTCGCGCGACAGGGGGTTGGTCACCATCGGCCCGACCATGACGCGCGAGGTCTCGGCCAGGATCTGGGCGTAGACGACGAACGGCTCCTGCCACAGCACGCACGAGTCGAACGTCCACACGTGGCTGAACCCGCCGTCGTCGGCCCGCCGGGCCAGGTCGACGACGCGGCGGGCCGGCGGGTCGTTCTGCAGCACCAGGCCGATATCCATCCGATCCCCCTCCTCCCGGCGGCTCGCGCCTACCGGAGGTACTGGCAGGTCCCGCGGGGCAGGAACCGGCCCCGCCCGGCCTGACCGTGCCACTCGCCCGCGTCGAGGATGATCTCGCCGCGGGACATCACGGTGACGACCTGGCCCTGCACCTCACGGCCCTCGTACGCCGAGTAGTCGACCGCCATGTGGTGCGTCCGCGCGGACAGGACGTGCCGCGCGGAGGGGTCATAGATCACGATGTCGGCGTCCGAGCCCGGGGCGATCGTGCCCTTGCGCGGGTACAGGCCGAACATCCGGGCCGGGGTGGTCGCGTTCACCTCGACCCACCGGGCGGCGGACAGCTCGCCGGACACCACGCCCTGGTGCAGCAGGTCGATGCGGTGCTCGATCCCCGGGATGCCGTTGGGGATCTTGGAGAAGTCGCCGCGGCCAAGCTCCTTCTGCTCCTTGAAGCAGAACGGGCAGTGGTCGGTGGAGACGACGGACAGGTCGTTGGTCCGCAGCCCCCGCCACATGTGCGCCCAGTGCTCCTTGGACCGGACCGGCGGCGAGGCGACGTATTTCGCCCCCTCGAACCCGGGCTCGTCCATGTTGTCCTGGGACAGGTACAGGTACTGCGGGCACGTCTCGGCGAACACCGGTGCGCCGCCGTCGCGGGCCTCGGTGACGGCGTCGAGCGCCTGCCGGGCCGACAGGTGCACGATGTACAGCGGAGCACCCGCGACCTGGGCCAGCCGGATCGCGCGCGCGGTCGCCTCACCTTCCAGTTCCGGCGGGCGGGTGCGGCCGTGCCAGCCCGGGTCGGTGTGCCCGGCCGCCAGCGCCTGCCCGACGAGCGCGTCGATGGCGATGCCGTTCTCGGCGTGCATCATGATGGTGGCGCCGTTGCCGGCCGCCGTCTGCATGGCCTGCAGGATCTCCCCGTCGGTCGCGTAGAACACGCCCGGGTAGGCCATGAACATCTTGAAGCTGGTCACGCCCTCGCCGACGAGGACGTCCATCTCCTTCAGCGTCTGGGCGTTGACGTCGGAGACGATCATGTGGAAGCCGTAGTCGATGCTGGCCTTCCCGGCCGCCTTGCCGTGCCAGGTGTCCAGGGTCTCCGCCAGGGAGGTGCCCTTCTTCTGCACGGCGAAGTCCACGATCGTCGTGGTGCCGCCCCACGCGGCGGCCCGGGTGCCGGTCTCGAAGTCGTCGGCCGAGAAGGTGCCGCCGAACGGCATCTCCAGGTGGGTGTGCACGTCGATGCCGCCGGGCAGGACGTACTTCCCGGCCGCGTCCAGGGTCCGGCCGGGCCGTCCCGGCCAGGGCGCCGGAGTGCGCCGGGTCGATCAGCGCGGCGACGGTCTCGCCGTCGACGAGCACGTCGGCCGCTATCGGCCCGGTGGCGGTGACGACCGTGCCGCCGCGGATGAGGGTGCGCACGTTACCTCCGATTAGGGCTCGACCAGCGGCCCGTAGGTGTCCGGGCGCCGGTCGCGGTAGAACTGCCACTGGTGGCGGACCTGCTCGAGCAGGTCCATGTCCAGGTCGCGGATGATGACCTCCTCCTGGTTGTCGGAGGCGGTCCCGCCGATGACCTGCCCGCGGGGGTCGGCGAAGTAGGACTGCCCGTAGAAGTCGTTGTCGCCGAGGGGCTCGACGCCGACCCGGTTGATCGTGCCGACGAAGTACTCGTTGGCCACGGCCGCGGAGGTCTGCTCCAGCTTCCACAGGTACTCCGACAGGCCGCGGCTGGTCGCCGACGGGTTGAAGACGATCCGCGCACCGGCCAGCCCGAGCGCCCGCCAGCCCTCGGGGAAGTGCCGTTCGTAGCAGATGTAGACGCCGACCCGGCCGACCGCGGTGTCGAACACCGGGTAGCCGAGATTCCCGGGGCGGAAGTAGAACTTCTCCCAGAACCCCGTCACCTGCGGGAGGTGGTTCTTGCGGTGCTTGCCGAGGAAGCGGCCGTCCGCGTCGATGACCGCGGCGGTGTTGTAGTAGACGCCCTCCTGCTCCTGCTCGTAGACGGGCACGACGAGGACCATGTGGTGCTCGCGCGCGACGTCCTGCATGAGCCGCACGGTGGGCCCGTCCGGCACCGCTTCGGTCCACGAGTACCACTGCGGGTCCTGCACCTGGCAGAAGTACGGCCCGTAGAACAGCTCCTGCAGGCAGGCGACCTGCGCGCCGTGGGCGGCCGCGTCACGCAGCGCGGCGACGGCGTTCTTGATCATCGATTCCTTGTCGCCGGTCCACTTCTGCTGGATCAGGGCGGCGCGTACGTTAGCCATACGGGTCTCCTATCAGGTGCGGGTTCGGTAAGACAAGGGACGACCGTCCCGGTTCCGCCGGGCCGGACGGCAGTTCGGCGAGGATGGCGGCCGAGCGGGACAGCCCGAGCCGGGTGGCGCCGGCCTGGACCATGGCCAGAGCCGTGGATGCCGAACGAATGCCACCCGACGCCTTCACGCCGAGCCGGGTCCCGACGGTCTTGGCCATGAGCGCCACCGCGTCGGTGGTCGCGCCGCCGCTGGGGTGGAAGCCGGTCGAGGTCTTCACGTAGTCCGCGCCGGACGCCTCGGCGGCATGGCACGCGTCGACCGTCTCGTTCGGATCAAGAATGCCGGTCTCGATGATCACCTTCAGCAGGACCGGGGCGGGCACCGATTCGCGCACGGTCCGGATCTCCTCGGCGACCTCGGCCCAGCGCCCGCCCTTGGCCAGTCCCAGGTTGATGACCATGTCGATCTCGGTCGCGCCGGCCGCGGCGGCCTGGGCGGCTTCGGCGGCCTTGGTCGCGGCGCTGTGCGCACCGGACGGGAATCCGGCCACCGCGGCCACGGCGATGGGCGTGCCGGCCACCTCGCGGGCGGCCACGGCGGCCATGGTCGGGGACACGCACACCGCGTACACGCCGAGGTCCCGGGCCTCGGCGCACAGGGCGGCCACGTCACGCACGGTCGCCTCCGGGGCCAGCAGCGTGTGGTCGATCATGGCGGCCAGCTCGGCCCTGGTCAGCGACGGTGAACCGGTCACAGGTCCAGCACCTCGGTTACCTCCTCGCGCAGGCGGGCCAGCCGCCCCGCCGCCTCGGCCCGCAGCGGCGCCAGGTCGCTGCGGCCGGCGGCGGACAGCACCACCTGCTGGTAGATCTTCACTTTCGGCTCGGTGCCGCTGGGCCGCACCGCGACCCGGGTACCGTCCGTACACCGCCAGATCACCACATCGGACCGGGGCAGCGCGAGTGGTTCCTTGGTCCCGTCCCGGTGCACCCGGACCCCGAGGTCCAGGTCGTCGACCGTGACGACCGGCTGGCCGAGCAGGGAGGCGGGCGGCGCGGACCGGACGGCCTCCAGGACCCCGGAAGCGCCCGGGCGGCGGGGAGGCAGCTCGAATGACCACTGGCTGGTCGCGTACAGGCCGAAGCGGCGGGCGATCTCGTCCAGCTGGCCGGCCAGGCTGCCGCCACCGCGTTTCGCCTGGGCCGCGGCATCGGCCAGGGTGAGAGCGGCAGAGATGCCGTCCTTGTCGCGGACGATGTCCGTCACCGCATAGCCCAGAGCCTCCTCGTAGCCGAAGAGGAACCCGCCCGGCGGCACCTCGTCGGCGGCCCGCATGATCCACTTGAAGCCGGTGAGGGTCTCCGCGTAGCGGGCACCGGCCGCCGCGGCCAGCTCCCCGAGCAGGCTGGACGAGACGACCGTGGTGACCAGGAGGCGGCGGCCCGGATCGGGCGCATGCGCCAGCAGGTGGCGGCCGAGGAGCACCCCGATCTCGTCGCCGGCCAGGATCCGCCAGCCTCCGGCCGCGCTGGAATCGGGGATCGCGGCCGCGAGGCGGTCCGCGTCGGGATCGTTGGCCAGCAGCAGGTCCGCGCCGCTGCGGGTGCCCTCCTCGATAAGCAGGTCCAGAGCGCCCGGCTCTTCCGGGTTCGGCTTGGGCAGCGTGGGGAAGGCACCGTCGGGCCCGGCTTGGGCGGCCACCGTGGCCAGCTCGCCGAAACCGGCCTGGCGGAATGCGCGCGCAGCGGTGTTCAGGCCGACTCCGTGCAGCGGCGTGTAGGCGATGCGAAGGTCCCGCCTGGCCCTTCGCCGGGCGTCATCACCGCCCGGGTCGCCGGCGCTGGCCGTCCCTCCTCTGGCGGCGCCGCCAGAAACGACACCGGGCAGCGCGGCCGGCACGATCGCAGCCAGGTAGGCGTCGAGCACCTCCCCGCCGAGCCGTTCACCGGGGCCGCCGAGCGGTATGGCCATCAGCGGCCCGGCCCGCTCAGCGGCGGCCGCGATGCCGGCGTCGACCGGCGGGATAATCTGGGCGCCGTCGGACCAGTACACCTTGTACCCGTTGTCCCCGCGCGGGTTGTGGCTGGCGGTCACCATCACACCAGCCGCCGCACCGAGATGGCGCACGGCGAAGGCCAGCACGGGGGTGGGGACCGGACCGGGCAGCCGCAGGACGCGCACGCCGGAACCGGTCAGCACCGACGCGGCCTCGTCCGCGAACTGCCGCGAGCGCCGCCGCGCGTCGAATCCGATGACCACGAGCCTGCGCCCGGCCCTCGGGACGGCCGCGTGCACGTATCCGGCGAGACCGGCCGTGACCCGCCGGATGGTGGCCCGGTTCATCCGGGCGGGCCCCGCACCCATGGGCCCCCGGATCCCGGCCGTGCCGAAGGTCAGCGGGCGGCCGAACCGCTGGGCCAGGCCGTCGAGGTCACCGGCCTCGAGCAGGCCGGCCAGCTCGGCGCGGTCGTCCGGGTCGGGATCCTCGGCGATCCAGGCCCGGGCCGCGGCCTGCAGCTCACCGGCGCGCCGGGCGCCGGGCGGGCGAGGCGGGCCGGGCGGGTCAGCTTGGCTGGCCGGCATACGTTGCGGACCTGGCCGGCTGCCGCCGCAGGGAGACCAGGGACAGGCCCCAGTAGAGGAGCAGCGAAGCGGCGAAGCCCACCACCCAGCTGTAGTTGTACAGCGGCCTGAGCGCCGGGATCAGCCCGCTGGCCGGGAACGGCCCGCCCCCCGGCGCCGACCACGCCCCGCCGACGGCCAGCACCGCCCCGGCGAGCAGGGCGACCACCGCCCGCCAGTTCCAGCCGCCGGCGTACCAGTAGCGGCCGCTGGGCCGGTACAGCTCGGCCAGCCGCAGGTCGGTGCGGCGGATCAGCCAGTAGTCGGCGATCAGCACGCCCGCGACCGCGCCCAGCAGGCCGCCGTAGAAGCCGAGCCAGACGAAGATGTAGATGTGCGGGTTGGCCAGCAGCCGCCACGGCTGGATGGCGATGCCGATGACCCCGGTGATGAGGCCGCCGGTGCGGAAGCTGACCAGCCGCGGCGCGAGGTTGGAGAAGTCGTAGGACGGGCTGACCGTGTTGGCGGCGACGTTGACCGACAGCGTCGCGACGATGATGGTGAACAGGGCCAGGCCGATCACGACCGGGCTGTGGAACTTGCCGGTGAGCTGGATCGGATCCCAGATCGGCGCGCCGTAGATCTTCTGGGACGCCGCGGTGATGAGCACCGCGAGCAGGGCGAACCCGGTCATCGTGGTGGGCAGGCCGAGGATCTGGCCGACGGCCTGCTGACGCTGGCCACGGCCGAACCGGGTGAAGTCCGGCATGTTCAGCGAGAGAGTGGACCAGAAGGCGATCATGCCCATCAGCGACGGGAAGAAGACGGGCCAGAACCGGCTGCCCCAGCCGAGCGCGGACGGCTGCGAGAGGACCGCGCCGAACCCGTGCGCCTTGGTCACCATGTAGATGAGCAGCGCGACCGCCATGACCAGGACGAGCGGGGCGGCCCAGTTCTCGAACCGGCGCAGGGTGTCCATTCCCCGCACGATGATGGCCATCTCCAGGACCCAGAACACCGCGAAGGCCAGCCACTGGGTCCACGGGAAGCCGCCGATGTGCGCGGCGGTGGTCCACCAGCTGCGCCCGCTGATCGCGGCGATGAGCGTGTAGACGGCCTCACCGCCGATCCAGGTCTGGATCCCGAACCACGCGCAGGCGATCACGGCCCGCAGGATGGCCGGGAGGTTCGCGCCGCGCAGGCCGAACGCCGCGCGCGCGAAGACCGGGTAAGGGATGCCGTACTTGGTGCCGGCGTGGCTGTTGAGCAGCATCGGCACCAGCACGATGACGTTGGCGATGGCGATGGTGACCACCGCCTGGACCCAGTTCATCCCGATGGCGACCAGGCCGGAGGCGAGCAGGTAGCTCGGGATGTTGTGGGACATCCCGATCCACAGCGCCGCGTAGTTGTAGGTGGTCCAGGTGCGCCGGGTGATCGGCAGCGGCGCGAGGTCGCCGTTGGCGTACCGGCTGTCACCGATCTGATCGGCGCTGGCCAGCGTGACCCGTCCGTCGGGGTAACGAACTTCCTCTTCGGCCGGCGAGATTGCCATCAGCGCCTCCCTGCTCGCGCCCGGTTTGGTGCATCCAGGACCCCAAGCGTCCGTCGTGTACCTATAAACCGTCAACCACCAGGTGCCGAGTCAGGCGGGCTGGAGGACGATCTCGAAGTGGGCGTGCCGGAACGGGCTGGCCACCCCGTACCGGGCGGCTTCGGCCGGGTCGTCGACCGGGGCGAAGCCGGCGACAAGCGTCTTCTTCACCGCGAAGACCGCGTCCGAGTCGATGTAGGCGCTGTCGGCGACGAAGATGTGCGTGGTCAGCGGCCGGTGGCCGGGGGCCTGGACGATGAAGTGGACGTGCGCCGGACGGTTCGGGTGCCGCCGGGTCGCGTCCAGCAGCGTGCCGACCGGCCCGTCCGTCGGTATCGGGTAGTGGCTGGGCACGATGGTGCGGAACCAGAACTCGCCGCCGTCGCCGGCGGTGAACAGCCCGCGGCCGTTCCCGGGCGGCTGCACGCCAGGCTGCTGGACGTCGTAGAAACCCTGGTCGTTGGCCTGCCAGACGTCCAGCATCGCTGCGGGCAGCGGCGTTCCGCCGACCGAGGTGACCCGGCCGGTCACGACGCACGGCTCGCCCTCGCCGATCAGGTCGATCGTGTCGCCGAGTTCGCGGGCCGGCGAGGTGACCACGTGGAACGGGCCCAGGACGGTGGACTGGGTCGCGCCGCCGGCGCTGCGCTCGTTGATCGTCTCCACCAGCATCGACACCCCGAGCACGTCGGAGAGCAGGATGAACTCCTGCCGGACGTCGGTGCACGTGTGCCCGGTGTCGGTCAGGAAGCTGATCGCCCGCTCCCATTCGGCGATGGTGGGCTCGACCTCGCGGACGAAACCGTGCAGGTGCCGAACGAGGCTCGTCAGTATCTCCCGCAGCCGCTCATCGGGTGTCCCCGCGAAGCTGTCGATGACGGCGTCCGCCGCGGTCTCTTCGGTGAAGTCGGTGGCCATGCACCGAGGCTAAGTCCCGGCCGGCCCGTCCGCCACGTCCCACCCGATGTCCGCCGCCGCGGCGTGCCACGCCTGCGAGGTGTCCCCCAGATGCCGGAGCTTGTCCGGGTTGACCACCGACCGGATGGCCTGGATGGTCCCGTCCAGCACGTCGAAGGCCACGACGCCGATGAGCCGCCCGTCCGCGTCGATTGAGAGCAGGCCGGGCTGGCCGTTGACCCACACCAGCCGGCCGGCCAGGCTCATCTTCCGCGCCCGGCGGGCCAGGCCGCGCAGGAACCGGCCCACTTGCTCGCGGCCGCGGATCGGCGCGTGGGCCGCCTCGCCCTTGCCGCCACCGTCCCCGTAGAAGACGACGTCGGGGGCGAGCAGTTCGATGAACCCGTCCATGTCGCCGCCGTCCGCGGCGTCGAGGAACCGGAGTACGAGCTCGGCGCCCTGGGCGCGCGACGCGTCGAAGCGCGGCTTGCCCTCGTCGATCCGCCGCCGGGCCCGGGTGAAGATCTGGCGGCAGTTCGCCTCGCTCTTCCCCACGGACCGGGCGATCTCGTCGTAGCCGTAGCCGAAGACCTCCCGGAGCAGGAACACCGCCCGTTCGGTCGGGGCGAGGCTCTCCAGCAGCACGAGGAAGGCCATGGACAGCGAGTCGGACATCTCGGCTCGTTCGGCTGGGCCCGGCTCGGAGTCGGCCACCAGGGGCTCCGGCAGCCAGGTCCCGACGTAGGATTCCCGCCGCACCCGCGCCGAGCGGAGGTGATCGATCGCCAGGCGGGTGGTGGTCGTGGCCAGGTAGGCGCGCGGCGACTCCAGGACGGTGCCGTCCGCCTCGGCCCGGTAGGCGCGGATGAACGCCTCCTGCACGATGTCCTCGGCGTCGCCGACGCTGCCGGTCATCCGGTAGGCGATCGAGAACATCAGGGGCCGCAGGTCATCGAGGACGTCGTCTCCCACGGTCAGGCCACCTTCCCGCCGGTCCGGGTCCCGTCCGGGTCCCCCGCGCCACTGTCGTCGGCCCCGTGGTCATCGTCGGTGAGGCCGGCCGCGGATGCCGTACCGGAGCACGATCCCGTCCGGTGACCGCGCGGCGGACACGGCCGTCTCCAGCTGCCGGATGGCCCGCAGGGATTCGGCCATACTGGCCGGCGGGGCCGCATCCAGCGGGTCCTCCTCGGTCTTGACCGGGCTTCCGGCCCGGATGTTCGGCCAGCCGGTGAAGCTCTGCGCGATGAACCGGCTGGCCCCCGCGGCGCGGCCGGCTTCGAGCAGGTAATCGGTGCCCCTGGTGCGCAGCTCGTTGGTGACCGCGAACGTCTTGTCAAAGTGGCGGAAATCCATCGAGCCGCTGAGCGCGGTCATCTGGTGGACGATGACGTCCGGCTCGGCGCGGGCGACGGCGTCGTGCACGGCGGCCCGGTCGAGCCCGTCCACGACCGCGGCCTGTGCGCCCAGGGAGCGCAGCCGCGCGGCCTTGGCCGGCGTCCGGGTCGTCGCGGTCACCTGGTGGCCGTCCGCGGTGAGCAGCGGGATGAGGCGGCGGCCGATGACGCCTGCGCCTCCGGCGACGAATACCCGCATGGTGACTCCCTTCGTGGCCGTCTGCGAGTCCTTCGCCCCTTTAGACGGGACCGGCCACGTGCCTGTGACAGTCCGGCCGCGGTTACCGGTCGGCCGAGGCTGCCTCCTTCGCGGGCGCCCGGTACCGGGCGGGCAGCGTGCCCGCCAGCCCCTCGGCGAACAGCGGGACGTTCCACAGGGACGGCACCGGCTCGATGATCCCCTCGAGCTTCATGACCACGCCCACGCTCATGCGCATCAGCCGCCGCGCCGCGTTGAGGAGTATGAACGCCAGCGGAAGCTCGGCGATCACGGCGGACGCGACGCTCATCAGGAATTGCGGTGTCCCGAGGTCGAGCACCACATCGAACCATGCGTCGCAGACCAGCAGGGTTCCGGTGACCGTCAGCAGCAAGACGAGGATCTGGCGTTCGCGCCAGGACGCCCAGGCCGTGGCCGCGAACGCCCCCAGCAGCACGATGTCGAAGCCGACCCAGGCCGGGCGCCAGTGGTTCGCCGTGTAGTGCTTGGGGAGGGTCAGCATGAGCACGATGATCCACCCGGCCAGGACCACGCAGCAGCCCATGAAAATCAGCAGGGAGACACGCCGCCGCTTCAGGAAGCGGGGGTCGGTCAGGATGTGCGGCTCGTCGATGGCGGCGAGCGCCTGGGCGAGTTGCCGGCGCTCTTCCGGGCTCATCGCCCGTAGCTCCGCTTCGTCTATCACACTGTCTATTAAAAATCCCGTTCCTGAGAGATGACCGGGCGGTACCCAGCCGGCGGCTGGGAGCTCCCTGAGGCAGCCGCGGCGAGCAGTCCCCCCGCGGGCGGACGTACGCTGGCTGCGTGAGTGATGAGCTGGTATTCGCCCATGTCGGCTTCGGGCCGGACGCGGTCCCCTACCTGGTCGGCTGGGACCTGCAGCGTACCGTCCACCAGCGCCGCGCCGAGGGCGAGATCCCCGACGCCTGCCTGATGCTCGAGCACGAGGCCATCTATACGGCCGGCAAGCGGACCGCCCTGTCCGACCGTCCCATCGGCGATCCCGGTGCGCCGGTCATCGACGTCGACCGGGGCGGCAAGATCACCTGGCATGGGCCGGGACAGCTGGTCGGGTATCCCATCATCAAGCTCCGCGAGCCGGTCGACGTGCTCGACTACGTGCGGTCCCTCGAAGAGGCGCTGATCCGGACGTGCGCCGACTTCGGCGTCACCGCCCAGCGGATCGACGGGCGCAGCGGCGCCTGGGTGACCGGTGGCGGCCAGCCCGACCGGAAGGTCGGCGCGATCGGCGCCCGCGTGGCGCGCGGCGTGACCATGCACGGCTTCGCGCTGAACTGCGACTGTGATCTGTCGTGGTTCGGCCGCATCGTCCCGTGCGGGATCAGCGACGCCGGCGTGACGTCGCTGTCCGCGGAGGCCGGCCGGCCCATTACCGTCGCTGACGCGCTCCCCGTGATGGAAGGCCACCTGGCCGCCGCGCTCGGGCACTCCACGTGGCGCCGGACCGGCGGTGCCACGGAGCTGGCCGGCGGCCCGCAGTCGGTCGCCGCGTTCGCCGGGCGCTAGCGCGGTGTGGCTCCCGGCTGGGCCGCCTCGGCCGGCATCACCGCGGCGAAGCCGGGCTTGATCACCGAATTGATGAGGGCGAGCCGCTTGTCGAAGTGCGCGAACGCGCTCTTCATCGCGTTGAGGGTCAGCCACTGGATGTCGGCCCGGCCGTAGCCGAACGTCTCGGCCAGCGCGTGCAGCTCCGAGGACAGCGTCACACCGCTCATCAGGCGATTGTCGGTGTTGACCGTGACGCGGAACAGCAGGTCGCGGAGCAGGCCGATCGGGTGCTCGGCGATCGAGGCGGCCACGCCGGTCTGGATGTTCGACGTCGGGCACATCTCCAGGGGGATCCGCCGGTCCCGTACGTAGGAGGCGAGCCGGCCGAGCGTGGCCGTGCCGTCCGGGCCGACGATGATGTCGTCGATGATCCGCACGCCGTGGCCCAGCCGCTCCGCGCCGCAGAACTGGACCGCCTCCCAGATCGACGGGAGGCCGAACGCCTCCCCCGCGTGGATCGTGATGTGGAAGTTCTCCCGCTGCACGTACTCGAAGGAGTCCAGGTGGCGGCTGGGCGGCCAGCCGGCCTCGGCCCCGGCGATGTCGAAGCCGACAACGCCCTCGTCCCGGTAGCGGACGGCGAGCTCGGCGATCTCCAGCGACCGGGCCGCGGTGCGCATGGCCGTGAGCAGGGCCCGGACGTCGATACCGGACCCGGCGCTGCCCCGCCGGAATCCCTCCAGCACCGCCTCGACCACCTGGTCCAGGCGCAGTCCCAGGTCCACGTGCAGTTCGGGGGCGAACCGCACCTCGGCGTAGACGACACCATCGGCCGCCAGGTCCTCGGCGCACTCGGCGGCCACCCGGGTCAGCGCCTCGGCGCTCTGCATGACCGCGACCGTGTGCCGGAACGGCTCGAGGTACAGCTCGAGGTGGCCGCGGCGCGCGGCGCCGGTCATCGAGCGGGCCAGGTCGTCCGGGTCGCTGGTCGGCAGCCCGGTGTACCCGACCGCGTGCGCGAGCTCGACGATGGTCGCCGGGCGCAGGCCGCCGTCCAGGTGGTCGTGCAGCAGGACTTTGGGGACGGCGCGGATCTGCTCAAGGCTCAGGGTCACGCGCCCATTGTGAACGATGCGCCCCGGGCCGTGCGGGAGGCGGTGCCGTTCCGGGCCGCGTGCGGGACCCAGTGAGGGGGCGTGCCGGGGGGCGCAGCGCGGCGGGTACGGCCGCGCTCAGCCGGTGATCCGCTCGATCACCCGCGGGACGGCCGGGGGCGGCTGCTCGCCGATCTCGATCGCGCCGGTCAGGGCCTCGCGGGCGGCCGCCAGCCGCGAGGAGTCGTCGGCCCGCAGCTCGAGGACCGGCTGGCCGGCCTCGACCCGCTCACCGGGCTTGGCCAGGCAGAGCACGCCGGCCGCGGCGCTGACCGGATCCTCCTTCCGGGCCCGCCCGGCGCCGAGCCGCCAGGCGGCCACGCCGACCGCCCGCGCGTCGAGCGTGCGCAGCCACCCCGGCGCGGGCGCGGTCAGCAGGTCGGAGGCGGCCGCGCGAAGCGGCCGGGCGTCCGGGTCGCCGCCTTGTTCCGCGATCATCGCCCGGTACCGCTCCAGTGCCCGCCCGTCGGCCAGCGCGGCGGCGGGATCGGCGTCGATGCCGGCCAGCCGGAGCATCTCCCGGGCCAGCGCCAGCGTCACCTCGGCCAGGTCGGCCGGTCCCCCGCCCTTGAGGACCTCGACCGCCTCCTCGACCTCGACGGCGTTGCCGACCGCGCGTCCCAGCGGGGTGTCCATGCCGGTGAGCAGCGCGCTGGTCCGCACGCCGTGCTCTTCGCCTAGGGTGACCATGGTTTGGGCCAGCCGCCGCGCCTCCTCCAGGCTCGGCATGAATGCCCCGCTGCCGACCTTGACGTCGAGGACGAGCGCCGAGGTGCCCTCCGCGATCTTTTTGGACATGATCGAGCTCGCGATCAGCGGGATCGACTCGACGGTGCCGGTGACGTCGCGCAGCGCATACAGCTTGCGGTCGGCGGGCGCGAGGCCGGGACCGGCCGCGCAGATCACGCAGCCCGCCCGGCGCAGCACGCCGATCATCTCCTCCGGGGACAGGGCCGCCCGCCAGCCCGGGATGGTCTCCAGCTTGTCCAGGGTGCCGCCGGTGTGGCCGAGCCCGCGCCCGGAAAGCTGCGGGACGGCGGCCCCGCACGCCGCCACCAGCGGGGCCAGCACCAGCGAGACCTTGTCGCCGACGCCACCGGTCGAGTGCTTGTCCACGGTCGGCCGGCCCACCCCGGCCAGGTCCAGCCGTTCACCGGACGCGATCATGGCCGCCGTCCACTCGCGCAGCTCACGAGCGTCGAGGCCGCGGAAGTAGATGGCCATCAGCAGCGCGGACATCTGCTCGTCGGCGACCTCGCCGCGGACGTAGGCGCCGATCAGCCAGCGCACCTCGTCGCCGGTGAGGGACCGGCCGTCCCGCTTGGCCCGGATGAGCTCGACCATGGCCAGCGCCGGCCGGCCCGGTGCCTCCGGCGCGTCCTTGGCGTCCGCAGCGGGCTCATTCACCGTGGTTCCCGGGGCCGGGCAGGTCCGTGGCGGTGAACGCGGACGGCAGCAGGCGCTCGAGATCGGCGGGCCCGGACTCGGTGTCGACGAGGAGGCCCGGGCCGCCCGCCTCGAGGAGGACCTGCCGGCAGCGGCCGCACGGCAGCAGGCAGTGGCCGTCGGGCGTGCGGACGCTTACGGCCACGATCGGGCCACCTCCGGACGCGTGCAGCGCCGAGACCAGGCCGCATTCCGCGCACAGGGTCAGCCCGTAGGAGGCGTTCTCCACGTTGCAGCCGAGGATGACCCGGCCGTCGCCGGCCTGCCCGGCCGCGCCCACCCGCAGGCCCGAATACGGCGCGTGGGCCCGCCCGGCGACCTCCGCCGCCGCCGACCGCAGCCGTGGCCAGTCAATGTGCACCGCAACCCGCCTCTGAGGTCTGGATGAGACATTGCGAACCATAACAGCGCAGGCCGCGGGAGGACGGGCAGGCGTTCGTTACCGGTCCAGCGAATCCCGGGCCTCCGGCCCGGGTGAGCGGCCGGTGCCACGGCGGGCACCACCGCGGGGCGTCGCGGGGGGTTCCGGGGGGTCGCCCCCCGGGCCAGCACCTTTTCGCCGATTGCGATTTGGCAACGGCATCGACGCCGGCCGAGGCGTCCCTTTCCCGGCCGGCCACATCGGGGCTAACGTGCGATGATCAACACGATCCGTGCAGGGTGCGCAGACATGCCAGCCTCTGCCCGCTGCGGAGGGGGCCGTCAGCGATCCGCATGAGTGACACTCAGGCGGCGACGATCGCCCCCGTTTCAGGCGGCAATGGTGCCCCGGCAACAGGAGGTATCCAGTGAAAAAGGCCCTACCGGCCAGTGCCGCGCTCGTGGTGGCGGCCCTGCTCGCCGCTGCCTGCGGGAACAGCACATCCGCGCCCAGCAGCCCCTCATCGAGCAGCAGCAGTTCCAGCTCGGCGTCGACCGCCGGCAAGGTCCTCGGCTGCATGGTCACCGACACCGGCGGCATCGACGACCGGTCGTTCAACTCATCGTCGTGGCAGGGCATGCAGGCGGCCCAGACGGCGCAGCCGGGCAAGATCGCGGTGACCTATCTGCAGTCGACGACGCAGAGCGACTACACGCCGAACATCAACACGTTCATCGGCCGCAAATGCGGCATCATCGTGACCGTCGGGTTCCTCATGGGCACCGCGACCCAGACCGCCGCGAAAGCCAATCCGAACCAGAAGTTCGCGATCGTCGACTACAACTACACACCGCCGCTGAAAAATGTCGACGCGCTGCTGTTCAACACGGTCCAGGACGGGTTCCAGGGCGGTTACCTGGCGGCCGGCATGACGAAGACCGGCAAGGTGGCGACCTTCGGCGGCCAGAAGCTCCCCACCGTGACCATCTACATGGACGGGTTCTACGACGGGGTCCAGTACTACAACTCCCAGCACCACGCCCACGTGCAGGTCCTCGGCTGGAACGAGGCCAGCCAGAACGGCAGCTTCACCGGGAACTTCACCGACCAGACCGCCGGCCAGCAGCTGACCCAGACGTTCATCACCGAGGGCGCCGACATCATCTTCCCGGTGGCCGGCAACGTCGGCCTGGGCGCGGCCAAGGCGGTCCAGGACGCGGACGCCGCGGCGGGCAGCCAGAAGGTGAACATGATGTGGGTCGACACCGACGGCTGCATCAGCGCCCCGCAGTACTGCAAGTACTTCATCACCAGCGTGGAGAAGGGCATCCAGACCGCGGTCAAGGGGGCGGTCATCAACGCGGCCGTCGGGAGCTTCACGGGCGGCAACTACATCGGCACGCTGGCTAACGGCGGCGTGACCCTGGCGCCGTACCATGATTTCGCGAGCAAGGTTGCCCCGGCCGCTGCAGTCCGAACTGGCCACGATCAAGGCCGACATCATCAGCGGCAAGATCAAGCCAGCGACGAAGAGCCCCGTCTGATCGTGCGGACTCAAGCCTGATGGTGGAGTTCCCCGGCCCGGGGCGGATGTGCGTCCCGGGCCTGCCACCATGCCACGGCAGGACCGTCGACGTAAGGCAGGCGGCCGGGTGAACCTCGAACTCAAGGGCATCACGAAGCGCTTCGGCAGCCTCGTGGCCAACGACCACATCGATCTGTCCATCGTCCCGGGCCAGATCCACGCCCTGCTGGGCGAGAACGGCGCGGGCAAGACCACGCTCATGAACGTCCTCTACGGGCTCACCCAGCCCGACGAGGGCCAGATCCTGATCGACGGGCAGCCGGTCACTTTCCACTCGCCGAAGGACGCGATCGGCGCGGGCATCGGCATGGTGCACCAGCACTTCATGCTCGTCCCGGTGTTCACCGTGGCCGAGAACGTCACCCTGGGCGCGGAGGAGACGCGCGCGCTCGGGCTGCTGGACCGGCGCCGGATGCGGCGGAAGGTACGCGAGCTGTCCGAGCGCTACGGGCTGCGGGTCGACCCGGACGCCGTCATCGAGGACCTGCCGGTGGGCGTTCAGCAGCGGGTCGAGATCCTGAAGGCGCTGGTCCGCGAGGCGAAGGTGCTGATCCTCGACGAGCCGACGGCGGTGCTGACCCCGGGCGAGACCGAGGAGCTGTTCCGGATCATGCGGGACCTGCGGGCCAGCGGCCGGGCGATCGTCTTCATCTCCCACAAGCTCAAGGAGGTCCAGGCGATCGCCGACACGATCACGATCCTGCGCCGCGGCCGGGTGGTAGGCGAGCGGCCGCCGGACACCTCCGAGGACGAACTGGCCGCGCTGATGGTCGGCCGGTCCGTCCAGCTGCGGGTGACCAAGACGGCCGCCCAGCCGGGCCGGGTTGTGCTCGACGTCCGTGATCTCAGCGTCGCCAGTGGTCACGCCCAGGTAGCCGGGCAGGCCGCCGTGGATGGCGTGTCGTTCGAGGTGCGGGCGGGTGAGATTCTCGGTGTGGCCGGCGTGCAGGGCAACGGCCAGACCGAGCTGTGCGAGGCCCTGATGGGCCTGCTCCCCGTGGCCGGCGGCTCGGTCCGCCTCGACGACCGCGACATCACCGGCGCGTCGCCGCGGGACCGGCTGCGCGCGGGCATCGGCTACATCCCCGAGGACCGGCAGGAAGACGGGCTGGTCGCGGACTTCTCGGTGGCCGAGAACGTCGTCCTGGACACCTACGACCGGCCGCCGTTCGCCGCCGGGCTGGCCCTCAAGCTCGGCACGATCCGCGAGACCGCGGCCAGCCGGGCCCAGGAGTTCGACATCCGGACTCCATCGATCTCGGCCCCGGTCGGCACGCTGTCCGGCGGCAACCAGCAGAAGGTCATCCTGGCCCGCGAGGTGGGCCGGGACGTCCGGCTCCTGCTGGCCAGCCAGCCGACCCGCGGCCTGGACGTCGGATCGATCGAGTTCGTCCACCGGCGGATCATCGAGCAGCGGGACGAGGGAGTGGCGGTCGTCCTCGTCTCGTCCGAACTGGACGAGATCTACGCGCTCGCCGACCGCATCGCCGTCATGTACGAGGGGAAGATCACCGGCTTCCGGCCCCCGGACGTGCCCGTCGAAGAGCTGGGCCTGCTGATGGCCGGGGGCACGGGCGCACCGTCCGCGCCGCCCGGGGCCGCCGCCCCCGGGCCGGCCACGCCCGGCGAGGGTGACGACCCGACCGTGACCGTCAGGAAGCCGACATGAGCGACCAGGCGCCGGCCCCGGCCCCGCCGTCCGTGCCCCCGGACGAGACCGGTGAAAGCCCGGGCCGGCCGTTGTTCGGCCGGGCGCTGCTGGACGCCATCCTCGAGGGCAACTCCGTCGTCGTCACGATCCTGGCCATCTTCACCGCCATGGTGATCGGCGGCCTGCTGATCGCGTTCACCAACACGGCCGTGCTGCACGCCTGGGGCAACTTCTTCTCCGACCCGGGCACGGCCATCGGGCAGGCGTGGGACGCGGCCGTCGGCGCCTACGTGGCGATGTTCGAGGGCGCCATCTTCAACCCGCACACGGTCGGCGCGCTGTTCCAGCAGAAGTCGCTCGCGACCGCCTTCTCCGACGGCACGGTCAGCGCGGTGTTCAACCCGCTGTCGGAGACGGCGGTCAACGCCACCCCGCTGATCCTGGCCGGCCTGTCGGTCGCCATCGCGTTCCGGGCCGGGCTGTTCAACATCGGCTCCACCAGCCAGTTCATCGGCGGTGCGATGGTCGCGACCTGGCTCGGATTCGGCGTGAGCCTGCCGCCGGTCATCCACGTCATCGTCTGCCTGCTGGGCGCGCTTCGCCGGCGGCGCGGCGATGGGCTGGATCGTGGGCGTGCTCAAGGCCGTGACCGGCGCGCACGAGGTGATCGTCACGATCATGCTCAACTACGTGATGGGGTACCTGCTGTCCTACCTGCTGGGCACCTCGGCGCTGCAGCGGCCCGGGCGGACCGACCTGATCAGCCCGGTCATCGCGGGAGACGCGCACCTGCCCCTGCTGGCCGGTTCCCACCTGCGGATCAACGCCGGCTTCCTGCTCGCGCTGGCCTGCGCGGCCGGGGTGTGGTGGCTGATGAGCCGCAGCACGATCGGCTTCGAGTTCCGCACCGTGGGCGCCAACCCGAACGCGGCCCGCACCGCGGGCATGAGCGTGGCGCGGACCTGGATCCTGGTCATGCTGATCGCCGGGGGCCTGAGCGGCCTGGCCGCCTCGACCGTGATCCTCGGCACCGACTTCAGCCTCAATTTCCAGAGCGCCGGCACCTACGGCATCGACGCGATCACCGTCGCCCTGCTCGGGCGGGCCCGGCCGGGCGGCGTGGTGCTGGCCGCGCTGCTGTTCGGTGCGCTGCACGCCGGCGCCCCGCTGATGCAGGCGGCCACGTCCACGCCGGTCGACATCGTGCAGGTGATCCAGGCGCTGATCGTCATGTTCGTCGCCGCGCCGCCTTTGATCAGGGCCATGTACCGGCTGCGGACAACCCGGGCCGGCGGAACCGGCCAGGCACTGTCGAAGGGGTGGGGCGCGTGACCACGCTCGCCGGAGTGGCGCGGGTACCGGCCGGCGTCAGCCGCCGGCTCCTCGCGCCGGCCACCTTCGCGATCCTGGGGCTGGTGGACATCCTGGTCTTCGGGGGGTACGCCCACCACGGGGACGCGGTGTTCGCCTTCTCCCAGCCGTTCGCGAAGGTGACCGTGCCCGAACCTGCGGCTGCCCGCGGCGGAGACCGCGTACGCACTGGGGGCGGCCACCCTCGCCATCGCGGCCCTGCGCGCCGCCACCGACCTGGGCAAGGTCGCGCGGCGGGTCAGCGTCGGCCTGGTGCTGGCGTTCTTCGTCATCGCGCTGCTGTGCTGGGCCTACGCGGGATCGGCCAACACATTCAACGTCGTCAACCAGCTCCAGGGCACGCTGGCCGACTCGATCCCGCTGATCCTGGGCGCGCTGGCCGGGTGCATGTGCGAACGGTCCGGCGTGATCAACATCGCGATCGAGGGCCAGCTGCTGCTCGGCGCGTTCGCGGCCGCCATCGTGGCCAGCGCGTTCGGGATCCTGTGGCTGGGCCTGATCTTCGGGTCGCTGGCCGGCGGCCTGGTCGGCGCGCTGCTCGGGGTGTTCGCGATCACCTACCTGGTCGACCAGATCATCATGGGCGTCGTGCTCAACGTGTTCGTGTCCGGGCTGACCGGCTTCCTCTACGACCGGATCATGGTCCCCTACGCCAACACGCTGAACTCCCCGTCCACCTACCTGCCGATCAAGGTCCCGCTGCTGGGCGACATCCCGATCATCGGGCCGGTGTTCTTCGACTCGACGCTGTTCCTCTACATCACCTACATCGCGATCGCGGCGGTCCAGGTCGGGCTGTTCCAGACCCGCTGGGGGCTGCGCGTCCGGGCCGTCGGCGAGCACCCCACCGCGGCGGACACGGTGGGCATCAGCGTGCTGGCCACCCGGTACCGCAACGTCATCCTGGGCGGCCTGCTGGCCGGCATTGGCGGGGCCTACCTGACCATCGGCTCGGTCGGCTCGTTCGGCAAGGACATGTCGTCGGGCAAGGGATACATCGCCCTGGCCGCGATGATCTTCGGACGGTGGACGCCGCTGGGCGGGGTCGGCGCGGCGCTGCTGTTCGGCTTCGCCTTCGAGCTGCAGTCCATCCTGTCGACCGTCAACGTCCCGGTCCCGTCGGACTTCCTGCTCATGACGCCCTACGTCGCCACGATCATCGCCGTGGCCGGCCTGGTCGGCCGGGTCCGCCCCCCCGCCGCCGACGGCAAGCCCTACGTCAAGCCCTAACCCACCCGGCGTGAAAGGTTCTCCCACCCGCGAAAGACCCCGCCCCCGAGCAAAGGTTAACGTCAGGTGCAAATATTGACCGTCGCGCGAAAGGTTACTCCAAGCGAAAGGTTGCGCCGGGGAGAGAAGGCTTACCCGGCCCATAGTGTCCGGCGGTCTTCCGCTGGGGGCCAGCCACGCCATGATCATGTGTGGATTTCCGCTGCGCGCCCCGCCCGCACCATGATCATGTGTCGTTTGCCGCTAAATGCACCGGTTTCGCCACATGATCATGGGCAGACCGCCGTGATACGACGCTGTTCTGTGACTACTGTGGCTGGCGGGGCGATTGCCCGGGCGGCGAGCCGGGAGCCGACGCATCGGCGTGCTCTCCACGCGCCGCCTCGCGCCAGGCCCCGAACGTTGCGAGCCGCCGACCTGCGCCGTTAGCTGGCAGCGTTGCCCTTCTCGATAAAGGTTCACCGGACTGTGAAAGATTCTGGAATTGTGGAAGATGTTTATGCGGGGGCGGCGCGGAGCGCGGTGAGGCTGGTTGAGCTGACCGGGCAGGCGCAGTACGACGCGGCGATCGTCTTGGATCCGGGTGGGGGCCTGCCGCGGACGCGTGCGCGGAGGCGCTCGGCGCGGATGTGACCGAGATGCCGGTGACCGAACTCGGGGGGTTCGCTCCGCCGACGGTCGCCGGGCACGCGGGAACGGTCCGGTCGCTGGTGGCGGGGAACCTCGGCTGCTGGTCTTCCTCGGGCGGACCCACCTGTACGAGGGGCTCCCGGTGGCGGCCACGGTGCATGGCGTCCGGACCGCGGTGATGGCCGGCTGCCGCGTCGTCGCCCTGACCAACGCGGCCGGCGGCATCCGCGACGGCTTACCGCGTCGGGCAGCCGGTGATCGTGCGGGACCACCTCAACCTGACCGGGCGATCCCCGCTGACTGGGCCGCCGCCACCGGAGCCCCCCCCGTCGCGTTCGCGGATCTCACCGACCTGTACTCCCGCCGCCTGCGCCGGCTGCCCGCCGACGCGGACCCCTCGCTGGCCGACGGCGTGTACGCCGCCATGCCTGGCCCGCATGACCGAGACCCCAGCGGAGATCGCCATGCTCGCACGCTCGGGCCGACCTGGTCGGCATGTCGACCGTGCTGGAGGCGATCGCCGCCCGCCACATGGGCGCCGAGGTCCTCGCTGTCCCGCTGGTCACCAACCTCGCCGGCCGGCCTGAGCGGCGCCCCGCTCAGCCACCAGGAGGTCATCGCGGCCGCAGGCCAGCGCCTGCGGGATGGGCGCCCTCCTCGCCGCGATCCTCCCCGCGCTATCGCCTCCCACCAGCGGGGAACAGCGACCGCGCCTCAGGCGGCGCCGTCCGCCGCGAGCTTGGCGTAGGCGACTGCCGCCTCGGCGGCCAGGCGGCGTTGTCGGCGATGAGCTGGCGGTTGACCTCGACGCTGCGGCCGCCGCTGAGCTCGTGGACCAGGGCAAGCACGGCCGGGGTCACCGCCTGCCCGGCCAGTCGCCGTGCGGTACCTGCCGTACGGCCTCGTCGATCAGCGGCTCGATGTCGAGGCCGACATCGGGCGGCCGGGCCAGCAGGAGGCCCGCGGCGCCGTTGAACTGCCAGTGCGCCTGGCAGATGCGGGCCACCTCCGCCGCCTCGCTGACCACCGCGGAGACCGGCGGGCCGCCGTCGGCGGTGTAGAACCGGGGCAGCGTCTCGGTGCGCCAGCCCAGGATGGGCACGGCGAGCGTCTCGAGCATTTCCGCGGTCGCGCTGACGTCCAGCAGTGACTTGGCGCCCGAGGCGACCACCACCGCCGGGGTCCGCGCGATCTGGAGCAGGTCACCGGAGATGTCGAGGCTCTGGGCGAAACCACGGTGCACGCCGCCGATTCCGCCGGTGCCCATGAACCGGATGCCGAGCCGGCCGGCAGACGGCCAGCGTGCCGCCGACCGTGGTCGACCCGAGCGCGCCCTGCGACCAGGCACGCGGCGAGGTCACGCGCGCCCACCTTGCGCGCGGACGCGCCGGCCTCGCGCGAACCGCTCTAGCTCGGCGGCGCGTCAAGCCGACCTGGATCGCGCCGTCGATGACCCCGACCGTCGCGGGCGTCGCGCCGGCCTCCCGCACCCGGCGCTCGGACTCGAGCGCCGCCTGCCAGGCCCTGGCCTTCGGAGAAGCCGTGCGAGACCAGCGTCGTCTCCAGCGCGACCACCGCTCCGCCCGCGCCCTCCCGGAGCGCCTCGGCGACCTCTTCGGCCACCACCGTCGGTTCCGTCACGGCATCGCTCCCATCTTCGACACGGCGTCCGCTGCCGCGCGGAGCCCCAGCTCCACCCCGCCCACCAGGTACGCCGGGCGGCGAACGCGTCCCCCGCCCCGGTCGAATCGACCGGCTCGGCCGGGCGGGCCGGATGCACGCGGCCGCCGATGCGGACACCGCGCGGGCCGAGCTTCACTACCATCTCGGCCCCGGGGATGGGGCCGACGAGGTCCGCCTCGGCTTCGGTGCCGAAGACGACGTCCGGGCGAAGCCGGGCCGCGAGTTCGCGGAACCGCTCCACCCCGTAGCCCCGCACGGCCGCGGTGGAGGACAGGTCGATGCTCCGGTGCCCCACCTGCCCGGCGGCGACCAGCGCGGCCCCGCGGACCGGCCAGGAGACCAGGCTATAGGCGGGCAGGTGCAGCCATGCGCAGCCCTCGAGCCAGCCGGGATCGATCGCGCCGGCGTCGAGCCGCGGGCCCGTTCCCCGGTCGGTCAGCATGGAGCGGGACCGGCCGCCGTCCGACAGCGACACCACCACGCCCGTCCGGCCGTCCAAGCACCGGGCCGGCCAGCTCGACCCCGCGGCGGGCCAGTTCGGCGGCGACGAGATCCGCGGCTGAGTCGCTGCCGCGGGCCGCGATCAGCCGGGCCCGGCCACCCAGCGCGGCCACCCAGGCGGCCACGTTGGCGGCCTGGCCGCCGACCCCGACCGAGGTGCGCACCCGGGTATCGGTCTCCTCCGCTACCGGGCCGGACAACCGGACGACCACGTCGAGGTGGGCATCACCGAGCACGCAGATGGTCCCGCGGCTGCCGTTCTGGCCGTCCCCCATGCCGCCTCCGGCCGGGCTCACCGGCCTGCCCGTTAGTGTGAGGGTGCGCCGGGCGGTCGTTCCCCGCCGCGTCGCTGTCACGCATTCTGAGGAGCCCTCCCATCCCGTTTCGTTCGGCTGATATGGATGCGGCCGCAGCGCACGCCCAGGGACCGGCCGGCCGCGGGCACCGGGGCGGCCCGGTCCGGGCGCTGCCGCTCGCCGTCGCGCTGCAGTTCATGATCTCAGCAGGTGACGGGCTGGCCATGGTCGCGCTGGCCAGCCGGGTCTACGAGCGCTCGCACGCCGGCTGGGCCGTGGCGTCGGTGTTCCTGGCCGTGAGCATCCCGGTGGCGGTGCTCGCCCCGCTGGCCGGCATGCTGCTGGACCGGCTCAGCCCCAAGCCCGTCCTGACCGCGGCGGCGGGTGCCGCGGCGCTGGTCGCCCTGACCCTGACCGGGGTGACGGGCGTCGCGGGCACGCTCGGGCTGGCCGCCGGGCTGGGAGGGTGCGCGGCGCTGCTGCAGCCGGGCCTGGGCGCGATCGTGCCCCGGCTGGCGCCGGCTCAGGCCATCACCCGCGCCAACAGTTACCTCCAGGCCGCCACCTGGGGCGGGATGACCGCCGGGCCACTGCTCGCGGCCTCCTGAGCGCCGCTGGAGCCCCGGCTGGCGCTGCTCGGTGACGCGGCGACCTATGCGGCCGGCGCCGGGCCTGGCCATGCTCCAGCTTTACCGCCTGGCGGACCGAGACGGCCCGCGCGTACACGAAACGATGTCCGAGCAGCTCAGGGCGGGAATATCGTACCTGCGGGCCGACCGGACCGCCGGGCTGCTGGTCGTCGTCGTCGCGATCATGGTCGCCTTCGCCTATCTCGCCGTCGTCGCCGAGGTGGTCCTGGCCCAGGGGATCCTGCGGGCCGGGCCCAGCGGCTACGCCGTCCTCGTCGCGTCGTGGACGGCGGGGATGGTCGGCCCTCGCTCACGGGCGGCAAAGCTGCCCGGGCGCTGGCTGGTGGCGACCGCCCTGATCAGCACGATCGCCACCGGCGCCGGAATCGCGCTGGCCGCCTGGCGGCGTCGCTGTGGCAGGCGGCCCTCGCCTACGCGATCGGCGGCCTGGCCGACGGGATCGAGGTGCTGGCCACCCGCAGCTACCTCAATCAGCAAGTGCCGGCGCTGATCGCCGGCCGGGTGTTCGCGCTCTATTCGGGCATCCAGCTCGGCGCCGCTTCAATCGGCATGGCCGCCGCGAGCGGCCTGCTCGCGCCCCTGGGCGCCCGGATGATGCTGGTGCTGGCCGGGTGCGGCGGGATCGCCGCGGGCGCCGCCGGCTGGCCGTCATCTATGCCGCCGCACCCGGGGCTGACTGGGGCGTCATGCCGTGGCGCACGATGCGGCGGGCGGAACGTAGGCTGTTGGAGTGGTACTCGCACCTGAGGGACGGCGGATGCTGCGGCTCGAAGCCCGCAACAGCCAGGTCCCGATCGAGAAGAAGCCGCCGTGGATCAAGACCCGTCTCCGCACGGGCCCCGAGTACACGCAGCTTAAGAGCCTGGTCCGCCGCGAGGGTCTGCACACGGTCTGCGAAGAGGCCGGCTGCCCGAACATCTTCGAGTGCTGGGAAGACCGCGAGGCCACGTTCCTCATCGGCGGTGACCAGTGCACGAGGCGCTGCGACTTCTGCCAGATCGACACCGGCAAGCCGGCCCCGCTGGACACCGACGAGCCGCGCCGCGTCGCCGAGTCGGTGGCCACGATGGGGCTCGCCTACGCCACGGTCACCGGCGTCGCCCGCGATGACCTGCCGGACGGCGGGGCGTGGCTGTACGCGCAGACGGCCCGGGAGATTCACGCGGCCGTGCCGGGCTGCGGCGTCGAGTTGCTGATTCCCGACTTCAACGCCGAGCCGGACCAGCTGGCCGAGGTGTTCAGCGCCCGGCCCGAGGTGCTCGGGCACAACGTCGAGACGGTGCCGCGGATCTTCCGGCGCATCCGGCCGGGCTTCCGCTACGAGCGGTCGCTCACGGTGCTGACGCAGGCGCGCGACGGCCGGTCTCGTCACCAAGTCCAACCTGATCCTCGGGATGGGCGAGGAGCGCCACGAGATCAGCGAGGCCATGGCCGACCTGCACGCCGCCGGCTGCGACCTGCTGACGATCACCCAGTACCTGCGCCCGTCGCCGCGGCATCACCCGGTGGAGCGCTGGGTCAAGCCCGAGGAGTTCGTGGAGCTGCGCGAGGAGGCCCTGGCCATCGGGTTCGCCGGTGTGATGTCCGGCCCCCTGGTCCGCTCCTCCTACCGCGCCCGCCTGCGACAAGCAGGCTGGCGCGAGCCCGGAGGGGCGACCCCCCGGAACCCCCCGCGACCCGGCCTGAGGTACCGCCGTACACCGGCTGCTTACCCGGGCCTTCGGCCCGGGTCGCTGGGCCGGTAAGAGACTGCATCCGTAACCCGTTCTGCTGGGGCGGGAGCCGGTTACCCACCGGGCGTCAGTAACTCATATGCTGCCGTGCATGGCGAAGCGGAATAACGCAGACGGCGAGGAGCTTCCCGGGCGTATCCAGCAGATACGCATGGTGGCTGGGCTCGTGCACAAGGCCAATCCCCGGGCGCTGCCGATCGTCATCGGCAGTGGGCTGGCGGTCCTGGTCGTGCTGGTGGTGGTGGGCCTGCTCACCGGGCTCGCCGGGCTGCTGATCCCGCTCGGCGTGCTGCTGGGGATCCTCGTATCGGTGATCCTCTTCGGCCGGTTCGCGCAGACCGCGCAGTACTCGACCATCGAGGGGCAGCCCGGCGCGGCGGCCGCGGTCCTGCAGAGCATGCGCGGGGGCTGGACGGTCACCCCGGCGATAGCCGCGAACCGGAACATGGACGTGGTCCACCGCGCGGTCGGCCGGGCCGCGTGGTCCTGGTCGGCGAGGGCTCCCCCAACCGGCTGCCCGGCCTGCTCGCGGCGGAGAAGAAGCGGATCGCGCGGGTCGCCTTCGACGTCCCGGTCCATGACTTCCAGGTCGGTGAGGCCGAGGGGCAGGTGCCGCTGCGCCAGCTTCAGCGGAAGGTCATGCGGCTGCCCCGCAGGCTCAAGGGCACGGAAGTCGCGGACCTCAACTTCCGGCTGAAGGCGCTGCCCGCCTCGCTTCAGGCGCCCAAAGGCCCGATGCCGCGCAGCGGGCGGCAGCCCCGGATGCCCCGGCCGCGCACCCGCTGACCCTCGTCGCCCCGCCCCCGGTCCGGCCGCGCCGGCGCGGCGCACCGTCAGATACGCAGGACGATCGTGTTGGCCGCCTTGTCGTGCAGGCCGCGCCGGTCCCGGTCGGTGACGAGCGGCGGCACCACGGCCAGCAGCAGCAGCGTGCGGACCAGCGTCCAGCCGAGGCCGGTCGGCTTGCCGTCCAGCCGCGCCACCCGCATGCCGAGCAGCCGTTTCCCGACCGTGGTCCCGGTCAGCACGGTGAGGACGTAGACCTCGGCGGCGAAGACCGCGATCGTCCAGTACTGCGAGTGCAGCAGCGTCATCGCGATGAGGGTGCACAGGATCCAGTCGATGAACAGGGCACCGACACGCCGTCCCATCCCGGCCACGGAACGGGGCCCGCTCTCGGGCAGGCCGAACTTCTCGCCCGGATAGCGGGACATCTGACGTGCGCTCGCGGTCGGCGTCGCTCCGGCCGGGCCGGTCCCGGCCACATGTTGATCGGCCACACCACCACGGTATCGTCAGTCCGCGCGCCGCGGGTGCGCGGCCTGCGGCGCCGGCCCCCTACGCGTAACATGTGCGAAACACAAGAGACACGGACCGGAAATTGCCAGCGTCTAACGTCCAAGGCGCGTCTGCCGAGAGCGTGCCGATGAATGCCGATATGCGTGCCTGTCCCAGGGAGGGTTGATGTTCACAAGCTCCGATGAGGTGCTTCGTTTCATAGCAGAAGAGAACGTCCAGTTCATAGACGTCAGATTCTGCGACCTGCCTGGAACGATGCAGCATTTCACCGTGCCGGTCGAGGTCTTCGACGAGAAGATCTTCACGGAGGGCCTGATGTTTGATGGCTCCTCGATCCGCGGTTTCCAGAAGATCCACGAGTCGGACATGCTCCTCCTCCCGGACCCGACCAGCGCGGTGCTCGACCCGTTCCGCACCTACAAGACCCTCAACCTGACATTCTTCGTGCACGACCCGCTGACCAGCGAGCCCTATAGCCGCGACCCCCGCAACGTCGCGCGCAAGGCCGAGGAGTACCTGCGCGGCACCGGCATCGGCGACACGTCCTTCTTCGGCCCGGAGGCGGAGTTCTACATCTTCGACTCGGCGCGGTTCGAGACGAGCCCGAACGCCGGGTACTACTACATCGACTCGATCGAAGGCGCCTGGAACACCGGAGCCGAGGACGGCGGCAGCAACCTTGGCCACCGGCCCCCGTACAAGGGCGGCTACTTCCCGGTGCCGCCGACCGACCACTACACCGACCTGCGCTCGGAGATGGCACGCACCCTGATCGACGCGGGCATCCAGGTCGAGATGCAGCACCATGAGGTCGGCAGTCCTGGTCAGGCCGAGATCAACATGCAGTTCGGCTCGCTGCTGAACACGGCCGACCGGCTGATGCTGTTCAAGTACATCATCAAGGGCGTCGCCGACAAGAACGGCAAGACCGTGACGTTCATGCCCAAGCCGATCTTCGGAGACAACGGCTCGGGCATGCACTGCCATCAGAGCATCTGGAAGGACGGGTCGCCGCTCTTCTACGACGAGGTTGGCTACGCCGGGCCTGTCAGACCTGGGCCGGTTCTACATCGGCGGCCTGCTGAAGCACGCGCCCTCGCTGCTGGCGTTCACCAACCCGACGGTGAACTCCTACCACCGCCTGGTCCCCGGCTTCGAGGCACCGGTCAACCTGGTCTACTCCCAGCGCAACCGGTCGGCCTGCGTGCGTATCCCGATCACCGGCACGAACCCGAAGGCCAAGCGCCTGGAGTTCCGGGTCCCCGACCCGTCGGCCAACCCGTACCTGGCCTTCTCCGCCATGCTGATGGCCGGCCTCGACGGCATCAAGAACAAGATCGAGCCGGCCGAGCCGGTGGACAAGGACCTGTACGAGCTGCCGCCGGACGAGGCGATGGCCATCCCGCAGGTCCCCGGGTCGCTGGAGAAGGTGCTCGACACGCTCGAGGCCGACCACGCCTACCTCACCGAGGGCGGCGTGTTCACCGAGGATCTGGTCGAGACGTGGATCGACTACAAGCGCACCAACGAGCTTGACCCGATCAGGCTCCGCCCGCACCCGCACGAGTTCGAGCTCTACTACGACGTGTAAGAGCCTGGACCTCGGCTGAGGGGGGCGTGCCGCTGGGGCGGCGCGCCCCCCTCAATGCTGTCTACAGGGGCCCGTCCGCCTGACGCAAGGCCGCGCCCACCAGGCGGGCCGGCGCTCAGCGTTGGGCCAGAAATCGGGATTGACATCAGAAGACTCATGACCGAATCTGTTTGATAACGTTGTCATTCCCTCATAACAGAGAAGACCCAATGCCACAGCAGCACGATGGCGTCTCACGACGGACGTTCCTCTCGGCCAACGCCACGCTCCTAGCGGGATTCGCCCTGAGCAAGGCCCGTCCCGGCACGCCAGTGGCCGGCACGACGCTGGCCAGCAAGCCCGGCGCATCCGGGCCGGCGGCCGCCACCGACCTGGCCTTGTACCAGCCGGTGACCGTGTCGTCGACCGCCTATGGGCCGACGCCCGCCGAGTTCGCCGTCGATCGGCTGGCCGAGACCGGGGCCGGCGGTACCGGCTGGCGGGCAGGCGGGCCGGACCCGCAGTGGATCACCGTCGACCTGCAGGCGCCCTGCCGCGTGGAGGCCGTGGTCCTGGTGTTCGAGGCCAAGGCCTCCGATCCGGCGTGGGTCCCGGCGCCGGGCAGCAACCCGTACGTCAGCACGACCGGCTGGGAGATCATGTCGAGCTGCGCTACCGCGTTCCAGCTCGACGTGTCGGCGGACGGCGCGACCTGGAGCACCGTCTACCAGACCACGTCGGGCACCGGCGGGGTCATGCGTATCCCGCTGGCCACGCCGGTGAGCGCGCGGTGGGTGCGCATGACCGCGACCCGGCAGTCGAATGACACCCCGCTGCAGGTCAACGGCTTCCAGGTCTACGGCACCAGCGAGCACCCCCGCCCGCCGGCGACCGGATGGAGCAACTGGGGCAGCCAGCCCCCGGCGCCGCCTGCCGCGCTGAGCCCGGCTCCGGACGGCACGGTGTCCCTCGATTCGGGTCCGATCGAGCCGGGCTGGGCGCTGACGCTCGATGACTGGGCCGGGACCAGTGACGGCCGCACCCTGTCAACGGGCTCGGCCGGCACCGGCGGATGGGTGAGGGCCACCGTTCCCGGGACCGTGCTGGCCAGCCTGGTCGAGCAGGGCCATTTCCCCGACCCGGTCGAGGGCTTCGGTAACCTGCGCATCCCCGAGGCGCTGTCCCGGCACTCCTGGTGGTACCGGCGGCCCTTCCGCCTGCCGCCGGCCTTCGACAGCGGGCCGGGACGGCACGTCTGGCTCGAGTTCGACGGGATCAACCACCAGGCCGAGATCTGGCTCAACGGGACCCAGGTCGGCACGCTCACCCATCCCTTCGCCCGCGGGAGCTTCGACGTCACCAGCGCCCTGGCAGGCGGCGAGCAGGCGCTGGCCGTGCGGATCAGCCCGATGCCCCATCCGGGCAACCCCGGGGACAAGGGGCCCAGCGGGGTCTCGTTCCTGAACTCCAACGAGGTCAGCCTCGACTTCCCCAGCTACATCTCGGTCTCGGGCTGGGACTGGATGCCGGCCGTGCGGGACCGGGTGGCCGGCATCTGGGACCACGTGCGGCTGCGCTCGACCGGGCCGGCCGTGCTCGGCGACCCCCGGGTCGATACGTCCCTGCCGAACCTCCCCGACACCAGCCTGGCCGAAGTCACCATCGTCGTCCCGGTCCGCAACGCCAGTGCCAGCGCTCAGGCGGTCACCGTCAGCGCGGCTTTCGGCGGCGTCCAGGTCAGCACCACGGTCTCCGTCCCCGGCGGCGGCCAGACCGAGGTCACCTTCTCCCCCGCGGACTTCCCGGCCCTGCGCGTCAGCCACCCGCGCCTGTGGTGGCCCAACGGTTACGGCGAGGCCGCCCGGTATGACCTGGTCATGACCGCGAGCGTGGGCGGCGCCGAGAGCGACCGCCGGACCCGGCGCATCGGCCTGAGGCAGGTCGACTACGAGCTTCCCCCGCTCATCATCGACGGCGGGACCGACCGGGGCACCCAGGTCGAGAACTTCCCGCTCCAGCATGCTCGCTACCTGCGTATCCAGTGCGGGAGCCGGGCGACCGGCTGGGGCGATTCGATGTGGACGCTGTCGGTGTTCGACACCGCCTCGCCCGGCACGGACCTGGCCCTGCACCAGACGGCCACCGCGTCGTCCGTCGACGACCCGAGCCGCGGGCCGGGCAACGCCGTCGACGGCGACCCGAACACCCGCTGGTCCTCCGCCTACCAGGACAACCAGTGGATCGAGGTCGACCTGGGCGCGGTGGTCGCCTTCAACCAGGTCGAGATCGTGTGGGAGCAGGCCTACGCGCTCAACTACGTCATCGAGGTCTCCGGCGACGGCACCACGTGGGCCGGCGTCACGTCGGTCAGCAATTCCGCCGCCTTCCGGATAAAGGTCAACGGGGTGCCCATCTTCTGCCGGGGCGGCAACTGGGGCTGGGACGAGCTGCTGCGCCGCATGCTTCCCGATCGCATGGGCGACGTCATGAGCATGCACCGCGACATGAACTTCACCATGATCCGGAACTGGGGCGGCTGCAGCACCAGAGAGGAGTTCTACGACGGCTGCGACGAGAACGGCATCCTCGTCTGGACCGAGTTCTGGGAGGGAGACGGGCTGTTTCCGGACCAGCAGGACACCGGCGTCTTCCTCGCTCAGGCCCGGGACACGATCCTGCGGTACCGCATCCACCCGTCCATCGTGGTGTGGTGCGGCGCCAATGAGAGCTATCCGCCCGCGGCGGTCGACGCCGGGCTGAGCCAGGCCGTGCACCAGGCCGCCCCCGGCGTCCTGTACCACTCCAACTCGGCCGCCGACGGGACCAGCAGCGGAGGCCCGTATCAGTGGGTCGACCCCACGCAGTACTTCTCCGGGATCTGGGGCGGCGGTCAGTTCGGATTCCACACCGAAATCGGCCTGCCGACGGTCTCGGTAACCGAGAGCATGCAGCACCTCGCCGGTGACCAGCCGGGCTGGCCGATCGGCGACGTGTGGTACCTGCACGACTGGTGCACCCACGGCAACCAGAACGTGGACACCTACCAGGCCGCCATCGAGACCCGGCTGGGCGCCGCGGCCAGCCTCGACGACTTCTGCGTCAAGGCCCAGTTCGTCAACTACGAGAACATCCGGGCCATGTTCGAGGCGTGGAACACCAAGCTGTGGAACGACGCCAGCGGGCTCATGCTGTGGATGTCCAACCCGGCTCACCACAGCACGGTCTGGCAGACCTACGACTACGACCTGGACGTCAACGGCACCTACTACGGGGCCCGCAAGGGCTGCGAAGCGGTTCATGTTCAGGCCAGCCTGACCGACTGGCAGGTGCTGGTGGCCAACCACACGGCCCAGGCGGTGCGCGGCGCGACCGTCACCGCCGAGCTGTATGACCTGTCCGGGAGCACGCTGGCGGCACCGCAGAGCCAGCCGGTGACGGTCGCTCCCTCGTCGGCCGCCCCGCTGTTCACCGTCGGCTTCGCCGCCTCCTTGCCATCGCCGCACCTCCTCCGGCTCCGCCTGACTGGCCAGCGGGGCCGGCTGCTGTCGGACAACGTGTACTGGCGGTACCGCAGCCCCCAGGACATGCAGGCCCTCAATCAGCTCCCCCAGGTGCCGGTCTCGGCCAGCGTCCAGGGCGGCGGAGGCGGCCCGGACGGGCTGACCGTCACCCTGCGTAACGAGGGCCACGCGGTCGCGGCCATGGTCGTCCTGTCGCTGCGGGACCGGCGTTCGGGGCAGCGGGTCCTGCCCGCCCGCTACAGCGACAACTATCTGTGGCTGCTGCCCGGCGAGACCCGGGACGTCACCGTCTCGTGGCGGCCCAGCCGCCCGCCCGTTGACCCGCAGGTCCTGGTCAACGGGTACAACCTGCCGCGCCAGGCGCGTGGCTAGCGGATCGACATCGTCTCGTCGGACAGGTAGAGCCGGGCGGCCCAGGCCACCGGATCGCGGGCGAAGTCGCGCTGGATGGCCCGGTCATTCAGCGCGTTGTCCAGAGCCGCCATGATCATGGACTGGTCGAGCACGAGGTCGCGGTGGCCGACCGCTCCGGTAGCCGGGTTCACGGCGTCGAAGAAGCCGGCCGCGCCGTAGACGCCCGGGTAGCGCGTGCGCAGCGCCTGGATGTTGGCGTAGGCCTCCTGCGGGGCGACGTCCAGCGCCAGGAACGACGCGTGCGGCGTGACGACGTCCTCGGTGGCGCAGCCGTGGCACTGTGACAAGCCTTGGTTCGGGTGGCTGGCGTTAGCGCCTGCGCCGTAATAGGGGAACGTCAGGCCCTCCACGCCGTACCCGCCGTAGTTGCCGGTGTCATCGGGCGTGCTGGACGGCGACATCCCCCACACCGGGTCGTGCAGCTGCTGGGCGGCGTACTTCATCTGCACCTGGACGGTCCGGGCGTCCGCGAGGCCGAAACTGCGCGTCCCCCAGCTGGACTCGGGGACGATCTCGTTCGGCATAAGTCCTTCGAACATCCCGCCTGCGAACGTCGGTATGAAGGTCAGGTCCGAGCCGGGGTAGGTGTAGTGGCCCTCCCAGACGGGGAATTGCTGGCCGGACTGCGGGTCGGTGTAGGTCTGCCAGTAGCCGCCCATCGGCCACTGCCCCTGCCAGGAAAAGTCGGGGTCGGTCGCCTGGCAGTCAGCGAACGGGGCCGGCGGCGGCAGGACCCGCCAGCTGCGCCACCACACATTCCCCGGCATCTGGTGCAGGCCCATGCCGATGTAGGCGGAGATCCGGGGGTCGCTGTAGAGGGCGCCGTTGTGGTAGTAGTGCGTCCAGTTGCTGCCCTGATCCGGTGGGAGCCCGGCGTAGTACCCGCCGTACATCTGCCCGGTCGGCTGGTTCCCGGGTATGGCCGGGTTGGTGTTGCAGTGCGTCTCGGCCCGGCTGTCGTAGAAGATGCCGAAGTTCATCGGCGCGATCAGGCTGTCCACCAGGTGGCGCAGTTCGGGCAGCGCCTGGCGGACGACGATCAGGCCCGACGCGTACCAGCCGTTGTCCACGTTGGATACGAAGTAGCAGTTGTCGAACGTCGGCGCCGGCTCGGCGGAGCAATCGATGTCGCCGGGATTCCTGATCACGTCCCCGGTCGTGGTGTCGTACCACTGGTACAGGAATCCGTCGTACCGCTTCAGGTGCTGCACTTCGCTCAGGGTGGCTTCGGCCAGGTCGCGGGCCCGCGTCCGGCTGATCAGCCTGAGGTCCCGGGCGGCGACCACCGCCCACAGGTACACCCCGATGTTGGCGGCCGAGGTGTACCGGCCGTAGGCGGTCGGGGCGGCGGAACCGCTCGCGTAGGTCAGGTTGTCGAGCGGGAGGTGCGTGCCGGGATCCACGTCAGCCTGGTAGAACTTCCAGGTATCACGGGCGATGCCCAGCAAGGCGGCGTGCTGCGCAGCGGTCAGGCCGTTGTAGGTCGCGACCGGAGGACGGCCGGCCCCGGCCGATGCCGGGGCCGGTGTCAGCGAGAGCGCGGCCGCGGCCACCGCGAGCATGGCGGCCGCCAGGGATGCCAGGCCTCTCATGAGCGGACGGTTTCTCATGAGCGCGCCGTCATGAGTGCACCGTGAACTGGCCCGGCAGGCCTCCGGTCGAGCTGTCGCCGACGTAGACGTTGACCGTGCCTGGGTCGACCTCGAACTGTCCCTGGTTGTTGTAGAAGCCGATGTTGCTGGGCCCCAGCGTGAAGGTGACGGTCTTGGTCTGGCCGGGGGCCAGCGTAACCCGCTGGAATCCGTCCAGCCGCCGGACGGGCTGCAGGATGGAAGTCCCGTCCTGGTGGATGTAGAGCTGGGCGACGTCGTCACCCGCGGCCGATCCGGTGTTGGTGATGTCGGCGCTGACGGTGAGCTTGCCGGACCTGGAGACGCTGCCGGCCGAAAGGTGCAGGTTGGACAGCGCGAAGGAGGTGTAGGACAGCCCGTACCCGAACGCGTACTGGGGCGTGTTGGGCACGTCGAGGTACTTGGACGTGTACTTGTTGTTCGGGTCGGCCGGGCGGCCGGTTGGCAGCTCGTTGTAGGAGATCGGGATCTGCCCGACGTTCCGCGGGAAGCTCATCGGCAGCTTCCCGCCCGGGTTGACCTTGCCGAACAGCACGTCGGCGACCGCGTTGCCGCCCTCGGTGCCGGGGTACCAGGACTCGAGCAGGGCGGGCGCGTTGTCCGCGACCCAGCCGAGCGTGAGCGGGCGGCCGTTCATCAGCACCACGACGTACGGCTTTCCGGTCGCGGCGATCGCCTGGACCAGCGCGGCCTGCTGCCCGGGCAGGCTGATGTCGCTGCGCGAGGATGCTTCACCGGAGTAGGCGGCCGGCTCGCCGACCACCACCACGGTCACGGCCGACGCCTGGGCCGCGCTCACCGCGGCGCCGAACCCCGAGGTGGACGTGCAGTAGGCGTCGCAGCCTTGCGCGTACGTGACCGTCGCGTGCGGCGCCGCCGCCTTGATGCCATTCAGCACCGGCACGACCGACGTCAGATCCGAGGAGGAGTACCCGATGGGGACGTCCGGGCCGAGCTGGTCGGACGGGTCATTGGCGAGCGGGCCGACCACCGCGACCGACGGGACGCTGGTGCTCAGCGGGAGCGCGTGGTTCTGGTTGTTCAGCAGCACCATCGAACGGCCGGCCATGGTGCGCGCCGCCGCCAAGTTCGCCGGCGTGAGTTCCGCGGTCTTCACCCGGTTCGGGTCGGTGAGCGGATGGGCGAACATGCCGGCCAGGTACTTCAGCGTCAGCACGTGGCGCACGTCGTTGTTGATCGTGGCCATGCTGACCTGGCCCGAGTTCACCAGTTGCGGCCCGTACAACGTGTAGGTCGAGTACGGGCTGGGGACCTGGACGCCCATCTCGATGTCGACCCCGGCGGTCAGCGCGAGCCGGGCGGCGTCGGCTCCGCTGGTGGCGAAGCCGAACGCTTGGAGTTCCTGGATCGCCTGGTAGTCGCTCACCACCGTGCCGCCGAATCCCCATTCCTGGCGCAGGATCGTGGACAGCAGGTAGGGGTTCGCGCTGGCCGGCACGCCGTTGAGCGAGTTGAACGCGCTCATCACCGACGCCGCACCGGCATCGACGGCCGCCTTGTACGGCGGCAGGTAGTCGTTGCGCAGCTGCTGCTCCGACATGTCGACCGTGTTGTACTCCCGGCCGGCCACCGGCGCGCCGTATCCGGCGAAGTGCTTGACGGTCGCGGCCATCTTGTCCGGGGCGCTGAAGTCGCTGCCCTGGTAGCCGCGCACCTTGGCCGCGGCGATCGCCGACCCGAGGAAGGGGTCCTCCCCGGCCCCTTCGACCACGCGGCCCCAGCGCGGGTCCCGGCTGACGTCGACCATCGGGTTGAACGTCCACTTGATCCCGTCCGCGGTGGCCTCGGCGGCCGAGATCGCCTCGTCGTTCTGCACGGCGGCCGGGTCCCAGCTGCTCGCCTCGGCCAGCGGCACCGGGAAGATCGTCTTGTACCCGTGGATCACGTCCAGGGAGAAGATGACCGGGATGTGCAGCCGCGACTGCAGCGCGGCCTGCTGGACCTGGTTGATGTTGTTCACGCCCACCAGGTCGAGCACCGAGCCGACCGTGCCCTGCTTCACCTCGTCGAGCAGGGTCTGCCCCGGCGTCCCGTTCGCGCCGGTCGGGCCGGACATCTCGAGCTGGCCGAACTTCTCGGCCAGTGTCATCTTGCCGATCAGCGTGTTGACGTTGTCCGAGATCGCCGACAGCCGCTGCTGGACGGAGGTGACGGATGCGGAACCGGCCGGCTGGGCCGCCCGGGCCGGCCGGGCGCTCGCGGATGGCACCGCGACCAGGACCGCGGCGGCCAGCGCCGACCCCGTGACCCCCGCGGCCACCCGTCCCCGGAACGTCCTCAGCCGATGATTGCTCGCCATGCTGCCCTCCCTGCGCCCGGAGAAGGCGGCGACCGATACGGCCGGGCTGGTCCATCCGCCCGAGGAATGCGGAGCCGTGGTCTTCTGTGCCAACTCCTTGGGTGATATACGTATCTGGTCGAAACTGTGCTGATAGTCCGCCCGGGCTGACGGCATGTCAAGAGGTCATGAGCATTCTCGTGCGTTCTGAGCAGTCCATTCCACGCTTTCCCCCGATGAAGGTGACGGATTTGAGAAACCGGACTTCGGCCCGGCGCCGCCGGTCGCGCGCCGCCCTCGTGGCCGGCCTGGCCGCGGCGGCCGTGCTGGCGGCCACCGGGGTAAGCGCGAGCGCTGGCCCGGCCATGGCGGCGAGCTCCGCTGCGCTGGCCAGCCACGGGCAGGCGCAGGCCACCGCGCCGATGCCGCAGATCGTGCCGAAGCCGGTTTCGCTGACCATGGGCCGCGGCCGGTTCGCGGTCACCCCCCGGACCCGGATCATGGCCGCCTCCGGGCCGGCGGCCGCCGTCGCGCAGGATCTGGCCGGCTACCTGCGGCCGGCGACCGGCTACCGGCTGCCGGTCGTGGCCGGAACCAGCGAGCCAGGCGCCATCACGCTGGTGCTCAGCAGCCGGGCCGCCGTCCCGGGCGACCCGGACGGCGAGGGTTACCGGCTGACGGTGACGCCGACCGGCGTCACGCTGGCCGCCGCGACCGCGCATGGCCTCTACAACGGCGTCCAGACCATCCGCCAGCTGCTGCCGGTCTGGATCAGCCGTCCCTCGGCCATGCCCGGCCCGTGGACCATGCCGGCCGTGCAGATCGCCGACCACCCGCGCTACACCTACCGCGGCGTGATGCTGGACATCGCCCGGCACTACGAGTCGCCGGCCGCGGCCGAGCAGCTGATCGCCCAGGCCGCGGCGTACAAGATCAACGTGTTCCACCTGCACCTGAGCGACGACCAGGGCTTCCGGATCGTGATCAACGGGTTCCCGGACCTGACCGCGATCGGCGGCCAGGGCTCGGTCGGCACCGGCGGGCGCACCATGGACCCGGGCGGCTACTGGACCCAGGCCGAGTACCGGGCCGTGGTCGCCGACGCGCGGGCGCACTTCATGACGCTGATCCCGGAGGTCGACTCGCCGGGCCACAACAACGCGATCATCATGTCGGAGTACAACGACACGGCCAACCCGCTGCTGAACGGCCATCCGCAGGACATCAACTGCTCCGCGAACAACCCGCCGCAGTGGGACTACACCGGGGACGTCGGCTACAGCGCGCTGTGCCCCGCCAGCCAGAACACCTGGACCATCATGGGCGCGATCATCCACCAGATCGACGCCATGACGCCGGGCCGCTACCACGACCTGGGCGGCGACGAGGTGCCGTCGACGGTGCTCAGCCAGTCGCAGTACGCCGAGTTCATCAACACCGAGGCCGGCATCATCCAGGCCGGGGGCAAGACCGTGATGGGCTGGGCCGACCTGGCCGGCCCGGGCACCGACATCAAGAGCCCGTCGGTGGCCGAGTACTGGAACCCGGCGTCCGGCTCGCAGTCCGGCACGATCACCGGCACCGAAGCCGTGGCCAAGGGCATGCAGGTCGTGATGGCCCCGGCCAACCACGCCTACCTTGACCAGAAGTACCTCGCCGGCAGCGCCGGGAACGTGCCGCCCACGCTCGGGCAGAACTGGGCCTGCGACACCGGCTGCGATGTCGATCAGTTCTACAACTGGGACCCGGGCAGCTACGTCACCGGGGTGACCGACCGCAACGTGATCGGCGTGGAAGGCGCGCTGTGGACGGAGACCGTGGTCAACCTCAGCCAGGCGGACTACATGGTCTTCCCGCGGCTGCCCGCGCTGGCCGAGGTGGCGTGGTCCCCCAAGGCGGCCCGCACGTCGACCAGCAGCCCGGCCTACCAGGACTTCGCCGGCCGGCTGGCCGCGCAGGGCGGCCGCTTCCTGGCCGGCGGCGAGAACTTCTACCCCTCCCCCGAAGTGCCCTGGCGGCTCGACCTGACGGCGGCCCCGGTCGTGGCGGCCCGCGATGGCGGCGTGAGCGGCACGGTGGCGACGCTGGCCGCACCCGGCCGCGCGGCCAGCGCGGTCAGGTCCACCATCACCTGGGGCGACGGCACCAGCTCAGCCGGGACGGTGACCGGCACCCCGGCCACCCCGACCTCGGTAAACGGGCTGTACTCGGTGGGCGGGCAGCATCACTACGCTCACCCCGGCGTCTATCTCGCCGCGGTGACCGTCAGCGCGCCGGGAACCGCCACCGTCACCGCGCACTTCCTGGTCCGGTGGGCGGGCTGACCGGGCCGGCCGCCCTGATCACGCCCGCCTGACCCCGGCCGGCCCGCCCACCAGGCGAGGCTCGCGCATTTTTGTTACTAGGCAGTAGCAATCTGCGCGGCGACGTTCTAGTCTTCCGTCATGGCAGGCCTTGACTACGACGTCGTTGTCATCGGATCGGGCTTTGGCGGCAGCGTGGCGGCGCTGCGGCTGGCGGAGAAGGGCTACCGGGTCGCGGTGCTCGAGGCCGGGCGCCGCTTCGACGACCCGGCCAGCGAGGCGCCCCGGCAGCGGCACCGGGCGCTGCCCAAGACCTCGTGGCGGACCCGCGGCTACCTGTGGGCCCCGGCCCTGGGCCTGACCGGCATCCAGCGGATCCACCTGCTGCGCGGTGAGAAGGGCGCCCGCGTCCTGGTGCTGGCCGGCGCGGGCGTCGGCGGCGGGTCGCTCATCTACGCGAACACGCTGTACGAGCCGCCGAAGCCGTTCTTTGACGATCCGCAGTGGCGGCACATCACCGACTGGCAGGCCGAACTCGCGCCCCATTACGACCAGGCGAAACGGATGCTGGGCGTGACGGCCAACCCGACCATGACCCCGGCCGACGCGGCGGTCAGGAACGTCGCGCGGCGGATGGGCCGCGAGGACACCTTCCACCTCACCCCGGTCGGCGTCTACTTCGGCGACCGGCCGGGCGAGGAGACCGGCGACCCGTACTTCGGCGGCGCCGGGCCGCGCCGGGTGACCTGCACCGAATGCGGCTCGTGCATGACCGGCTGCCGCACCGGCGCGAAGAACATGCTGACCGAGAACTACCTGTACCTGGCCGAGCGGGCCGGGGCGCAGATCATCCCGATGACCACCGCCACCGCCGTGCGGCCGCCGCCGGCGGCGGTTACCGGGTCGAGGTAGTATCCACGGCGTCGGTCCGGCGGCGCCGCCGGACGCTGACCGCCGGGCAGGTCGTGATCGCCGCCGGGCACCTACGGGACGCAGAAGCTGCTGCACCGGATGAAGGCGGCCGGCGACGCTGCCCGGGCTGTCGGACCGGCTCGGCGCCCTGACCCGGACCAACTCCGAGGCGATCCTCGGGGTCGAGCGGTTCCGGTCCCGCGGTGACGATCACTCGCGCGGGGTGGCCATCACCTCCTCGTTCCATCCCGACGACCAGACGCACATCGAGCCGACCCGGTACGGGCCCGGCTCCAACGCCATGGGGGCGCTGCGCACGCTCCTGGTCGACGGCGACGGGCGGGCACCGCGCTGGGCCAAGTTCCTTGGCCAGCTGGCCGCCCGGCCCTGGGACGTGGCCCGCCTGCCCAACCTCAGGCACTGGTCCCGGCGGACCGTGATCGCCCTGGTGATGCAGAGCCGGGACAACTCGGTCACGGTCCGGGCCCACCGGTCCCGGTTCGGCTGGACCATGCGGTCGGCCCCCGGGCACGGCGAGCCCAGCCCGACCTGGATCCCCACCGCCCACCGGGCGGTCCGGCTGCTGGCCGAGGAGCTGGGCGGGATGGCCGGCGGGACCTGGCTCGACCTGTTCAACATCCCGACCACGGCCCACTTCATCGGCGGCTGCGCCATCGGCGACTCCCGCGAGACCGGCGTCATCGACCCCTACCACCGGGTCTACGGCCACGAGGGGCTGCACATCGTCGACGGCTCGGCCGTCTCGGCCAACCTGGGAGTCAACCCCTCGCTCACCATCACCGCCCAGGCCGAGCGGGCCATGTCGCTGTGGCCGAACCACGGCGATCCCGACCCGCGCCCGTCACTCGGCGCGCCCTATCAGCGGGTCGCTCCGGTCGTCCCGAAGAACCCGGCCGTCCCGGCGGGCGCCCCGGCGGCGCTGCGCCCCGTGCTGTAGCCCCGCACTGTAGCCCGTGCCGTAAGCGGCCCTTAATGACGTGCATGGGGGACGTTGATGGGGTTGAGTATGGGTGTGGACCACTACGACGCCATCGAACGGATCGACGTCTTTTGTGATGCCGTTCCCCGGCGCATGGCGCGGGCGGAAGAGCACGGCCCGCTGGTGCTGTTCGTGCCGTCCGGTCCGGGATGGCCGTACTACGCCCGCCCGCGCCGCGGCCCCACGGACCCGGTCACGGCCGAGGACATCCGCGCGGTCCGGGCCCGCCAGCGTGAGCTGCTTATCCCGGAGTCGTTCGAGTGGATCGACGAGGCTGCGCCCGGCATGACGGCCGCGGCTCCCGATGCCGGCCTGGCGGCGCGGGCCCATCCGCTGATGGTGCTCGGTGCCCTCTCCCCCTCGCCGGTGGCCGAGCCGGGAATCACCGTCCGCCTCGTGTCCCCCGAGGAGCCGGATCTGGACCGGATCTGGGCCGTGCCCGCGGTCGCGTTCGGCCATCCCGGGACCCTCGCCGGGCTGGCGGGCGCCGTGGAGCGGGACAAGATCGCCGCACAGCACGACGACGGCACCATCATGATGCTGCGGGAGCGGCTCCGCTCCGGCCAGTCGGTGCTGGCCGCCGCGTTCGACCGGGACGGCCCGCTGGCCGCGGGAAGCTGCCAGCCGCTGGGCAGCGTCGCGGAGATCACCGGGGTCGGGGTGCTGCCCAGCGCACGCCGCATGGGGCTGGGCGCGGCCGTCACCGCCGCGCTCGCGAACGACGCGCTGCGCCGCGGCGTGCAGACCGTCTTCCTGTCCGCCTCCGATGAGGACGTGGCCCGCATCTACGCCCGGCTGGGATTCCGCCGCGTCGGCACGGCCATGATCGCCGAGCCGGACCACTCGTTAGCCGGCGGCACCGAGGCGAAGAGCGCCAGGAGTCGTCAAAATCAGGCTGAGATGTTCAAATCTGCACATTGACGCGCATATGACAAGGACGGACAATCAGGGAACCGTCCGCGGGTGATGGCTTGTGATACCGGACGGCGGAACGATCCGGGCCCGGGAAGAGCAGGTCAGTATGCGAGGAAAATCGGCACGAGCAAGAACGCGAATCGCCAGTCTCGCGGCGCTCGCCTCGCTCCTGGCCGCGGTGGCCTGGGCCGCCCCGGCCGGCGCGGCGCAGACCGGGCGGCGCACACCGGTATGGCCCGCACCGGTGTGGCGCAGATCAGCGCCGACCCGTACACCCCGGCCAGCGCGCCGGCGGGCGAGCATGCCACCGAAGTCGAGCCGGACACGTTCGCGTGGGGTTCGACCGTCGTGAGCGCGTTCCAGACCGGACGCATCTTCAACGGCGGGGCCACCGACATCGGCTGGGCGACGAGCACCAACGGCGGCGTGTCCTGGAGGCACGGGTTCCTGCCCGGCACGAGCGTCCAGGCCGCGCGCCCGGGCCCGTTCTTCGGCGCCAGCGACGCGTCGGTCGCGTACGACGCCCGTGACCGGGTGTGGATGATCTCGTGGCTCGGCGCGCACTTCTCCGGGGGCGGTGTGGTGGACGTGATGACCAGCCGCTCCACTGACGGCGGCCTGACCTGGGCGGCACCCGTCGTCGTCGCGGCGAGCGGCGTCTTCTACGACAAGAACTGGTCCGTCTGCGACAACACGGCGAGGAGCCCCTTCTACGGCCACTGCTACACCGAGTTCGACAACGCCAGCAACGGCGACCTGGAGCAGATGTCCACCTCCACCGACGGCGGCCTGACCTGGGGAAGCCCGCAGGCCACCGCCGACCAGGTGCACGGCCTGGGCGGGCAGCCCCTGGTCCAGCCCAGCGGGCGGGTCGTGGTGCCCTTCGAAGGAGTCAGCCGCCCGGGCGGCATCCGGGCGTTCACCTCCGACAATGGCGGGGCCACCTGGAACGCCTCGGTCCTGGTGTCGGCCATCAGCTCGCACCGCGTCGCCGGGGTGCGCACGTCGCCGCTGCCTTCGGCCGAGATCAGCCGGGACGGCACCGTCTACGTGGCCTGGCAGGACTCCCGCTTCGAGCCCGGCGGGGCCGCGAACGACATCGTGCTCAGCACGTCCAGCGACGGAACCACCTGGTCGCCGGTCACCCGCATCCCGATCGACCCGGTCGGCAGCGGCGTCGACCACTTCACCCCCGGCCTGGCCGTCGATCGCAGCTCGGCCGGAGGGAGGACGCTGCTCGCGGTGACGTACGTCTTCGACCGCAACGCCGCCTGCACCGGCGGCACCTGCCAGCTGGGTATAGGGTTCACGTCCTCCCTCGACAACGGCCGCACCTGGAGCGCGCCGGACGTGCTGGGCGGGCCGATGCAGGAAGACTGGCTGGCGCCCACCAGCCAGGGCGTCATGTTCGGCGACTACCTCTCCACCTCGTTCCTGGCCGGCCGACAGCGGGTCGTGGGCGTGTTCCCGATCGGCTTCGCGCCTTCGTCCAGCGGCCTGCTCGACGAGCCCATGTTCGCCGGTCTCGAACATGTGCGCGGTGGCCGCATCCCAATGGGCGCCGACCCGGTTCGGTCTGCCGGCAACCCGGCACCGGGTACCGGAGCCTCCGGGAGCCTTCCGCCCCCGGCGTTCTGACTGACCGGCAACCCGAGCCAGATCAGGTGAGACGTTCCCTCACCAGCGCCGCCGGGGGCAGGCCGGCCAGCCGGACCGTCTCCCGCGTCAGGTGCGGCTGGTCGGCGTAGCCGCAGACGGCGGCGGCCCGGGCCAGGTCGCCGGGCCCGGCGCGCCCGGCGGAGGCGTCGACCAGGGAGACGAACCGGCGGAACCGCAGCACCCGCTGCAGCATCTTGGGGCCGTACCCGACGGCCGCCTCGCAGCGCCGCCGCAGTTGGCGCTCGCTCAGCCCCACCTCGGCGGCGACATCCCCGGTGCGGGCCGCGGGGTCCGCGAGCAGCGAGCAGGCGCGCAGCACGGCCCGGTCCGGCGCACCGGCCACGGCGAGGTGCCCGGCCACGTCGGTGAGGCGGGTGACGGCGTCGTGCGGCTCCAGTGAGCCCGGAAGCCGCCGGGCCAGGTCGCGCCGCAGGTCGGTGAGCCCGGCCCGCTGGTCACGCAGCTCGCTGAGCGGCACGCCGAGGGCGTCTCCGCCGGCTCCGGGCCGGAACCGCGCACCGAGGATGACCGTCCCGGGCGGCAGCAAGGTGGGCACCGGCCCGGTGTCGGGCCCGGCCACGAACGCGTCCCCGCCGAGCTGCCAGATGAGGTCGGTGCACCCGTCGGGCAGGATCATGGTGCTTCGCGCCACGCCATCGGGAGTGACCTGCGCCCACAGGCAGGCCAGGACATGGCGCAGCGCCGCGGGCGGCGCCCACTCCCGGTACCCGGCGGACAGGTCCACCGCTCCAGCATGACACGCGGGATGGCCGTTTCGTTCAAGACAGCGGGGCGGCCGGCGCGATGAGATGGGCCCATGAGCACTCCAGACATCGACGCCGCGACCCAGTTCATCGCGGCCCACGCCCGCGTCGTGGACCGCCGCCGGTTCGAGCGGCTGTTCGCGGGCGGCGACGCCCGGCCCGTCCGGGACGCCGTCGCGGCCTACCGCAATCCCGACGGCGGATTCGGCCACGGGCTCGACCCGGACGGACGCGCGCCGGGCAGCCACCCTCCCGCCACGGAACTCGCCCTGCGGATCCTGGACGAGTGCGACGCCTGGGATGAGGACCTGGTCGCCGGCGCCTGCCGGTGGCTGGCGGCCACGGCTCCCGCCGAGGGCGGTGCGGCGTTCGTGGACCCGGGCAGCGAGACCTGGCCGCATGCGCCATGGATGGTGCCGGAGGAGGGCCGCCCGGCCTCGCTGATCATGACCGGCCTGATCGCGGGCACCCTGCACGCCCGGCACGTGAAGGACCCGTGGCTGGAGCGGGCCACCGAGGTCATGTGGCCGCGGATCGGCCGGCTGACCGGCCCGGACGGGCTGGCCGCCGCCCCGGCCGGCGCCTACGAGATGCTGGGCGTGCTGCAGTTCCTTCAGCACGTCCCCGACCGGGCCCGGGCCCGCGACGCCTTCGGCCAGGTCGGCCCGCTCATCATCGAGCGCGGCCTCGTCGCCCTCGACCCGGAGGCACCGGGCGAGGTCCACTCGCCGCTGGATTTCGCGCCGGAACCAGACTCGCTGGCCCGGTCCCTGTTCGACGAGGGGACGATCAAGGCGCACCTCGACCACCTGGCCCGCGCACAACGCGAGGACGGCGGGTGGACGTTCAACTGGCCGGCCTGGTCTCCCGCCGCCGAACTGGACTGGCGGGGCGCCATCACGGTCGGTACGCTGCGCCTCCTGCGCGCCAACGGCTGCCTGTAGGGCCGCCGGGCCGCCCCGATCCGGAGCGCCCCGGTCAGCCGTAGAAGAGCCGGTCCATCACGGCCCGGGCGTGGCGCGCGGCCCTCCGGTAGTCCTGCTCCAGCGCCTGGCCCTCGCCGGGACCGTAACCGAGGATCCGGGCCACCGCGCCGAGCTCGCGGTACCCGGTGGGAATGGTGTCCGACGGGGTGCCGCGGACGAGCATCACCGCGTCCCTGATCCGGGTCGCGAGGGTCCACGCTTCGGCCAGCACGGCCGCATCGCCCGAGGTGATCAGGCCGGCCTCCCGCGCCGCCTCCAGGGCCGACAGCGTCCGGGTCGTCCGCAGGGCCGGCACGGCGTACGTGTGCCGCAACTGGAGGAGCTGGACGGTCCACTCGACGTCCGACAGGCCGCCCGGCCCCAGTTTGACGTGCAGCGCCGGCTCGACCCCGCGGGGCATCCGTTCGGCCTCCATCCGGGCCTTGATCCGGCGGATCTCGCGGACCGCGTTCTCGCCGATGCCTCCGTCGGGATACCGGAGCTCGCCGATCATCTGGATGAATTGCGCGCCGAGATCGGGGTCCCCGGCCACCCGCTCGGCGCGCAGCAGCGCCTGCGCCTCCCACGGCACCGACCAGCGCCGGTAATAGGCCTGATACGAGGCGATCGTGCGCACCAGCGGTCCCTGGCGCCCTTCGGGCCGCAGGCTTGGGTCCACGATCAGCGCCGGGTCCGGGCCGGGCAGCGCGAGCAGCCGGCGCAGTTCCTGCGCGACTTCGTGCGCGGCCCGCCCGGCGGCCGTCTCGTCCGCTCCCGGCAGCGGATCGTGAACGAACATCACGTCCGCGTCGCTGCCGTAACTGGTCTCGTGGCCGCCGAAGCGCCCCATCGCGATCACGGCCATCCGGGTCGGCAACGGTCCGCGCAGCTCGGCCTCGACCTTCTTGGTCGCCGTGCCCAGGGCCACGCTGATGGTGGCCGCCGCCACCGCGGTCAGCGCGTCGGCGACCTCGCTGGTGCTGAGCCAGGCCGAGCAGGTCGGCCGCGGCGATCCGCAGCAGCTCCCGCCGCCGCAGCGCCCGGACCGCGGCCACGGCGCCTTCCGCGTCGCTGTGCCGGCGCACGGCCGCATCGGCCTCGGCTTTCAGGGCCGTCATCGACCGCGGCACGAGCTCGGCGTCATCCCCGAGGATGGCCACCGCCTCCGGCGCCCGGAGCAGCAGGCCGGTCGCGTACCGGCTGGAGGCGAGCACGCGGGCCAGCCGCTCGGCGGCCTTGGTCTCGTCCCGGAGCAGCCGCAGGTACCACGGCGATTCCCCCAGTGCGTCGCTGACCTGGCGGAAGGCGAGCAAACCGGCGTCCGGCTCGGCCGCGTCGGCGAACCAGCCGAGCAGCACCGGAAGCAGCGTCCGCTGAATCGCCGCGCGCCGGGCGACCCCGGCGGTCAGGGCCTGGATGTGGCGGAGCGCGCCTTCCGGATCCACGTAACCGAGCGCCTCGAGGCGGGCCCCCGCCGCGGACGGCGTCAGGCGGGTCGCGTCGCCGTCCAGCCGGGCCACCGCGCCCAGCAGCGGCCGGTAGAACAGCTTCTCGTGCAGCCGTCGCACCTGGCGGGCGTGCTGCCGCCACATTTCGGTGAACCCGGCGGACGGATCCGCGTTCAGCCGGCTGCCACCGCGGCGAAGCCCGCTCGGCCCATCGGGTCCCACCATCGCCCGGCCGAGCCTGCGCAGAACGGCCGGGTCGTCCGGCAGGACATGGGTGCGCTGCAGCTGGTACAGCTGCAGCAGGTGCTCGACCTGCCGCAGGAACCGGTACGCGGCGGCGAGGTCGTCGGCATCGTCGCGTCCGACGTAGCCGCCCGCGGCCAGCGCGGCCAGGGCCGGGAGCGTGGCCGGGCTGCGCAGCGACTCGTCCGTGCGGCCGTGCACGAGCTGGAGGAGCTGCACGGCGAACTCGATGTCGCGCAGGCCGCCCGGGCCCAGCTTGATCTCCCGGCCAGCCCGGGCCGCCGGCAGGGTCTTCTCCACCCGGCGCCGCATGGCCTGCACGTCCTCGACGAAGTGATCCCGCTGCGCCGCGTGCCAGACCATCGGGGCGAGCGCGTCCACGTACTGCTGCCCGAGCGCGATGTCGCCCGCGGCTGGCCGGGCCTTGAGCAGCGCCTGGAACTCCCACGTCTTGGCCCAGCGCTCGTAGTAGGCGATGTGGCTGGCCAGCGTGCGCACCAGCGGGCCGTTGCGGCCCTCCGGGCGGAGGTTCGGGTCGACGGGGAAGATCGTGCCTTCCGGCGTGGTCCGCGAGCAGATCCTGATCAGCCCGCTGGCGAGCCGGGTGGCGGTCCGCAGCGCCGCGGTCTCGGCGTCGCCGTCGCCGTCGGCGCTGGCGCGGCGTGGTGCCCGTCGGTGCGGTGCCCTCGGCGGGCGCGGCGACGAAGATCACGTCGACGTCGCTCGCGTAGTTGAGTTCGCGGCCACCGCATTTACCCATCGCCACCACGGCGAGCCGGACCGGATGAGCGTTAGGCGGAAGTTCCGCGCGGGCCACGGCCAGCGCCGCGTCCAGCGCGGCGGTCGCGATGTCGGCCAGCTCCGCCGCGACCTCCTCGAGGTCGGCCACGCCGGTCAGGTCCCGGGCCGCCAGGTGCAGGATCCGGCGTTTGTAGGCCGCGGCCAGCGCCGCAGCGGGATCGGTCCCGTCCAGGGCGGCCAGGTCGGCGACGGGTGTGTCATCGAGCGGGCTAGCCTCCACCGCGTGCAGCAGCGCGGCGCGCAGCTGGACCACGGTCGGGCGGCGCACCGAGTCGGCGCCGCGCAGGAGGTGGGCGTCGTGCGGGTGCCGGGCCAGATGATCCGCCAGGCCCACGCTCACGCCGAGCACGGCGATCAGGCGCTTCCTGAACCCGGGCTCGGCCCGCAGCGCGGCGCGGATGTCGGCCGCGTCGGCTCCGCGGTCGGTCCCGGCGATCCGGGCCAGGCTGGCGAGCGCGAGGTCCGGGTCGGCCGCCGCCCCGATGGCCTCCAGCACCGCGTCGTCCCGGCCCGCCGCACCGGCCGGTGCCCCGCTCCCGGGCCGGCCGCCCTGGCTCACATCGAGCGCGAGTTCGGAGGTCACGAGGCGTTCCGCCCGCGCGGCGTCCGCGAAACCCATCCGGGCCAGCCGTCCAGCCAGCGTCGTCGTCCGCGTCCCGCTCACCCAAGCGCTCACGCCCTGACCGTATTACCAATTGCCCACTATCTACGAGGAGCCCCCGGCCGCGGGCCGATCCGGAGGCCGCCCCTGGCCTCGCCCCGCCCACCCCACGCCGACATCCGCAGATGCCCTCCCCCAGCCCCGCGCAGTCCGCCTCCGCGCATCCAGCTGCGCGGAGGCGGGCGAATCTGGGTCTTGTGGGGCCGTAGACACCCAAATACGATCGTCTTCTGGTGACATTGAGCGAACGTTCGCTCAATGGCCCGGGACCCGGAAATCTGAGGGGTGAACTGGCGGGTACGCGTCGGCCCCCTACCGGACAACGCCGCCCCCACCAGGGAGGACTACATGCGATTTCGCAGCAGCAAGGCGGCTCTCGCCGCGGTGGCCGCGCTAGCGGCCGTCACCGTCCTCGGCGGCAGCACGGTCAGCTTGGCGGCGGCTACCCGGCCAGGCCACAGCGCGGCCGGCGCCGGGCGGGCCGGACCAACGAGCGGCGCGGCGAGCCCCGCCGCGGACACGGGAAGCTCCGCCGGGAGGGCGGCCAGCCTGCGCACACAAGCCGGGCCGGCGTCCCGTCGCCGTATACCTTCATCCACGACCCGGCCATGGCCCGGGCGGGCAGCACCTATTACGTGTTCTCCACCGGCGATCCGGCCGGCGTCATCGGCAACGGGAACATTCAGATCCGCACGTCGCATGACCTGAGGACCTGGCAGTACACCGGGACCGTCTTCGCCCAGAAGCCCGCCTGGATCATCAGCGCCCTCGGTTCGATCCCGAACCTCTGGGCGCCCGACATCTCATACTTCGGCGGCCTTTGGCATCTCTACTATGCGGGGTCGAGCTTCGGCTCCAACAATTCCGTGATCGGCCTGGCCACCACCCCGACGCTCGATCCCCGCCGCCCCGCCTATCACTGGACCGACGATGGCCTCGTCTTCCGCTCAGCGACGGCGGACAACTTCAACGCCATCGACCCGTCCCTGGTGAACGGCGCGTCCGGCAGCAAGTGGCTGGTATTCGGATCGTTCTGGAGCGGGATAAAGCTCCTCCAGCTGAACCCGGCGACCGGCAAGCCGGCTAGCAGTTCCCCGGCTATTTACTCGCTGGCGGAAAAGCCTGCCCCGGACCCGCTGGAAGGAGCCGGCATCACTTATCACGACGGCTACTACTACCTGTTCGCCGCGGTCGGCTTCTGCTGCCGCGGCATCAGCAGCACCTACCACGTCGAAGTGGGCCGCTCGGCGAGCGTATCCGGCCCCTACTTCGACGCGTCGGGCACCGCAATGACGAACGGCGGGGGGATGGAGCTCCAGGGCACGGATGCGGGGATGATCGGCCCCGGGTCGCCCTTCGTCTTCCACCAGGGCTCGTCGGCCTCCCTCGTGTACCACTACTACGACGCTTTCGACAACGGTGACGCCTGGGTCCAGGTCCGGCCGCTGATCTGGACCTCATCCGGATGGCCGGTCACCGGAAACCCGCTGGTCCCGGTACCCGGCGAGCCGCGCAGCTGACACGCACCCGGCGGCATGCGCGGCGTCGCCGGAACGACGGAAAGCAACTGGGCGTCGCCCCTGGTCAGGTCGCCTTTCGTCCGGTTAGCCCCCGCTAAACGTCAACCCGGGCCGGCAGGCACGTAACGAAACTAATCCGAACAGCTTCAAACCCTTGACGGCCCACGGCGGACGGTTTACCACTAGGGAAGACAACGTTGTCGGGCACCGGGACCAGCCGCCGTCACCGCACGCGCGGACTGAACCGGAGCCGACGCCTGGTTGTGAGGAGAGCCCCATGCGTGTCCCGACCGGAAGCCGCCCGCAGGCCAGCACTCCCCGCGGAGACCGGCCGCGCCGGGGCCGCTCGCGCGCCCTCGCTGTCTGGCCGGGCTGACGCCCCGCTTGCTCGCCGCAACAGCCGGTATCGCGAGCGTGACCATGATGCTCGCCGCAGGCCCGCTGCCTCCGCCGGCCCAGCTGCCTCCCGCCGCCCCGGCCGCCTCCGCCACCCCGGCCGCCTCCGCCGCCTCCGCCGCCTCCGCCGCCTCCCGCGGACCGGCGACCTCAGCCGCCCCGGCCACCTCGGCCGCGCAGACGTCCAGGTCAGCCACTCATCCCGCCCTCGTGAGCAATCCGGCCAAGCTGGTGAACCCGTTCATCGGGACCGGCAGCGGCGGCGCGGTCGTCGGGCAGGTGACACGTTCCCGGCGCCGACGCGCCGTTCGGCATGCTCCAGTGGAGCCCCGATACCCCGTCACGCCCGGACGGCGGCGGCTACAACTACGACCGACCAGTCCACGCTGGGCCTCAGCCTCACCCACCTCAGCGGTCCCGGCTGCGCCGCGTACGGCGACGTGCCGTTCCTCCCGACGACCGGCCCGATCGGCTCGAGCCCGCAGGGCGCGACCGAATCCTTCAGCCACGCCAGCGAGCAGGCCTCGCCCGGCTACTACCAGGCGCAGCTGGGCACCCCGGCGATCAACTCCCAGATCAGCGTGAACAGCCGGGCCGGCCTGGGCGTCTTCACCTATCCGGCCACCACGCAGGCCAACATGCTGATCAAGGCGGGCGACAGCGCCAACGGCAACGACGCGGCCAGCGTCCAGGTCGTCGGCACCGACGAGGTCACCGGTTCCTCGACGTCCGGCCACTTCTGCGGCAGCCCGGGCCACTACACCGTCTACTTCGCGGCCAAGTTCAACCGGTCGTTCAGCTCGGATGGCACCTGGACCCCCAGCGGCGTCAGCGCCGGCACGAACCAGGCCCGGACCAACGGGCGAACCGGACGCCCAAGCTCCCCACCGCCGCCACACCCGCTCTGGGCACCCAGCGTCAGGAGGCCCGGCCACCAAACCGGCCGCCGCCCCCAGGACGACGATCCAGCCGGGCAGCACGTCCGGCCCGGGCCCGGTCGAGCGCAAGGGCCCGCAGTCCCGCCTCCAGCAGCCGAATACCACGGCCCGGCCACCGGCGCCTGGGTCACCTTCGACCCACCTCGAGCCCGGTCGTCGGGATGCAGGTTTCGGTCAGCTACGTCAGTGTGGCCAACGCCGAGGCCAACCTGAGCGCCGACAACCCGGGCTGGGACGTCCAGGCGCTGAAGGCCCAGACCCAGAAGACGTGGAACAGCCTGCTGGGCAGGTTCCGGGTCGGCGGCGGCACCGCGGCGCAGCAGGCAGACGTTCTACACCGCCCTGTATCACTCGTTCCTAGCACCCGAACACTGTTCAGCGACGCCAACGGCCAGTACACCGGGTTCGACAACCCAGGTGCATCAGACTGGCCAAGAGGCCAGGGCGGGGAGTACGCCAACTTCTCCGGCTGGGACATCTACCGCTCCGAGGTGCCGCTGATCGCGACGGCCGACCCGCAGGTCAGCCGGCGATGCCATGCAGTCGCTCGTGGACGAGGGGGCGCAGGGCGGCTGGCTCGGCCAAGTGGCCGCTGGCCAACGACTACACCGGCGTGATGAACGGCGACGCCGCCGATCCCATCCTAGCCGAAGCCCTCGCGTACGGGGTGACCAACTTCGACACCCGCACCGCCCTGCAGGAGATGATCAAGGGCGCCACGCAGGTCCCGACGCCCAGCCAGCTGGGCCAGGGCTGGTATGAGGAGCGCCCGAACCTCGCCGCCTACGCCAAGCTCGGCTACGTGCCCAACACCAGCGCGACCTCGATCTCGCCGGTGAACAACGGCGACCTCCGAGACCACCGAGTACGCCCAGGCCGACTTCTCCATCGCCCAGTTCGCCGGCCAGCTCGGGGACCAGGCCGACTACGCGACGTTCTCCAAGCGCGCGCAGAACTGGCAGAACCAGTTCAACCCGCTGACCGGCTACCTGCAGCCGCGCGACGCCAGCGGCAACTACCCGGTCGGCGACCCGCTCACGGTGGGCCAGAGCGGCTTCGGCCAGTCCGGCTACCAGGAGGGCGACGCGTCCCAGTACAACTTCGCGGCGCCGCAGAACCTGCGCGGCCTGTTCAATGCGATGGGCGGCAACACCGCCGTCCTCACCCGGCTCAACTCGTTCTTCGCCCAGCTCAACGCCGGGCCGAACGCGCCGTACTACTGGGCAGGCAACGAGACCGACCTCAACGCCCCGTGGGTCTACGACTACGCCGGCGTGCCGTACAAGACGCAGCAGACGGTCCGCGACATGGTGAACACCCTCTACGCGTGACACGCCGGGCGGCGAGCCGGGCAACGACGACCTGGGCGCGATGAGCTCCTGGTACGTCTGGGCCGCGCTCGGCATGTACCCGAGACACCCGGCTCGCCGGCGCTGGCCCTGGGCAGCCCGCTGTTCCCGTTCGCCGCGGTCCGGCTCGGCAACGGCCACGAGGTGGTCATCACCGCGCCGGGCGCGTCGGCCAGCACCCCGTACGTGCAGCGGCTCACCGTCAACGGGCACCCTGACCAGCAGGCCTGGGTCTCCGCGACCCAGTTGCGCCGGGACCCGGTGACACTGCTGTCCTACACGCTGTCCGCCCAGCCGAACCAGCAGTGGGGTTCGGCGCCGCAGGACGCGCCGCCGTCGTACGCCACCGGCCAGGCGCCCGCGATCGGCTTCCTGTCCACCCCGGAGGTGACCGTCGCACCGGGCGGCACCACCACGGTCAAGGTCGGGGCCCAGGACGTCACCGGCCGCCCGCAAACCGTCAGCGCCACGGCTGCTCCCCCGTCCGGGCTCACGGTCAGCCCCGCATCCGGCCGGATCAGGGTGCCCGCCGACGGACAGGGACAGCTCACGCTGACGATCATCGCCGGCTCGTCCGCGCCGCAGACGTTCTACACCGTGCCGGTCGGCTTGTCCGCGGGCGGATCCACCCTGGCGCCCCTGTCGCTGACCGTGCTCGTCGCGAAGCCAGGCAGCCTGCTCACCGCGTTCAACAACGCGGGGATCAGCGACGACTCCGACCCGGCCGCCGCGAACGTGGACGGCGTCGGGTACAGCTACTCGGCCCAGGCGCTGGCCAAGGCCGGACTCACCCCCGGGGGACGGTCACGGCGGGCGGCGTGCCGTTCACCTGGCCGCTGCCCGCGCCCGGAAACCCCGACAACGCGATCGCCGGCGGCCGACCATCACCCTCGACGCCGCGGCCGGCACCCAGACGCTCGGCTTCCTCGGAGCCGCGACCGACGGTCCCAGCCAGGGCATCGCCACGCTGACCTACTCCGACGGCAGCACGGCGCGCTACTGGCTGGGCATGAGCGACTGGACGCTGAACGGCGGCAGTGCCCAGCCCTCGTTCGGCAACCAGGTCGCGGCGACCATGTCGTACCGGAACGGCCCCGGTAGCTCCTTACCGCCACCACTGACGTGTTCTTCGCTGGGCTGCCGGTCGACCCGGCCAAGACGCTGGTCAGCGTGACCCTGCCGGCCCAGGTCAGCCAGGGCCAGCTGCACGTGTTCGCGGTCGGCACCTCGACGGCGCCGATGTCCGGCGCCGTGCTCAGCGGCCTGTCCCCCGACCCGGCCTCCGCCGGGCAGACGGTGACGATCACCGGCTCCGGGTTCGGCGCCAGCCAGGGCAGCGGGTACGTCGCGTTCAGCGACCTGGGCACCAACTGGGGCATGCCCGGCACGACCGCGACGTTCACGGTGGACTCCTGGAGCGACACGAAGGTCACGTTCACCGTCCCGGCACCCAGCGGGACGAACGGCCAATACCACGTGTGGCCGGGCTCAACGGCCACCGTCCAGGTGGTCAATTCCAGCGGCGGCGTGTCCGACACCGGCGTCCTGGACATCACCCCGACCAGCTCGATGAGCGACTA
>CAVQZM010000003.1:0-6075 GCA_963718475.1 uncultured Actinomycetes bacterium | reverse complement strand
TCGAAGCGGTTTCGTTTCCGCTGATCCGGATCCCGACTCGCGGGCGGTGGTGGTCTGCCGCTCGTGGAGCAGGCCGTAGCTGAACGCGTTCTCGCCTTCCAGATGGGCGCGCACGCCGAGTTCGCGGATGGTGTCGCGGGCGATGACCGCATCCTGGTGGGTGCCGAGCACGGATTGCACCTGCTTCATCCGGCGGGCGAATCGCCGGGCCGGCTTGCCGTATACCGGGCTGGCCACCTCGGCGGCGTAACGGGCGCGCTTGGCGGCCCGCCGCGCGCCGTGCAGCGCCACGTTCCTGGCCTGGTCGTCGTGGGCCCGCGTGGCCCGCCGCATCCGGCGACGGGTCCGCCGGTACGTCCGGGCCACGTCCCCGGGCAGGCCGTCCTGGGCCGGGCGGCCGGCCGCGGGACCGAGCGGGGGATCGGCCAGCAGCCGGTCCAGCTCGTCCAGCAGCGCGAAGTAGCGCGCCGAGTCGAGCGTCTCGAGCACGCCCTGGCGGGTCCGGGCCTCCAGCGGAGCGAAGTGCTCCCTCAGCCGCGCCTGCACGGGGCCCATCAGCAGCTCAGCCGGGACCTTCGTCACCTCCGCCTGGAGGAGTTCGGAGAGGACCTCGGCGTCCCGCGCGTCGCCGAGGACGTGACTGAACCACCGCAGCTCGCCGCGGAGATGCCCCGTCTCCCCAGTACGCAGGACCGAGCCGAACGACTGGAGCGTGCTGCGCAGCCGCCGTGAGGCGACGCGCATCTGGTGGATCGAATCGGGCTCGTTACGCCGCACCATGGGATCGAGCGCCTTCAGCCGGTCGCCCTGCTCCCGGGCGTAGGCCATGACCACCTCGGCCGAGGACGGGTGGCGGCCCAGCGAGTGCCGCTGGCCGTTGGCGGGCAGCTGGCCGGCGAACGCCCGCTCCAGCTTGGCCAGCCGCCCGGCCGGGCGGAGGCCGCCGCGGCGCAGCCGCCGGTCGGCGGCCCGCAGCAGCTGCCGGTCGCCGCCGGTCAGCTCCACCTCCACCTCGCGCCACTGGGAGATGGTCGTGGACTCGCCGAGGGTCTGCGCGGACACCTCGTCCGCCACCACCTCGGCCAGCGACCTCCCGGCCTCATCCAGCAGGGTCCGGCGGCGGCGCACGGTCGCCACCCGGGCCACCGGCCGAGCGGCTCGCCCCTGGTGTAGACGCGGACCAGGCCCGCGAGCTCGTCCGGGACCGTGCGGTCGGACTGGCCCCCCTGGCCGAGCGGAAGCCGGATCTCGCGGCGGGTGTGCGGCCCGGCGGGCAGCTTGAGGTGCCAGCCTTCGTCGTGGCCGCCGCGGCGCCTCCGCAGGGTGACCCCCGCGCGGAGCAGCCGCAAGTCATCGGTGTCGTAATACTCGGCCTCGAGTGTCTCCTCGTCGGCACCCGTCTCAACGGCCACGTGGGGGAGGTCCTCCAGCGGCGGCAGCACGGCCCCGGGGCCGTGCTCGTACTTCAGTTCAACTTCGCGGGTGTCCGTAGCCATGCGGTATGCCCTACCCGGACGGGTCCCGTCCATCCCGGACCGGCCGTTTGGTGTGCGTTCGATATGAGGTTCCTGTCGGGTTCCGAATTCGAATCTGTTATCGTCTATGGCGTGCGAACTGGGAAAACTCCTTCCGATGGGTATCCTCCGCCGCTCGGCACGGTCCCGATGCTTTCCCGGGTGCCGGCCGGTGAGCTGATCGACAGCCCCCGGCGCGCGCCGGTGCGCAGCGCGGCGGAGGTGCTGTACAGCGACACGAGCTGGAGGCCGTGCATGATCGTGGCCTGGGCGCGGTACCGGGGCGGGTGGGCCGCGCTGATCCGCTGGCCGGACGGCCGGGAGGACTGGCGGCAGTTCAACCGCCGTCACATGCGCCCGCAGGGCTCACATACGTCCGGGTTAATGGCCGCACGGCTCGGCACTAGCGGCGCCCGGCCTGGGGCATCCGGCGCGGCTGCTCGCGGCCGCCCTCTGGGTCCGCGCCATCTCGCCCCGGCTCGCCGGACAGCAGCGGGGAACGCGCCAGGGCGACCGCGGCCCCGGCCATGACCAGGCCGCTGAACGTGGCGAACAGGATGTTCATCCCGCCCCGGACCTTCTCGTGGAAGGCCAGCACGCCCCACAGGATCGACACGATCGGGTCCGAGAGGGTCAGGCCGGGCTGGGCCGCGATCAGCGGCCCGGCGTTCAGCGCCGACTGCACCAGGAACAGGCCGAAAATCCCGGCGGCGATCATCCCGTAGAGCTGCCAGCTGGTCAGCAGCTCCCCGAACCCGCCCGAAAAGGTGCCCGTCATCCCCTTCATCAGCGCGGCCGTCAGGCCGAAGGCCGCTCCTCCGGCGACGCCCAGCAGCGCGGCCTGGCGTGAGCTGCTTCCCTTGCTGCTTCCCCCTCGTCCGGCCGGCCCTCGCCGCGCCAGCGCGACGAGCGCGCCGACCAGCGCCAGGTTCGCGCCGATGCCGATGAGCCAGATATTGCGGGGCACGCTGTCCGACTGGCCGCCCGACGGGGACAGAAAATACAGCAGGCCGGCCAGGCCACGCCGTCATGGCTACCGCGGTGGCCCATTCCCGCCACCGCATGCGTGACCCGAAGACCCGGGAGGCGAGGATGAGCGTTATCGGCAGCTCGAGCACGAGGACGGGCTCGACGACGGCCAGCTGCCCGGTGCCCAGCGCGGTGGCCTGGAGCAGGAAACCGACGAGCACCGCGAGGACCCCGGCGAACCACACCGGCTTGTGCAGCAGGTCCCGGATCAGCCTCAGGCTCAGGTTCTCGGTCTGCGGGATCTCCCGGTTCGCCTTGCGCTGCAGGACCGAGGATGCCGCGTTCGCACAGGCCGCCAGGACCGCGAGAACGTAGGTCAGCATGCCTGCCCCCTGTCTCGTCGCCCCCGGTGCCAACCTGGGCCGGCCCGGCGGTCGGCCCATAGGTCCGGTTACCCGTAATAAGGCGCCGTGACACGCGTCGGATCCGGGCGGGTGCGCGGTTTGGCGGCCGTACCGCGTCCGCGGCCGCCGGCAGGCCCGGAACTGATCCCTGATGACCGGCCCGGCGAGGGCCATCGTAAGTTGGCAGTACGGATTAGACGACGTCTGCGGGAAGGGTTCCAACCATGGAATACCGTCAGCTTGGCCGGAGCGGCCTCAGGGTTTCGGCGCTGGCACTCGGCACGATGACCTTCGGCGGGAAGGGAAATTTCGGGGCACTCGGTGCCACCGACGTCGAAGGCGCACGACGGCAGATCGACATGTGCGTGGACGCCGGCGTGAACCTGATCGACACCGCGGATGTGTACTCCCAGGGCACGGCGGAGGAGATCGTCGGACGGGCCATCCAGGGCAAACGAGACGACCTGCTGCTGTCCACCAAGGTCCGGATGGCGATGGGCGACGGGCCGAACGACGCCGGCCTGTCCCGCTACCACATCATCAACGGCGTCGAGGCCAGCCTGCGGCGGCTCGGCACCGACCACATCGACATCTACCACGTGCACGAGTGGGACGGGCAGACGCCGCTGGAAGAGACGATGGAGACCCTCGACACCCTCGTCCGTTCCGGCAAGGTCCGCTACCTCGCGGCGTCGAACTACGCGGGCTGGCAGCTCATGAAGGCGCTGGCCGCCGCCGACGCCCACGACTACCAGCGGTTCGTGGCCCAGCAGATCTACTACTCGCTGGAGTCCCGGGACGCCGAGTACGAGCTGGTGCCGCTGGCGGTGGACCAGGGCCTCGGCATCCTGGTCTGGAGCCCGCTGGCCGGCGGCCTGCTGTCCGGCAAGTTCCGCCGGAACGCCGAGCAGCCGGAGAACTCGCGCCAGCTCAGCGAGGAGTGGAACGAGCCGCCCGTACGCGACCAGGAAAAGCTGTACGACACGATCGAGGTCCTGGTCGACGTGGCCCAGGCACACGGTGTGTCGCCCGCCCAGGTCGCGCTGGCCTGGCTGCTCGGCCGCCCGGCCGTTACGTCGCTGGTCATCGGCGCGCGCACCGACGAGCAGCTGAGCGACAACCTCGGAGCCGCGAACCTGGTCCTGAGCACCGACCAGCGCGCGGCGCTGGACAAGGTGAGCGCGCCGGAGCTGATCTACCCGCACTGGCACCAGGCCAACACCTCCGCCGACCGCCTCGGCCCGCCGGATCTGGCTCTGCTCGGCCAGCACCTCGGCCAGTAACGGGCCAGGCCGCTGCGGGCCCCGGCGAGGGGCCCGCAGCGGCCCGGGTGTGCCTGACGTGGCGGCTCAGATGCCTTCGACGAGGAGCATCCCGGTCTCGCAGTTGCGGGTGCGCAGCGGCAGGATCTCCTGGTAGGCGGGGGAGGCGTACCAGTCGCGGGCCGCCTGGACGTCGGGGAACTCGAGGACGACGATCCGTCCTGGTTCCCAGGTTCCCTCCAGGACGTCGGTTTTCCCGCCCCGCGCCACGAAGCGTCCCATGTACGGTTCCAGGGTGGCCGGGACCCCGGCCCGGTACTCGGCGACCTCCTCGTCGCTGCCGTGCTGGTGGATATCGGCGATCACGTAAGCAGGCATGCCGTCACCTTACTGATGAGCGGCGCACGATCCGGGCCGGTCACCGGTCGCGGCCCGCGCGCAGAACTGGTTTCACATCGAGGACGGGAGTGCCATCGATCGCCTCGAGACCGCTGACGCCCACGGCGTTGTCCTCGACGCTGACGATGGTGACCGCGTGCAGCCCGATCGGATTCGGCCGGTCCGGCGACCGGGTGGAGAACACGCCCTGGCGGGGCAGGCTGATGTCGCCGCGCGGGTGGACCGACAGCACGTCCCGGCGGCCCTGATGCAGCCAGGTCAGCAGGAGCACCTCGTCGCCGGCCCGCAGGTCCGCCGCCGCGTCGTGCAGGTCCGGCCGGAAGACGACCCGGGCCTGGGGGGCCCCTTCGTCGGCCTGCTTCGGCGCGGCGGCCCGGTCCGTCAGCGGTGATTCCACCCAGCCGACCGGCTGCACCTGGAAAGTCGGCTCGCCCATCCCGGCACCTCGCTTCGTGCGCTCGTCCTGATCGCATTGTGCCGCTCCGGGGACTCCCAGGAACAACTCACGCCGCAGGGGGCACCGCACCCGGCCGTCTCGACCATGATCGTGGGTCAAAACCCGTCATATGAAGCGGAAAAGTACACATGATCATGGGAGCGCCGCCATCTTCTAGCGGCAAACAACCCATGATCATGAGCCCGGCGGCGGCTGGCCGTGGGAGCCCAGCCGCAGAGACCTGTAGCAGCCCGCCCGCATCCAGCAATGGCGATGTCCTTCAGGGTGGACTAACCTCTTAGCTAAGGAGGTGCCATGCCTAGTGAGGCTGCTGCGCAGTTCAACATCCACGACGCCAAGACGAACTTGTCCCGGATCATCGAACGGGTCGAGCACGGCGAGGAGATCATCATCAGCCGGGCAGGGAATCCGGTGGCGAAGGTCGTGCCACTGGCGCACCGGGTCGACCGGGCCGGGCGGGGCTCCCTGCGCAGCCAGGTCGTCACCAGCGAGGACTGGGACTCCGACGAGGTCAACGAGGCTATTGCCCGCGACTTCGGCCTGGCGCCATGAGCCTGCTGCTGGACACTCACGTGGTGATCTGGTGGCTGACCGACGATCTCACGCTCTCCGATGACATCAAGGCCCGGCTCGACCATGAGCCGGAGGTCTATGTCAGCCCGGCAACCGTATGGGAAGTCACCATCAAGCAGGCGATGGGCAAGCTCGCCGGGCCAGCCGACCTGCCGGAGCGAATTCGCGGCAGCGGATTCCGTGAGCTCCCCATCAGCATGGAACACGCCATCGCCGCCGGGCGCCTTCCGCTGATCCACCGGGATCCGTTTGACCGCATGCTGGTCGCGCAGGCGCGGTGCGAAGAACTGACACTGGTCACAAGAGACCCGCATTGCCAGAAGTACGAGGTGCCCATTCTGGCGGCCTGACGCTAACGCCGCGGCGGCCGGGTGGCTAGCGGACGGTGGTGACGTTGATCTGGTCGAAGTCGCCGTAGGGGTTGCGGACGCCGCCGCCGCCGGACCACTGCCACATGAGCGCGTGCGGGCTGGACCGGGTTACGCCGCCGAAGAACC
>CAVQZM010000002.1:0-11981 GCA_963718475.1 uncultured Actinomycetes bacterium | reverse complement strand
CATCGCCTCACAGCTCATCAAGTCGCGTAACGCCGGCGTCCTGCGCACCGGGTCGGCGGCGCTGCGTTCCGCTATCGCGCTGGTTGACCACGTCATCGCCCCGGCCCTGAGTGACGCCGGACTCGACCCGGACGCGATCCAGCTCGTCCGCATGCCGGGCCAGGCCGCTGCCTATGCGCTGGTCAGCGAGCCGGAGCTGATCCCGCTCGTCATCCTGCGCGGCAGCGGCGCGAGCACCCGCGCCCTGGCGTTGGAGGGTGCGCGGCACGGCGTCCGGACCCTGGCCCACGCGGACGGGGGCGCCGTCGTCTACGTCGACTCCTCCGCCGACCGGCCGCTCGCCCTCCACCTGATCGAGGCCAGCCTGGACCGCCTCGGCGTCTGCAACCGTCTCAACCTGCTACTGGTGGACGCGCCACTGTGGGACGGGCTGATCCCCGAGGTGACGGCCCGGCTGGAGCGGCTCGGCCTGGCCGCGTCGCTGCCGCCGCACGAGCAACCGCTCGGTCACGAATGGGCGCTGGACGCCGGTCACGAGGCCACCGTGACGGTCGCGAAGGTGGCCGGCGCCGCCGAAGCCGCGGCGCTGGCCAACGACGAGACGTCCGGGCTGGCGGCCGCGATCGTCGCGGAGGACCGCGACGCCGTGGCCGCGTTCCTCGACGGCTACGCGGGCACCGGCGCGTTCTGGAACGCCACCCCCCGGCTGCTCGACGGGTTCAAGCTGCTGGCCGTGCCGGAGACCGGCATCAACATCGACAAGGTGCCCGGGCCGCGGGGCCCGGTGACCTTCCGCGACCTGTTCCTGCGGCAGTTCGTCGTCGGGCCCCGGGCCGCGGGCGACCGCCACGGCACCGCGGGGAGCTAGGCCGTTACGTCCGCCGTGGTCGACGCCCTGCTCTCGCCGCTCGGGCAGGAACTGCTGGAGCGGGTGGCGTCCGCGGGCGGGGACGAGGAACCCGCGCTCGCGCTGGCGTCCCGGCTCCGCCGCGAGTACCCGGCCGATCTCGTCGCCGCGGCGACCGCCCAGCATGAACTGCGCCGGGCCGCCCGCCCGAAGTTCAGCCGCGCGATGCGCATGCTGTTCACCCGGCCCGGGCTGGAACAGGCGTCGTCGGAGGGCGCCGCCCGGCACCGCGCGCGCCGCTACGCCGACGCGGGCTGCGGGCGGCTCGCCGATCTGGGCTGCGGGATCGGCGGCGACCTGATCGCGCTGGCCGCCGGCCGCGACGCGCTGGCCGTGGACCGCGACCCGACCCACCTGCGGATGGCCGAGTACAACGCCGGCGTCTACGACGTGGCCGCCGGCGTCCGTACCGGCCAGTCCGACGTGCGCGAGGCCGACCTGGCCGGCGTGGACGCGGTGTTCACCGATCCGGCCCGGCGGGGGCCCGGGGCTGGCGGCCGCCGGTTCCGGAGCGGCATGAGTGAGCCGCCGCTGGAATGGTGCTTCGCGCTGGAGAGCCGGGTACCCGCGGTCGGGATCAAGGCCGCACCCGGCCTGCCCGCCGGGGTCGTCCCGGCCGGCTGGGAAACCGAGTTCGTCGCCGACGGCCGGGATCTCAAGGAGGCGGTCCTGTGGTCGCCGGCGCTGGCCACCGCCCCGGCCCGCGCGACGATCCTGCCCGAGGGGCACACCCTGCTGCCCGAGCCGGGGCCAGAGGTCCCGGTGGCCGCGCCCGGCGCATTCCTCCTCGACCCGAACCCGGCCGTCACCCGGGCCAGCCTGGTGGAGGATCTGGCCCGGCGGCTCGGTGCGTGGAAGATCGATTCCCGCATCGCCTTCCTGTCCGCCGCCACCGACCTCCGCACGCCGTTCGCGCGGACCCTCCGCGTGATCGAGTCGGCTCCGTGGAACGAGAAGCATTTCGCCCGGCGGCTGCGGGCCCTCGGCATCGGCTCCGCCGACCTGCGCCGCCGTGGCCTGGCCGGCGACGTGGACCAGATCCACCGCCGGCTGAAGCTCGCCGGCCCGCATCGCGCCACGGTCGTGCTGACCCGGGTGAACGACAAACCCTGGGGCCTCATCTGCACCGAACCGGACTCCTCCTGAGGTGTCCGGTCCCCTGCCCGCGGGGTGTTCTCGTTATTGGGTGGTGTTTTCCGCAGCGTCTGCGGGTTTCTCCACCCGATAACGAGCGCCCGGATCGGCGTCGCCGCCGCGAGGTCAGCCTCGGAGGCGCCGCACCGCAGGCGCCCGTGGGTCAGCGCTTGATGAAGAAGTCGCGGATGTTGGCGACCAGCAGGACCAGGGCGGCCAGGGCGAGCAGGGCGGCCACCGCCTCGCGCCAGTTGCCGATGGCGGCGACGGTGACCGCCCAGGCCACCGAGGCCACGACGATCGCCGCGAGGATCCCGCCGACGAATCGGGCCAGATGGCGCCGGGCGAAGGCTTCCACGCTGAGCATGATCAGCGCCAGGCCGGCCAGCGCGTCCAGGAGCGCCCCGCCCTGGCCGAGCACGATCACCGCCAGGCCGGCCAGCAGGAACGACGCTGAGATGGCCGACCACGTGTGCAGGACCCGCCGGCGGGTGCGGCCCGGGTCCACGTTGGGCCGGGCCCGGTGCCGCAGGTGGGCGTGCGGGTCCTCCAGCGGCAGGCCGAGCACGGACGCGCGGGCCAGCGCCTCACGCTCGTCGGCGAGGGCCCGGCGGCGCAGACGCAGTTGCTCGACCGAGGTCTCCAGCGACGCCAGGGTGGCCGGGTCGCCCCGAATCGCTACGTCCCGGAGGGCTCGGGTCCCGGCCCGGACACGGCGCAGCTCGTCCCCGAGGCCGGCCAGCTCCTCGGCGGCGGTGGCGATCTGGGCATCTAGCTCGGTCATCCGGCCCTCGACCGCCTCCTGCTCCGCCTTAGGCGTGGGCGACTCCTTGTCCAGGCCCGCCCATCCGACCGGATCGGACCAGCAGGCCCGCACCGCGCCGGTCCGCTCGTAGCGCGGGCCGGCCGGGGCGCGCTCGCCGCCGAACGGGTCGCCGGTGTCGAGGCCCCACAGCCCCCGGTAGTCGCGCAGCCACGGCGTCGTATCGTCCACGAGCACCGGATCCCACTCGTGCTCCTCACCCGGCCCCACGCCCGGGCCGTCCCCGCGGCGGTAGTCGATGAACGGGATGCCGAACGCGGTGCCCTGATGGTCGCGGGTCCAGGGCAGGAGCAGCAGGCTCAGCCGCCGCGCGGCACCGAGCACGCGCCGGAGCGCCGGTGGCTCGACCGTGACCAGGTAGTCCCCGGGCAGGTAGGCGCCCGAGTGCGAGCCGGCTCCGGCGAAGACGACCGGGTGGGTGCCCCGCCACTCGATGTCGGGGTCGTCGTGCCGGCGGCGCAGGTCGTCCCCGGCCTCGTCGTGGGAGGAGAACGCGACCCAGGCCGGCCGGGCGCCCGGGTCCGGGGGATCGGGCAGGAAGAGGGTGACCTGCTCCCAGTCCGCCTCGTGGTCGTTGACGCCGCCGAACGTCGATCGCCAGTCGTTCATCGCGTACAGGAACCAGTACTGCAGCGCGACGAAACCGCGATCCCGGGTGACGTGGCCGTAGTACGGGCACCGGGCGGGGCCGGCGTGGGCCCGGTAACTCTGCTCGGCGGCGGCCGCCGTGCCGCCGGGCACCCGCCCGCGGACCAGCAGTGAAAGCCGCATCACCGCGTCGATCAGGCGCCCGACCAGGCCGACCGCGGCGAACCGGCTGCTTCCCCGGGCCAGCCGGGGCCGCCCCGACGTACGTCGCCACGCCCGGTACTCACGGCGGTTGAGCGCCCGCTCCACATAGCGCAGCGAGAGGTCCCCGGCCTCGGACGCGGCACCCGCCTGAGCCAGCCGTTCCGGCGTGACCTCTCCCGGCGCGCAGACCCGCTCGGCACTGCGCCGCCCCCGGGAGCGCCCCGAGTCGGCCGAACGCCACAGCGCGCACGTGTCGAGGTAGGCCGGGACCGGCATGGGCAGGAACAGCTCGCCGCGGGTGAAGCGCAGCACCGGCTCGTAGTGCCGCAGCAGCCGGAGGTCTTCCGCTGGGAACGAGTGGTCTGCGGCCATCGCGGTGCCCCCCGCCGACGAGCCAGCTACGGGTACGGTGCTCTGGCCACCTTAACCCGGCGCGCTCGTCCCGCTCCCGTGCCGCTCACGATCTGCTTTTCGCCTGCTACCTTGCGTATATGACGATCGTGGGCTGGAGCTGGCGCCGCTTGACGGGCATGGGCATGGCGGTCGTGGGCCTGCAAGCCGCGCTCGGGGCGGGCCTCGCGGCCACCCCGGCGGGAGGCGCGGCGAGCGCGTCGCAGGCGTACGTGCCAGGCCCAGTTCATCGCCAAGCAGTACACCGAGGGTCTCGGGCGCATCCCCGATCAGCCAGGCTGGCAGAGCGCGGTCAGCTACTTCACCCAGCACGGGTGCACCGCCGGCAGCCTGGCCGGGTTCGGCGAGGCGATCTTCACCTCCCCGGAGTACGCCGGCCTGGGCTACGGCAACGACGCCAAGATCCTGACCCTGTTCCGCGCCGCGCTCAACCGCGAGCCCGACCAGGCCGGCCTGACTAACTGGGCCCAGCAGCTCGGCTCGGGCCTGGCCTGGTCCACGGTGGTGCAGAAGTTCTTCACCAGCAGCGAGTTCACCGCGCTGGTCCCCAAGATCTGCTCGGGCGTCGTGGACGGCAGCGGGTCCTCGTACTACTTCGGCACCCAGCAGGCGACGGCGCTCCCGGTCACCGGCGGCGAGCGCCAGCGACTTCCCGGCGTCCGAGCCGGCCCTGAAGACGCTGCTGAGACGGCGCGGCCAACGGCGGCGGCACGGTGCGGCCTCGCGCAGAAGGCGCTGGTGCTGGCTGACCAAGCCGCTGGTCATCCCGGGCCGGGTCACCCTGACCACCGACGGGAACCCGGATCCGCACCACTACGCGGACATGGGCCGGCTGGTGCGGGACCCGTCGTTCGGCGCGCCGTCGTCGCTGACCGGCATGGTCCAGGTCCAGAAGGGGGCCACGCTCAGCAACGTGTGGGTCGACGGCGCCCGGGACACCCCCGGCAACACCGCTCCGCTCGAAGACGTCATCACCTACGGCGGACCGGGCACGACGCTCAGCAACGACAAGATCGGCAATGCGCAGGGGCCGAACACCGTGTACCTGTTCGGCGGCTACAACGGCTACACGTGCCCCAAGGAGACCGTGTCCGGCAACCTCGTCACGGCCTACTCCAGCGACCACTACCTGAACACGACCGGGGCGGGCGACTGGACCGACGGCATCGCGGACAACTGCGAGGGCGCGACGGTCAGCGGCAACCAGGTGGTGGACGCCACCGACGTGGCCATCGTCGTCTACCGCAACACCACGGCCTCGGCCCAGCAGTCCGTGGTGACCGGGAACACCGTCCTGTCGGCCGGCAATTCGATGTACGGCGGCCTCGGGTTCGACCCGCTGTACCGGCCGAAGACCGAGGCGGCGCAGACATTCGGCTTCGCCGGCGCGTCGATCGACCACAACACCCTGTGGAGCGGCCCGGACACCCACTTCGACATCGGCATCACCGACGGCAGCCGGGCCTGGTTCGCCGGGACCTACACCGCTGACTTCGGGACGGGCGCCTCGGTGACGGCCAACACCACCGGCACGCAGACGGCCCGGGTGCAGATCGGTGTCGGGGTCGACGGCATGCTGAAGACCACCGTCTCCGGCAACAGCATGAACTTCACCCACATCAGCGGCGGCCGGTGCCCCAAGGCCGACTACGCGGCGGAGATCGGGGCCGGGTACGCGTCCGGCACGTTCAGCCCGCAGCCCTACGACGTGAACTTCGACGGCTGCGTCTGAGCTCTGTTCTTAGGCTGGGCGTCTGAGGTGGCCGCTAGGCTGCCGGCGCAGCACCGAGCCGACCACGAGCCGCACAGGGAGATGCGCTGCCGATGGAGTCCGCCCGCCGTCCCGTCCTCGGCCTGCTCGACCGGTACCGTCCGCGGGACGAGGCCGAGGCGGCCGACGTCGACCGGGTCCGGGCCCTGGCCGCGACCGCCGACGATCCCTGGCTGCGCTCGCCTGCCGCTGCACATCACCGCGTCGGCCCTGATCGTGCAACCGGGCAGCGGCCGGGTGCTGCTCCGCTGGCACCAGCGCCAGCAGGCGTGGCTTCAGGTCGGCGGCCACGGTGATCCCGGCGAGACCGAGGCGCTGGCCATCGCGCTGCGCGAAGCCCGCGAGGAGAGCGGGCTGACCGATCTGGTGCCCTGGCCCGACGCGGAGCTGCGGCAGGTCGCGATCGTCTCGGTGCCGGCGAACAGCCGTGAGCCGGCCCACGAGCACGCCGACGTGCGGTTCGTCCTGGCCACGCAGGACCCGGAGGCGGCCCGGGCCGAATCCCCGGACGCGCCCCTGCGCTGGCTGCCGGTCCGGGAAGCCGCCGAGCTCACCTCCGAGGACAACTTCCGCGACTTCCTCCTCCGGGTCGGGCACCTGCTCGGCTGACCGGAGTCCTCGTGTGCGGCCGGGGCGCGATGAGTCCGCGTCCGCCAGGCCGACTTCCGGCTGACCTACACGAAGGTCAGCTGGCACCCAGACTGGCGAAGTGACTCCAGGCCCGGCGGAGCGACGCGGGCCGGCCGTTCTTCGCGGCGGCCGCCGCACATTCGGCTTCGGACAGGAATACGGCGTCGTCGCTCAGGGTCGCGGCGGCCAGCACGATCCGCGCGTTCTCGACCAGGTAGATCGCGCTCATCACCACGTCTTCCAGGCTGTGGCCGGTCACCACGGCACCGTGGCCGCGCATCAGGGCCCCCTTCCGGTCGCCCAGGACCTTCGAGCAGGCCAGGCCTGCCCGAGGTTGCTGATCAGCAGGCCGGAGCCGGGGTCGTAGTCGTCGAATACCGGGATCCGCGTCCCGAACGCCGCGGCCATATGGAACGCCGGGCGCGGCTCGACCCCGGCGATGCCGAACGCGACCAGGTCCGGGGCGTGGGTGTGGCACACCGCGCCGACGTCCGGCCGGTCCCGGTAGATGGCCGCGTGGATGAACCGTTCGGAGTACAGGTCGCAGTCCTCGGCGACCACGAGGCGGCCGTCGAAGTCGAACGCGCGGATGTCGTCGGCCGTCACCAGGCTGGGCGGCAGGTAGCGGGCCAGGAGGAAGTGCCGGTCGTCCTCCGGATCCCGGACGCTGATGTGGCCGTACGCATCGAGCACCCGCTCGCGGACCAGCACACGGTTGGCGGTGGCCAGCATCGATCTGGCGTCATTCACTGGAGGGCCATCCCTTCGGGTCGCGGCCGCGGCTCAGCAATCGCCGGCCCGGGCCGGGCATCGTCAGCGCTCCCGGCCGGGGCGGGCCGGTACAGCCAGTCGGTGTAGCGGTAGTCGTCCGGCGCGTGCCGGATGAACAGCTCGTCCCTCAGCAGGGCGGCGGCGCCGTCGACATGCCAGATATCGCCCCACAGCCGCGCGGTCCGCTGCACCCGGGCCGCCTGCGGCGCCCGCACCCGGGCGTATTCGGCCAGTGCGGCGGGGATCCGGGCGCCGTCCGGGCTCGCGTACCGCCGCAGCGTGGCCGCCAGCACGTCCGCGTCCTCGATCGCCTGGCAGGCGCCCTGCGCGAGGTACTGAAGCATCGGGTGGGCGGCGTCGCCGAGCAGCGCGATGCGGCCGCTGACCCAGTTGTCCATCGGGAGCCGGTCGCACATGGGCCAGCGGCGGTCGCGCCCCAGCGACGCGGTGGCCTCGCGCACGCGGGCGCAGCACACGGCGAACGTGGCGTCCAGCTCGCCGGGGGTGCCCCAATCGGCCTCGCCGGCGGCGAACTGCCGGCTGCGGAACACGGCGACCTGGTTGTACAGGGTCCCGGCCCGCAGCGGGTACTGGACCAGGTGCAGGCCGGGGCCGATCCACGCCACCACCTCATCGAGCCCGGAATGGCGGGGCACCTGGCTCACGTCGGCCGTCCCGCGGTAGGCGACGTATCCGGCTTCGACCGGCACGTCGCCGCTGAACCTCTGCCGCAGGCGCGAATGCAGGCCGTCGGCGGCGATCAGGGCGCTGCCCCGGTAGCCGGTCCCGTCGGCGCACCACACGTCCACCTCGTCGCCGTCATCGGTGACGGTCCGGACCTCGGCGTCCGGGGTCAGCGCGACGCCCGCCGCCCGGCACGCGTCGACCAGGATGGTCAGCAGGTCGCTGCGGTGCAGCACCACATACGGCGCCCCGTACCGGCGCCGGAACGGTTCGCCGACGTCGACCGAGGCCAGTTCCGCACCCGTAAGCGCGCTGCGGAAGGTCAGCCGCCGGGGCAGCACGCCCACCTCGATCACCTGGTCCAGCACGCCCAGCCGGTCGAGCACGCGGGACGCGTTGGGGGCCATCTGCAGGCCGGCGCCGATCTCGGCGAATTCGGGCGCTCGTTCCAGCACCCGGACGCCCGGCCCGGTCCGGGCGATGGCCAGCGCGGCGGACAGGCCGCCGATGCCCCCGCCGGCGACGAGCACGTCGCGGGGGCTCACCGGGCCGGGCCGTCCGCGACCGACACGCGGTCCTGGTAGAGCCGCTCGAAGATCGGCGTGTCGCTGAACCGGAACAGGTCCAGCTGGGAGCCGGCCCGGAGCTCGAGCGAGCGCCACGACGGCACCGCGATCAGGTCGCCGCGGGCCAGCCGGTGCTCGGTGCCGTCGACCAGCGCGCTGCCCTCTCCCTCGAAGACCTGCCACACCGACGAGCCCACCTCCCGGCGCGCGGCGGTCTCGGTCCCCGCGCGGAGCCGGTGGAACTCGGCCCGGATGGTCGGCAGCGCGTCGCCGCCCGTGGCCGGGTTGCTGAACCGGACCGCGGCGTGGCCCGGCTCGACCGTGGCCGGGTGCCCCTCGTCGGCCAGGGCCAGCTGGTCGGCCAGCGCGGCGTCGGTGTGCTCCCACCGGTAGGCGGCCAGCGGGGACTTCGCGGCCAGGCCCGGGGACGCCGACCGGCCGCAGGCCCGGATGGCCCCAGAGCCGTTCGGACCGGGAGATCTCCGGGGTGTCCCGGCTGGTGATCTCGTCCGGGCCGAATTCGAAGAACCCGGCGTCGGTGTAGTGCACGAACGGGATGTCGAGGCCGTCGATCCAGGCCATGGGCGCGTCGCGGGTGTTGTGGTGGCCGTGGAACGCCCAGCCCGGCGTGAGCAGGAAGTCGCCGCGGCGCATGGCCACCGGGTCCCCGTCCACGACGGTCCACACGCCCTCGCCCTCGACCACGAACCGGAAGGCGTTCTGGGTGTGCCGGTGCTCGGGCGCGGCCTCGTGCGGGCCCAGGTACTGGATGGCGGCCCACAGCGTCGGCGTGGCGTAGGGCCGCCCGCCCAGGCCCGGGTTGGCCAGGGCGATCGCGCGGCGCTCCCCGCCCCGGCCCACCGGGACCAGGTCACCGGCCCGTTCGGCCAGCGGCTGCAGCGTCGACCAGCGCCACACGTGCGGCCGCGCGGCCGGGGACGGCTCGGACGGCATGAGGTCTTCGCGCTGGGTCCACAGCGGGACCAGGTGCTCGGCGCCGAAGTCGTCGTACAGCTGCCGGAGCTCGCGCGGGTCCTGGCCCGCCGTGCGTTCCCGGCCGCCGGCCGGTGGCCCGCCGTGCTCGGTGGTGGTCATGCCGGCCCTCCTTCGCAAACGGGTATGCGCCACATGCTAGGCACGTGTTCTCGACAGAGATCTAGAATTCTTCTGTGAAGAACCCGCCGCCGTATCCGCTCGCGTCGGTCGACAACGCGCTGCGGATGCTGCACGTGCTGCGGGACCAGGGCCGGACGGGGGTCAGCGACGCCGCGGCCGAGCTGGGCATCGGCCGGTCGACGGCGCACCGCCTGCTGGCGATGCTCGTGTACCGGGACTTCGCGGTCAAGGACGACGACCACACCTACCGGCCGGGGCCCGCGCTGTCCGCGCCGCGGCTGACCGGCCGGCCGCTGCGGCAGCTGCGGACCGCGCTGCAGCCGCACATGGAGGCCCTGTGCGAGCGGGCCGGCGAAACCGTCAACCTCATGGTCCGCGTCGGCACCCAGACCCGGTTCCTGGCCAGCGTGGAGTCCGCTCAGCTCCTGCACGTCGGCGACCGGCAGGGCACGATCCTGCCCGCCTGGCGGGCCTCTGGCGGCAAGGCGCTGCTGGCCGAGCTGGCCGATGAGCAGGTGCTGGACCTGTTCCGGCGGGACGCGGGCGGCCCGGGCGCCCAAATCACTGGCAACCGGCTCACCGGCGCCCAGATCACCGGTAACCGGCTCACCGGCCAGGAGCGCACCGCGCTGCTCGCCGAGCTCCGGGCCGTCCGCCGGCGCGGCTACGCCGAGAACCTCGAGGGCACCGAGGCCGGGGTGTCGGCGGTCGGCATGTGCGTGCGCCAGGGCGCCGCAGCGGTCGCGGCCCTGTCCATCGCGGTCCCCACGGTCCGCTACACCCCCGCCACCGCCAGTTTCCTGGTGGCGGAACTGCGCACGACGATCCGCCGGATAGAAGACGACCCGGCGTTCGCCGGCACGGTCAATCCTGAACACGGGAAATCCTGAACCGGGGCGCTGAGCCCCCAACCGGAAGGCAGGCAATGACAGCGACACCATCGACGTCATCCGAGGCCATCGACCTGGCCGTGCAGGGCAGCCAGGCGCTCATGGCCGCGGGCCAGTCCGACATGGTGTGGGGTCACGCCAGCGTCCGGGACCCCGGCGGCCGCGGCGCCTGGCTCAAGAGCGCGGGCTGGGGGTTCGAGGAGATCGACGCGGCCAAGATCGTGCTGGTGTCGCCGGACGGCGAGGTGCTGCACGGCACCGGCCGGCGGCACATCGAGTACCCGATCCACACCGAGATCATGGACCGCCGGGCCGACGTCGGCGCGGTGGTCCACACCCATTCCGACGCGGCATGCGCGTTCGCCGCCCTGGACGTGCCGCTGCGGCCGCTCAGCCACGCGGGCAGCCTGTTCAGCTATCCGGACGTGCCGCGGTTCACGCTGACCGGCGGCCTGATCAAGCACCGCAAGCTGGGCCAGTCACTGGCCGACGCGCTCGGGTCCGCGCCCGCGTGCCTGATGCCGCAGCACGGCCTGGTCGCGGTGGGCCAGGACCTGCCGGCCGCCGTCATGACCGCGGTGCTGCTGGACCGGGCCTGCCGGGTCCAGCTGGCGGCGATGGCGGCCGGCCCGCTGGCCCGCTGGGGGACCGAGGAGGACACGGTGGCCAAGCGGGCCGAGGTCTGGTCGGACAGCCAGCTGGCGGCGGGCTGGGACTACCTGGTCCGGGCGGCGGCGGCCGGCCCGGCGTCGCGACCGGCCGGCAGACCAGCAGATCATGCCGAACGAGACGGTGGTGACTGTTCCCGCTGACTCCGGGCCAGCTCGTCGGGGCGTCCCGGGCGTTCCAGGTACATCTCGTCCGGGGGCATGAAGCCGAATTTCCGGTACAGGCCGTGCGCGTCGGCCGTGTGCAGCATCCACCGGAACGCCGCGCCCGGCCCCTGCTCGATCATCATGTCGACCAGGGCCGCTCCGGCGCCCTGGCCGCGGAACTCCGGCAGCACGTACACGTCCGCCAGGTAGGCCAGGCCGAGGCCGTCGGACAGCGCTCGGGCGAAGCCGACCATCCGCCCGCCGGGCTCGTACGCGCCGACCACCCGCCAGGCCGAGGCGACCTGGCGGGCCACGGTCTCCCGGTCCCGCCACCGGCCCCAGTACGCCTCGGTGGCCAGGAACGCCCAGAGGGCGTCGAGGTCCACCCGGCCCGGGTCGTCGTCGAGCTCGAGGTCCCCGTACTCGGTCCGCATCGCGCTGGCTCCTCCGTTGGTGGCGTGGGCCACCAGTGTCTCGTTCGGAATGCTGTTCGATCCAGTTGATTTATCCCTGCGCAACGTAGGGGGTCAGCGCATTTAACGTGGGTTTGACCCCTATTGGCCGGTCGCCCGCTACTGTGCGATTCGCTCACGAATGCACGCCGCGACTCAGGGGAGAACATGCATCATCAGGATGGTCAGGATGGCGGGCCGGCGGGGCCGAACCGGCGG
>CAVQZM010000001.1:0-9364 GCA_963718475.1 uncultured Actinomycetes bacterium | reverse complement strand
CTGTGCATACCGCAAATCTTTTTCGATCCAACGGACTGCGAAATTCACCTCGCCGTCCGGTAGGTCACGATCGCGTAACAGAATGTTCGTTGCCGGACTTGCCGGCCCCATTGAGCCTTCAAAGAGCGCATTATAAAAAAGATTAGGTTCTATGCCAGCCCGCTTTGCTAGTTCGACCGCCTGCGCAGCAGCGTCCATATGGATTGCCGAGAGCGTATTGAGCATAAGTTTGAACCGCATGCCGGGCGCCCGCTTTACCAAAGTGAAAAATTGTCGCCGATATTGCGCCGAGCTCAGAACGAATGTCGTCCAAAACGTTTGCCTCGCCACCAACCAACAGCGATAGCCGTCCACTTTGGGATGATTGCCGCGTAGATTCGGGGCATGACCACAACGCAGGACAATCCCGCAGATCACCGCACCGGCTGGATTTCGAGCATCACGCCCGCCGGGCTTCTACCGGGCCGTCGCCCACCTGGACCAGGCGGCGACCAAGGAACTCGACAAGGCCGATTTCGACCCCCGGCTCCGTGAACTGGTCCGCATCCGGGCCTCGCAGCTCAACGGCTGCGCCTACTGCATCGACATGCACACCAAGGACGCCCGGGCCATCGGCGACACCGAGCAGCGCATTTACGGGCTGCCGGCCTGGGCCGGAAACCCCGTTCTTCACCGCCCGCGAGCGGGCCGCGCTCGCCTTCACCGAAGCGGTCACCCTGCTCGCCGACACCACGTCCCGGACGCGGCGTACGACGCTGCCGCGGCGGAGTTCAGCCCGGACGAGGTGGCCGCGCTGGTCAGCCTGCATCGTCACCATTAACGCCTGGAACGCGATCGGGGTCAGCACCCGGACCTGGGTCCCCGGCTCTTACCAGCCATGACCGCCGTGTCCGACCAGCGGGCCATCGCCGCCGGCATCCCGGTCCGGTGGGTGACCCGCACCCCGGAGGCCTGGGTGCTCGGCCGGGGCATCGCCCTGTGGCTGCCGTACCTCGGCGGGACCAAAGACGTGGTGCTGCCCGTTCTGGAACGGCTCGCCCGGCTGGCTTCTTCGCGATCAGCCTCGACCCCTGGCAGCACGGGGACCGCGGCACGGAACCACCCGAGCAGCTGAGGGACCGGATGCTCGGGTCGTTCCGGCGTGACATGTGGCCGGTGATCGGCCACACGACGCTGGACGCGATGTGCGTGCTCGACTGGGTCATCGGCCACCACGACCTTCCAGCCGATGACGTGGTCGCGGGCGGGTTCTCGATGGGCGGCGACATCTCCGTCGCCCTGGCGGGCATCGATCACCGGGTGAGCCGGGTCGCGGCCCTGGGGTCGACGCCCGACTGGGCCCGCCCCGGCATGCGCAACCTGGACGGCAGCGGCACCCTGGTGGACCAGGGCACCCCCAGCCCGTACGGTCGCTGGCTCTACGACCAGCTCAATCCCGCGACCCACCTCGAGCGCTACGCCCACGGGCCGGCGATCCTGTTCGAGAACGGCGGGGATGACGACCACGTCCCGGTGGAGAACGCCCACCGGTTCGCGGCCGCCCTGGCCGGGCCGAGACCGGCGGCCGGTAAGAACGTGACCGTCCGCGTCAGTGAGGGACTGGCCCACGTGGACTCGGTCCGGAATCCTGACGCCGTCGACCGCTGCGTCCGGTGGCTCACCGAAGGCTGAATCCCGTGGCGCCCAGCGGTCAGCGCCCGCCCGGGCCGGGGGCTCGGGCGGGCCGAGGGTCTTCTCGAACCAGTGGTGGGCGTAGGGCTCGTCGTTGAACGCGGGAACCTCCCGGTAGCCGGCCGCCCGGTACAAGCCGATCGCCTCTTCGAGCGCGTGGTTGGTCTCCAGGCGGAGGGTGCGGACCCGGTTCGCCGCCGCGTGGGCTTCCAGTTCGGTGAGCAGCCGGCGGCCAAGCCCCAGCCCGCGGACCGCGGGCGCGACCCACATCCGCTTGAGCTCGCCCGGCCCGTCGTCATGGAATTTGAGCGCGCCGCACCCGACGGCTTGTGAGTGGAGAGTGGCGACCAGGAGGAGGCCCGCCGGCGGGGTCAGCTCGCCGTCGCCGGCCGAAATGCTCCGGTCCGGGTCGAAGCCGCCGTCGAACCGGCGGGACAGCTCACTGAAGTAGGCATGCAGGCAGAAGCGCGCGTCCGGGTGCCGGGGGTCGCGCACGCTGACCTGGACGGCCGAGGCGGCCAGCCGATCCATTCTCTGACCATAGCCAGAATCAGGGCCGGGCCCGTCTCGGGGTAGAACAGGTAGGTGCCAGAGCTTCCCGAGGTCGAGACCGCCCGCAAAGTGATCGCCGATAAGGCGCTGAACCGCCGGATCGTGGGAGTCGACGACGCCGACACCTATGTCGTCCGGCCGCACGCCCCGGGCCAGCTGCGCGAGGCGCTGACCGGGCGCGCGCTGACCGCGGTCCACCGGCGGGGCAAGACGATGTGGGTGGAGACCTCCGGGGCGGGCGACTCGCCCGGCCCCGGGCCCGACCTCGGCATCCACCTGGGTATGAGCGGCCGCATCGTCGTGACCTCGGGCGACGGTGAGGTAGCCGGGGGCGGCGAGCCCTTCCCGCTCAGGGCCCAGGGCAACACCAAATGGAACCGCTTCACGCTCGAGTTCGCCGACGGCGGCAGCCTGGTCCTGTTCGACCCGCGCCGGCTGGGGCGCGTCCGGCTCAGCCCGGACATCGCCGCGCTCGGGCCCGACGCGCGAGAGGTCACGCCGGAGCAGTTCCGCACCCTGATCACCAAGGGGACGATCGCGGTCAAGGCCCGCCTGCTCGACCAGTCCAAGATCGCCGGAGTGGGGAATCTGCTGGCCGACGAGGCCCTGTGGCAGGCGAAGATCCCGCCCGCGACACCGGCCGGCCGCCTGCAGCGCAAGGACGCCGACCGTCTCTACCGGGCCCTGCGGGCCGCCCTCGACTCCGCCGTCGCCAAGGGCGGCGCCCACACCGGCGACGTCATCGCGGCCCGCCACCCCGGCGGCACCTGCCCGCGCTGCGGCGCCGAGATGGTGCACGGAACGGTCGGCGGCCGGTCAACCTGGTGGTGCTCCCGTGAGCAGGCCCCCTGGCCGGACGTGAGGTAGTACGGCCTAGGACTCGTCGAGGGCGTACGAGCCGTACTGCGCGGGCCCGGCGGGCTGGTAGGTGGCGATGACGACCCCGGTGCTCGTCGTCGTGGCGCGGGTCAGGCGAAGGGCCGCCGCCTTGGCGCCGTCCCGGAAGAGCTTCTTCCCCGAGCCAAGGTGCACGGGAAAGGTGAGCAGCCGGTATTCGTCGACCAGGTCGTGCTCGATGAGCGTCTGGGCCAGCTGGCCGCTGCCGTGGACCTGCAGTTCGTTTCCGGGCTGCTGCTTGAGCTTGGCCACCTCGCCGGGGATGTCGCCGCCGAGCAGCGAGGAGTTGTGCCAGCCGACGGAGCCGAGAGTCGTCGAGGCGACGTACTTGGGGAACGCGTTGAGCTTGCTGGCGATCGGATCGTCCGGGCCGGTGACGTGCGGCCAGTGGCTGCTGAAGATCTCATACGTCTTACGGCCCAGGAGGAACGCGCTGGCCTGGTCGAACCACCCGGCCATGGCGGCCCCGAAGTCCTGGTCGCCGTACGGGAACGACCAGCCGCCGTGCTCGAAATGCCCGTCGGGGTCCTCGTCCGGCCCGCCGGGCGCCTGCATGACGCCGTCGAGGGTGAGAAAGGTGTGCAAGGTCAGCCGCATCGTCGTCTCCTCGGTTATGCCCGCGCTACACGCGGTCTCGGGCGGGTAGACGTCCCGGCCGCCCCGAACTCATCGCCCGCCGGGCAACGGGGATAGCGGCGAGCATCAGGGCGCCGGTCATGGCGAAGGCGGCTGGGTAGCCGGTGTGGGCCACGAGCAGGCCGAACGCGGCCGGGCCGGCTTCGTAGCCGGCGTCGTAAGCCAGGTTCCACAGGGCGCTGGCCGTGCCGAATCCGGACGCCGACATGCGGTCGATCATCAGCACGAAGGTGGCGTTCTGAATGATCCCGAATCCCATGCCGAACAGACACATCCCCGCGATCACCGCCGCCGGGGACGTCAGCCAGAGCATGGCGGTCATCCCGAGCGACGCCGTGACGAGTCCCGGGATCAGCAGGCGAGCGTGACCGTGCCGGTCGCCCTGCCGCCCCGCCCACCAGCGGCCGATCGTGGCCCACACGGCCTGAGCGAGCAGGCCAGTAGTCGCGACATTGCCGGACACCCCGGTGGCCAGGGGAAGGAACGAGGCAACCACGCCGGCTGCCACCGTGCTGGCCGCGAAGACGAACGACAGCGGCAACTGCCCACCGTGCCGGAGCGCGGCCAGCAGCCCGCCCGCGGCCTGCCCGGCGCTGGCGGATGCCGCTGTGCGCTGGTCCTGCGGGCCGGGCCGGGCGGGCAGGCCCCGGAACGCCGCCATCGGGACGAGCGCGGCGGCCGCCGCGAGGCCGATGACCAGCTGGTAGCCGAAATGCCCGGCCAGCCAGACGCCGGCCGGCAGCGCCACGACCGCTGGCACGCAGGCCACGACACCGGACAGGCCGAGCCCTTCACCGCGTCGTTCGGGCGGCAGCAGCATGGCCGTGAGGGCTCCGGTGACGACGGTACTGAGGCCGAAGCCGAAGCCGCGCACGACGCTGGCCACCACGATCGTGGCCGGCGGCCCCGGAGTCAGCTGAGCCAGGGCCGGTATCCCCATGAGGATCACTCCGGTGGCGAGCAGCGTTCGGTATCCAAATCTCCGCATCAAGCCGGACGCCGCAAGCTCCGCGGCCACGGTGCCCAGCAGGAGCATGCCGGTCACTAGCCCGGCTCCGGCGCTTCCGATGCCGGCCGACGCGGCGTACATCGGCGTCACCGAAAGCAGCAGGTAGAAGCCGGTCAGTATGCCGGCGGAGAACAGGAACACCCGTCCCAGCGGGCCACTGGCCAGCCGCTGCCGTGACCGGCCGCCGCTGGTCGTCCTGGTCGGCTCAACGTCCGTCAATGTGCTCATGTTCGCGACGCTATGGCCTAAGTGGGCTACTGATAAGGTCCAATGTCGTGGCGATTCAGTGGTCCGGTTTGGGCCCGGAACTGCTGCTGCGGCTCGACCGCGGCAGCGCTGAGCCATTGCGCTCGCAACTGGAGTCGGGCCTGCGCGACGCGATCCGGAGCGGCCGGCTGCACGGCGGCGAGCGGCTGCCGTCGTCGCGGGAGCTGGCCCGTGAGCTGGGCGTCTCCCGTGGCCTGGTCCAGGAGTGCTACAGCCAGCTGCTGTCCGAGGGCTACCTGACCAGCCATACGGGCTCCGCGACCCGGGTCTCGGCCGGCGCGTACCAGGCACCGGCCGAGCCTGCGCCGCGCCCGGCGCCGCCGCCCCGGCTGATCGCGGACTTCCGCTCGGGCGTCCCCGATCTGGCCAGCTTCCCGCGGAGCGACTGGGTGTGGGCGACCCGGGAGGCCTGCCGCACCGTGGCCACCCAGGACCTGGACTACGGCGACCCCCACGGCAGCGCCGCGCTGCGCCAAGTGGTCGCCGCGTACCTGCGGCGGGTGCGCGCCGCCGCCGCCGACCCGGAGCGGATCATCGTGAGCACCGGGTTCGCTCAGGGGCTCAGCCTCGTCCTGCGGGCCCTGATCCAGGACGGCGTCCGGTGCGTCGCCTTCGAGGACCCGGGCTACGGGCGGGTCGGGACCAGTGAGACCATCCGGGCCGCGGGCGCGCTGGGCTTGCGCGTTGTCCACGTGCCCGTCGACGACCTGGGCATCGACGTGGCGGCCCTCGACGCGAGCGGCGCCCAGGCGGTCGTCGTCACCCCGGCCCACCAGTCCCCCACCGGCGTCGTGCTCACGGCCGGGCGGCGTCACGCCCTGGTGGACTGGGCGGGCCGCAAAGACGGATTCGTCCTGGAGGACGACTACGACTCCGAATTCCGCTATGACCGGGAGCCCGTCGGCGTGCTGCAGGGCCTCGCGCCGGACCGCGTTTTCACCATCGGGACGGCGAGCAAGGCGCTGGCTCCGGCCGTGCGGCTCGGCTGGGTGCTCGCGCCGCCGTCGCACGCGGACGCGGTCGCGGCGGAGAAGCGGATCAGCGACCGCGGCTCATCCACCCTGGATCAGCTGGCCGTCGCCGCCCTGATCGAGTCCGGCCGCTACGACCGGCACCTTCGCCGGATGCGCGGGATCTACGCCAGCCGCCGCACCGTGCTCATCGACGCGCTGGCCCGGCATGCGCCCGGCGTCCGGCTGACCGGCCTGGCCGCGGGGTTCCATGCCGTCGCGCACCTCCCGGCCGGGGCGGATGAGCAGGCGGTCGTCACGGCCGCGCGCCACCGGGCCGTCGGGCTGTACGGGATGGACAGCTACCGGGCGACCCGCGCGGCGGCGCCGCCCCAGCTGGTGATCGGATTCGGCCAGGTCAGCGACCGCGCCATCGAGCCAGCCGTCGCCGCCGTCGCCGACCTTCTGAGGTGAGCGCGGCAAGCGGTCCACTATTCCGCGACGCAATTGGACCTTCCCGGCGTACCGTCCCTCCTCCTACGTTGGCAGCACCGCCACCTGGCGGGGGCCACTGAGCAGGGACCGCCACGTAGCGGGCCACCGAAGAGGGGATCACGATGGGCAAGCTGGTTGTCACCGAATTCATCTCGCTGGACGGCATCATCGAAGACCCGGGCGGCGCCGAGGGCACGCCCCAGGGCGGATGGAGCGGCCGCTTCCCGGCACCGGACGGGAACCAGTTCAAGTTCGAGGAGCTCCAGGCGGCCGACGTCCAGCTGCTCGGCCGCGTGACCTACCTGGGGTTCGCGGCCGCCTGGCCGGCCATGGAAGAGGCCACCGGGGAGTTCGGCAAGAAAATGAACGCCATGCCGAAGGTGGTGGTCTCGACCACGCTCACCGGCGCGGACGCGGTCTGGAACAACACCACGATCATCTCGGGCGACGTCGCGAGCGAGGTGGCCAAGCTGAAGGCCCAGTACGACGGGGACGTGCTGGTCGCCGGGAGCGCGACGCTGGTCGACACGCTGAGCGAGTACGGCCTGGTCGACGAGTACCGGCTGATGGTGCACCCGGTGGTGCTGGGAACCGGTAAGCGGCTGTTCAAGGACGGCGCCGCCGGAACCGACCTCCAGCTGGCTGACGTGCGCAAGGTCGGTCCCGACGTCCTGCTGCTGACCTACCGCCCGGCCGACCCGGAGGAGGAGCCGGCCAAGCCAGCCGGGAGCTAAAGATCTTTAACCAGGAGAGCGTGTCATGCGACTTACGGTGACCACCCCGGCCGCTCTCGAGCTCATCGACACCAAGACCACCAGCCGTGGGGTCGTCGCCCACATCTACCAGCCGTCCGGCCAGCCGGAATACGAGCCTGCCGCCGCCGAGCAAGAAGGTGACGTCGTCAAGGACTCCGTGAGCCGGCCACCCGCCAGGTAGACGACCACCGGCGGGGGCACGCCCACGAACTCAACCCGGTTGAAGGACCGGCGCGGCCTCATCGACGGCTTCCTCGCCAGCACCGGGCTCGACCTCACACCGTTCCGCAACCCCCACCATTAAGGATCTTTAGCCTGCTGCGCAGTGCCCGGCCTGCCCATCGCGCCCGGTCCGGTGGGCGGGAAGACGGCCCGGAAATTATTCGATTGGTGGTCGTCTGGGGCCGCGGAAATGTCGTACCCGCTCGGTAGGGTCGAACTAGAAAACGATCCAGGTACGCATGATCGGGAGGAGGTGACTCACATGTGCGAAGACAAACAGCCGTCGAACGCACGCGACGCGCTCTTAATGATCAGCGCCGGACTGGGCTACCTCACTCGCTGTGACGCGCCCGGCCTGGGTTCGGCTGGGCAGGCGGAGGTGCTGGCCGCGCTGGAACGCGCCGAGGCGCGGCACACCGCGGCCCGGGCCCGGGTCCTGTCGGCGTTCACCGCCTCGCGGGGGTTCGAGGCGGACGGCCAGTTCGGGCCGAAGCCGTGGCTGCGTGGCCTGACGAAGGTCACTAAGGGGGCGGCGGCCGGGGCGGTGGGGTGGGCCCGGCGGCTGGATGCCCACCCGGCGGTGGCCGAGGCGCTGGCGGCGGGGGAGATCACCGCATCGTGGGCCAGAGAACTTTGCACCTGGACCGACCAGCTCCCCGAAGACACTCGGGGCGATGCCGATCAGATCCTGCTCGCCGCTGCGGCGGGCGGCGCGGACCTGGACGACCTCGCGGCGCTGGCGCAGGAGATGCTGGACCGGTCCCGCACCAGCCCCGATGAGGACAGTGACCGGGATTTCAATGACCGGCAGGTCGGCCTGGAGACCACGCTGGGCGGGGCCGGGCACCTGGATGGGGACCTGACCGCCGGGTGCGCCGCCGCCCTTGCCGTGGTGCTGGATGCGTTGTCGGGGAAGGCCGGGCCGGAGGATGTGCGGACGTTGCCGCAGCGCCGCCACGACGCGATCGAGGAGGCCTGCCAGCGGCTGATTGCCGCCCGGATGCTGCCCGGCCGCGACGGCCAGCCCGTCCATTTGAACGTGCACATCGACCTCGCGGACCTGCGCGGCCTGCCCGGCGCCTCCGGCCTGGAGAAATCCTGGTCGGCGGCCCGCGCTGCGGTCACCCCCGGGTCCTGCTACCTGACCGGGGCGGACGCCGAAGCCGCGGCGTGTGACGCCACCGTGGTGCCGATCGTGACCGGGCAGATCAACTGGGCCGCCCTGGACCAGCTCACCGAGTTGTTCCTGCAGATCCTCGCCCACTCCCATGACGACCCCGCTGACGGCGGCGACAACCCCCACCAGGCCAGCCACGGCGACCGGTGCAGCCACGGCGGCCCGGAGTCCCCGCCTCCCGGCCACGGCGGCCCGCGGGGCGAGTGCACCTGCCAGGATCGGGACTGCCCGGCCCCCCACCCGCTGTCCCCGGATATCCGCCAGCGGCTGCAAGACGCCCTGCTCCGGCTCGGCACGGACCTGCTGTCCGGGCCCGGCGGCCTGGCCGGGTACCTGCGCGGCCAGCTTCTGCGACACCCCTACACCGGGCTCAGCCAGCCGCTGGACATGGGCACCCCGGCTGCCGAGATCCCCCCGCACCTGCGCAAAGCAGTGATCTTGCGGGACAAGCAGTGCAGCTTCCCGGGCTGCCACCAGCCGCCGTCGGTGTGCCAGGCGCATCATCTGGTCCCCCGGTCCAAGGGCGGCACCACGTCGCTGAAGAACCTGAAGCTGTTGTGCCGGTTCCACCATCTGATCGCAATACATCGCTGGGGCTGGACGCTGACCTGCCATCCCGACGGCACCGTCACCGCGCACGGCCCCCACGGCCAGACCCTCCACAGCCACGGACCACCCGGCCAAGCCGCCTGACCAGGACGGCGGCCCCGGCCAAACGGCATCCGAATAAGCC